>JABIWH010000042.1 GCA_018701215.1 Rhodospirillaceae bacterium
CCGAATGAACCCCGAACGTCAATCCCTAACACCTCTAAAAATTAGCCGCTGAAAACCGCCGTCGATCCGGCTGAAGCCGTGTGCTCAGATCAAAGCTGATCGCGATCATGAATAATGTGGGCTAGGTTATTTCATGCAAATAAACTTTGACTGAGGCTCATTTATGGCCTCCCGCCCAACATCACAATTCGACCCTTGCCGCCAAGGTCGCCGGAACTCAACCCGGTAGAAAACATATGGCAGCTCATCCGCGAGAACTGGTTATCCAGCCCGGTCTTCAAATCATAGGACGGGATCGTCGCGGTATATTCCGAGGCCTGGAATGAGCTAATCGACCAATCCTGGAGAATAATGTCAATCGGTCTCAGGAAATAGGCCCATGGCTTCTAATCAATGTCGCTAGGTATTATTTCTGATTTAACGAACAGTCGAATTTCTCAAGTGTTTACAAAGACATGTCTATTGACAATCCTATTATGGAGTTGACAGTATTCTTTCCCGGCTACAATTTCTCACGTCAAAGTAAGGAGCGGATATTATGAAGCGGTTTCCTTTAACTGGCTTACTTTTTGGTGGAATCTTGGTGGCGCTGGTGACGCTCTTGCCGTCTTCAGCCAGAGCAAATGACGATTTCATACCGCTTGATACCCTGCGTCGCGGTGCCGAGGCGCTAACTCCCGCCGCAGTTGCCTTTCTTTCCAGGACGATCCAATACAAATCGGTTGAGAATTTCGGCTATGAACTAAAGCCCGACACGAGGGACATGCTTCAGTATATTTTTTCAGAGGCCAGGAAAATCGGATTTGCGACGCGCCTTGCCGCTGACGGGTTGGTTGGGGTGCTTGAATATGGTGCCGGCGCTGAAACCGTGGGGGTATTGATACATGTGGATGTTGTTTCGGCATCCGTCATTCAGCAAGAAGACGGAAAAAGCAACTGGACCCACCCGCCATTTAGTGGGGCTGTCGCCGATGGATATGTTTGGGGACGCGGGGCACAGGATGATAAAGGGGCGCTGGCAGCAACCCTTTGGGGGATGAAACTTCTGGTCGACAATGGCCTTAAGATGAAGCGAAAGCTGCGCATAATTTTGGGCACCAAAGAAGAAAAGAGCTTTGAAGCCCTGACCCGCTATTTCCAAAAAGAGAAACAGCCCGACTTCGGCATTGTTCCAGACGGGGTCTATTTCATTGAGGGCGAAAAAGGGATCGCGGACTTTAACATCGTCTTCAAGGGACTCGCACCAAAAGCCGCCGGACGGGAGACGATTGTTGAGTGGACGGGCGGCACGGTCATCAACAGTGTACCCGATCTTTCATACGCGGTTTTTGCATCCAAAGATGTTCCGGCGTCTCGTTCTGCTCTTGAGAATGCAGTCGATCTGGCTGTGACCGAGTTTAAGTCTGGGAAATCTAAAATAATCTTCGGGGCGACGGCTCCGTACGAACCGGCCCTTTCAGTTATGGATTATGCCGCTTTCGTCAAAAAATTTGCCCCTAAAGACATGCCTAAGGGGGATCTTGTCCTGGTTGCCCAAGGCCAACCAATGCATGGCAGCGTTCCCTGGGGGGGGCGCAACGCAATTATTGAAATCGCGGTGGCGTTGAACCTACTTGAAGGACTGCCGGGGTCAGCTTACCTCGATGCTGCTCATTTCATCACACGTCGATTTGGTCTGAATTATTATGGCGCGGGATTAATCGACCAAAGCGGTAAGGGCATCCCGTTTAACCCACCAAGTGGGTTGCGAAAGGCTCCGTTGGGTTTGTCTCTACTACAATATTACGGCACGTCATCAAATCTGGGTTTGGTTCAAACTGATCTGGATAAAGACACCGTAGCTTTGGCGGTTGATTTTCGCACGGGCCTTGGCAATACGAGCACGGAAATCCTGAAGCATGCAAAATTCGCTGCCGCGCTTGATGGGGGTGCGGTCAGTTTTGCCCCTGGAGTTGGCGCCCACTATCCCCCCGTCTATAGCCCCGGGGAACATCCTGTCATGAAGCTGGCGGTTCAAAGTTATAAGGATATTCACCCCGATGCGCCGGCGGGTATCCCTTATGCGTTCTTCTCACCAGGAACCACCTATCTGAAGCTCGTCGATAATTTCGTCAACTTTGGCCCAGTGGATATTTATCCGGACCCCACGGTCAATAAGTTCCATCAAGATGATGAGCGCATTTCAATCAAGAGCCTGACCGACAACATTCAATTGTTCGCCCATGTCTTACAGCTATTAATTCAGGCCAACCCTTCGCCGGTGGCCCGAGACTAACCATGGCATATAATGCGGCTATTCATATGGATTGGGGTCTGTTCTTTGAGTTCGAGGTTCCGCTCGCGCCATTGCTGCCGCTTTTGCCACCTGGAATTGCCGCGGTAGGGAACGATGCCGAAAAGGCCGTGCTGACGCTTAATCTCGCGCATTTTGTTCAAGGCGGCGATCAGATCGACTTGCCTGAAAACCATGAAATTGATTTTGGCGTCTTGGTTCCTGTTGATAATACCAATTACCAAGGCATGCCCCAAGCTGATGCAGCGGCGCATATGTTAAACATCGCCTCTGATTCCAAAGGCTATCTAGAGGTCTGCAAGGACAGTGGTTATTGCATCCATGATCGACCGAATTTGACTTTCGAGTTTGATCAGAATGGGCTGAATGGGCGGGTTTGGGATGATGACGGTCCCATTGTTAGCATCAAAACAGTAAAGGGCGAGGCATTGAAATACGGCCCTTTCAGGCGCGTGGGTCAAGATGTGGTGTATGATCACCGGGAAGAGTATCGCCTCAATTTTGTCTTCGAAGGTAAGGGTCTAATTGACCCAAGTCCCAATTTATTTGAGATCGTACTTGAAAGTCATCCCTTCTTCAGGGGACTGGCGTTGTCGGGGCGACAGATTTGCCAATCTCAGTTTGCTCTGTCTTTTGGGGAAAAAGCGACGTTGAGCTTCTTTGGGGCCAACGAAGATTAAGCTACAAATTTCTCAATCATGGTATTGGCTTGTTTGTCGTCAGCACCAAAAAGACAAATTGGGACGTTATTCGTTCCAGGCCTCTATCAATTCATGGACAAGGGCGGCAGCGGCGGCGCGGTGCGATGACCTCAATTGTAGGGTTTTGCTTCCAGAGGCCGCGAACGTTCTGCGCCAAGGGCTCTGCTCATGAATGGCTGGAACTTGGGGAACACGTCAGTTCAATTGAGCAAATTAATCCTGCATGGTCTTGCCGCCTTGTACGACCACTTCTAACAGCACCGGACCAGCGCGGTCATCGGCTGCCTGGAAAGCCGCCTCGAATGCGGCGCCGGTCTCGATCCGTTCCGCCTTCATTCCCAATGAGCGGGCCAGAGCGGCAAATTCGATGGCCGGGTCCTTGAAATCCATGGCGATGAATTCGTCATTACCATGGAAGGACAGCAGCCGCTCCTTGATGATCCGATAGCCGCCATTGTTGGCGATCACGAAGGTGATCGGCAATTTAAGATGCGCCGCCGTCCACAGGGCCTGGATCGAGTACATGGAGCTGCCATCACCCAGAACCGCCACCACCCGGCGCTCAGGGTGGGCAACCTGGACGCCCAGGGCCGCCGCGATACCCCAGCCGATACCGCCCGAGGCATTGCCGAAATAGCCATAGCGCTCGCGTATGTTCAGAAATTTCAGCAAGCTGTAACTGCTGACGATGCCCTCGTCGACCACGATGGCGTCTGCGGGCAATAATTCGGCCAAGCGCAGCATCAACCAATCCGGCTCAATCGGACTGGCGTCCGACATTTCGATGGTCCTAACCCGCTGCTCCTCGCGCTGGACGGACCAGTTTCGCGTCGCCAGATCAGCCAGCGAGGCCTTGGCCCGGTCGACCAAATCCTGGCCACCGCGCGCGGCCAGGACCGGCAGCAGGGCAGCCACGGTTTCCTTGACGTCGGCGCGCAGGGCCAGCTCGACGGCATGATTTTTGCCCATCTCCCAATCACGCTGGCCGATCTGCACCACCGCCACGTCCGCTGGCAGGGGATCAACCGGGCTGTAGACCGACATGCGCAGCAGATCGGAGCCGAGGCAGATTACCAAATCGTGGGGAGAGAGGACGTCGCGGACGTATGCCTGATTCCGGTTCAGGCTGCCCATGAAGGCAGGATGCTCCGAGGGAAAATGCGCCCCGTCATTGACGGTCTGCTGATAGACCGGTGCGCCCAGCATCTCGGCCAATTGCGCCGCCTCGGCGAAGGCATCGGAGGCCACGATCTCGTGCCCGGCGACGATGACCGGGTGCCGGGCCGCCGCCAAGCGGTCCGCCAAATGTTCCAGGGCGCTATCAGAGGGGCGCGTGGCCGCATCGACGCGGGTGCTTTCGCCCATATCGATGGCCGCTTCCATGTTCAGGATATCGCCGGGCAGGGAAATGAACACCGGTCCCGTGGGCGGCGTCAACGCTACCTTGGCGGCGCGGCGCATGATTCTGGGCAGGTCCTCGATCCGGTTGACCTCGACCGCCCATTTCACCATGGGCGCGGCGATCGGTACCAACGGCGCGTACAACAACGGCTCCATCAGGCCATGGCCCTGTTCCTGCTGGCCGGCGGTAACGATCAGCGGCGAGCCGGAGAAATTGGCCGTATAGAGCGCGCCCATGGCATTGCCCAGGCCGGGCGCCACATGCACATTCACCGCCGCGATCTGGCCCGAGGCGCGGGCATAGCCATCCGCCATGGCAACAACGATGGATTCCTGCAGGCCGAGGACATAGCTGATATCCGTTTGTTCGGTCATGGCATGCATGATGGGCAATTCCGTGGTGCCGGGATTGCCGAACAGGCGGGTGACGCCTTCGTCCTTCAACAGGGCCAAAAAGGCGCTGCGTCCGGTGATGGTATTACGTTTGTTTTCGCTGCTCATGTTTTAGCTTCCGTATGGCTGACTATGACCGCCCCTTGGGTGAAACCTGGCAGGATGCCAGATCCTCCAGCACGGTGACCACGGCGCTGTGGTCAATCTTTGACTGCCCGCGCGCGTTCAGGGCGTTGTAGAGGCTCTCCGCGGTGGCGGCCAGTGGCAGCACAACGCCAAGGTCGCGCGCCGCCGACAGCACCACGTTCAGGTCCTTTTGCTGTAGTTCAGCGCGGAAGCCGGGTTCGAAATTGCCTTCGATCATGCGGGCGCCATGGTTTTCGAGGATAACCGAGCCTGCCGCCCCGCCCATCAGGGCCTGGCGCACGATGGCGGGATCGGCGCCGGCCTTGGTGGCCAGGACCAGCGCCTCAGCCACCGCCTGAACCGTGACGCCGACGATGATCTGGTTGCAAGCCTTGCAAACCTGTCCGTCGCCGTTGCGGGTGCCGATCAGGGTTACGGTGCCGCCCATCAACTCAAACAACGGCTTGGCACGGTCGAATGCCTCTTGCGGGCCACCGACCATAATGGTCAGTTTCGCGTTTTCCGCCCCCGCGACGCCGCCCGACACGGGCGCGTCTAGATAAAGGCAGCCAAGCGCGTTGATCCGGGCGGCGAATTCAGTGGTGGCGGTCGGGGAAATAGAGCTCATATCGACCACCAACTGACCGGCACGGAGGCCTTCCGCTGCGCCGTCCTGGCCGAACAGCGCGGCCTCGGTATCAGGGGTATCGGGCACCATCAAAATAACCACGTCCGCCTGTTCCGCCACCGCCCGGTTGCTATCGCAGGCAACAGCGCCGCCTTGCAACAGGTTGGCCGGCAGGTCCGGGGCCAAGTCATGGAGAAAGAGTTCGTGGCCGCCTTTTTGTAAATGCCCCGCCATGGGTGCGCCCATGATACCCAAACCGATGAAACCTACCTTCATGCCGTCCTCCTCTTCCCCGTCCCGGCCCTGGCTGCCAAGGCGGCGGCCGGCATGACAGGGTCAAAAGTAGGGATATGAAAAAAATGGGGGACCGCCTTATTGGCGATCCCCCGACGTTTTTTTTAATTATTGCCTCAACCTGTCAGACTCGCGTCTGTAGGGGCCGGACTCTATGTTCCTGAACTGACCCAGGTCAAGCAAGAATACATAACCGTATGATAATTATGGAACGACGGTCGAATTATCTCAAAAAATCAGCTGAAAACAGCCATATTGAGCGCCCAAAAAAAAGAGCCGCCCTTTTTTGGGGCGGCTCCGAGTCAACAGGGAGGCGTCAACAGACTGGAATAATCCAATCCGGAGGATGACAGGGTGTGTGTGTCATCACCGTTTAATCTAGCGGCAAAGTGTTAACAAACTACTAACGATACGCCGTAATAGAATATTTTTTTAAGCATAAATGCACAGTAAATGATTGGCGAATAATGGCAGTTTAGTGATAATGCGGCGATGCTGATCCGTCTGCTTATAATCTTATCGCTTGTTTGCACCTTAGCCAGTTTAGCGGTCTCGGAGGCAAAGGAACGGACGGGACCCGCGGGTTCCGGCCGATCCATTGACGGCGATACTTTGATCGTCGGGGGCCGGCGGGTAGATTTGTTCGCCATCACGGCGCCCGCCCTGGGCCAGATCTGTCGGGAATCGACCAGTTTCGGTCTACGTGACTACGCCTGCGGCAGGCATGCCCGGACCTTTTTGACCAGCCTGCTTGCCGGGCGACAGACCGACTGCGTGCTTGAAAAGCCGGTCGGGAAAGATCTAAGAGCCACTCTCATAGCGACCTGTTATAGCGCTGGCCAGGATCTGGCTTTGGCCATGGTACGGGCCGGCTGGGCCCTGGCGGCGCGGCAGCAATCGTTGCGCTATGAAATCGCGGAAGATGCGGCGCGGCGGGCCAAGGCGGGCCTTTGGAGCGGTTTGTTCGCACCACCCGGCACGGCATTCGTTACCGGACCCGAGACCAACACCGGCACCCCTGCGGCCGGGGCAGCTGGGGCGCGGCCCAAACCATGATATGGCGCAGCTCTTTTCTTTGCTGCCTGCTGCTTTCGATCCTGGCCAATTGCGGCTGGGTGGAACGGAACGTACCCTTGGCAAAAGTAGAGGATCTGGTTGCCCTCACGGAAACGAAGCCTGTCTGGCAATCGCCTCTTTTGCAGCAGCACCATCTGGTTGGGCGGATCTGGCGCTCGGCGGACGGCCGATTTGTCGAGCAGAAAATCCTGGCCGAGGATTTGGTCAGGGCTGCCTATATCCTGTTGGGCGAAAAACATGACAACCCCGATCACCATCTGTTGCAGGCCCGCCTGATCGAAATACTGATCGCCCTGGGCCGCCGCCCGGCGCTGATTTGGGAAATGGTCCCCGAAACAAAACAGCCAATTCTCGACAGTTATTTTGCAAAATATTCCCGCGATGGCGAAGCCTTGGGCAAAAGCCTGGGCTGGAATCTCAGCGGCTGGCCCGCCTGGCACATGTACCAGCCGGTGGCTGACGCGGCGATGGCGGGGCATTTGCCCATGTACGCCGCCGGCCTGCCCAAATCCTCCATCCGTGCCCTGGCCCGTGGCAAGCCATCGTTCAAGTTCGCCAAACGCCAACGTGCCCTGGGTCTGCACATTGCCCTGCCCGCCGGGATGCGAAAGCGTAGTTTGGAGCAATTGTACCAAGGCCATTGCGAAATGATGCCGCGCAGCAGCCTAACGCCCTTGTTCAATGTCCAGCGGGCCAAGGATGCGGTCTTTGCCGAACATATGCTGACCAGCGGTCAGAACGATGGCGCCTTGTTAATCGCCGGCAACGGCCACGTGCGCAAGGACCTGGGCGTGCCGCTGTTCCTAAACCGCCATCAGCCGGGCGTTCGCGTTGCGACGGTGGCATTGGTCGAGGTTCAGGATGGTCTGATGGACCCCACTGATTACGGCGAAATTTTTTCCGCTCCCCTGCTGCCCTTTGACTATGTCTGGTTCACGCCCCGGATCGACGATAAGGATCATTGCGCCCAGCTGCGGAAACGGTTTGCTAAACCAGCCAAGGCAAAGCCAATGGCGCCGCAGCCTAAAGCAGAGGAAAAGCCTGCTGAAATTCCGGCTGAAAAACCAGTGCCAGAACTAAAACAGGAACCGAAACAGGAACCGAAACAGGAACCGAAAGAACAACCGCCGGAAGCAATAACGGAACCAAAACAGCAAGAAAAAATAAAGGCCGCGCCAAGATCATGGCCGGTGACAAAAAAGGTACCACCAGACGATACGGCAAAGCCGGATGACGATGCAGCGAAGCCGGCGGACGCTTCGGCAATGCCAGATGAGGCAGAAACGGATTTGCCTGATTTAGAAGAACATGAGGTGGAAGTGCGAAAGCCGGTGGAGATGAAGGACGCCGAACCGGCACCCGACATGCCCCCCATACCAAGAAGCAAACCGCCTAAACCCAAATCCTGAAGCGTTTCAGATTTTGAAGACCGCGTCCGCCGCGCCGCGTGCGGTCTGCTTGTCGGCGATCGCAGCACGGACGCGGGCGATCTCCGCCTCCATCTCTGCAATATAGTCCTGCAACTGCTCCACGGACATCAATTGCAAATCAGGCTTTCCCTTGGAGTTCTCGGGGAGAACTTCCAGCGGTTCCAGATCATCGTTGTCCATTATCGCCTCCCGCCATTGCCTATTGCATAGGATAATACTAGACCAATGGTTTGATCCACCCGCAAATGCCACCGCACAAGAACGAGAATGCCCATGAGCGCCCTGCCGGAAAGTATGACCGCAATTGAAATTGCCACTTTTGGCCCGCCCGAGGGCTTGCAGCCGACCCAGCGGCCCATGCCTGAAGCCGGCCATGGCGAGGTCCTGATCAAGGTTGCCGCCGCCGGCGTCAACCGGCCCGATGTCATGCAGCGCGCCGGCAACTATCCCCCGCCGCCCGGCGCATCCGATATTCCGGGCCTGGAGGTCGCGGGCGAAGTCGTGTTCGCCGGCCCAGGTGTCGATGGGGGTGTCGATGGCATAGCCGTGGGCGATCAGGTCTGTGCCTTGGTCGCCGGTGGCGGCTACGCCGAATATTGCGTTGCCCCCGCCGCCCTGTGTCTGCCCGTGCCGGGTGCCCTGAACATGGCGGAGGCGGCGGCGCTGCCCGAGACATTTTTCACGGTTTGGACCAATGTTTTTCAGCGCGGCGCCCTGCGCGGTGGCGAAAGCATTCTGATCCATGGCGGCTCGTCGGGCATCGGCACCACGGCGATCCAGCTGGCCAAGGCATTTGGCGCGCGAATTTTTGCCACCGCCGGCAATCAGGACAAATGCCGGGCTTGCGAAGAATTAGGCGCGGAACAGGCGGTCAACTACCGCGTAGAAAATTTTGCCGAGGTGATCAAGGAGGCGACGGGGGGTGAAGGCGTTGATCTGATCCTTGATATGGTGGGCGGCGACTATTTTGTTCCCAACATTGCTTCATTGGCCGTGGAAGGTCGGCTGGTGCAGATCGCCACGCTGCATGGCCCCAAGGTGCCGGATTTCTCGATCCTGCCGATAATGATGAAACGTCTGACGGTGACCGGATCGACCCTGCGGCCACGTACAGTGGCACAAAAGGCGGTGATCGCAGATGAGTTGCGGGATCAGGTCTGGCCGCTGCTGGAACAAGGCAGCGTACGCCCGGTGATGGATCAAAGTTTCGCCCTTGCCGATGCCGCCGGCGCGCACATCCGGATGGAAGGCAGCGAACATATCGGTAAGATTGTCTTGACGGTTTAGGCCGCCTTGGCGTAATGGCGCAACGGTCCCTGTACGCGCGCCCGTGCGCCCCGGATACAGCTGTTCTTGGCGCGGACGGGTAAGCGCGTTATACAGGGGTCAACAGAATTATTACGATGAAGGCCGCCCCCAATGGCATGGCGTGAAAACGCCACATATTTGGCTGTTTTTTCGGGGTTGCCGCATTCAGGAGTCATATAGATGACCGAAGTATTGATGCCGAAAGCGACGGCCGTTTGGCTGGTCGACAACACCCCTTTGACCTTTGACCAAATCGCCGCTTTCTGCAACCTGCATGCGCTGGAAGTTCAAGGCATCGCCGATGGCGAGGTCGCAACCGGGATCAAAGGCGTCGACCCCATCGCCACGGGACAGTTGAACCAAGAGGAGATCGACCGTTGCACCAACGATGCGGCGCAACGGCTGCGCCGCTCGGACGCCAGGTTGCGGGAAACCCAAAGGCGCAGCAAGGGGCCGCGCTACACACCGCTATCGCGGCGCCAGGACCGGCCGAATGCCATCGCCTGGCTGGTGCGCTATCACCCGGAATTGACCGATGCGCAGGTCTCCAAGCTGGTGGGCACGACAAAGCAAACCATTACCGCCGTACGCGACCGCACGCACTGGAATATCTCCAACATTACCCCGCAAGACCCGGTGACCTTGGGTTTGAGCAGCCAGGTGGATCTCGATAGCGCCGTGCAAAAGGCGCAGGACAAGTTGGAGAAGCAGCAGGCCAAGGCCGACAAAGAATTGGCCAAGAAGCGCGCCGCCTCGTTAAGCGCGGCGGAAGAATCCGGGCAACCTTCCGCGCAGCCTGACGATGAGCAAGCGGCTTTGGCGGCTGGTCTGGCGGCCGAAGCGGAAGCAGAAGCAGAAGCAGCGGTGGAAGCCGAGCCCGAGGCCGAACCGTCGGCGGAGAATATCTTCGGCGCACAACCCGATGCAGAACCGGAGTCCGAGGAAGAGAGCCCCAGTGCCGAGGATGTCTTCGGTAACTAGAAGCCCGCGGTATTGTAAAGGCCGGCTTTTTTGAACGCACCATCCAACGCGTCAGAGGACACGAGCTGGCGCAGCTTGTGGCTTTCCTCGGGCGCATTGTCCTTGGCCCTATTGGGTGATGCGTTAATTTACATCGTCCTTCCCGTCAATGCCGAGGCCTTTGGCGTCGGCATTGCCTGGGTTGGCATCCTGTTGGCGGCGAACCGCATCGTACGCACCTTTTCCTATGGTATGATTGCCGTCCTGGGCGAACGCATCGGCATCCGAAACCTCTGTATCCTCGCAACCGTCGCGGCGATTATCTCCACCGCCATGTATGGCCTGGTGGCGGGCTGGGCGGCCTTGCTGGCGGCCCGAATTCTGTGGGGCGTATCTTACGGTGCCTTGTTGTTGGCCGCCCTTGGTTACGCCGCCACCGACCGGGCGCGGACCGGTTCACGGGTTGGCGTCAGCCGCGCGATCGAACAGGTTGGGCCATTGCTGGCCCTAACCGTGGGTGCCTGGCTGGCCGGCATCGTGGGCCCGCGTGAGGTCTTTCTCTACCTCGCCATTGTTTCCTGCATCGGCGCGATATTCGCCCTTAAGCTACCACGCCGCGTCGCCAAACCGCTGACCCCGCGCGCCGACCGTCCCTCCGCCCTGCCAAAACCCGACCGCTTGGATATTCTGATTTTCTGGATGGGTTTCGCTGTCGACGGCGTCTTCACCATGACCGTGACCATCATGCTGGCGGAACATATCGCCCTGGAAATGGCCATGCTGTCGGGCGGGCTGCTGTTTGCGGGCCGGCGCGTGATCGAGATGGTGGTGGCGCCGCTGTCGGGCTATATCGCGGACCGGTTTGGCGTCCGCGTGCCTTTGCTTGCCGCCTCTTTCCTGCTTGTCGTTGGCCTGGGATTGGTCGGCTTGGGCTGGCTCTACACCGGCGCCCTTGCGATCATTCTTGCGCGCGGCGCCCTGGGCACCCTGATCCCGGCGGCGGTGGCGCTGTTCGCCCCCGATGCGGTACTGCAATCCCTGGCCCGCAATCAAACCTGGCGCGATATCGGCGCGGCGCTGGGTCCGCTTACCACGGGCTTCGTGCTGGGCTCGACAAAGCCCGAGACCCTGCATCTGATCCTGGCGGCAGTCTTCCTGGTCAGCCTGCTATGGCTGCTAAGCTGGCCGAATTGGCGGGCGCCAAAGAAACAGCACCCGCCGGCATAGATCTAGTCCGGCAACGTGCGTTCAACAACTTCATGGCGGCAGGCGGCCAGACGCCCCTTGGGTGCGGGCAGCTTGATGCGCGGACCGCCAGTCACGGTGCCAGACACGCCCGTGAATGCCCCGCTGCCGCCATAAAGCATCCCCTTGCTGCCCTTTGGTCCGCCCATGCCCCGGACCATGTATTTTGAGCCATCCACGGCGTTCACGGTGCAAAAGTATGGGGCGGATTCGTATTTCCCAGCGACCATGCCGCCAGAACCGATGCAGTGGCCCGAAAGGCTTTGTTTGGGATCATGGTCGTCCGTCAGCCAGGTGAAATCCAGTGCGTAGCCCCAACCCATGTCTTTCTTGGTGGTGGCGATCATATTTAGCGTACCTGTCCAACAGGTAGTTCCGGAAATTTTCTCGGTTTTAGCCAAAGCGGGCATGGTAAGCGTCATAGCCAGCGTAGCGGCAATTACTGCTGTCATCGTGCGAGGCATCATCAAGCTCCCTTTCATGGTTTGAAGCCATGAAAGGCTAGGGTGGCTGAGACGCCACTGCTTGAGGGAAGCACGAGTTTTGCCTGAGGATTTTATGAAAACGGCCTATTTCACGACCGAGGACCAGAATATTTCATAGGAATCGGAGTTCACATACTCGTTGCCGAGGTCTCTTGTTCCCGTTGGGTTGCGGTAGTAATGGACACAAACCTTGCGGTCGGGAAGGCCGGCATCATGGATATAGCACCACCGATCCCCTTCAACATGTCCGGTCCCAGTAAGCTTGAACTTGTCATTTTTCCAGAGCCATTTGCCGTCATGGGCGATTTCGAAACTAAATAGCCCCCACGATTGCCCCTTACCTTCGAGACGATGGCCCAATAACAGCGCCTTCAACTCGGTGCCCGTCAATTGGTTGGCTTTTTCAAATTTGAAGCCATAGGGCCATTCCGGCGCGCCGCCCTTACGCAGAGCGCCGATCCAGTGCGCCAGAACATTCGGCGCCCAGTAATCCCTGTGCAGGGCGGTCGCCTGGACATTGAAGGGCGCCCAGCCCTTGATGCGCTGCGCGACAATTTTTTCGGCCTCCGCCAACCGGCCAAGTTCCGCATAGGTGATGATCAAGCCATTATTGGCCTGAAGATACTTGGGATCCCGCGCTATGACGCTTTTGTAGAACACCAGAGCATCCTCGTAGCGGTGGTTTAGAAAATAGGCCTCGCCGGTTCTGAAGGCATTGTAATTGTTTGGCCGCGGATCCAGTTTTAGCGCCGCCTCCATTTCAACCAGGGCATCCTGCACTTTCCCCGCCGCATACAGTGCCTCCCCCAGAGTTCTTCTTGCGGAGGCATTGTTCGGATGGGCGGTAACCGCCTGACGGGCGGTCACGATCGACTCGTCATGGGATGCGATGGTCGTAAGCATGAAGGATTTCGCGCTCAGCGCGCCGGCATGGTTGGGATCAATGGCCAAGGCCTTGGCGATGGCACGCCTTGCCCGCTGGTGTGCCGAGGCCGGGCCAAGAACCTGGAATAGATTGAACCGCGCGACGTGCGCCGCCACGGCCGCCTCGCCGGCATGGGCATCGGCAAACGCCGGGTCCATTTGCCGCGCCTGTGTATAGAGCTTGAGAGCTTTCTTGAGTGGTTTCGGCCAAAGCTTGAGGTGAGCCTTGCGTGCCTTGAGATACAGCTCATGGGCCTGCAAATTCTTGGTTGGCGGCTCTACCATCGTTTTCAGTTCATCCGCCGTCAAGCTGACCTGCAGGCCGGCGACGATCTTGGCGATGACATCGTCCTGCAGGGCAAAAACATCCCTGGCATCCCGGTCAAAAATCTCGGCCCAGACGTGACCGCCAGTCTTGCCGTCGGTCAGTTGCGCGTTGATACGCACCTTGCCGCCCGCGCGGCGCACGCTGCCCTCCAGCACATAGCGCGCGCCCAGATCCTCGGCAATTTCCTGGACCTTGGTATTCTTGCCCTTGTACGTGAAGGTGGAATTGCGCGCGATCACGAACAGACCCTTGACCTTTGATAGCTGGGTGATCAGATCGTCGGTCATACCATCGGCGAAATAGTCCTGCGCCGGATCACCTGACATATTGTCGAAAGGCAGCACGGCGATGGACGGTTTTTCCCCTGGCCCATCAGAAAATTTACCCGATCCAGCCCCGTACCAAATCATCACACCGGTTGAGACAAACATGACCAGAGCCACAAACATGGCCGGTATCCAGGGCATTTTCCCAGGCGGCAATCTATGCTTTTCCAATACCTCGGCTGCGTGGCCATGCTCCGGCCCGGCGGCTGGCGCTGCATCCATGACCATTTCATGAGCGTCATGGACCGCCACCTCGCCGACGAAACGATAGCCACGCCGGGGTACGGTGCGGATCATATCCTGGGCCCTGCCGCTGTCGCCAATAGCCTGACGGGCCAGCTTGACGGCGGTGCTGAGCGAGGCATCGGAGACAAAACGCCCCTGCCAGAGCTGTTCGTTCAACTCGTCCCTGTCAACCAAACGGTCGCGATTTTCGACCAGATAACACAGCAGAACAAATGCCTGCGGCTCGATCGCACAGCTAACCCCATCCCGGCGCAGCTCGTGCAGGGCAAGGTCCAATTGGTAATCTCCGAACGAATAGATAGCCGCCCCAGGCTCCGGCACCACGAAAACACTCCCTGCCAAAACACGCTTTCGCCTAACTGTAGGGTCGGCGCCGATAACTGTCCATGGCAGGGAGTGAAGATCAATTAGCCGGGCGTGGTGCGTTCAACGGTTTGGTGACGGCAGGCGGCGAATTCGCCCTGGGGGGCGGGCAGATTGACCTGCGCGCCGCCCTTCACGGTACCCGATATGCCCTTGAAGACGCCGGTGCCGCCGAACAGAACGCCGTCAAGCTTGGCCGGGGTGCCCGTGCCTGTCACCATATAGGTTGATCCGTCCGCCGCCATAACGTTGCAGAAGAACGGCGCGCTATGATACTTGCCGCCGACCATGCCGCCCGAACCCACGCAACGGCCCGACATGCTCTTGTTCGGATCCTGGTCATCGGCCAGCCAAGTATAGTTCATGGTAAAGGCCCAACCCATGTCGGCCTTGGTGGTGGCAAGCACGTCCGATTTGCCGCTCCAACAGGATGTACCGCTAAATTTTTCGGATTTTGCCAGGGCCGGCGCACTTAGTGCCAACGCCAGAATAGTGGCGAGGATCGTGGTTTTGCTGCGAAACATAATGAGGCTCCCATTCATTGTTGCCGGCGCGTTTGCGCCTTTCTGATGGGAATATGATGGGCCGCATGGCGGCGGACTGCTTGTTAGATAGCTGGCAATTAGCTGATAGTTTCCTGAAAATTGGCCATTTTCAGCGGTCGCGCTGGATATCCTCAAGCGAAAAGTAGTAGCGGTCCCAAATACTGATATGGATAAAGGGCTGCGGCTTTTCCTTGGTCGGGGTCTCGTTGCGATAAAAATAGCTACAATATTTTCTATTGTTGAAAACGTAAGGAGAGTGGTAGCAGAATTTCTCTCCCTCTAATGACCAGTATCCCTTGGTCTTGGCCCAATCGTTGGCATAAGACAACCGGCCGTCGGGATAGAGGTCTATATCCACATCCAAATTGTAAATTGCTTTGGCGCGCATGCGCCGGCCAATAATTAGCCGCCTGATTTCTGCCCCGCTCAGACGTTTGGCGGGCTCATCCTTGAAACCATATGGCCATTCCGGTATCCCCGCCTTGGCCATGCTTGATAGCCATTTATCCAATGCATCCCGATGCCAATGGCGCAGAAATACGCCTGAAAGCCGCCGATTAATCGCGGCCCAAAGTTTCCTGGTGATATCGGCGGACCTCCTTGCCTCATCCAGTTTGCCCAAGGCCGCATTGTTTAGGGCGAGCCCCCAATGACCGTCATACCAATTGGGCGCCCGGGCCGCGACATCGGCGGACAACCGGATAGCGGTTTCGTATCGACTACCCAGGAAATAGACCGTGGCCAGCTTGGCGCCGGCATAGGTATTTGGTGACGGGTCAAGCGCCATGGCTTTGTCGGCCTCGACCAGACCCTCGGTCCAGCGACCTTGTATCGCCAAGGCATGGGCCAGGGTCACGTGGGCCAGGGCCTGTTCAGGATTAAGACGCACGGACTCTTCCGCCGTGGCAATAGCCTTTGCCGGTGCCATTTCGATGAATTGGAGCACGGACAAGGCGTCCAAGGCAGCAGCATTTCCTGGCTCGAATTTTAGCGCCCTAACCGTCGACTGCCGCACCAGTTTTTGCGCTTCGGCGCTATCCATGACCCAGACCAGCGTCGAACGCCAAACATAAAGGGCCACATTCGCTATACCCGCGTAAGCGGCGGCAAAGGTTGGATCAAGATTTATGGCTTCTTCATAGAGCGCGATGGCTTCTTTGAGGCCGGGATTTTTCCGATTGTTGTCGGGGCGGGATTCATACTTCAAATGGATGCTGCGCGCCCGAAGGTAGAGTTCATAGGCCTCCGGATTATCGGTCGGTGCCTCGGCCAGACGGCGGCGCTCATCGGCAGTCAGCTTAACCCGCAGGGCCGCGACGATTTTCTCAATCACCTCGTCTTGCAGGGAAAAAATGTCATTTTGCTGGCGGTCAAAAATCTCCGCCCACAAATGATCGCCGGTTCGGCCATCAGTCAATTGCGCGTTGATGCGTATGGTGTCGCCCGCCCGGCGCACGCTGCCTTCCAACACGTAACGCACGCCCAGATCGTCGGCGATGTCCTGCACCTTGGTGCTTTTGCCTTTGTAGGTGAAGGTGGAATTGCGGGCGATCACCGACAGGCCTTTGACTTTGGACAAATGGGTGATCAGATCGTCGGTCATGCCGTCGGCGAAATACTCCTGGTTCTTGTCATCGGAAAAACTATTGAAGGGCAGCACGGCAATGGACGGGCGGTAAAGCGGCAGATTGACCCAATAGATAATGCCGGCACCAAATAGCATGACCAGCATGGTCGCGGCGGCTGCCAACCAATAGCTATGGTCCCGCCGCCCACGTTCCAAATGACCGGCAGGCGCATCGCCATCGATCGCACCGACAAAGCGGAAGCCCTTGCCCCGCACGGTTCGGATCAACATTTGGCGTTGGCCGCTGTCGCCAATGGCCTGGCGGGCGAGTTTTATGTAGGTGCTCAGGGCGGCGTCGGTAACGAAACGGCCGTCCCAGATCTGCTCGTTCAGCTCGTCCTTGGTGACCAGCCGCTCCCGGTGTTCCACCAGATATTGCAACAGATCAAAAGCCTGGGGTTCAATGGCGCGGGCACGCCCATCCTTGCGTAATTCTTGTAAGCCGAGATCCAGCTCGAACGCGCCGAAGGCATAGATCCTTGCCTGCTCCCCCGCCACCACGAAAACACCCCCCTTGCCATAACATATGCCCAGATAACTCTAGGGTCGGCGGTCATGACTGTCCATGGCGGCAAGAAAGCAAATCTCGGAAAACCGCTAGTTAAGTGCCCAGAAAAATCACCCGCACGTAGTCCCGCAACAGCATGATCTGCTGCGGCAGGACTCTTTTGTCATGCACCACTTTCGAAACGATGATGCCCCCATCCACCAGGACCGAGACCATATCGGCCAGGGCATCAAGGTCCACATCGATCTTGGGTGGATGGCGGGCGGCAATCAAATCAAAGCGTGTACGAAATCGGGCGCGCCAACCCAGCACGGCTTCTTTGTTAAGTGCCCGGATATCCTTGGAGAACAAATTCTCCTGATAACAATAAGAGGCAACCAGGCAGCCGGGGTGGCCTTCCGGCAGGTCGAGCATCATTTCCGCAAACATCTTCATGCCCACGAGAAAACCATGCAATGGGTCTTCATGCAGTTCGTCGCCACGCCGGAATAATTCATCCAGCAGCTCTTCCTCGTTATCGATGTAGCGCTGCAAAAGGGCCTCGGCCAATTCGCCCTTACCCTTGAAGTGATAGAAAAAACCGCTCTTGGTAATGCCGACGGCCGCAATCAACTCATCAATGGACGTCGCGGCGAAGCCTTTCGCAAGAACCGATTGTTCCGCTACCTCGAGCAAACGCGCCCGTGTTTCGGGACCCCGCTTTGGTGACAAATTGCTCATTTTCAATACCCAATCGTGACCGCAACGGCGCAACTGTACCACAAGTCAAGTTGGCGGCGGCGACCAGCATCCACCACGCCCGTCGAAACCCGCCACACCAAGCATAACATATTGAAAACACGGGATAATACAGAAATCTCAATGACAAAACCATGGGTTCACTAGTTTATTTCCCCGCCTTTTACGACATTCCTAGACAGGCCCGGGCCACATGGCGGGGCGGAATTCAACAGGAAGTGAGACCAATGGCAAAATATCGCAGACACTTACCACAGCTGGATGGCGGCCGGTTCTTGACCGATAGTGGCCTGGAAACCATCTTAATTTTTCACCATGGCATCGATTTGCCCTATTTCGCGGCATTTGATCTGTTGCGCGATCAGGCCGGGACTGAGACGCTGCGTAAGTATTTCCAAACCCATGCCGCCATCGCGCGGGATGCGGACATGGGCTTCGTCCTGGAGACCCCGACCTGGCGGGCCAGTGCCGATTGGGGCAACCAAATGGGCTATTCTAAGGAGGCCCTGGCCGCGATCAACGAGGATGCCGTGGCACTCTTGGAAGAAATGCGGGCTGAATTTGAAACAGCATCGACACCCATGGTCATCAGTGGCCAGATCGGCCCACGTGGCGACGGCTATAACCCCGGTGAAATCATGAGCCCGGCAGAAGCCCAGGCCTATCATGCGCCTCAAATCGATGTTTTCGCCGGAACCGGCGCGGATATGGTGACCGCAATGACCATCAACAACGTCAACGAAGGCATCGGCATCGCCCAGGCGGCAAAGACAGCGGGCATCCCTTCGGTGATTGGCTTTACCTTGGAAACCGATGGCCATCTGCCCACCTCTCAAAGCCTGGCCGACGCCATCGCGGAGGTTGATGCGGCCACGGACAGTGCCCCCGTCTACTATCTGATCAACTGTGCCCATACGTCCCACTTCATGGACAAGCTAAATGGTGACGAAGGCTGGATGGATCGGATCGGGGCCATCCGCGCCAACGCCTCCCGCTGCAGCCATGCGGAACTGGACGAGGCCGAGGAACTGGATGCGGGCAATCCAAAGGAACTGGCCGCGGATTACCGGACAATCACGGACCGGTTCAGCCAGATCAAGGTTCTGGGCGGCTGTTGCGGCACGGATCATCGCCATATTGTCGAGATCAGTGCTGCCTGCAAGGAGGCCGCTTAGGGTCATTGACCTTGCACTCCCCTTCCCCGAACGTCGCTATTGCATTGCCGTGGCCTGGATGGTTCAAAGGCATTGGCCGCAAGAGATTGATTATCGGGGAAGGGGAGCTTGGTGCAGGAGCTCGAGAACAAGACAGCGCTGGTTACCGGCGCCAGCAAGGGCATTGGCGCCGCCACCGCGCGGGAATTCGCCGGTCTTGGCGTCAATGTCGTATTGGCGGCGCGCTCGGAAAGTGAAACTGAGGCGATCGCGGCTGAAATCAGGCAGGCCGGGGGCCGGGCCGAAGCCGTGCGTTGCGATGTCAGCCGTTATGACGATGTCGCCGCCGCCGTGGCCCACTGTCAGAAAGCGTTCGGTGGCTTGGATATTCTGGTCAACAACGCCGGCGTCATCGAACCAATCGCGCGCCTTACGGACTCCGACCCCGACGCCTGGGGCCGGGCCGCCGACATCAACTACAAAGGTGTTTACCATGGCTTGCGTGCCGCAATTCCTGTGATGACGGCACAAGGTTCTGATAGGCGTGGGGGCGTCATCGTCAACGTTAGCTCGGGCGCCGCGACGGGCGTGCGCGAGGGGTGGAGCCATTATTGCTCGGCCAAGGCGGCGGCGCTGTCATTGACCCGTTGCGCCCATTTGGAATATTCCGACCAGGGCATACGGGTGGTTGGCCTGAGCCCCGGCACCGTGGCGACGGAGATGCAGATCCTCATCAAAGCCTCGGGCATCAATCCGGTCAGTCAGCTGGACCCATCCGTTCATATCCCCGCCGATTGGCCGGCCCGCGCCATCGCCTGGCTGTGTACCGAGGACGCGGCGGAATTTTGTGGCACCGACGTCTCTCTAAAGGACGACGCGATCCGTCGGCGCGCCGGCCTGAAATAGGCAGCATCCGCCGATCCCGCTATTGACGATAAAGCCGACGACGAGACAAGCTGGGCAGTCAGTTTGGATTTGAGCCGGAACGGACCCCGAAGCAAAACTTGATTTGCATCGCGTGTCCTGTGCCAGTCCATCAAATGGTCATCATACTTTGCATGTTCGAAAGCCAGCGAAGACGTCGCGGCGTTCGGGGCCGAAAAAATTGCGGTAGGTGCCGTGGATCATGCGCCCTCGGGTCGTCCAGGCGCCGCCGCGCATGACTTTGGTGTCGCCGAACAGCATGGTTGAATAGTCCTTGTAGGCATCGGCGGAAAACCCAGCGAATGGCTCGAAAGTATCGGCTGTCCATTCCCAGACATTGCCCAGCATTTGACGACAACCGAAGGCACTGTCGCCGGCGGGTAGCGCACCAACATCGAGGGGCCCCAGAGCACGCCCATCAAGGTTGGCCCGGGCCGGGTCCGGAATGGTATCGCCCCAGGGATAGCGCCGTTTGATGGGCGCCAAATCGCCGCTCGGATCGGCGTCGCCCAGGGCCGCGGCTTCCCATTCCGCCTCGCTGGGCAGACGCTGGCCGGCCCAGTTGCAGTAAGCGCTGGCTTCGTACCAATTGACATGAATGACGGCCTCGTGGGGCGGCAGGGGGAACGTCCGATCAAAGCGCCGGACCAGCCAATTGCCAGGACTATCGGATTGCCAATAAACGGGATGCCGTGCCTCGGCTTGCTGCCGCCAGGCCCAGCCGGCCGGATCCCAAAAAGCTGCATTGTCATAACCGCCATCATCGACAAAGGCCTGAAATTCAGCATTGGTGACGGCGGCCTTGGATATTCCAAACGGCGCAATAATGACGTCGTGGGCCCATTTCTCGTTATCGAACAGGAACGGCGCGGATTTTTCAGCCCCCATTCTAAAGCGGCCGCCGGGCACGGCGGCCCAGCCCGGATAGTGACCCAGCAATCGTTCGGCGCTGACGTCTACCGCGATGTCCAGATTAGGCGTGGGATAGGCCAGGTTTTGCCGCGCCCACAAAAACGCCTCGGTGTGCATATCCTCGTGAAAAATGCCGAACTGATAAATAAAGCTGTCCTGTTCAGAGGCCATTTCGCCGTCCAAACGCTCGACCAGCCGGTCAAACACGGTCTGCATATAGGCCAGCGTGTCGGCTCGGTTCGGCAGGGGCAGGTCCCATCTGACATCATGATGGACAGTGATCGAATCGTAGAGCCGGTCCGCCCGTTCACCAATGACACTGTCATAGCCGTACAACTGACGCAGAATGAAAAATTCATAGAAATATGCCGTATGGCCAATTTCCCACTTTAGGGGATTAACCGTGCGGATCTTTGGACCCATAATCTGGAGATCATCCAGATCACCGACCAGTTCCAGAGTTCGGTTGCGGGCGTCTTGCATACTGGCGATCAAATGTGCGGTACTGACGGGCTGGGTCATTGAGGGTCCCTGAATTGGAATGAATGCGTGAAGATTAGCCTAATCACCCCGGCCGGCAAACATTCGAGAAACGGAAACCGGACCACGGCCGTGCGCTGGGCCCGATTGTTGCGTCAAGCCGGCCACCGGGTGAGAATTGCCACGGATTACCAGGGCGAAGCGGCCGATGCCATGATCGCCCTGCACGCACGCCACAGCGCTGCGGCGGTGCGGCGTTATCGGGAACAGATGCGGCAAGGACCATTGGTTGTCGGCCTGGGCGGCACGGACGTCAATACGTATTTGAAGACAGAGCGGGCCTTGACCTTGGGCAGTATGGAAATGGCCGATGCGCTGATCTGCCTGCATGATCTGATCGGCCCGGAATTGCCAGCGGCAATGCGCGGTAAACTGCATGTTGTCCGGCAATCAGCGCCTCCGCTGGCCCAGCCCAGGCAACCGTCAAAACGCCATTTCGATGTCTGTGTGATCGGTCATTTGCGGGCCGAAAAAGATCCGTTCCGCACGGCCCTGGCGGCACGGCGATTGCCGGCAGCCTCGAGATTGCGGGTGCATCATCTGGGCGGCACGCATAGCGCGGATTATGCGGCCCAAGCCAGGGCTGAAATGGCCCGGAACCCGCGTTACCTTTGGCGCGGCGCGGTGCCCGGCGGGCGGGTGCGCCGGGAATTCGGTAAAACCCACGCCATGGTGATCAGTTCCCTCCAGGAAGGTGGCGCCAATGTGGTCTCGGAGGCCGTCGCCGCCGGCGTGCCGATCATTGCCAGCGATATATCCGGCAATATCGGTTTGCTGGGGCCGGATTACCCTGGCTACTACCCGGTTGGTGATGAAGCGGCTTTGGCCGAAATGCTATTGCGGGCCGAAATGCAGCCCGGGTTTTTGCCATGCCTAGCGCGCCATGGCGGCAAGCTCGCGCCCTTGTTTCAGCCGGCCCATGAACGGGCCGCCCTGGCGAAAATCATCAACGCGGTCAGCCGACCAAGGTGATGGGTTCGAGATGGTCCGTCTCGGCCTTGACCCGGCCAATGACCGTCGCCTGCCCGTAACCCAGAGCATGCAATTCTTTTAGGCAGGCCGGCGCCGCCTCTGGCCGCATACTGGCGAGCAGGCCGCCGGATGTCTGTGGATCAAAGACCAGGGGATAGCGTTCGTTTCCCCGCACGGCTTCCATATTTCGGATAGCCCGGCGCAGGCGTACGTTTGCGGGCTGCAAGGAACTCAGGATACCCATGCGAACCGTGTCCAGGGCGCCATCCATGATCGGCAGGGCCGCCATGTCAATCTCGACATCAACATTCGATGCCTTGGTCATCTCCACCGCGTGGCCCAATAGACCGAAGCCAGTGACATCCGTGCAGGCGCTGGCGCCATGGCTGAAAAGACACTGGGCCGCCAGACGGTTGGATTGCACCATTGATTTCAGAGCGTTCTCAATCCAGCGCCCCTTGGCCTTTTGCTGCATATCAGCCGCGAATAGGGTGCCGGTGCCCAGGGGTTTGGTCAGGATCAGCACCTCGCCCGCCGCCATGCCGCCCTTGCGTAAAATTGTCTGACGATCCGCCAGGCCGTTGACCGAAAACCCCAACGCCAGTTCCGGCCCTTCGCTGGTATGGCCGCCCACCAAGGTAGCGCCGGCATCGTTCAAAACTTCCATGGCGCCGGTCATCATTTCGCGCAGGGACGCCTCAACCTTTGCCTCCAGACCATGGGGCACGGTGGCAATGGCCAGGGCCGATTGCGCCTCCGCCCCCATGGCAAAAATATCGCTGAGGGCATGGTTGGCGGCGACCTGACCGAAAACATAAGCGTCGTCAATGAAGGCGCGGAAATAATCAACTGTATGGACCATCACCTTGCCGTCCGGAATTTGCACCACGGCGGCATCATCAGGGGCATGCAGGCCGATCAAAACGTCCTCGTTGGGTGCCGGTTCCAACTCTGAAAGGGCGCGGTTCAAAACGTCGGCACCAACCTTGGCGCCACAGCCGCCACAGCGCATGGCGATGGCGGAGATATCGCTTAGCGTCGCCTTGTCGGCGAGGCCGGGGTTTAACGCCGCCGCCGTTTCCTGCGCCATTTCAGGGAGTTCATTGAACTTGTGCATGAAGCGCCGGTCGATCCAGTCTTTCCATTTCCAGACCCAACGGCCCTGGGCCGTCCAACCCCATTTGGCGGCCACGGCATTCTTGTCACCGGTCGTAATCAATACCAAAAAGTTTTTTTGCGGCGTAAATGGCCGTGCCTGCTGGCCGATCAAAACCCGCCGCAGATTGTCGTTTAACGGCGGTCCCTGACGAACCGCGAACACGCCGGCCTTGGGCCGGGGATGATCGACCACGGCGGCAATGTCGCCGGCTGCGAAAATATCATCGTGAGACATCGATTGCAGCGTGTCCCGGACTTTAATGAAACCCGCCCCGTCAACAGCAAGGCCGGATTGCCCCAGCCAGGATGGCGCGCCCGCCGCCGTCACCCAAAGGATTTCGTCCAGGGCAATGGTTTCGCCGCTGGTTAAGGACAGCAAGCCGGGCGAGACCTGGGAGGCCACGGCATTGTTGTGCAGGTGAATACCAAGCGCTTGCAACCGCCGTGCAAACCTTCGCCGCACGCCGCCGCTGAAATCCGGCAGGATGGTTTCCGAGCGGGAAATCAGGTGGAATTCCAAGCCATCGGCACTTTGCCCCTGTTCGGCGAGCAAGTTGCGCAGGCGGTATTGGACGGCCAGCAACAGTTCCATGCCGCCGGCGCCGGCGCCGACAACACCGATGCGGTGGGGTCCGGGACTTTTCAGGACCCGATCGACCAAACCGTGCCAACGGTCGATAAAATTATTTATGGGCTTCACCGGCGTCGTGAAATCCGTCGCGCCGGCAATGTCATCAAAACTGGGCGTGGAGCCGATGTTGATGGACAACACATCGTACGGCACCGCGGGCCGCCCGGCGCAAATCACCTGCTTGGCTCTGCTATCAATTTTGACCGCCGTGTCATGGTACAGCCGCGCGCCAGCGAACTGGCATAGGGGCCGCAGATCAATATGCACCTCGTCGAAGTCATAGTGGCCCGCCACATAGCCGGGCAGCATGCCCGAATAGGGCGTATGCACATCCCGCGCGATGACGGTCAGGCGCACGCCGGGCAACGGCTTCATGGCGAATTTCTTGAGGACAATGACGTGGCTGTGACCACCGCCAACCAAAACCAAATCTTTTACAATGGCGTCCGAACTTGCTTTCATTATGTCTTCTGTCCTGCTGCGGCTTGGAGCGCATTTCTTCAAAATGCGCTCGGACTCTTAAGAATCGAGCAATTGAATCAATCAACGAAGTCGCGAAAGCGACGCCGATTAAGTGAAATTTGCGCTAGGCTTGGCCGGTCTGAGTGCTCAAACGCAGTCGGCTGCGAATATGCCGCGATAGAGCATCCACCGCGACGTTAAAGATAACCATGATTGCGATCAAAAACATCACCCGGTCCAGACGGATATCCGCCAGGGAGCTATCTACATAGAAGCCCAAGGTGGCAATGCCCAAGATACCCAGAATAGCGGTTTCGCGCATGATCACCTCCCAGCGGTAAAACAGGAATGCGAGAAACTGCCCATAGATCCGGGGCAGAATTTCAAAGCCATAGAGATTCAGGCCGCGCGGGCTGTCGGGCCGCAAGCGAACCTGGTCGCTGAACCTGCCCACCAGATGACCGATAATGGCCCCATTGTGCAGTGCCAGGGCGACAATTGCCGGCAGCATGGATGGGCCCCAAAGCTGCAAAAAGATGTACGCCAGAATGAATTCCGGGGTCGACCGCAAGACAACCAAAAACACATGTCCCAGCAGGCGCGGCAGCCGGCCAAAAAACTTCTCCGAGATCA
Source organism: Rhodospirillaceae bacterium (assembly GCA_018701215.1). Lineage (GTDB taxonomy): Bacteria > Pseudomonadota > Alphaproteobacteria. The sequence continues at coordinate 25,333 of JABIWH010000042.1, forward strand.
AGGGAAACAAGGCCAGGGCCAGAATACCGGTTGCCACCAATGCAATTTGGCTCAGCAACAAGGTTGCGACCATGCCAGGCAGGGCCTGATCGAATAGCAACATGCCGGCCCAGTCCGCCAGATTGCTCCAGGTCTTGCCTGCCCCAAGGCTACCGTTCCGCAACGGCGCCGGCACGATGTCAACGGTCAGAAACCGCGCAATATTGCGCATATCGATTGCCGCCCCACCACCCAGCAGGAACGGCGCCACCAACACATACAAACCGATTAACTTTGGCCGCATCCAAAGCCGCAAGGTCGCGATCAGGACATAAAATATGATCAACAGGGCGGCGGCTTCCGAATAATTGCCTTCCCCAAAGGCCGTCTCCAGATAAAATCCCAAAGTTGGCAGGCCAACAAACCCCAAGACCGCACTGGACCTCAAACCGCACTCAAAGCGATAGGCGGTGTAGTTCTTGATATGCACCCAAACATCGGGCAGCCGCGCGAAGAAGAAACTTGAAATGATGCCGGTGCCGAAGGGCAATGCCGGCAGGGCAGGCAATTCCGCTTCTTCCAGGGTTTCGGCATAAACTTTTGCGCAGATGCCGGCATAGGGAATGGCGATGGCCAGCACGCCGGTTAGGGGCGTCAGACCCAGCATTTGCAAAAATATCAGGGCCCAAAACAATTCGTGGATGGCCCGGACCGCGGCACAGGTCCACCGCACCGGGCCAATATGAAAGATCTGGGCCAACAGAAAGCCGCCCACGGCCCCTAGCGCGACACCGCAAAGGGCGAATGCAATGGTCTGGACAATGATCATGCCGATCCCGGCAACGGCCGTAAAATCAGGTGCCAGAACGCCCTGAGCCATCCGCCCCATTTCCGACCACGGGTCCAGGGTCGTAATGGAGATATCCGCGAAGAACAAACAAACCGCCGCCACCGCGACAAAAATCAGGCTGGTCTTAACGACCGGCGAATAACCTCGGCGCAGATTTGCGGAAAGGGCTTGTGGGCTCGACATGCCTATTTCCGATACAGAAAATCGAGCCCGGACCGGGTCAGTTCAGCAGCTGGTGCGTCCAGCGCAATGCCGCCGTCCTTGATGCCGACAATACGGGTCGAGAACTCCAGCGCCAGGTCCACGTCATGCATGGCCAAAACGACGGTGGTGAAGGTTTCCGATAGCGCGGCCAGGATGACGCGGGACTGATGATTGTCGGCGGCGGAAACCGGTTCATCGCCCAACACGGCATCGCCGCCCTGCAGGATCGCCCGGGCAATGGCCGTCCGTTGCTGTTGTCCGCCAGATAGCTCGCCCGTCGGCACGAACAGTTTATCGCCCAGGCCCAGACGTTCGACGATTGGTCGAACGCGCGCCACCTCGGCCTTTTGTGGCCATGCCAAGTTCAATAAATTATAGGCTGCGCCATGGCGGTGCAGGCTGCCCATATAAACATTGTGAAAAACGCTGAGACTGCGCACCAATCCAGCCTGTTGCGGGATCAGCGCCGTATTGCCGCCATAACGATCCTGCAACACAGATAACAAGGTGGATTTGCCGGCCCCACTTTCCCCCACCAGCGCCACGCGCTCGCCCTTGGAAATGCCGATGGAGATGCCGTGCAGCACGGCATCTCCATCATACCCCAGATCCTCGTTGGCGAGTTCGAACAACACCGTCAGCTGATCAAATCGATAAGCTTGGCCACATCCAGAATTGGTTTGTAGTCGCTGTTCGATGCGGGAATGAAACTCTTTCTTGGGAACGACGCCAGCAAATCGGGATCTTTCATGTTCAACAATGCCTCTCGCACCTTGGCTTTGAAGCCAGCCTTCCAACGGGTCTCCACATCCCCTCGGATGGTCCATTGGTAATCGGGATAAGGTGGGGTTTTCCAAACCACGGAAACTTTTTTCGGATCAATCTTGCCGGCCTTAAGTTCATTTTCCCAGACTTTGAAATTGACCGCGCCGACCTGATACGCACCTGATTGCACCAACGCGATGGTTTTGGAATGGTTGCCGCTGAAACCAACCTTGGTGAAAATTCTGTTTGGCGCGGCTTTGAAATTTTGCCGCACATAGTATTCCGGCATCAACCGGCCAGAAGTGGATCCTTTGGAACCGAAGGTAAAAGTCTTGCCGGCGATTGCCGCGGGGAAATCCGCCGATGGCTTCAGACCCGTGCTGGCATGGACTATAAAATAGGTCTCGAACGCCTGGTCTTCAAAACCCTGGGCGATCGCTTCCGAACCTGGCACCAAGTGGCGGGCCCGGACGCCGGACAAACCGCCGAACCAGCCGAGTTGGACCTGATTATTGCGAAATGCCGTGACTGCCGCCGCATAGGATTTCACCGGGATGTATTTGGTTTCGACGCCCAGTGTTTTTGTTAAATATACGGCGACCTTATCAAACCGCTCCCGCAGCCGGGCCTCGTTCTCATCTGGAATGGCGGTAAATACAAAAGTCTCCGCCAAGACTTGTTGTGCCGGTAGGCCCATGGCGCTAAACGCCAGTGCCGCGCCAAAGACAAGATGCTTCAATCTATTCACGAATTCGATCCCCAATTATCTGTAGTTGAAATGGCCCAATTGTTGGCAAGCGTATCTGCAGACGAATTACAAAGCATCAGGAAACCCGGATGAACTCTTTGTACCCCATGCGATCAAGGTAATATGTGGCTAAGGAAAGGCAACCGTAAGAATTCAGAAAGTGACCGCCCTGCCACCGTCGCTGCCTGCGCCCGGATATCCGCGCCAGCGCCCGGAATTATCCGGCGCGCGTCTATTTATTCTGCCTGTTCTCGATCAGATCCTCGACCACCGCCGGCTCCGCCAAAGTCGAGGTATCGCCCAGGTTGGAGAAATCGTCCTCGGCGATCTTGCGCAGGATACGGCGCATGATCTTGCCCGAGCGGGTTTTCGGCAAACCGGGGGCGAACTGGATCAAATCAGGGGCGGCGAACGGTCCGATATCCTTGCGCACCCACAAAACCAACTCCTTGCGCAATGCCTCATCGCCGTCCAGGCCGGCGTTCAGGGTGACGTAGGCATAGATGCCCTGGCCCTTGATGTCATGGGGATAGCCGACCACCGCCGCCTCGGCCACATCATGATGTTCCACCAGAGCGCTCTCAATTTCGGCGGTGCCCATGCGATGGCCCGAGACGTTGATCACATCATCGACCCGGCCGGTAATCCAGTAATAGCCGTCCTCGTCGCGGCGGCAGCCGTCGCCGGCGAAATACTTGCCGGGATAGGTCGAAAAATACGCTTCGATAAAGCGGTCATGATCACCATACAGGCTGCGCATCTGGCCGGGCCAGCTATCAAGGATGCATAGATTGCCCGAGGCCGCACCCTCCAACAAATTGCCATCCCCGTCCACCAGGGCGGGCTTGATGCCAAAGAAGGGCCGCGTGGCGGAACCGGGCTTCAGCGCCGTCGCGCCGGGCAGCGGCGTGATCATGATGCCCCCGGTTTCGGTCTGCCACCAGGTATCGACAATGGGGCAGCGACCGTCGCCAACCACGTTGTAATACCAAAGCCAGGCCTCCGGGTTAATCGGTTCGCCTACGCTGCCCAACAAACGCAGTGATTTGCGCGAGGTTTTCGTGACCGGGTCATTGCCCTCACGCATCAGCGCGCGCAGCGCCGTGGGCGCGGTGTAGTAGATATTGACCTGATGCTTGTCGCAGACCTGCCAGTGGCGCGAGGCATCGGGGTAATTCGGCACCCCTTCGAACATCACGCTGGTCGCGCCATTGGCCAGGGGGCCGTATAGGATGTAGCTGTGGCCGGTAACCCAGCCCACATCCGCCGTGCACCAATAGATGTCCCCGTCGTGATAGTCGAAAACATACTGATGCGTCATGGCGGCATAGACCATATAGCCGCCCGTGGTGTGCAGGACGCCTTTCGGTTTGCCGGTGGAGCCTGAGGTATAGAGAATGAACAGCGGATCTTCCGCGTTCATTTCTTCCGCCGGGCAATCGTCGGACTGATCCGCGATCAGGTCGTGGTACCAGACGTCACGATCCGCCACCATTGGGATATCGGCGCCGGTACGGTTGACCACCACGCAATGATTAACGGTGGGGCATTTCTCCAACGCAGCGTCGGTATTGGCCTTCAACGGGATCGAGCGGCCGCCGCGCATGCCTTCGTCCGAGGTGATGACGATGTTGGAATGGCAATCATGAATGCGGCCCGCCAGGGCGTCCGGGGAAAAGCCGCCAAAGACCACCGAATGAGGCGCGCCGATGCGGGCACAGGCCAGCACCGCCACCGCGATTTCCGGGATCATGGGCAGATAGATGGTGACCCGGTCACCGCGTTTGACGCCCAGGGATTTCAGACCGTTGGCGAATTTGCATACGGCGGCATGCAGCTCACCATAAGTGAAGCTTTTGCTGTCGGCGGGGTCGTCGCCTTCCCAGATGATCGCGGTTTGATCGCGCCGGGTATCCAGATGACGGTCGAGACAATTGTAGGAGGCATTCAGGCTGCCGTCCTCGTACCATTTGATAGAGACATCGCCGGGGCCATAGGTGGTGTTCTTCACCTTGGTATAAGGCTTGAACCAATCAATGCGTTTGCCCTGCTCGCCCCAGAAGCCGTCGGGATCATCGACGGACTGCTGATACATCGCGAGATATTTGTCGTTATCGGCGAAGGCTTTTTCGGCCCAAGCGTCGGGAACGGGGAAAAGTTCATTATGGCTCATCATGGCCTCCCTAGAGCATTTCCGAATAGGAAATGCTCTGATTCTCAAGAGTAGAGCAATTTTTCCAATCACTTAGAATCGCTTCGCGATTCACCTTGGATCGGAATTGCTCTAGGCGTCTATCCTTGCGCTTGATTATCGCGAAAAATTTGCTTGGGACAAGAGAAGAGGTAAAAGCATCTTGATCGGAAATGCCGCTTTGGTCCATTTGACCCGGTCAAATAATTCTCTCTTTTTCAAGCTGTGCCAGCGTCTCCGCGCTTTTTTCAAGTAGGCCTTGATAGATTTCATCATTGTGCTGGCCAAGCCTGGGACCGGTCGATGCCACATGCCCCGGCGTGCCCATGAGTTTGGGAATAACGCCCGGCATCACCATGGGACCATCTTCCTGATCCTCGACCGTGATGAAGCTGTCGCGGGCCTGGTAGTGAGGATCAACCGCGATATCAGCCGGCGTATAAATACCGCCGAACGGCACGTTGCCGGCCACCAGGCGTTCTTCAATATCGGAGAATTCCCGCGCGCCGATCCAATCGGCCAGAAGCTGTTCCAGTTCATCGGCGCGGGCGATACGCTCGCGGCTAACCGAATAACGCGGATCGCTGGCCATTTCCGGCATCCCCATGGCCTCCACAAGCCGGCGGAATACTTTGTCGCCACCGGCGGCAATCTGCACATAGCGGCCATCCTTCGTTGCAAAGGTGCCGGCTGGGGAAAAGCCCTGATTGCGGTTGCCGACCCGCTCGCGGATTTCCCCCGTCGCATGATAATTGGCCAGAAGGTCGGAGGTGATACGAAAAGTTGGCTCGTACAGCGCCAGGTCAATCATCTGACCCATCCCGCCGCCGCCATTCGCGGCGTCACGTTGGTAGAGCGCCATCATCGCGGCGTAGGCCCCAAAGGTTCCGGTATTGTAGTCGGCAGTGGCAAAGGCGGGGCGAACCGGAAAGCGGTCGGGAAATCCCGTCGGATACATATAGCCCGAAAAACCAAGCGCGATCCGGTCATAGCCCGCGCGTTTTGAATAAGGTCCGGTTTGCCCATAGCCCGAGACCCGCACCATGATCAGACGGGGATTAATCTCGTGCAGCGCATCCCAGCCGAGGTTCCATTTCTCCAGCGTTCCGGGGGTAAAATTCTCCATCAGAATATCGGATTTCCCGACCAATTCGCGCAGGATGTCCTGACCTTCCTTGACCCGCAGATTGAGCGTCACCGATTTCTTGTTGCGCGCCTCGACCCGCCATATCGGCGGCCGTCCGGCCTCGCCATCCACCGGCGTTCCACGCAGGCCATCGCCCGGGCCCGGTTGTTCAACCTTGATGACCTCGGCCCCGAAATCACCCAGCATCGTGGCCCCAAACGGCCCCGCGATTAGGGTGCCGATATCCAGCACCCGGATTCCAGCCAGCGGCAGCGCACTCATTTGACATCTCCAATTTAGTTCTTAGGAATTTCAGTGACGATTACCTGCAGATCGCTATTTTATACCATGTGGACATGGTGAAAATTGCTTTATGACATTGTTGATATCGACCAGGCGAGACGTGCGGCAGCACCTCCGTTGCACCGCTGGCCGCATTTTTTCCCAAACATCTGTTGTGACTTTACCGCACCTTGGTATCAGGCGCTGGCGGCGTCCAGTCGGGCGCTATCGTCAGCGTCGAGCACCACGTCAACGGATTTCAACAATTCGTCCAGTTGCGCCAAATTCGTGGCGCTGGCGATGGGTGCGCACACGCTTGGGCGGGCTAACAACCACGCCATGGCCACCTGTCCTGGCTTGGCGCTGTGTTTGTCCGCGACCGCGTCCAACGCCGCGACGACGCCAAGGCCTTTGGCATTGAGGTATTTTTCGACCCTGGAGCCACGTGTCCGCCCTGCCATATCGGCTTTGGAGCGATATTTTCCGGTCAGGAATCCGCTGGCCAGTGAAAAGTATCCGATAACACCAACATTTTCCGCCAGACACAAATCCTCCAGCGCGCCTTCAAAGCTATCGCGTTCAACCAGACTGTACTTCGGCTGCAGGCTTTGATAGCGCGGCAAGCCTTTTTGGCTCAGCGCCAACGCCTCCCCAAGGCGCTCGGCGGTAAAGTTGGAGGCGCCGATTTCGCGCACCTTGCCCTGCTCTATCAGCCGCGCATAGGCTTCCAGGGTGGCTTCCACCGGTGTGTCCGGATCATCCTTGTGGGATTGATATAAATCGATGTAATCCGTCTGCAGTCGCTTTAGAGATGCCTCTACTGCTTCGGCCATGTATTTGGGCGACAAACCAACCTTGTCCGGCCCCATTTCCATACCAACTTTTGTCGCGATAACAACCTTGTCGCGGCCACCCCGGCTGGCCAGCCAGTTGCCGATAATGGTCTCCGACTCACCGCCTTCATTGCCTTCGTTCCAGCGCGAGTACACATCCGCCGTGTCGATGAAGTCGAACCCCGCCCCCACGAAGGCGTCGAGAATTTTGAATGACATCGCTTCGTCGGCGGTCCACCCGAAGACGTTGCCGCCAAATGCGATCGGGGCAACCGTAAGCGACGAGGCCCCTAACTGCCGTTTCTCCATGATCTATTACTCTCCCAGGATGGTGCGTGCATGACGCGATGTGAGTTTCTGGACCGCAGACTAAACATGGATCACTATGGCCGCACTCCGGTCTTACATTTACCGGCCGCCCTAGCGTTGGGTGCGCAGGTGTTTCCAGGTGATCCAGATGACCAGGGCTGCCGTCATGACCAGAAAACCCATGGCGATGGGACGGCCATAGAAGATCGCCAGATCGCCGTCCGAGATCAACAGCGCCTGGCGCAGACCGTCCTCGATCATCGGGCTCAGGATAAAGCCGATCAACAGCGGCGGAATGGGAAAGCCGAATTTGGTCATCAGATAACCCAAAATACCCATGCCCAGCATCACATAGATGGGAAACTGGCCGCCGCCGGCCACGAAAGTACCGGTGATACAGAGCACAATGACCAGGGGAAACAGCAAGGAGCGCTTGAGCTTGATCGCCTGAATAAAGCCGCGCAGGCCGATCAGCGCCACGAACAGATGCATGCAGGATGTGATCAACATGCCGATCATAAAGGCGGAAACAAAGCCGCCCTGTTCCGTGAACAGCGTCGGTCCCGGGATCAGGCCGTGCACCATGAAGGCGCCGAGCATGATGGCGGTGATGACATCGCCCGGAATGCCCAGGGTCAGCAGTGGGATAAATGTGGCGCCGCAAACGCCGTTGTTGGCGGATTCCGCCGCCGCCACGCCCTCGAGGGCGCCCTTGCCGAACATTTCCGGCTGCTTCGACATGTTCTTCGCCATGCCGTAGGCCAGAAAGGCCGCGATGGAGGAACCGATGCCGGGGATCGCACCGATGAAAATACCCAAGGGGGCCGAGCGCAGCATGGTCGGAAAGACCATTTTGAATTCGGCCCAGGTAACCCGGTTGTCATCGCCCTTTTGGGAAATTTCGATCACGGTGCGGCTGGCCGTCGTCCGCAGACTGTTTTCGATCTGGATCAAGGCTTCGGAAATGGCGAACAGCCCGATGATCATGGCAATGAAATGCAAACCGCCGGTCAGCTCATAAAAGCCGAAATGCATGCGCGGCATGCTCTCCAGCGGGTCCATGCCGACGGTGGCAAGCAACAGCCCCATGCAGCCCGCGATCACCCCCTTGATCAGACTGTCGCCTGAGACAAAACCAATGATCGTCAGGGCGAACAGGCCAAGGGCGAAAAATTCCGCCGGACCAAACGTGGTGGCGATCTTGGCCAATTGCGCCGCCGCCAAAATCAGCGCGATATCAGACAGGATTTCGCCGAACACCGAGGCGTAGATGGAAAGTTTCAGGGCTTTGCCGGCCTTGCCCTGCCGCGCCAGGGCGTAGCCGTCAATTGCCGTTGCCGCCGCCGCCGGGGCGCCCGGCACATTGATCAGAATGGCGGAGATGGAGCCGCCATGGGTGCCGCCCTTGTAGATGCCGATCAACATGGACAGACCCGCCAAGGGCGGCATGTGATAGGTGAAAGGCAAGGCGAGGGCCACGGCCAGGGGCACGTTCAGCCCCGGAATAGCGCCAATGACGATGCCAATAACCAAGCCACCCGCCATCAGCAGCAAATTCTGCAGATGAAAGATCTGGTCGAAGCCGGTGAAGATAATATCCATAAAACAGCGTCTCTGTTGGTGGGGATAAACTTAGAAGAGAGAAGCCTCTGGCAGCAGAATGATCATGACTTCCTGGAAGAAGAAAAATAGCACCGGTGGTGAAACCGCCGCCACGATGAAAAGGCCAAGCCAGCGCCGATTGCCATAAATCACCGAAAGCACAAGCAGCGTCGCAGCGGTCGCCAACAAGTATCCGAATAGCGGCATGCCGATGATATAAAGACCCATCACCACGATGGCGGCGATAATATGCGGGGTAGAGGCGCTACGACTTCCCTCTTCTTCGGCCTTCTCGGTGGAATTTTCGCGATTGCGGTTGCGCCAACCGTTGAAACAAAGCAGGGCGGAAAGAACGGCGATGGCCGCCGCCAGCGCCGAGGGAAAACTCCACGGCGTCAGGCCTACTTCGTTGTATTCGCCCACCGTTAAAGGAGCTGCAAAGTAGATAACTATGCCGAATACGCACAGTAATGCGCCGGCGATAATGTCAACTCGGGCCATGTTCATGGGATCCGTGAAGCGCGCCGCCACGCCGGCAGGATAACCGGCGCGGCGGCAAAGCTTCTTGCCTCGCTATTTTCCGTGGTACGTATTCCAATCACGGTCCCAGATCTTACCGAACGCGGGGCCGTCGAGATAATTGACGGAGGTGCCGCTGTTCTTGGCGAACTTCAGGAACGCCTTGTCTTCCGTGGTCTTCTTCAGTGCTTCGCTCAATTTCTTGATGATCTCGGGCGGCGTGCCCTTGGCGACGGCGAGGCCGGTCCATGGCACCAACACCATGTCAAAGCCCAGCTCCTTCATGGTCGGCGTATCAGGCAAGGCGTGATGACGCTCGGCGGAGAACACGCCAATGGCATTCATCGTGCCGGCTTTGATGTGGGAGACGCCGGCCGAGACATCACCCAACGAGGCCATGCCCACATGACCGCCCAGGACCATCGGCAGGGACTTCGCATCACCCTTGGCCGGGATATGTTTCAGTTTGATACCGGCGGCTTTGGCGAATTTCATCACCGCACGCCAGGGCAGAACCTTGGACGGCGAGGCAAAGGTGGCCTTGCCCGGGTTCGCCTTGGCATATGCGACCAGCGACTTGGCGTCCGAATACGGCTGCTGTTTACCGGAGACGACCAGCATGGTCCGGGCCGAGATCTGCCCGATGGGAATGAAGTCCCGAGGCAGGAAGCCGACATCGCGGACAGCTGGTTGCAGCACATGATTGCCCACCGTCGTCACCAGGACCGTGTAGCCGTCCTTTGGCGCGTCCAGCACGGACCTGGTGGCGATCGTACCGACACCGCCGACGCGGTTTACCACCGCGATTGCCTGACCCAGATGGTTGGACATGTAACTTGCGGTCATCCTACCCGTGATATCCGTGCTGCCGCCCGCCGGCCAAGGTACGACAAAGGTGACGGGTTTGGCGGGATAATCCGCCGCCGATGCGGCTGTCACCGCCAGCGGCGCCGCAAGGGCAAGTGCCGCCAGGGCTAAATGTCGAGCAAATTTCTTCATGTCAGTCTCCCTATTTATGTTTTTTTGTGATGCTTCCACGCGTCGTCAAACTCGCTACCGGAGCCGCCTACAGCGGCAAGTCTAGCGCAAATTTTGCCAGTTTGTCCTCGTCCACCTCGATGCCCAGGCCGGGGCCTTTCGGAACCAGCGCGGTTTGCCCTTCCATGGGAAAGGGCGGGCCGAGGTAATCTTCCGCGATATGCTGTGGGCCGTTCAAATCCACCGGTGTTTCGATGCCATAGGCCGCATACAGATGCACGGCGGCGGCAAAGCCGATGGGCGCATCCATCAGGCCGCTGCCGACCAGCTCCATGCCGGCGTTCAGGGCCAGGTCACACATCTGCCGGGCGTAATAGATGCCCCCCGTTTTGGAGATCTTGATGGCCATGCCTTCCATGGCATCGCGGCGGATCATGTCAATGACGAACGGCAGGCCCATGGCAGCCTCGTCCAGGGCGATGGTGATATGGGTGCAGGACAGCAGTTTCTTGGTGGCGTAGACATCGGCCATGGAAACCGGCTGCTCAAACAGCGTCACGCCCAGGTTCTCGATATGGCGCAGGAAGGTTTGCGCCTGTTGCAGGGAATAGGCCTGGTTGGCATCGGGCCAGACAAAACCGCCGTCCGCCGCCTCGACCACCGCCGTCATGACTTCGGCATCCAAATCCGCGTCATGGCCGACCTTGACCTTGAAACCTTTGTAGCCTTCGGCCTTGGCCTCGCGGGTGATCTCCGCGGCTTTCTCTGGTGTCGGGGCGGAAACGAGGCGGCCCAGTTCGACCCGGTCACGGCGTTTCGCGCCCAGCCACGATTGCAGCGGGATGTCCATCTTGCGGCAGATCAGATCGTGGACCGCCAGGTCAATGGCCGCCTTGGCCACGGGCTGGCCCGGATCCAGCCCCGGCGCCAGTTCCTGGTTCATGGCGCCATGTAGACCGGCGATATCGAACACATCCCGGCCCATGACGGCGGGTGCGAGGTAATGCTTGATCGAGGTATAGCAGGACTGCGTGGTTTCCGCTGACCAGCGCCGCGAGGGCCCGGCCTCGCCCCAGCCGATATCGCCATCTTCATCCGTGATGCGGACCAGAATGTTCTGCTTGCCTTCCGCCAGGGTGCGGGAGGCACCGCGCGGCAGGGTCAAAACCGCCTTCAGCGGCATGACGATGGGGAACAGATCGATGCTTTTTATTCTCATGGTCTATCAATCGTGGTTCATGAACACGGGGCTGGCCCAGGCGATATGGCCATTGAATTGCCGCGCTCTGAGATAGATGTTCGACGGACCGGCGCTTACATCCAGATTGACCTTGCCGCTAACGCGGGAGGCGGCGGCGGGAACCAGGCGGTGCCATTGATAGTTCTCCTGCGGGAACTCGCCGGTCCGCATATTGTCGGAGCCCACGAACAGATCCGCCATGCTGCTCTTGGTATGGCGGTCCGACGGCAGGGTCATATGCAGATCCAGCACGGTTTTCGCGCTGCCTTGCAATTCCAGGATCACGCTTTGGTTCGGGTTTTGCCGATAGGCGCCTTTGCGGCCTGAATAGGATTGAATGGCCATGGCCGTCTCGGATAATTGCGCGACCCGGTGCCGGCGTTCCTCGACAAACGGGCCTGATTGCAGGCAGGGAAAGGCGCGCAGTATGCGGCCATTGTGAACCTTCAGATCAAAGGCCCAGTCACAGATCCGCTCCAACGCCAGGTCACCCCAGGGTCCCCAGCCCCATTCCAGGCGGATTTGAAATTTATCGCCCATGGCCTCGTCCAGGGGAACATCGGGGTTGGCGTAGGCCCGATGGACGATGCGGCCATCCTGAACCAGTTCCACCACGTCCATTTCATCCCGGCCCTGAATATCGTAAACGACTTCGATGGCAGACCCGGTCTGGATGGTGGAGCCCATGACATTACCGTCGACGGTAAAATCCACCTCGATCCGATCGCCGGTCAGGGCCCAGGTGCGGCGGCTGTTGATGGCGTCCATGATGGCGCCGCGGTTCAAATCCTCCGCCAAGACACCCAATAGCCCTTCGCCATAGGCGCCGGGGAAGGCGTTATGACTGTCCGACGATGCGACGAAGCCAAATTTCAGGCCCCGGCCCAGGCCAACGCGCGCCGTATTGGCGGTCTGCCGTCCACCGAGGGAATGGTTGAAAAAGGTGGGATTGCCCCGGTCTTCCTCGGAATTGCCATGTTCGGAGAAAATCTCCACCACCGGGGTGCAACATTCGTCGAACTCGTCCCAATTGACGCCCCGATCACCACGGGGATAGGCCAGATGATGGGGGATCATCAGAGCGTTCTTTTCAACACAAAAGCGGCGCAGATCGTTGAGATGATCGGGATAGGCCATGGGCTGGTGATCATCGGGGAAGACCACGCATTGATCGCCGAACTGGCTGGAATGCCATTCAAAGCCGAGATAGGCCGCGAATTCGCCATCGCTGTTAGCCTCGGCGATCAGGTCCTGCACCTTTGGCCAGCCGTTGCGCAAAACCTCGAAGCCGTTCAGCCAGTGATTTTCCCGGCCGCCTTCCATGGCCTTCATGTCATGCCAGCTGGAATGGCCGGTGAAGGCGAAAAAATCCAGATGGCCCTGGGCCACATCTATGCTGCGCTCCAACGAACCAACGCCATAGCCCATGGCATTATGGTTATGAATGTCGCCGAACAGCATGGAATAGGATTTGTTCAATTCCGCCCCCACATGAAGTCCCCTGGCCGGTGGTTTTTCGTTATAAGTAACCGTATGGTTATTTAGGTTACCCGGCGGATGCGGTCTGCGTCAAATCAGCAATTGTGGTGGGCATCATGAAACTATCTTTATGCAATGAAATCTTGGGCGATATGCCGTTCCCGGCGCAATGCCAACTGGCCGCGGACTTGGGCTATGACGGCATTGAGCTGGCGCCGTTCACGGTGGTGGATGATCCGCGCCAGATGACGGCGGCGCAAAAAGCCATGGTCCGGGACGCCGCGCAAAGCGCCGGCATTGCCATTTCAGGCCTGCACTGGCTTCTGCTGACACCCAAGGGCTTGTCGATCACCAGCGAGGATCCGGCGATCTGGCAACGCAGCGTCGATGTGATGCGGGCCAACATCGAAATCTGCGCCGAACTGGGCGGCGAAGTTCTGGTGCATGGCTCGCCCGCGCAACGGCGCCTGCCCGACGACGAAGCAGGCGCGGCAGCGGCCCGGACACGGGCAATCGAAGCCTTTGCGGCCATTGCCCCGGATGCCGAGGCGGGCGGCGTCGTCTATTGCATCGAGGCCCTGGCCGCGCCAATGGCAAATTTCGTCAATTCAGTTGCCGAGGCGGTGGAAATTGTCGAAGCGGTCGGCAGCCCTCAGGTGCGCACCATGGTGGACTGCTGCGCCGCCCGCGCCGGCGGCGATGATACCGTCGAGCACCTGATCGAACGCTGGCTGCCGGCGGGCATGCTGGCGCATATTCAGGTCAATGACAGCGACCGGCGCGGGCCGGGCCAGGGCAGCGACCAATTCGCCGACATCATCGCGGCCCTGAAACGCCACGACTATAAAGGCTGGATCGCGGCCGAGCCGTTCCGCTATGAACCCGACGGCCCAACCTGCGCGGCGGCGGTGGCGGGATACCTGCGCGGCCTGATCGAAGCGGTCGGATCCAAGTAATAGTCCCCGGAATGCCGTGCCGTCCTGAGTGGGTGAGATCCTCCATCACCTTGCCTGATGACGCATTAGGCCATGGCCCCCAAAAGGCGATTGGGGAGGTTCCGCTGGCGTTCTCTCTCGTAAGCTAGAATTTGGCGCGATCATCATAACGGCGGCCGGCCATGTCTCCTACCATCGGTTGTTAGGCGCTTCGTTGCGTGTTGATCAACGATACGCGTCAAGGCCCATAAGGAGATGATTGATGATAGACCTGAACGGTAACACAGTCCGTGTCGAAAAAGCGCTGTATGACTTATCGCTGCTTGATTTCATCCGTGACCACGCCTTGTTGAAGGGTACAAAGTATGGGTGCGGTCAGGGTTTATGCGGTGCTTGTACCGTTCATCTGGACGGTGCCGCCCAACGCGCCTGTCAGCTGAGCATGTCCGAAGTTCTCGGACGAAATGTGACCACCATCGAAGGGTTGTCCGCCCTGACCGATGGTGATGGCCTCCACCCGGTACAACAAGCCTGGATCACCGAAGCCGTGCCTCAATGCGGCTATTGCCAGCCCGGTCAACTCATGACGGCGGCAGCTCTCTTGAGTGAAAACCCCGTGCCCAACGATGCGGACATCCGCGCGGGCATGAACGGGAACATCTGCCGTTGCGGCACCTATGACCGCATTCGCCGCGCCGTCGCACGCGCCGCGCGGGAGACATAGCATGGAAAATATCGTACGGAACATATCGATCGATCGCCGCAAGTTCTTGATCAACAGCGGCTGGCTGGCCGCTGGTTTGACCGTCTTGACTTCGTGCAAGGGCGTATTTGCGGTTCTGCCCACGACGGCCAACCCCGAGATTGAAGATGGCCTGTCCTGGGTTCAGCTCATGCCAGATGGGCGCATCCGTTTCCTCTGTCCAAGGATGGAAATGGGCCAAGGCGCGCCGCTGGGCTTAAGCCAAATCGTGGCAGAGGAACTCAACCTCGAACAGTCACAAATCGAATGTGTATCTCCGGCCAGCAACCAATCACCGCCATTTAAGATGACCGTGGGCAGCGAAAGCATCGCCCTCTTTTCCGAGCCTGTTTCGCGCGGTGCGGCGAACTTGCGAGAACATCTAAGACAACAAGCCGCCAGGGAAACGGCGCTGCCGATTGGTCAATTGAAAGATGCCACGGGCGGTTTCGATGCGGTGGGCCGGTTCATTGGCTATGGCGAATTAGTACCCGCCGAGGTCACCCTGCTAATGCCGGAGCAAAATGACACCGTCGCGCAGTATTTTTATACCAGGGCGGAAGCTCGGCGGATCGTTGGCAAGTCCTGGCGCAGTCCCGACCTGGAAAACATCGTCACCGGAAAAACAATCTACAGCCGGGATGTATCACTACCCGGCATGCTTTACGGTGACGTCATCCGCCCGCCTCGTTTCGACGCGACGCTGGTTGATGCCAAAGATATTGGCGCGGAAGCCATGCCCGGCGTCGAGGCGGTTGTGATCGATACCTCTAATAGTTTGCTTGGTGTGGTGGCGAAAAGTCCGCTTCTACTGGCCGATGCGCTCAAGAGAATTGAACCGGTCTGGCGCTTCGGGAACAGCACGGCATCCGCCGACGAGCTGGAAGTTACCCGTTACCGCGCGCGCGATGATTTCGAACACACACTGGTCGATGAAGGCAACAGCGCCGCCAATGATGTCATCAGTGTGCGATCGGTAAGCGCCAACTACACAACGTCCTACATGGCCCATGCGGCTATGGAACCGAGAGCGGCGGTCGCCTGGGTCACAGAGGAAAATGTCAAAATATGGTGCGGCTGTCAGGACCCCTATTTCATTCGGGGTCGTATCGCCGCGCTGTTGGAGCGCGACGAGGAGGAGGTTGTCGTTCACCCGCTACGTATGGGCGGCGGGTTTGGCGGCCGGATTCTCTCGCAGCCCGCAGAGGAGGCCGCACTCCTCTCGGCGCGGGTTGGGCGCCCCGTGGGCGTCCAGTGGGACCGGGAAACAGAATTTCAGCATAACTATTTCCAACCCAAATTCTCTCATGCCATCGATAGCGGTTTGGATGCGAAGGGAAAGATCGCCTATTGGCGCCACGATTTTGTTTCATCGCCAATCATCTTCGGCTTGGTGCCCAGGGGTTTGGCCCCGATCCTCGACACTTTTATCGCCGACAAAGGTACCGCAAGAGGCGCCCGGATGCCCTACCAGGTGGGGCAACAACGGGTGCGCTATTCCGACATTCGAACGGAGGTCCCCACCGGGGCCTGGCGCGGTCTGGGCGCGGCGCCGAATACGTTTGCCATCGAGAGCATGATGGATGAGTTGGCCTTCGCGATAGGAGAAGATCCTCTGACCTTTCGATTAGCCCACCTTGCAGGAGCGGGCGGCCATATGGAGCCGCTCGCAACCGTATTACGCCGGGTCGGCGATGTGTCGGGTTGGGGCCGATCGACGCCCAAGAATCGTGGCCGGGGCGTGGCCTGCGCCATATACAAGGGTCAGACCCATGTGGCGGTCGTTGCCGATGTCGCGATTGACCATGGGGAGCGCCAGGTTAAGGTTCTCAGGCTATGGTGCGTCCAGAATTGTGGCCTGGTCGTTAATCCTGATCAGGTGGAGAATCAAGTTCTAGGCAATCTGATGTGGGGCTGTGGCATGGCGTTGGAAGAGAAATTGACGATCAGTGACGGCATCGCCAACGAACGCAACTTCGATGGCTACAACATCTTGCGTCATAACGAGGCGCCAGAGGCCGTCATAAAGCTGGTCAAAACCGCGAGGGCAAAGCCCCTGGCCGTGGGCGAAGCCGCCTTCGCACCTGCCGTTGCGGCCATTGCTAACGCTGCTTTCGCCGCGAGCGGGAAACGGCCCCGAGCCCTTCCCTTTGATTACGACAGCCTCTACGCCTAGGGAATTTGAGGTCATGAGGAAGACTCATATCGACGACTTCGCCCGCGCGAGCATTGTCAACTTGGTTCGGCGGGAAATCGCCAAGTCGCATCCCGAATTGCTACCGGGCATACCAAAACCCATCGACAATTTACGCAATGCCTCGGTCCCTGCCGGTGACAAACGCGACCTTCTCGAGCGCATCTTGGGTGAAGCCGGCGCCGCGACCTTGCTTGCGGTGGGGCAAGGCCTGCGCGATGGTGATTTTGATCCGATCTGGCGCGCCGCCGCCAGGGCCCGCAACCCGCAACAGCTCTTCCATGGCTGGCGGCGCCTGGAAGGATACGCGCATTCCACCAACCGACTGGACATGGTCTACCTTGAAGAGTCCCAAGTCGACTGCCGGCGATACGCCGTCAAGGGCGCCGACGCACCGAGCCCGTCGGAAAATCTACTGATCTGCGGCATCGTCATTGCGCTTTTGGAAATTATCGGCTGTCGCGGGGTCGTTTGCATGATGCCGCAAACCAATGGCAGATCCATGACATTGTATGAACGCGGCGCTTTCACCCTGCCGGATAGGCTCGGCGCGGGCCTGGATACCACTGCCTGGGCCATCCATTGGAGCGCCTTTGAGCCCAAGTATGTGGCGGACAACACGAACAAGCGAGAGATCTCTATCCCCGTTCCCGCCGCCTGCAATTCCGAAACACGGCGAGCTGTCATACAGGCAGCGAATTATCTATCGATGGATTTCTTGCGCCAGTGGAAGGTCGGCGAGCTAGCGCGGGAACTGGGCATGTCACAACGATCATTTCAGCGTCGTCTTCGCGAGGCTGAGCTTAATTTTTCAAGTTTGGTTCGGGGCTTGCGCATACAGGAGGCATGTCGATTGCTCCAAGGAAATGACATCTCACTCGCCGTCATTGGTTTTTGTGCGGGTTTTTCCGACAGCGCGCACTTCAGCCGCGATTTTCGTGCCGGCACCGGCACCACGCCGACGGCGTTCAGAGACGCGTTGGACAGCCCGTAACACCACGTGGCTGATGGAAAGACTGTAGAGACCGAACCTGCAGTTCGGGCGCTACGCTTTTGCGTTCTGTACCAATTGCAGGCGCCAGCCGTCCGGATCGCGCAAATTCAAATTGGTGCGGCCGGTATCCTTCACATGACCGGGCGCGGAAGAGACCATGCCGGGATAATCTTTCAGGGCGGCATGGGCGGCGTTGACGTCATCAACCTTGAAAGCGATATGATTGACCCCGATCACTTCCTCGCCAATGACCTGATGGATTTCAAACACCGGCTGGCCCTCGCCTGGCGGTTTCATTTCGACGGAGCCGCCATGATGCGGCGTCTCGCGCACGGTTTCAAAACCAAGCGTTTTTAAGAAGGACACATATTCGTCCAAATCCCGTACAATCAGTTCAATATGGTCGATGCCTTTGATCATGTCTGTCTCCAATTACCTATCTGCAATTAAGGGAATATCTTCGCGATGCAGCTACAGATGCAAACCTGGGCCGAAGTGGAACGTTACCTCGAATCCTCCACCATCGCCATCATGCCGATTGGTTCCACCGAGCAACACGGCCCCAACGGCCTGATCGGCACTGATGCGGTCAGCGCCGAAGCCATCGCCGTCGCCGTGGGCGAGGCCGCCAATGTCATGGTCGCGCCCACCATCGCCGTGGGCATGGCCCAGCATCACATGGCCTTCAAAGGTTCCATGACCCTGCGCCCGGCCACCATGATCCAATTGATCGGCGACTATGTGGACAGCCTGGCGCATCATGGTTTCGACAAGTTTTATTTCATCAATGGCCATGGCGGCAACAGCGCCACCATCGAAGCGGCATTCCAGGAAGTCTATACCGCTCACACCATGCACGGCAGTAACAGAAATGGGGGCAACGAAGCCTCGGTCCGCTGCCGTCTGCGCAACTGGTGGCAGGGGGATAAGACCTACAAGCTGATCAAGGAACTGTTCGGCGACAAGGACGGCATGCATGCCACCATCTCCGAAGTCTCGGTGACGCAATATCTGTTCCCCGAGCACATCAAATCCGCCCCCGACATGGGCCCGCCGGAGCCGTTCAGAAGCCGTTGGAGCGACGCCGCCGACTACCGCGCCAAATTCCCCGACGGCCGCATCGCCTCCCACCCGTACCTGGCGACGCCCGAGGCCGGCAAAAAGATCTTCGATCTGGCCGTCACGGAAATTGCCGAGGAAGTAACTGCCTACGCCAAGGGATAAGAGCAGCTTGAAAGCGTACGGAGCCTCGCCTATATAGCTCCCCATGCGAACGCGCGTCATATATCTGCAGCAACGATCATAGCTGCCCTCGTCGCTGGCCCGCCCGGATTTTAGGCGCGGGGCCGGCGTTCGACGCGCGTCCTGAAGCCAGCCCCTAAAGCCAATGGCATTTTGTTCCTGCACGGACGCGCCCACAAAGACTTCGTGCAATGGAATTTCGACATGACTACATTTAGCCTTTGGCGCCGGGAAAGCCGCGCCATCATCGTCCTGGCCCTGCCCCTGGCCCTGACCCAGCTATCGCACATCGCCATGGTGACGACGGACGTGGTGATGATGGGCTGGTTGGGGCCCACTGCCTTGGCGGCGGGCACCCTGGCCAATCACTACTATTGGTTTTTCGATATGTTCGCCATGGGCCTGGTCAGTGCCGTGGCGCCCATACTGGCGCAGGATCTGGGCGGGCGGCGGTTTCGCCAGGTCAGGCGCACCATACGCCAGGGTTTTTGGGCCGCCGCGCTGCTCTCGCTACCCTGTGCCGCCGCGATCTGGCATACGCAACCGGTCCTCGAAGCCCTGGGCCAGGACCCGGCGTTGTCTGCGGCGGCACAGAGCTATCTTCGCCACATGGTGATCGGCTTTCTGCCCGGCCTTTGCTTCATTGTCTTAGGCGCGTTCCTGGCGGCGCATACCAGGCCGCGCGCCACATTGGTGGTCGCGGTTCTGGGCATTGTCGTCAATGGCATTGCCGATTACGGCCTGATATTCGGGCATTTCGGTCTACCGCGCCTGGAATTAATCGGCGCCGGCATCGCCTCCGCCACGGTCAGCAGCTTCATGTTTCTAAGCCTTTTGGCGTTCGTATTGCTAGACCGGCGGTTGCGCCGCTATCGGCTGTTCGGCCGCTTCTGGCGCGCCGATTGGGCCCGGTTTCGGGACATATTCCGCATCGGTCTGCCCATGGGTATTACGACCCTGGCAGAAATCGGCATGTTCACCGCCGCCGCCCTGCTGGTGGGTCTGTTGGGAACCGATGCCCTGGCCGCCCACGCAATCGCCGTGCAATGCGCGGCTATCGTCTACATGATCGCCGATGGCATTGCCAAGGCGGTCATGGTGCGGGTAGGCCGGGCCACGGGCGCGGGCGATCACCGAGGCGCGGCGCGGGCTGGTTGGGCCGGCATCACCTTGGGTCTGGGCTATGCCTTGCTGCCGGCGCTGGCGTTTTGGCTCTTCGGCGGTGCCATTGTCGATCTCTATCTGGGTCCAGCGCGGCCAGAAACCATGCCGGTCAGAGAGCTGGCCATCGCCTTTCTTTTCGTGGTGGCCCTGTCCCAGCTGGCTGACGGCACCCAGGTTACGGCCATGGGCGCCCTGCGCGGCCTTAAGGATACCCAACGGCCCATGCTGATCGCATTGCTGGGTTATTGGGGTTTGGGCCTGCCCATCGGCGCCTATTTCGGCATTTATCTGAACTTTGGCGGCGAGGCTATCTGGAGCGGTCTGGCGATCGGCTTGACCGTGGTAAGTGTCTGCCTTGTCGAGCGTTTTCGCGTTATGTCCAACCGCCGAAGCGGCTAAAAGCAGCTGCGCCGCTTCTGAAATTGGAACAAATTTGAATCTTTTTCGTGCGTTTGACCATCAGATCATGCTAACTTAACCCTAATTGATTATGTAAAACGTATTCTATGAAAAAAGTTACGGGGGTATGCTTATGGTCATCGAATTCATATTGGGCGCGGCGCTTATTGTCATGACGACGGCGGCCTTGATCATGTGGCTGTCCAGTGTCACCGAAGGAATACGCGCGGTTTTGGCGGTCGGCGGGGTCATGACCCTGGCCCTACTGGTACTGATGGCCCATACGGCCATGGGCGTGGCCTTGATGGACGCGCTGCATTTGCTGTTGGTTGTCGGTCTGCTGGTAGTGCCGATTATTGCCATCGCCTTCGCCGACTGGCGCCGTGCGCCGTCGTCGGATCAGCAGTCAAACCTCTAAGCAATCTTTCAAGAATATAGGCTTCACGGGGAGGCCCGGCAGCGCCCATGAAGAGGCGCGGTCGGGCAGTCTGCACAACAAACAAACATTTCAAGATTGAACATACCACTTGCAAGCTTGCGTTGGCGGGCGGGGGGCATTACATGTTGGGCTCTTGCCGGTAGGGGCGTTAGAAAAGGGCTTGGGCTTCGCATGTGTTCTATTGTCGAATTGGTTGCAAGCGTGATCATGTTGTATTTTTGGCTGATCCTGGTGCAGGTCATAATGTCCTGGCTGGTGGTCTTCAATGTCATCAATACACAGAATCGCTTCGTCTACATGGTGGGCGATTTCCTGCACAAGATTACTGAACCGGCCCTGGGTCCGATTCGCCGCATCCTGCCCAGCCTGGGCGGTATTGACCTCTCGCCGGTGGTTCTGATCCTGCTGTTGATCTTCGTGCAGAATTTCATTCGGGAAATCAGCAGTTGCGGCCCCGGATTTTAGCGTAACGCCGCAACTTCTACCCGCCTGGCGCCCCTTGGGTGTTCACATACAAGGCGTAGAGGGATTGACTGGCGGCCATGAACAGGCGGTTGCGCTTGCTACCGCCAAAGCAGACATTGGCGCAGCGTTCCGGCAAGGCAATCCGCCCGATCTTGGCGCCGTCGGGGGCGAAAATCAGCACGCCGTCCAGCTCTTCCGTACCCATACCCCAGCCGCACCACAAATTGCCGTCCACGTCACTGCGCATACCATCAGGGGTGCCGCCGGGCCCGGCATCGATATGCACCCGTTTGTTGGAAATTTTGCGGCCATCGGCGGAAACGTCATAGGCCAAAATCTTGCGGTTCGGCACGCCACGGGATTCCACCACATAGAGGATGCTTTCATCGGGCGAAAAGCACAGGCCATTGGGGCCCAACACGTCATCGGCGGCGACGGTGATACCGCCGTCATCGCCATCAATGCGATAGACCGCCTGGGGCACCTCCGGCTCGGCCTTGTGGCCTTCGTAATTACCTAAAATGCCGAACGGCGGATCCGTGAACCAGATTGAGCCGTCGGATTTCACCACCACGTCGTTGGGGGAATTCAACGGCTTACCCTGCCAATTGTCCATCAACACGGTGATGGCGCCATCGTATTCCGTGCGGGTAACCCGCCGCCCCCCATGTTCGCAGGTAATCAGGCGGCCCTGACGGTCACGGGTGTTGCCGTTGCCGAAATCGGTGGGCTTGCGGTAGGTGGAGACCTTGCCGGTTTCCTCCTCCCACTTCAAAATTCGGTTATTGGGAATATCGCTCCACAAAAGGTAGCGGCCATCGCCAAACCAGACCGGCCCTTCCGCCCAGCGGCAGCCGGTGTACAGCCGCTCTACCGCGGCGCTGAAAATAGTATAGGGCGCGAACCGTTCATCCAGAATCTCGACCGCCGGATCAGGATAACGGGGATGCTCGCGCCAGCCGGCGCTTAAAGGGTGTCTAGGCATGCGATCTTATCTCCCATCTAAACAATCCGGCCATCCACTGCCGTCGGGCCATCGCCCGCCAATGTTGTGCGCACCATCAGGCGCCGCTCGTTGGCCTCATCATAGGGCCGCCCGCGATGCAGCACGGCACGGTTATCCCACATCACCACGTCATCAGGGCGCCAGACATGGCGGTAAGTGAAGGCTTTCTGGGTCGCGATCCCGGTCAATTCGTCGATCAAGGCCATGGCCTCGTCATCCGCCATGCCGACAATCGCGCCGATATGACTGCCCAGCACCAACGCCTTGCGGCCATTGGCCGGGTTGCGGCGGACCAGGGCCTGGGGCACGGGGGGCAGAGCCGTTTCCTGCGCCGCGCTGACCGCGTTGGGGTCAACCTTGCGCCGCGAGGTGGCGATGGAATGGATCGCCACCAGGCCATCGATGCGCTGTTTCATATCCGCGCTCAAGCTTTCATAGGCGGCCCGGCCGGAGGCAAATTCAGTATCGCCGCCCTGTTTGACGATTTGCCGGGCTGACAGGATCGAGCCTTTGGCCGGCGCCGCCTTAAAGGTGCTGTCGCTATGCCACAACAGATTGGCGGTGCCGAACAAGGCCAGATGGCTACCGGGTTCCTTCAAGCTGCCATCCGCCAGCATATTGGAAATCCGCACGATCTTGGAGCCGGAACCAACCAGGCCCGGCAGGGTTTCCTCCAACGGTCCAAAATTTTCCGAAAAGATGATCTGCTGTTCGTCGCTGAGCGGCTGGTCATGAAATACCAGCACGGAATAGTCTTCGAAAGCCGCTGAAATTTCCCCTCGAATTTCCGCCGACAATGGTTCGCGGGCAGCAAAGCCGCTGACCGTGGCGCCAAAAGCCTCTGTCAGCGGTTCTATCCGCAAGGCCATATCAGTCCCCCTCGAACGACATGAGCGTGCGCACCTGAATGCCCATCTCTTCCAACCGGGCGCGGCCGCCGAGATCGGGCAGGTCAACGATGAACGAGGCACCGACCACTTCGCCGCCCGCATCGCGCACCAACTGCACAGCGGCGGCGGCGGTACCACCAGTGGCGATCAGGTCGTCGATGATCAGGATCTTATCGCCCGGCTCCACGCTGTCGATATGGATTTCCACTTCATCGGTGCCGTATTCCAGGTCGTACTCCACCGAAATGGTCTGCCAGGGCAGCTTGCCCTTTTTGCGGATCGCGACAAAGCCGATCGAGAGCTGATGCGCCACGGCGCCGCCCAGGATAAAACCGCGCGCCTCGATCCCGGCAATTCGCGTGATAGAGCTGCCGGCGAAGGGCTGCACCAATTCGTCCACGGTGCGGCGAAAACCGGTGGGATGTTCCAACAATGTGGTGATGTCGCGGAACATGATACCCGGCTTTGGGTAGTCAGGAATGGTCCGCACGAGATCCTTGATGTCCATGATACGCGTCCTCAACTATTCAGGAGGCGGCCCGCGACCGCATCCAACTTGGCCAAAATGGCCGGGTCCCGCTTTTCCGGGCTGGTGATCAAGGCCATTTCCAGGGCCTGGTCGTCGCCCGAGGGACAGGTCGCGGGCCGTTCCGCCATACGCGGCGCCACGGCCTTGACCAAGGCGCGGGCATGATCGGCATTGCCCAGCAGGACCTTGATGATATCGTCCACTTCGACGGCATCATGGTCGGGGTGCCAGCAATCAAAATCAGTGACCATGGCCACCGTGGCATAGGGGATTTCCGCTTCCCGGGCCAGTTTTGCTTCGGGCATGTTGGTCATGCCGATCACCTGGCAGTCCCATTGGCGGTACAGATTGCTTTCCGCCAGGGTAGAAAACTGCGGCCCTTCCATGCACAAATATGTGCCGCCGCGATGCACCGGCACGCCGACCGCGCGCGCCGCCTGCTCGCACCAATCGCCCAGGCGGGCATTGACCGGATGAGCCATGGAGACATGCGCCACCATGCCGGGTCCGAAAAAGCTTTTCTCCCTGGCAAAGGTGCGGTCGATGAACTGATCGATGATGACGAACGTGCCCGGCGGCAATTCTTCCTTGAACGATCCACAGGCCGACAGGGAAATAATATCGGTGACGCCGGCCCGCTTCATAGCATCGATATTGGCGCGGTAGTTGATCGAGGAGGGCGATTGCACATGACCACGGCCATGGCGGGGCAGAAACACCATTTGTACGCCGTCCAGATTGCCGAACAGCAATTCGTCCGACGGTGCGCCCCAGGGGCTATCGACGGCTTCCCAGCGGGTATCGCTCAAACCATCAATTTCATAAACGCCGCTGCCGCCAATAACGCCCAAAACCGGCGCCGCATGGGTCTCGCTCATCAATTATCCTCCGTGAAAAAACATGGCGCCAGCATAGCTCCAAAGGAAAGGGCCGCCAATGGCGGCCCAGACCAAATCGCATTATCGCGAAGCCTAGTGCAAATCAGCCCAGACCTTGCGTTTGACGCCGTACAGCACGATGGTCAGGACGATCAGGAATAGGATCACCTTGACGCCCATGCGCTTGCGCTGCTCCAGCGCCGGTTCCGCCGCCCACATCAGGAAAGTCGATACATCCTTGGCGATTTGCTCCTTCGTGGGCGCGGTGCCGTCGACATATTCCACCGCCTCATCATCGATGGGCGGACCCATGGCGATCTGATGACCGGGGAAATAGCGATTATAGGCCATTCCTTCGGCCAAGGTGACGCCTTCGGGCGCTTCCTCCTCATAGCCAAGCAGCAGCGAGTAGATATAGCTCTCGCCGCCAAACCGGGCCTTGGCCATCAGCGACAGATCGGGTGGGAAGGCGCCATTGTTCGAAGCCCGCGCCGCCTTCTCGTTGTCGAAGGGCGAGGGCATGTAGTCGAACAACTTGCCCGGACGTTCGTACATCTCGCCCTCGTCATTGGGGCCGTCCATCATGGTGTATTCCGCCGCGATGGCCTTGGCCTCTGCCTCTTTCAGGCCGATCTCCAGCAAATTGCGAAAGGCGATGAAGCGCAGGCCATGACAGCCACTGCAGACTTCACGGTAGACCTGCAGGCCCCGCTGTAGCGCGGCCCGGTCAAAGGTGCCGAAGGGTCCGGAATGGTTCCACGACACTTCCTTCAGGGGTTCGGCACCGCCCGAGGCCAACGCCTTGGATGAATGGAACAGAGGTGAAGCAAACAGGGCCGCAACAGCCGTGAACGCGAGGACTTTGGCAAACTTATACATTAGCCACGGTCCTCCGCCTTGGCCGCGGCCCCATCGGGCGCACCGTCACTACTGCCTCCACCACCGCTGCTTTCAAGTACCGCCGTGGAGATGGACTCCGGTAGTTTCCTGGGCCGTTCGAACCAACCGATAAACGGCAGCACCAGGAAGAACAGGAAGTACAATACCGTCGACAGACGTCCGACGATGATGAAAATACCCTCCGCTGGCTTGCCGCCAATATAGCCCAGCACGAAGCAGTTAATGAAGAAGGCCCAGAACAGCATTTTGTATACCGGGCGGAAGCGGGCCGAACGCACCTTGGAAGTATCCAGCCAGGGCAACGCGAACAGAATGAACAGCGAAGCGAACATGGCGATGACGCCGAACAGCTTATCCGGTACGGCGCGCAGAATGGCGTAGAACGGCAGGAAGTACCATTCCGGCACGATATGCGTCGGCGTTACCAGGGGATTGGCCGGGATATAGTTGTCCGGCTCACCCAGCAGATTGGGCGCGAAGAACAGCAGCCAGGCAAAAATGATGCCGAAGATCCCCATGCCGTAAAGATCCTTGACCGTGTAGTACGGGTGGAACGGAATAGTGTCCTGCGGCCCCTTGATATCGATGCCCAGGGGATTGTTCGACTTGTGCACATGCAGGGCCCAAAGGTGGATGAAGACCACCGCGAAAATCACGAAGGGTAGCAAGTAATGCAGGCTGTAGAAGCGGTTCAGGGTCGGCTGGGCGACGGCGAAGCCGCCCCATAGCCAGGCCACGATCTCCTCGCCCACCAGAGGCACGGCGGAGAACAGGTTAGTGATCACCGTGGCGCCCCAGAAACTCATCTGGCCCCAGGGCAGTACATAACCCATGAAGGCCGTGGCCATCATCAGAATGAAGATGATAATACCCAGCCACCACAACAGCTCTCTCGGTGCCTTGTACGAGCCATAGTACATGCCCCGGAAGATGTGGATATAAACCACGATAAAGAACATCGAACCGCCGTTGGCATGCATATAACGCATCATCCAGCCGTAGTTCACATCGCGCATGATATGTTCAGTGGAGGCAAAGGCCAGATCCGCATGCGGCGTATAATGCATGGCCAGAATAATGCCGGTGACGATCTGGAGGACCAGCATCACCCCGGCCAGGGAGCCCATGTTCCACCAATAATTCAGATTCTTTGGTGTCGGGTAGACCACCAGGCTGTCATTGATGAAACCAAAGATCGGCAGCCGATATTCGATCCAGTTGATGATGGCATTGTTCGATTGAAAACTTGAATGACCTGACATATCCGCCCCCTAGCCGATCTTGATGTTGCTGTCGTCAAGGAAGACGTAGGCGGGCACAGGCAGATTGGTTGGTGCCGGCCCCTTGCGAATGCGTCCCGAGGTATCATAATGCGAGCCGTGACAAGGGCAGAACCAGCCGTTGTACTCACCCGCCTGGCCCAGGGGCACACAGCCCAGATGGGTGCAGACGCCAACCAGGATCAACCATTCCGGCTTTTCCGCCCGGGCTTGATCGCTCTCGGGGTCGGGTAAATCAGTCATGGCGACCGCCTTCGCCTTGGCGATTTCCTCTTCCGTACGGTGGCGGATGAAGACCGGCTTGCCGCGCCAGCTGACCGTGATGGATTGCCCCACCTCGATACTGGATATGTCGACCTCGATCGAGGAAAGCGCCAAAACATCCTGGGACGGGTTCATCTGATCGACCAGCGGCCAGACAAAGCCAGCCGTACCAACGACACCAAGGCCGGCGGCTGCTACATACAGGAAATCCCGGCGGCTGGGGTCATGTGCATCCCCGCCTGTGCTATCCGCCATGGTTTACTCACCTTATCTTAAATTTATCGGGAGATTAATTTGTCCCTGTTTGTCATGCCGTCGCGCATTTGTCCAGACATGGACGCGCGATCAGGCCGTGTTTGCGGCCTGCGCGACGATTTGCCCTCCCGCCCTGGCCAGATTGGGGCGAATCGGCCATGCTAGGGCCATGCGCTTGGCCCTTTACCAACCTGATATCCCGCAAAACACCGGCACCCTGATCCGGCTCTGCGCCTGTCTCGGCGTGCCCCTGGACATTATCGAACCGTGCGGTTTTACCTTCACGGACAAACAATTGCGCCGCGCGGCCATGGATTATGCCGAAAAGGCGGAGCTGCAACGGCACAATTCATGGGCCGATTTCGTGCCTGGGCTGAGTGGCCGCCTGGTTCTGGCGACCACGAAAGGGGCTCGGCCCTATGGCGATTTTGCCTTCCGGGCCGATGATATTATCTTGTTGGGGCAGGAACAGTCCGGCGTCCCGGACGAGGTTCATGACCGCGCCGATGCCCGCCTGGTGATCCCCATGCAAGGCGGCGCGCGGTCATTGAACATTGCCGTTGCCGGCGCGATGATTTTGGGTGAGGCCTTGCGTCAGACTGATGGCTTTGCTACCGAGGCGACCAATTAGAGCAATTTTCAATTTATTGCAGTCGCTCTCGCGACCTAATAATTGGTTCAATTGCTCGTTCTTAAAGAGTTGAGCACATTTAGGCTAAATGTGCTTCAAGGGGAGAATTTTGATGCCGCGTTCCCTACGACATCTATGTCTAATATTACTGCCTATATTGCTCCTGGGGCCTTTAACGACAGCTGCCATGGCGGCTGATCTGGGGATTGCCGCCTTCGAGGGCGTATGGAAGGGCAATGCCGTTTCCGAAAGCGAGGTCAGCGCCAATTTCCAACTGACCAGCCGGGATATCGATGTCACCGTGCGTAGTGAAGCCGGCGGCGGGTTCAATATCGTCTGGAACACGGTGCAGCGGCAAAAAGGCGATCCGAACAATCCCAGGGCTAAGCTGAAATCGACGAAAATGCAGTTTGCCCCGGCTCGCGCCGGGGTCTGGCGCGGCGCCGGCAGCGGCGACCCGCTAAACAGCGCAAAACCCATCGCCTGGGCCTATGTCAAGGACCGCAGCCTGACCATCGTCAGCCTGCAGATTTACGCCGACGGCCGCCACGAAACCCAGATCTACCGCCGCTCGCTCTCGGGTACGGGCATGGTGTTGGAATTCATCCGTAGCGTCGATGGCAAACAGGTGCGTCAGGCCAGCGGCCGGTTGATCAAGGTGGCGAAGTAATAGTGGCAAATGTAGAGACGGTTGTTTTTGATCTGGGCGGCGTGCTGATCGATTGGAGCCCTTATCATTTGTACCGCAAGCTGTTCGACAGTGACGAGGATATCGCCCGCTTCCTGGACGAAATCGATTTATACGGTTGGCTGCATGGCATTGACGCCGACAAACCTTTCCAGAAGGGGGTCGAGGAACTATCCGCCCGTCTGCCCCATCATGGCGAAAAGATCGAGGCCTATTGGCACCGTTGGGCCGAAACCCTGAACGGCACCCTGGATGACAGCTTGGCGGTGCTGACGGAACTGAAGGCCCGTAACGTACCGCTTTATGTTATTTCCAATTGGTCTTCGGAAACCTGGCATCACGCCACCGACCGTTTTGAGTTTCTGAACTGGTTCGACGGATTGGTGATCTCCGGTCTGGAAGGCGTGGCGAAACCGGACCCTGAGATTTATCACATCGCCTGTGAACGGCATGGAATCGTGCCCCAAAATGCAGTTTTCATCGATGACAGGATTGAAAATGTAGATAGCGCCCATGATCTCGGCTTCCACGGCATTCACTTCACGGATGCGGCGGTCATGCGGCAGGAATTTGTCAGCATGGGATTATTGTCATGAACCAGAACAAACCGACGATCGGCTTCATCGGCCTTGGCCTGATGGGTCAGGCCTTCACGGAATGCCTCTGCGGCCTTGGCTATACAGTGATCGGCTATGACCTGGCGGAAGAGAAAATCGCCGCCGCCGCCGCCCATGGCGTGCAAGCGGCCAACTCCGCCGCGGACCTGACCGCGCGTGCCGATATGGTGCTGGTTTGCGTGACCTCAACGGATGGCGTGCAAGCAGCCGTTTTCGGCCCTGGCGGCGTGGTTGAGACGGCCAGCGCGGACAAGTTGCTGATCGATCATTCCACATCCGTGGTACAGGCCACGAAGGACATGGCGGCGGAACTGCGGCAACGTACCGGCATGGGCTGGATCGACGCCCCGGTTTCCGGCGGCCCGCCGGCGGCGCGAAGCGGCAGCCTGGCGATCATGGCCGGTGGCGCGGAGGCGGACATCGCCCGCGCCGCGGCGGTGCTGGATGACTTGGCCGCGCAATTCACTCATATGGGCCCGGTCGGTGCCGGCCAGGTGACCAAGATGATCAACCAGGTTCTGGTTCTAAACAACTACGCGGTCCTGGCGGAAGCCCTGGCCATGGCCGAGGCGGGCGGCATCGATGCCGCCAAGATCCCCGAAGCCCTGGGCGCGGGCCATGCGGGCAGCAACATGCTGGCGTCGATGTACCCCCGCATGCTGGCCCGTGATTTTGCCCCCGCCGGTTTCGCGCGGCAGGTTCTTAAGGACCTGGACATGGTGCATGATCTGGCCAAGTCCCTGGCCGTACCAACACCCATGTCCGCTCAAACCGCGAACCTGTACCGCATCCTTAATTCCAAAGGCCACGGCGAACTGGACGGCATCGCGGTGCTGAAGCTGTTCGACCCGAAAGACGGCGTTTGAAGGCTCAGGACGCTTTCGCCGGGGCGGGCTCCACATCGGGGGCCAGAATTTCCGCCTCGATTGCCGGCTCGGCCTCTGCATCAGCATCCGCCATTTCAGGTGTGTAGGCCAAAATGGCGCCGGCACCCGCCGGCTGGCGCCAAGCAAAGGTATCGAAACTGCCGCAATCGGGACAATGAGGCACCCAAGCGCCGGTTTGCCGGCCGCAGCTTTGACAGACCCAGGTGGCATCTGCCGGCAGCTTGGCGGCCTGGCGCAGCCATTCACGCGCCGTGGCCCCGTCGCCCTGTTCGGTCTCTTCCAGATCCGCGATCAGCCGCGCCACGCGGGCCGAAGGCGCCTGTTCCATCAAGGTGCGCAATTGCTCCCGCGCCGTATCGAACTCACCCGCTTCCAGGGCCGCCTGAGCCAGGGCATAGCGGCTTTCCGTATCAGCCTCGTGATCCGCGATCAGTTTTTGCACGGCTGACAAACGCTCCTCCGCCTCTTCGTTGGGATGAATTGCCAACCAAGCCGACAAAATGTCGGGGTGCGCCGATTGCTGCCAACCCTCACGCAGCAGACGCCGCGCCTTGCGCATTTCACCAGCGGCGCCATGCAGGCGCCCGGCCAGGGCCGTGGCGGGGCTGAAGTCCTGCAGCTGGGCATGGGCTTTGCGGGCCAGCTCCAACGCCCGCTTGCTCTCGCCCAGATCCGCTGCCGCCTGGGCCTGGGCGAACAGCACCACCGCCTGGCGCCGGGTGGCGTCATCGCCCAACAGCAATTTACGTTTCACGGTGTGGGCCAGGGTTTTTTCCGCCGCCTGCCAATCGCCGGTGGCGGCTTCAAGCGAGAACAATTCCTGCCCCACCCACGGCGTATCCGGGCGCAGCGTGAAAGCCCGGCGCGCCAGGGTCAGCGCCTCGGCCTGATCGCCGGCCCGTCGCGCCTGCACCAACAGGCCGCGCAAGCCAAGAAATTCCGTGTCCGGGCGTTCGCGCATGGCCTGAAAATGCGCCCTGGCGCCGGCTTCATCACCGTCCAGCTGGGCCGCCTGGGCCGACAGTAACAAGGTCAAAGATGGTTCATCGAGCAATTGCGCCGTGCGCTTGGCCAATTTCTTGGCCTGCCCCACATCGCCCGCCGCCACCGCCACCAGGCCCGAAGACAGACTTTGATAACCCTTGCGCCGCCGGCCCTCGGCGCGCAGATGGCTCAGCGCCATGGGCGAGGTCGCCAGCCAGCGCCAAAACCGGTATAGCGCCGCCACGATTATCAACAAAATAAGCACAGCCGTCGCCGCCACGGCGGTGGAGGTTTCGATCCGCCGGCCGCCCCACTCCATGGAGATCAGGCCCGGATGATCGGCCAGCCAGGCCGCCGCCACGCCCAGTGCGGCCAAACCCAGAAATACGAGTACCGCGCGCAACATCAGCCGTCCGCCAATCCGGCAATGGCCTGGCCTTGCAGCGCCGCCAGGGCCGCCAGGGCCGCCAGCCGTGCCTGGGCCTGATCCAGCCAGCCTTGTGCCGCCTTGCGACCGGGCGCCGCCAAACCGTCGATCAGCTTAGCCGCGGCTGCCAGTTCACCGGCGGCCAGGCGGCGTTCGGCACGGGCCAAAACCGCATCGGTTTCCATGCCTTCAATCTCGCCAACCCGGCGTACGGTGACCAACGAGGTTACCCGGTGCAAGGTACGGCGCCAAAAATCGTCGGATCCCGCCGGGTCCGCCTGCAGCACCGCGCGGGTCATGGCGGGAAACTGGTCGGACAGGGCGCGCAGGGTTGCAACGCCCTTCTTGGACCAAGGGGCAAGAGAGCTGGACGCCGCCTGCAAGCTCTGGTTTTCGCCAATTAAAGCGGCCACGGCGGCCAGATCAGCATCATACGCCGCGCCGGACAGAACCGATTGCCGCAACTGACCCAACGCCAGCACCAGGCCCTCGCCGACGCCGGACTTTACGCGGGCGGTCTGGCGCTGCGCGCTCTGCTGAAGCGATTGTTCCAATTGTTCCTGGCGCGCCTGCATCTCGGCCATGCTCTGGCGCATGGCCTTGTTCTCGTGCGCCAGAACACTGAGTTGCCGTGCCAGATCGGTTACCTGTTCGTTCGGCACGGCGACGGCAGTCGCCCCAGCGCCGCCGGCCTGGTCCGTCAAGCCGGCCTTCAAAGCCTCGACTTCCGCCGACAGGGCAGCCAGCGCCGCCGTGCCGCCGTCGCCAGCCTGTTGAGCCAATTTGCCCAGGGTATCTTCCAAGGCGGTGAGCTTCTGGCCCAATATGGTTAGTGTTTCCCCGTCACCCACACCTTGTGTCAGCTCGCCCAACTGCTTGGTGAAATCATCCAAGGTACCCTTGACGGCGGCTACCGCCGTATCAAGACGGGCATTCGCTGTTTCCAACCGCGCCACGCGCTGGTCCAGGGCGCGCAGGCTTGCCATGGCCTCGGATACAGGTTGCGGTAGCTGCGCCAATAGGCGTGGCTGCAGGATGGGCCAGGCGAAATACAGCCCGGCGCCCAGCACGACCAAAATGACCAGCACCAGCAAGGGGCCACGCGCGCCGCTACTTTTTTCCGGCCGTTTTTCCTGCTCGGGTTCGTCCGTTACAGTATCGTCAGTGGCCTCAACAGGTGCCTCGGAAGTAGATTGCCATGGCGATTCCGCCGCGGCGTCCACCGGAACTTCAGCCTCTTCATTGTCGGGCTCGGTTGATGATTGTTTCTCGTCTACCATTTAGCTCTCGTCTCAGGTCTCGTCAGTTCATAACAACGCCAACAGCTCATCCTGGCGCGGCATTGCGGCAATATTTTGGCGGCGCCAGGGCAGCTTTGCCCCGGCTTCCGCCACGGCGGCGCTCAACCCGTAAAGATCCACATCGCGACAAACCTCCCCCAGACCATCGCACAGCAATAGTTTAACAAATGTAGCCGCGCTGCGCGGCGAGAAAAATAGCACACCGTCGATCTCGCCGGCGGCAAGGGCGGCGCGGCACGGCGCACTTAATTGCGCGGTTGTTTCAGCCCCATATAGCACCGAACGGCGCACTTGGTAGCCGTCGCCGCACAGATCACCGGCCAGATCGCCGGCCACGGCACTGCCCACCACATGCACCAGCACGCCATCGTTGGGCCGGAAACGCTGACGGACCAGCGCGGCCAGGGCCACGACATCGCCGCCCGCCGTCGCCACATCGGTGAAACCAGCCTCCCGCGCCGCCGCCGCCGTGGCCGCCCCGACCGCCAGAACCGGCAGTTCCCGCCGCGCCGTCGTCTGCGCCAGCGCGCGGAGGCCATTGGCCGAGGTGAGCAAAAGCGCCGCCGCGTCCGCCAAATCAACAGCCGCGTCTTCGATGGGTTGGATGGTCAGCATGGGTTCGATTAGCACCTGATGGCCAAGGTTCCGCAACACCACCGCCAAGGCTTCGGATTCCGAGCGCGGGCGAGTGACGATCAAATGCATATCGTTACTCGCTGTCGAAAAATCCAGGGCCAGCGCGACCGAGCAGTTCCTCACCCGCGTCCCGGCCCATGACGGCCGCGTCCACCGCCGATCCCTCGCGCTGGGTTTCCAACGACTCACTGCCGTCCTCACGCAGGATCTGCGCCCGTAAACTCAAACGATCGCCCTGCAATTCCGCCAGCGCCGCGATGGGCGTCCGGCACGAACCATCCAGGGCCGCCAGCAAGGCCCGTTCCGCCGCCACGCACTGGGCGGTTTCGCCGTGATGTATGGGGGCCAGATAATCGATGGTCACATTGTCATCCAATCGGGTCTCAACCCCGATCACCGCCTGCGCCACCGCCGGCAGCATAACGTCCACCGGCACCGGTGCGGTGATCCGGTCCGCCATCCCAAGACGGTTCAAACCGGCACAGGCCAGGAAAGTCGCCTGCGCCACGCCCTCGGATAGTTTACGCATGCGGGTGTTTACATTGCCGCGAAAGTTCACCACCACCAAATCGGGCCGAACATGATGAATTTGGGCCACCCGGCGCAGTGAGGACGAACCAACAGTGGCACCTTCTGGCAGTTCGTCCAGGCTATTGGCAATGGGCGAGAGGAAACCGTCGCGCGGGTCCTCCCGGGGCAGCAGGCAGACGATCCCAAGACCGGGCGGCAGCTCGGTGGGCACATCCTTCATGGAATGCACCGCCATATCGATCTCGCCGGCCAACAGGGCCTCTTCGATCTCCTTGGTGAACAGGCCCTTGCCGCCGAATTCCTTCAACGGTTTGCTCTGGATCTGATCGCCGGTGGTGGCGATCACGACAATCGTCACGGCGTCGTCGGCCAGGGCGGGGTGCGCCGCCAATAGGCGGGATTTGACTTCCTCCGCCTGGGCCAACGCCAGGGGGGAGCCACGGGTACCGATACGGAGTTTAGGTTGCGGGTTCATAATGGCGGTGCTAAGGCCTCCTGCAGCTGCGCGCAAGCATTTTCGCGCCGATTGAAGATATATGGTCCTGCAATGATCGTACTGGGCATCGAGACCTCCTGTGACGAGACCGCCGCCGCGGTGGTCGATGATGCACGCCGGATCCGTTCCAACATTGTCTTAAGTCAAGTGGCGGAACATCGCCCTTATGGGGGCGTGGTGCCGGAAATCGCCGCACGGGCCCATGTGGAACAAATCGACGGCCTGATCCGCCAGGCCATGGACGGCGCGCAATTGCAGTTTTCAGAGCTAGACGGCGTCGCCGCCACCGCCGGGCCCGGCCTGATCGGCGGCGTCATGGTCGGCCTGGTCACGGGCAAGGCCATCGCCGCGGCCATTGGCAAGCCGTTGCTGGCCATCAATCATCTGGAGGGCCATGCCCTGAGCGCGCGGCTGACCGATGATCTGGACTTTCCCTATCTGTTGTTGCTGGTTTCTGGAGGCCATTGCCAGCTGCTGCTGATCGAAGGGCTTGGCCGCTACCGCCGCCTAGGCACCACCATTGATGATGCCGCCGGCGAGGCTTTCGATAAAGTGGCCAAGATGCTGGGCCTGGGCTATCCGGGCGGACCGGTGGTGCAGGCGGCGGCGGCGCGTGGCGACCCCGCCGGCATCGCCCTGCCCCGACCCATGGCGGGACGGGAGGGCTGCGATTTCTCTTTCTCGGGCCTGAAAACCGCCGTGCGCCGGTTGCTGGACAATAATCCCGGCCTTACCGCCGAGAACGTGGCGGCGGCATTTCAAACCGCCGTCGGCGATGTCATGGTGGACCGGGCTGGCAACGCCATCGCCATGGCCCAAGAGACCTATCCCGACCTGGCCAGTCTGGTGATTGCCGGCGGCGTTGCCGCCAACAGCCATTTGCGACAGCGCCTGGATACCCTTTGCCAGGATCGCGGCCTGACATTGGTGGCGCCGCCGGTTGAGCTGTGCACCGACAATGGCGCCATGATCGCCTGGGCCGGGGTGGAGCATTTGGCCGCCGGCCGGAGCGATCCCCTGGATACCCTGGCACGGGCCCGCTGGCCCCTGGACCCGGACGCCAAACCCATGCCCTTTGCCGGCAAGAAAGCCTGAACTTTGAGGTAGCTGCGATGAATGATACTTCCGAACTTCAGATCCAAGGCCACGGCCTGTTCCCCACCCCGGTTGCCGTGGTCGAGCTACCGGACGGCAGCCGTATCAACGCCGGCCTGCGGCAGGCGATCGAGGCCCGCATGGCCAGCCATCCGTCAACCGCGCATTCAAATCTTGGCGGCTGGCAATCCAGTTGGGATTTGGCCGATTGGGGCGGGGATTGCGCCAACGAGGTGTTGGACCATGCCCGCGCCTTGGCCTCCCGCATGACCTGCGACCGCCAAGGCGAGGCCGTGGTGGTGGAGTGGCAGGTCAATGCCTGGGCCAATGTCAACGGCACCGGCCATGGCAATGAGTTCCACACCCACCCCGGCAGCTTCTGGTCCGGTACCTATTATGTGGATGATGGCGGCATCGGCGAAGATCCCAGCCTGGGCGGCGAGTTCGAAATTCAGGACCCACGCGGTATCGCGCCCGCCATGTACGCACCCCACCTGGCGATCAACGCACCGGGCGGGCTGGCCATGGGCAGCAGCGAGACCATCCCGCCCAAGGCCGGACGCATTCTGATGTTCCCATCCTGGTTGTCCCACGCCGTACGGCCCTATCTGGGCGCGCGTCAGCGGATCTCCATCGCCTTTAATTTAAGCGTTTAAGCTAAACATGTGAACGGGCCGCCGCCGCCCCGGCGCTGTCGCCGCAGCCTTCCAAGGCCTCGGCATACCAGTTCCAGGCGATCGGACTGTTGGCCTTTATGGCGGTGCGTTGGGCCAGCAGGCCGCGTGCATCGCTGAACCGGCCCGCATCCAAAACCGTCCGGCAGATCATCTGGGCCCAGACATCCCGCTGTGCATGGCTGCCGCCCAGGCGATAGATATGATCGCGCAGGGGCAGCAATATTTCCGCCGCATCTTCCGCCTGACCCCGACATAGCGCCAGCGTCGCCCGGCACACGGGCAGGCCTACATCGGCCGTAACCCGCGCCTGATCGCCGGAGCCGCCAGCCCTTTCAGCCAGGCTGTCGAGCATGGCCGCCGCCGCTTCATTCCGGCCGGACTTGGCCAGGGCCATCATGTAATGGGCGTCGGCAAAGGCCATGATGGCATCGGTATTATGCCGCTCGGCCACGTCAGCCAAGCCTTGCCAACGGTCCCCCACGTCCACGCCTTGATACTCCAGACGCCACAACATGGCAGCGGCATTGGTGAAGTCGAGATATTCGTCGCTGGGCGCGGCCCAGAATTCGCCATCGTATAGCGCCAGAACCGTATCGAACTGACCCTTTTCCAGGTGGAACATGGCCTTGTGCCACCAGGCGTGAAAGCGGAAGTTGTTCAGATCGGCCCAATTGACGCTTAAACCATCCAACCAGGCAATGCCCTCGTCCAGGCGGCCCTGCATTTCGCAGACATGCGCCACGGCATGGGTGGCCCAGATATCCTTGCCATTGATCTCGACGGCCTGTTTGCCGAATGCCTCCGCCAACCCATAGTCACCGGCCTCTTCATGACTAAAGGCGGCAATACCCAGAACAAATCCATAATCGGTCCGATCCTGGTCCCAGGCGCCCAGGATACGGCGTACGGATTGGCGCATGGCGCCGCCGCCGGTCAAATAGAAATGCGTGAAGTGGGATAGCCGCAGCGCCATGACATCATGGGGGTAATGCAGCATGATCTGCTCCCACAGATCCGTGGCGCCGGTCATATCGCCCACATTCCAGGCCCGCAACGCCGCCAGATGCCATTTTTCCCGCTGGTTCGCGCCACGGATGGCGATGGCTTCGGCCGCCGCCTTGGCGCTATCGGCGGCCTTTCGCTCCAGGGCTGGAATGGAAAAGAGATGGAAGAAATAGCCCCGTGTAATCAAGGCCATTGGCATTTCGCCATCCGCCTCCAGCGTGGCCTTCAGATGCACGCCCACATCGGTCTGAAAGCCCAGATAGCCGCGTACGCAGTTGCTGTAGGCCGCCGCCGCAGCCGCGCTTTCCGTGGTCAATTCCAGACCTTGATAATCCACCGCCATCGCGACACCCCATAATCCCCGAAAAATTCCACAATTTGAAACAAGCGGCTGAACCGTAGGCCAAAGCGCCCGGAACACGCAACGCAATTCGCCACCCTTTGGGATTGCGTTCCCTTGCTGGATGAAGGGTGTTACGATTTCAGGACAATCGCATTTTGGGGATAAGCAGTGGCAACGGTGCAGCGCAGATTGTCGGCAATTCTGGCTGCCGACGCGGTCGGCTATTCCAAGCTGATACGGAGCGATGAAAGCGGCACCGTCGCGGCCATGAAACGCCTGCAATCGGACATCATCCATCCCATGCTGGCGGAACACAGTGGCCGCATCGTCAAATTGATGGGCGACGGTCTGTTGGCTGAATTTCCCAGCGTGGTGGAAGCGGTCACCTTCGCGGTGGAATGCCAGGCCGCCCTGGAAGCGGATGCCGCCGGCAAACCAGCCGAAAGCCGTATCCAATTCCGCATGGGCGTTAACCTGGGCGACGTGATCATCGATGGCGATGATATCCAGGGCGATGGCGTCAATGTAGCAGCCCGATTGGAAGGCATCTGTGAACCGGCCGGCCTTTGTATTTCAGACCTGGTGTATCAGGCCATTGACGGCAAGACGGACCTGATCTTTCAGGACCTAGGCGGCCAGGAGCTGAAGAATATCGAGACGCCAATCCGCGTTTGGCAATGGCGCCAGGGCGCCAGCCCGGCCAAGGCGGAAACGCCGGTGGAACAACAAATCAAATTCTGCACCGCATCCGACGGCACCAATATCGCCTACGCGGCGATCGGCCAGGGCCCGCCCCTAGTCAAGGCGCCGAACTGGATGAACCATCTGGAATATGATTGGCAAAGCCCGGTCTGGCGGCACGTGTTGCGGGAGCTCAGCCGCGACAATACGCTGCTGCGTTTCGATCAACGGGGCAACGGATTGTCAGACCGGCAGGCCGTGGACATTACCTTCGAAAGCATGGTCAGTGACATGGCCATGGTGGTAGATACCGCTGGCCTGGATCGTTTTGACCTGCTTGGCATCTCCCAAGGTTGCCTTTGTTCCATCGCCTACGCGGTCCGGAATCCAGAGCGAGTTCGCCGCCTGGTGCTCTATGGCGGTTTTGCCAAGGGTGCTCTGGCAATGGGGAGCGAAAGCCTCAATCAGCGGATGGCCTTGCAAAAACAGTTGATCCAACAAGGCTGGGGCAAGAATAACCCGGCATTTCGCCAGTTCTTCACCTCTCTATTCATGCCCGGCGCCAGCAAGGAGCAGATGGAGTGGTTCAACGACCTGCAACAAAAGACCACCAGTAGCGACGTCGCGGCACGACTGTTCGAACTGGCGGCCAGCGGCGATGTCACTGCGTTGTTGGCACAAGTCCAGGCGCCGACCCTGGTGCTGCATTGCCGGGACGATGCCATAGCCTCGTTCGAGGGCGGTCGGCGCATGGCAGCCAAAATTCCCAACGCCCGCTTTGTTGCGTTAGACGGGGAGAACCATATGATCATGGAAGACGAACCGGCCTGGTCCATCTTTATCCAGGAGATCCGGCAATTCCTGGCTGAAACAGCGTAGAGTAAGCATTCAAATGACAGATTTTTCCGTACTTGACCTGGCCCCCGTGCGCGAAGGCGCCACACCGGGGGATGCCTTGCGCAACGCCCGCGATCTGGCCCTGCATGTCGAGGCGCTCGGCTTTCAACGGTTTTGGCTGGCGGAGCATCACAATATGATCGGCATCGCCTCCGCCGCCACGTCCGTTGCCATTGGTTACGTGGCCGAGGGGACCAGCACAATCCGGGTGGGTGCGGGTGGCGTCATGCTGCCGAACCACTCTCCGCTGGTCATCGCGGAGCAATTCGGCACCCTGGCCTCGCTCTATCCCGACCGTATCGATCTGGGCCTGGGCCGGGCGCCGGGTACGGATCAACGAACCATGCAAGCCCTGCGCCGCCATCCGTCGGTGGCGGAAAACTTCCCCCAGGATGTGTTGGAATTGCAGGCCCTGTTGGGGCCGGT
This sequence comes from Rhodospirillaceae bacterium, assembly GCA_018701215.1. Lineage (GTDB taxonomy): Bacteria > Pseudomonadota > Alphaproteobacteria. Next base: position 65,336 of record JABIWH010000042.1, read on the forward strand.
ACAGCCGGGACAGGCGATCCAGGCTGTGCCGGGCGCGGATACCAACGTGCCGCTGTGGATTCTCGGCTCCTCGCTGTTTGGCGCCCAGCTAGCGGCCATGCTGGGGCTGCCTTATGCCTTTGCCTCGCACTTCGCACCGGAGGCGTTGATGTCGGCGCTGGATGTCTATCGGGAAAATTTCAAGCCCTCGGCCCAGCTGTCGGAACCTTATGCCATGGTCGGCGTCAACGTCATCGCGGCGGAAACGGAAGCCGAGGCCAAGTATCTGTTCACCACGCCCCAGCAACAGGTGACCAACCTGTTCCGGGGCACCCGCGGGCGCTTGCAGCCACCCATCGACGATATCGAAGACTATTGGAGCCCGGTGGAGAAGGCGCGGGTCAGTGCCATGCAGGCCTGCTCATTCGTTGGTACGGGGGATAGCGTCGCGGCGCAGTTGAAGCCGTTTATAGAACGCACCGGCGCCGACGAGCTGATGGTCGCGGCATCAATCTTCGATCATGGCGCCAGAAAACACTCATTTGAAATTCTCAGCCATGCGGCCAAGGAACTATAGGGGATAGGTTATGCTGGACCGAAACAAAGAGGCGCTGCGCGATAGCGCCAGGGAGCTGGCCCAGGGGCAAATTTCGGCGCGGGCGGCAGAGGTTGACCGCACCGAACAATATCCATGGGATAACGTAACGGACCTGAAAGACGCCGGTTTTTTCGGCATGACCATACCTACCGCCTATGGCGGGCGCGGCCTGGACTATCTGGATGCCGCTTTGGTGGTGGAGGAGATGGCCAAGGTCTGCGGCGTCTCGGGCCGTATCGCGGTGGAAGCCAACATGGGCGCCATCGGCGCCATCATGGCCTATGGCACGGAGGAACAAAAACGTCTGGCCGCCGAGCTGGTGCTGGCGGGCGACAAGCCGGCGATCTGCATTACCGAGCCCGATGCGGGAAGTGCGGCGACAGAGATGACCACCCGCGCCGACAAAGTCGGCAATCAATACATCCTGAACGGCAAGAAGCATTGGATCACGGGGGGTGGAGTTTCCCGCCTGCATCTGATCTTCGCCAAGGTCTATGACGAGGACGGCAATGAAGAGGGCATCGGCGGCTTTATCGCCATCCGCGACGAGACCGAGGGCCTGGTGATCGGCGCGCGCGCGCCCACCATGGGCCTGCGCGGCATTCCGGAAGCGGAAGTGATGTTCGAGGACATGGCCGTCCCGCCCGCCAATCTGGTGATCCCGCCGCGCGGCCTGCAAAAAGGCTTTGCCGATCTGATGAATGCCTACAATTCCCAACGCGTGGGTGCTGCCACGGTTGCCTTGGGCGTGGCGCAAGGGGCCTACGAAAAGGCGTTGGAATATAGTAAGGCACGCGAGCAGTTCGGCCGCCCCATCGCCGAATTCCAGGGCCTGCAATGGATGCTGGCGGATATGTCCATTCAACTTTCCGCCTCCCGCGCTCTGGTCCACGGCGCCGCCGAAAATCTGGCGGGCGGTTTCCCCGAACCCCTGGCGGCGGCGCAGGCCAAGGTGTTTACTTCCGAGATGGCCATCAAGGTGACCAACGATGCCCTGCAGGTGTTCGGTGCGGCGGGCTATTCCCGGGACAATCCCCTGGAACGCATGGTTCGCGATGCCCGCATGTTCACCATCGGCGGCGGCACGGCGCAGGTTTTGCGCACGCTGATCGCCGGGCGCATTCTGGGCATGAAAACACCGCAAACGCGGGACGGCTATAGCAAGTTGGCGGCGAAATAGCAGCGTGATTTATTAGCAAGGCATAAGACCCGCAGCCGTGGACAAAGGGCCTGTGATTTTCATCTTTCAGTTTGTGGACAGGTTTAGCACATCGGCACAAAATTGACGTGATGAGTATCGATTGGGATAGGTGAATGCTTGGCGCAATTGAGAGGCTGCGGGAAAGAGTCGGTGACGACTTTCAACAGCGTGACCACTATTACCCGGATGCCTTGTTCGAACTGGAATCCTGGGATAGTCCCATTTCGATCATGTTCCGGTATTGGCTAGATTTGCGGGGCGGCCGATTTAGGGTACCGGAAATTGATGCATTCCAGCCGGGAAAACTATGGGAACTTAAGATACCCCACCATGTCGCCTTGATCGATTGTTCGACGGAAGATCCATGCAATTTCTTCGTTCAATCCCACCCCTATGACATCGTCAATAAGCCCTGGCTGTTTGGCAAACCGGCTTCCGGCCTGCGCACGGGCGCGGTGCCGAGCCGTCTGCATTCCCGCAGTGTGCAGACCGACTACCAAGCGGCAAAAGCATGCGAGACCAGAAACCTCGCGCGATACAGCCGAATAACCCAAGTGGTGAACGGTGTTTTTCGTGATTACACACGTTTGCTTTTGCCTTTTGCGGGGCCCCGGGGTGATATCACGATGCTGGCGTCGGCCACCCGCATGCACCAACCGGCATCCCGGGATCCGGCTTCGTTCCCAAGGATATCCGTGAATTAATACCGCGTTGCGGACGCTGATCCCAAGGCGCATACTGAGAATGAAAACCCCGCGGACCGGAGACGGTATACAAAATTGACGGGGAAATAGGACCGAGGATCATGCGCTAGAAAAGACATGGCCCGGTTATGTGAGGAACATCATCGAGGTATGCCATGAACAATGCGGATTTCTTTGTCGAACCGGTACGTGAAACTCCCATTATCAACGATGTCGATGTGCTGGTCTGCGGCGGCGGCTTCGCCGGCGTCGCGGCGGCGGTGGCGGCGGCGCGCAATGGCGCATCCGTCATGCTGGTTGAACGCTATGGCTTCTTGGGCGGGCTGGCGACCGGCGCGCTGGTCATCACCACGCCGCCCCTGAACAACGGCATCAACCGCGAGATCGCCCGCCGCCTGATGGCATGGCAAAGCTACGCCCCCAACAGCGACAAGGAAAACGCCACGGCCTCGGACATGATCGACGGCGCCGACAGTCTGCTGCCCTATGACCCGGAGGCGACAAAGTTCGAATTCGTCCGCATGCTGTTGGACGAGCGGGTGGAAATTCTGTTCCATTCCTACATTGCCGATACCTTGTGCACGGACGGCCATATCGACGGCGTGGTGATCGAGAACAAGGCCGGCCGCAGCGGCATTCGGGCCAAATTCATCATCGATGCCACGGGCGACGCCGACATCGCCGCGCAAGCAGGCGCGCCGGTTCGGACGGTGGAACGGCCCATCACCATGATGTTCAACATGGCGGAAGTAGATTCCGAACGCGCCCTGGAACATCTGGGCAAATGGACCGGCCTGAAGAAATTCATGCGCGAGGCCATTGCCAAGGGCGAGATCGACTTTGACTTGGGCGTCGATGCGGATTTCGGCGCGCCGGGCATTTTCGCTGCCGATCTGATCCACAAAGGCCAGCTCAATATCTGGGGCGGCATGCTGTATTCCAACCAGAGCCTGGACCCCGCGCAGAGAACCAGGGCCGAGATCGTCACCCGGGATCATGCCTTTCGCATGGCGAATTTCCTGAAAAAGAACCTGCCCGGTTTCGAAAACGCCCGCCTGGAGCAAATGTCGACCGAGGTCGGCATCCGCGCCACCCGCAACCTGGACGGCAACGATGTCCCCTCCAAGCAGGAGATCAGCCGTGGTGAGTTTAAAGACACCATCGCCCGGCCCTATCTGGGCAAGAGCCTGGCCGTGCCCTATCGATCATTGCTGCCGAAAGATGTCGATAATCTGCTGGTCGCGGGGCGTTGTATCTCGGCCCACGACGACATCATGGGCCGGTTGCGCCTGATCCCGGTCTGCTCCGCCACCGGTGAGGCGGCAGGCGTCGCCGCGGCAATGGCCGTGGCGCAGGACATCACCGCCCAGGCCGTCGACATTGGTCAGTTGCAAGCGCAACTGACAGAGCAAGGCGTTGAGCTGTAGGATTGGCTCCAATAAGAATACTATTTGAGAGAGGTTGCCCATGACCCGCCGTAGCATCGATGTCGACAAGCCGTTTCAGAAATCGCTGCCGTTCGCCCAGGGTGTGGTGGTCGAAGGGCAATTGCTGTTCACCTCCGGCATCACGGCGCGGGATCAAAACGGCGAGGTGGTCGGCGTCGGCGATCTGGAGCGCCAGTTCGAACAATGCTTTGCCAACATCGCCGATATCTTCGAGGCCGCCGGCACCAATTTTGATCACCTGGTAAAAGTCATCATGTACACCACCGACATCAAACAGTGTTACGAGTTCCCCGATGCTTGGCGAAAATACTTCGGCGCCCGCCCCGCCTCCACCCTGGTCGAAGTCAGCGCGCTCGCTCATCCGGACATGATGCTGGAAATCGAGGCCATCGCGCGCATTCCGTGAGCTCAATAGATCACGACCTGAATCCATCTCTGAACATTGGGCGGTTACGGGCAGAGTTCGTCGAGCAGGTCGCAGAACACTAAAGTCCGGACCGGTTTTTGGCTGAACCATTGGCAGATTTTTCCGCAACCGTTTCGAGCCATGCGTAAGCTGCCTTTTGCGAGCTGAACCGAACAACGTTGTAGCCGTTGATCGCGGCTTCAATTTGCGGAATCTTCTGTCTTTTGAATGTCCAAACATAGCGAATGAATGAGGCATCGAACTGTTCAGGACAGCCCGGCGCCATATCCGGGCGGACTTTGCCATAGCTCATGACGACACGGCGCAGGACACGAAAAAGACAACGCCAACGCGGCAAATCGAGGAAAACGACAACATCGGCCAGCGCCGCCCGTTCAGATAAATTGGATGCGTAGGTGCCCTCGATGATCCAGCGCGGTCGCTTAAGCAAGGCAGCGTGTTTCGCGTTCCAATCGTCGCGGTCCGGCATTCTCCAACCAGGTAGCCAATATTCCTGATCCAGATGATAAAGCGGCAATCCAGTTCGCACCGCCAGGGCTCGTGCCAAGGTTGACTTGCCGCCACCCGAGCAGCCAACGATCACGATGCGTTGCCAAGACTTATCCGGATCAGTTGACATGATCAGAATCATTTATGAAATCGTTGATCGACGAACGACAAGGCGACGGCATCAAAAATTTCATAATGGTATATCCCATTGACATATCCCTGATTCATAATTAGATTTAGTATATCCCTTATGTATATACCAAGGTTCTGTCATGACCCAATCAACCGTCTTTACCACAAATAAGAGTCAGGCAATCCGACTGCCAAAACCAGTTGCGTTACCCGATAACGTCAAACGGGTGGAAATTATCAAACTTGGCAAGGCGCGCCTTATCGCCCCGGCGGACGCATCATGGGACACTTTCTTTGATGGACCATCGGTCTCTGATGATTTCATGGCCGAACGGGCCCAGCCGGATATGCAGAAACGCGAGGATTTGTAGTGCTTCGCTACATGCTCGACACCAATATCTGCATCTATGTCATCAAGAACCGGCCACCCGAAGTAAGACAAATTTTTAACGAGCGCTCCGAACACATTTGCGTATCATCGATAACCGTTGCCGAGCTCCTCTACGGAGCGGAAAAATCGCAACGCAGAGAACAAAATCTTGCAGTCGTCGAAAGCTTCACGGCCCACATGAGCGTCCTCTCTTTTGATGAAAATGCCGCTGGCCATTACGGTAATATTCGTGCTGACCTGGAACGCAAAGGCACGCCGATTGGCCCCTACGATTTGATGATCGCCGGGCATGCGCGCAGTGAAGGCTATGCCCTTATCACCAATAACGCCCGTGAATTCGAGCGCGTTGACGGATTACGGATTGAGAACTGGCTTTCCAGCTGACGTATTGGTTCATTCGTGTTGCAATGGCAGCGCGCAATATTCGGACTGAGAGGAAAAAATGACAGCAGCCAATGAACTAACCGCCAGCCAGGCGCGGGCGGCGATGGATGCCGGCGAGATCAGCGCCGGTGATCTGCTGGCGGCGTGCCGGGCGCGGATCGCGGAACGGGATGGCGATGTTAAGGCGTGGTGCCATTTGGGGGAAGGCAATGCCCCGACAGGCGCTGGCCCTCTGGCCGGCATTCCGGTGGGCATCAAGGACATTATCGATACTGTTGATATGCCCACCACCTACGGCTCGAAGGTTTATCCCAATCACCAACCGGCCATGGACGCGGCCTGTGTCGCGTTGGTGCGGGCCGCCGGCGGCATGGTGCTGGGCAAGACGGTCAGTACGGAATTCGCCTATTTCCAGCCGGGCCCGACGGCTAATCCTCACAATCTGGAACATACACCGGGCGGTTCTTCGTCCGGCTCGGCGGCGGCGGTGGCGGACTGCATGGTGCCGTTTGCCTTTGGCACCCAGACGGGCGGCTCGGTCATTCGTCCCGCCGCGTTCTGTGGCGTGGTTGGATATAAGGCCGGTTACGGCGCCATGCCGCTGTATGGCGTCAAGGCCCTGGGTCATGATCTGGACAGCCTGGGCTGGTTCTGCCGGGAGCTGGCCGATGTGCACCTGATGCGCGCCGCCCTGGTGGGCGCGCCCACGGAAGTCGACGTCGTGAAGCCAAAAATCGGCCTCTGCCGTACCCATGAATGGGAGCAGGCCGACGCGGACAGTCAGGCCGCCGTACTGGCCGCCGCGAAAAGCCTGGAGGCCGCCGGGGCGGAGGTGGTCGATCTGGACCTACCGGCTTTGTTTGGCACCCTGGTGGAGCATCAAAAGGTGGTCATGGCACAGAACGCCGCCCGCGATCTGGCCTTTGAATATAACCAGCACCGCGACACCATGAGCAAACACATCATCGCCCTGATCGAACAGGGCCAGAAGGTCGATTTTTCGACCTATCAGGCCGCCATCACCGCCGCCGTCAAGGGCCGGCGCCATTTGCACAGGACATTCGGAGAGGTGGATGTGTTGCTCTGCCCCTCGGCCCCGGGAGAGGCGCCCAAGGGTCTGGAGGCCGGCACCGGTGATCCGGTCTTTAACCGTATGTGGACCCTGTTGGGCAGTCCCTGTGTGAACCTGCCCGGCCATACTGGTGCCAACGGCTTACCCGTCGGCGTGCAGGCGGTCGGTGCGTTGGGACAGGATGCAAAGCTGCTGGCCCATTGCGCCTGGATGGAACGGCGCATTGGCTGAGGCGCTCTATTCCGCGGCGGCCGCCTGATCCAGGGCACCGACCGGATGATGGATGATCTCCGTCCCCAGCACGGTCATGAATTCCCGCATGAAGGCGGCTAGTGCGGTCCAGCCTTCCGCCGTGACCAACAGACCATCGCGCAGGGCGGCTTTTGGGCCGATGGGAACATAGGTGGCGTCGGTCAGGGCGACTTCAGGCTCGGTGGTGAACAGGCCGGCGACCTTTTTGCCGGCGATGACTTCAGGCACGGCGACCAGCACCTGTAGACCGTGGCAGATCGAGGCGATGGGTTTTTCGTCGCGGTGGAATTCGCGCAGGATTTCCCGCACCCTTTCGTAGGTGCGGATGTATTCCGGCCCGCGTCCCCCCGCCACATAGACCGCGTCATAGTCGGCGGTGTCGACCGCATCAAAGTCCTTGGTGATTTCGACGTTGTGGCCGCGATGTTCGCTCCACGTCATCAGGTCCGGGCCAAAGTCATGCACGCTTGTGGTCAGGAAAAATCCCGCCTTGGTGTCCGGGCAGACGATATCGACCGTATGGCCAACCGCCTCGAAGGCTTGTTGGAATACGAAGATTTCATACTCCTCGCTGAACTCGCCAACCAGCATCAAGATTTTCTTCGCGGACATTGTCTGCTCCCTATTGGTTCGTCAGATAGATGGCATAAAGATGGGCGGAACCAATTGCCAAGGCGACCACCACGGCCAGGATGATCAGGACAACGCCAGCGGCCTTGAACAAGGCCCGCACGGTCACGCCGGGCCGGCACAGAGGCACCAGGTTAAAGGCCAGACCGCCCAGCACCACCAGGCCGGCGCCGATGCCGAACAGGGTCAGTGAGTACGGCTGAAAGATCATCACCAGGGCGACCACGCACAGCCCGATGATGGAAAACTCCACCCGCCGGGCCTGGCGCGCGGTCATGCCGGTCCGCGGTTCCGTACTTTGTGTTTGCTGGCTCATAGTTCGATCCGCCCACCGTCTTGTCCAAACAGATGCAATTTGTCCATGCTCAGGCCCAGATGCAGGCGCTCGCCCTCGCGCACCACGTTGTGGCGGTCCAGCACCACGCGGATATCCTGACCGCCGGTCTGCAGATGCAACAATGTTTCCGCGCCCATGGGTTCCACCAGATCCACTGTCGCCGCCAACGATCCGGGTGTTGCCTCGGACAGCGGCACCAACCCTCGTGGCCGAATACCGACCGTGTAACTATCGCCAGGGCGCAGCTGCGCGGCCTCGTCCCTGAGATCGAGAGAAACATCCTGGCCGGCCAGATTGAAACTGGCCTGACCGTTTAGGCGTTGCAGCCGCCCCTGCATCAGGTTCATCTGCGGCGTCCCGATAAAACCGGCGACGAAGACATTCCTGGGATGGGCGAAAATGTCGTGCGGCGTCGCGATCTGTTCGATCCGTCCATCGCGCATGACGGCGATACGGTCGGCCATGGTCAAGGCTTCCAACTGATCATGGGTGACGATCACCGTGGCCTTGGACAGGCCGGAGAGGATCTCCTTGATCTGGCCCCGCATGGCCATGCGCAACTCCACATCCAGGCGGCTCAACGGTTCGTCGAACAGAAAACAATTGGGATCGCGGACAATGGCACGCGCCACGGCGACCCGTTGTTTTTCACCCTCGGCCAGAACGCCGGGCAAACGGTGCAGCACATCGTCCAGGGCCAGCTTGCCCGCGACCTCCGTGACCCGGGCCTCGATCTCCACCTTGGTCATGCTCCCGGCATGCAGGGGAAAGGCCAGGTTCTCGGCCACGGTCAGGCTGGGATAGAGCGCATAGAACTGAAACACCATGGCGATGTCGCGCTCTGCCGGCGAAAGTTCATTGACCCGGGCACCGGCGATGCGGACCTCGCCCGCGGTCGTGGTCTCCAGCCCGGCGATCATGCGCAGGGTCGTGGTCTTGCCGCAGCCCGACGGACCCAGCAGGCACAGCACTTCGCCGGCGGCGACATCCAGATCGACGCTGTCAACAGCGGTCAAATCACCGAATTGCTTCGTCAGATTGCTGGTTTGGATGGTCGACATATCTCCAGCCTCTATTTTTTGATGGTGCCGAAGGTGACACCGCGCAGCAGATGGTTCTGCAACAGGTAGGTCACCGCGAACACGGGGATCAGAAACAATGTGATGATGGCCGCCAACAGGCCCCAATCCACACCCAGCTCACCCCCGATGGTACGCGCCATGGCGACCGGTACGGTGCGTGTCTCGGTCCCCGTCAGCAGCAACGCGAACAGAAACTCGTTCCAGGTCAAAATCAGCGCGAACACCGCCGTTGCGGCCAGGCCGGCCTTTAGCTGCGGCAGACAGATACGAAAGAAAACACCCCGGTCCGAGCTGCCATCCAAGCGGGCCGCATCCTCCACATCGATGCTGAGTTCGTCGAAGAAACTCTTCATCATCCAGATCGAAAAGGGCAGGTTGAAGGCGGCATAAAGCAGAATGACGCCGATATAGCTGCCCGATAAACCAGTCAGACGGAACATCAGAAAGATCGGAATGATGACAATGATCGGGGGCAGCATGCGGGTGGTCAGGATCACGAACAAATAGGTATCGTTGCCCTTTAGGGGATAGCGCGAGAAGCCATAAGCGGCCAAGGTGCCGATTACCAAAGCCAGCAGCACGCCGGAGGCCGCGACGAAAACGGAATTGAAAAAATACAGCCCCATGCCGGTGGAGACCGCCTCCTGCCCCGTTTGCGAAAGCCGGAGGAAGACCGAGACAAAATTCTCGAACGTCGGTGTGAAGAGGAACACCGGCGGCGTGGCCAGGGCGTCCGCCCGGGTCTTGAACGCCGTCATGATGATCCACAATACAGGAAAGAAATAGATCAACCCGATGCTGCCGGCGAACAGGGTCCACCCCCAACCCGCTTCGCGCAACCCACGTTCTTTCCGGCTCTTGAAGATGGCAGCGAACATGATCAGACCTCCTCGTTACGCCGGTTGACGAAATAGAGATAAAGATTGGTCAGCACGATCACCACGAACAGCAGGATATAACTCAGTGCCGAGGACTGGCTGGTCTTGAAGAATTGAAAGGCGATCTTATAGACATAGACCGCGATGGTTTCCGTGGAGGTGCCGGGACCGCCGGCGGTGATGAGATAGACCACATCAAAGATCTTGAAGGTCTCGATGGTGCGGAACAAAAGTGCCAGCAGCAAAAGGCCTTTCACATACGGAAAGGTCACGGTCTTGAAACGCCGCCACCACGAAGCCCGGTCCACCGCCGCCGCTTCGTAAAGATAGTCCGGTACGCTGACCAGACCGGCCAGCACCAGCAGCATCACAAAGGGCGACCACATCCAGGCGTCCGCGACGACGATGGCCCAGATGGCGCCCCATTTGGTGGCTAGCAGGGTCAACGGCTCGCCAAAGAAATAGGCATAGCCCTGGCTCAAGATGCCGAAGGTAGGCTCGTAAAATAATTTAAAGAATACGCCGACCGCGACAAATGACAGCATCATCGGTGTCAGAACCAGCATCAGCAGTTCGCGCCGGAACGGAAATTTTTTCTCGAACAACAAGGCCATGGAAAAGCCGATGACCATTTGCAACAACACGCTTAAGGATACGATCAAGGCCGTTGTCTGCAGGCGCTCCCAGACCACGGGGTCGGAGAGGACTTTTTCGTAATAATAGAATCCGGCAAACCGGGGCGGCCGCATGGATGAAGCCTTGTAGTGGAAAAAGCTCAACCCGAAAGACCACATCAAGGGAAAGATGTTCATCAAAAACAGCATGATCAGGGCCGGGGCCACCAGCATGGCGCCACGGCGTTCCGGGCTGAACATCCAATGCCAGAAATCACGCATGCTTTTTCCTCGGATGGGAGTGCTGTTTTCCAGCTGCTTGTCTTCGTGTCGGGTCGGGGAGAGGCCGGCGGACTCACCGTCGAGAGGTATAATCGGTTTGTTCATCGGTCCTCTCCCGTTCCCTACATCGTTGGCCGAACTACTGGATACGGCCGGCTTCGGTCAGTAGTTCCTGTTGGAACTGGGCGATCGCATCCATGGCCTGCTTGGCCGTCTTCTGACCGGTGATGGCCTTGTCGAACTCTTCCTGAGACTGGGTCAGCATCTCGAAGTACTCCGGCACATGCCAGACGTCCTTCTGCGATTCCAACAGCTCAACATGAGCCCGGTTCCAGGGCCGGATGTCGTTGTAATCCGGACGGGCCATGACGCTCATCAGACCGCTTTCGCCGCCGTTCTTGGCGAAGTCGAGCTGGACCTCTTCCGACATCCACCACTTGACGACTTCAAGGGCTTCCTTGACGACCTCTTCCGAGTTCCAGGTGGTGAGCACGAAAGGCTGACCGCCCAGGTTGTCCCAACGGCTGATCTTGCCGTCCTTGCCGCGCAGACCAGGGGTCAAGGCAAAGGCCGTCTTGTCGGCATACTTCGAGGTCTTGGGATCAAGCGCGGGTGGCGCCAGGCCGGCCCAGTTGATGATCGCCGCGACCTTGCCCTGCATGAACAGTTCCTGGATCGCGAAGATGCCCATTTGGCCGGTCTTGGCCACGGGCGGCGACCATTTCAGCAGGTCGATATAGTGCTGAAAGCCCTTCACGGACGCATCGGAGTTGACGACGCCGATGGCTTGCCCCTTGGGTGCGTTGGTCTCGTCCCAGATGTTGCCGCCATGCTGCCAGATAAAGGCATTGATCTGCATGATGGAGAAATCCGCGACCTTGCCAGCCTGATAGGCGATACCGTAGAAATCGTTCTCGGCAACGCCGTCGCCCAACTTGGCACCCTTGTTCCGGCGGAAGAACTCACCCACGCTGGCCCAGGTTTTCCAATCCGTATCTTTCCACTCGGCGTAAGAGCATGGCAGCGTACGGCTGTATTTGGCCTTGAACGCGGCGCGCTCGCCCTCGTGGCAGAACAAATCGTTGCGGAACCAGGTCATCTTGGTGTCCGGGAACTGCGGGAAGCCATAATAGTTCTTCGATTTGTGCGGATAGGTCGAATAGGCCGCGACCATCGCCGGATGGGTATCCTTCATGATGGCCTGAAGCTCTGGGTCGGCATCAATATACTTGTTCAGCTTCAGGAAGTGGCCGCCCTCGATGAAGGTGCCCAGCCATTGGCTGTCGGAGACCACCATCTGATACTTCTTCTCGCCCGAGGTGAGCGAAGCCGCCACACGGTCATAAAAGCTCGGCCACGGAATGAAATCGAACACCAACTTCACGTTGTTGCCGGATTTGGCCTTGTAGGTCCTATTGAACTTGTCCTGCAAAAAGCGCGTCGGACCCCAGTCCGGACCCGCCATGTTCAAGACAATATCCTTGGCCGCGGCATCGGTCGCGGTAGCTGCCAAACCGGTGGCAAAAATGCCGGCGGTCAGGGCGCCCAAGATTTTTGATTTACTTACCATCGAAATCTTCCCCTTGTTGTTGAAGATCGGGCGCCGCCGCTGGAGCAGTTTTCAATTGCTCCTCCCTTAGGGCTCTGAGCACATTTTCGAGATGTACTCGGGCGGTCCCTGTTGCTGACCGGCTCATGAAATCGCGGTGCCGGTTTCCCGCGCGAACACGAAAGTGTTCTCGACGCGTAACGTGACCCCTACATCGTCACCGACGCTGTAGCGGACGGCCTGTTCCTCTGGCAGAACCATCTTCAACGCGGTTTCCCCCGCCA
>JABIWH010000056.1 GCA_018701215.1 Rhodospirillaceae bacterium
CCCGCGCCTCGGCGCGTTCGAGAAAATCCAGCCATCTGGGGACGATTTCAGCACCCCGGTCCGCCGCCACGTCGGACCAGGTCAGGACCGTGTAATCCTTGAAACAATGGCTTTCCGCATTGGGTAGTGACGGCATCGAGGCTGCCATGGCATCGACCCCGGCGCCGCCGTCGCCATACATCAGCAACAAACGGTCTTCGACGGGCATAACAATTTCGGACTGCAAACGATTCAGGCCGCTCAAGGTTAGCGAAGCAAAACGCTGGGGCTGGGCCGCGATGATCGGATCCAGTTCGGCGGTGTTCTGCACCCCGAAATGGGCCCGCTCCAGGCCCAGATGCTCAAACAGCGCCAATAGTCGCTGTTCGGCGGTCAGCGCATCTCCATTCATGACTAAACCAAGTTGACCCGTACGCCGCACAGCATGATTTGGTTGTCGCCTTGCCGTAGCTCCATCTTGTCCGCCATGGCCAGGATATTGGCGCGGTCGGCGGGCAGCACATCAATGGCGCAAATGCCCACGCCGCGGCCGTCCGTGTCGGTGGAAAAACGGATATGGGCATTGTCCAGTTTGACCGCCGGCATGCCGTTGATGCGCTCCACCGGCAGATCCAGAACCTCGCCCCAGCGTTTGGCCAGGGCGTCCGGATCTGCCGCTTGTATTTCCACGGCCACCAATGCCTCGGTGTCCTGGGTCTGGACGAATTCCTGCCAGTTCGGGCCGGCCCATTTCCAGCGCGACAGCTTCTCCGCCGGATTGCCTTCCGGGCCCATGTCGTCGATGGAAAGGATAGCGCCCGGCACGTCGGCGGGATGAAAATGCGTGGCATGGGCATCGTCGTCGTCATGGCGCCAGATGGCGCGTACGCCAAGGGCCTCGATACGCTCCCGATGGGCCAGGGCGTCATCGCATTCCATGATGATCATATAGCCGCCGTCGCCGCCCCGCCGTTCCAGATAGCGCCCAGCCGTCGTGCCCTCTTTGATAGGGGCGACAACCTCGATCAAATCGCCGCCAATGGGCAGCAGAGCATTATTCAGACCAAATTCAGCCACATTGGGATCGTTGTAGCAGACCGCCAGGCCCAGGGTGGCGCCGATATCGACCACCGCCGTCTTCAGATCCTTGGCCACGAAAACAAATTGCCGTAAGCGCATACTAAATCTCCAGTTTGTTAGAGCAATTTTCAATTAATCGGAATGGCCCAAGACTTATCTGGCGCGACTTAGATTATTGATTCAATTGCTCTTTTCTTAAGAGTCTGAACATGTTTTGAAGAAACATGCTCTAGGCGGGCATTGCTGTTTCAATTCCAGCCGCCCAGCAGGCCGCCGTCACCGTGTTGACCATCAGGCAGGCGATGGTCATGGGGCCGACACCGCCCGGCACCGGGGTAATGGCGCCGGCGATCTCTTTTGCCGCCTCGAAATCCACATCGCCGGTCAACCTTGTCTTGCCCCCGCCGGCGTCAATTCGGTTCATGCCTACATCAATCACCACGGCGCCCGGTTTAATGCAATCGCCGCCCAGCATTTCCGGCACGCCCACGGCGGCAACCAGAATATCCGCCTCCCGGCAGATGGCGGGTAGGTCCTGGGTGCGGGAATGCGCGATGGTCACCGTGCAATGTTCCGCCAACAGTAATTGTGCCATGGGTTTGCCCACCAGGTTGGAGCGGCCCACCATGACCGCGCGCTTGCCGCTCATGCCGCCCTGGCCAAACCGGTCGGCCAACAGCATGGAACAGCCCAACGGGGTGCACGGCACCAGGGCGCTTTGCCCGCTGGCCAGGCGCCCGGCATTTATCGGGTGTAGGCCGTCGACATCCTTGTTGGGATCAATGGCCAGAATAATGACGCCCTCGTCAATATGTTTCGGCAGGGGCAGCTGCACCAGGATGCCATGCACGGCAGGGTCGTCGTTCAGCTTGGCGACGACCTCGAGCAAGTGATCCTGGGTGGTTTCCTCGGCCAGACGAATGGTGTCCGAGAGAAAGCCCATTTCCAGCGCGATCTTGCCCTTGTTGCGGACATAGACTTGACTGGCCGGATCCTCGCCCACGATCACCACCGTCAGGCCCGGCACCAGGCCATGGTTCGCTTTCAACTGTCCGCTTTGCAGGGCCACCATGCCCCGCAAGCCGACGGCAAAGGCCTTGCCGTCAATAATATCCGCCGTCATTTGATACTTATCCGTCTACTAGAGGAGTGGGTTGCCGACTATACAGTCAGGGCAGCGCGGATCAATGGCATGCGGTCATTTCCAAAGTACATATCGCCATCGTTGACGAAAAATGTCGGCGAGCCATAGCCGCCGCGCCTGGCCAGATCTTCGGTATTGCCGCGCAATTCGGCTTTGATCTCGTCTGTCGCCATGGCCCCCGCCATTTCACCCGCATCCAGGCCGGCGGCGGTGGCGATTTCCACCAGGATATCATCCTGAGTGATATCCCGGTCATGCCCCCAATAGGCCTCGAACACGCCGGTGGCATAGGGCACCAGCTTGCCCCGGCGGTCGGCGGCGATGCAGCCGCGCATGGCCTTGACGCTGTTGATGGGGAAGATCGTCATGGGCCAGGAAATCTTGATGCCGCTATAGCGGGCCCAGTCCTGCAGATCCTTGTGCGCATAATCCTGTTTCGCCGGCACCGGATATTCCCGGCCGTGATAGACGGATGGATTGACAGTGTTGAACAGGCCGCCGACCAGGATCGGCCGCCAGGTAATCTCGACACCAAGTTCAGCGGCCAACGGTTGTAGATTGTGAAAGCCCAGATAGGTCCAGGGGCTGGAACAATCGAAAAAGCATTCCAATTTGGCCATGCTGCCTGTCCTTGTCTTTAGCTGAGATCGAAGCCCGCGTAACCGTCCGCCGCCACTTGCTGTAGGCGTTGGCGAAAGCGCGGCGCGCCGCCGTTATAGATCATGTAGCGCAGTTTATCATGGCCCGCGACGTTGGAGTTATAGCCGGTAAACCAGGACTGGCTGTTGCCCAGCAGGGAATATTTATAGGTATCCTTCACATGCGCCGTCCATTCGTTCTCGGCCTCCTGGCTGGCTTCGATGCGGCTGATATTGTTTTTGCGCATGTGGACCAGCAGATCCGTGGCCCAGTCCACCGCTTCCTCGATGCCGCGGGGGAAATTGGTCGAGACCGAACCTCCCTGAGGGCCGGCCAGAGTGATCAGGTTAGGGAAGCCGACGACCTGCAGGCCCAAATAAGTGATCGGCCCGTCCATCCATTTGTCGCTCAACTTCTGGCCGCCAACGCCCTTGATTTCGATGCGGTCAAAGGCGCCGGTAATGGCGTCAAAGCCGGTGGCATAGATGATCACATCGAATTCATGCTCTTTCTCGGTGGTCTTGATGCCCGCCGGAGTGATGCATTCGATCGGCGTTTCGTTGATGTCCACCAGATGCACGTTGTCGTGGTTGTAGGCTTCGTAATACCGCGTCTCCAGGGGTACCCGGCGGGTGCCAAAGCCGTGATCCTTGGGGATCAGCTTTTCCGCCGTGACCGGATCATTGACCCGCTGGCGGATCTTGTTGGCGATGAACTCGCTGAAGGCCGCGTTGGGGCCTTCCTCGACCAGAACATCGCGGAAATTACCGATCCAGACGCCAAAGCCGGGGGAGGCGTAAAGCTCCTCCCAAAATGCCTGGCGGTCCTGTTCCGAGACTTCCTCGAACTTACGCCGGTCCGGACCATGGATGAAGCCGCCGGGCGTCTCTTTGCAGCGGGCGAAGATCTCATCGTACGAGGCCTTGATCTTGGCCATCTCTGCATCGCTGATCTTGCTGTTATGCAGGGGCGCGCACCAGTTCGGGCGGCGTTGGAAGACGGTCATCTCGCCGACCTTGTCGGCGATCTCGGCGATGATCTGCACGGCGGTGGCCCCGGTGCCCAGGACGCCGACTTTCTTGCCGGTGAAATCCACCGGCTCCTTGGGCCAGTAATAGGTATGATAGGCCTCGCCCTGGTAGCTCTCCACG
Organism: Rhodospirillaceae bacterium; assembly: GCA_018701215.1. Lineage (GTDB taxonomy): Bacteria > Pseudomonadota > Alphaproteobacteria. The sequence goes on from JABIWH010000056.1 coordinate 3,994, forward strand.
CCGGGAATGGTCGGCATGGTGGGCGCCGACAGCATGCCGATGGCGGTCAGCAGCACCGGCGTCGTCAGGGTGCGGCCATCGGCCAGGTGCACGCTCCAGGTGTTGCTGGCTTCATCAAAGGCCGAGGATTCTACCTTGCAATTGAACTGCATGTGTTTGGACAGATCGAACTTGTCCACCACATGGTTCAAATAGCGCAGGGTCTCCGGCTGGCCGGCGAAATGCTCGCTCCAGTTCCACTCCGCCAGCAATTCCTTGGAGAATGAATAGCCGTAGCTATAGCTCTCGGAATCAAAGCGCGCGCCCGGATAGCGGTTCCAATACCACGTCCCCCCCGGCCCGGCCCCGGCCTCCAACACCGTCACATCGACGCCTTGTTCCAGCAGCCGGTACAGCTGATAGATCCCCGTGACCCCGGCCCCGATGATGATGACTTCGTGTTGCTGCGTGGCGCCGTTACTTGATTTGGACATTGTTGAACCCTGCACTGATGTGAACCTCAACCAAAACGCCGCTGTACCGACCCATGCGAGAACCAAGATGCCCAACGCTCACCAAGTTTCGGCGGCTCAAGGGCCATTGAAGCGGGATATCAGCAACACGGCGTACCATGTATCTTGGGACTATTCTAACAAACGTTTGAAACCTCGTCCATGCCGGGACGCAGCACCCCCAGTACCAACCGCATTTCCGTTCAAATTATCGTTGACCAATCAGACCTATTTCGATGCTTCGGCCAAACAGCCGTTCGGCGTTCTTGAAGGCGATCTTTTCGGCGATGGGGCGGGAGAACTGGCTCAGCCATTTTCTGTTCACCGCCATTATCTTCCCATAACCTTCCCACTGTTCATTGACCCAGGTATCGGACCCGACCATGAAGCGGTCGGAAAAGCGCTCAAGCACGCGGCGCCAGGCGGGATCAATCGTGCCTTGCGATGTGAGAATATCGCCCTCGCGAAATGATGTGTCCGCGTACAGCGTCTTGTAGGCTGCCATCATGGCCTCAACTACATGGGCCGGTTCGGACATGCCCGCATGGGCCCAAATGATCTTGAGTCCCGGCTCAAGCGAGAAAAGCAGATCCACCGGTTCCTTGCCGGAATGCACATGCAGGAAGATATTCTTTGATACAGCCAGTTCAGCGATCTTGCGCAACAGGATTTCGTTGGCGGGATCGACCCCGTGCAGGTGGAATTCGCCGATACCCTCGTGGGGATAATCCGTCAGCCGTTGCATCAGATAGTCGATCATGCCCGGCGCCGTCGTCCAATTCGATGATCCGGCCTGACCGTGATAGGGGCGCAGCTCCGGCACGACGCGGTTCGGTGCATATTCCCATAGCTTGATGGTGCCTTCGTCCGGTGTCGATGACACCAGGGCCATGGTGACACCGGATTTGTCCATCAATTGCAAAACGGTCGATGGCGGATAAGGCTGCCAGGCCGGCTCTTTGTAATGAACGTGGGCATCGAACAGCGGAAGCGCCGCTATGCCATCGCCGATATGCTTGGCACGATCATCGGCAAAACCGGGAATGGAGAGGCTCATCAACAACGAGGCCGTCAATGCCGCGGAGATCAGAACGCGACAAATGATTTTCACGACAACCACCTCCTTGCTCACGATAACGACGCAATACCGGGTCGGCTGCTAACTTCCGAAAACGTCACTCTACACAGTGCCAACGCCAATCCGGGCGTGCACCCGCAGCTGCACCCGGTCGCCATCCAGCAGCTCCACATAGGCCTGGCGCATGGCGTCGTCGATGCGTTGGCGTTCGCCGTCATCCATTTCGCCCAGGCGGGCACCCAGACGCAGGGCCAGTTGCGGGCGCCAGAAATTGCTGTCCAGATCGACGCGGGGACTGAAGCGAAGCTCCTGCTCCTCCCAGGCGCTGAAACCGGCGGCCTGGAAAATCTTGTTCAAGGCACCGTCATCACCCAGGCGCGTTGGGGTGAAGGCGCCTTCGTGGGGGTCAATGCCGGCGACCTCTCCCAACACCCGGTCCACTATTCCGAACTGGCTGTTGTCCGCTTTTGGGCCCCAGACCAGGAATGCCGCCCGGGCGCCGGGCCGCAGCACGCGGCGGGCTTGCCCCAGGGCGCGCTCGGGGGATGGCGTGTACATCAGGCCGAGGCGGCAGGTCACCGCATCGAAGCTGTCATCGTCGAAGGGCAGCTCTTCCATGGGGGTGACCTGAAAGGCCATGTTTGTGACGCCTTGGTCTTTTGCCCGCCGTTCGGTGCCGGCCAGCATTTCGGCCACCAGGTCGGTGGCCGTGACCGTGCCCTCCGGGCCAACCAGGGCCGCCATGGAGATCGCCGGCTCCCCCACGCCCGAGGCGATGTCCAGCACATGCCGACCCGGCGCCACGCCGGCGGCCGCGATGAGGGGCTCGTTCAGACCCCTGGCCAGCCGGGCGAGATGATCCGCCTGTTCATTCCAGGCCCCGGCCCGAAGGATCCAGTTTTGCCGGGTTTCCTGTTGCTGCCGCGCGGCTTCACTTTGACTCATGACGCTACCTGCTGAATTCCTTGGCCATCTCGCGCAGCTTGAATTTCTGGATCTTGCCACTGGGCGTACGCGGCATTTCGTCGATCACTTCCAAATGCTCCGGCCAGTATTGCTTGGCCGTCTTGGTTTCTTCGAGATAGCGGATCATGCCCGCCATATCCAAACTGTCGCCGGCTTGCAGGGTGACAAAGGCACAGCCAAGCTCGCCCATACGGTCATCGGGAATGCCGACCACCGCCACCTCGGCCACCGACGGGTGGCGGTACAGCACGTCCTCGACCTCGACCACGGGAATGTTTTCGCCGCCCCGGATGATGATGTCCTTGGCCCGGCCCGTGATGCGGATATAGCCGTCGGGATGCATGAAGGCCTGATCGCCAGTATCGAACCAGCCGTCTTTGTCGGTGCCGTGCATTTCGGGCTTTTTCAGATAGCCGACGAACATGGACTGGCCGCGTACCTTTAGAATGCCTTCCTCGCCCTGGGGCAGGGGTTTGCCGTCCGGCCCATGGACCATGACTTCCGAATGGGGTAGGCAACCGCCGTCAGAGGTCCAGACTTTTTCATCCGGATCATTGGGGTCGCAAATGGTGGGGCAGGCGCATTCCGTCATGCCCCAGCCCGATAGTACCTTGAAGGTGAAATTCGCCGCCGCCTTTTGCACCAGGGCCGGTGGAATGGGCGCGCCGGCGGAGACAAAGGTGCGCAGCTTGGAAAGGTCGAAGTTCCCTACATTGGGCATTTCCACGATGTCGCTGAGAAACGGCGTCGCCCCCATGGTGAAGGTGGCGCCGTGTTTCTGAATCAACTCCACGCCCACCGGCGCATCCCAGCGGTCCAACAGCACCACTTCGACGCCCAGCATGACCGGCATCAGAATGGCATAGAGAAAGCCGGTTTGATGGGCCAGGGGCGAGGCCATGAATATCTTGTCGTCAGCACCCAGTTTATGATGCGTTATCCAGCTGTTCAAATGGCTCAACGTGCTGTTGGCGGTGTGCATCACACCTTTCGGCTGGCCGGTGGTGCCGGAGGTGTAGATCACCTCGTTGACATCATTCGGGGTGGGACGCAGGGCGGCCAGGGTGGCCTCCGCTTCCGCCGTATCCTCGAATTTGTCCTCTTGGGCGTTGCCCAGCAGGGCGGTGGCGAAATCGTCCGCGCCCGCGCCGCCTACATAGAAGGCATGTTGCAAATTTGGCAGATCGCCGCGGATCGCCTCGATCATCGGTTTGTATTCAAAGCCGCGAAAGACATGCGGCGCGATGATCACCTTGCTCTCGGCGAAGCCCAGCATGAAGCTTAATTCCCGTTCCCGAAAGATCGGCATCAACGGATTGGTGATGGCACCGATGCGGGCACAGGCCAGGTGCATGGCAATGAACTGCCACCAGTTCGGCAGCTGCAACGAGACCACGTCGCCCTTGCCCACACCCAGCTTGATCAAGGCCAGGCCAAGGCGCCGGGACAGCCGGTCCATCTCACCATAGCTCAGCGAGGTGCTCTGCCCCGTTTCGCCATTGTAGTCGGTGAGCGCGGGCAGGTCGGGGTCACGGGCCAGCACGTCATCGAGATAGTCAAACAGGGTTCGGTCAATCCAGGCGCCGGATTTCACAAAGGTGTCAATGCGTTCTTGCGGTAGATCCAAGCCAAGATCCATTTCGTCCTCCCAGACATAGCTACGCTACTAATTGTTTCGAGGATAATAGAGCAATTTTCGATTTGTTGGAGTCGCTTACGCGGTCCAAATGATTGCTTCCATTGTCCAGATGCTTGCGGATTGGCAAGAATGCTATCATAAAACCATTCCAGGGTTGGTGTCCGTGTCGCGGCTCCAGCCTCGTGGTGTAGCGGAAGGAAGCTGACATATGGCGCCCATCGATTTCTATTTCTGGCCGACGCCGAACGGTTGGAAAATTGCCATCATGTTGGAAGAGTGCGACCTGCCCTACAACATCAAGCTGGTGGATCTGTCAAAAAAGGAACAGTTCGCCCCCGATTTTCTGGCCATCGCGCCAAACGGACGCATGCCGGCCATTGTCGATCCGGATGGACCGGACGGCGAGCCGATCTCGGTCTTTGAATCCGGCGCCATCCTGCAATATCTGGGCAACAAGACCGGCCGGTTTTACCCCGTTGAACAGCGCCAATGCACGGAAGTTGAACAATGGCTGTTCTGGCAGATGGCGGGCCTGGGCCCCATGGCCGGCCAGGCGGCGCATTTCCGCAATTACAAGGCGGATAAAATCGACTACGCGATCGAACGCTACACCAACGAGGTGATCCGCCTCTACGGCGTGATGAACGACCGTCTGGCGGACCGTGATTTCCTGGCCGGCGCCTATTCCATTGCCGATATGGCCTGTTGGCCCTGGATCAGGGGCTACAAAGCCTATGGCATCGACCTGAAGGATTTCGAGCATCTACGCGCCTGGTTCAAACGGGTCGGCGCCCGTCCGGCGGTGGAGCGCGCCGCCAATATCGGCAAGGACCAGTTCAAGGCCTCCCAAGGCCGGGCGCAATCATCTATCTAAGGGGGCTTTGATTTAAGCGCATTGCCTCTCGCCACGGCGCGCCGCAAATGCTAGATCGATAGCATGTCAAAAATCACACCTCCGCCGCCACTTGACGGCTATACCATTTACGATCCGGTTGATCCGTTCGAGAACGAGGCCGGGCCCTTTTATTGGCGGCGGCTCGACGATGGCAGTCATCACTTCGTGCTGCGTACAGAGCCGCGCCACGCCAATTCCCATAATGTAATTCACGGCGGTCTGTTGATGACCATGGCGGATTTGACCATGGCGGTCACCGCCAAGGGGGAGCCCGATGACGCTTATGTTACCGTGGCCTTCAATTCCGAGTTCGTCGCCGCCGGTTTTGCCGGCGATCTGGTCGAGTCGCGGGGCGAACTGGTCCGGCGTACGGGCAGCATGGCTTTTATCCGGGGCCATATTTCCGTGGGCGAGACCACTCTGTTCGTCTGCAGTTCGGTGATGAAGCGGATCGGCAAACGCGGCGAAACGAACAAGAGTTAGAACAGGCATGGGCCGTATGACGAGGGCAAAACATAGCGCCTGGAAGCGTCTGAATCGTCTGCTGCGCCTGCGTCTGGTGATCCCGGTCCTGCGTTCGCCCGCCGCCGCCGATTATACCGCGCGCGGCGTCTTCGTCGGCCTGCTGGTGGCGATGACACCCACGGTTGGTATCCAGATGGCCATCGTGGCCGGCATCTGGGCCATTGTGCGCGTGGCCCGTCCGTCATGGGATTTCAATGTCGTTGTCGGCATGCTGTGGACCTGGCTGACCAATATCTTCACGGTGCCGCCAATCTATTACACCTTCCTGATCACCGGCGAGGCCATGTTGGGCCGCTGGGGCGAGGCGGGCGGCTATGCCATGTTCGAGGAGCGCCTGGTAAAGCTGTTGCAGACCGATGCCACCTTCATGGAATCCTTGTGGATCTATGCGGTCGGCATCTTCGATGCCTGGGGCGCGCCCATGCTGATCGGCTGCATACCTTGGGCCATCGGTTCGGCCTTTTTGGGCTATTGGTGGAGCCTGCGCCTGGTCCGCCGCTTCCGTGAACGCCGCCGGAGTATGTGAAATTGGTCTTCAGGCCGCGACGGCGGCCTGGCGCCAATCCGCCGCACCGGCGCGAACGTCAGGATTATTTATGCAGGGGTGGTTCCGTGGCGTGTTCGGCAAAGATTTCCTGGGCGCGGATTTTCTGGCTCAGGGCCAGGTTGTCGCCGATGACTTCAAGGTATTTCTCCGCACTCCGCGCCACGGGGATATTCAGGCCGGCGCAATAATGCAGCAAGATTTCGGAAATGAACTCGGCATTTAGATTGAAACGTTTCAGCCGCCCTTCCTTGGCGTCTTCGATATCCAGCAGTACCTTTACCCCGCCGCCGAATTTCTGAAATACGTGTACGCCCCGCACGGCGCCCGGCGGCACCGCCTCGCTGTTGCCGGGAAGGTTGTCGGGCCGTTGCTCGAACGCTTCGAGCAATTCCCGCTGGGAAAATATAATTTTTCGCAACTCTGTCGGCATAGCTGTACCCCTCCGCATTTCATCCCCGCGCCATCATGGTTCAAAGCACCCAATGATGGCAAGTCGGCGCCAAATCGGACACCGTCCCATCGCAACATGATCGAGTTGAGAAAATCCTAAAATTGCTGCTTGCTTAGGCAAAAAAAAACCCTATCTTGCCTCCCGCTCCGCAACCCCGAGGGCGTGTCGGGGCTCCGTTATGACAAAAATGACTGGATATTTGGAGGACGCGCAGATGGTGGTCATTCAGCCTCAGGTATTGGCGGTCGACGCCGCGAATGAAGATCTGCTCCCCAAGGACTATTTCAAGAGCCGTGACGGCGTGCGCTTCGCCGGCAGCCATTTGCTGCTGGATATGTGGGGCGCGGCGCATCTGGATAATCCGGATCTCTTGGGTCAGGCCATACGGGGGGCCGTCAAGGCGGCCGAGGCCACGCTGTTGCATCTGCATCTGCATCATTTTTCGCCCTATGGCGGGGTTTCCGGTGTTGCCGTCCTGGCCGAAAGTCATATCAGCGTCCACACCTGGCCCGAACATGGTTTCGCCGCCTTTGACATTTTCATGTGCGGCGCGGCCGAGCCCGCGCTCGCGGCGGCCGCCCTGCGTGAGGCGCTAAGCCCCAGCCGGATCGAGCTGACCGAGCAGCGCCGCGGCATATTGCCGGCCATCGCAGTGGCGGAGCCATCCCGATGACCGAGAAGATCTGCCGCTTTATTGCCGAAAAGACCCCCCCGACGGCAAGGCCTCTGGGCCGGCGGTCCTGGCCGGGCCGACCTGCGACAGCGTTGATATTCTGTACCAGCCGGACGGCTACGAGATGCCCCTGGATCTGGCCATTGGCGATAGGGTGCGGTTTCTCTCCACCGGGGCCTACACCACAACCTATGCCTCGGTCGGCTTCAACGGCTTTGATCCGCTTCCGGCCTACTGTATCTAGCTAAAGCAGACCAAGCGCACGCAGTTCGGCGGCCATTTCGGGGGGCGGGCCATCGTGATCGTCCGGGTCCCAACCGTTGGCCTGCAGATGTTCCGGCAGGTCCGGGGCCGCGTCCTTGGCCTCAAGATAGCGCCAGCCCTGGTGCGGGCGGCGGGCGTACAGTTCCGTGCGCACCAGATCCGGGCCCAGCACAAAGCCGCAGCGTTTGCCGCCCTCGTCATCGTGCAGGTGGTCAAGGCGGATGATGGCCTGGCGTGCGCGGATAAAGCCCTTGATGATCCAGTACAGCGAACCGCCGTCCAGAACCTCCCCGTCCCGGCGCGGACGGTTGCGGGTGCGGTGGACATGCTCCACCGGCAGACCCAAGGCCTCGAACTGGGCCCGGCGGCTTTCCTGAAAGCGGGCCAGATGCTCGATAGAATCGACGCCGACGCAAAGTTTGACGATGTGAACGGTCATGGCAGCCAGCCTAACAGGCGCCACCAGAGATAATCCAGGGGCAGCAGCACAAGCACCGTAACCGCCAGTAACCAAAGGCATAATTTATTGCCCTGACGCATGGGCACGGCGCCCAGCTGCATGGCGACGACCAGGGGCGGGGCCTGGTAGGGCAGAATCACCGTGCTATAGCCGACCACGGTCAGCATCAGCATCGCCATCACCGGCAAATCGGCCGCTTCGGCCAAATGACCGACCAGAGGCACCAGGATCGCCGGCACGCCGGGCTGGGTCGCGAACATTGCCAGCCCGCTGGATAGGCCGACCACGGCGGCGAAATTCCAAATACTTTCGCCCGAGCCGAGGTTCAATAGTGGCAGCACGGATTTCGCCAGCAAGTCGCCGGTGCCGCCATGTGCCACCAGGGCGCCCATGCTTAGCATCCCCGCAACATAGAGCAGGGTGCTGAATTGGATCTTATCGTCGAAGTCCCGGGCACCGACGATGCCGACAAACGGCAGAACAATAATGCCGGCCACGCCGAGGGAAACCCAGGCCGGTGAAATATGATGCAGGAAGTCCGTCATCCACAGGGCCAGGGCCAGTAATAACATCAACGCCATTAACCGTTCCCGCCCCGCCATGGCGGCTGGTGCCTCCGCAGGTTCCGTTGGCGCCTTCGCATCCGCCGCGGGAAACAGCCAGATCACCAGAACAGCAATAATGATCGCCTTCAGGGCGCCCAGAACGGGAAAATGCAGCAGCAGCCAGATGCCATAGGTCGGAACCTCGCCATACAAGGTTTCCGAGGCGCCGATCACCACCATGGCCGGCACGGTCGCCGACATGATGGCGAAACCGGGTATCATGGTGGAAAAGGAGATCGCCAATACCATGCCCGTGCGGCCGTTGCTGCCGGCTTGGTAGCCAAAGCCATCCGCCATGGCCAACACGATGGGCATCAGGATCATCAGCCGCCCCATGGTGGACGGCATCAGAAAGGCCATGACCAGACCCAGGATCACGGTGCCGGAAATAATCGCAGCGTATCGATGGCCAAAGCGCCGGCCAACGCCATGGGCCAGACGTTCCGCCAGGCCCGTGCCGCGCACGCCGACGCCAATCACCAGACCGCCGAAGACCATCCAAAAGCCGGCCGACTGGAAGCCCGCGAAAACCACATTGGCCGGCGCCAGGGCGAACAGCGTGGCAATGGCGAAAAACAGTATAGCCGTGACAAATTCAGGCAGCGCGCCGGTGGCGAACAGCACCACGGTGGCCAGGGCAAGGGCGCCGGTGCGGGCCGTTTCCGGCGCCAAACCATCAATGGGTACGAGGGCCAGCGCCAGGGCCGCCAGAATACCCAGCGCCGCGATCCAAAACGATATTTTCATCAAACGGCCTTGCGCTCCTTGCCTCTAGGGGCATTGGCCACGGTGCTGAGCGGCCGGCGGACACCGGCTTCGAACAGGGATAGGTTCCGGGGCAGAGCCATAAGCGCCTCCTTACAATTAACTGAACACAGGTCTGTCGTGCTACACTGCGCCGATGTTGGAAACAATAGATATTGAACCGCAGCGCGCCGGTTTCTCGTCATCCCGTCTGTCTGACGCGGTGGCCTTCGCCCTTGCCAATGAAATTAATTGGTCCCGTAACATTGACGATCAGCTGGGCAAGGGCGAATTCGAACCGCCACCCTGGAACGAAATTCTGGGCCCGACCACGCCGAGGGGCGGGCCGGCCGGGGTGATCATGCGCCACGGCCGGGTAGCCGCCATCTGGGGCGATGAGAGGCGCGCGGATATGACCTTTTCCGTGGCGAAAAGCTATCTCGCGATCCTGACCGGATTGGCGCTGGCGGATGGTCTGATCAACGATGTAAACGACCGGGTGGCGGATACATCGCTGGATGATCATTTTACCTCCGCCCAGAACCGGGACATCACCTGGCTGCATCTATTGCAACAGACCTCGGAATGGGAAGGTGCGTTGTTTTCCAAACCGGACCTGATCGACCGTAATCGGCAACTGGGCGCGGAGCCTGATAATTCCCGCAAGGGCCAGCACAGGGAGCTGGGCGCGCCGGGCAGTCATTGGGAATATAACGACGTCCGCGTCAACCGCTTGAGCCTGTCACTGCTGCACCTGTTCCGCCGGCCTTTGGCGGATGTACTGCGGGAACGCATCATGGACCCCATCGGGGCCTCGAATGATTGGTCCTGGAACGCCTACCGCAATGCCGTTGTGACCATTGATGGGGTCGAGATGCCCTCGGTGCCGGGCGGATCGCATTGGGGCGGCGGTTTGTGGATCGGTGCCTTAGATCAAGCCAAGCTGGGACAGCTGATATTGCAAAGGGGCGCCTGGAACGGCCAGCAGCTGTTGTCGGAAGCCTGGGTGGCGGCGATGCTGACGCCCTGCGCCATCAACCCCGAATACGGTTATATGTGGTGGCTGAATACGGACCGGGCCCGTTATCCCAGCGCGTCCGCCAGTACGGTGGCGGCGGTCGGTGCCGGGGGCAACACTATCCTGGTCGAACCGGCCCATGATCTGGTGCTGGTGGCCCGTTGGCTGAAGGGCGCGGCCTTGGATCCTCTGATCGCGCAAACCATTGCTGCAATTGGGGCGTAGGGGGCAAAGCCAGTGGTTCGATTGATGTAGGCGGGACCATCGCCAATGGCGGAACGCAACGAACCAGATCCTCGGGGGTTTTACAAAACCGCGGCCATCGGCCTGTGCTGTTTTGACCTTGAATTGCGTTTCCTTGATGTCAATGACTGGCTGGCCGGTTTGAGCGGACGCTCAGTGGAAGATCATTTGGGCAGAACGGCTGGCGATATCTGGCCCGATATCGCACCTGGTGTTGAAGCATCACTCCGCCACGTCATGGCGAGCAGTGAACCGGTGTTGGATAAACGGTTCACGCGCGAAAATTCCAGCCGCTATCGAAACGGTAAATCCACCTATAATCACAGTTATGCGCCGGTCCGGGCCGAGGACGGGAGCATTGCCGGCGTCAGTGCCGTTATCGAGGACATCACCGATCGTTTGCATCCGGCGCCCGGGCCGCCGCCGCAGGAAACCTGGATGCATACGTTGCTGGAGCAGACGTCCGACTGGCTTTGGGAGATGGATGAAAATCAGAAATACACCTATTTGTCGGACAAATACTATCGGTTGACCGGCGATCCCATTAACGCGGTAATCGGCAAGACTTCGGTTGAATTAGGCCGCATCTACGAGAGCGAGGAAGCCTTCGCCGACGTGGAGCGGGCAATGGCAAATCAAATGCCATTCCGTGACGTTGTTTCAATGCGCAAAGTGCAAGGTGGCCGCGATTGGTGGACCCAATCCAGCGGCACGCCGATGTTTGATAAAGAGGGCCGCTTCCTTGGCTACCGCGGGATCAGCCGCGATGTAACCGAGATGAAGCAGCTGGAGGGTCAACTTCGGCAAGCGCAGAAGATGGAAGCCATCGGCCATTTGACCGGCGGCATCGCGCATGATTTCAATAATCTGCTGGGCATCATGAAAGGCAATCTGGAATTGCTGCGACGGCACGCGCCCTTGGATGAGAGGGGGACGAATTATCTGGCCGAGGGCCTGGATGCGGTTGCGAGAGCCGCCGCGTTGACCCACCGCCTGCTGGCGTTCGCCAGCCGGCAGCCGTTGCAGCCACGGCCCAGTGATATCGGCGATATCATCGGCGGCATGGAAGATCTGTTGCGCCGAACCATTAGCGAAAACATTGACCTGGAAATCATACTGGACACTTCCGCCGGCTCGGTTTTGATCGATCCCCGGCAACTGGAGAATGCCGTTCTGAACCTGGCATTGAACGCCCGCGACGCCATGCTCAAGGGTGGCCGCCTACGCATCGAAACGTCGGTTGGAATTCTTGACGGGACAGGCCTTAATCTCGACGCCAACACCGGCTCCGGGCCTTGTCAGGTTATCTCGGTCAGCGACACCGGCACTGGCATGCCGGACGAACTCCTGCAACAGGCGTTTGATCCGTTTTTCACCACGAAACCCTTTGGCAGGGGCAGCGGTCTTGGCTTGAGCATGGTACACGGCTTTGTCAGACAGTCCGGCGGGCAGGTCACCATGGAAAGCCGGATCGGTGCCGGGACCGTTGTGCGGCTGTATCTGCCTTTGATTTTGCCTCTGGCCAGGACGGTTGCGGTTGCGGGGATGTCGATCGAGGACATTTCGCCAATGCGAGATGGGCAAATCGGTCAGGGGCGGACCGTCCTGATCGTGGAGGATGATACAGAGCTGCGCAATGTTGCCGTCGAAGTTATGACGGATCTTGATTTTATCGTGCTGCAGGCCGGTGACGCCGAGGCCGCGCGCGCAGTCTTCGAAAGCGGCGTTTCCGTAGACCTGCTGTTTGCCGACGTTGTCCTGCCGGGCCCGATCAATGGGTTGGAATTGGTTGATCTGGCGCGGGAGAAAAATTCCGGTGTCATGGTTTTACTGTGCTCGGGCTATGCGTGGGAAACATTCGAGACTGACAAAGGGGATGAATCCGGCATAGACTTTATCTCAAAGCCGTATGGCATCAATGAATTGGCCTTGGCGGTTGAACAGGTGCTCGTTGATGGTTGAGGATATTCCAAGGAAACGGTTGCTGGTGGTTGACGATGAACCGGCGTTTTGCCGTTTTGTCCGCAACGTCGCCGAGGAGCTCGACTTCACCGTGGAAATGACCACGACGGGTACAGAGTTTATGACGACCTATTCCCTGTTCCTGCCCGCCACGATTGTCATGGATATCGTGATGCCGGAGATTGAAGGCGTCGAGTTGACGCAATGGCTTATCGGGCAGGGTTTTACCGGCAAGCTCATTTTGGCAACCGGTTTCGCGCCGAATTATGCCAACGTTGCCCAGCGCCTGGCGGATGCGTCGGCCCAGTTCAAGACGGAGACATTGTTGAAGCCGGTTGGAGTTGATGATCTGGAAGCCGTATTGCGGGGCTGCTAGCTTATTTCCCTTCTCCAAGCGGATCCAGAATGATTCCGGCAGTATCAAACAACAAAGAAAAATGTAAGGAGGAAACATCAAATGATCGATTACAGCATTTACCAGGACCTACTGGTGGAAAAAGACAATGGTGTCATGACCGTCACGCTCAATGTGCCGGAAGCCATGAACGCCTTCACGCCGGGCCTGCACAATGCCATGTCACGCATCTGGAGTGATATTCATGATGACCCCGAGGTGGATGTCGTTGTCCTGACCGGGGCCGGACGCGCCTTTTCCGCCGGCGGCAATGTTGTCGCCATGCAAAAGAAAATCGACGATCCCGCGCAGTGGGACGAGATCGTGCCTGAGGCCAAGCGCATCATTTTTCGCATGCTGGAATGCGACAAGCCGATTATTGCCCGGCTTAACGGTCATGCGGTTGGCCTGGGCGCCACCGTCGCGCTGTTTTGCGATATCATCATCGCCGCCGATCACGCCAAGATAGGCGATCCCCATGTCAGTGCCGGCCTGGTCGCCGGTGATGGCGGCGCCGTCATCTGGCCGCAATTGGTCGGCTTTGCCCGGGCCAAGGAATATCTCTTCACCGGTGACTTGATGTCCGCAACGGAGGCCGAGCGCATTGGCCTGATCAACCATGTGGTCAGCGCCGATGAGTTGGATGACAAGGTCTACAGCCTGGCCCGCCGCTTGGCATCGGGCGCCTCGAAATCAATTCGCTGGACCAAGCAGGTGACCAATATTCCTCTGCGCCAGTTGGCCCATTCGATGATGGATCTGTCCATCAGCGTCGAAACTCAATCCAACTTCTCGTCCGACCATCAGGAAGCGGTAACCGCCTTTACCAACAAGCGAAAGCCGAACTTCACCGGCGGCTAGACAAAGGTCAACAGGCGACGCGGGGTTTCCACGATGATGCGGTTGACTTCGGCTTCAGAGAAGCCGCGCCGGCGCATCAGGGGGATCACGTTGTCAAAAATATGGCCATAACCGTGGCCGCCGAAACAGCTGAGCCGGCTGCGGTAGCAGATATCGTGGGAGATCACCACCTGGTCCAGGTGGCCGCGATCTATCAGGCGGCGAATCCAGTGTAGCCGGTCGGCATCGTTGGGTAGGTCGATGCCCAGGTTAAGGCCATAAAACGACTGTTCCTGACCGAACAGGTCCAGTTCAATGACACAGCCGCTGTCGGCCAGGCGGAACAGACGCTCGTCATCGAACACCGTGCGGTCAACATGGCTGATGATCAGGCGCGCGGTATCGCCGCCACGGGCGGCAATGAAATCCGCGACCTCTTGTGGCTGGTCCGCGTCGCGGCCCGGATGAATATTCAGGGCCGCGCCGGTTTCCTGTTGCGCGATCAGGGCCCCTGCCATGACCCGCTGCTCCAACGCGGTCCAGGGCGATTGACAGCCGATTTCACCGATGATGCCGGCGCGGGCCTCGCTACCCCAGGCGCCTTCATAAACCTGCGCCACCATCTCGGCGGCGAAATCATCGATATCGCGGTCCCGGTTGGCCGGATCCTGGTATTCATCCACATAGTGACCACAGCCCATGACGACGTGAGTGCCGGTCGCGCGAGCAATTTCCATCAGGCCGTCGGGGTCGGGCTTCAGGCCGCCGGTTGATAGTTCCACGATGGTCTCGCCGCCCGCCGTGCGCATGCGCTCAACCTCGGCGATGGCGATATCGCGGTCGAAGAAGACGTAGTTGTTGGGTACCTTGAGGCTGCCGTAGTTCATTTGCCAGCAATTACAGAGGCTAATCTCGGGCCCCTGGTCAGGGTTCGCCTGCATGGCCGGGGTACGGATATCCCACAGCAGGTGTTCATGCATCAGGGTCTGTCCCAGCAGGTCCGGGTCGATAACACCAAGCACGGTTTGTGCCTTGCCCTTAAGATCGCTGCGGTTCAGGCCTGCCATGGTGATGTTTCCTCATACTTTGCAATGCGGGTTCCGCTTAGCATGGCATTGCACCACCTGGCGAACAAGGCGATGATGCCCCAAGGATGATACGCGAGGAGATCAAGTATGACGGATACCACGCAGCGCCCCTCACTTTACGACAAGCACCCTGACTACGATGTGCATTTCGAGCCGTGCCCGAAGCGCATTCGCGTTACCTTCAATGGCGAAACCATCGCGGATTCCGCCCGCGCGCAATACCTGTGCGAAACCAAGCATGACCCGGTCTATTACTTCCCCCTCGCCGATGTGCGTCAGGATCTGCTGGTCGCGACGGACAATTTTACCCACTGCCCCTTCAAGGGCGATGCGGCCTATTGGACCGTGAAGGTGGGGGAGCGGGAGGCCGAGAATGCGGTCTGGAGCTATTCCACGCCCTATCCCGAGACCGCCGAGATCAAGGACTACGTGGCGTTCTATTGGGACCGCATGGATCATTGGTACGAGGACGACCAGGAGATATCCCAGGCCGGTCACATGGGTGCCGCCGAATAGCATGCTCCTGAACGACGAACAGCGGATGATCCAGGACACGGCGCGGCGTTTCGCTCAGACCGAGATCCTGCCCAATATCAAGCAGTGGGACAAATCAGGCGTTCCCAAGGAGCTGCTGCGCAAAATGGGCCAGGCCGGTCTGATGGGCATCTGCATCGATCCCGAATGGGGTGGTGCCGGGGCTGATTTCGTCTCTTACGTCCTGGCCATGGAGGAGATTTCCGCTGCCGACGGCGGCATCGCCAATCTGATGGCGGCCAATAATTCACCGGTCTTGGCCGCCTTGCGCGACCATGGCACACAAGCGCAGAAGCAACGCTTTTTTCCCGGCCTGACCAGCGGCGAGATGATCGGCTGCATCGCCCTGACCGAACCGCACACGGGTTCTGACGCCGCCTCCATCCTGACCCGCGCACAACGCACTGGGCGGCAGGGCGATAACTTCATCCTGAACGGCCATAAGAGCTTTATCACCGCGGGGCGCCGTGCCGACGTGGCCATGATCGTCGCTGTCACTGATCCCGAAGCGGGCAAGCGGGGCATTTCGACATTCCTCACCGCCACGGACAATCCCGGCTATCAGGTGCTGCGCGAGGAAGCCAAGCTGGGCCACCGCACCAATGACACCTGTGCCCTGGCGTTCGAGGATATGGTGGTCCCGGCCTCCGACCTGTTGGGCGTGGAAGGCCGTGGCCTAGGCATCGCGCTGGCCAACCTATCGGCCGGCCGTATCGGTGTCGCGGCTCAAGCCGTAGGCGGGGCGCGGGCGGCATACGAGGCCGCGCTGGCCTACGCCAAGGAACGGGAAGCCTTTGGCAAGCCGATCATGGAGCATCAGGCGGTGGCCTTCCGCCTGGCCGAAATGGTAACCCAGATCGAGGCGGGGCGCCGGCTGTATCTGCATGCCGCGCAAATTCACGACAGCGGCGCGCCCAGCCTGAAAGAGGCCTCCATGGCCAAGCTGTTCGCCTCGGACATGGCCGAGAAAGTGGCCTCCGCCGCGCTACAGACCTTTGGCGGCTACGGTTATCTGGAAGATTTTCCGGTCGCCAAGATCCTGCGCGACGTCCGTGTCTACCGCATCTATGAAGGCACCAATGATATTCAGAAGATCGTGATTTCCCGGGCCATCGCCGGTGGTTGAGCGTGAACCGGCACTGCTCTAGAATGTGGCAAAGGTTTGATAAGGAGTATCGCTGTGAGCACGGTTGAATATATGCGGACCATTCGGGAGAAGTATAGCAAGATGGGCTATGCCCCCTATGGCTGGCACGAGGCAACAGAGGCGCCGCCATGGACGCCCTTGGCAAAACCATTGTCGGAATGCCGCGTCGGCATGATGACTACGGCGGGAACCTATGTGGCCGGGCAGGAGGCATATTTCTACAAGGATGACACCTCGCATCGGCCGATCCCATCGAATACGCCGGTGGAAAATTTGCGCTTTTCCCATTTGACGGAAAATTATCTGCCCGATGCCCGGCGCGATCCCAATTGCGCCTTTCCCATCGAGCCATTGCGCCAATTGGTGGATGAAGGCGTGATCGGCGGCCTGGCGGATAATTTTTTCTCCTGCATGGGCGCGGTTTATTCCAAACGGCGCGTCGATGAGGAAGTCGCCCCGGCCATTTACGAGGCTTTCGCCAAGGAAGGCGTCGATGTCGCTTATTTGGTTCCATTGTGACCCGTCTGCCATCAGACCGTGTGTCTGATCGCGCGTTACCTGGAAGATCGCGGCATTGCCACCATCGTGGTGGGTACCGCCCTGGATATTGTTGAGCGTGGCAATCCGCCCCGCGCCGTGTTCATGGATTTCCCCCTGGGCCATGGCGGCGGACCGCTTTTTGCGCCGGCGCAACAGCTGGCCATTGCACGGGAAGCCATGGCGGCGCTGGAAGGTCTGTCTGAACCGGGCCAGATCGTCACTCTGAACCAAACCTGGCCCGAGGGCGATGCCTGGAAATCAACCGCCTCGGACGAAAGCGCCGACGATGTGCGTTCGCCCCGGGATCTGACCCCGCGTTATCAATTGGAGGAAGACCGGCATTTGGTGGAAGCAGCAGCCGGCGATTAATCCCAGGGCTTTGAGCCGTGCTCGGCATTTCCGCCATGTCTGGGTGGCCGGCGGGTGAGGCTGGCCGATTGTACTTCGGGAAAATGGCAATTATGATCAATACATGTGTACGCCGCGCCCCGCGTGGCCCTGGGGAGCGCACTTGAATGACGATTGTAGATGACGGCACGGGCCGCGTTGATTTGTCGCCTGCCGTATCGGACGAAATCAAATACACCACCTGTTACATGTGCGCCTGCCGTTGCGGCATCAAGGTGCATCTGCGCGATGGCGAACTGCGCTATATCGAGGGCAACCGCAACCATCCCGTCAATCGCGGCGTGCTCTGCGCCAAGGGCTCGGCGGGGATCATGCAGCATCATTCCCCGGCTCGGCTGTCGCAACCTTTGTTGCGGGTGGGTGAGCGGGGCAGCGGTGAGTTCAAGGCGATCAGCTGGGACGAAGCCATGGACCTGGCTACATCCTGGCTCGATCCGATCCGCAGCGAGGATCCGCGCAAGCTGGCCTTTTTCACTGGCCGGGATCAAAGCCAGGCCCTAACGGGGTGGTGGGCCAGCCAGTTCGGCACGCCAAATCATGCGGCCCACGGCGGCTTTTGCTCGGTCAATATGGCGGCGGCAGGGCTTTATTCCATTGGCGGCTCGTTTTGGGAATTTGGCGAACCGGACTGGGAGCATTGCCGCTATTTCATGATGTTCGGGGTGGCGGAAGATCATGATTCCAACCCCATCAAGACTGGTCTGGCGACCCTAAAGCAGCGCGGCGCGAAATATGTCGCTGTCAACCCGGTGCGCACGGGTTATGCCGGCATCGCCGACGAATGGCTGGCGGTCACGCCGGGCAGTGACGGTTTGCTGGTACTGGCCCTGGTGCATGAGTTGCTGCGCGCGGGCAAGGTGGATCTGGACTATCTGGCCCGCTATACCAACGCGCCCTGGCTGGTGATTGAAGATCCCGGCGCTGACGATGACGGTCTGTTCGCCCGCGATGGCGACGGCAATCCGCTTTGTTGGGACAGCGTCAAGAATTCCACCGTCAACGCCCTGGCCACGGATATCAATCCCTCCCTGAAAGATCGTGTCACCCTGCCCGATGGCCGTGGGGCGGTGCCGGTGTTCCATCTGTTGGCGGAGCGCTATCTGGATGCCCAGTACGGCCCCGACGCGGTGGCGGACCAGACCGGCCTGTCGGCGGAAACCATCCGGCGCATTGCCTCTGAACTGGCCCATGCCGCCTTTGCCGAGGAAGTCGTGCTGGACGTGCCCTGGACCGATTGGGCCGGGCGCCGTCACGAACAGATGATCGGCCGCCCGGTGGCGATCCACGCCATGCGCGGTATTTCCGCCCACGCCAATGGTTTTCAGACCTGCCGCAGTCTACATATATTGCAAATGCTGCTGGGCACCATCGATGTGCCGGGCGGCTTCCGCTATAAGCCGCCGTTTCCAAAACCTGCGCCGCCCGGTTTGAAGCCCGCCGGCAAGCCCGGCGACGTGGTGCCCGGCAGCCCCTTGGGTGGCCCACCCCTGGGTTTTCCCCAAGGGCCGGATGATTTGTTGGTCGAGGCCAATGGCACGCCCTGCCGCATTGATCACGCCTTTTCCTGGGAAGCGCCGATCTCGGCCCATGGCATGATGCATACGGTGATCGCTAACGCTCACCGGGGCGATCCCTACCCCATCGATACCTTGTTCATGTACATGGCCAACATGGCCTGGAATTCCTCCATGAACACGTCCGAAACCATGGATATGCTGACGGACAAGGACCCGGACAGCGGTGAGTACAAAATCCCCCACATTATCTATTCCGACGCCTTCTTTTCCGAGACCGTGGCCTATGCCGACCTGATCCTGCCCGACACCACTTATCTGGAACGCTGGGACTGTGTCTCTATGTTGGACCGGCCGATCTCCAACGCCGATGGTCCGGCGGATGCCATCCGCCAGCCCGTGCTGACCCCGGACCGCGATGTTAGGCCATTCCAGGATGTGCTGTTGGAACTGGGCGTGCGTCTGGGCCTGCCCGGTTTGGTGAATGAGCAAGGCACGGCGCGTTATCCGGGCGGCTATCCCGACTATCTGGCCAATCATGAACGCAGCCCCGGCGTCGGCTCGTTGGCCGGCTGGCGTGGCGCGGATGGGCAAAGCCAGGGCCAGGGCGCGCCGAACCCTGATCAGCTTGCCCGTTACGTGGACAACGAATGCTTCTGGCACGACGAATTGGCGCCCGAACAACGCTATTTCAAGCATGCCAACCGGTCCTATCTGGATTATGCGGTCAAGATGGGCTTCATCGGTCACGGCGATCCTATTGTGTTGCAGCTCTATACCGAGGCCCTGCAGCGCTTTCGTTTGGCTGCCCGCGGCCATGGCGAACAACAACCGCCCGAGGGGCAGCGCAAGCGGATCGAAAGATTTTTCGATCCCCTGCCGATCTGGTATCCGCCCAGCGCCGTGGACGGTACGGTGGCGGAGGATTATCCCCTGCACGCCATCAGCCAACGGCCGGCGGCGATGTATCATTCCTGGGGTTCGCAAAATGCCTGGCTGCGGCAGATCCATACCGCGAACCGCCTGTATATTTCCGAAAGCGTGGCCAAGGAGCACGATATCGCCGACGACGGCTGGGTCCATCTGGAAAGCCGCCATGGCAAGATCAAGGCTCAGGTGCGGATCATGGCCGGGGTGAATGAGCGGACGGTCTGGACCTGGAATGCCATTGGCAAACGGGCCGGCGCCTGGAACCTGGCTCCGGATGCACCGGAGGTCGAGAAAGGCTTTCTGCTGAACCATTTGATCGAGGATCTGCTGCCCCCCGATGATGCCAATAATCCTGGGGCGCATCGTCAGGCCAATGCCGATCCCATTACCGGACAGGCTGCTTGGTTCGATCTGCGCGTGCGGATCAGCAAGGCATCCGCGGATGCCGCCGTGACAGAGCCGGGTTTCAGGCCGCTGCCGTTACCGCCCGGCGTCGGGCCACGCCCCGCCATCCTGCGCTACGGCATTAAGAAGGGCGGTGGCAAATCATGACGTCGCTGCCAAGCATACCGCCGGCCAAGCGCCTTGGCCTGGTAATTGATCTCGATACCTGCGTCGGCTGTCATGCCTGTGCGGTCAGTTGCAAGGAATGGAACACCGGTGGTCATGTGGCACCCCTGCCCGATACCGACCCCTATGGTAAGGACGTTGACGGCGTCTGGCTGAACCGGGTGCATGGCTTTGAGGCTGAAGCCGATAGCAGTTCAAATATGGCGGGCCGCACGGTCTATTTCCCCCGCTCCTGCCTGCATTGCGAAGAAGCGCCCTGCGTCACGGTCTGTCCCACCGGGGCCTCGTATAAACGCGGCGAGGATGGCATTGTCCTGGTTGATGAAGACAAATGCATCGGCTGCAAGCTGTGTTCCTGGGCCTGCCCCTATGGCGCCCGCGAATTCGACGGCGACGGCGGCGTGATGAAGAAATGCACCTTGTGTATTGACCGCATCTATAACGAGAACCTGGAACCGGCCGAACGTCAGCCGGCCTGTGTCAACGCCTGTCCGGCCAGGGCGCGGCATTTCGGCGATTTCAATGATCCCGACTCGGATGTCTCGCAGCTCACCGCTGAGCGGGGCGGCGTGGAGCTGCTGGCGGAGATGGGCCTGAAACCAACCAATCGCTATCTGCCGCCCCGGTCTAGCGCCACCGTGGGCGATGGCGCCAGCCTGGAAGACGCTGCGGACGCTGGCGGCTTCCTTGGTTGGATTGACCGCGTATTGTCGCGTTAGGGGTAGGAACAGATCATGCAACCAGCCTATTCCGTTATATTTCTGACCACCGCCACCGGCACCGGCTATGGCCTGTTGGCCCTGTTGGGCATTCTGCGCGCAACCGGCGACTTGCCCGATGACCGCGCCTTTGGCGTTTTCGCCCTTGGTCTGGCCCTGGCCTTGATCAGCGCCGGCCTGTTGGCCTCCACCGCCCATTTGGGCCGTCCGGAGCGGGCCTGGCGGGCCTTGAGCCAATGGCGTTCCTCGTGGCTGTCGCGGGAGGGCGTGCTGGCCATCATCGGCTATGGCCCGGCGGCATTGTTTGCCTATGGCTGGTTGCTGCTGCAACAAAACGACGGCATCTGGGCCATGGCCGGATGGGGCGCGGCGCTGTTGTCCGTTGCCACCGTCTATAGCACCTCAATGATTTACCGCTCGCTCGCCGCCATTCCCCGTTGGCATCATCCCCTGGTACCTTGGAATTATCTGATCCTCGCACTTGCCACCGGGGCCCTGTGGCTGAACGCGGTGCTGGCGCCATTCGTCAGCGGCCATGCGTTACTCCAGGCGATTTGTTTCGCCGCACTGGCAGCTGCTTGGTTGTTGAAGATTGCCTATTGGCGGGCCATCGACAGCGCAGTCGGCGACAGCACCATTGCCTCTGCCACCGGGCTGGAGAGCTTTGGCGCCGTGCGTCCACTGGATCCACCCCATGTGCAGGATAATTACCTGCTCAAGGAAATGGGTTTCGCCGTGGCGCGCAAGCATGCCGAAAAACTGCGCCGCCTGACCCACCTATTGGCCTTTCTGGCGCCGCTGGTCTTGATCGTGCTCCAGGCGGCGACGTCCGGCCAGGTTAGCCTGATGGTGGCGGCCTTGGCGGCGGTGTCCGTCAGTATTGGCGTGGTTCTGGAGCGTTGGCTGTTCTTCGCGGAAGCCCAGCACAAGGTGATGCTGTACTACGGCGCCGACCGGATTTAGCGGTTTAGCCACGCAGGGCGCGCAGCTGCTCCCGATACGGGCTGGCATCGATCCTGATATCTATCAGGCGCGGGCCGGATGCGCTTGCAGCGGCGTTCAGGGCTGGCATCAATTCTGCGTCCTGTTCCACTTGCCAGGCTGCAAAGCCAAAACCGCGCGCCACGGCGGCGAAATCCGGGGCTGTCCAGCTTAGATCCAGATCAGGCATCTGCCGGTCCTCGCGCTTGATATCGATCAGCGACAGGCGCCCATCGTTAAAAACGATGATGGTCACGTTGGCCTTGGTCTCCACCGCTGTCTTCAATTCGCCCAGGCACATCAGAAATCCGCCGTCGCCGGTCATCGCAATGGCGCCGCGTTCCGGCTCGTGCAAGGCGGTGGCGATGGCCGCGGGCACCGCAAAACCCATGGAGGCAAGACCGTTGGAGATCAGGACATCACGGGGTGCCTTGCCCGGCCAAAAAGCGCAGGCGGAAAACATATGCGCACCCGCATCGACGCATAATCTGGGGTGATCAACAAAGGCATCGCGCGTCGCCTTGACCACCGCTGTGGATGACAACCCGCCGCTGTCGCCGCTTGCCATGCCGTGCAGGAAACCCATCCGAAGTTCGGCGATTTCCGTTGGCTCCCAGCCACTGCCGTCAATCCCGACGGCGAGGGCGGGCAAGGTTTCCAGCAATGGCGCAATGACCTGTCCCGCCGGCGTCATATAGTGCGGATCGTAGGCGCGTTCCGCCAGGTCGAGCACGGGGGCGGAAAAGGCCCAGGGCTTGCGCAACAGCTCAACCGGGTCCAGACCAACCAGGACAATCAGGTCGGCGGCCTCCATTGCCGCCTGCTCGATCGCGCCGCCGGTGAAGATGCCGGCATAGTGGGGATCATCGTCGGGGATACAGCCCTTGGCCATATAGGTGCACAATACTGGCGCGCCTAACTTACTGGCAAAAGCCCGCAGACCGGCGGTCAGGTCTGAATTGGCCGCCTCCAATCCCATGATGACAATAGGCCGCTTGCATGCGCGCAACAGCGATTGGGCCTGTTCAAGGTCCGGTGCTGCCGATCCGGTTCTATCACGGGGCTGCCAATCGTCCGGCATTTGCCGGTTGAAGTCGGAAGCGGAAGGAAACATTACCGCAGGTGCGGCACCACTGCCATTAATCCAGTCCTCAACCGCATCCCGGTCCGGCGGCAGCTCGGCGCCCTGGCCTTGCCGCAACAGCGGCGCGACCAGCTCCGACTGTGGATAGACCTGATGCGAGAGGAATTCCAATTCGCCGTCAGTAAAGGATTCGGCAACCAGCAATGCCGGCATGCGGTCCAATGCGGCGGAGGCCAGTCCATTGGTTGCGTTCGCCAGTCCCGGTCCCTTGGTGGTAAAGGCCAGTCCCGGTCCCTGGGCAAGTACGCCCGAGATGCCGGCCATCATGACGGCGGCGTCTTCACGGGCGGTGACGACCGTCTCCACCCCCTGGCGGCGTAGGGCTTGCATCAGATCCAGGCTGGCGCCGCCGCCCGGCACGCCAAATGCGCGGTCCAGCCCGGCCTTCTTTAAACGGCTGGCGAACCAATCCAGAAAGGTGGTCGTTGCAGCGTTCATGATGTGGTTTCCAATATTAGATTCAACGCGGCATCGACGCTCAGTTGAAAGCCGGCGGGCAGGACCAAGGTAGATTCGTTCTCTTCAATAATCGCCGGCCCCGTAATCCTGCTGCCGGTGCCGAAATCGGCGCGCTTGTATACCGGCGTCTCGACAAAACCAGCGTCGAACCAGACCGGCCGCGTGGTTTTGCTGACCGGTGCCGCCACGCCCGCTACCGAACGCTGGCCCAAGGTATCGCCCAGGGTAGAGCGTTGCCCGGTTACCGCCAGCCGCCAGGACAGCAGTTCAGCCGGCATATCCTCGCTGCGGCCATAGCGGTTGGAATAGCATTCGGAAAAACCTGCCGACAGCGCCTCGCGGTCCTGCCGTTCGATCATTTCCAGGCTCACTGGCACCTCGATTTCGTAACCTTGTCCCACATAGCGCATCATCACGCTGAAGCGCCGCGTAACCTCCGCTTCCTCGGCGCCGGCGCTGCTGACCAGGGCCGATGCCTCCTCGGCCATTTCGCGCAACAAGTCCGCCGCCTTGGCGAAATCCAGGCTCGACAGCTCGGCCGGCGCGGCACGGCCGATCTCGAATGACTTGGCCGCCGCCAACATGCCGATGGCCGAGGCGACACCGGCGCCGGCGGGACAGACCAGACGGGCGATGCCCATTTTCCGGGCCATGCTGCAGGCATGCACCGGGCCGGCGCCGCCAATAGGCAGCATGGCGAAGCGGGTCGCGTCCAGGCCCCGTTCGATGGCATGGATGGTCGCGGCCTGAGCCATGTTGGCCGTAACTGTTTCGTGCACACCCCAGGCAGCTTCTGTTGCGCTGATGCCTAAGTGATCCGCCAGATGGGTCTGTATTGCCTTTTCCGCCGCCGCGCGATCCAGCTTCATCTTGCCGCCAAGAAAAGAGTCCGCATCCAGATAGCCCAGCAGCAGATCGCAATCGGTAACGGTTGGAAATTCATTGCCCCGGCCATAACAGGCGGGACCGGGATCGGCGCCGGCGCTGTCCGGTCCGACCTGCAGCAAACCGCGCTGGTCAACACGTGCGATGGAACCGCCGCCGGCACCAATTTCGATCATGTCGATGGCGGGGATAAGCAACGGCAGGCCGCTGCCCTCGGCAAAGCGGGTTTCGCGCGCAACCTCGAAATTGACCGTGCGTTCCGGTTCGCCATCATGGATCAGACAGGCCTTTGCGGTGGTGCCGCCCATATCGAAACACAGGATGTCCCGTTGCCGTGCCAGCTCGCCGAACAGACGTGCCGCCTCGGCGCCCGCCGCCGGTCCCGACTGGACCAGGCGAATGGGATATTTCACCGCAACGTCAGCGGCGATGCCCCGGCCGTCGGAGAGGACCAACAACAGCTCCCGGCTGTAGCCCAGTTCTTGCAAGGCGCCGGCCAGGCGTTCCACATAATCACGGAAAATCGGGTGCACATAGGCGTTGGCGACGGTCGTCGAGGTGCGTTCGTATTCGCCCATTTCCGCACTGACGGCGGACGACAGCGATACCGCAAGACCCGGCATGGCCTGGGCGATGGCGCTGCCGACAGCCTGTTCGTGGGCCGGGTTCAGATAAGCATGCAACAGGCAAACCGCCACCGATTTGACATCAGCGGCGCCCAGGGCCGCGATTATGCCGGGCAGCTGCTCCAGATCGAGGGGGGTATCCACCGCGCCGGTGGCGTCCAGGCGTTCATCGATCTCCAGGCACAGGCGCCGGGGCACCAAGGGGGTGGGCATTTCGATGTCGAGATTAAACAGGTCGTAGCGCCATTCCCGGCCAATCTCCAGCACATCGCGGAAACCTTGGGTGGTGATCAGGGCCGTGGCGACGCCCTTGCGTTCGATCAGGGCATTGGCCACCAAGGTGGTGCCATGTACGACGGATGTCAGCTGTGCCGCACCGATCCCGGCCTCCGCCAGTGCTTCGCCGACACCATCCAGAACCGCGCGAGAGGGATCATCCGGCGTGGTCAGTAATTTCACCTGCACCAGGTTTTCCGAACCTTCGCGCCACAACACAACGTCGGTAAAAGTGCCGCCAATATCGACGCCAACGCGCCAGTCGCCCGTTTCCATATCACTCATACTCGTAGAACTCCCGGGCAGCTGCGGCTGTCGTCAGGCCACTTTCAATATCTTGTTTGATCAAATCGTCATCCCGCTCCGACGGCGCGAACAAGCCGCCGCCGCCTGGTGTTTCGAAGACGACCTGGTCGCCGCTTTCCAGCACGGAGCGGGATTTCGCCTCGATAATTTCGCCATTGACCATGTCCACCCCGGCCCGGCCGGGTAAACCGCCCAGCAAACCGCGCGGCGGGTAATGGATACGCTCGTGCCGAATGGTCATGGTGATGGGATTGTCGCCGCGCGCCTCGAACACCAGGCGTTGGGCATTACCGCCTCGATACTTACCAGCGCCGCCTGAATCGGGAATAAAGGCTTTCTCCCGCACCAGCATGGGCACCTGATGTTCGAACGCCTCAATCGGCTGGTTCGAGACGTTGGACGGAAAACTCAGACAGCCCGGACCATCGCCGTGCGAGCGGGCGCCATGGCCGCCGTTCATGAAGAACATCTTCACGAAATTGCCGCGGTCATCGTCGTGGCGGCCGGCGAAATAGACATTCCAAAGGGGCGAGCCGGACTCGGCCACGATGTGGTCCCGCATGATCGGTGCCATGGCGCCAAGGATCGCCGCCGGCACGTAGTGACCCGACAGATGCCGGCCCCAGACCGGCGCGGGCGGCGTGGCGTTGAACAAAGATCCTTCAGGCGCGGTAATATGCACCGGGGCCAGTGAACCCGCATTGTTCGGCGCGTCCGGGTCGACCAGGCATTTCACGGCATAGCGGGCATAGGCCTGGGTATAATTCAGAACGCTGTTGATGGGCCAGGGCACCTGGGGCGAGGTGCCGGCGAAATCCACCGACAGCTGATCGCCGTCAATAGTCACCGTGCACTCGACACGCAGGGGCACATCGACGCCGTCGATATCAAAGCCGTCGCTGTAGCGGCCATCGGGCAGGGCCGTGATGGCGGCGCGCATGCTTTGTTCCGAGCGGGCGATGATTTCATCGGCCACGGGGATCAAATCATCCAGGCCTTCTTCGTCCATCAAAGACATCAGTTTGACGTTGCAGTCGCGATAGGCGGCGAATTGCGCGCGAATATCACCTAGGGTTTCCGCCGGCTGGCGCAGGTTCTCGGTCAGGAAATCCAGTACCACCGGGTTGTCCTGGCCGGCCACGACGATCTTGCAAATGGGAATGCACAGGCCTTCCTCGAAACAATCCTTCGCACTGGGCGAGGGCGCGCCGCCGATATCCACGGTATGGGCGGTGGAGGCCGCGAAGGCGACCAATTCGTCGCCCCGGAATATGGGATGTACCATGGAGATATCGTTCAGATGGCCGGTGCCGATCCAGGCGTTGTTGGAAATGATGACATCGCCGGGATTAAGCTGCGATACCGGAAACTTTTCCAACACCGCATCAAGGGTGCGCGGCAAAGTGCCCATGAAGCTGGGGATGGAGCGCTTTGACTGGGTCAATTGCCGGCCCTGGCTATCGAAGACACTGAACGCCATGTCGTAATTGTCACGTACCACGACCGAAAAAGCCGCGCGCAGAAAGGTCTCGGCCACCTGATCGACAATGCCGTCAAGGCGCCGCCAGATCAGGCCGAGGCGGACCGCGTTCAGTTCTGTTTTGCTCATTCTAAACTCTCAATCATAAACCGGCGTCAGCCAGTCCTTATAGGCTTCGTCGCGGCAGCGCACGATATTGTCGTAGGCCGATTGCAAATGCCGGGTCAGGGGACCGGGTTCACCGTTGCCCAATGTCTTGCCGTCAACCGACAGGATCGGCACGATTTCCTGGCCGGTACCGCAATAGAAGCATTCCTCGGCCAGATAAAGCTCCGTACGTCCCACATCGCGCTCAACCGCGACCAAATCCATGTCATCGGCCAGATGCAACAGGGTGCGCCGGGTAATGCTCTCCAGAATGCCGGCGGTAACCGGCGGCGTGATCAGACAGCCGTCCCGGACAATGAACAGACAGCCCCCCGGCCCTTCGCTGACCGTGCCGTCGCGGTTCAGGATGATGCCGCCGTCGGCGCCAATGCGCTTGGCCTCTAACCCCGCCAGGCGGCTGTTGAGATAATTTGCCGTCGCCTTGATGCGCGGCGGCGAGGCGTCATCGGCATTGCGGCGCCAGCTGCTGACCGCGAAATGCTTGCCCGTGGCGAAGGCATCGACGCGGGGCCGGGCCCGGCAGATGACGGAGCTGCCGACCGGGCTGGTGGCGATCATCTCGCCCCAATCGTCCACATAGGTCTGTACCCGGACATAACAGTCTTCGCGTAGATTATTGGCCCGCAGCCCGGCGATCACCTGGGCGGTGAATTCCTGGATCGACGGCGGGCTCTCCAGTTCAATGACGCGCATGGAAAATTCCAGCCGCTCCAGATGATCCTGCAGATGCAGCACATAGAGCTGTTCGTGATCCGGGTTCCAATAGGCGCGCATACCTTCGAAAACCGTCGCGGCGAAAGTCAGGCCCGGTGCCATGATGGAAATTTTCGCCTCGCCGAACGGTACGACTTCACCATTCAGAACGGCGAATTCGGGACGATAGGAAGGATCAAGTTTCTTGGTCATATAACATTCCCATGGATATTCGGCTCACGCATTCCAGCCCGAGAGAATAGCGCGCAAGGCGGCCACGAAAGCAAGCGGTTGGTCGAGAAAAAGGTGATGATGGGCTTCCGGCATGCAGATAATCGGCTCGCCCGGCTTGAATAAATCGCGCATATAGGCCGCGATGTCGGAGGTTACCATTGAACTATCGCCGCCATATATCAGTGCCTTGGGGCAAGCCAAGCTGGTTAGATAGTCCACCAAGGGTTCGTCGTGGTGGGAGGCGCCCCGGGCGGCGACATCGAACTTCCAGGTCCAGCCGCCCTCGCATTCCGTTACCGAGTGCCGCGCGATGTAGTCAAGAATATAGCCGTTCCCGCAAGGTTGGGCGGGACCGAGGCGAAAGCGCTTGAGGATAGTGTCCAGATCGGGATGCACCGGCTTTGGCCGGGTATAGGCCTGGGTTGGGTCGGCCTTGGCCTCGACCGCCGGGCGCAGGGGCGTATCGACGAAGACCATGCCTGACAGATCGGCACCGTGACGATTGCCGTAACACATGGCCATGAAGCCGCCGAAGCTATGGCCCACGATAATTGGCCGCTGCCCCAGATCGGCATGGGCCAACACCGCGCCGATTTCAGGAACATGGCATTCGCTGCTGTAGTTTTCCCGGCGGCCGCTGTCGCCCATGCCGGAAAAGTCAATGGCGGCGACGGCCCGGTCCTCGGCCAGGAAGGGCGCGATGAAGGACCACCACCGGGCATGCGCTCCACCCGCGTGAAGGAAAAGTATGCCGGGCCGTTCCGAAGCTGCCGGCCCCCAACGTAGATAATGGATATCGCAATCCAATACCGGCACCCGATGCGATGTTGGCTCATGCGCCAGGGCACGTTGGAACCAATCTGGTGCCCGTTGATCAGTCACGGGGTGGCAAAGCCTCTTGCAGGCGCGCGATGCCGTCCTCGATGGTTTCCAGGGATGTGGCGAATGAAAGCCGCAGATGATGGCGGCTGGCCGGTCCGTACGAGGAGCCCGGCGTCAGCAGGACGCCGGCATTGTTCAGCAGATCGTTGGCCACGTCCTTGCTGTCGCCCCAGGCTTCGGGAATTTGCGGAAAGGCATAGAACGTACCCTCGGGCAGGGGGCATTCGACGCCGGCGACTTGGTTCAGACCATCGGTGATGGCATTGCGGCGTAGCGCGTACTCATGGCGCATCTCGGCCACATATGATGCGCTGTCGCGAAACGCGGCGACGGCGGCATATTGCACGATCGAGGTGGCGCAGCGCGAGGCGTATTGATTGAGCCGCGCCAGCAGCTCGGCCAATTCCGGCGGCGCGACGCAGTAGCCCAGGCGCCAGCCCGTCATGGCGAACGATTTCGACAGCGAGGTCGCGATCACCGTGCGCGCGGCAATATCCGCGCCCAACGTGGCGGCCGAAACATGGGCGGCATTGGCATAAACCAATTCGCTGTAAACCTCGTCGGCGATAATCCAAAGATCATGGCGTTCGGCGACCCCGGCCACGGCGGCAAGCTCTTCCGCCAACAGCACCCGGCCTGTCGGATTCCATGGCGTGTTGACGACAATTGCGCGGGTCCTCGCCGTGACGGCGGCCTCCAGACGTTCGCCGTCGAT
Source organism: Rhodospirillaceae bacterium (assembly GCA_018701215.1). Classification (GTDB taxonomy): domain Bacteria; phylum Pseudomonadota; class Alphaproteobacteria. Next base: position 34,088 of record JABIWH010000056.1, read on the forward strand.
GACGAAGCGGCCCTGCCGGGTGCTCATTGGCACGCCAACCGGCTTCGCGCCCGTCAGCTTGACCATCGCCTTATACGGCCCCCAACCCGGTTCGATGACCAGCACTTCGTCGTCCGGATCAAGCAGCGCCCTGGTAATCAGCGTCAGACCGCCGTACGAGCCGGGCGTCACGACGATCTGCTCGGGACTGATATTCAGGCCATGTTGACTGTTCTCGAATTCCGCGATGGCTTCGCGCAGCTCGATCAGGCCGCGTGGGTCGATATAATTGCCGTGACCATCGCGAATGGCCTTGATGGCCGCTTCCCGAACCGGTGGCGGTGCCTCGAAATCCGGTTCGCCAATGCCGAAATCAACAACGCTCATGCCCTTGGCTTCCAGGGCGTCGGCCTGACGGCGCATGCCGACAACCGTGGAGCCACCAACGGATTGGGCGAATTTTGAAAATGGGGGAGACATAGGGCTTACCATGATATTTATTGTAACGGTGACAGTATGGGCAAAAAAGCGCCTGTCAACAACCGCTCCCGCCGTGCTTCAATGCCGTCTCGAAATCCAGTAAGGGTCGAACTATATGTCTCAAGCATCCTGCCGTCTTGCCATTGATGTGGGCGGCACATTTACCGACGTTGTCCTGGTCGATGATGACAGCGCCAAAGTCTGGTTCGCCAAGATCCTGAGCACGCCGGACGACCCTTCGGAAGGCTCACTTGCCGGTGCCGATGAAATCTTGCAGCGAACCGGATTACCTGCAACGGCGGTGCGCGATGTGGTGCATGCCACCACGGTGGCGACCAATGCGGTGCTCGAGGGCAAGGGTTCGCGTACCGGCATGATCACCACCGCCGGCTTTCGCGATGCCTTGGAAATGGGCCGCGAGGCGCGCTACGACATCTATGACCTTGGCCTGCGCATGCCCGCACCCCTGGTGCCGCGCCAGCGCCGTATGGAGGTCAATGAACGGGTCGATTTTGACGGCAATGTTCTGACGCCGCTGGACGAGGCGGAGGTTGTGGACGTTCTCACCCAACTGGTTGAGGATGCCGGCATCGAATCCTTGGCGATCTGCCTGTTGCATGGCTATGCCCATCCTGGACACGAGGCGCGGGTGGCCGAGATCGCGGCGCGGCTGTTCCCCAACTTGACGGTTAGCGTATCGCACCAGGTCTCGGCCGAGGTTCGGGAGTTCGAGCGAACCTCCACCACCGTTGTTGATGCCTATGTGAAACCCCTTGTGCAAACCTATGTAGGCCGTTTGAACCAGGGCCTGGCGGATTTGGGCATGCCCCAGGAAGCCTCCATGATGCTCTCCCACGGCGGCATTGGGCCGGCTTCCGACGTGGCCGATACGTTTCCGGTGCGGATGATTGAGTCCGGACCCGCGGCCGGCGCCATCGCCGCCGCGCATTTTGCCCGTGAAGCCTTGGAACAACCCGATGCCATCGCCTTCGATATGGGCGGTACGACGGCCAAGATATCGGTCATTCACGGCGGTGAGCCGGCCATCACCCATGAATTCGAAGTCGGCCATGTGCATCGGTTCAAGCGCGGCAGCGGCTTTCCATTGCAGATTTCAGCCATCGAATTGCTTGAAATAGGCGCGGGCGGCGGCTCCATCGCCCATGTCAATGATCTGGGCCTGCTCAATGTGGGGCCAAAATCGGCGGGCGCCGACCCGGGCCCGGTCTGTTATGGCCGGGGCGGCACCCAACCCACCGTCACCGATGCGGATTTGATCCTGGGCTATTTAGATCCGGCGCATTTTCTGGGCGGCGATATGGCGCTTGATGTGGCTGCCGTCAAAGCGGCAATCGAGACCGATATTGCCGGCCATCTGGGTATGTCGGTGGAGCAGATCGCCTGGGGTATTCACGACGTGGTCAATGAAAGCATGGCAGCAGCGATCCGGGCCCATGGGGCGGAAAAAGGCATCGATCTGCGCAATTTCGCCATGATCGCCTTTGGCGGCGCCGGCCCGGTGCATGCCTATGCCCTGGCGCGAAAGTTGGGTTTGCGCCGGCTGTTGTGCCCCTTTGGTGCCGGTGTTGCCTCCGCCATCGGTTGTCTGGCGGCATTGCCGGCGGTCGAACTGGTGACCGCCTATTTCGCCCGGCTTGATGCCGTCGATTGGGGCGCGGTCGGGGCGCATTACCGTGCCATGCACCGCAACGGCGAGGCGGCCCTAGCCAAGCTGATTGGCGGCGGCAGTGAAATTGTCATGCAACGCTCCATCGATATGCGTTGTCAGGGACAGGGTTATTCCGTCACGGTGCCGATTTCCGATGGTGAGGCCGAGATATCCCTAACGGACTTGAACGCCGGCTTTGGGGCGATTTATCAGAACGTGTATGGCCACCAACCGCCCGATGTACCCTTGGAAATTGTTGGTTTGCGGGCCCGGGTGCTGACCCCACGGCCCAAGCTTGAAATCGCACCAATGATTGACCAGACCGGCGGCACGGCGCTGAAAGGCCGGCGCCCGGTCTATTTCGAGGCTGCGGGCGGTTATGTCGAGACGGCCGTGTATGACCGCTATCGGCTGCCGTTGGGCGAGGTCTTTGAGGGCCCGGCCATTATCGAAGAACGTGAAACCTCCATTCTGACCGGCCCGGATACCACCTTCCACCTGGATCCGGCCGCCAACATCATTATCGACTTCAAGGAATAAGCTCCTATGGACCCTACGGAGACACTTGATCCCATTACCGTCGAAGTTCTGTGGACCCGCCTGATCTCGGTAATTGACGAGGCCGCGTTGGCGCTGCACCGCACATCGTTTTCCACTGTGGTACGCGAATCCCATGACTACACCTGCATGGTGTTGGCGCCCGATGGCCAGTCGGTTGCGCAGGCGACCCGGTCCATTCCCTCGTTCATCGGCACGCTGCCCATGTCGGTACGCGCCTTCTTGGTTAAATATCCCGCTGACACCCTGCGCCCCGGTGATGTGATTATTTCCAATGATCCCTGGATTGGCACTGGTCATCTGCCGGATTTGACCATCGCCGCGCCAATTTTTCATGGTGATACCTTGGTTGGATTTGCCGGTTCCATCGCCCATATGGCGGATATCGGGGGCCGTCGGCGGGCGCCGGACAACAAGGATATCTATGAAGAAGGCCTGCAAATCCCGATCCTGAAGCTGTACGAGGCCGGCCAGCGCAATGAAACCCTCTACGACATTATCCGCCAGAACGTGCGTGTACCGGACGAAGTCAGCGGCGACATTCATGCCATGGTGGGGGCCTGCCAACGCATGGGTACCGGCGTTACCGATCTTTTGGCGGAATACGCCATGGCGGATATGTGGGGCTTGGCCAATCGGATCATGGATCTGACCGAGGTCGCCATGCGCCGGGCGATTGAGCAAATTCCCGATGGTATCTACAGCTCCACCACGAAAATAGATTCCTTCGATAGCCAGAATTCGCTGGAAATGCACTGCCGGATCGATGTCAGGGGCGCCGAACTGGTGGCCGATTTCGCCGGCAGCTCGCCGCAGAACCCTTCGCCCCTGAATTCCGTGCTTGGCTATACCCAGGCTTATTCGACCTATGCCCTGAAATGCGTGCTGCTGCCTGATGTGCCCAACAACGAGGGTAATTTTCGCCCCATTACGATCCAGGCGCCTGATGGCTGTTTCCTGAATCCGAAATACCCGGCGGCGGTGGAGGCCAGGGCGACGGTGGGGCATTATTGTACCTCCGCCATCTTCAACACCCTGGCTAAGGCCCTGCCGGACCGGGTGCCGGCGGAAAGCGGCATTCCGCTGCATGGTTTCGCCATGTCCGGTTGGAATAACGATGACCGGCCGTTTTCGACGATTTTCTTCTTTAACGGCGGCCAGGGTGCCCGGCCCGATCAGGACGGCATTTCAACTCTCAGCTTTCCCACCAATGTTTCGACCACGCCGGTGGAAGTGCTGGAACGTGGCGTGCCGGTGCGGATCCATGACAAATCCTTCCTGCCCGGCTCCGGCGGGGCCGGCCGGTATCGTGGTGGCCTGGGCCAGCGTGTGGCGATGGAAATAACCAGCCCGCGCCCGGTCACCTTGGTGGTGCTGTCGCAGCGTCTGAATTTCCCGCCCGTTGGCCGCAATGGCGGCGAGAACGGCAGTCTCGAAAGAATTCTGCTCAACGGTGATGAAGTCGAGGGCGGCAAGCCATTTCGCCTCAACAAGGGCGATGTCATCACGCTGGACCTGCCGGGCGGCGGCGGCTTTGGCGCTGTTGCGGAACGATTACGGGATCGGCATGAAGCGGATCTAAAGGATGGCCTTGTCTAAATTCGCATCGCGATAGGCAAAAAAATGGGCGGCCGAAGCCGCCCATTTCCAAGTTCTGTATCGCGGTACTAGTCGAGACCGACTTTCTTGCGATGGTCGGCCCAATATTTCGGCCAGGCTTCGGAGACCTTGATCTTGTTTTTCTTCTTTTTCTCCGCCGCGCGCCAGGCATTGAAGGCATCCGTGGCATTGTCCCACTCTTCAATAACCTTGGCATGACGGGCCATACGCTTGGTGTTCCAAGCTTCGTCCGCCGCGCTCCAGACACCCTTTTCCTTCAGATATTTGATGGAGCCGGGGTGCCAGGCAACATCGGCCGGGGTCTTGCCTGCCTTGGTGATGGCCCAGTTCTTGGTCGTGGCGTTGACGTTCTTGTATAGGTCAAACGCCTCGTCCATGGCCTTGGCGACTTCATAGACTTCCGCTTCGCTGCGGCTGGCGTAGGTGACCATCATGGGATAGCGGAAGCCGATGATATTCACGGGCTTGCCTTTTTCCATGCCGGCACCGTCGTCGATGGACAGCGGCGCGTACATCGGGGCGATCTTGTTAATGCGGGCCCAACCTTCCTTGTCGGCGGGATCGAATTGCACCCAGTCGATGCCGTCCGGTGAAGATTCCAGCTCGCGGGTGATGCCGGAATAGGGTGACATCAAAAAGCCATCGATCTTGCCTGTCAGCCGCGCGCCCTTCATGACGCCATAACCGCCAAACCAGACGGCCTTGATGTCATCGCGGCTCAAACCCGCATAGGCCAACAGCGCGTCGGTCTTGACGTTGACGGACGGATTGCCCTTCACGTAGCCGATGCGAGCGCCTTTGAGCATATGGCCATCGGCATATTTCGAACCCTTCTGCACCGTCAGGCCGGTGGCCGTCGGTGGTGCCAGAACGATGCGAATGTCCTGCGGACCCCATTGGGTGACGGCAAAATCATAGGTGCCTTCCGAGGCGAAGAATGTCTCGGTCGCCAGGAAGCCGTAATGCGCCTTGCGCTGGGTTACCGGTAGCATGCGGCCGATACCGGTGCCCGAGGGCACGATACGGATACGGGTGCCGTATTTCTTCTTGAAGGCATTGGCCACGGCGGATGCCTGTGCGAAGCCAGCGGAGCCGAAATCATACGAGGTCCAAATCATGGTTTTTGGTACGCCGCCCGCCTGGGCGCCGGAGGTGGCTAGCAGAGCCGCCATTGCGGCGCCCCCCGCGAACCGCCACATGTGTTTAGTCAGTGTCATCGTGAGTTCTCCCTAGTTATTCCATTCACGGATAAGCCATGTGGATTTTGTAGGACATACAATATCGCCCTACGCCGCCACGCGCCACCCTCTCATATGCGCGCCGTTGCACGCTCCCAATATCGGGCCAGATCATGTTTTCTTCCTGATCCCGAACCTCTTCCTACGCCGTCACGCTTTTCCGCTGGAACAACGCAATGGCGTAACAAATAGCAACCAAAACCACGCCGGCGATTTTGGAAATTCCCTCCGGATAGAGCAGGCAACCCGCCGCGACCAGCAACGGTATGCGGATTGACCAGCCGACCACGCCGACCTTGGCGAGATAGCCTTCGAAAGCGGCCGCCATTAACCAAACGGCGACCAGCGCCGTGCTCACCATGATGATGATGTCGTCCCACTCGCCACGCAGAATAAGTGCGGGATTGAGCACGAATATGAATGGCAGGATAAAATTGATCAGGCCAAGCCGCATGGAACGCATGCCGATTGCCATGGTATCGGCCTTCGCGATGATCGAGGCCGCCACGGCCGCCAACGCCACGGGCGGCGTGATGTACGACAACATGCCCCAATACAGAATGAACAAATGCGAAGCGATAGGGTCCAGTCCGGCATCAATCAGGGCCGGGCCGAGCACGATGGCCAGGAAGATGTAACAGGCGCTGACCGTCATGCCCATGCCGAGCAGGAACGAGGTCACCGCCCCCATGGCCAGCAGAATATATAGATTATCGCCGGCGATCTGCAGCAGTTCCCGGGAAAAGGCGCCGCCCACACCGGTAAACGCCAGCGACCCGACGATCATGCCGACGCCGGCCAGGATCGCTATGATGTTCGAGATAATTTTCGTCGAATCGACGATCAATTCCTTGAACTTGGCGAAGTTGAAGCGTTTGTCGCCCTTGCGAAATATGATCGAACAAAAGATCAGAATGCCCGCCGCATAGTATGGGGCATAAAGGTCAAGCCGCAGCCAGACCAGCATATAGACCAGGGCGACTAGGCTGAAAATGTAGTACCAACCGTCCTTGAATGTCTCCCAAAGGTTCGGAATATCGGCCTCGTCCATGCCTTTCAGGCCGTTGACGGCGGCGTAGTTATCCACTTGCAGCAACAGCGCGATATAGAAAATCACTGCCGGCACCACGGCCGCGATCATCACGGTCGAATAGGGAACGTTCAGGAATTCCGCCATCAGGAAGGCCACGGCCCCCATCACGGGGGGCATCAAGGCACCACCCGTGGAGGCGCAGGATTCCACGGCGCCCGCGTAGACGGCGGGATAGCCAACCCGCTTCATGGTCGGAATGGTCAATTTGCCGGTGGTGACAACGTTGGAGATGACGCTGCCGCTCAACGAGCCGAAAAAGCCGGAGGACAGGATGGCGACCTTGGCCGGGCCGCCCCGGCTGCGCCCCATCAGGGCCGAAGCAAAGTTCATGAAGAAATCACCGCCCCCCGTAACCACCAGCGCGGAGCCGAAGATCAGGAAGCCGATCAGTAGATTGCCGGCCACCCGCATGGGCACGCCGATAATGCTCTCGAAGCCCATGGCATGGGCGCGGACCAGTTCCAGCGGCTCTTTCGCGAAGCCCCAAAGGAAGCCGGGCGCCACATCGGTCCACAATGGGAACAGGAAAAACATTGTGGCGATGATAAACAAGGCATTGCCACCGGCCCGGCGTACCGCTTCCAGGGCCAGGAAACAAATCGCCGCCGCCGCGATGGTCGGCACTGGCGGCGCCACGATATCCCAGCCCTGTTCGACCATTTCGCCGCCGTAGTAGGACAGATACATCGCGGCCACGAGGCAAATTATGGCCAGCACCCAGTCATAAATCGGGACATGGTAGCGGTCGGCATTGCGGGCCGGAAAAATCAGGAACGACAGCGGCAGGAAAATGGCGATCAGCAGGTAATAATATGAGTTGTCGACAAGAACGTAACCGCCTACATCCCAGCTGAAGGTCTGGTTCATCGCCACCAGAATACCAAACGCGCCGTAAAACAAGGCGATCCAATAGACCAGACCGGATATACGATCCGATGTCGCCTCGTCCGCCAAGGCTTCCAGCTTGGCATCATCCTCACTGCCAAGTTCGGTGGAATTACTCATTTCACGCCTCCCCTAGGGCGGTGGCTCCATTTTCGAGAAGCCTTGGCCGCCGCACTCTCCAGACCGATCGGTCATCAATTCCCTGGCGATGGTAACTAAGTTTTGTCTCACTAGAAACGATTTTTCGTCCCAGGCGCTCAGATAATCTAGACAAGCAGGCCTGCAATGGGTCAAGTATGCGTGTAACAACAAGGAGTAGTGCCGTGGATTTCGCGCCTAGAATGAGCCGTTTCAAACCATCCCCCTCTCAGATTGCCACTGCCCGCGTGCGGGAACTTCAGGCACAAGGCCGAGACATCATCAAGCTGACGGCCGGCGAGCCGGATTTTCCCGCGCCCGAGCATGCCAAACAGGCCGTCATGGAGTTGATGGAACGCAACGAAATCCAATACACGCCCATTAACGGCACCCTGGCCATGCGCCAGGCGGTGCAGGCCAAGTTCAAGCGTGACAACAACCTCGACTACGATCTGGACCAAATCGCCGTTGGTTCCGGCTCAAAACAGATCCTGTTCAATGCCTTGATGGCAACCGTATCGGCGGGGGACGAGGTTATTATCCCCGGCCCATATTGGGCTTCCTATCCAGACATGGTGAAACTGGCGGGTGGCACGCCTGTCTTTGTGCTGGCCGGGCAAAACGAAAAATTCAAGATGCGCCCCGAGGAGCTGGAGGCCGCGATCACGCCGCAGACCAAGTGGCTGATGTTCTGCTCCCCCTCCAACCCGACGGGTGCCACCTATTCCCGCGGCGAGTTGCGTGCCCTGGCCGATGTCTTGTTGCGTCACCCCCATGTTCACGTGTTGACCGACGATGTCTATGAGCATTTGCTTTTTGATGATCATGAATTCGCCACCCTGGCCCAGGTGGAGCCGAAACTGTTTGACCGCACGGTGACGGCCAACAGCGTCTCCAAGGCCTATTCCATGACCGGCTTTCGTTGCGGCTATGCCGGTGGGCCCAAGGATATCATCGCCAAAATGTCGAATATGCAGTCGCAAAGCACGGCCGGTGTCTCCGCCCTGGGACAGGCCGGCGCGGTTGCCGCCCTGAACGGCCCACAGGAATTGCTGAAGGAGCGGGCGGCGAACCTGCAACGGCGGCGCGATATGCTGTTCGAAAAGCTGAATGCCGCCGAGGGCCTGAGCTGCGACCTGCCGGAGGGGGCGATGTATATATTCTGCTCCTGCGCCGGCACCATCGGCAAGCGAACGCCGGACGGCAAGGTCATCGAAAACGATACGGATTTTACGATGTATCTGCTGGATACCGTCGGTGTCGCGGTGGTGCAGGGTGAGGCTTATGGTCTGGCGCCCTATTTCCGGGCCAGTTTCGTCGCGCCCGAGGCCGATTTGATACGCGGCGGCGATTTGATCCAACAGGCTTGCGCGGCCCTGAAATAGGGGGTTTGCCATGGTACACACACCGGCCTTTCCATTTGTCCCGCTTGATAGCCGCCGCAGCCTGGAGAAGCCCCGCGGCGCCGGCTTGACCATGGTCTCTGACTATCAGCTCGGTTTGCGGGCACTGGAAGAACTTCTGGAGCTGGCCGGTGACTATATGGACATTTTCAAAGTGGCGACCGGCACCGCGCGGCTGTTTGACAGAAGCCATCTGATTGCGAAGCTGGCGCTTCTCGAGCGCCACGGCGTGCGCTCCCTGCTTGGCGGGCAGTTTCAGGAATATGTCCTGCATAGCATGGGGATCGACGCTTTTCCCCGGCATCTGGAGGAAGCCCGTGCGGTCGGCTTCGATCTGGTCGAGATTTCCGACAATGTGGTCGATCTCGGTCCCGGCACCCGCGAGCGGTTGTTCGAGATGGTGCGCGCCGCCGGGTCGAAGCCGGTGGGAGAGATCGGCGACAAGCGTGCGCACTCGGCGACGGAAGCCATCGTGGCCGAGGTCCAGGAGGTGCTCGACCTAGGCGCCGAATTGGCCCTGATCGAAGGTGCCGAGTTGATGCTCGACGGCAAGCCGAATGAAGAGTTGATCCTGGCTCTGAAGCGGGAGGTCAAGATAGAGCGCTGCATGTTCGAACTGGCCACGCCCCGGGTCGGCAGCACGACGGTGCAGATCTACGCTGGCAAGAAATTCCTGATCAAGACCTTTGGCCCGGACGTCAATCTGGGCAATGTGACGCCCGATGTGGTGATCGAAACGGAAACCACCCGGTTGGGCCTTGGCTCCTCGGGCCCGCTTGATTTGATGTAGCGGCGTCAGTCCTTGTAGTCCGGTTCTTCCTTGTCGAGGATTCGTTTGATCTCGGCCAAGAACCGGCTCGCCTGATCGTCGCGGTCGGCCTGCATCTGCTCGAACGTGGAGGCGCAGACGTCCTGCGGAATACGCTGTAACGGCTGGCCGGTCGAATAGGCCAATATCTGGAACTTTGCGGCGCGCTCCAGGTAATAAAGATCATTGAAGGCATGGGCGATGGTCGGGCCCGTGGTGATGACGCCGTGATTAGCCAGGATGGCGACGCGTTTATCCCGCAGCGCCATCGATAGCCGGTCGCCTTCCTCGGCGTCCAGGGCAAGGCCGTTATATTGATCATCATAGGCGATCTGATTATGGAATTTCAGGGCCGGCTGGACGATGGGTTCCAGCCGGGCGCCGGCTATGGCGCTCAACGTCGTGGCATAGGGCATGTGGGTGTGCAGAATGGCCCGGGCGTGCTCACAATTTACATGGATGCGCCAATGGATGAAAAACGCCGTCGCCTCCGGCGGCTCCGCGCCGGCGATTAGATTGCCATCGGCATCCACTTCGACCAGGTCCGAGGCCCGCATGTCGCGCCAGTGCCGCCGGTGTGGATTGATCAGAAATCGATCATCGGTGCCTGGGACCATGACGCTGAAGTGATTGTCGACGCCTTCATGCAGTTCGAGCCGCGCCGACCAGCGCAAAACCGCGGCAAGATCAGTTCGCGCTTGCTGTCTGGTGTCCATGGGAGTTTCCTATTTTGCCGCCGTGCTGGCCTCTGTACCCGACAATTTCCCGCAATCGCCTAGATGTAGAAGTCCCGCAGGTTGTAGTCCCTTACCAGATCCTGGCGGGTATCTTCGTTCCAGCGGTTTTGCGCCGCCTGCCCAGCCAACGGCTGATAGGTATAGCGCGGCTCGTCGGGAAAGCGCTGTTGCCGGGCATCGACCGCGACGGGGATCATGCGGCAACGCGCGTCGATCCAATCGCTGTCATAGGTCGCAACCGTACCATCTAATTTGGCGGTGGTTACATCCTGCACCCTGGCTCTGGGAAAAAAGCCCGCGTTCAAGGTTATGCGGCGGTCGGGCGAGGAATTGGCGAAGGAACCATGCACCAACTGGCGGTTGGTGATGAAGACGTCACCGGCCTGGCAGATCATCGGCACGGCGCCGTCCAAACGCTCGGAACCGCTATCCGCCATCAATTGTTTGATATCGACCTTGCCCAGTTTGTGGCTGCCCGGCAGCACCCAGACGCAGTTTCCGGCGGTGGAGGGATATAGCTGCGCCATGGAATTATAGCCGTGCGCGCCCGGGTCCCAATCGGCGGCATCCCAATGGGTGGTGCCATCCTGATGCCAGGCGACCGACGGCCCCAATCCCGGCTCCTTGACGAAAGTGACCTCGTTATAGGGCACGAAATCGGGCCCCATGATGGTCTCGGCCGCCGCCAGAAGCCCGTGGTGACCATAAAGGCGCAGGCAGGACGGCATCAGTTGCAGGTTTCCCAGCAACAATGCCACGGTCAATTCCGGAGCGTCGGCGCTTGGCGTCGGGCCGAGCATTTTCACCGGATGGCGGCCTTTATTCTTGCTTGTGCCGCCATAGGGATCGCTTAACGGTTTCTCGAACCGAAATGACGGCCGGGCGAATTCAGTGTCGCCTTCCGGCGAGGCTGGCGCCCCGGTCAGGACCCGGTCCACGTCGGCGCGTAATTCTGTCAGTTCCGCTTCGCCAATGACATTTTCAAAGACATAAAAGCCATGCCGCCAATAGGCCTCGACGATATCGGCGGCCAGCTTGCCGTTGTCATCAAGGCGGATGGGCCCGCGGTTGCCCAAGGCATGGGCCCGTTCATTGCCTTCGCGGATATAGCTTGCCATCGCCTGGGCATGCTCGGCGGCGGAAATGCTGTCGTTGGGTTGTGGATCAGCCATTCATCATCCATGATTTGAAGAATTGTGATCTGCATTTTTCGTCAGCGGGGCCCATTTGGCAAGCCGGAGTTGAATTTTTGGCGCGCCGCCCCAATAATGTGACCAACCTCAAGACCGGTTGCCCGACGATGACCTGGCGACAATCAGCACAAAGGATACAAGTTGGCATGAGTGCGGGAGAACGTCTGCCTGGAACACCAGATCCAATGCACAAATGGCCCGGCGCGGGCGGTGTCATGATCACCGGCGATAGCTGGGGTGACCCCGGCGGGCCCTTGGTGCTGTTGCAGCATGGCGGTGGCCAGACCCGCCATGCCTGGAAGGGCGCGGGGGAGACCCTGGGCAGTTCCGGCTATCACGCCGTGGCCTACGATGCGCGCGGGCATGGGGATTCGGATTGGGCGGACGCGGGTGCCTATGGTCCGGACTTCATGGTCGAGGATCTGAAATGCGTCGCCGGGGCCCTGGGCGATGCAAACCCGATCCTGGTCGGCGCCTCCATGGGCGGCGGGGTCAGCCTGTTGTCCATCGGCATGGGCAAGGTGGATGCCAAGGCATTGGTGCTGGTTGACATGGCACCCAAGATCGAGCCCGAGGGGCAGCGCAAGATTCAGGAGTTCATGAACCAGAAACCAGATGGCTTCGACACCCTGGAAGAAGTCGCCGAAGCCATCGCCAACTATCAGCCGCATCGGGTGCGCCCGCGCAACCTGGACGGCCTGGCCAAGAACGTCCGCCTTGGCGCGAATGGCAAATACCGTTGGCATTGGGACCCGGAACGCCGCAAGTCCCATAATGCGGGTACCCCGGTCTATCGCGAGCGATTGCACGAATGCGCCGACAATCTGACCCTGCCGACCCTGTTGGTGCGCGGCGGCCTGTCGGACGTGTTGAGCGAGGAAGGCGCACAAAGCTTTCTGGAGCAATGCCCGCACGCCGAATATGTCTCGGTCAAGGATGCCGCCCATATGGTCGCCGGCGACCGCAACGATATTTTCGCCGGTTCGGTGATCGAGTTTCTCGCCCGCGTCGCACCACCCAGATAGGTTTGGGCCGGATAGGTTTGGGGTAGAGCGGAGGAGACAATATGCGCGCGGTTTTGTATCGGGAATTGGGCAGCATCGACAACCTGGCCATCGAACAGGTGCCCGTACCTGACGTTAAGCCGGACTGGCTGCGCATCAAAACCCATGCCGCCGGCCTCAGCTTTTCCGCCAGCCTGTATATCGAGGGCCGCTATCAACGCCAACTGCCGCTGCCCTATACGCCGGGTACGGAAGTCGCCGGTATTGTTGATGCGGTCGGAGCGGGCGTGGACCGGGTCGCGGTGGGCGACCGGGTCATGGCCAGCGTGGATTGGGGCGGTCACGGGGGTTATTGCCTGGCGCATCAGCTGTGTACCCACAAGCTTCCCAAGCAGTTGCCCTTTGCCGAGGCGGCCATGGTGGTCAACAGCTATGCCACCAGCTACGCCGGCCTGGTCTGGAAGGGCGGCCTGGTGGCGGGTGAAGTGGTGTTGGTGCATAGCGCCGCCGGGGCCATCGGGTCGGCGGCGGTGCAGATCGCCAAGGCTCTGGGCGCCACGGTGATCGCGACGGCGGGCAGCGCGGAACGCCTGGTCTTTGCCAAGGCCCAAGGCGCCGATCATGTGCTCAACTATATGGAAGACGACTTCGCGGCGGAGGTGAAGGCGTTGACCGATGGCCGGGGCGCCGATCTGATCTTCGATTCCGTGGGCGGCGACGTGGCGCGGCGCTCCCTACGTTGTCTGGCCATCGAAGGCCGCCTGCTGACCATCGGCTATACCAGCGGCGATATACCGGAGCTGCCCAGCAATATTTTCATGGTCAAGAATGCCTCTCTGATCGGCCTCAACATCGGCACCTATCTGGGCTGGAGTCCAGGCGGCAACCGGGATGTCTATGCCCGGAAAATCTTCGAAATTCATGATGCCCTGCGCGGACTATACGAGGGCGGCAAACTGCAACCCGCCGTTAGCCTATACCATGGCCTGGAACAGTTCCGACCTGCCATGAATGACCTGCTGAACCGTCAGGTCCTCGGAAAGGCAGTGATAGAAATAGGCTCGCCCGAATGGGGCTGATCCAGCATTAGACTGGGCCGCGCCGGGCATTCCGCTCGATCGCATCGGTAATTTCCGGGATCACTTGGTCGGGGAAATCATGGGCCATGCCTTCAATCACCAATAGTTCGGCGCCGGGGATGGAGTTCTTGATGTCTTCTCCGCCCGGCAGAGGAATGAGCGGGTCCTCGCGGCCATGAATGACCAGGGTCGGCGCCGTGATTTCCGACAACCGCCCCACCCGGCTGTCGCCGGATGCGACGGAGGCCAGCAGGTGCCGGCCGTTGCCGTCGGGATAAAAACAGCGGTCATATTGTTCCCCCGCCTCTTGGCGCAGTTCAGCCTCGGGCCGGGGAAATGTTTTACTGCCATTAATTTGCGCGGTTTCCACCGCTTCATCCATGGCGCCCTCGCGGCTGCCCGAGGGATTGCGCGGACGGGTCAGCCACTCCGCCGAAGCACCTTCGGGCCGGGCTAAACCGCGCCGGCCCGAGGTGGCCATGACACAGGTCAGGGTCATGACTTTGCCGGGAAAATCCATCGCCAGGATCTGCGCGATCGCGCCGCCGTTCGAGCTGCCGATGACATGGGCCTTTTCGATCCCCAAGGCATCCAGCAGGCCGGCGGCATCGGCGGCCATGTCTTCCAGGGTATAGGGCGCCGAAACCTTTTCCTTGGCGCGGGCCTGGGCAAAGGCGGCCTTGGTATCCGCCGGGCCCCAGTCGTCGTGCTTGGTGGACAGGCCCACGTCGCGGTTGTCATAGGCGATGATCTTGAAATTACGCGCCATCAGGGCATCGCAAAGCGGCTTGGACCATCTGGTCAGTTGAACGCCCAGACCGCCGACCAACAACAATGGCTGCGCATCGTCGTCGCCCCAAATCTCGTACTCGATCTCGATACCGTTTACCTGTGCCTTTGTCATCCTCACCACCTGTACAAATTCGCTATGCCAATATTACCACCATGCTAGCGGACTAAACCGGCGCGGTCGATCATGCATACGTTACCCTTCTCGCGGCCGTCGCAAGCAAGGCCAGCACGGCCACCTGATGAAGGGCCTGAATTCGAAGTGCTGGAAGGCGAGCAGAACCGGGAGCTAGATTGACGGCAGCTCAGCCACCGCCTGTTGCAGCCGCGTAATGTGTGCTTCCGGCGCGATGCCGCCGCCTAGCGTCCGCAGGCAGAGATGGGTTAGGCCCATATCGCGCCAGCCACTGAGGCGGGATTTCCATTCCTGTTCCCGGGGGCCGACCACGGCGACGCCGGCTTCCATGCCCAGGGCGGCGGGGTCGCGGCCGGCGGCTTCCGCCTCGCGATAAATATCGTCGCGGATCGCGGGGAATTCCTCCGGCGAGGCCAGGACGAACCAACCGTCTGCTTGCCGTCCGATGCGCCGGCGAATTCTAGGTATCATATTCGCGGCGGCGCCGATCCACATCGGGATAGGGCGCTGGATCGGCAACGGGGCCAGCCCGGCGCCGGAAACCTGGTCCCACTTGCCCTGAAAATCCACGCTCTCCTGGGTCCAGAGCTGGCGCAGCAGTTCCATCTGTTCCTCGCAGCGGGCGCCGCGGGTGTGGAAATCGGCGCCCAGGGCGGCGTACTCCGCCTCGTTCTTGCCAATGCCGATGCCAAAGCGCACCCGCCCCCCGGACAGCACGTCCAGGGTCGCCACCTGTTTCGCCACCAGCACCGTTTGCCGGGACGGCAGCATGATGCAGGAAGGCACCAGCTCGATCTTGTCGGTGACGCCGGCGATCAGGGCCAGCATGGTCAGGGGTTCGTGCAATTCGCCTTCGCCGGGGCGGATGACCTGATCGGGCACCCGCAGATGGCTCAGGCCAAGTTCCTCCGCCGCCTGGGCGAACGCCTTAAGGGCGCCGATATCATTTTGCAATTCCCGAACGGGCAGTGAAACGCCGATGCGCATGGCGGATGGCCTCCTGGTTGGATTTATGGCGGACGCCCCACGGTTAGAGCAAGGCGGTGAAAATTAAAATACAAAAAAAATTGTGAAATAAAATTTTATATCTTTTGATAATGTTAATTATTGAAATACCGTACATGCGACTGTATATAATGGCCATGAGCAAAGCCCAACTGATCGATATCGATGCCCGCACCGTGCGCGACTGGCTGCACCGGGGTGAGGCTGTTTTGGTGGATGTGCGGGAGGCGGACGAGTATGCCGAGGAACGCATCCCCGGCACCTTGCCGTTTCCTCTATCGCGGTTTGATCCTGATCGCCTGCCGGGGGAGCCGGGCAAGAAAACCGTGCTGACCTGCTTTATCGGCGGCCGTTCGGCGGCGGCGGCGGAACAGTTGATCGCCGCCGGGCACGCCCAGGCCTTTCAGCTAGACGGCGGCCTGTTCGCCTGGAAAGAAGCCGGCTTCGCGACCGAGGCCCAATAATACCTAAAACAGCCCTGTTATTTGGCCGTCTGCATCCAGGCCGATGGCTTCCGCCGCCGGCCGGCGGGGCAGGCCGGGCATGGTCATGATGTCGCCGCAGACCACAACCAGGAACTCCGCGCCCGCCGCCAGACGAACTTCGCGGATGGAAACTTCATGGCCCGTGGGCGCGCCCTTGCGTGTGGGGTCGGTGGAAAAGCTGTATTGCGTCTTGGCCACGCAGATCGGCAAATGGCCATAGCCTTGCTCTTCCAGCTGTTGAAAGCGTGCCCGGACCGTACGGTTGGCGTTGATATCATCGGCGCCGTAGATACGCTGGGCCACGGTCTGCATTTTCTCCCACAACGGCATGGCATCGTCGTACAGGGTCCTGAAATCGGATTTGCCCGATTGTGCCAGTTCGGCGACTTTGTGGGCTAGGCTTTCCGCACCCGCGCCGCCATCGGCCCAATGGCTGCAAACATGCGCCTCGACACCACGGCCCTGGCAATAGGCGCTGATCGCGGCCATCTCGGCCTCGGTATCGGCGGTGAATTGATTGATGGCAACCACCGCCTCCACGCCGAATTGCGCTAGATTATCCAGGTGTTTACCCAGATTTTCCAAACCTCGTTGCAGGGCGGAAACGTCTTCCTTGGCTAAATCGTCCTTGGCCACGCCGCCATGCATCTTCAGGGCCCGCACCGTGGCCACCAGCACCACCGCGTCCGGGCGCAAGCCGGCTTTGCGGCATTTGATGTTAAGGAATTTCTCCGCCCCCAGATCGGCGCCGAAGCCGGCCTCGGTGACAACGAAATCGGCCATTTTCAGGGCCGCCTTGGTAGCGATCACGGAATTGCAGCCGTGCGCGATGTTGGCGAAGGGGCCGCCATGGATAAAGGCCGGGTTGTTCTCCAGGGTCTGCGCCAAATTCGGCTGGATGGCGTCCTTCAACAATGCCGCCATGGCGCCGTCTGCTTCCAGCTCCCGCGCCGTGACCACCTCGCGCTTGCCGTTTTGGGCTACCACGATGTTGCCCAGGCGGCGGCGCAGATCTTCGCTGTCCGTGGCCAGGCAAAACACCGCCATGACTTCCGAGGCGACGGTAATGTCAAAGCCGTCCTCGCGCGGGAAACCGTTGGCCACGCCGCCCAGGTTGGCGACTATGGAACGCAGCGCCCGGTCATTCATATCGACCACCCGCCGCCACGAGATCCGCCGCGCGTCGATGCCCAGCTTGTTGCCCCAATAGATATGATTGTCCAGCATGGCGGCGAGCAGGTTGTTGGCCGCGCCCATGGCATGAAAATCGCCGGTGAAATGCAGGTTGATGTCTTCCATGGGCACGACCTGGGCAAAGCCGCCGCCCGCTGCACCGCCCTTGGTGCCAAAACACGGCCCCAGGCTGGGTTCGCGCAAACAGATCGTGGTCTGCTTGCCGATCCGGTTCATGGCATCGCCCAGACCAACGGTGGTCGTGGTCTTGCCTTCGCCCGCCGGCGTCGGCGTGATGGCGGTGACCAGGATCAGCTTGCCGTCGGGGCGGTCATTCAGCGAGGCGATATAATCCAGATCCACCTTCGCCTTGTCGGCGCCATAGCGGTACAGGTGCTGGCTTGGTATGTTCAGCTTCCCGGCGATCTCTTCGATGGGCAACGTGGATGCCTGACGGGCAATCTCGATATCTGGCTGCATGTTCTTGGCTATCCCCTACCTAAATTTAGACGCTTCTAGATCTCTTCCAGGCCGCACCACTCAGCGATAAACAAGGCCATGGCCTGGGTATTGTGGCGTACGGACTCCAGATTGACCCGTTCATCGAAGCCATGAATGGCGTCTGACAAAGGCCCGTAGACCAGGCCCGGAATATCCGCATACAGGCCGAAAAACCGGGCGTCCGTGGTGGCCGTGGTGGCGACGACCTGCAACGGCTCGCCATAGGCCGCTTCATGCGCCCAGCCCAGGGTCGCCTCCGCCTCATCGGCATCATGCAGGGTATAACCCTCGGCCATCAGGCCATGATAGGTAACCTGGGGCGGCGCGTTACGCAGGAAGGCATCCTGGCTGGCGGCATCACGAATGCAGTCTTCCAGTTCCGCCCGCCGCGCCGCCAGGTCATCGCCGGGATAGACCGCCACGCGCAGATCAAAGACACACCACGACGGCACGGAGGAGGCCCAATCGCCGCCCTCGATCTTGCCAACGTTGAAATTCAGGGGATGGTCATGCTCAGCGTAATGGGGCTGATCGACCCGCTGTTCATTCCATTTCACTTCCAGCTTTTTCAGGCCCTGGATCAGCACGAAGGCGGCGTCGATGGCGTTCGAGCCGCTGCCTGCATAGGCCACGTGGACCGGGATGCCCTGCACCTTGATCTGCAACCACATAACGCCAAGCTGCGCCCGGATCAGGCAATCGCCAAGGGGTTCGGGGATCAGGGCGGCCTCGGCCCGATAGCCGCGCGCCAAACAGGCCAGGGCGCCGTTGCCGGTGCACTCTTCCTCGACCACGGATTGCAGAAAGACATCCGCACCCGGTTGCCAGCCCTGGCCCCGCAGAGCCTTTAGCGCATACAAGGCGCCGACCAGCCCTGCCTTCATGTCGCCGGAACCCCGGCCATACATCCAACCGTCGTCAATCCGTGGCTCGTATGGGGGTGATGTCCACATCTCGTGCGGTCCTTCGGGCACCACATCGATATGGCCGTTCAGGATCAGCGAACGGCCCGTGGGCGTCGCGCTACGATGACTGCCGACCACGTTGAAGACATTGTCGTAGTCCGCATAGACCGGGGAAAAGCCAGGCAGATGGCTGATCTGATCAACATCGATCTGCCAACGGTCAACGCCGAGGCCCTGCTCCCGCATGGCGTTGGCCATGAAATCCTGGGCCGTGTGTTCCCTGCCCCGGCGCGAGGGGAACTTCACCAATTCGGCGGTAAAATCCACCTGTTCATCAAAACCGGCATCGACGGCATCCTTGATCCGCCCGGCAATGGCGCTATCCAACATGTACTTATCCTCCCGCACGCGGCACGGATCTCAGGATAGGGCCAATATGCCATTGGGACCAGTCTGAATGGGTCAATTTAGGACAAGCGTTTCCAATGATAAATTGATGCAAGAATAAATGCTTGATTTGGCGGGTTAGATTCGCGATTATTGCGTTAAGGCATAGGGAGCGCCAAAAAGAAAAATCTAGATGTAAAATTAAGTATTCGCCGAAAAAACGAAACATTTAGGCTAGAAAGCAAATATTTCTTTTTAATATGATGCCAACATCGCATCATTACTTCGTTTTTTCTATGAGTACTATGTTGTAAGTTGAAAAGAACTATAACAAAGCAAACAGGGAAAGGATCCGTCCGTATTTTTAGGATGGAAGGGCAGCATGAAACAGATTGATATGAAACAGGCAGAGTTAACGGATTTAGCGAAAAAGGGCCGGATCAGCCGGCGTGATTTCATGGCCAAGGCGACGGCCATGGGCGTTACCGCCGCCCTGGCGACCTCCGTTTGGAACAATTCAGCCCAGGCGGCCCCGAAACGCGGGGGCACGATGCGCTTTGGTAGCGGCCATGGCAGCACCACGGATACTTTGGATCCGGGCACATTCGCCAACGGCGGCATCATCCATCAGGGCTATGGCATGCGCAATCACCTTACCGAGGTGAATAATGATGGTACCCTGATACCTGAATTGTCGGAAGGCTGGGAAGCCTCGGACGATGCCTCTGAATGGGTTTTCAATCTGCGCAAGGGCGTGGAATTCCACAATGGTAAATCCTTGGAGCCCCAGGATGTCATCGATTCCATCAACCATCACCGAGGTAAGGATTCCAAATCCGCCGCCAAGCCGCTGCTGGCCGCCATCACGGAATTGAAGGCCGACGGCAAGGACAAGGTGGTCTTCAAACTTTCGGGCGGCAATGCCGATTTTCCCTTCACGGTCAGCGATTATCACCTTGCGATCATGCCTTCCAAGGGCAATGGGAAGGTTGATTGGCAATCGGGTATCGGCACCGGCGCCTATGTTAAGCAAAAGTTCGAACCCGGCGTGCGCGCGACCTACAAGCGCAACCCGAATTACTTTAAATCCGGCCGCGGCAATTTTGACGAGGTTGAATTCCTGACCATTGGCGATGTGGTGGCCAGGACCAACGCGCTGGCCACCGGCGAGATCGACGCCATGAACCGCTGCGATCTGAAAACGGTGCATTTGCTGAAGCGGAACAAGAAAGTCAAGGTCGAGGAAGTCACCGGCACCCTGCATTACACCATTCCCATGCACACGGACGTGGCGCCGTTTGACAACAACGACGTGCGCATGGCACTGAAATATTCCCTCGACCGTGATGTGCTGCTGCAGGTCATCCTCAAGGGTCACGGCGTGGTGGGCAATGATCATCCTATCTCTACCGCCAACCGCTACCACAACAACAAATTGCCGCAGCGGAAGTACGATCTGGACAAGGCCAAGTTCCATCTGAAGAAAGCTGGCCTGACCTCGCTGTCCGTGGATCTGTCCGCCGCCGATGCCGCCTTCGTCGGTGCTGTCGATGCGGCCGTGCTGTACAAGGAACAAGCCGCCAAGGCCGGCATCAACATCAACGTGGTGCGCGAGCCCTCGGATGGCTATTGGTCCAACGTCTGGCTGAAAAAGCCCTGGTGCATGGTTTATTGGGGCGGCCGTCCGACCGAGGACATGATGTTCTCCAACTCCCTGGCCGAGGGTGCGGATTGGAACGAATCCCATTTCTCCCACAAGCGCTTCAACGAACTGTTGATCGGTGCGCGGGCGGAATTGGACGAAGCCAAACGCCGCGTCATGTACGAGGAAATGCAGGCCATCGTGAACATGGAAGGCGGCACCGTGGTACCCTTGTTCGCCAACTATGTCTTTGCCATGTCCACCAAGGTCCACCATGACGCCAAGATGGCGGGCAACTGGGATATGGATGGCGACAAGGCCATGGAGCGTTGGTGGTTCGGATAGTCTGAACAGACTAGGCTGATTGGCTGATGTCGCAAATCGCTAAATTGGTAGCCCAGCGCCTGGCGCTGGGCTTCCTAACCCTTCTGATCGTTTCCCTGATTATTTTTCTCTGCGTCGAAATGCTGCCCGGCAATTTCTCCGAAGCCATTTTGGGCCAAGGCGCGACACCGGAAACCGTAGCCGCGTTCAATCGGGAACTCGGCCTCGATCTGCCGCCCCACGAACGTTATGTCACCTGGCTGTTCAATATGCTGCAGGGGGATTTCGGACGCTCTCTTGCCAGCAAACGGGAACTTTCCGAGCTGCTGGGCTACCGGGTGGAGAACACCTTTTTCCTGGCCGGCATGTCAGCCGTAATCGCTATTCCCCTGGCAGTCAGCCTCGGCATTCTCGCCGCCCTCTATCGCGGCGGTTTTTATGACCGGGCGGTCAACGTGGTGACGCTGTCGTCTATTTCTTTCCCGGAATTTTTTGTCGCCTATATTCTAATCATCGTGCTGGCGCAGAATTTGGGTCTGTTCCCGGCCATCTCCAACATCAGTAGTGACCTGGGTTTTTGGGAAAAAGTCTACCGCTCCGCCCTGCCGGCCCTGACCCTGACGTTGGTCTGCGTCGCCCATATGATGCGCATGACCCGAGCCGCGATCATCAATCTGCTGGCCAGCCCCTATATTGAAATGGCCCGCCTGAAAGGATTGCGGCCCGGCCGCATTATCCTGAAACACGCGCTGCCCAATGCCCTGGCGCCGATCATCAATGTGGTGGTGCTGAACCTGGCCTATCTGGTGGTGGGCGTGGTTCTGGTCGAAGTGGTGTTTGTTTACCCAGGTCTGGGGCAATTATTCGTGGATTCCGTGCGCAGCAGGGATATTCCCGTGGTGCAGGCCTGCAGCCTGATTTTCGCCATGACCTATATTTTGTTGAACCTGCTCGCCGATGTGCTCTCGATCATGAGCAATCCGCGCCTGTTGCATCCTAGGTAAGGACCGGGCATGAGCATCCCATTGACCAGCAATACCTTCGGCGGCAAGGCCTCGCCCTGGGTTAGCCGCATCGCCATGGCGGCGGTGCACTTTTTTATCCTGGTGTTGTTTCTGCAAAACGTCGCGGTGGATACCTGGGGCTCTGTCATCGGCCTGTTGTTCGCGCATCTCTACAGCGTCGTCGCCCTGACCTATTGGAACCGGATCGACCGTTCGGCGGCCGGCGATACGGTGATCGTCACCGTCACCCTGGAATTCGTCCTGATCTCCGTGATCTTCTGGGAGCGGGCCAGCGCCTGGCCATGGTCGACCTTGTTTGGCCTCGGCCTGGTGCAAATCTGTGCTTTTGCCGCCGTGCGTTATTGGAAGGATCTGCGCCAAGCGCCCGGTTCGGCCTGGTTTGGCCTGATCGTTATTCTGATCTACGTCATGGTCGCGGCCACGGCGCCGATCATTGCGCCGTTCGGCGAGACCGAGATTGTCGGTTCGGAATACGATGTCTGGAGCAACAAACATCTGCTGGGTACGGACAATTTGGGCCGGGACATGTTCACCCGGCTGATTTATGGCGGCCGCAACACGGTTGGCATTGCCTTCATGACCACGCTGTTGGCCTTTATTATAGGTGGCCTGGCCGGCATCCTGGCCGCCGCCATGCGTGGTTGGGTCGATCAGGTGCTGGGCCGGGTGGTTGATATTTTGATGGCCATTCCTTCGTTTATTTTTGCCCTGTTGATCCTGACCATCGTCGGCACCTCCATCCCCTCCCTGATTATGGTGATCGCCGTGCTTGATGCGACCCGGGTTTTTCGTTTGGCCCGGGCTGTCTCCATGAATGTGGTCGTGCTGGAGTATGTCGAGGCGGCCAGCCTGCGTGGCGAGGGCCTGTGGTGGCTGATCAGAAGCGAGATCCTGCCGAATATTCTGCCGCCCCTGGTGGCCGAGTTTGGCTTGCGGTTTTGCTTTGTGTTCCTGTTTCTCAGCGGCCTCAGTTTCTTGGGCCTGGGCATCCAGCCACCCACGGCGGATTGGGGCTCCATGGTGCGCGACAACGCCACCCTGATCACCTATGGCGATATTACGCCGTTGCTGCCAGCCGGCGCCATCGCCCTGTTGACCATTGGGGTTAATTTCGTGGTCGATTGGTTCCTGCAAAAAGCCAGCGGATTGAAGGATTAGATGCGGTGAATGACGCGGCGGGTAAAGGCGACGTTCTGTTGCACATGCACGGCCTTCGGATCGAGGGCCGTAGCGATGAAATCTGGCACGAAATCGTGCATGGCATTGATGTCACCTTGCGCCGTGGCGAGGTGTTGGGGCTGATCGGCGAATCCGGTGCCGGAAAAAGCACCATTGGTCTGGCCGCCATGGGTTTCGCCCGGGACGGGTGCCGCATCTCGGGCGGTTCGATCATGTTCGACGACGTCGATCTGGCCAAGGCATCCGATGACAGCCTGCGGCAGCTGCGCGGCTCGCGCATCGCCTATGTGGCGCAAAGCGCGGCCGCCGCCTTTAACCCGGCGCACAAGCTGATCGATCAATATTGCGAGGCGCCGGTACAGCACGGCATCATGCCCCGGGCCGAGGCCGAGAGCGACGCCATTGATCTGTATGGCCGTCTGCAACTGCCCGAGCCCGAGAGTATCGGCTTTCGCTATCCGCATCAGGTCTCGGGTGGGCAATTACAGCGCGCCATGACAGCCATGGCCATGGCCTGCCGGCCCGATCTGATTATCTTCGACGAGCCAACAACGGCCTTGGATGTCACCACCCAGATCGAGGTGCTGTCGGCAATCCGGGATATCGTCCGCCAGTTCAATACAGCCGCGATTTATATCACCCACGATTTGGCCGTGGTCAGCCAAATGGCCGACCGCATCATGGTCCTGCGCCACGGCAACCTGATTGAAGAGGGTGATACCAGGGGCATGATTGAGGATCCGCAAAAGGAATATACCCGCGATTTGTTGGCCGTGCGCACCTTCCGCAAGGAAACCGTGGACGAGCCGAACGGCGAGACGCCCCTGCTGCGGATGCAGAATGTCTCCGCCTCTTATGGCAAGTCGCCGGTGCTCTTCGACGTGTCCATGGATATTCACCGCAAGCGCACGGTCGCGGTGGTTGGTGAGTCGGGTAGTGGCAAAAGTACCGCGGCCCGCGTCATCACCGGCCTGTTGCCGCCCAGTGAGGGTCAGGTTTTCTATGATGGCCAGCCCCTGGCGCCGAACCACCGCAAACGCAGCAAGGATGAAAAACGGCGTTTGCAGATGATCTATCAAATGCCCGATACGGCGATCAACCCAAGGCAACGGGTGCGCTCCATCATTGGCCGGCCATTAGAATTCTATCTCGGCATGCGGGGTGCCGACCGGGATGCCCGGGTCCGCCAGTTGTTGGAAATGATCGAACTGGACCCTGATGAATTCATCGACCGTTATCCGGGCGAGCTCTCTGGCGGGCAGAAGCAACGTATTTGTATTGCCCGCGCCCTGGCGGCGGAGCCTGAGCTGATAATCTGTGACGAAGTGACCTCGGCCCTGGATCAGCTGGTGGCGGAGGAAATTCTGAAACTGCTGCAGCGCCTGCAGGACGAATTGGGTCTGGCCTATATGTTCATTACCCACGATCTGGCCACGGTGCGGGCTGTGGCCGACGAGATTGTCGTAATGTTACAGGGTGAGGTGGTTGAGCAAGGCCTAAAGGCCGATGTTCTTAGCCCGCCGCATCACGAGTATACCGAATTGCTGCTGTCCTCGGTCCCCGAGATGGACCCCGACTGGCTGGACAATCTGCTTGGCGAGAGGTTGGAGCAAAGCGCCTAAACGCCTTGCGAATTAGGCCATTCTACTGGCAATGCAGCACGGCCAGGATCATGTTGACGTGGCTGCCGTCATCGGACAAAGGCAGCAAAAGATGCTCCATCTGGACCGGGAGGCCCGGTCCCAGCGTGAAATCGATGCGTGCGAACTGCGGCTCGCCGCAATCCAAAACCCGGCGGTACAGGGCGGCCACCGCATCCGCCTGTGCGCCATAATCAACTTCCGACAGCCTTAATCCAGTCAACTCGGTGCCAAATTGGCCCGTTACTTCGGTGCCAACCAAGCGAAAGCGAAATTGCGGGGCCTGAACCAGAGCCGAAGCCGTGGCATTGCCTGCATGGCTATTGGGCCCGGTTTTCGCCGTTGGATTAGCGACCTCGGCTAACATCAGCTTTGGCAATAGGCGTGGAATATCCGCGGGATTCAGATCCTTGCGCGCGGGCATGCGCCGCTGACCGCACAAACGCCGCCAATAATCGAGCGTTTGCCGCAATGCATCGTCGACATCGACGTCGAATACCTTGGCCGTCACCATAAACGCCTCCAAAAAATCTCCGGCCCTTGGGCGGAGGCAGGGGAGCGCTCGGTTTATGGTGATTTAAACACTAATAATGTGACGGGCATCACAGGTGGGACTTGATCCGATGATTAATCGGATCAAGTCCCCGTGTGGTGAGTATTGTGCGCCTGCGAAAATTAATACAGCGCGATCGGGTTGCCCGGTGAGCCCGTGCCGCCCTTGATCTTCAATGGCGACCAGACGAACAGGAACTCATAGGCCTTATCCGCGACCAGTTGCGAAAGATCGAGATTCTCCAGGTTCCAGATGCCACGGCGCGGCATCATCTGAACATGGCATTCGAAAGGATTGGTCCCTTCCGCGCCCACGGCTTCCGTGGCCCAGGTATCGCCACCCCACAGAATGATCTTCTGTTCGGCTAGAAAATTGCAGGCGGTAATATCGAAACCAGGTTCGCCCGCATTGAACGCGGCGATGCGTTTCTGCTTCTCCGCCGCATCAAAGGTATCCCACTTGGAGGGATGCCAGATATCGCCATGACCGGTGTAGAGAAAGACGCAATCGCCCTCGCCGATGGGGTCAATGCCCTGCCGCTTCACCATTGCCTTGACGTCATCGGCGGTGACATTGCCGGGATCGGATGGGCCGACCTTTTTCGGGATCGGCAGCTGGCCGCCGCGCAGGGCGACGGCGTCAAGCAGTACGCCACGGCAAACAAAGCCTTTCTTGGCGACATGTTCAACACCAAGCGATCCCATACCGTAAGTCTGCACGTCGGCGTCTTCCAGGAAACGGCCGTTGTAAAAGAACTGACCCTTGGAGGTGATCACCCCGATGTGGCCGGGGCCATCGAACTGAGTCCCGATCTGGCCGATTTCCGTCGATAGATACTCGTCATTGTAGACCAGTTCGTGCTTGCCGAACGGGCCGCCGGTGGGTAGGCCGGGTATCGTCATGCGCCAGCCGCGCGAGCCAAAGGCCGGTGCATCCTGTTGATAGACCTTGCCCAGGGTGGCGACCTTGCCGCGCTTGACCAGCTTGGCGGCCTTCAGAACCATCGCCGCCGTGGTCCGATTGACCGAGCCGGCCTTGTCATCCTTGCCCCATTCGCTGGGAGCCCATTTTTCCGAGAACGGCTTGTCATTCACCGCCCCGGCCGGCCCCGAAAAACCGAGACCAATACTCAATGCCAGTGTTGCTACGCCTACTAAGGATATTTTTGACATGAGAAATCCTCCCCTTACGTCATTATTAATGCGAGGTATTAGGCACCTGCGATAATGTTCGAGTCAACACTAGCGAAACGGCTGTTGTTTCGGATTGGGAATGATGCCGGATGGCCGTACTCCCTGTTCAAACCGGTTGCCTATGCCTTGGATTTTGGTGATTTGCCCCATGGGTAGGTTGGTGTAGGATAGGCCAAGCAATCGAGAATGTGGCGGTTTTAGTGGGGCGAACGATGTCTGGGGCAGGTTTATTGGCGGGCCGGCGCGGTTTGATAATGGGTGTGGCGAATAACCGATCCATTGCCTGGGGCGTGGCCAAGGCGGCCGCCGAACAAGGGGCGGAGCTGGCCTTTACCTTTCAGGGCGAGGCCTTGGAAAAACGAGTGCGGCCGTTGGCGGGCTCCGTCGGTTCGGAGTTGGTTATGCCCTGCGATGTAACCGATGATGCCAGCATGGACGCGGTGTTCACACAAATCGACGAAAAATGGGGCGGCCTGGATTTTATGGTTCATGCCATAGCTTACGCGGATAAGGACGAGTTGGATGGCCGTTACGTGGATACCACGGCAGGCAATTTCGCCCGCTCGGTCGATATCTCCTGCTACTCCTTTACCACTCTGTGTCAGCGGGCAGAAAAGCTAATGCCGAATGGCGGTTCCATCGTGACCTTGACCTATTATGGCGCCGAGCGGGTTATGCCGCACTATAACGTCATGGGCGTGGCCAAGGCGGCGCTGGAGGCCAGCGTGCGTTATCTGGCCGCCGATCTGGGGCCCGGCAAAATTCGCGTCAATGCTATTTCCGCCGGCCCGATCAAGACCCTGGCCGCTTCGGGCATCGGTGATTTCCGCTATATCCTGAAATGGAACGAATATAATTCACCCATGCGCCGTAATGTCGGCATTGACGAGGTCGGCGGCGCCGCCATGTACTTGTTGAGCGACCTGGGCAGCGCCGTCACGGGCGAAACCCATCATGTGGATTGCGGCTACAACGTGGTTGGTATGAAGGCCGTGGACGCGCCGGATATCAGCACCGTCTAGTCCGTAAAGAGACCATGTCACATAATTCATTCGGTCAGCTATTTCGGGTCACCACCTGGGGCGAGAGCCACGGTCCGGCTATTGGCTGCGTCATCGACGGCACGCCGCCGCTGTTGGATCTGGCCGAGGGCGATATTCAACCCTGGCTGGATCGCCGCCGGCCCGGCACCTCGCGTTTCGTCACGCAACGCCAGGAAACGGACCAGGTGCGTATCCTCTCCGGCACCTACGAGGGCAAGACAACGGGTACGCCGATCAGTCTGTTGATCGAGAATGTTGACCAGCGCTCCAAGGATTACGGCGATATCGCCGAAAAATTTCGCCCTGGCCACGCCGATTACGCCTATCAGGCAAAATACGGTATCCGCGATCCCCGTGGCGGTGGCCGCGCCTCGGCCAGGGAAACCGCCTGCCGGGTCGCCGCCGGCGCCGTGGCGCGCAAGGTGCTGGGTAGTTTACCAGGTGATGGCATCGTGATCCGCGGCGCCCTGCGCCAGATCGGTGAACATGCCGTCAGTGATGCAAATTGGGACTGGGATGCGGTCGGCGGCAACAGCTTCAATTGCCCGGACGCCAAGATGGCCAGGGTCTGGGAAGACTATCTGGACGAAATCAGAAAAGCCGGATCATCCATCGGCGCCGTGGTCGAGGTGCATGCCTCTGGCGTGCCGGCGGGCTGGGGCGCACCGGTCTATGGCAAGCTGGATACGGATCTGGCCGCCGGCATGATGAGCATCAACGCGGTCAAGGGGGTGGAAATCGGCGCTGGATTTGCCGCCGCCTCCCTGAGGGGCGAGGACGCGGCGGACGAAATGCTGCCTGGTAACGATGGTCCGACCTTCAGCGCCAACCATAATGGCGGAATTCTGGGCGGCATCTCGTCCGGCCAGGACATCGTGCTGCGTTTCGTGGTCAAACCCACCTCGTCAATTCTGATCCCCCGGCGCAGTGTTGATAAAAGCGGCGCGGCGACCGAGGTTCAGACCAAGGGCCGACACGATCCCTGTGTCGGCATCCGCGCCGTTCCCGTGGGCGAGGCCATGATGGCCTGCGTGCTGGCCGATCATATGCTGCGTCACCGCGCGCAAACAGGCGCATAAAGAGGCTGGGCGATGACACGAGCGCACCTGCATGGCCTGGCGGCACTGTTGTTGATCGGTGGCGGCGCCCTGTTCATTTTCACGGAAACCGTGGCGCCGGCGGTTGTCGGGTTTGGCTGCACCGTTGCCGCCGCCTTGTTGTTGGTCATAGCCTGGTACCGAGAGCGTTCAAAAAATGAGTGATAGTGAAGTAGACCTGACAGACCCCGGGTCTTTTGAATACTGGATTGTCGAGAATATCCGCATCGCCGACACGGACATGGGCGGCCACATCAACAACACCGCCATTGCCGCCTATGTGGAAAGCGGCCGCGTGGCGCGCCTGCGCACGGCCATGGAGCAACGCAGCGGTGGTGAGCGTTGGGTCATCGCCCATGTTGATATTGATTTCCGGGCCGAGGGACGCCCGCCCGGCCAGGCTCGTATCGGTACGCGCCTGATACGCCTGGGCACCAAATCCGTTACCCTGGGCGCCGGCATCTTCATGGAAGACCGTTGCCTTGCCACCGCGCATTCCACTATGGTCTTCCTGAACGGCCCCAACACCGCCGTCATCCCCGATGCCGTACGGCAAAGCCTGGCCGCCAGTCCGAAAGACTAAATTCGACGGAATTATCCGGCGCGGCGCTAGCCCAAATTTTGCAGCAGGAAGCGGAAATTGACCGAGGTCGAGGGCTCGACATCGCGGTCGCGGGTGAAATTCCGCTCCACCGTGATGCCGAAACCGATGCATTCATCCAGATACTGCAGCCCAGCACCCGCGCGGATTTGACCTCCGTCGTCGCGTAAATCACGGCGGCTTTCCGCCGTGGCGATCCAACGTTCGCTGATTTGCCAGCGCAGGGAGTTGTACAGTTCTTCGCGCGCCTCCAGTTCGTCCGAGGTCTGCTCCCGCTCCAGCGAAATATAGGATGTGTTGAAGCGTAGAAATCTCGGTCCGATGGAAAAATAGACTTCATTGCGGCGTAGCGAAAAGCTATTGCGGTCCAGGCGAAGTCTGTTTGTCAGGTCGAAAAACGGCGACGGCGAAACGGTCAAGGCCATGACATAGTCCGAGCGATGATCGTCCAGACCGGACTGCTCGGCGAAGGTATCGTCGTCCCGCACCCGAAATACCTGGCCCATGGTCAGGGTCGTGTAGCCACCCGAGGCACCGAACAACGAAGCCTTCACACCCAGATTGGCGCGGGGGCCGCTTTCAACCCGGTCATCGCCGGGAAAGCGGTTCAGGCTGAATAAATTGGTGTCATCGAACTCCAGACTGCGGCTGTCTTCGTTGGGGATTTCCTTTGGATTGCCGCCATAGGGCGCGAGAATGAATTGCGCCACCGGCTCGATCACCTGGCGCACGCTGCCATCGCGGCGCACAAAGGGAAAGCGCCATTCCAAGGCCATCAAGGGATGCAGGCGTGCCTCCAGACCGTCATTGCTGGGGGTGCCGGCGGACTGGCCGGGTTCGCGAAAGCCGTTCAACCAGTATAGATCCAGGTCAAGTTGGGTCGTTAGTGTATATAAATCGCCGGCTGGCCCGGCAAAGGGCATTTGCCAGCTGCCGTGAGTGCTGAGCCGCCGGCTGTCAAAGCCGTCCTCGCGGTAAAGGGAGACGGCGGAAGCATCGAAATACAAACGGCCCGGCAGGCGTTCGGGCGCCAGCGTCACGGCATATTGCAATAGCGGCGCCACATAGGGCGTGGTGCCGGGATCGTCCTCGGCCTCCAGGCCCTGAAAGGCATAGGCCGACGCGGCAATATAATTCCGGTCGCGGAAACCCTCGATGAACAGATCGGTGGTCAAGGTGTCTTCATCGTCGAAACCATAACGGTTCAGATAGGTATCATCCGTGGCCCGGGATAGATCGAACCCCCAGCGCCAGGTTTCGTCAATGTTGAAACGGCCCAGGGCGTCGATATGGCCGCGAAACTCCTTGTCGGCCAGCTTTTCATTTTCGTCATTACGCTTGTCCGTATAGAGTAGGCTGGCCTCGCCCTCGTAGCCGCCATTTTCAGTCAAGGCCCTGTATTCGCCCGATAAAATGGCACCTTCCTCGGTGCTCAGGATTGGTGCAAAGGTAAGATCCCGTTCGTCGTCAATGGCCCAAAAATAGGGCACTTGGACAAATGTACCCAATTCCGAGGAAGAGCCGAATTCCGGCGCCAGAAAACCGCTTTTACGTGGCGTCAGCGGATCGGCATGACGAAGATACGGCGTATAGGCAATGGGCACGCCGTAGACTTCCAACACCGCATTGCGGTATTCGATCTCGTGCGCGTCACGGTGATGGATCACCCGCACCGCCTTTAGCTGCCACAATGGTGCTCTATCAGGATGTTCGCGGCAGACCTCGCACGGTGAGTAGACCGCCTTGGCCATTTCCAGGCGGTCGGCGTTATGGCGCCGGGCCCCGTTGGCGGCAAAGCGGGATTTATCGGTCAGCAGAATGCGGATGCTCTCGATAAAACCTTGCGTCAAATCTTCCGACAACTGCAGGTGTTCGGCGAAGATGACCTCGCCGCTGGGCTCCATCAGGGTCAGATTGCCAGATGCGGTGACCACCCCGTCCCGTTGATTATAGCTTACGCTGTCGGCGAGTAGGACCCGGCCCGCGCTGCTGATTTCCACATTGCCCCGGGCGGTGACCTGACCCAGTTCACTATCATGGACCATCTGGTCCGCCGACAACAGGAACGGTGCCTCGCCTACTTTTCCTAAATTTTGTGCCGGAGCCTGCGTCGGATTTTGCGCCAGGGCTGGGGCGGCAAACAGCAGCAAGGGTAGGAGTGCCATGCGGCATAGCCAGGCCATTACGCTATCCGTCCTCAAGGTGCAGTAACAGCGACAGGCCCAACAGGGTACAAACTCCCGTTGGCGTCCAGGCCGCCAGAATGACGGGCAAATTTCCGGCAATGCCAAAGGCATGCACCACGTCCGATACGAAATACAGCAAGAAACCGGTCAATACACCCGCCCCCAGTAACAGGCCGGTGTGGCCGGATCTGGTCAGGCGCAGGGAAAAGGTCGCGGCGAGCAGGATCATGGCCGCCAACAGCAATGGCGTGGATAAAATGCTGTGCCAATGCAGGCGATGCCGGGTGGCGGAAAATCCGGCCAGCTCCAGGGTTCGGATAAAGCTGGGCAAGGACCAGAACGACAGCGTCTGCGGCGAGGCGAAGCCCTCCTGTATCTGGGCCAGGGTCAGGGTGGTCTTGATCTCGTACTCGGGCAGACGTAGCGCCGGTCTGCCGGCGCGGGTCAATAGGGCGTCGGTCAGGCGCCATCGGCCATCCAGCAACATCGCCCCCTTGGCGTCGATACGCCCGGTGAATTCGTCCGTGCCCTTGTATAGAAAAACGATGACATCCCGCAATTCCGTGCCGGCCGAGGAGACATGCCGTGCATGGATCACCGATTGCCCGAATTCGTCCGCCTGACGCAACCATAGCCCCGTGGCCGAGACCGCCAGCAGACTCTGCCGGCCTTCGAGAAAGCGTCCTTCCAGCTGTTCATAACGTGAAGACATGATGGCGGCCAGGGGATTGAAAAGCGTTACCATGAAAGTGCCCAGCAGCAGGGCGATAACCAGGGCAGGGGCCAGGAATTGCCAAACCGATACGCCGGCGGCGCGGGCGACGATCAATTCATGGCTGCGGGTCAGGCGGGAAAAGGTCAAGATGGCGCCAAACAGGGTCGCCACCGGCAACACTTTTTGCGCCAGGGACGGCAGGTTCAGGGCCGCCATGCCCAGAATCAGGCCAAAGCCAGCCGCTTCACGCCCGGCGGCACGGCGCAATAGCTCAACCACATCAATCAAAAAAATCAGCGCCAGCAGGATGCCCAGGACGAAACCGATGCCGAGCAGAAATTGTCGGCCCAGGTAAAGGGAGAATGTGGGAGATAGGCGCATCAGAGCGGACCCGCGTCTGTCTGTGGCAAGTCTGGCGGCGTGTGCCGGGGGCGGCGCCAAGTCCTGCCGTTCAACAGGGCATAAAGGCAGATTGCCATGGCCAGAACGATATTCAGATACAGCAACGGGATCAGGGCCGGGATCTTGGCGGAGAGGCCGACAAGGCCTAGACCGCCCGCCCGCAGCAGGGCAATGCAACCTACTGCCGCTACTATACGCCAGCGCCGGCCGCGGCGATTGAATTCGCCCGACAGCACCGCCACCAACGCAACCAGGGTAAAGGCCAGGCTATAGAGCGGCGAAGCCAGACGGTCATGGCCCTCGGCCCGCATACGGGCCGCATTGGCCAAATCATCGGCGCCGGTTCCGGGCCAGAACAATTCGTGCAAATAACGTTCGCCCGGTTCCAGCCACCGATCCTCATCGCGCTGCACGAACTGGCTCAGATCCAGGGCATAGCGGTCGAATTGCAGCAAGGACAATTGTCCGGCGCCATGGTCGATCTGCTGGCGGTTGCCATTGACCATGATGAAGCGGGGTCCCGCCTTGGTGCGGACCATGGCGCCTTTTTCCGCGATCATGGTGACGGGGCGCTGCTTTTCGCGGCTGTCATGGACCAGTATGCCCAGCATCTCGCCGCCTGACTGCCGGGCCCGGATGTAAACCGTCAAACTGTCGCCAATAGTGTTGAAGGTGCCCTCCTGCAACAGCACATACGAGAGATTGGTGCGCAGCGAGGTTTTCATGTCCTTGAAGGCGCGCTGACCCGTGGGCATCATGTAGAGGGAGAGGAAATAGCCCATCAGGGTAGTGACCAAGGCCAAGACCAGAGCCGGCCGCGCCAGCGCCAGATTGCCCAAACCCGAGGCCCGCATGACGACGATTTCGCTGTCTCCATCCAGGTTGTTGTAAACGTACAATACGGCGGCGAACAAGGCGATGGGCAGGATAATGGTCAACACGCTGGGCAGGATCAACAAGGTCAACTGACCGAAGTATGAGGCGGAAAGCCCTTTGTTAATGATCAGATCGACAAAGCGCAGGGATTGCGTCAACCAAATTACGCCGGTTAGCGATAACAGGAAGAAAACGAACGGTCCGGCTAACTGCCGAAGGATATATTTTTGCAATCTGCGCACGTTGCGAATCATACAGCGAAGGGACAATTCGCGAAAGGCTGCGAAACAATAGAATCAACCCAGGCTTTGCGGGACCAAATAGCCTAGGGCGCATCCGTCGCGAAGACGCGGTCGCGTGGCTGCGACTTGAACTCGACAATATTGCCGCAGCCGTCCGACAGCATCATGATGTGCTGCTCCGCCGGTTCGCCTTTAAAAGACAGCCGTGGCGACAGCGTGAATGCGGCCCGCCGGATGGTCAGCAGCCGCTCCATTTCCTTCCACTCTTCCAGGGGCAGAATAACGCCAAAATGGCGCAATGGCGCGGTGTCGCCATCGGATTCAATAGCGCCGTTGGCCTTGCCCGCCTCAACCGGAGCAAGATGGGCAACCACATGGTGGCCGAAGAAATTAATATCGAAGCGGCTCCGGGATTTCCGCCCCAGCGCGCAGCCGAGCGTATCAACATAAAACGCCTTGGCCCGGTCAAGATCATCAACCGGTATGGACAAATGAAACAGCGGTTCCATGTGATATCTCCTTAAACCTGGGCCACTTTTTGCAAAGGCTCGGCCCGGCCTTCGGGCAGGTTATCATAAAGATCCGCGATCAGGTCGGACTTCAACGCTTGCCGCGCCGGATCGTGCCACAGATTATGCCATTGCAGGGGATCGTCGGTCAGATCGTAAAGTTCGCCCACATCACCGCTATCGTAATAAGAGGTCTTTTCGTAGACCGTGCAAATTTGGCCGTCGCGGTACAGGGTGCGCATGGTGACATCGTTGCCGTCGAAGCTATCCTGCCATTCCGTGATGGTGCGCTCATGCTTGGCGCTATCGCCGGGCGTGGTTGGCAGGGCCGCACCCTGCATCCAATCGGGCACCTTCAGTCCCGCCAGATGGCAAATGGTCGGCGCCAGATCCACATGGCCCACCGGTGCCTCGATCAGCGCCGGGGCGACGCCCGCGTTGGGCGCCGGGCGCCAGATGAGGGGCAGCCGCATCAGGCCGTCCACATGAAACGGTCCCTTGAACAGCATGCCGAAATCGCCCTGAAATTCGCCATGGTCCGTGGTGTAAAAGACATCCGTATCGCCGCCCCAGCCAAGGCCGTCGATATGGCCGACGACACGGCCCACCGCCTCGTCGATCAGCTCGTTGGAAATATGGACCATGGCGTTGACCTCGCGGATCTGATCCGCCGTCAGACGGGCGTTGACCAGATCGGCGGGCACCTCGAAATTGAACTGGCCGCGCCCCTCGTACCATTCCAGCCAATGGCGAGGTTTGTTGGCCAGGATCTCCGCCACTTTTTCGGCTGAGCCGGGATAGCCCGCCGGCAATTCCAGATCCCGCCAGTCGACGCGGTGGAGCTCGCTTTGCGGCGGGTCCCAGGGGTGATGGGGATCGGGGAAGCTCATCCAGACGAACCAGTCCTCATCCGCATCCAGACTGTCCAGAAAGGCGATGGTCCGATCCGCCGTCCAATCCGTGTGGTAATGCTCCCTTGCAATGGGATTGTGCCAGACCTGCGGTGCCAGTGTGTCGCCACCGCCCAAGCCACTGGGTCCGCCCTGCGAGGTGTATTCGTGAAAGCCTTCAACCTCGTCGGGGAAATTATCCCGCAGCCACTGGGGATAGTGGGTCAGACTGCGCCCGGCCCGTCCGGTATGACCGCATAGTTCCATATGGTCGAAACCCCGGTGCGGCCCGGTTTCGCCTCGGCTCGCGGCCCAATTCTCGAAATAGTCCGTGTGCGAGGCCGGCTCGAAATGTGCCTTGCCCAACAACGCGGTGCGATAACCATTTTGCTTCAGATAGGCGGCCAGATTGGGTGCGTCCGCGGGCAGCGGAATTCCGTTCGAGGTGACGCCATGGCTGCCGATGTATTGCCCGGTCAAAATGGTGGCGCGTTCCGGCATACACACCGTGGACTGATTGCGCGCCTGGCGAAAATTTAGGCCAGTGCTGGCCAGGGCGTCGATCGCCGGTGTCCGCGCCACCTCTCCCCCGGTGCAGCCCAAGGCATCATGGCGCTGCTGGTCGGTGGTAATCAGTAGAATTTTGCGTCCCATGAATATGAACTCTTTCTGGCTCGACATTCTTGTGGTGGCGCATCAGGGTGCGCTCCACACAACAACAATCCTGGTCAATATCCTGCACGGCGCGCGGTGGGAAGGCAACGCGCCACGTACGATTTCTTGTGCAGATTTCCTGGCGCGACTTGCACTGGGAGCGTTCAGCCGTAAGATACCTTCAGCTCAATTTTCCATTCGCCGCACAGATGCGGCGGCACTCAAATACCGCACATTCAGGGGACGTTTATGAAAATCACCATCGCGGACGCAAAATTACCCAAATCAGGCGCCCTGGTCGTCGGTGTTCTGAAGGGTGGCAAATTGCCTGCCACCGCCAAGGCCTTGGACAAGGCCTCCAAGGGCGCAATCTCCAAAGCGATCAAGGCCTCCCGCTTCGAGGGCGGCAAGGGGCAATGGCTGGATGTACTGGCTCCCGCCGGAA
Source organism: Rhodospirillaceae bacterium (assembly GCA_018701215.1). GTDB lineage: Bacteria > Pseudomonadota > Alphaproteobacteria. Next base: position 70,569 of record JABIWH010000056.1, read on the forward strand.
TTGGCGCCGACCGGGTATTGTTGGGGGGCCTGGGCGAGGCAAAAAAAATCGACCGGCTGCTTTTGGAAAATGTCGGCGGTTCGGCCTGGCAGCGTCTTGGTAACTGCGGCCTGAAGAGCATCGCCATCGCCTGCGATCCGGTTGCCGGCGCCAAGATCGATTTAGCCGAGGGCGCCGCCAGCATAGCTTTTGGTGCCCGCCTGGCCAGCTACCGCTTCGATAAATACCGCACCACCTTGAAGGCCAAGGACAAGCCCAGCGTGACCGCATTATCGGTTCTGGTCGATGGACCGGCGGCGGCGCGCAAACATTTCAAGGCCCTGGACGCGGTCGCCGACGGCGTCTTCATGACCCGCGACCTGGTTAGCGAGCCGGCCAACGTGCTCTATCCCGACAGCATGGCGCAACAGTGCAAGACCCTGTCCAAGTTGGGCGTCAAGGTCGAGGTTCTGAACGAAGCGCGCATGGCGAAACTGGGCATGGGTGCGCTTTTGGGCGTTGGTCAGGGCAGCCCCAGGGAAAGCCGCATGGTGGTGATGAGTTGGCAGGGCGCTGCCGCCAAGACGCAGCCGGTGGCCTTTGTCGGCAAGGGCGTGACCTTTGATACGGGCGGCATCTCGCTGAAACCCGGTCCGGGCATGGAAATGATGAAATGGGACATGGGCGGCGCCGGTACGGTCATTGGTCTGATGAAGGCCCTGGCCGGGCGCAAGGCCAAGGTCAATGCCATTGGCGTTGTCGGCCTGGTGGAGAATATGCCTGACGGCAATGCCCAGCGGCCCGGCGATATCGTGACCTCGATGTCGGGTCAGACCATCGAAATCCTGAATACTGATGCCGAGGGCCGTTTGGTTCTGGCCGATGCGCTCTGGTACACCCAAAAGCGTTTCAAGCCACAGTTCATGGTCAATCTGGCGACCTTGACCGGGGCCATGATTATTGCCCTGGGGCATGAAAACGCCGGCCTGTTTTCCAACAACGACAAGCTGGCCCAGCAGTTGCACGATGCCGGTCAGGAAATGGATGAAGGCGTCTGGCGCCTGCCGCTCTCGGCCGCCTATGACAAGAAGATCAACTGCGCCATCGCCGATATGAAAAACATCGGTGGCCGGGATGCGGGTTCGATCACCGCGGCGCAGTTCCTGCAACGCTTTGTCAACAAAGTACCCTGGGCGCATCTGGACATCGCCGGCGTGGCCTGGGCCGATCAGGGTAAGCCGACCGTGCCAAAGGGTGGCGCCGGTTGGGGCGTGCGTTTGCTGGATCAACTGGTGGCGAAGCATTACGAGGTTGGTAAATAACGCAAAACCAGGCTGGGACCATGACCGACGTCGGCTTTTACCACCTGCTGCATTGGCCGTTGGAGCGTGCCTTGCCGAAGCTGTTGGAAAAAGCCTTGGAGCGCGGCCATCGGGCCATCGTCTTGGCCGGCTCGAAACAGCGGGTGGAAGATCTGAACAGCGTCCTGTGGACTTACGAGGAACGCTCCTGGCTGCCGCATGGCAGCGCCGGTGACGGCGAGGCATCGGAACAGCCGATCTATCTCACGGTGGACGATGAAAATCCCAACGGCGCCGATGTGCTGGTAGCCGTCGATGGCCGCGCACCGGCCAGTGCGGACGGTTTTGCCCGGATCATCGACATGTTCGACGGCCGCGACGAGGCCATGGTCGCCGCCGCCCGACAGCGTTGGCGCGGCTATCTGGACCAGGGCTTCGATCTGACCTATTGGCAGCAGACCGAGGCTGGTGGCTGGGATAAGAAGGCATAAAGCGGAGGGGAATTTGATTGAAACGAATAGAGTTGGGTTGTTGTTGCAGTAAAAGGGCGCGACGCTGCCTTGTCATCGTTGTGGCCAGTTGAGCTTTACTGTCTTGGACGGCTTCACGAAATTTATTCTGCAGTCAAATTTCAGAGACGGTGTGAAAGTTGAGGGCGCTTCGGTTCCCGTGGTGAACGTGGCCTGTGACAATTGCGGCGCCGTGACGGCGCATGCGGTTGGTGCGCTGGGTTTAAACTTGGATTAGTTCGGTTTTGAAAGGTTTGTAATATGAGTGGGCGATTGGCGGACAAGGTCGCGGTGATCACCGGTGGGGCTTCCGGTATGGGACAGGCTACGGTCTATCGTTTCCTGGCCGAGGGGGCCAAGGTCGTGATCGGCGACCTGAACGCCGAGACGGGCGCGGCGACCATGGCCGAGATCACAAAACGCGGCGCCGCCGACCGCGCCGCCTTCATGGTCACCGATGTGGCCGAGGAAGCCGATGTCGAGGCTCTGGTGGCTTGCGCCACGGACAAATTCGGCCGCCTGGACTGCATCTATAACAACGCCGGCATCGGCGGTGCCATTGGCCCCATTTCGGATACCAGGGTCGAGGAATGGGATTTCACCTTCAATGTCCTGGTGCGCAGCGTCTTCCTGGGCATGAAACATGCGGCGCGCGTCCTGCAAGACCAAGGAGAGGGAGGCAGCATCATCTCGACTTCTTCCGTCGCCGGCCTGGGCGGCGGCGGCGGGCCGCACGCATATTCGGCGGCCAAGGCGGCGGTGGCCAATCTGACCCGTGCCGTTTCGGGCGAGCTGGCCAACTACCGTATCCGCGTCAACGCCATTGCGCCGGGGGTGATCACCACGCCTTTGTTCCACGCCGGCCGGGCGGAAAAGGCCGAGGCCATGGCAACGCGGATCGTGCCGTGGCCGCGCCTGGGAACGGGCGAGGATATCGCGGCAATGGCGGTTTATCTGGCATCGGACGAGTCCGAGTATGTCACCGGCCAGAACATGGTGGTGGACGGCGGCGTCACGGCGGCGGGGCCGAATTTATGGGGTTACGGCCCCGACAGTCCCATCCTGCGCAAATCCGGTGTCACCCATGGCAGCACCGGCGTGGACAACGATATTCGGGATGTGGAGGGTTAGACGCTCTTATCCCAAATAGAACGGCCGGCCCGCTTCGCGCAGCCAGATGCGCACCAAGTGGCGGCGGCGTTCGGGCTCGGACCAGTCTTGATATGCGGTGCGCCGGTGGCCCAGCTGTTTGTTGTTGACGATTTGAATCTGCCCGCGTTGAAAGCCAAAGATCTTGCCCAGGCCGGTGCGCTCCGAGACCTCCACCAACGCCTCGATCGCCTCGCGGCCCTTTGCATCCATCTCCTCGTCGCGCACGTCATAACCCTGCGCGACCAGTCGGGGCGAGAAATTGGCGAATAGCCTTTTGCCATCGGATTCGAAAACCGGCTTGAAAGACAATCGCTCATCGTCCGGCGCGTGCTCCAATTGACGATCAAAAAAGAATGGTTCGTACAGGCGCGGCAGGACATCGGGGTATTCATTCAGCAGCAAATTATAAACTGTCTCGAAGCTGACCAGGCCGCTGATGCCGCCTTCCTTGGCGGTCTGCAGGCAGAACAAGGCAACGAAATCCGGCGGCAGGTTGAAGGCGTTGTCGGTGTGATAGCCTTGTCCACCGTTGGTTTTCGAGGAACGCACCCCGTTGCCGGCCAACGCTTTCTGCCCCGTGTCGACGATATCGTAAAGCATCGTGCCATCCCATTTCTGGGCGACGGGACGGCTGATCATGGACATCAACAGCCAATAGAGTTTTGTCGCGGTTTCGTTATTTAGGCGATCCACCGGCAAACGGTCGATGATCGCGAAACCAACGCTGTGGTAGATTTGTTCGTGCACCCGGGCCATGGCGGCCTGGCAGGCGGGCATCTCGAAATCCCGTGGTGTCAGTGCCTCGGCCGGTAAAGGATTGGCCTCGATTATAGCCGCCGCCGCCTCCAGCTCCGCGATGCAGTCCCCATCCAGTTCGATCAAGCCATCGTTCTCGAACATGGTTTCGGCTGCCCAGGTCATCGGGCTGGCCAGCGGGCGTTCCATTGTTTTCCCCATGGCTTTGTCTTTCCCCATCCGTTGCCGCGCATCATTCCAGTCTATGCATTTGCTGCCGGGGCACAAGCTGTCCAACGGCGACACGTTTAATGCCCGCATCGGCGGCATCCAGGCAAACCGGGTGCAGCGCCAACAGCAGGCGCCCGGCGGCGGTGCCGCCCCAGAACCAATCGGCAAGTTCGTGGCTGCCGGCCCGGCCCGGTTGTGCCGTCGCGGCCTCCATATAAAAAGTCTTCATATCTTCCGAGGTGCCGCGAAAGACCTGCCCCAGGCTAAGTTCCACCGAGGGATTGTCCGCAGCACCGCCGCCAAGCAACAGCGTGTGGAGAAATCGCGCGGACGCATCAATCTCCATTCTGGCCGCGCCAACCCCCGTGCGGCCCCGGGTTTCCTTGGCGAGGTTTTGCCACGGTGCAAGGTTGGAGATTTCCGCCAATATTTCAGCCAACAATGCCGGCATATCCGATGCCGCCGGCGCCGACAGTGGGACCGGACAGGTCCAGCCGGTCATATCCATTGGCGCAGCACCAGGAACCTCGTCCGGAAAATCATCCAGGATCGGCGGTCCATCCTGGCGCTCCAACAGGGCCAAAGTGGCACGCAGGACCCTTATTTGGAATGCCGGCTCGTCGGGCGCACCGAACGGGCGGCCAAGTTCGAACGGCACCCATAGAAATCGTGGCGGCCGTAGCCGTTCGGTATTGTCGCGTACCAGGCTGATCCCCGCCGTCGCCACGCCTTCGTCTTCCATGTAGTGTGCCAGCGCGCCCACGGCGCGGGTACAGTTGGGTCAGACCGGCACAAGCAGCGCGGCGTTGACCCCGTCCTCCTTCAACATTCGCCCCACTTCCCGCGCCGTGGGTTCGAAGGCATGGGCCAATTGCCCGGCGCCATTAAAGGCATAGTGAAAACTGGCGATGGAACCGATTTCACCGGCCTGCTCCATCGCGCGCAATCGATCGAGTGGGAAGACCACGTTGACGTCCTGTTGAAATCCCGTGCGGTCGTAATTGACCGAGGCCTGGGTCATCACCAGATCGTTCAGATCGACATCCCCGGGGATCACCCGATAGCTGAGATCGCTCAAATCAAAGTTGGCATCATTACGGCGATGCAAACCGGCGGTAGTCACAATGGCAACCCGCCGCTCCGCCAGGGGCGGACCCGCGACCCAGGGCTGGCTTTCAAAGGGCGGGCATTCCTTGTCGAGCAGATGCCGGGCGGAACCGAGGTCGATATCTGTCAGACGGACCATTGTTACAGCCTATAGGTTTCCGCGGCGTTACCGTGAAATAGCTGGCGCCGGTCGCTATCCGATAGGTCATCCGTGATTTCCAGAAACCCATTAAAGATCGTCGCGAAGCTGCCGACCAGACGATCGACCGGGAAGTTCGAGGCGAACATACAGCGCCCGACACCAAAAATGCGGATGATATCGCGCACCACGCCCCGTTGGCGCGCAACGCTCCAGGCATGACCGGCCTCGCCGATGCCGGAAATTTTGACCTTTACGTTTGGCTGTTCGGCCAGCTCCACCATGCCGGCCCGCCAGACACTCAAGCCCGATGTGGACCGGTCCTCGGGAACGCCGGCATGGTTCAAGACAATGGTGGTATCGGGAAAATCCCGCGCCAGGGCGGCGGCTTCGCCGAGGTGCCAATAGCGGGTCTGCAATTCATAGTGCAGACCGTACCTGGCCAACAAGCCATAGCCTGCGCGCCAGATGGGATCGGACATGGAGCCGGGAAGTCCCGTCTGCATTTGCTCAGGACTGGGTGCGGCGGTAGGTTTTTGCCGCACCGCGCGGACCAGGGGAAAGTCGGCGTGGCCGGCCAGCACGTCGTGGATATCGTCGCGAGCAAACCAGGCCTGGCCGACGATGGCACTGGGCAATCCCTCGGCCTCCGCCAGATCGTGCAGCCAGCGGGTCTCCCCCACGGGGTCATCGGGGTGCCATTCCGCTTCCATATGCACCGTGCCCGCGATTTCGAATTCCGCCGTGTCCCGGCGATAGTCGTCGGGTAGATAGTCCCGCAACAGCGGCGCCACCGGGCCATAGCGGTGCGGCGGGGCATCGGCATCCTCCAGCCAGGGATAGTTGCCCCGGCCCAATCGCCAGAAATGCTGATGACAGTCGATGATCGGGATCGCCGCCGTCATTCTAGAATATCCTCCAACAGATGCCGGCCTTGGCGGTCCTCGATCTCCAGCAACCATAGGTCTGGATCCATGTTCAGTTGCCGCGCCATGTAGGCGTCGGCCTCCGCCTCCGCCACCAGGCCATCGCCCCGTTCATCGCCCCGTTCATCGCCCAGGGCCCGGCGCCATTGGCGGCCGCCGTCAAGATTGCTGCTGTCCATGGAGGAAGCGGGTGCGAGAACCATGCAGCCGGGGCCCAGGTGATTGACCTTGATGAATATGGCGCCGGCGGTGTTGTCGCCGCGCCGTACCACCATGGCCGGGATCGCGTGCAGGCCGCACCTGCGGATGTGCGCCTTGACCCACAACTCGGCGGTGACACGTGGCGGCATCGGCTGCGTCAGACCTGGCCGTGGCGATGGCACTCAACCACATGGTCGTTGACCATGCCCACCGCTTCCATAAAGGCATAACAGATCGTTGGGCCGCAAAATTTGAAACCACGCTTTTTCAAATCCTTTGACATGGCATCGCCCTCGGCGCTGGTAGTGGGCAATTCACCCATGCTCCCCGCCTGGGTCACGATGGGCTGGCCATCGACGAAGGACCACAGGTAATCGGCAAACGCTCCCTTGCCCGCGCCCATGATGTCCAGCCACAACCCGGCGCCGGCGATGGTGCCCATGATTTTTGCCCGGTTGCGCACGATGCCCGCATCAGCCATCAGCGCCTCGATCTTGGCATCGTCATAGGTGGCGATCAGCTCGGGTTCGAAGCCATCAAAAGCGGCGCGAAAATTGTCCCGCTTGCGCAATATGGTGATCCAGGACAGGCCGGCCTGAAAACCATCCAGGATCAATTTTTCGAACAGCGCACGGTCGTCCCATTCGGGGACGCCCCATTCCTGGTCATGATAGGCGATATAAACCGGATCCTTGTCGCCGCACCAGGCGCAACGGATCAAGCCGTCCTCGTGGCGGATCGTCATGTGGCGGCTTCCGGCAATTCGAAATCCGCCCAGGCGGGCAGTTCCAGCGCCACCGTCGCCGCGCCGGCACGTAAACCTTGCGCCATGCCGCCGGCCTCGGCCAGGCGGTCCAATCTGACCAGGGCCAGGCCGCGGTCATTGCGTGCCGAGCGCATATTTCCGACTTCCCGCTCTCCCGCCATCAGGGGTGTATCGGGATCAGGCAGGGGACCGTCTATCTGGACAGGTAACAGGCGCTTGCGCACCAAGGCGCGGTATTTCGTGCGTGCGGTCAGCTCCTGGCCGACAAAACAGCCTTTGTCGAAATCAACACCATGCAGTGCCTCGAAATTGCTTTCCAACATCAGGGATTTATCCACCACCAGATCCTTGCCGCCGTCGGGCAGGGCCAGGCCAAGGCGGAAATAGTCGTAATCCTCTGCCTCCGCCAAATTGAGTCCCGCCGCCGCCAGCAACGATCCCGCCTTGCCGCTTGGCGCGATGATACGCGCGCCGGCCGCGTTCAGACGCGGGTCCAGAAAGGCGATGCCGTCGTCGAAGCTCTTGGCCGCGCCAACCCCTGTCAGATCAAGTGCCGTGCCCGCATCGGCGCCAAAGGCCGCGTGTACTTCCCAGGCCAGGGTCTCGATCGTCACATCGGCGCGCAGGCGATACATATTCAGCCGCTTGGCCAATGTTTCCAAACGCTCGGCCTCGGTCTCCAACAACAGATCGTCGCCTTGCAGGCAGAGGAAAAAGTCAAACAGATACTTGCCCTGGGGCGTCAGCAGCGCGCCATAGGCCGCACGCGACGGCGACAGGCTATCCAGATCACGGGTGATCAGGGCTTGCAGAAACGGATGCGCATCCGCGCCCGACAAACGCAGTACGCCGCGCCCAGGTAATAGACAATAATTTGCTTCCATCATTCGCACCCCACTGGTTATACATGCACCTTGTCATGCGGCCTTGGCAAGGCCTCATGCGCGCCCCTTAAACCAAGCCAAAGGGACCCGCCGCCGCGGCGATGAAAATCCTGTTTATCTCGCATAACCGCCTTGGTGATGCCGTCCTCTCGACCGGACTGCTGGCCCATTTGGCACGCGCGTATCCGGCTGCCCAGGTGACCGTCGCCTGTGGTCCGGCGCCCGCCCCTCTTCTGGCGCTGGCGCCCAACGTGGAGGCGGTGGTTGTGATGGAAAAGGCGCCCCTGGCCGGACATTGGCGGCGCCTGTGGCGGCAGGTGGTCGGACAACGTTGGGATTTGGTGGTGGATCTGCGCGCCTCGTTGCTGGCCTGGCTGCTATGGGCCAAGCAACGCAAAGTTCTGCGTCCCAATGCGGTCAGCCTGCACCGGGTGCGCCATGTAGCGGGGGTTTTGGGCCTGGCGGACCAACCACCCGAACCCGAATTGTGGCTGCGCCCGGAACACAACCGGACGGCGGCCAGGCATTTGCCCGCCGGCGGGCCAATCCTGGCTTTGGGCCCCACGGCCAACTGGGGCGGCAAGCAGTGGCCTATCGACCGCTTTCTGCAATTGGCCCGGCGCCTGACCAGCCCCGACGGCCTGTTGCCAGGCGCCCGTGTCGCGGTGTTCGGTGCGCCAAACGAACGGGGAGCGGCGCAATCTTTGCTGGCTGGGCTGCCCGGCGAACAATTGGTCGATTTGATCGGGCGCATTGAACTGCCCGAGGTTCTGGCCTGCCTGGGGCGCAGCGATCTTTTCATTGGTAACGATTCGGGCCTGATGCACATGGCCGCCGCCGCCCAGGTTCCAACGCTTGGCCTATTCGGTCCCAGCCGCGAGGAATTGTACGGTCCCTGGGGCGGCAAGGCGGCCTCGGTGCGCACTGATCTTGGCTTTGACGACATTCGCAACGATCCGGCATACGATTACCGCAGCCAGGATAGTTGGATGGATACATTGTCGATTGCAAAGGTGGAAACGGCAGCGCGCGCCCTGTTGACCAAAATTCGCGAGACGGCGGGATGACCGAGCCCGTTCTTTCCGTGCTGGTGGTGGTCCATAACGAAGAGGCGCAATTGGCCGATTGTCTGGAGGCGCTGGATTTCGCCGACGAACTGGTGGTGGTGTTGGACAAATGTACCGACGGCAGCAAGGCCGTCGCCGAAAGATTTAACGCCACCCTGGTGGAAGGTGCCTGGGAGATAGAGGGCCATCGCCGCAACGAGGGCCTGGATGCCTGCCATGGCGCCTGGATTCTGGAAGTGGACGCGGATGAGCGGGCCAATCCAGAGCTGGGCGTCGAGATCCGAGCCGCCATAGACGGTCTGTCGGATGGCTATTTTCTGTTGCCGTTCGACAATTACATCGGTGCGCGCCTGGTCCGCCATGGCTGGGGTGGTTCGTGGGGGGTCTCGGCGGCGCCGCGGCTATCCGCCAGGGGGGCCAAGCGCTGGGGCGAACAACGTATCCATCCGTCCCTTAGACTGACTGGACCGCGGCGCTGGCTGACGACACCGATCCGCCATAATGTGGATAAGGATATTTCCGATATGTTGCGGCGTCTGGACCGCTATAGCAGTGCCCGGGCGGCGGATCTGCGGGCCGCTGGCGATATTGGCAATCTGGCCAGCAATATTCGGCGGATGTTTTCACGCTTCGCCAAATGCTATCTCTCCCGCAAGGGCTACCGCGAAGGTGCTTATGGCTTTCTGATCGCCTTGATGGCTGGGCTGTATCCGATCCTCTCGCATCTTAAGGCCCGGCTCGAGAGAGATTTGGAGAAAGAGTAAAATAATGCGGGTAATGCAATGCATGGCCGGGGCCCGGCATGGCGGGGCGGAGGCGTTCTTCACCCGTCTGGTGCTGGCCCTGCATCATGCCGGCCTGGACCAGCGCGTGGTGTTGCGGCCAGAACAGAACCGCGAGAAGCAATTGGCGGATGGCGGCATCGCGGCGGTGTCCCTGCCTTTTGGTGGCAAACTGGACATTTCCACCCGCCTTGGCCTGCGCCGCGAGCTGCGCCGCTATGAGCCCGATGTGGTGTTGAGCTGGATGAACCGGGCCGCCTCGTTCTGCCCCAAACCGGCCGGACGGTTCGTGCATTGCGCCCGCCTGGGTGGCTACTATGACCTGAAATATTACCGCACCTGCGATCATCTGATCGGCAATACCAAAGGCATCGTCAGCTATCTGACGGAACATGGCTGGCCAGAGGAGCGGGCGCATTACGTGCCGAACTTTGTCTCCGCCGCAACCGTGGCGCCGGCGTCGCGCCGGGATCTTTCCACGCCGGATGATGCGGCGGTGGTGTTGGCGCTGGGACGGCTGCACCAGAACAAGGCTTTCGATGTCCTGATCCAAGCCATGCGCCGGTTGCCCGATGTATATTTGTGGCTGGCCGGCCAGGGACCGCTGGAGGCCGAGTTGCGTAAACAGGCGGTGCATCTGGGCGTGGCGCCGCGCATCCGCTTCCTGGGTTGGCAGGAAGATCCAGGGCCGTTCTATGCCGCCGCCGACATGGTCGCCTGCCCATCGCGGATCGAACCTTTGGGCAATGTGGTGTTGGAAGCTTGGGCCCGTCATCGGCCCATTGTCGCCACCGCCGCCGCCGGACCGGTGGAACTGATCCGGGATGGCGAAAACGGCTTGTTGACGCCCATTGACGATGCCGAGGCCTTGGCCGCCGCCATCAACCGGGTGCTGGCCAACCGGGAAACCGCATTAGCCCTGACCCAGGCTGGTCATGACGATTATCTGGCGGACTATAGCGAGGCGGTGGTGGTACAACGCTATTTGGATTTTTTCGCCAAGGTGACGGCTAGTGGGGTGAGCGGCTAATGTGCGGTATCGCGGGCATTATGACGGCGGACGGCATGGCGCCTGACCTGACCATGCTTGACGCGCTGCAGGATGCTCTGCGCCACCGCGGCCCCGATGGCAGCGGACGGCATCTTGGTGATGGCATCGGTCTGGTTCATACCCGCCTGGCCATTATTGATCTGGAGACCGGCGATCAACCCATTTTGGGTCCCGATGGTACCGTCCTGATCGCGAATGCCGAAATTTACAATTATCTGGAATTGCGCGAAGCTCTGGGTGAGGCACCGCTGCAAACCAAGTCGGATTGCGAACCGGCGTTGTATCTGTACCGCCAGGACGGTGTCGATTTTGCCGGTCAGCTGCGCGGCATGTATGCCATCGCCATTTATGATCCGGGCGAAGGGCAATTGCTGTTGAGCCGCGATCCCTTCGGCATCAAGCCGGTCTATTATGTAGAGGGCGATTTTGGTTTTGCCTTCGCCTCGGAACCAACGGCCCTGATCGCGGCCGGACTGGCCCGGCCCGGTGTGGTTGATCAGCCCATGCACGAGCTGTTGCAGATGCAGTTCACCACTGGACGGCGTTGTATCCACCCCCAGATCCACCGGGTTCTGCCGGGCGAGACCCTGGTGATCGCCCAGGGGCGCATAGTTGACCGCCGCCGGCGCGGCGCGCTACCCCTGGAACGTCCCAGGCGGCTGGAGGAAAGCGCTGCGTTGAAGGAGTTGGAGCAAATCCTCCTCGATAGCGTCGAGATCCACCAGCGCGCCGACGTGCCCTATGGCATGTTTCTTTCCGGCGGCATCGACAGTGCCGCCCTGTTGACCCTGATGGCCCGTTTGAATGATCAGCCCGTGCGCGCCTTTACCGCCGGCTTCACCGGTACCAAGGCCCACGATGAGCGGGACCAGGCCCGCGCTTTGGCGCGGCAGCTGGGGGCGGAACATTACGAGGTTGACTTCGCTGAAAGCGATTTCTGGTCCCTGTTGCCCCAGGTTACCGCCGCCATCGATGACCCGGCGGCGGATTATGCCGTTCTGCCAACCTATAAATTGGCGGCGGCGGCCAAGGCTGAGGGCCTGAAAGTGGTGCTGTCGGGCGAGGGCGGGGACGAGTTGTTTGCCGGCTATGGCCGCTATCGGGATGCCCAGCGCTCCTGGTGGGTCGGCGGGCCGCGCACCATGCGCCGGACCGGCCGCTTTGACCGGCTTGGCGTTCTGCGGCAGCCATCGGACACCTGGCGGGACGGCATCCGGGCGGCGGAAAGCACCTTGGGCGCCAGCGATTTGAGCCGTTTGCAGCTGGCCCAGGCGATAGATTGCGCGGACTGGCTGCCCAATGACCTACTGATCAAATTGGACCGTTGCCTGATGGCTCATGGCGTGGAGGGGCGGACGCCCTTCCTGGATAAAACAGTGGCTGATTTTGCTTACCGCCTGCCCGATGAGTTGAAAGTGCGGGACGGCAAGGGCAAGTATTTGCTGCGCCGTTGGTTGGCCAACGCCACGCCCATGGCCAATCCGTTCGACCGCAAACATGGCTTTACGGTGCCGGTGGCGGAATGGATCAGGGGCCGGGGCAATGAATTGGGACCGCTGGTGGCGGCGCAACCGGGCATTGATGCCATTGCCCGCCCTGACAGGGTTGCGGCGTTGTTTCAAAACGGCGGCAAGCGTCAGGGCTTTGCCGCCTGGTCGTTGTTGTTCTTTGCCTTGTGGCACCGCCACCATATTCTAGGTGCCAAGCCTCAAGGTGACGTTTTCGAAACCCTGGCGACAGCCGTCTAGGAGGATATTATGGCCGAAACCTTTGATCTATTGTTGCGCGGCGGCACTTTGGTGACGCACAATGGCATTGCCCTGGGCGATGTCGGCGTTCGGGACGGCCGCATAGTGGCCATTGGCGATCTGGCCACCGCCGCCGCCGGCGAAGTGATCGATGCCACGGGACTGCACGTGCTGCCCGGTGTGATCGATACCCAGGTGCATTTCCGTGAGCCGGGAAATGAGCATAAGGAAAATCTGGAAGCGGGCTCCCGCGGGGCTGTTTTGGGCGGTGTCACCGCCGTTTTCGAAATGCCCAATACCGCGCCTCTGACCACCAATCCCGAGGCCCTGGCCGATAAGCTGTCCCGCGCCAAGGACCGCATGTGGTGCGAGCATGCCTTCTATATGGGCGGCACCGGCGAGAACGCCGAACAGTTGCCGGAGCTGGAACGCTTGCCCGGCTGCTGCGGGGTAAAAATCTTCATGGGTTCGTCCACCGGCAATCTGTTGACCGAGGACGACCCCACCTTGCGCCGCATATTGGCTGCCATTAACCGCCGCTGCGCCGTCCATGCCGAGGATGAGCCGCGCCTGAAGGAGCGTCAGCACCTGGCGGAGGAAGCCGCCGATCCCGCCGCGCACCCATTGTGGCGGGACCCGGAGACCGCCTTGCGCGCCACCAAGCGCCTGATCGCCATCGCCAGGGAAACCGGCGCCCGGGTGCATGTGCTGCATATCACCACGGCGGAGGAAATGCGCTTTCTAGCCGAGAACAAAGATGTTGCCTCGGTCGAGGCGACGCCCCAACATCTGACCCTGGCGGCCCCGGATTGCTATGCCGAGATGGGCGCGCGGGCCCAGATGAACCCGCCGATCCGCGACGAGGGCCACCGCCAGGGCCTGTGGTGGGGCTTGGATCAGGGCGTGGTTGATGTTATCGGCTCTGACCATGCGCCTCATACATTGGCGGAAAAGGCGGAAACTTATCCGGCCAGCCCCTCGGGCATGCCCGGCGTGCAGACATTGCTGCCGATCATGCTGGATCATGTGGCAAATGGCCGCTTAAGCCTGCTGCGCCTGATGGATTTGGTTTGTGCCGGGCCGGTGCGGCTGTTCGGCATCGCCCGCAAGGGCCGCATCGCGGTTGGTTTTGACGGCGACTTTACCCTAGTGGATTTGGCCGCGAAACGGACCATTTTGGATGAAGATATGGCCAATGTCTCGGGCTGGACGCCGTTCCATGGCCGCGAGGTTACCGGTTGGCCCATGGCCACGATCATCAGGGGAAATGCGGTCATGCGTGACGGCCAGTTGCTTGGCCAAGCCGGTGGCCAACCTCTAAGATTTGCTGAGACCTTGCCGAGGCAATAACAGGCGCTATGATCCGGCTAGATTTTTGATAGTTCAACGTGATTGGAAATGGTTATGAGCGGTACCTTCAAGGCTTGGTGGGCAACGGACGTCGATGGCAAGGCGCAGGTGAATTTGTGCGATGTGGCGGATGCGGATCTGCCGGCGGACGAGGTTACCGTTGGGGTGAAGTATTCCACCATCAACTATAAGGACGGCTTAGCGGTTCAGGGCAACAAATCCAAGATCATGCGTGGCATGCCCATGGCGCCGGGCATCGATTATGCCGGTGTAGTGGAAGCGTCGGACTCGGGTAAATTTGCCGTCGGCGATGAAGTCGTGTTGACCGGCTGGGGAGTGGGCGAGGCGACCTCGGGCGGCCTGTCACAGCGGGCCCGGGCCAAGGCCGATTGGCTGGTGAAAAAGCCTGCTGGTCTTAGCCTGCAACAGACCATGGCCATCGGCACCGCCGGTTTTACCGCCATGATGAGCGTGCTGGCCCTGGAAGATGCCGGCGTCAAACCCGGTGACGGCGATGTCATCGTTACCGGTGCAGCTGGCGGCGTCGGCTCCGTCGCGGTGGCGGTGCTGGCCAACCTCGGCTACAGCGTCGCCGCCTCCACCGGGCGCGAGAGCGAGCATGACTATTTGCGTGGCCTGGGTGCGAGCTCCATCGTGCCGCGGTCTGATTTGAGCGAGCCCGGCCGCCCTCTGGCCCGGGAGACCTGGGCCGGTGGTATTGATACGGTCGGCAGCCAGATCCTGGTCAATGTCCTGGCGGCGACGAAGTCATTGGGCACGGTCGCGGTTTGCGGTTTGGCCGCGGGTGCGGATTTGCCGGGCACGGTGTTGCCGTTCATCCTGCGCGGCGTGCGGATCTGGGGTATCGATTCCGTTTACTGTCCGGCCGAGCGGCGGGCCCAGGCCTGGGCCCGTCTGGCCACGGACCTGCCTTTGGACAAGTTGGACGCGATGACGGAAGTCAAAACCATGGCCGATGTTCCCGCCATCACCGCCGATATCCTAAAAGGCCAGGTGCGCGGACGCACGGTGATCGACGTCAACGCGTAGTGGGCAAACATCAAAAAGAAGTGATCTCGGTTGGGTGCGGTGACCGGATATCGTCGCGCCCTTCAATGTCGAAAGCTGAAAGCCGGCATAGCGCCTAAGAACGAGGTAGAGATGAACAAGGATGATATGGCGGGTGAGCCGCGGCTGACGACCCTGGCCCACGGCGGCGGTTGAGGTTGTAAGATTGCCCCCGCCGTGTTGCGGGGGCTGCTTGCGAATCTGCCAAAGCCCGCCCCGAATGCCGATTTGCTGGTCGGCAATGATACCGGTGACGATGCCGCCGTCTATCGTATCGATGAAAGCCGGGCGATGGTGGCGACCACGGATTTTTTCATGCCCGTGGTCGATGATCCTTACGATTTCGGCCGCATTTCGGCGACCAACGCGTTATCCGACGTCTATGCCGTCGGCGGGCGTCCCGTATTGGCCCTGGCCATTGTCGGCATGCCTGTCGACAAAGTCTCCACCGAAACCATTGGCCAGGTCCTGGCCGGCGGCGCCGCTGTTTGCAAGGACGCCGGCGTACCCATCGCGGGCGGCCATTCCATCGATACGCTGGAGCCGATCTACGGCCTGGCGGTGATCGGCATGGTGGATATTGCCAATATCAAGCGCAATATCGGCGCCCGGCCCGGCGATGCGCTGATTTTGGGCAAAGGCATCGGTACCGGCTTTCTGGCCTCGGCCATGAAAAAGGGCACCTTGTCGGATGCCGGTTACAAGGAAATGATCGACTGCACCACGCGGCTGAATGATATCGGCGCGGAACTGGGTGAACGGGCGGACGTACATGCGGTGACGGATATCACCGGCTTTGGCCTGCTCGGCCATTTAAGCGAGGTTTGTCAGGGCTCCGGCGTGGCAGCAGCGATTGAACTGGATGCGGTGCCCATGCTGACGGCGGGGCGGGAGCTGGCGGAGGCCGGCGTGAACACCGGGGCGGCGGGCCGCAACCGGGAGGCTTTTGCCAACGGCGTGGTTTTACCCGACGGCCTGCCCGGTTGGCGGGACAATCTGCTCTATGATCCGCAAACCGCCGGGCCCTTGCTGGTGGCGGTCGATCCCTCGGGCGCGGACGAGCTTCTGGCGCTGTTTCATGCCCGTGGCTACGATGCCGCCGCCATCATCGGACATTGCGGCGCGGGCGAGCCGGTTATTACAGTCAGCTAGACATATCCAAGGCCGCGCCATCGCGTAGCACGGCGCGGGCCTGTGCGCTGTCATTACCGTCGGCATCAAGCAGGCATAATCCGGGATGCATGATATCCGGCCCCCGCCCACCCACGCGGGCCTGTACGATGATCCGCTTGGCCGGCTTATCCAGTCGGGCCCACAGGGGAAAAACCACCATGTCGCCCGCGCCCTGGCGCAGGCCCGACAGCAGTGCTGCCAGGCGGTCGCCACGGTGGATTACCGTGACAGTACCACCCGATACAGTACGGCGCAGACAAAATGCCAACCATTCTTGCAGGGGCGTTTCCCCCTCGCCATGGGCGATGGCCTTGCTGGCATTGGGTGGGGCAGAGGATCGGCCCGCCACATGGAACGGCGGATTGCAGACCGTGTGATCGAAGGTGGCCTGGCCGATTTCCGGCGGCGGCTGGCGGATATCGCCCTGCTGGATACTGACCCGTGCCGCCATACCGTTGGCGGCGATGTTCTCTTGCGCCAGGGTTGCCAATTCAGGTTGCAGTTCCATACCGCGAATAACCAGTTCGGGGCAACGCCAGGCCAGGCAAAGGGACACCGCGCCGACACCGGCCCCTGCATCCAGCACCGTCTGCCCGGGCCTGGCGCCCACCGCCGCTGCCAGCAGGACCGCGTCATCGCCGGCGCGGTAGCCGTGACGCGGCTGGTTCAATGTAATCCGCCGGTCCAACAGGCCATCTTGAGTGACGTTAAGGTTCATAAGTCTCGATATCCGCTTCCTTCAACAAGGCGCGGGCCTTTACCTCGTCATCGTCCAGCACCATCAGGCGCCGGTTGAAGGCGCCGATGGACCCCTCCAGGACCGAAATATTCTGATCCAGCAGCACGCTTTCAATACCCGCGTCGCGCAAATAAACTTCCACCCACGACAATAATACCAGGTCGTTGCTGCGCAGCAGTTCGATCATCGCCCGCCCCCGTCAAATTGGCCGCCATCATGCGCCTTAATGTCTTCTTGCATTATGCCCCATGAATGCAGTCTATAGGGCAGGCGGCGCAAAGTCGCGGGTAAGCAGAGGGACGTTTTGGTGGCGGACGTAATACAGTTGGAAGGGGCTACGCCCCGGCGGCCTTCGATGGAACCGTTAATGCAATTGGTTGGCGACGATCTGATCAAGGTCAACCATACCATCCTGGACCGCATGCACAGCCGGGCGCCGTTGATCCCGCAATTGGCGGGTCATATCATCGCTTCGGGCGGCAAGCGCCTGCGCCCCATGTTGACCCTGGCCAGCACGCGTCTGTGCGGCTACACGGGCGAGCGTCAGATCGGCCTGGCGGCGGCGGTGGAATTTATCCATACCGCATCCCTGCTGCATGATGACGTGGTCGATGAAAGCGACCTGCGCCGGGGCGATGCCACCGCCAATGTGCTGTGGGGCAATCAACCCAGCGTCCTGGTTGGTGATTTTCTGTTCTCCCGCGCCTTTCAGATCATGGTCGCCGATGGCAGCCTGGAAGTGCTGCGCGTCCTCGCCAATGCCTCCGCCATCATCTCGGAAGGTGAGGTGATGCAGCTGGAAACCTTGAATAACGTTGAAATACCCGAGGAAAAGTACCTCGAAGTCGTGGCCGCCAAGACCGCCGCGCTGTTCGCCGCCGCCTGCCGCATTGGCGCCGTTATCGCCGGCCGCGGCGCGGTCGAGGAAGACGCTTTGGAGGCCTTTGGCCGCAACCTTGGCATTGCCTTTCAACTGGTTGACGACACCCTGGATTATTCCGCGCAACAGGCCACCTTGGGCAAGACCGTGGGCGATGATTTTCGCGAGGGCAAGGTGACCCTGCCGGTGCTGCTGGCCTATCGCCGGGGTGACGAGGTAGAGCGCGCCTTTTGGGTCCGCTGCATTGGAGACGGCGAGCAAAAGGACGGCGATCTGGAGCACGCCATGGAATTGTTGCAACGCAATGATGCGCTGCAGGATTCCATCGAACGGGCCCGCCACTACGGCGCCATGGCCCGCGACGGTTTGGGCATCTTCCCCGACGGCGAAGCCAAGCGTGCCCTGGTGGACGTTGTCGATTTCTGTATCGAACGGGCCTATTAGCTCTTGTTGTTCACGCCGCGCGCCAAAGCGCGCCACGCCCCAATAAGGAACGGGGCGGCGGCGCACTAGCGCCGGGCCGCCGTCGCGGCCCTAAATCTTAAATCGATATCTTGCCGCGCCTCGCCATGGGCGCTATAAGCACGCGGTCCGCTGTGAAGAGCGGCGGGCAAACGTGCCGGAGTGTAGCTCAGCCTGGTAGAGCACCGTCTTCGGGAGGCGGGGGTCGGAGGTTCAAATCCTCTCACTCCGACCATTGATAGAAGAGCAATAATACCAAGCATCAAAATGCCCTTCCGCGTCCCACGCGGAAGGGTTTTTTCTTAGCGATAGGCATCCTTGATCATTTCGTGGCGCGCGTGATCGGCGGGCGTTTCTTCCAGCACTTCGTAATATTCCAAGGTTTTCGCCGCCTCGGCGCCAAAGCCCAGCTTTTCCAGGGCGTCCGCCACGTCCATGCCCCGCCCCTCGCTGCTCACGCCGTCGGGCCAATGAAAACGGTAAAATGTTGTGGGTTCGGGCATCCGAAATGTCCTGCTCATACCGACCTAGAGACGGCCTCGTAGCCATCACCGGCGAATTCAATCAAATCGAAGCCATTGCCAAACGGGTCAGCCATATTGGCGATGCGGCCATATTCACGTTCTTTGATGGCTTGATCCCGTGTGGCGCCAAAATCAAGCAACCGTTTGACCATTTCGTCAAGTGAGGTTACGACGAAATCAAGATGCACTGGCGTCCAGTGCCGCTCAAAGCTGCGTGTTGCACTTGTGCTTCCCAGGTCCGCCGTTTCCGGCCGATTTCCAAGTAGATAGATCGGCGTGCCGGCGCCTTGCAACTCGACCCAGCGTGGACTCAATTGCCTCTTCAGGGATAGGCCAAGTCCGTCACAGTAGAAATTCATTCCGAGCGCGAGTTCGGAAACCTCTATGTATGCGTGAATTCCGACTATAGACGCGCACATTGGCGTTCTCCATTCGGGTATGAATCCGTCACCACCAATCCGGCATTTCCGAATATTTTGGCAGTTTGTCGTTCGCAGTTGTCCATTCCGCTCGAGAGTCCCAAAAGATGTGGCCTTGCAATTCATGGCGGGGAACCTCTTCCAGAGACCCGGCTGGGACGACGATCTCTCGTCCACTACGGGTGTGGTGCGGAAGGGGCGAGCCGCAGTTTCGGCAAAATGTTGTTGAGAAGCTAGCCGCCGTTGGCAGATCGTATCGGACGACAAAGTCCCGTCCTGATGTCCATTCGAAATGATCCGGGGAGACATAGAGGTTGGTCGCATACCCAGTGCCGGTAGCCTTGCGGCAACGGGAACAATGGCAATGGGCAAATCTGAGAAAGGGTGCCCTTACCTGGTATTCGACATCTCCGCATAGACAACTGCCGTTGAGGATATCGCCCACCATTGTCTTATCCTTTGTCCATTTTTAAATCTGTCAACGCGGCCAGTAACTCATCCCGGCTGGCGGCAAAATCGTTTGCACGCCATTCATCTTCCAGCGACCGTAATATATTGCCTATCTCCGGACCGGCATGCATGCCCAGGGCCAGGGCATCGCTGCCTTTGAGGGGGAAGGGTGGCGGGGTTGCCTCGTCGATGCGCGGGAGAAGCTCCGGCACGCCCTGCTGCAAGGCGAGATCGCTGATTTGGTTGGCGCCGTGGTCGTAGAGCAGTTGGCGCAGGGCGGGGCGCGCGATCTCCGGGCTCAATTTTGCAGGCGGGTCTATCAGGAAGTTCAGGCGGCTGGCTTGCTGCTTGGAGAGGCGCAGGCGTTTGGCGATGGCTGCTGCCCCGGCGGAGGCAATGGCGGACAGGCGGCGCAGGGGGTCGTTGTCGGATCGGGCCAGACCGTCCAGGTCGAAGCCGTCGGGCAGGATCTGGCTCAAAACACCGGCCTCGGCCATGAGTTGCAGGCTGGGCAGGGGGTTGGCGGCGGCCAATAGCTTGAAAACTTCGGCGCTGACCCGCTCGCCACTCAGGCCCGCGATGCCCGGTGCGGCGGCGGCGCAGGCGGCAAGAGCCGCCGCATCCGGCCCGCCCCGTCCGTATAGCGCGAAAAAGCGGAAAAACCGTAGGATGCGCAGCTTGTCCTCGGTAATCCGTTGCGCCGCATCGCCCACGAAACGTACCAAACCCGCCGCCAGATCCGCCTGGCCGCCAACAGGGTCGTACAGCTGGCCGTCCCTGTCCGTATAAATGGCGTTGATGGTGAAATCCCGGCGCGCGGCGTCCAATTGCCAATCGTCCGTGAAGGCAACCCTGGCGTGGCGGCCAAAAGTTTCCACGTCCACCCGCAAGGTGGTGATTTCGAAATGCTGGCCCTTGGCCAGGGCCGTGATTGTGCCGTGTTTCAGGCCTGTGGGTATGACCTTGATGGCGGCCGCTTCCAGCAGGCGCATGCTGTCCTCGGGCAATTGGTCGATAGCAATATCAAGATCCGTGCTGGCGCGGCCCAACAGGCCATCGCGGACACAACCGCCGACAAAACGCGGTGTCGCGCCATCGTTTGCAAGGGCGCCCAGCACCAACCTGCTGGACGCTGCCGTTAACCAGGGTTGCTGGGTCAGGTGCGTCATGGTGTTTGCTAGTCGAACTTGCCGGGCACGATCTTACCGTCCTGGACGTTGGGTGCGGTATAGACGCCGCCCGCCGGATCGCCGGTGAAATACCAGACCGCGATCAACGAAGCCACCAATAAGCCCAAGCCGGCGGCGAACAGCCAGAACCAGGGCGCCTCGTCAAACGCCTGGCCCTTTTCACGCGCCCGCCGGGTTGCGTAGAGATACAGGCCATAGGCGATGAAGGGCAGGAGAAACGGCACCAAATGATAAAGAATGTTGCGTAGCATGTTTTAAGGCCCGTCGCGCTCAGAGCAGATCGTGGACGCGCCGGTACAGGTTCATCAACATCCCCGCCGTCGCACCCCAGATATAAAATTCGCCGTACGGCATGGCGTAATATTGCCGCTGATGGCCGTTGTAGTCCCGGCTGTGGCGTTGATGATTTTTCGGGTCGAAGAGAAAATCCAACGGTACCTCAAAAACATCCGCAACCTCGAAATCATCCACGTTCAGATCAAAACCCAGGCGCACGAAACCAACCACCGGGGTAATATGGAAACCCGTTCCGGTTTCGTAATTATCCAGGTAACCGGCCACTTCTACGTAGGCGCGGTCCAGGCCGATTTCCTCTTCGGTTTCGCGCAGGGCGGTATCGATCACGTCCAGGTCGTCTTCCTCCACCCGGCCGCCGGGAAAGCTGACCTGGCCGGCGTGATGATGCAGATGGTCCGTGCGCTTGGTCAATAATACAGTCAGGCCGCTGTTATGCTCGACCAAGGGAACCAGCACGGCGGCCGGCTTTAGGCGCTCGTCCGGGTCAACCCAGTCCTGCATGAAGGGATTTAGGTCATGGTCGCCGGTGGAGGGGCGCAGATCATCATGCGCGCGGGAATCCACCATGGGGCGAAGTTTTGATACTATGCGGTCGCGCAACTGCGGCTCCTCACCAAATTCAAAAATACGCTTCGTGATCTAAATCCTGCCTGGATCGCCGATCGGAAAGAACACGCCGGCACTCCAGATGCCAAAGCGGGTCTCGCCATCGTGGCTCTCCTCCACGGCCAAATCGACCAGATCATAGAATGTCGCACGGTTGATCAATGCTTCCAAGCGCCCACGTATATGCACATAGGGCGAGGGCTCTTCCGTTTCAGGGTTAATCTCCATCCGCAGTGGGTGATCAGGGCCCGCCATGACCTCGTCATCCACATTGGTGCGGAAGGTCAGGATCTGTTCGTTTCCGGTTCCATTCACCGTCATGGCGACGGCGTGAAAGGGCGCGTCCTCGACCGTAATGGCGAATTTTTCCACCGGGGTGACCAGATAATAGCGCCCGTCCGCATCATGGCGCAGGATCGAGGCAAACATCTTGACCATCCGATGACGCTTTATGGGCGAGCCCAGGTAATGCCAGGTGCCATCGCGGGAGATACGCATATCCAGATCGCCGGAAAAATCCGGATGCCACGATTCCACCGGCGGCAGCTTGCCCTTTGGCAATTGCGCGGCGATGGCCTGAATATCCAGCATCTGCTTTTCCACGTGGTGACCTTGTTCGGCTAGCCCGGTTCAGCTGGCCCTACGCTCTCGTAAACGTTACCTTACGGCTAGATCATAGTTGAGAACTCTTCAATATAGTGGACAACATGGCATTCGTCAGCGAAACCGATAAAAAATTGATCGCCGAGGCCGAGGCGGCCGTCGAAAAAATCGCCAAAATACGGCAGATGATCGGTCGGGTTATCTTCGGCCAGGAAGAGGTGATCGATGAAACCCTGATCACCCTGCTGGCCGGCGGTCATGCTCTATTGATCGGCGTGCCCGGTCTGGCCAAAACGCGTCTGGTGGAAACCTTGGGCACGGTCCTTGGTCTGGCGGAGAAACGGGTGCAGTTCACGCCGGATTTGATGCCTGCTGATATTCTCGGTTCCGAAGTGTTGGAGGAGGCGGACAGCGGCAAGCGCAGCTTTCGCTTTCTGCCCGGCCCGGTGTTCTGCCAGCTTTTAATGGCGGACGAGATCAACCGGGCCAGCCCACGCACCCAATCGGCTCTGTTGCAGGCTATGCAGGAACAATTCATCACCATTGCCGGGCAGCACCATCCCCTGCCGCAGCCGTTTCATGTGCTGGCGACGCAAAACCCCTTGGAGCAGGAGGGCACTTATCCCCTGCCCGAGGCGCAATTGGACCGCTTCCTGCTACAGATCGACGTGGATTATCCCGATCGCGAGGCCGAGCGGCGCATGTTGATCGCCACCACCGGGGGCGAGGAAGCCACGATCGAGGCGGTGATCGATGGCCAGGGGTTACGCACCATTCAGGATCTGATCCGCCACATTCCCGTGGGCGACAGCGTGGTCGAGGCAATCCTGACCCTGGTGCGCAATGGCCGCCCGGAAGAGAGCTCCCTGCCCGATATTCGCGAACAGGTCGCCTGGGGCCCCGGCCCACGGGCCAGTCAGGCGATGATGCTGGCGGTCCGCGCCCGCGCCTTGCTGGACGGCCGGCTGGCGCCCTCCGTTGATGATGTACTGGCCCTGGCCCGCCCGGTGCTACGCCACCGCATGGCGCTGACATTTGCTGCCCGCGCCGATGGCGTCACGCTTTCACAGGTCATTGGCCGCCTGTCCGAACCCTTGGCATAAGCCGCGATGTCGCCGGCCGCTGCAAATAGGATTGGCGCAAGGGCGGAACAGCTGGCTGCTACTTTGCCGGCTCTGTTGGTCGCGGCGGAACGGGTTGCGGCAACCGTTGTTCAAGGCGTTCATGGCCGGCGCCGGGTGGGTATTGGCGAGACCTTTTGGCAATACCGCCGCTATCAGGGCGGCGATAGCGCCACGGCCATTGACTGGCGGCAATCCGCCAAGAGCCAGAAAACCTTCGTACGGGAGAATGAGTGGGAAGCGGCGCAAAGCGTTTGGCTCTGGCGGGACGGCTCCGCCTCCATGGACTACCAATCGGCGTCCAGTACATCATCCGGTACATCATCCGGCAATGCGACGGCATCTGAACGCAAGCAGGACCGGGCCGATCTGTTGTTGCTGGCACTGGCATCGTTGTTGCTGCGCGGCGGCGAACATGTGGGCCTTTACGGCCAGGACAACATCGCCACGGGGGGCCGCGCCACCCTGAACCGTCTGGGCGCGCATTTGCTGGACCCGCATACCGGCGAAATTGGCCTGCCAGAGCCGGGACGGCTGCCGCGGTTAGCCCAATTGGTTCTGTTCAGTGACTTTCTCGCACCCCTTGAGGAAATCGAGCGAACGGTCAAACGTTTCGCCAACCAGGGTGCCCGCGGCCATTTGCTGCAGATCCTGGATGGCGCGGAAGAGGATTTGCCGTTTCAGGGCCGCACGGAATTCGAAGGCCTGGAGGGCGAGGGCAAGGTTCTGATCGGCCGGGTGGAAAGCCTGCGCGATGAATACCGCCTGCGCATGGCGCTGCAACGCGAAGGCCTCAATGATATTGCGCGGCGGGCCGGTTGGGGTTTCACCGCCCATCGTACGGACCGCTCGCCGCAAACCGCCCTGCTGGCGCTGTACAGCGCCTTGAGTGGCGACTTGGACCGCCCTGCCGGCCTAACCAGCCAAGCCAAATTGTAGCGCATGCTGTCGCTTGGACCCCTTGCACTGACCGCGCCCTGGATGCTGCTGGGCCTGGCCGCGTTGCCCTTGATCTGGTGGCTGCTGCGGATCACGCCGCCGGCACCCCGGCGGGTACGCTTTCCCCCAATCCGCATATTGTTTGACCTGCGTGGCGAGGAAGAGACACCGGCGGCAACGCCGCTATGGCTCGCTCTGTTACGATTATTGCTGGCGGCCCTGGTGGTGTTGGCCCTGGCCCACCCCCTGTTGCATCCGGGCGCTGATTTGTCTGGCGAAGGTCCGGTACTGCTGGTGATCGATGATGGCTGGGCAGCGGCGCCCAGCTGGCCGCTACGGCAACAAGCCGCCCTGACCTTGGTGGAACGGGCGAAACGGCGCCAGCGCCCGGTGCTGGTTCTGACCACGGCGCCGCCCATGGGCGGTGGTGCGATCCATGCCTCCGGCCTCGTGCAAGCGGCCGAGGCGGAGCCGCTGTTGCGTGCCTTGCAACCGAAACCCTGGGCCACGGACCGCGCCGCCGCGGCCCTCGCCGCGCAGGAATTAGATTTTGCCGAACAGCCTGCGGTGTATTGGTTAAGCGATGGCATTGACGGACCGGGGCAAGAAGAGCTAGCCGGTACGTTGGCTGCCCTGGGCCCGCTACATCTGCTGCAGCAAGCCGCCGGACAGCGGGCCATGGCGCTGCTGCCCCCGGTGCTAAGCTGCGATGGCTTGCAGGCGACGGTGCTTCGCGCCGAAGACAAGGGCCTGGGCGCCGTAACGGTGCGCGCGTTGGGTGAACGCGGCCGGGTGTTGGGGCAGGGCCGGGCGCGGTTCGGCATCGGCCAGGACCGGGTGCTGGTGGACATTGCCCTGCCCGGCGAGTTGCGTAACCGTGCCTTGCGTCTGGAATTGGCTGGGGCGGGTTCGGCGGCGGCCAGCGTAATGCTGGATGAACGTTGGCGGCGGCGGCCCGTGGGTCTGGTCTCCGGCGCCACGATGGAGGAGCGGGCCCAACCCCTGCTCTCCAACCTGTATTATCTGGAACGCGCCTTGCGGCCCTATGCCGAGCTGCGCCGGGGCGAGATCGATACATTGTTGCAGCGGCCCCTGGCGGTGCTGGTGCTGGCCGACATCGGTCAGTTACCCAAGGCGCAGCAGCAGCGGCTGGGGCAATGGCTAAAGGATGGCGGCATGCTGGTCCGCTTTGCCGGGCCGCATTTGGCGCAAGGGCCGGACGCGCTGATCCCCACGGCGCTGCGTCAGGGCGGCCGCTCGCTGGGAGGTTCGCTGTCCTGGTCCAAACCGGCCGGGCTGGCCGCTTTTCCCAAACACAGTCCATTCCATGGCCTGACGGTGCCGGGCGATGTCCTGGTTAAACGGCAGGTCCTGGCGCAGCCGTCGCAGGATCTGAGCCAGCGTACCTGGGCCTCTCTGGCCGACGGTACGCCGATGGTGACGGCGGTGCCCAGGGGCCAAGGTTGGCTGGTACTGTTTCATGTTACCGCCAACGCGTCGTGGTCAAACCTGCCTTTGTCCGGCTTGTTCGTGGACATGATGCGCCGTCTGACCGCCATGTCACGCGGCGTCGCGGCGGCGGGTGAAGCGGTGATCCGAAGGCAATTGCCGCCGTTGTCCAGTTTGGACGCCTTTGGCCGATTGGGCCCGCCAGCCCCCGGTGCAGAAGCCATCAATGCCCGCGATTTAGAGCAGGCCAAGGCCGGACCGAGAAATCCGCCCGGTTATTATGGACGTGAAGACGACCGCCGTGCCTTGAACCTGAGCCAGAACTGGCAGGCGCTGCACCCGATCACGGAATTATCGGTACCGGCACGGATGTCTGGCTACCTGCAGGACCGGGAGCTGGATCTGAAGCCTTGGCTGTTGCTGGCGGCGGTCTTGCTGGCCTTGGCCGACCTTGTCGCGGTCCTTGCGCTGCGCGGTCTGTTACGGCCCGGCGTTCGTACGGCGGCACTGCTGTTGGCTGCGATATTGCTGTTGCCCGACAATATTGCGTCCGCGCAACAATTTACCTCGGCCGAGCGGTTCGCCATGGCAGCCGCGCTGGATACCCGCCTGGCCTATGTGCTGACCGGCGATGGTCAGGTCGACGAGATGAGCCGCGCCGGCCTGGCCGGGTTAAGCAATATACTGCGTCTGCGCACCTCCATCGAACCGGAAGCGCCCATGGCGGTCAATGTGGAGCAAGACCCCCTGGTGCTGTTCCCCTTATTGTATTGGCCCGTGGTGCCCACGCAGCCGGCCTTGAGCGACCACGCCATTGCCCGCATATCGCAATACATGCGCACCGGTGGCACCATCGTGTTCGACAGCCGTGACGCGGGCAACGGCATGCCCCTGATGCGCCGCCGGCTGGGCGCCGGCGCCAGGGGCGGTAGCAGCGCCAGCGAACGTTTGCGGCAGCTGTTGTCGCGGCTCGACCTGCCTCCCGTGGCGCCAGTCCCCCAGGGCCATGTGCTGACCCGGTCGTTCTACCTGCTGCAGGATTTTCCCGGCCGCTATGTGGGTGCTCCGGTCTGGGTGGAACGGCGTTCCGGTGGTTTGAACGACGGCGTTTCGGCCTTGATCATTGGCGGCAATGACTGGGCCGCGGCCTGGGCCATGGACGAGCGGCACAGGCCATTGGTCCTGCCCACCCCTGGCGGCGCCCGGCAGCGCGAAATGGCCTACCGATTTGGCGTCAATCTGGTGATGTATGCCCTGACCGGAAATTACAAATCGGACCAGGTGCATATCCCGACGATTCTGGAACGGTTGGGGCAATAGGCCATGACCAGCTTTTCCCGCATCAGCTTTGACCCCGTGTTTCCCTGGTGGCTGCTGGCGGTCCTGTTCATGGCCGCCGCCATTCTTCTGGCCGTTGCCTACTGGCGCCGCTCCGGCGGCACCACGTGGCGCCTGCTGGCCCTGGCGGCGGTGTTGCTGGCATTGGCCAATCCCTCGTTGGTGCGGGAACAGCGTAACCCCATACCTGATGTCGCCCTGATCGTGGTGGATCAATCCATTAGTCAACGTATCGGCGAACGGCAGCAACAGACCGAGGCGGCGTTGGCGCGTATCGAACAAAAACTGCGGGGCCGGCCCAATCTGGAAATGCGGGTGGTGCGGGCAGGTCTGGCAGGCGCGGCCCGGGAAACGGGGGCGGGCCATTTGTTGCCGGATGGCACGCATTTGTTTGGCGCCATCCGGCGGGCCTTGCGCGATGTACCCGACCGCCGGGTCGCGGGCATCATTATCATCAGCGACGGCCAGGTGCATGATCTGCCCTCGTTGAGCAAGGATACGAAAAGTGTCGTTGATCTGGGCGGTTCCGATCCGGCCGGCCCCAATTCAGCCGGTCCCAATTCAGCCGGTCCGGTGCACCTGTTGTTGAGCGGTCAGCGGGGCGAGCGGGACCGCCGCCTGGTGGTGGTAAAGGCGCCCAGCTATGGCATTGTCGGTGAGGTTCTGAACTTGACCCTGCGGGCGGAAGACAGCCAAGACAGCGAAGGCGCCGAAGGCGGCGGGGCCCAGGCCGGCCGTACCGGTCTGCGCCTGCGCCGTGACGGCGGCACGACCGATAGCCGCACCATAGCCATTGGCCAGACCCGCAGCTTCCCTTTCCGCCTCAACCATGGCGGTGCCACGGTGCTGGAGTTGGAGATTGATGCCGGGCCGGACGAGCTGACCCTGAAGAATAATCGCGCTGTTCTCGTCATTAATGGGGTGCGGGAACGCCTCCGCGTTCTGCTGGTTTCCGGTGAGCCGCACGCGGGCGAGCGAACCTGGCGCAATATCCTGAAATCGGACCCATCGGTGGATCTGGTACATTTCACCATTCTCAGGCCGCCCCATAAACAGGACGGCACGCCGATCAATGAATTGTCGCTGATTGCCTTTCCTACCCGGGAATTGTTTCAGGACAAGCTGGATGATTTTGATCTGATTATCTTTGACCGCTACCGCCGCCGGGGCGTGCTGCCCAATATCTATTTGCAGAATGTCGCCGAATATGTCCGCCGTGGCGGCGCGGTGCTGACTGCCGTGGGGCCGGATTTCGCCTCGCCCGCCTCTCTGTCACGCACGCCTTTGGGCCGCATCCTGCCCAGCCGGCCGACGGGAAATGTGCGCGAGATTGGTTTTCGTCCCCTGCCAACGGGCAAGGGCCGGCGTCATCCGGTGACGGCCACGCTTAGCGGTATTGGTGCCGAGGACACGGCGCCGAGCTGGGGGCGGTGGTTCCGTCAGATCGACGTTGATGGGGTCAAGGGTGACATTTTGCTGCGTGGCGCGGCGCGGCAGCCGCTGCTGATTACCGCTCGTGTCGGCGACGGCCGGGTGGCGCAGTTGTTGTCGGATCATGCCTGGTTGTGGACCCGTGGTTTTGAAGGCGGCGGCCCACAGGCGGAACTGTTGCGCCGCATCGCCCATTGGCTGATGCAAGAGCCGGATCTTGAGGAGGAAGACCTGCGTGCCCGGGCCAATGGCAGTCAATTGTTGATCCAGCGCCGCAGCCTCAGCCTCGACAACGCTGATATTCAGGTCACTACCCCCAGCGGCGAAGTGCATGGCGTCCGCTTGAAGGACAATGGCCGCGGGGTGGAGACAGGCAGTCTGGTTGTGGTGGAGCCGGGCCTGTACCGCCTGGCGGACGGCAGCCATAAGGCAATCGCGGCGGTGGGCGATATGAACCCGTTGGAATATGCCGATATGCGCGCCTCGCCCAAGAAATTCCAACCGTTGCTGGAACACAGCGGCGGCGGCGCCTTTTGGTTGGCCGACGGCATGCCTGATATCCGCCGGGTCAAGCCGGATCGGATCAGCCGCGGCCGGGGTTGGCTGGGTCTGCGGGCCAGCGGTGACTACACCGTCAGCGGCGTGGAACAGACGCCATTATTGCCCGGCCTTTTGGTCCTGCTGTTGTTCCTCGGCCTGACCATGCTGGCCTGGCACCGCGAGGGCCGATAGGCACGGCCAACTATTTGGGCATATCCGCCATGTCCACGGGCGGATAATAGTAAGCATCGCCAAGGGCATTGACCCGTTCCCAGAATTCGGGACCGGCCGCCAGTCCAAGGTCGTTGACCGCCGCCGCCTGACGCCAGATGTTCCACGAGGCGGGATGCAGGCGCGAGGCTTCCGCCAGATGTTCCTGGCCCTCGTCCGCGCGTGCTTGGCGCAACAGATACTGCCCCAGGCGGAAATGACAATGGGCCTGGGCAATTTCGGCACTGGGCACCGTTATGCGCGCGCGGGCCTGCTCATCGTTAAAGACATACCCGCTGTCCGCACCTGAAAGTACCCAGTCACGGACCGCGTTGACATAGGTGGTCTTGGCCGCGGTCGCTGTCGCGGCCTTGTCCTCCGGCACGGTCATGGTTTCGAAATCCAGGGAGCGGAAGGCCTCGAAGGCGCCGGCGTTTTCCGCCGGGCGGACAATGCGGCCCGCTTCATTAATCCAGACCGCCTGGGGCACATTGACCATATTGTATAGCTCGGCCACGCGGTGGTCCCGGTCGATCAGGGCCGGATAGGTTGGCGCCGCTGCTTCAATCCAGGGCCGGGCCGCATCCGCCCGGCTGTCCATGGCCACGGCGATGATGATGAAGTTTTGCTCCTGCAGGCCGCTGTAGAGGTCTTGCCACACGGACAAGTCATTGCGGCAGCCTCACCATGAGGCCCAGGTGGCCAGCAGTACCTTCTTGCCATGATAGTCCGATAGGCTGTGCGCCGTACCGTCCGGGTCCGGCAAGCTAAAGTCAGGTGCCTGCAACGACTGTAGGCTTGCGGCCCGGTTATCGGCGCCTTCACCCAGGGCCCAGACATCGCCGTCCCGGCTGTGCGCCGCCGGCATGACGAGATGATCCCAGAACGCGGCCAGATTGACCATGTCCGCCGTTGTGAATTCCGCTTCTCGGCCCTTTGGGGCGGGCACACAAATTTCGCCCCGGCATAACCCTTCGGGGCGTAGCGACCAACCCGTGGCGGTTGCCGCCTCCGCCGCACCCAGCCACAGACCCTTTCCCGGGCCGGCGTTTACGCTGAATTCGCCTCGTTCAGAAAGTATCGTCGCCATTGTTCCTTTTCCCCCATCGAACAGAATGAAAATCAGCCCCCAATCATCTCCCGCATCGCCGCCTTGCGGTCCTCGCTGCTGGTGAAACCTTCCGTCTTCCGACACAGCGCTTCGGTCTCGGCCATGATCTCTTCGTTGGAGGCATTCAGATCGAAGGGGACGCCGGTCGGCTGTGGGATGTACCAGGGCGTATGGGCATAGATCTCGATATAATTATCCTCCGGGTCGTTGAAATAGAACGACCAGGCGTTGCCATGGGTGGCCACGCGCTTGATCTCCAAGCCCTCGGCCTCGATCCTGTCGCGCATGGTGCGCATCTCGTCCAGGGATTGCACCAGGAACGAAATCTGCTGCGCCATGTTGGTGGCGGCCTTTTCGGAATCCGCACCGACCATGACGAACTGGTGATGTTCTCCGGGATCGGCGGACATGAAGACCATGTCCAGGTGGAAATCCGGCGGCCCGCCCTCGTCGGTGACGGTAAGGCCAAAGATCTGTTCATAGAACCGGCGCATCTTGGCCAGGTCATTTACATAGATGCCCACATGAGTAAGTTGCGGCTTGATCATTTCAATCTCCCCAAGAAATCGGTTCCCCCGGAACAGCTGTGTATGGCTATTTCTGCGGGGCCCGCAGATAGCTGTCAGTGCCGTCGATCCAATCTTGACGTGGCGGGGCGAACAGTTCAATCACTTCCGCGTCCGCCAGAACTTCCGCCGCGTGGGGCATGTCGCCGGGAATGACCAGGATTTCGCCGGCGCCAATATGCCGTTGATCACTGCCGTCGTCGCCAAAGCGGAAATCCATCTCGCCCGCCAGCAGAAAGGTAATCTGTTCATTGGGATGCTGATGCTTCGGCACCGAGGTGCCGGCACCCAGGCTGATCCGCGCCATCATCATCTCCTGGCCCCAAACCAGCCGCCGGGTCATCCCGGTGCCGACCTGCTCCAGTTCAACCTCGTCCAGAACCAATTTCTGCACACCGTTATCCGCCGCCATGGCCTGTCTCCCTGATCGCACTGATATGTTTGTATTGATATTCAATATCATACGCCTTGGCGCGCCCGCCGCAACAGGGCGCCGGCAATCGCCATATTGAGCAGATTGAAAATGACGGCGTTGATGAAGGCCATGCGATACGATCCGGTCAAATCATACAGCAGCCCGGCCAGCCAACCACCCAGGGCCATGCCCAGCAGCGTCATGGACAGCACCAAGGCGATGCGCCAGCCAGCCTGACCCGGAACAAAGTAACGCCGCACGATCATCGCGTAAGACGGCACGATGCCGCCCTGGCTCAGCCCGAACAGGGCCGCCATCAGGTACAGGCTGGAAAGTGATTCGGCGAACATGAAACCAATCAGCATCAATGCCTGCAGGCTACTGCCCAGCAATAAAGTCTCCAAGCCGCCGATATGATCGGAAATCCAGCCAAAGACCAAACGGCTGACAATGCCCGTGGCTAGCATCACGGCCAGCATCTCGGCCCCGCGCTGGGCCGCATGGCCAAGGTCCGTGGCATGGGCAACGATATGCGCCTGGGGCATGGCCATGGCGAGGCAACAGGCGATACCCGCGACGGCGAGCAAACCATGCAGCCGGTTGGGTGACAGGCCAAGGGGTTGGTCGGTGCCTGCATCCGTGTCCGCCGCTGCCGCCAAAACCACCGGCGCCCGGCGTTGCAGCATCAGACAAAGTGGCGGCATCGCGATGCCGCAGAACAGGCCGATGCCGGTGTAAGTGGCGCGCCAGTCGGAAGCGTCGATGTAATGCTGTATGACCGGCGGCCAGAGCACGCCGGCCAGATAATTGCCGCTGGCCACGATGGCCACGGCAATGCCCCGGCGGCGATGGAACCACAGCGTCGTGTCCGCCACCAGGGGCGCGAACAGGGCGGCGTTGCCCAGCATGCCGATCATCAGGCCCTGGGCCAGGTACAATTGCCAAAGACTGCTGGCCTGGGCCGCCAGTATGAAGCCAAGCGCCAGTATCAGCGTACCGAACAGACAGGGCCACATGACCCCGACCCGGTCGGACCAGCGGCCCATCATGACGCCGCCGACGCCAAAGCCAATCATGGTCACCGCGTAGGCGACCGAGGCATCAGAGCGGCTGGCCCCGAATTCGGCGGCGATAGGTTTCAGGGCAACGACGATGGCATACATGCCGACCGTGCCAATGGTCATAATGGTCAGGGCGGCGGCCAGGCGAATGTAGGCGTACAGGGGCTCGCGCTCGGCCGCGCCGCTAACAGTAGGGGCATCAACGGCCATGCTGGATCATACTTTCTATCTGGATGGGATAAATTTCCGTAGCTTTATTGCTAGTGCTTACCCGCGCTCGGGTTTCCACTAATATGATTAGCCAGGACGAAGTTCAAGCAAGTTGGGCAGGCCATGTTTCATTCCGCCGCGAAAATCATCTGGGCTATTGCCAGTCCTCTGAACCTGACGCTGCTGCTGTTGTGCCTGGGAAGCTTGTTGTTGTGGACCCGCTGGCGGCGTTTCGGCGTTTGGTTGGTCAGCGTTCTCACGCTCGCGTTAATGGCCATAGCGATCCTGCCAATTGGGGCATGGGTGTTGGCGCCGCTAGAGCGGCAGTTTCCGGTTTATGAGCTGGCCGCCGAGGCTCCCGTGACCGGCATTGTTCTGTTATCGGGCGCTGCCGTAGACCTCAAAACTTCCAGGCAAGTGGGGCATGCGGTACCAGGCTATGCGGCGGACCGGTTGGTGGAATTTATCCGTCTGGCGCGGGCCTATCCCAAGGCCCGGTTGTTGATCTGTGGTGGCAATGCGGGCGTGGGCGGCGCCCGCGAAGGTCCGTTGATCGCCGAATATCTAATTGGCCGGGGTTTCCCGCGGCGCCGCTTCATGGTCGAGAACGCTTCCCGCGATACCCATGAAAATGCCGTGTTGGGGCGAAAGTTGGCCCAACCAAAGGCCGGGGAGCAATGGTTATTAGTGACTTCGGCTTGGCATATGCCACGGGCCGTGGCGGCTTTCCGGGGCCAGAACTGGCCGGTTGTCGCTGCCCCGCCGATGGGTGCGAAGGGCGGTTCTGCCAAATTTACGCTGCGATTCGAGCTAAGAAGTGGTCTCGGGCAGATTCGTACCGCCCTGCATGAATATCTTGGCTTGTTGGCTTATCGCCTGAACGGCCGTAGCCAGACCCTGTGGCCGGCGCCCTGAGAAGCGTCAGCCGTGATAAATGCCCGCCGCCAGGGATGCCTCCGCCGGCGCGACGGTTAGGCAATCAAACTTCGCGCTCTTGATACGGCGGCACAGCTCGCTGGCCTGACGTTCGTTCATGCCATGCACGCGGGCCCGGTAGAAAATCGTCCGATTATTTTCGATCGTCTCAATCGAAACCTTGGCCCGGCTCAACAGATCCGGCAAGGCCCCGGATAGTTTGCGCAGATGCTGCTGCACCGAGGCAACATGGTTGAAGGCGCCAATCTGTACCGACCATGCGATGCCGTAATGGGGTATGAGTTTACTGGAGGAGATTTTGTCGGCCAGGTTACCCAGGTTACTCGGTCCGGCCAGACGCAAGGGCTTTTGCCGGGGCAGGGGGACATGGCCAAAGCCATCCATGCGGCCCCGCGGCCGCACGTAATTATTCGGCAAACCCTTTCCATCGCTGCGCTGCAACCTGACAAAACCGTTGCTCAACAGTTTGCGCATGCGCCGATCACGGCTCTTGGCCGAGCGGCCGCCGAACAGTACGCCCACCAGGCGGCCTTCGTCGCGGCTGGCCGAGGCGACCAGATTGAAGCCCGAGGCGCGGATATAACCGGTTTTGATGCCGTCAACGCCTTGGACGCTGCCAACCAGGTTGTTGTGGTTGCGGTAGGTCTTGCCCCGGTAAGTGAATGACATCTTGGAGAAATAATCAAAATGCCGTGGGAAATCACGGCGAATGGCCAGGGCCAGTCGCGCCATGTCCCGCGCCGTGGAAAGCTGGCGGCGGTTCGGCAGGCCCGAGGCATTGCGGAAGGTGGTGCGGCTCATGCCAAGATCCCGGGCCCGACGGGTCATCAGCAAGGCGAATTTGAACTCTGTCCCGCCAATCGCCTCGGCCACCACGGTGGCCACGTCGTTGGCTGATTTTGTCACCAGCGCCAGGATCGCCTGACGCACCGTTATTGTTTCACCCCGTCGCAGGCCCAGTTTCGAGGCCGGCTGTCCCGCCGCCCGCCGCGACGCCTTCAAGCTCTGCTCCAAGCGCAGCTTGCCGTTGTCCAGCGCCTCGAACACCATGTAAAGGGTCATGATTTTTGTTAACGAAGCAGGATATTTGCGGGCATCCACATTGCGGGCGACCAGAATTCGGCCATTTTCGCCGTCCACCACCATTTCGGCGTAACGGGACCGCGCCGATGCCGGTTGCATCAGGGATGCCGCCAATAGCAGTAAAACGGCGAACCCCAAAAGAGCCTTTGCCGGCAACCATGACGGACCTGACAATACAGGCCCGCTGGAAGGAATGTCACGAAGAGTCACGGGACCCTAGCGGTTTGCGCGGTGAATGAATGCGGCACGTGCGGTCCAACAATTATGAAATCCAACACTACGTTAAACGAATCATAGTCAATAATAGGTAAACAAATCGCATTTTAGCAAACGCAATTTCCTATTCCCCGCACACATTTACCGCCCCGGGCCAATGTAATGGATAATCTATTCTGCGGGATCATCGCAGTGCCGCGGCCTGGCCCGCCAGGCCCTTTTTTTGCAGATTTCCTGGCAGGCCCCACCGCAGCGCAAAAAATTATGCTGCGTTGCACAATTTTATCATTGACAAATGGCTTGGGACGCCTATTTTTACCTCATGTTGCATTGCAGCATAACAATTTTTTGCGGACCTCCGCCGCCGGGCAGACGCCAACCAAAAGAGAGATTTGAGTATGACCAGCAAGAACACTAAGCAGGACAACAAGCAGGCCGATGCGGCCAAGACCGCCGAAGCCATCGCGGCCGCCGGCCAGGAAACCCTTCGCGGTTTTGCCAAGGCCAGCACCGAGGGCTATGAAAAAGCTTTCGGCGGCATGCGCGAAAAGGCCGAGGAAATGTTCCAGGGCTATGGCGAACTGGCCGATAGCAGCAAGCAGAACATGGAAGCTTGGAACGATGCCAGCGCCGCATATGGCAAGGGCATGGAAGCCATCAGCGGTCAATGGATGAACTTTGCCAAGCAGATGCTGGATAGCAACGTGCAGGCGACGAAGGCGATTCTAGGCGCCAAATCCCTGAACGAAGCCATGGAAATGCAATCCGAATACGCGCGCGGCAGCTTCGACGGCATGATGGCCCAGGGCACCAAGGTTGGTGAGCTGGCGACCAAGGTTGCCCAGGAGGCAGCCGAGCCGATCAACGCCCAATTCACCGCTTCGGTGGAGAAATGGCGCAAGAACGCGGCCTAATGGCCGCATAGCAGCCCGGCTCTTCGAAGCCGGGCGCTATAGAGAAGGGCCCGGATCCTCCCACCGGGCCCTTTTTCTATGGCCATTTTCCCTGCCCTCGGAGCGCCCGGCACATGGCCGGGCTTTTTTTGCCTTTTTTTTAAGACCTCCAATCTACTATCGTGGTGTTTAGCCCCTTCCAATATGATGGAAATGGCCGATATGATAGGAAGGTGGCGTAACTTGCCCCGTTTTTTGTGACAATGAGATTTCATTGACATGATTGGGGCGGGTTGGATCGCGGCTACGAGACCCGGTTAGGAGGCCCAGTGGGCATGCGCGACCGTAACGGTCAGGACTGGATGGCAGGATGTGGCACTGGTGGCGACGCCGGCAGATCCGTCGCCTATGGTGCTGGGCCCAGGCTGGCCGGCGGCGGGCAAGACGATGATCGGGATGGCGGCGGACCTGATGGCGGGGGCACGGATGTTGTTACCAAGACCAGCCCGAAGACCAAGAAACCATCCATGTACCGCGTGCTGTTGTTGAACGATGATTACACGCCCATGGAGTTTGTGGTCCATGTCCTGGAGCGCTACTTTAACAAGGACCAACAGGAAGCGACGCAAATCATGCTGCATGTGCACCAGAAGGGGGTTGGTGTCTGTGGCATATTCCCATTTGAAATAGCGGAGACAAAGGTGATGCAGGTGACTGATCTGGCCCGCAAGAACCAACATCCGCTGCAATGTACGATGGAAAAAGTCTAGTGGCATCATTCGCGACGGAATTGGAACAAAGCCTGCATCGGGCGCTACGCAGCGCCAACGAACGCCGGCATGAATTTGCAACCCTGGAACATCTGTTGCTGGCGTTGTGCGATGACAATGACGCGCGCTCGGTATTGCGCGCCTGCAACGTGGAGATTGACCAATTGCGGGGACAATTGGCTGATTACCTGGACGAGGATCTAGCCTCGCTGACGGTTGAGGACGAGGAGGAGGCGAAGCCCACCGCCGGCTTCCAACGCGTCATCCAGCGCGCCGTCTATCATGTGCAGTCGTCGGGCCGGGACGAGGTCACCGGGGCCAATGTTCTGGTCGCGATCTTTGCCGAGCGCGAGAGCCATGCGGTCTACTTCCTGCAGGAACAGGATATGACCCGCCTGGATGCGGTCAGCTATATCTCCCACGGCGTGGCGAAAACACCGGGTATGAGCACCGAACGCACGGTGCATGGCACGGATGAAAAGGAAGAGGACGAAAGCGGCGTCAAATCCGGCGACGAAGCCCTGGCCGCCTATTGCGTCGACCTCAATGACAAAGCGCGCAGCGGCCGCATTGATCCGGTCATCGGGCGGGAGGAAGAGCTGGAACGGACTATTCAGATCCTCTGCCGGCGGCAAAAGAACAATCCATTGCTGGTCGGCGACCCCGGCGTGGGCAAGACCGCCATCGCCGAAGGCCTGGCGCGCCGGGTGGTTCTGGGCGAAGTGCCCGAGGTGTTGCGCGAAACCACGATCTATTCCCTGGATATGGGCGCCTTGTTGGCCGGTACGCGTTATCGCGGTGATTTCGAAGAGCGCCTGAAGGCGGTCATCACCGAGCTGGAAAATCACGACGATGCAATTCTGTTTATTGACGAAATCCATACGGTGATCGGCGCCGGTGCCACCTCTGGCGGCGCCATGGATGCCTCCAACATGTTGAAGCCGGCCTTGGCCTCCGGCACCATCCGATGCATGGGTTCCACCACTTACAAGGAATACCGCGGCTATATCGAGAAGGACCGGGCCTTGTTGCGGCGCTTTCAAAAAATCGACGTCAACGAGCCTACCGTGGATGATGCGGTCAAGATTCTGAAAGGCCTGAAGCCTTATTTCGAGGATTACCACAACATCCGATACACCGGCGACGCCATCAAGGCGGCGGTGGAACTGTCGGCGAAATATATCAATGACCGCAAGCTGCCCGACAAGGCGATCGATGTGATCGACGAAGTGGGCGCGGCCCAGATGCTGCTGCCCGAGCATCGGCGCAAGAAAACCATCTCGGTCAAGGATGTCGAGAATGTGGTGGCCAAGATTGCCCGCATTCCGCCGAAAACCGTCTCCAAGGATGACCGGGCCAGCTTGGCCAATCTGGAAGGCGAATTGACGGACGTGGTGTTTGGCCAGGATCAGGCCATTGATGCCCTGGCGACGGCCCTGAAAATGTCCCGCGCCGGCCTGCGGGAGCCTGAAAAACCCATCGGCAGCTACTTGTTTTCGGGCCCCACCGGTGTCGGCAAGACCGAAGTGGCGCGGCAACTGGCCAAGATCATGGGCATGGAAATGGTCCGCTTCGATATGTCCGAATATATGGAACGGCACACGGTCAGCCGCCTGATTGGCGCGCCGCCCGGATATGTCGGCTTTGATCAGGGCGGTATGTTGACCGATGCCATTGATCAAAACCCGCATGCGGTGTTGCTGCTGGACGAGATCGAGAAAGCCCATCCGGATCTGTTCAACATTCTGTTGCAGATCATGGACTACGGCAAACTGACCGATCACAACGGCAAGCATATTGATTTCCGCAACGTGGTGCTGATCATGACCACCAACGCGGGTGCTTCGGAAATGTCGAAAATGGCCATCGGCTTCGGCCGGGAAAACCGGGTCGGCGCCGATGAGGAGGCCATTGACCGCCTGTTCACACCGGAATTCCGCAATCGCCTGGACGCGACCATCAGCTTCTCGGCCCTGCCGCCGGAGGTGATTTCCAAGGTCGTGGACAAGTTCATTGGTGAACTTGAAGATCAGTTGAGCGAACGCAAGGTTGCCATCAAGCTGACCACGGCGGCCCGCGACTGGTTGGCGGAAAAGGGCTATGACCAGCTTTATGGCGCCCGTCCCCTGGGCCGGATCATCCAGGAAAAGGTGAAGAAGCCTTTGGCGGATGAATTGTTGTTCGGCAGCTTGGCCAAGGGCGGTCAGGTGGCGATTGACGTTGTCGATGGCCAGCTGAGCTTCGAGTTCCAGGCCAAGGAGAAACGGCCCCCTGGCAACAAGGGCGGCAGCGGCAAGAAAGGCGATGACGGCAGTGATGGCAAGAGTGGCGGCGGCCCCGCCGATCCGGAAACACCGAACGGTGACAAGATTCCAGAATTGGTCACCTGACGACTAGCACATGTTTCTTCAAAACATGCTCAGACTGTTAAGAAAAGAGCAATTGAAGCAATAATCTAAGTTGCGCCAAACAAGTCTTGGGCGACTCCGATTAATTGCAAATTGCTCTAATATCATCGCCTGGTATTGTTGCTGACACGAAGATGTTGCCACCAAAGCGAGAGCCATGATGCCTGAAACGCCGCGATATCTATTGATCGTCAACGCCGAGATCGAACCTTCGGTCGAGGCTGCCTGGAACAAATGGTATGACGAGGAACACCTGCCCGATGCCCTGGCTTGTCCCGGCGTTTTGTCCGGTAACCGATATGTCTCGGTCGGGGACGCCAGCCTGACCAGGGACGGTGGCAAATCTACTTCATCTGCACGGTCTTATGTGGCGGTCTATGAGCTTAGCGGGCCGGAGGCTTTGGAAACGCCCGAATTCATCGAAATGCGGGGTTGGTACCAGTTCACCGACAAGATCATCGCCCGCACTCAGGTTTTCGAGAAGATCTAACCTTCGCCACCGCCTGACGTACCGGCGGAATTCTGTCCGATCACGGTAAAGAACGAGGCCGACTTGGGCTGTTGCGGCAATTCCACCTGCAACGGGATCATGCGGGCCGTGCGGCTGGCCTGGCCGCGCACGATGGTGCCCTCCAATGTGGACGGCATGGGATTCCGGGCGATGGGCACCGCATCCGCCGCGCTGTAGACGCAGATATAAATTCCGCGGCGGCGGTCGGCCGATAGGTTGGCTTCGCTGCCATGTTGCAGGCGGGTATGCATCAGACAGACGGCGCCGGCCTTGCCCTCGATGGGAACCTGCCGGGCGATATAATCCTGCTCCAACGCAGGCGCCACCATGCCGGTGAAAGCGCCGTCCTGGAACAGACTGTCGATGGTGCCCTTATGGGTGCCCGGCACCACCATCAGACAGCCGTTTTCCTCGTCAACGTCGTCCAACAGCAATAGCGCCGTGACAACGTCATCATTGGTATGCGGCGTGTAGGGAAAGTCCTGATGATAGCGGACCACGGTTTCGCTGCCTGGCAGTTTCGAATTGATCTTGCAATGGTGATATTTAACATCCGGGCCGATCAGATCGGCGACCATGTCGACCATGGGCGCATCGGTCATGACGGCATGGAAATGCTCGGATACTTCGCACGGGTTATTGATCCGCCGCAGGGCCGGCTGTTCGGCGGAATGCTCTTCCCCCATGTCGAAGCGCGGCCGGTCGTCCACCGTGGGCGGGCCATAGGGTTCTGTGTGGCCCCGGCTTTCCTCGCCCCAGTCATCCATCTGCCGGCGTAGCTTTGCCAAGGTGGCATCATCAACCGCGCCGTCCATGACCAGATAGCCGTCACGCCAGAATATCTCCTGTTGCGCGGGGGAAAGGATCTTGCCTGTTTCCGTCATCCTGTTTGGCCTCTTTGTAACTCTTCAAACATTTATCCCTGAAGTCGCGGCTTGCGTCCAGCCTACATTCAGATCACAAATAGGCGGTAGCAATTCCAAGGGTTTTCCATGCGCCTGAAAGACAAAGTCGCGATCATCACCGGCGCCGGCCAAAGCGAAGCCGACGGTATGGGTAACGGGCGGGCGACGGCGCTGTCCTTTGCCCGCCAGGGCGCGAAACTGATGCTGGCGAACCGCTCCAGCCCTTCCATGGACGAGACCGCGCGGCAGGTCCGCGCCGAGGGCTTCGCGGTCGAAAGCATGCTGGCCGATATCACGAACGAGGATGATTGCCGCCAACTGATGGCCGCCACCACTCAAGCCTTTGGCCGGATCGATATCCTGCATAATAATGTCGGTGCCGGCACGGTGGAGGGCGATACTGCCGATATCGACCTGGCGGCCTGGCGGCAATGCCTGGAGATGAACCTGACCGGGCCAATGTTGTTGTCCAAGCATGTGCTGCCCATCATGCGGGCGCAGCAATCGGGCTGCATTACCCATACCAGTTCCGTTGCTTCCGTTGCCTCGCTACCTCTGATCGCCTATAAGGCGGCGAAATCCGCGCTGAATGAATTCTGCCGCTGGCTGGCCTTCGAGAACGGGCCCTACAATATCCGCTGCAATGTCTTGATGTTGGGTCTGATGGACACGCCAACGGCGATCGAGATGTATCATCAAAACAGCGGCCTGCCCCATGACGAGATCCGCCGCCAGCGCGCAGAACTGCCCCGCATGGGGCGCATGGGCGATGCCTGGGACGCCGCCGCCGCCGCTTTGTTTCTGGCCTCTGACGCGGCTGCCTATATTACCGGCGCGGTCATCCCCGTGGATGGCGGCCTCACCACAAGGGTTGGCTCATGAGCGAAATGGATGATCTGCGGCAGCGTCTGATGGCGCTGGAAAGCCACAGCGCCCATCAGGACGGTACCATCGAGGATTTGTCCGAGATGGTAAGCCAGCAATGGACCGAGATCGAGACCCTGCGCCAGACCCTGGCCGAGCTGCGCGCGCGCCTGGGCCGCGTCGAGGACGATGTTGCGCCCGCCGCGCCCGACGACCAGCCGCCGCCGCATTATTGAAACCTCTAAATCCCGCTCGTTTAGCGCTGCCGCCTATGGCGCCTAAACCGTTTTACCGAGGCCGCGCTGTCGCATGGGCGGTGAAGTCCACTATGGTGTCCGCAGTCGCCACGGCGACTGAACCATAGATGGGTCAGCGTTGCTTCCATGTCTTGACCAGGAAGCGCGCATCGTCGTCGCTCACGCCCCACATCCGGAATTGTATACGTACCTCGTCGTACAGCGAGACATCACCGGCGGGCTTGTCGAAATCCCGGTAGGCCGCGACATTGACATCCATGCCGTCGAGGCCGCGTTGCTCGGTGCTGGCGATTGTTTCAACCATATTCACGGCGCAAGCGGCGATAGAGGCGCAAAACATTTCGCCCGCGCCGACCGCATCACCGCCGGTATTTTCGGCAACCCAATGATGATTGCGCGCATTGCAAACCGACCGGCCGGCGACGCCGATGCTGTAACAATTTGCCTCGTAGGCCAGTGCTAGTTCAGCCATTGCATGCTCCCAGTTTGGAATTCAGCCTCAGTGTTACAAACAAGTCTGTCATCAGCAACAAATATCGTCGGGGTCGGAGTAGCCAGCATGCCTAACCACCTTTTTGACGATTCAGAATCAACGTTACATTCCGTCATGGAAAATGTGGCTTGAGCCAGGTCAAGACGCCCAGCCATGGATCCGGGCTATGGTTTGCTTGGTAATATGGAGGCGTATGCGTCATGTACACAGTGCACATGGATCACACCGGCCGTCTGGCCAAAATGCAGGCTGCGGTGGCCGAGGCCGGCCTGGATGTGCTGGTCGGCACCCGGTTGAAATCCGTCACCCATGCCTGTGGCGCCTTTTGCCCCTGGCGCAGCACGGTGATTATCCCGGCCACGGGCAAGGGCGAGATCACCTTGATCTGCCCCTCCATGGACGTGAACCGTCTCCAGCAAGAAGGCTGGCTGCGGCGGGTGGTCGGGTATTCCCGGCAATCCATGATGGCGGCGGCGGCGGCGCAAGTGGCTGATCTGGGCCTGGCCAAGGGCAATGTGGGGATCGAGGACGGCGCCTCGGTCTATCTGCCCGAGGGTTTTATCACCCGTAGCGAATACAATGACCTGGCCGTCCAACTGCCCGATGCGGAACTGATCGACGCTCATCGGATCATCGACAGCCTGGCCATGATCAAGGAGGATGCGGAGGTGCACCTGATGCGCCAGGCCGCGGCCATCGTCGATCGCGGCCAGGAAGCCGTGGCCGAGGCGCTGCGCCCCGGTATGAGCGAGAAACAGATCGCCGGTGTGGCGGAACAGGCCATGCGGGATGCCGGCAGCGAGTTCGCCTGGACCTTCACCGGCGGCCAGGAAATCGCCTCCGGTCACCGCACCTGGACCGGGGCCTGCACGCCGGCCACGGACAAGATCGTACAGCGCGGCGAATTCGTCTTGCTGGACCTGCATGGCATGTATGGCCTGATGCTGGGCGATGTGGCCCATAACGCGGTGCTGGGTCAACCGACGGCGGCACAGGCCAGGGTGATTGAAGGTTTCACCGCCACTTGCCACAAGCTGGTGGAGCACATGCAGCCGGGCCGTACCTTGGGGGAAGCGGCACGGGCCACCCGTGAGTTTGTCGAAGAACAGGGCTGGACCGAATTCATCCGGGGTTTTGGCCATGGTATCGGCCATTTCGGTGACGAGTGGTATCCCACCCTGACCGATGCCGAGATCGACGGCGTGTCCGAACCGAATTTCGTGCTGCAGCCGAATTACATGCAGGAAATCGCCGTCACCGCCAACCTGCCCGGCGTTGGCGGCCTGCGCATGGAGCGCCCGTTGGTCATTACCGAAACCGGCAACGAGGTGCTGTCAAAGACTCCGTTCGAGCCTTACATCATCGATTAGGCGTATCGCGGCAGCCGCCTATTTGCGGCGGCTGATGGGCGACCTGCGGTCCGCCAGCCTTTATTCAATCGGCACGAAAATACAGTGGCGCAGTTGGCCGTCGATGGCTTTCGACAGGTGGCCCTTGCCGCTGATGTCCTCGACCAGGACCACTTCGCCGGCGCCGATAATGCGGGCTTCGCCATCGGAGGCGGTGATTTGTACGCCAGCATCCAGATTGATGATGTATTGCCGGCGCGGCGCGCTGTGCCAGTCCAGCTCGTAAGTTGGCGGCACCTGGCGGAAAATGATCCCGGTGGCGGGTAGGCGTTCCGACAGCTTGCCGCCCCGGCCTTCCTCAACCCATTCCACCTCGATATCGCGAAAGTGGGATTGGCCGTCCTCGTCTTCGTACAGATTATGAATGCGCATCGCTTGGTTTCCTCTCGTATGAATTAGAAAGCGCCCAGATCCTTGGACCGGCGGTTCATCACCGCCAGGCCAAATGCCGTCGGTTGCCGCGCCGGTACACGGTCGTAAACTTCGCCCAGGCCCATGCGACGGGCTGCCTTGACCTGGGCCCGCATGACGCCCCGGTCCAACTCGCCATTGCGGTCAAAAAAGGCAGACAGCATGGGATAAATGCCGCTGAAATCACGCATCATCAGACTCCTGTCTTTTGGCCTACTTTGCGGGCCAGCACTTTCAGGCCGGGTTTGAAGGCCCATTGCCGGTGCTGGATTTCCAGGCCATGCCGGGCCATTAATCGCGTCAGGTTGCCGATTGAGAAAAACAGACAATGATGGGGCGGGGTAAAGACATCCCAATCAGGCAAATTCTTGGGCCGGCGCCAATGACCGATATCGGGCGTGGTCAAGTACAGCACGCCGCCCTCCGCCATGACGGAGGCGATAGCGCCGATGAAGGCATTGGCATCCGCCACATGCTCCAGCACCTCGGAGCAATAAACCGCATCAAAGCGGTCCTTGGTCTGGCTTGCGAATTCCGCCGCGAATTCGGTCAGGCCGCCGACCCGGTAAGTGGCGCCGGGGTAGTGTTCTTCGGCATGGGCCACCGCGTCGCCGTCAGGATCAATGCCCCAGGTGGTGAAGCCCGCTGCCATGGCGGCCTGGGTCATAAAGCCCCCTGAGCAGCCCACGTCCAGAAACAGCCGGCCATTCGTGCTGTTTTTGCCGCCCGTCATGGCCTTGGTCAGATGGCGCACCCGGCCCCGGGCCCGGCGTAGTTTCGAGGTTTCCTTGCGGAAATAGGCCCGCGTGCCGCCACTGTCGGGATTGGCGTACAGGGCCGCCAACTCGTCGGCATTCAGCATGGGCGAGAGGAAGACCAGGCCGCAGCCGGTGCAGCGGCGATACTGCCAGCCGTCCTTTGCTATCAAAGGCGGGCAATCGTGGCTGTCACAGACCTGGCAACGAATATCTTCCGGGGCGTTCATACTCTAG
Organism: Rhodospirillaceae bacterium; assembly: GCA_018701215.1. GTDB lineage: Bacteria > Pseudomonadota > Alphaproteobacteria. Next base: position 115,447 of record JABIWH010000056.1, read on the forward strand.
CCATATGTCAAAGCGGCAGTGGAGGCAATGTAGGCTTTGACCTATTCCCAAGGGTGCGCATGGGCTATACCTGACGGCCCGGTGTCAGCGTTGCGTTGGCGCCGATTTTTTTGCCTAAACGGGTTGTAATGAACTTAGCTAAATCGGAATCAATCGAGAGCGGATACGGTTGGTGGGTGGTGATTGCCACGACCTTGATGATTTCGGTCGCCTTCGGTTCCGGCTATCTGGTGGTCGTTGGCCTCAAACCCATCGCGGCTGATTTCGGTTGGCCTCGGCAAATCCCCTCGGCCGGCTATGCCGCCGCCATGTTCGGCGCCGGGGTGGGGGGTATTCTCATGGGTTTGTGGGCGGATCGCCGGGGCATGGTCGGTCCGGCCATGACCGGTGCTTTTTGCCTTGGTCTGGGCCTGATCGCCGTCTCGCAAAGCAATTCCATTCTGACTTTTCTGGGCGCGCAGCTTTTGATCGTCGGTCTGCTGGGCAACGGCGCCATGACATCTCCGCTGTTGACCAACGTCACCCATTGGTTCGACCGCCGCATGGGCATGGCGATCGCTATTGCGTCCTGTGGACAGGCTTTGGCCGGCGCCGTCTGGCCGCCGATTTTTCGTTATGCCATGGAACATTACGGCTGGCGCGAAACCATGCTGGCATACGGTTTGTTCTCCATGGCGACGCTTGTGCCCTTGGCCCTTGTCATGCGCCGCCCCAGCCCCAACATGCACGGCAGTGGCACGTCCGAGGACAAGACGGTGCGCGCCACACCAGACAGTCAGCGCCACGCGCCAGTGCTGGGCATGCAGCCCAATACGGCCCAGGCTCTGCTCTGCGGGGCGATCCTTGGCTGCTGCGTGGCCATGTCCATGCCCCTGGTGCATATTGTCTCGTACTGTAGTGACCTTGGTTTTTCAGCCGCCCGCGGGGCCGAGATGTTGTCGCTGCTGCTGTTCAGCGCATTTATTTCCCGCCTCGCCTATGGTTGGCTGGCGGACCGTGTCGGTGGTCTGAAAACATTGTTGCTGGGCTCGTCCCTGCAAATGCTGGGTCTGGCATTTTACATTTATGCAGAATCGCTGGAGAGCCTGTATCTGGTCTCCATCTTCTACGGCCTCGGTTACGGTGGTGTCGTGCCCATGTATGCCATCATCATTCGGGAGTTGTTTCCCAGCCATGAGGCCGGTTGGCGTATTGGCGTGATCTTTCTGTTCGGTACCTTGGGCATGGCAACGGGCGGCTATCTGGGCGGTGTCATCTATGATTGGACCGCGACCTACCGCCTGGCATTCCTAACCGGCGTTGCGTTCAATATCTGCAATCTGGTTCTGGTGATCTTCATGGTCAGGCGCCAGGGGAGCCACGGCGGCGGCGCCGAGCGCATGGTTACCGTGCCGGCATAGCCACCGGCACAAATGATTGAGATCAAGACGTAGCAGACCCCTCTTGGTGTAGTTTGGCCGCCAGCCATCAGAGCAGCACCCAGAGGACCGATCATGAGCGAGCAATTGACCCTACCCGGCTTTGTCGAGGCGGCGCAGGAATGGCAACGGGACTATGAAAAACAGGTCCCCGGCGACGCCACGGTCAGCAACCGTTCCGGCATCGCCGTCAAGCCGCTCTACACGCCGCAGGACTGGGCCGGCGATAACTATATGGAGGCCCTGGGCTTTCCCGGCCAGGCACCCATGACCCGTGGTATCCATGCCTCCATGTACCGGGGCCGTAGTTGGAGCCAGCGTTTGGTGGTCGGCCTGGGCACGCCGCCCGATTATAACCAGCGCATGCACGCATTGTGGGATACGGGCATCACGGGGCTGTATCTCGCACCCTGTAATTCCCACATGCGTGGCTATGATGCGGACGAGGTGCCGGCGCAATTGCTGGGCACTTGCGGCACCTCGATCTCAACGGTCGAGGACGTAGCGAATTGCGTGGCCGGGCTGCCGTTTGAAAAAGACGCGATCTCGTTGGGTGACACGGCGCCCTTTACGCTTTCGGCGATGCTGTTGGCGGTGGCGAAACAGCGCGGCATACCCTGGGCGCAGCTGACGGGCACCACCAACCAAAGCGACTATCTATCCCACTATGCCGCCCTGCATATGTTCTTTCGCCTGGCCCTGCCTGGTGCGCGGCGGCTGTTGATGGATCATGTGGCCTTCATGACGGAACATTGTCCGCGCTGGAACCCTATTTCAATTGTCGGCCAGCATATGCAGCAGGCTGGTGCCAACCCGGCGGAAGCCATGGCCTTCACCCTGGCCTCGGCCATTCAACATGCCGATGATCTGGTGGCGCGCGGTTTCGAGCCGGATCAATTTCTGCCCCGGTTTAGTTTCTTCTTCGATATTTCCATTAGCTTCTTTGAAGAAATAGCCAAGTTCCGCGCCGGCCGCCGCCTGTGGGCCCGTATCACCAGGGAACGCTATGGTGCGAAAGATCCGCGCTCTTGGCGCTTCCGCTTTCATGCCCAGACCTCCGGCGTTGACCTGACCCGGCAGCAGCCTCTGAACAATATCGCCCGCGTGGCCGTGCAGGGCATGGCCGGGGTGTTCGGCGGCCTGCAATCCCTGCATACGGATTCCTATGATGAGGCTCTGGGCTCGCCGTCCGAGGAAACCGCCCGCATCGCCGTCAACACCCAGAATATCCTCTGTCAGGAGGCGCAACTTGATCAGGTCATCGATCCCTTTGGCGGCTCGTATTATGTCGAGCGTCTGACCGACGATATGGAAGCCAAAATCGAGGCCGTCATGGCCCAGGTGGCTGACAAGGGCGGCATGTTCGCGGCCTGTGAAGACGGTCTGGTGCAACGCATGATCGGCGCCTCGGCCATGGCCTATCAACAGGCGGTGGAAAGCGGCGCACAGCCGGTGATCGGCGTTAATGCCTTTGAATTGGCGAACGAGGTGAGCGAGCGGCCCTTTATCGAACGGCCGGATCCGGCGGTCATCGAACAACAGATCGAACGGGTGCGGGCCTACAAGGCGAGCCGTGATCAGGCGGCGGTGGCGCGGGCGCTGGACGATCTGGCCCGAGCCCTGCAGGGCGACGACGCCAATAGCTATGAATTCGTCGTCAAGGCGGCCATGGCGGGCGCCAGCCACGGCGAAATCTGCGCCCGCGCGCGCGACGTGGTGGGCTTCGGCGAACCCCTGGTAATGGCGTCTTAGCGGTTGTCCTGGGGGACCTTAGGTCCGGCGAAAGACGTTCCAGCAATACTTCCCGGACAGGACACCAATGGCGGCGGCGAGAATCAGGGTCATTACGGCGCCATGGGGGCTCCAAAACGGTACGGATGGAAATAAGGTGGTCCAAATCGTCCAGTAGGTATCAAACATAAAGTTGATACTGGATAACATTGCATTTCTCCTTCGGTAACCCCGCTACCTGCCCCTGGACATCGTTGTCTTCGGGTTCAGGCCGGTGGCTTTGCGTCCCGCTGTCACCAGCGGTTTGCCCTTTCGTGGACGTGTGTTCACGTTCCACACCTATGGAATTAACAATGTCATATCAAGCCTTACCAAATCATTAATGAAGCGGGCCGGTTCGATCTGCTAAACTGGCGCCGACGCATCGTATTTTTGAAGGGAAAATTGCCATGGACGAGTTGCCAATCCTGGAAGTCCGCCGGATCGAAGCCAATATCATCAAGCCCATCTATGAGGAAATGGTCAACGAATTGGGTGAGGCGCGCGCCCAGGAAATACTGACCACGGCCATTAACAAGGATGCGGTGCGCCAGGGTGCCGCATTGGCGGCCAGCACGGACGAGCCGAACAATCTGGAAACCTTCTCCACCCTGACCACGCGCTGGTCAAAGGGCGATGCCCTGAAGAAGGATTTTCTGCATGTGGCCGAGGACAAGTTGGATTTTAACGTGGTCCGCTGCCGCTATGCCGAAGTTTATGCCGAAATGGGCCTGGCCCACATCGGCACGATTCTGTCCTGCGGCCGGGATGGCTCGTTGTGCGAGGGCTATAACCCCGACGTCACCCTGACCCGAACCCAAACCATCATGGGCGGCGCCCCGCACTGTGATTTCCGGTTCACGATGAACAAAACGGATGGGGATGACTGAGGCGGCGAGCCAGAATTTCAAGTTCCTGCATGCGGCGGATATCCACTTGGATAGCCCCATGCGGGGCTTGTCGAACTACGAAAATGCGCCAGTGGAGGCCATGCGCGGGGCGACCCGGGCGGCGCTCTCCAATCTGGTCGATCTGGCCATTGCGGAAGCCTGTGCCTTTGTTCTGATCGCCGGAGATCTGTTTGACGGCAACCAGAGGGATATCGGCACCGCGCACTTTTTCGCCAGGCAAATGGCCCGGCTGGGCGAGAATGGTATCAATGTCTACGTGGTCTTTGGCAATCACGACGCGGAAACGCCGTTGAAGGCCATGCCCTGGCCCGAGAACGTCAAGCTGTTGAGTAACCGCAGGGCGGAATCCGTTTCTGTTCCAGAGTTGAATGTCACCATCCATGGCCGCAGCTTCGCCAGGCGTGACGAAGACCGGAACCTGGCCGAAACCTATCCCATAGCGGTGCCTGATAGCTTTAACATCGGCATCCTGCACACGGCCCTGACCGGCCATGCGGCCCATGAACTCTATGCACCCTGTTCCCTGGATGACTTGAAGGGCAAGGGCTATGACTATTGGGCCTTGGGCCATGTGCATGATTTCAGCCAACGCCACGCAGACCCACCGATCATTTACGCTGGCAACCTGCAGGGTCGCAGCGTCCGGGAAACCGGGCCCAAGGGCGCCGTGCTGGTTAATGTCGAGGCTGGCGCCGTGCGGGTGCAGCCGCGGATCCTTGATGCGGCCCGTTGGGCGGATGTTGGCATCGACCTGACCGCGACGGCCAGCCGCGACGGTTTGCTGGGTCTGGTACGGCAGAATCTGGTCAACGTTGCTGATGAAGCGGATGACCGGGTGGCTGCCGTCCGCTTGACCCTGCGGGGGCGGACACCCTTGCATGCCGAGATCTCCAGGCATGAGCGGACCTTGGTCGAGGATATTCATGTCCTGGCCTCGGGCCTGGGCCGGGACGTGTGGCTGGAAAAGATCCGCTTTCGGACCGAGGCGACGTTAACAAGCACCGAGATCGCCGCCCGCGACGATGCCGTTGGCGACCTGGCCGCGCGCCTGGCCGGCGCCGGGCAAGACGGCGATTTGATGGCCTTGATCGCTGATGACGTAAAAGCCCTGCTGAACAAGCTGCCCGCCGGTGGGAACGGTCTGGATTCGGCATTGTTGCAGGCTGCCCTGGCCCAGGACTTTGCTCAACTCGTGGCCGATGCCAGCGCCGATCTGGTGGCGCAATTGGCCGAGGGCGATTGATGCGCTTGCGCCGCTTCGATCTGCTGCGCTACGGCCATTTTACAGACCGGTCGATAGATTTCGGCCAGCTGGCTGACGGTGGCACGGATCTGCATTTGATCATCGGGCCCAACGAAGCCGGCAAATCCACCATGCTGAGCGGCCTTGGCGATCTGTTGTTCGGAATTGGCGGCACCTCGGCCTATAATTTTCTGCACGATTACCAGGCCATGCGGCTTGGCGGGGTGGTTGAAAATCCATCGGGCGAGCTGGCGTTTCTCCGCCGCAAGGGTAATCAGAAAACCTTGCTCGATATGGCCGAGCAGCCGCTTGCTGACGATGCCCTGGCGCCTTTTACCGGTGGTGCCGACCGGGCCTGGTTCGAGCGGATGTTCGGGTTGGATCACGTGCGTCTGCGCGAGGGTGGCCAGGCGATTCTTGAGGCCAAGGATGATGTTGGCAAGATGCTGTTTGAAGCCAGCAGCGGCATCGCCAATCTTGGCGAGGAACTGCAACGTCTGGACGAGGACGCCGCCGCCATCTTTCGCCCCCGTGGCAGTACGCAGTTTTTGGCGCTTGCCGTCGCGAAGCACCAGGCCGCCGCCGCCGCGGCCAAGGCGGCCGTGTATTCCACCAAGGACTGGATGGCGCTTGTCGATAGCTTGGCGGAGATCGGCGCTCAGAAACAGCAATTAAACAATGAGAGGCGGGCGCTCGACGCCGAGGCCGCCCGGTTGCAGCGCATCAGACGGGCCAAGCCGCGATTTCTGAAACTCGATCAAGTGGCCGAGGAGCTCGCGGCCCTGGGTGAGAGACCTTTCCTGAGAGTTGATTTCGAGGCCCAGGTCAGAGCGGCCAGCGAAGCCCTGTCGGCGGCTCAGGGTAGCGAAAGAACGGCACGGGACAGTTTAAAACAATTGCAGGAACGCCGTGCCGCCATCACCGTTGACACCGCCGTTCTGGCTCAAGCTGCGCGCAAGGAAGCCCTGGTCACCTTGCAGGTCCGGGCCAGCACGGCCAACTTGGATATTCCCAGGCGGGAAAGTGAATACAACGAGTTGATCGGGGCGGCGAAAGCGGAAATGGCGCGCATTGGCTTGCCGGGCGAGCCTATCGGATTTGATCAAACACGATTGCCCACGATCCAGGCAATCTCCCAGGTCAGGAACATGATCTCGGGCTATCGGGATATCAAAACCCGGTCCGAGGCGGCCCACGCGCAGCGGGACGATGCGCAAAAAGCACTGCAACGGGCGGACGAACGTATCGCCGGCATGGGTCCACCGGCTGATCTGGCTGATCCTTTGGCGTTGCGGCGCCTCATTGCGAAGCAGGAACAACACCGGGGTGTAGAGGCGGCGTGCGCGGACAAGCGCCGCCGCCTGGCCAATTTGGAAGACGATTTGCGGGACAATCTGCCAGCGCTGCATCTAGACAGGCTGCAGGCGGAGGAGCTGGCCAATCGCGTCTTCCCGACTGGTGAGCAGGTAACGGCGGCAAGCAATGAACTTGCCGCGTTCGAGCGCCGCCGCGAGGCCGGACAGCGGCAGATAGAGGATCTGGAGACCGAATTGGCGGCCCTGCGCAAAGTCCTGGCGCGGATCGAGGCCGACAGCGGTTTGCCCATGCCGGATGATCTGGCCGGTGCCCGCGCGGCGCGGGACGAAAGCTGGCGGGCGATCAAGGATGGGGCGCTTGCGGGCCGGGCTCCCACTGCCCAGGCCATGGACAGCATGGATGGGCACATGGGGCGGGCGGATGATACTGCCGACCGTATGATCGGCGATGCCGCACGCTACGAGGAAATCAGTGGCCATGGCCGCGGGATCAGCACCGGCACGGATAAAATGGTTGAATATCAGCGCCAGGTCGATGGGATCCTGGGGCAGATAGAGGACTGGCGGCGGCGCTGGCAGGATCTCTGGCTGGCCAGCGGCCTGGATGCGCCTGAATTGGGGCGGGCGCCGGCGGTATTGCAGCACCGGGACCGTGCGCTGGAGATCGTGGCGGAGATACGCCGGGAACGGCGCGAACTGGATGCAATGGAGACAACGATCCAGGATTGCCGCCAGGAGATGATCGCCGCGCTTGCCGGTTTCGAGGGGCGTGATAGGAGCCATTTGAGCCTATCGGAACTGTTGATCGATGGCGCCGAGATGCTGTCAGAACTGTCGGCCCGGCATAACGATCTACAAAATCTTGTCAGCCAGCAGGACGCCTGCGCCGCCAGCCTGCGGGATATTGATGCAGCCGTTGCCGAATGGACCAAGCGAGAGGCCGCGGCCATGGCGGCGTGGTCGCAACTGAGCCAGGGCATGGCCATTCTGGATGGCGAGATGGATATCGAGCAAGCTGAAGCGGTCTTTGAGCCGATCGAAATTCTGCGCGGCAAACTGGCCGAGATCGACGGGCTAGGGCATCGGATCAAGACCATGGGGGATGACATCCTGGCCTTTAACAAATTGGCCGGCGAGTTGTCGGAAACTTTTGCCCTGGGCGATCTGACCGGCCTGCCGCTGGAAGTCGCCGGCGCGATCGTGGCCACGTACGATGCAGCGGTGGCGGACCAGACCCAGGCCAATCTGATGGATCAGCAGATCGAAAAGGCAGATGAAGATTGCCGCCGGGCCGGCCTTGCGGTGCAGACCCATGGCGAAACCATTGCTGCGCTGTGCCGTACCGCCGGCGTCGAAACCGTGGGCGAAGTTGCCGCCGTGGTAGCGCGCTGCGCAAAAGCCGATGCCCTTGGCCAGGAACAGGACCAGATCACCGATGGCCTGGCTAATGACGGCGATGGCATCGAACTGACGGAATTACGCCGGCAATGCGATGCCATCGACCCGGACCAGATCCCAGGCCGTCTGCATGAAATCGAACAGGAAAGGCCGGGACTTGAGCAACGCCTGGAAGAGGTCATCCGGCGGGAGCGGGACCTGCAACAACAGGAAAACGAGATTAGAGCGGCCCAAGGCGCCGCCGATCCGGAGCAGGATGCGGCGCAAAAACTGGCCACGGTGGTCGAGGAGGCAGAGCGCTATCTGCGCCTGAAGACATCCGCCCGGCTGTTGCGCTGGGCCATTGAACAGCATCGCAAGGAGATGCAGGGGCCGCTTTTGAGCCGCGCTTCGGCATTGTTCAATCTGTTGACCGTGGAACGCTATAAGCGGCTGTTCGCCGACTTCGGCGAAGGGGACCATGCCCGTCTGATGGGTGAGAACAGGAATGGCAACAGCATCCTGATCGAGCAGATGAGCGACGGCACCCGGGACCAACTTTATCTCTCCCTGCGTCTGGCGGCGGTGGCGCACTATGGCGAGACCTCCACTGCCACATTGCTGCCATTCGTGGCCGATGATTTATTGGTTAACTTCGACGATGCCCGCGCTGCCGCCGGGTTTCAGGCTCTGCGGGAGCTAAGCCGAAATGTGCAGGTGATTGTCTTCACCCATCACCAGCATTTGGCGGATGTCGCCCGTGGTGCGTTGGGTGAGAACGGCTGGACGGTGCATCGTCTTTAACGGCTCTAAGTTCAGGCCAGGGCCTGGCTGGGGAGCTCTGCGCTGTCTGGTGCGCTGTCTCTGATCAGGGCGGGTGGGTCCATATAGGCTTGTTGCAGCACAAGGGCCGCGGCACCACGGGCCCAGACATCATCGCCCCAAAGATGCGCCACGATTTCCGTTTCGAAGCGGTTGCCCGCTAATTGCAATTTTCGCGCCTCTTTGACCAAAGGCGCGAACAGCATCTCTCCGGCCCGCAGGCCTTCGCCGGTGACGATGACTTTTGGCGGGTTCAAGGTCGCGATCAAATTGCCGATGGCCCGGCCCAGTATGCGCCCTGCCTTGGCGAACTCCGCCGTCAGGGCCTGGTCGCCGGCCTTGGCCTCGGCGGTGATGCGTTCAATCTCCACGTGATAGGCCTTGGGGTCCTGGCTGTAACTGTCCAGCGAAAAATGCGGCAATACCTGGCGCAGGATGGCATAGTCGGCGGCATAGGCCTCGACACAGCCCAACTGTCCGCAGCGGCAGGGCCGTCCGGAAAATTCGATCTTGGCGTGACCGAATTCCGGGCCGATGCCGTTATGGCCCCGGTATAGGCGGTCGTGGGTTACCAGGCCCATGCCGATGCCATGTTCCACGGTGACCACGGCAAAAGAGGATAGATTCCGGCCTTCGCCGAACCAGTGCTCGGCCAGGGTCACCACGTTGGCGTCGTTTTCTATGGAGGCGGGAAAGGGGAAGCGTTCCGATAGCAGGGGGCCAAAGGCAACATCATCCCGGTCGAAAATGGGGCTCCAATAACACAGGCCTTCAAGGTTGTTGATGTAGCCGGGAATGGCCACGCAGAGGCCAAGAACACGGTTTTTGTCGATCTTGGCCTCGATCAAGCAGCGGCGCACGCCAACCTCGATCATGTCGGCCGCGATGTCCGGATGCTGGCTGCCGTTGAAGGGCAGGGTGGTGGTGTGCAGCACATCGCCGCGAAAATCCGTGACCGCCACGCTCATGCGGTGGAGGGATAATTTTACACCCAGGACATGGGCCGCATTGGGGTTCATATCCAGGTTGACCCGCGGCCGCCCCCGCCCTGGGTCATGGCGCGCCGGGTCCTCCCCGTTGCCGTTACCGTGGGCCAGTTCCTGCACCTCGGTGATCCAGCCTTCGTGCTGTAGGGACTGCACCACGCCCGTTACCGCCGAGCGGCTAAGCCCGCAGGCATCGGCAATCTCAACACGGCTGATCGGTCCGCCGCGACGGATGCTGTCCAGGACCCTAAATCTGCCAGAAAGTGGCTTTTCCACTGCTTTTGCTCTTGTTCTAGGTTTGTTTGATTCTGGAATTTATTTATTCACCATATGAATTAAATAGCAACCCGAAAAATTAAACAATATTTTTTTAGAATGCTAAAATCATACATATATGGTGGAAAAATGCCAAAAAAAGAATATTAACTTATAAAAAATCATATTTTGGTAAAAATAAATCGTATTTATCGTTTGACATATTCGTGATCTTTGGATTTAATTTAATTCAATAACAAAACAATACCGCCTGATGCCGAAATATCCGGGATCAAGTTACGGCGGTCCAGCAGGCTGCGAAAGCGGAGAGGTAAAGATGCGAACGATCAAGGGACCAGCCATATTTTTCGCCCAATTCGCGGGCGATGACGCGCCGTTCAACAGCCTGGACAGTATTTGCGCCTGGGCCGCGGGCCTGGGCTACAAGGGCGTGCAGATCCCGTCTTGGGACAACCGCCTGATCGATCTGGGCCAGGCGGCGGAAAGCAAGGCCTATTGCGAAGACATTCAGGCTACCCTGGACAAACACGGCCTGGCGGTGACCGAGCTTTCCACCCATCTGCAGGGTCAGCTGGTCGCCGTGCACCCGGCCTATGATGAAGCCTTTGACGGTTTCGCGGCACCGGAAGTGCAGGGCAACCCCGCCGCCCGGCAGGCCTGGGCCGTTGATCAGATGATGAAAGCGGCCAAGGCGTCCGAACATCTGGGTCTAACCGATCACGCCACTTTCTCTGGCGCCCTGGCCTGGCCGTTCCTTTATCCCTGGCCGCAACGGCCGGCGGGTCTGGTCGAGACGGCCTTTGATGAACTGGCGGCACGGTGGACACCGATCCTGAATGCCTTTGACGAAGCCGGGGTCAACGTCTGCTATGAAATCCACCCCGGCGAGGATTTGCATGACGGTGTGACGTTTGAGATGTTTTTGGCGCGGGTCGACAATCATCCGCGCTGCAACATTCTCTACGATCCCAGCCATTTCGTGCTGCAACAGCTGGATTATCTCAGCTTCATCGACATCTATCACGAACGCATCAAGATGTTTCACGTCAAGGATGCGGAATTCAATCCCACGGGCCGCCAGGGTGTCTATTCCGGTTTCCAATCCTGGACCGACCGGGCAGGGCGCTTCCGCTCGCTAGGGGACGGCCAGGTTGATTTCTCGGGCATCTTCTCGAAACTCGCCGCCTACGACTTCGCGGGCTGGGCCGTGCTGGAATGGGAATGCTGTCTGAAGCACCCCGAGGATGGCGCCGCCGAGGGCGCGCCGTTTATTGCCGATCATATCATCCGGGTCACCGACAAAGCCTTTGATGACTTTGCCGACGGCGGCAGCGATGAAGCGGCCAACCGCCGCATGCTCGGCATCGCCTAGGGGGACGGAAAATGTCTGGCACGGAAAATCTCGGGCGCCGTTTACGCCTTGGCATGGTCGGCGGGGGCCGGGATGCCTTCATCGGCGGCGTGCACCGTATCGCGGCCCGCATCGATGACCGCTATGAATTGGTGGCGGGTGCGCTGTCGTCCAGCCCGGACAAGGCCAAGGCCTCCGGCGCCGACCTGTTGTTGGCGGCCGACCGCGCCTATGGCTCCTATGAAGAGATGGCCAAAGCGGAAGCCGCGCGTGACGACGGTATCGATGCCGTCGCCATCGTAACCCCGAACCACGCCCATTTCGGTCCCGCCAAGGCGTTTCTGGATGCCGGTATCCATGTCATCTGCGACAAGCCTTTGACCACTACCCTAGAAGATGCCAAAGCCTTGCAGGCCGCGGTTGAAAGCAGTGGTCTGGTGTTTGGTTTGACGCACAATTACACCGGCTATCCCCTGGTCCGCCATGCCCGCGAAATGGTCGCGGCGGGCGAGTTGGGCCGCATCCGGGTGATCCAGGCGGAATATCCGCAAGACTGGCTTAGCACACGGTTGGAAGACGACGGTGTGAAGCAAGCGGAATGGCGCACCGATCCCTCCCGCAGCGGCCCGGCTGGCTGTGTCGGTGACATCGGCACCCACGCCTACAACCTGGCCCGTTTCATCACCGGCCTGGAGCTGGAGGAAATCGCCGCCGATCTGCATACCTTTGTCGATGGCCGGGAGCTGGACGACAACGCCCATATGATGTTGCGTTTCGCCGGCGGCGCGCGGGGCATGCTGTGGTCCAGCCAGGTCGCGCCGGGTAACGAAAATGCCCTGCGCATTCGTATTTACGGAGAACAGGGCGGCCTGGTCTGGGACCAGGAAAACCCAAATCTGTTGACCCATTCTCCCCTGGGCGAAGCCCCAAGGATCCTGCGCCGGGGTGGACCCGGCCTGGGTGCCGCGGCCGAACACGCCAGCCGCATTCCTCCCGGACACCCGGAAGGCTATCTCGAGGGCTTCGCTCAACTTTACACCGATCTGGCGGATCAAATCAGCGCCCACATCTCTGGTGGCGACGCCGATCCGCTGGCCATGACCGTCCCGACGGTGGCCGACGGGGTTGACGGCGTGCGCTTCATCACCCGGGCCGTGGAATCGAGCCGCGCCGGTGGCAGCTGGTTGCGGTTTTAGGGGGCATCATCATGGCCGAAAGCGCAATATATCCCAGCCTCCGCGACCGGGTGGTGTTCGTCTCGGGCGGTGCCTCGGGCATCGGTGCCGCGATTGTCGAGCAATTCTGCCTACAAGGCGCCAAGGTCAGCTTCGTTGATATCGATGCCGATGCAGCGGCATCTCTGGCTGATGACATAGCTGCCCGAGACTTGCCGCGTCCGCGTTTCCTGCCCTGTGATCTAAAGGACGTGGAGGCCCTGCAATATACCATCGGTCAGGTTATCACCGCCGATGGCCCCATTACGGCCTTGATCAATAACGCCGCCAATGATGAACGGCACACAATTGACGATGTCACGCCGGCGTATTTCGACGACCGCATTGCCGTCAATCTGCGGCATCAGTTCTTTGCCACCCAGGCCGTGCATGGCCCGATGGCCGAGGCCGGCGGCGGCGCCATTGTCAATATCGGTTCGGTCACCTGGCTGATCGGTCAGGGCGGCATGCCCTGCTATTCCGCGTCGAAAGCCGCCGTCGCCGGATTGACCCGTTCCCTGGCCCGCGACCTTGGCCCAAAGAACATTCGGGTCAACTCGGTCCTGCCCGGCTGGATCATGACCAAGCGCCAGATGGATAACTGGCTGACGCCCGAGGGCGAAGCCGAATTGATGCAACGGCAATGTCTAAAGCGCCCCTTGCAGCCGGAGGAGCTGGCCAAGGTCGTGCTGTTCTTCGCCGCCGATGACAGCGGTATCTGCACCAACCAGAATTACATCGCCGACGGGGGCTGGGTGTAGTCCCGATGACCCAGGTCCCCAACATAGCCGCAGAATGCATATGGGATGCCGGCGCCGCCCTGGGCGAAGGGCCCGTATGGGTGGCGCGTGAGCAGGCCTTGTATTGGGTCGATATCAAGGGCGATAAGATCCACCGCATGAAGCCCGGCTCCGGCGCGCGCAGCACTTGGGCAACCTCGGCGCAACCGTGCAGCCTGGCGCCTGCCGCCGGGGGTGGTTTCATCGGCGCCTTTCGCGGCGGCTTCGCAAAGGTCTCTTTGGGGGAAACTGAAATCGCGCTGGAACCCGTCGCCGATCCCGAAGCGGACCGGCCCGGCAACCGCTTTAACGATGGCAAGGTCGATGCCAGGGGCCGCTTCTGGGCCGGCACCATGGATGACGGTGAAACAGATCCCTCTGGGGTTCTGTACCGCCTGGACCCGGATTTGAGTTGCTCGCGCCTGGACGACGGCTATGTGGTCAGCAATGGTCCCGCATTCAGCCCCGATGGCCGCACACTCTATCATACCGATACATTCGCCGGCCTGATCTACGCCTTTGATCTGGGCCAGGACGGCGGCCTCTCAAACAAGCGCCCTTTCGTCCGCATCCCAGCCGAGAGCGGCTATCCCGACGGCATGACGGTGGATGCGGCAGGCTGTTTGTGGGTGGCCCATTGGGGCGGCTGGGGGCTTGGCCGGTTCGATCCCGACGGCAAACCGTGCGGCCGGATCGATCTGCCGGTGGCCCAGGTCACATCCTGCGCCTTTGGCGGCGAAGATCTTTCAAAACTGTTCATCACCACCGCCGCCATCGGCCTGGACCAAGAGGCTCGGCGGGCACAACCTCTGGCGGGTGGTTTGTTCATCTGCGAGCCCGATGTGGGCGGTTTGCCGACACCGCTGTTTGGGGCGGCGGCATGATGTCGGCGCTACAGCATATGGGGCGCGAAACCCACGCTGGCGCACACGTCCTGGCCGGTTTGCAGCACGATGACGCCGGCGTCGCCGCCGCTATTGAAAGCGTCGGTAAGGTGCGAGACCGGTTCGGCGCAAAAGAAGTCTGCGCCGGTGGGCGCATAGACCACCAAATAGCCAAGGTTGGCGCTGGCCGTGATGGTCAGGCCCAGACCTTTTTCCGGCCAGCTGATCCGCGCCGTGCCGTCCCAGCCGGTGAAAAGATTGTCGCAGCCCATGCCGGCGACCGCGCAGCCGTCACGCAGATCCCAGTTCGCGGGTGTCGGCGCCCAAGCGGTTGGCATGATCTCGTCATCGGTCAGCCAGACGCCGTTGACGCCGGCTTCGATACGGGTCTCCGCAGTGGCGGGAAAATAGGGATGCAAGCCAAGTCCGCAGGGCATGGGACGGTCGCCCAAATTGGCCAGCCGCAAATCGATGCACAGGCCGGCCTCGTCCAGACGAAAGATCTGCTCCGCCAGATAGGAAAACGGCCAGGCGCCGCGTTCATGCCGGTATTGCAATCTCAACTCGTTCGCAGTCCGCTTCACCACATCCCAGGCATTCTGCCAGCCATGGCCATGAATGCTGTGCGGATGATCGCCGAAGTTCAGGGGCAGCTGGACCGACTGGCCGGCAAAGTCAAAGCGGCCATTCCGAATACGGTTGGAGTACGGCAGCAAGGGAAAGCAGCCGAATTGTTGTGGGCTAGTTTCACCGGTCGCCGCCGCGCGCACCAAGTCGTGGCGCCCACGCCAATAGGCCAGACCGCCGCCGGTGGCTGGGTCAATTCCGGCGCGGTATTCGCCGCAAACAAGCTCGATCAGGGACATCGCGCGTGGGCTCTCTTCGGTTTGAACAGGGTCACAAGATATCAGGATCGGTGGAGCTAAGCCTATGTCGCATTTGATCATCCAGGATCTGCACAAAAATTTCGGTGAGCTGCGCGCCTTGCAAGGCGTCGACATGGCGGTGGAAAAGGGTGAATTCTTCGCCCTGTTGGGACCCTCCGCCGCCGGTAAGACCACCACGTTGCGCGCCATTTGCGGCATAGAACAAGCTGATCATGGCCGCATTCTATTCGACGGTGCAGACGTCACCGGTGCCCAGGTTCGGGGCCGGGACATGGCCATGGTGTTTCAGACCTTCGCACTGTATCCGCATCTGACGATCTTTGACAATCTGGCCTATCCCTTACGCCAGGCAGGCATGAGCAAGGCAGAGGTCGGCCAACGGGTGGGCGAGGTGGCCGAGATGCTGCGCCTGGGCCATACCCTGGCGCGCAAGCCCGGCACGGCATCGGGGGGCGAACAGCAACGCGTCGCCATCGGCCGCGCCTTGGTGCGCCGGCCGTCGCTGCTGTTGCTGGATGAACCCCTGACCAATTTGGATGCCAAGCTGCGTTTCGACACACGGGCCGAATTCAAGCGCTTGCACCGGGAATTGGGTATGACCATCGTCTATGCCACGCCCGATGAACTGGAGGCCCTGTCAATGGGTCAGCGCATCGGCCTGTTGCGCGATGGCCGCATTGTTCAGACGGGCACGCCGGACGAACTTTATACCCAACCACAGGATACCTATGTCGCCGGCATGGTTGGCTCGCCCAAGGTGAACCTGGTTCCCGCCGTGCGCCGTGGCGCCGATAACGCGCCGGCGGTGGAATTGCCGTTTGGGGCGGTGGAAAACGGACCCTGGGCCAATGCCCTAAAGCCGTTTCCGGTCGGTTCTGAATTGATTTTTGGTTTTCGCCCTCACGATGTCTCACCCGTCACTGATTTGGATGGTGCTGACGATCATGGGGCGTCAATCGCCGCCAAGGTGCATCTGATAGAGCCCTTGGGGGATGTTGTGATCCTGGATCTTCTGGCGGGGGAAACCGCGTTGAAGATGGTTCTGCCAGAGGAACAGGCCGTCCGCTACAGCGTCGGTGACGATGTAGGGGTCACGTTACGCGTCGAGAACACTTTCGTGTTCGCGCGGGAAGCGTGTTGTTGCAAATGGTCATCGGCTTTTCCATGGCCTTGTTGTTCGAGAAAAAATTTCCGTTCCGGCGCGAACTGCTGATGCTGGTTCTGACACCGATGATGCTGTCATTTGTCG
>JABIWH010000050.1 GCA_018701215.1 Rhodospirillaceae bacterium
GACAAGGGACGCTGCCCATTCGCCGCGCCCCTCATCCCGCTAGCCAGTAGGATGCATCAGACGACCAACGTTGATGATTCTAGGCGGGCGTCACCTTTGGGTCGATGTCGCAATTTGTCGCACAGGCAACATAGGCAGGCGTTGTGTATTAGAAGTTCCTAACAGGCTGCTTATGATGCTGTGGACGGCTCCCACCCGCCGGCATCTAGGTGCCACAGTGTGGTTCTCAGCAACCACGAGGATACAGGAGCCGTCCCATGAATGAAGTTATCACAATCGGTGTTGATATCGCGAAGAGCGTTTTCCAGGTCCATGCTGTTGATGCTGCCGGAGAGCCGGTGATCCGGCGCCAGTTGCGGCGGCGTCAGGTACTGCCGTTCTTCAAGAAACTGCCGCCCTGTCTGATCGGTATTGAAGCCTGCGCCACCTCTCACTATTGGGCCCGTGAGATCGCCAAGTTCGGCCACGAGGTCCGCTTGATGCCGCCGCGCTACGTCAAGCCGTACGTCAAACGCAACAAGAACGATGCGGCGGACGCGGAAGCGATCTGCGAAGCCGTGACACGGCCCAACATGCGTTTTGTGCCGATCAAGACCCCGGAGCAGCAGTCGGTGCTGATGTTGCATCGAACCCGGCAGCTTTTTGTCCGCCAGCGCACATCGCTGATCAATGCGATCCGCGCTCACATGGCCGAGTTCGGTATTGTCGCCGGTATCGGGCGTAATGGCGTCGAGGTTCTGCTGAAGCGTATTGCAGAGGGTAAGGATGATCGTTTGCCAGCCCCGGCGCTGGAATGTCTGATGGCGTTGGCCATGCAGCTTGATTTGGTGAAACGGCAAATCCTCGAGGCTGACCGACGCGTGCTGGCCTGGCACCGGAGTAGCGAGACCAGCAAACGGTTGGAAGCGATCCCAGGCGTTGGACCTTTGATTGCCTCTGCCCTTGTCGCCTCGATCCCTGATCCGTCAGTGTTCCGCTCAGGCCGCGACTTGAGTGCCTGGATTGGTCTGGTGCCAAAACAACATTCCACGGGCGGCAAGGAACGCCTCGGCGGTATCTCGAAGGCAGGCAATCGATACCTGCGCACCTTGCTTGTCATCGGCGCCTTGTCGGTCATCAAGCGTGCCAAGCAGTTGGGATACACCCATCATCCCTGGCTGGTCAGTCTCCTGGGCCGGCGTTCTGTCAAGATTGCCGCCGTTGCCTTGGCCAACAAGATCGCCCGGATCGCCTGGGCCATGATGGCACGCAATGAGAAATTTGAACCGTCACGGCTGTCTCCAACATAGGACAGCAACGCGAACAAGCGGGGGAACCTCTCCGCTAACCAGGTTGGAAAGGGCAATGAACGAATAACGCACCCACGCCAGTCGGCCCACGGATCGGGACAACCCAAAAGTGCCACTGCGCCTCTTGAGCGCGTGCTTATGACCGGGACCCAATCTGCGGAGAGCATTATGGCCAGCGGCCATGGAACAAGGCCGCACAAATAGGCCGGACACATGGCAGCTCCGACCAGCAGGTGCATCAACGTTCATGACAACCCTTGACAGCAGGGAGCCGTCCACACATGGCACGAAGCGCTGGTAATGGCCTCAGAGCATCATTTTCGCATTGGCCCAAGAGCGAGCATCATATGGCCGGATCGTAGCTGTCTGCCACGCCATCTGATAATGTTGCACTAGGTCATTTTTCGAATGCTGTAAAATTTTCCAATTTGGCTGTTTGAGCTACCGACGTGACGCATGGTGAATGATTACTCTGGCGATGATCCGTCATAAGAGACCTTGCAGAATAGGCCGTCGTTAATTCAGTATCGAAGCGTCAGCACCCGGAGAGACATGCGCCATGCAAAATCCCGAAACCTCACTGCCGAAATTCGGATTGAACCGGTTCGACTATTCCTCGCCGCAGGCCTTCGCCAAGGACGCTCGGCGCGCGGAAGAGCTTGGCTGGGACTGCGCCTATATCCCTTCCTCGCCTTTACTTGCGAAGGATCCCTACGTTAATCTGGCTTTTGCCGCCATCGAGACTGAGCGCATCGTCCTCGGCCCCTTGCTCGAAAATCCCGTGGTGCGCCATCCCGCCGTCTTGGCGTCTTCTATTGCCACCGTCGACGAACTGGCGCCGGGGCGCACTATACTTGCCTACGGCGCCGGCGACACTGCCGTTCGGTTATTGGGAAAGCGTCCGGCCCGCGTCGCCGAGCTCGAGGAGGCCGTGCGATTGACCCGGGCATTGCTCGTGGGCGACGGCATTGACGTCGGCGCCGCCAAGCCGGCTCTATTGCGTCATGCGCGCGCCGTGCCGGTGTGGATTGCCGCCGGCGGCCCAAGGACGCTGCAGATGGCGGGCAGGATTGCCGATGGCGTCTTCATACGCGTCGGCCGGCACAAGGCGAACCTTGGAATATCGATCGACGCCGTGCGCACCGGCGCCCTCGAAGCGGGACGAAATCCTGACGAGGTGAAAATCGGTTTGATATTCCACACCATCATGACAGACGATCCAGAACGCGCGGCGCTCATGAGCCGATCCATGGCTGCAGGGTATTTCGAATATTCTCCGATGCTTTTCGATCAGGCTGGTTTCGTTTGGGAAGGGCCCGACGTTGAAGAGTTGAAAAAGCAGGTCTGGCCGGATTTTCATCATGCCGCCGACCTGGCGGCTTCGGGCCGGCTGGTTTCGTTCCTGTCCGACGAGATCGCCGAGGCCTTCGCGCTGTTCGGAACGCCGGACATGATTGCGGCGCAATTGAACCAGGTGCTCGATCTTGGGCACGATATCGACGTCGTCGTGCCGCATCCGGTGCCCACACCGCCGCTAGCCGGACCTCGGCCAGATTATATCGAGCGTTTCGCCGGTGAGGTTATTCCAAAGCTGCGGGCGCTGCGCGAAGTGGAGGTCCCGCCGAAAGATCCAGCGACCTAGCCTGGCATTTTATTTGTCCCGCCGGGGGATCGGTCCCGGCACTCTTCGCCGATTTGTGCTTTGCTCACCGGACCTGATAATTGTCGCTTGATTTTCTGCATCCGGCTCCTCCCTAGAGGGACCGTCGAGAATGGCGCAAATAGAGCAACCTGGACAATCAGCACCAAAGAAAACGGCGGCCCGAAGAGCCACCGCTTTCAACAACCTGTGGAGAGGTAATTAGGTCGCGTGATCCTTCCACCGCCGCGCCACGCCGAGGCCCTACAGGCCGAGGCCGAATAGGGTCAGGGCGGCGAGTTCAGGAAACGATGTTGCCTCGCCCGACCACGTCGATCTACTTTAGCTTCAAGTCGTTGCTACTGGACGGTCAAACCGGACAAATTATCCCACGCGAGGCGGACCACTCAAATCAGCCTGGTCAACCAAATTGCATCTGCGACCGGCACCAGAAAGGGAAGAGGAGAATATGGGTTTCAAGCTACTGTTGCTGAGCGATCCCGCAATCCCCGAGAGTCTGACGGCTGCCGCCGAATGGCCGAGCCGCTTGGCGACCGAGATGCCGGACATCAAACTCTTCATTGCTACGTCACCGGCTGAGGCTGAGGATAGCATTGCCGACGTCGAAGCAGCCTTCGGCTATCTGCCGCCAGCGCTTTTCGCGAAGGCAACCAACTTGCGTTGGCTCGCCTCGCCCCGCGCCGGGCCCGATCCAAGCTTTTATCACCAGGCCATGGTCGACAGCGATGTCCAGGTCACCAACGTGCGCGGGATCTATAATGATCATATCTCGGCCCAGGTGATGGCCTATCTGCTGGCATTCGCAAAGGGTTTACCAAGCTATTGGGCGCAACAGCGTGAAAAGCTATGGCAGGGCGGTGTTCCAACTGTCTACCTGCCGGAGATGACATTGCTGATAGTTGGCGTCGGCGGCATCGGCGCGGAGACGGCCCGACTTGCGGCGAGCTTCGGTATCAACGTGATCGGCGTCGATGCACGGCGGGACACGCCGCCACCGGGGCTCTCTGAGTTGCATGACCCGGACGCCCTTACCACGCTGCTCCCTCATGCCGATGCCGTCGTGTTGACGGTCCCGGAGACGCCGGCAACGCAAGGGTTTTTCGACGCCGCGAAATTCGCCCTGATGAAGCCGAGCGCCTTCTTCATTAATATTGGCCGTGGTGCCACAGTGCGCTTGGATGATCTCGACCAGGCGCTTAGGGGTGGCGTCATTGCCGCTGCTGCGTTGGATGTCTTCGAAACCGAGCCGCTCCCTCGCGGCCATCCTCTTTGGGAGGCGCCGGGTATGCTGATTACGCCTCATGTCGCGGCGGCGGGCCCCTATATCGACGAGCGGCGTTGGCAGGTTTTCGTCGACAATTGTCGCCGCTTCGACGACGGTCGACCACTCGCCAATTTGGTCGACAAGGCCAACTGGTTCTAATCCATTGGTCTGGAGTTCGTTACCAAGCCGTCTGCCGCCGGACGAGCGCGGACTTTGAAAAGAGCATTTGAGCAAACGGCTCAGATGAAACCTTGTCCGAGCCCGGCATTGGTGCGGCCACGCTCGATTTCCGACGCGGTGATGATGGTCGACGGCCGGCACAGCTCGGTGGTGCAGGTGTGATCGCACCAGGCTAGCCACCCCAGACCTCTTCCAGGAAGGCGAGCCAGTTCTCGCCGAGGATCTTGCCGATACGTGTCTCGCCCCAGCCACGTTTCATCATCGCTGCGGTCAGGTTGGGGTACTCGGCCGGGCCGTCGAAGCCGATCGGGTTGTCTGGCCGTTTCGCCATGGGTTTCGACAGTTGCCGGCCGATCCCCTTGTCGGACCGGAGATAGTCGAAGAAAGCGACGTCCTGGCCTTGGGTGAAATCGGTGCCGATGCCGACCTGATCCTCACCGACCAGGTCGATCATATGCTCGAACCCGTCGAGCACGTCCTCCACCGTCGAACCGTCGCCCTTCGGCATGAACGGTGTGTAGGCGACGACGCCGACGAAGCCGCCCTTGTCGGCCAGCGTTTGCAGCATCTCGTCTGACTTGTTGCGCGGATGGTCCAGCAGGGCGTTCGGGAAGCAGTGGGTGTAAGCAACTGGCTTTTCCGAATGGGCGATTGCGTCGCGGCTCGTCGTGTCGCCGACATGCGACAAATCCACCAGGATGCCCAGTTCGTTCATCAGATCGACCATATCTCGACCGTAGTCCGACAACCCGCTGTCGCGGCTCTCCCAGCAGCCGGAGCCGACCAGGTTCTGCGTGTTGTAAGTCAGTTGGATCACTCGGACCCCGAGGTCGCGGAACAGCCGAAGATGGTCGAGGTTCTGTTCGATGGCGTAGGTGTTCTGCCAGCCCAGCACAATGCCGACCTTGTTCTCCGCCTTCGCCCTGCGGATGTCGGCGGCACTATGCACCGGGGTCAGGATATCGGCGTTCTCAGCCAGATCTTTCTTCCACAGCGCGATATTGGCCATCGTATCGTTGAAGCCTTCCCAGACCGAGCAGGTGCAGTTGACGGCGGTCAGCCCGCCCCGATGCATCTGCTCGAACACGTCGCGCGACCACTTCGAGATTACCAAACCGTCAATGACGATGCTGTCTTGGTGGAGGGTGTCTGCCGGAGTCTGGGCCATGGCTGAGATGTCCTTCGTGTCGGTATAACGGTGATGCTGAGACTAACCTCACAGGCGGCGGGAAGGAAACGGCACACAGCGACTTCCGGGTATGCCCCATACAGTCGGTAACCGCTCTTGACTGTGATTTCCGCCGTTATCCCAGTATCGAGCCAGGTCCTAAAAATTGGGGACAGTCGAGAACGCAGGATGGATGCATTGCGCAGGTACGCCCTGATTAGAGGCATGCAACCGACCGTCGCCAATCCTGTCTACACCCAGCCTCCTGAGAGACATTCTTCTCCAGCCAGCCCCTCTTAGACGGGTCAAATAGCCGTTGGACGATGGATGATCCGCCGTAGGGCCCCCCTCTCTGTAAGCTGATGCTCCTGGTCCCTGCGCCGCAATATCCATGTTGCTGGGCCAGGAACGGCTTCCGGGGTGGCCATCACCGACTAATTATCAGGTCCCAGTGTGGGACCCAATGTGGGACTGTTCGTTCATTTGTATAAAATATCGCAATTATATCAATAATTTATAGCAAAAAAGTGGCGGATGGGGTGGGATTCGAACCCACGAAGGGCTCTCACCCTTGCCGGTTTTCAAGACCGGTCGATTCAACCACTCTCGCACCCATCCTCTGCCTAACCCGCACGCGTTTAGCAAATCAATCGCGTTCTGGAAAGCGCAATCGGCCTAACTATATAGGGCTCTTTGTTAATTATGGCTTTCCAACAGGCGCCGGGCGATGACCTGGGCCTGGATTTCGCCCGCGCCCTCGAAAATATTCAAAATTCGGGCATCGCACAATACACGGGAGATCGGGAATTCCAGCGAGAAACCATTGCCGCCGTGGATTTGCACCGCATTGTCGGCCGACGACCAGGCCACCCGCGCCGCCAGCAGCTTCGCCATGCCCGCCTCCAGGTCACAGCGCCGGCCCTGATCCTTTTGCCGGGCGGCATAATAGGTCAACTGCCGCGACAGCATGATCTCCACCGCCATCCAGGCCAATTTGCCCGCGACGCGGGGGAAGCGCACGATGGCGCCGCCAAACTGCTGCCGCTCGATGCCATAGTTCAGGCCCAGCTCGAACGCGTTCTGGGCCACGCCCACGGCCCTGGCCGCGGTCTGAATACGAGCGGATTCGAACGTCGCCATCAGTTGCTTGAAGCCATTGCCCTCTTCACCGCCCAGCAGGTTGTCCGCGCCGACCTCGAAACCATCGAAGGCGATCTCGTACTCCTTCATGCCGCGATAGCCCAGCACCTCGATCTCGCTGCCCGACATGCCCTCGCCTGGGAACGGATCATCCACCGTGCCGCGGGGTTTCTCGGCGAGGAACATGGAAAGGCCGCGATAACCGCGCTGGTCGGGATTGCTGCGCGCCAGCAAGGTCATCATGTCGGCGCGGGCGGCATGCGTAATCCAGGTCTTGTTGCCCTGGACTTTGTAAACATCGCCATCCCGGATGGCGCGGGTACCGACGCTGCCCAAGTCCGAGCCCACATTGGGTTCGGTGAAGACGGCGGTCGGCAGGATCTCGCCCGAGGCGATCTTGGGCAGCCAATGCTGACGCTGTTCCTCGGTACCGCCATGCAGGATCAGTTCGGCGGCAATCTCGGAACGGGTACCGAGCGAGCCGACGCCGATATAGCCCCGGCAGAGTTCTTCCGAAACCACGCACATGGCTGTCTTGCCCATGCCGTGGCCGCCATATTGTTCCGGAATGGTCAGGCCGAAAACGCCCATCTCGCTCATCCCATCGACCACGTCCATGGGGATCAGCTCGTCGCGCATATGCCAGCCATGGGCATCGGGGGTGACATTCTCCTCGGTGAAGCGGCGGAATTGCTGGCGCACCATTGATAGCGTCTCGTCGAGGCCCAGCTCGCCAAACTCGGCGCCGCTGGCCGCCTCGACCAAAAGCAGGGCGAGCTGGTCCCGCCCGGCCTGGGTATTGCCCCGGGCGATCAGACGTTCGACCGCTTCACAGCGAAAGGCGGCCATATCGGCCGCCTCAAGGCCCAGGTCGATCGGCCGCACCACTTCGATCTGGCTCATGGCGATGCCGTTGGCCATTTCCGTCAAATAGCCGCCGAAACCCAGTTGCAGCAACAATTTCTCCATGGCGCCGAACTTGCCGTCGCCTGACAATTGTTCGGCCCAGGCCAAGCTCTGCCGCAGGGCTTCATTGTAGGTGGCCAGCCAGGCCAGACCGTGCACGGCGAATTGCTGCCCCTCAATCAGCCCGGCATCTATCCCTGGCGCACCATCTTTCGAGACCATGGCGCGCACGCATTGGCGGGCCCGCGTCAACAGATCGTCCGCCGCCCCCAGGGCCGCGCCGCAAAGCGGTAACAATTCCTCGACAGCGATGACGTCATCCCGGGCGTGGGCAGCTTGCATGATTGTCCTCATCTATTCCTGATCAGACGGCCCCGGCGGCGGCCGTTAAAGCGGCCAAACGGTGACCTTGGTCACTCGTCAAATTCACCAATGAGGCCATCTGCTAATGGCACACAACGATTAAGCCTCGTGATTAACGGCTCAGGGGCCCGATGTCGAGTACCCCTCCCCGCCGGCATCGGTGGGCCAAATTTTGACCCGCCTCTGTACCTGACGGCGGCCGGCGAAAGCGTCGGCCGCCGTTGCCTTTTCCTTTCGCACAAATCTTGATGCGGCAGGATATTTCGGGCCCAAGTGTGACGGCCATCAACGTTTGGGCGATCCTTTCGATGCTAGTCTTATTCCTAGGCGCGGATCTGTGCCCAAGGCTTCTTGTGAGAGTGGCCGTCCCCGTTACCCTTCCTCCGGCGCAGGCGGCGGCGGTCCAGAGGTGTCAGGGCCCGATCCGCGCCGCTTTTCCGAAAAATCAGGCAACCAAGGCGCCCACCATAGCGCCCCAGGTAACGGCGTGCATTTTCCCGGCAAATTCCCCAGCAAATTTGAATGTCTGCGCCGCCGCCATCTCACAGCAGCTACATTAGAATTTTCTAAAATATTTACAAACCATTACATTTTCGGCACAAGTATGACATAATCACCTTGGATTTGAGGGCTATCCGAAGAAATCGGCTAAGTCGGCACCGCACAATCTCTCGCGCATGATACTCGCGCGCAAGATAGCAACCTTGGTTCGGAATCTATGACGACAGCGGATAACAACAGCCCCCGGGGCACCCTTCCGCCTTTCTCGGACTGGCCCGTGGCCTACCTTGGCAGCTTCGTGCTGCATATCCTCATTCTATATCCATTTATTTTCTTCGCGGCGGCCCCCGTGCCGCTGCCGGACCTGATCGAAATCTCGTTGGTTTTCGAGCAACCGGAACCAGAGCCAAGCCTGGCCGAACAACAGACGACCCCGGAGCAACCGGTGCGGCAGACAGAACCCAGGCTTGATCAGACAGCCGTGCCAGATCCGGCCATCGAGAAACTGCCTGAAGAACCGGCAAAGCCGGAATTGCCGCCGCGACAGGAACTGGCGGAAACAAAGATCTTGGCGGAGCCAGCGAAAGCCACACTGGAGGACAAGATTGATCGCACCAAAGCGAAAGACCAGACGGCCGTGCCGAAGTTAGCTGCCCGGAAAACTCCTGCGGAAACAGCGAAGCCAAAACCGAAGCTAGAGCCAAAGCCGAAGCCCAAACTTGAAAGTGCCCGTCAGCCTATCCATCGACAGGTGCCGTATCTGGATCACCCGGTCAAACCCGCCGCGGCGGGCGCAATTCGCGCCGTTAGGGACAATGAGCCCCGCATGGGCCGCGAAGACTGGGACCAGCCCATGTCCGGTGGCGGCGGCCACTCTGGAGCGGCGGCAAAAGCCGCCGAGCGGTATAAACGCGCCGCCTCTCGCGGATATGTCATGGCGCAATACAACCTAGGCCGCGCCCTGGCCGAGGGAAGTGGCGTCGAGCAGGATAGCCAGGAAGCAGTGGAATTTTTCCGTAACGCCGCCCGGCAAGGCAACGTTCCGGCGATGTTGCGCCTGGCTGAAATGACGCTGGCAGGTGTTGGCACGGACGAGGACAGGGTCGAAGCCCACGCCCTGTACAGCTTGGCCGCGAGCATCGGCAGCATGGGCGCCGCAAAGGCCAAGATCATGTTGGCGGCGCATTTGGATCTCGCCCAGCTCGAAGAATCCCGCAATCGGACGCGGGCCATGCGGGAGATGATGCCGCCCATGGATCTGAGCAAGCAAATCGAGAAAGAGCAGGATTTGCAACTCGCCGCCGCGGAAGGAAAATTGGGCGCCGTGGAGGAATATTTACAATCGGGCGTGGATGCCAATGCGATTGATGACGAGGGCCGAACCCCCATGATCATGGCGGCTTGGCGGGGCCATCATCATGTGCTCCGCTCGCTGTTGAATTCGGGGGTGGATATCAATGCGGCGGATAATCTAGGCCGCACAGCGTTATCCTGGGCCGCCATCAATGGCTATCGGGACATCACCAAAACACTGTTACGGGAAGCGGCGTTGGTCAATGTGCAGGGTGAAGGCGGCCTGACCCCCCTGATGCGGGCCGCCTGGAATGGTTATGAAGAAATTGTCGCGGACCTGATCGCCAACAAGGCGGATGTACATATTACCGATAACAATGGTTTCAGCGCCCTGCGCCGCGCCACGGCGCAAAAAGAGACGCACATTATCGCCATGCTGCGCGCGGCCGGTGCCCGCTGAGAAAATTCCGCACACAACGCGGTTCCGGAAATTCGCTAGCCCTTCGAGATGGATACCTGGCCCGCGATCCCTTCAACGGCCAAGTGAGCCGAGCGCACCGCGCCTTCCATCCAGCCGGGCATGTAGGAGACAAAATCACCGGCAAGAAATACGCGGCCCTGTGGGAAATTCGTAATGCGCCGATAGATATCGGGCTGGCTTTCCGCTGTCTCATCCGCCCAGCCGCCGGCAAAATGCGGCATGTTTTGCCAGGCGATTGAGACGCCCCGGTCCGCGTAGACCTTGTCGCGAAAATTAGCGTGCAGTTTCCCACCGCCCTGCAAGGCGCTTTCGAGGCGTTCGTGGTGGCTCAATTCGCCGAATTTCGCCGCCGGTTCTCCCCGGTTATAGGCGCCGGTCAAGGTGCCGGTTCGGTTGAAAAATCCATCCGACGGATACCAGATCTGGCTGATCGGCAACTTGGTCCAGCTTATGCCGCCGTAGATTCGGGTCTCCGTCTCCCAAAAGCGGTAGCGCGCCTGCCAGCCAACCTTGCAGGCCGCCATTTCATTCACCTGTGCCAGGGCCTCCGTGAAGGCGACGGTAAAATTATTGCGCACCTGCGCCAGAAGATTAGGCGCCATGGTTGATATGCAGAAATCAAAAGTCTTGTTACCTGGACGACGCCCCGACCATTCGACCTTCACTTTGCTGCCCTCGGCCACGTTTGCAATAGCCGTGACCGGGTTGCCCAGTTTGACCAAATCCTGGACCCGCCGCCCACCGTCCACGCCAACCCGCTGTTTCAGCAGGCGTTGCCAAAGCATGTCCATGCCGCCCCTGGGTTGCAGCAGGGATGTCTGCCAATAGGACCGCATGTCGTGGAAGATCTCTTCATTCCAGAACCGGGAGGCCAGGATCTCTTCCAAGCCAACGTGGGGATGCAGCTTTCCCGGGCGGCGCCCAGCCCCAGGTAGAACAGCGTAACCGGCACGGTTTGTCCCGGCATAGTACATATTCCGGCCAGCCTCCTCTGGATCGCCCTTCAGATCACCGAATTCCTTGATCATGCGCAGAAATGACTGTCGGTCAGCGGTACCAAGATAGGGCGCGAGTTTTCCGTCACCCGCCAGTTTCGCCAATATGTCCGAGATTTCGCCGCGCAGGTCGTGCTTGATCCGGCGCAGCTGGATGGGCTGGCCCTCGTTGAATTTGTCCGACTGCAACAAATTGGCCCGCGTGGCGAAAATAAACGGTTCCATCTCGACATTCAATTCACGGGCCAGATTAAGCACCGCGATGTGAAAGCTTGGAATGCGCCCCGGACCCGCGTTGAGAAATAATTCCTCTGGATATGTTCCGGGCCGCCGGTCCCAGCCGTCATCAAAAAACCGGCAAATCTGCAACGGGCCGCCGTTTTCCTGGAAGCGGTCGGCGTAGGAATCTTCGCCGATGCCGTATCGCTCTTTGTTGTATTTTTTATAGATCTCGGCCTCCGGCCTGAGCGTCAGGCTGCGGCCGCCGTAGCGGTTGTTCGCCTCGAACACGGTCACCTCGAAGCCGGCCTTCGCCAGATAGTAGGACGAGGTCAGACCGGCAATGCCGGCACCGATGACCGCGACACTCTTTCCAGCGCCGATATTTGGGCGCAGCCGTGGCGCCATCGCATGGTCCCGGTTGGCGGCCCGGGCAAAGGTATCCCGCCCCAACAGCACCGCCGCGCCTGCCGCGGCCGTCGTTGCCAGCAAAAATTGCCGCCGTGACGCTGCCATCTCGCTTGCCCCCATTGTGCTCCCCCTATTCCGGCAAGCCGAACCAATTCGCACCTTGAACTCATAACAAGTTACAGTGATTACAGATGGAACAGTAAAGAATGGCTACGAGCAGGTCTGTACGCCCCTTCGGACAGGGATAAGTGGAACCCGTGGTTCAATTGTCGCCGCTATGGGCAGCCTATGCCATCAGCGCCAAGCAGCTATTGAACGAACGATCAGGTTTTTATAAGCCCGTATTCACGATCAACGGCGAGGTGCAACGTCCAAGGCAATAAAGCGGGTCGTCGTTTGCACCTAAACTGGTTGGCGGACTGCCCACGAACAGCATATCGACACAATCGTCGGTCTGAACCTGCGTCAAGGGGTAGGTGGAGGGAAGCGGCGCAATCGTACTCCAAGCGGGCGGTGTATTGGTCGGCGGCGTTTGCCACCCCCTTAGCTTAACCTCCACGATTTCAAGTTCGCCGGCGCCAACATACAGTTTCTGCGTCAGTCCAAGACTGTATACTCTGCTCACCATGGCGCCATTGAATGGTATGACGCCACCGAATAGCTCGTCCGACGGACCCGCATTTCTATGGATAACCCGCGCGCCTTTGCTTTTGCTTTTCAACTCAAACCGAAATTCAATATGCTTTGCGGGAGGCAATTCAGCCCCGGTTTGCACGTTTATTTTTTTGATTTCGATTGATGTTATGGCCACCAATTTGTTCAGAGTTCCGCATTTTTCAGGAGGATTTGGACAGCCATTTTCCATTGTGAAACTGTATTCGGATTTAATAAGTTGCCCTGACATATTTATTTGGACGTGAACTCCCTTATTAAATTTCCCATTTTCTCTCACCTTGCCACGGGCGGCGGCAAGGAAGGCCTGGGTATGCATGCCGCCAAGGCCTTTTAGAAAGCTTTTTCCCGAATTTTCGATGGCATCAATTTTGTCATTGAGGCTCTGACCCGGACTTGGGCGAATGTATTTCGCCAATGCATCATTCAGTTTGTTTTCATCGAAAATGGCGTTTACGGAATCGACCCCGCCGATCACCAGGGTCGTATTCGTCGGCTGCCCCAGCGCTCCGCTGGAGGTCAGCATGGATCCAGCCAAAATGACGAATAATGTCAGAATCAAAGCAAAACAAGTTGTTCCATGATGTCGCATCGGTGAGCCCCCAAGTCGTTAACCATATCCATTTTTGAATAGTATACGCATGGAGATTTGTAATTAATATGAATTTTTAGCAACTCTCTGAGCAGATTTTTATGAACGACGGCAACTACGACATCTTGAAAGGCCTTGCCGACATGGGCCGGTTGATGGCGATCACGGCGCGCTAGGTATCAAACCCGATGCCAGTCCGCGACCGCCTGGCTGAGCGCGGCCAAGCTGTGGGAATTTTCCAATTCCGTCATGATCGCGGATATCTCCGCCGGCGGCGCGGCAAGCTCGTGGGTCGGCACGGCAAGCTCGTATACCGAGCCAGAGGCGGGATAAAGCGTATCGACATGCAATATGCGGCAGTTCCGATGTTGCAGCATATGCGCGAACAGGCGTTCATAGGTCAGCGGGTCATAGCCAGTCCCGGCGGCCGCTTGTGCCTCTGGTACAAGGCCGAGAATGGCGGCGGTGGTCCTGGCGTCCTGCCAGATCTGCTCTAACACGTTGAGCGGCGCATCGCGGCTTTCGTTGGCATGCTTCGGGTTGGCGATCGATGCCTGGCGTTTGGCTTCGATCTTCGCCCTGACCTCGCCCGAGGGCACGGGCACAAAAAACATGGCGCCCTCGCCGCCCAACAGCGGCTCCACCGGATCGTCATGCTGTTGCAGCAGTTCGACAAATCTGTTGCCGACAATCGGCACCTCGCCAATCAGCAGATGCCCCGGATCGGAGAATGCCTGGTTCCACTGCCGCACCGCCCGCCGGGCCCATAGACCGGCTGCCTTGCGGATGATGGGATGGGTAAAACCGTCCACCTCCGGGTACTTCGCCAAAATGGCCTCGGTCTCGAAGGCTGCCCGGGCAATATCCCATTGCAGCAAATGCACCACCCGGCCGGCCCGCGCCGCCATGAGGGTCTGTTGCTGGAGGAACAGCGACTTGCCCACGCCCGGCAGGCCGGCATAAAAAATCAGCCGACGGGTTTCAGCCGCCGCCGTCATTGCCGCGCCGATTTCCGTATCGGGCTGGATCACCATGGCCTCAGGCATATGGCATCCTCTCAAAACCCAGGGTACGGCGCAGCTCCGCCGGGTCCCGGCCCTCGTCACGCAATTGCGCCAGACTGACGGCGCCATGGCGCTTGGCTAGACGGGCGCCCTTGTCGTCCAGCAGCAGACGGTGATGGTCATAGCCAGGCGTCGGCAGGCCCAGCAAGGCCTGCAATAACCGATGCACGTGGGTGGCTTCGAACAGATCAGCGCCACGGGTAACAATGGTGATGCCCTGCAGGGCATCATCCACCGTGACCGCCAGATGATAGGACGTGGGCGTGTCCTTGCGGGCCAAGACCACGTCGCCATGCAGGCCGGGCCGCAAAGCCTGCCGGCCAAGTTGTTGGTCGTGCCAATGCAGACCGGGGCCGACCCGGCCGGCGGCCAGGCCGCTGTCCAGCCGTATGGCGTAGGCCGCACCGGCGGCGATCCTGTCCTCGCGCTCCCCTGAAGACAGCCGCCGGCAGATACCGGGATAGAGGGCGCCGTCCGGCCCATGGGTGCCATGGGGGGCTGCGGGCGCGGCGGCGATTTCCCGGGCGATTTCCTTTCGGGTGCAAAAGCAAGGATAGCTCAGGCCGGCATCCGCCAGGGTTGCAAGCGCCTTGGCATAGTCCGCCAGATGCTCGGATTGCCGGCGAACTGGTTCTTGCCACCGCAGACCCAGCCAAGCCAGATCCGCCAACATGGCGGCCTCGTGTTCGGGGCGGCAGCGGGTTTGATCGATATCCTCCACCCGCAACAAAAAGCGTCCGCCCAAACGTTGCGCCGCCGCAAAACTATACAGCGCCGAGAAACCGTTGCCCAAATGCAGGGGCCCGGTGGGGCTGGGAGCAAATCTGAGGATGTCGGTCGGTGACAAGGATGGGCCTATTGGGTTATCAGGGGAGCAACAAATACTTTAGGGAGACTAACATGTCAGATAGCACGATTGCGGTACTGGTTGCAGGTTCAGGTGTCATGGGCAAAGGCATTGCGCTGTCATTCGCGCGGGCCGGCCTGAAGACCGCGATTTTAAGCCGCAACCCGGATGCGGTCAGTGGCGTCGAGCCAGGCGTCGACGTCCTAGGCGCCCTGCCCGAGGCGGCACCGGAGCTGATCATTGAAACTATTCCGGAAGTGATGGATCTGAAGTTGGAGCTGAATGCCCAGATCGAAGCGGCCTATCAGGGCAACACGATCATCGCCTCCAACACCTCGTCCCTGCCCTTGCAGACACTGGCGGACGCGCTGCTTTATCCGGCAAAATTCTGCGGCATGCACTATTTTCAGCCAGCCGACGTAACGCCCATCGTTGAAGTCGCCGCCGTGGCGCAAAGCGACGAGGCCACCATTCAAACGGCCCTGTCCCTGTTGCGCCAGGCCGGCAAGCAGCCCATTGCGCTGTCAGAACCCGTGGACGGACTGTTGATTAACCGCCTGCAGCAAGCCATCTATCACGAGGCCTACAGCCTGATTGACCGGGGCATTTGCAGCGCCGAGGATATTGATCTGGCCGCCAAGCAGCTGTTGGGCCCGCGCATGAGCGTGACCGGGATGATTGAGCAAAAGGATCTCTCGGGCCTGGACACCCATGCCCTGGCGCAGCGGGAACTGATCCCGACCCTGCATCTGAGCCGGGAGCCCAGCCCGGTGGTGCAGCGCAAGTACGCCGCCGGTCATTTCGGCACCAAGTCCGGCACCGGATTCTACGATTGGCGCGAAATGGATGTCCCCGCCTATCGTCAGGATACCGGCGCCCTGTTGACCAAGATACTGCAACTGCTGAACAGTGAGCGTCCAGCCGCGCCGCCCGCTGCCCCAGAAGACTAAAATAGAAGACTAAAACATATGACAAAACCGATAGAGGACGGCTTCCACCAGGTCGGGCTGTTGGAACCGCGTTTTGCCGAGGTCCTGCACCGCCATGGGGAACCGCCCTCGCGCAAGCGTCCGGGCGGTTTCGAGACGGTGCTGAAAATCATCATGCAGCAACAGGTCTCCATCGCCTCCGCTGATGCCATCTGGGGCCGGCTGCGCCGTGGCCTGGGCACAGTGAACCCAGGCGCCGTGCTTGCCCTTGATGATGACGCCTTGCGGGCGTTCGGTCTGTCCCGGCAAAAGGCCGCCTATGCCCACAGCCTGGCCGAGGCAGTCGCATCTGGCAGCCTGAATTTCCGCAAGCTGCGCGGCATGGCGGACGAGGCGGTGATCGCTGATCTGGTGCAGATCAAGGGCATTGGCCGCTGGACGGCGGAGATTTATCTGCTGGCCGTCATGCAGCGGCCCGACATCTGGCCGGCGGCGGACGTGGCCCTGATGGAGGCGGCACGCGACCTGCTTGGCCTGGCGGACAGGCCCACGGTCAAGCAGATGGCGCCGCTGGCGGAACCCTGGCGCCCCTATCGCACCTATGCCGCACGCCTGTTATGGCTGCACTATCGCCACATCAGCCGGCGCGAGACGGCGGGTTAAAACACCAGATTTAGTGGTTCAACAGGGGCGCAACCCCACATTTCATAATTTGCCCTGGCATAATCAACGGCGAACTGCGAAAATCATTTGAGTCGTAAGTTTGTCGGGACTTTTTTTGATCAGTTTCTTCTGATCAAGGCAGGAAGGAAATGGAGGCCTCACTCGAACGTTGCCCCGCCCTGGTCCTCAACGCTGATTATCAGCCGTTGAGCTACTACCCCTTGTCAATTTGGTCCTGGCAGGACGTGGTGAAGGCGGTGTTTCTCGAACGTGTGCAGGTGCTCTCGGCCTATGACCGGGTTGTCCGTTCGCCCGGCTTCGCCATGGAGCTGCCCTCGGTCGTTGCCTTGAAACGCTATATCCAGCCGGCGAAATACCCTGCGTTCACGCGCTTCAATCTGTTTTTGCGTGATCGTTTCGTCTGCCAGTATTGCGGCGCCACTCATGATCTGACCTTCGACCATGTCATCCCGCGCAGCCGGGGCGGACGCACCACCTGGGAAAACGTCGTTGCCGCCTGTGCGCCCTGCAATCTGCGCAAGGGCGGGCGCATGCCACGGGCTTGCGATATGCATCCGCGTACGGCACCGCATCAGCCCACGGTGCGCCAGCTGCACGACAAGGGCCGGGCCTTTCCGCCTAACTATCTGCACGAATCCTGGAGCGACTTTCTCTACTGGGATACGGAACTGGAGGCCTAAGACCGGCCCACGATGACAGTTTTGAAACGCCGGCTGCTCATTATCGTGCACGCGCCCTCTGACAATACGCGCCGGCTGTTCGATGCCGTGCTGGCCGGAGCGGGCGAGAGCGGGGAAATCGAAATTGTCGCGCGCAACCCGTTCGAGGCGGGGCCTGAAGACGTGCTGGCCGCCAATGGCATCATCCTCGGCACCACGGAAAATCTGGGCTATATGAGCGGCGCCCTGAAGGATTTTTTCGACCGCAGCTATTACCCCTGCCTGGAAGAGACCCAAGGTACGCCCTATTGCCTGTTCATCCGGGCCGGCCATGACGGCACGGGCACCAGGCGCGGCGTGGAAACTATCGTCACCGGTCTGCGCTGGCGGGCCGTGCAGGAACCGATCATCATGCGCGGGGAATGGCGCGAAGACTTTGTCGATCAATGCCAAGAGCTAGGCGCCGCCATGGCCGCCGGCCTGGAAGCGGGGATTTTTTGACTATTTGCCGCTGAAATTCGGTGCGCGTTTGTCTTTCCAGGCGGCGATGCCTTCCTTGAAGTCCTCGGAAGTATGCGCGTCGGCCATTTCCGCCAAACAGTTTTCCATCGCCGCGTCAAAGCCCTGGTCCAAACCCTGATAGACCATTTCCTTGACCACCCGGGTGGAGCGCGGAGAAACGCCCTTGGCGATTTCGCGGGCATATTCCATCACCGCGGCCTGCAATTCGTTGGTCGGATAGACCCGGTCCACCAGGCCCATATCCAGGGCCTCGTCGGCCTCCACCAACCGCGCGGTGTACATTAGATCAAATGCCTTTGAAGGCGCGATCAGACGCGGCAACAACCAGCCCAGGCCGTATTCGGGCACCAGGCCGCGTTTGGTAAAGGCCGTGCCGAACTTGGCTGTATCGGCGGCAAAACGGATATCCGCAAACATCGGCAGCACCATGCCCACGCCCACCGCCGGGCCATTAACGGCGGCGATCACCGGCTTGGGTACCGCCGCGATCCAGGCATACTTGGCGGCGAAGGCCTCCGGCAGATCCAAACCGCCCTCGATGGTGCCGGTAAAGGGCAGCGGTTCTTCCTCTTCCACCGTCTCGCCGGCGGCCCGGCCCTGCAGACGCGCCGCATCAGCGCCGGCGCAAAAACCCCGCCCCGCCCCAGTCAGAACGATTACCCGCACATCATCGTCATCGCTGGCTTCCTGCATGGCGGCGCGAATTTCGCCGGCCATGGTCAAGGTCATGGCATTGAGCCGATCCGGCCGGTTCAGGGTGACAACCGCGACCGCGTCTTCAACCTGATAAATAACTTCCTGGTACGACATGGCATTCCCTCGATTTATTATTAGGCGCTGGGGCGTTGGCCCTGAATGGTGACGCGGTGCATCAGGCGGCGCTGGCCGTGATAATCGTTCAGCGCAAAATGTTGCGTACAGCGGTTGTCCCAGAAGGCCATGGCGCCGGGCTGCCAGCGAAAGCGGCAGGTAAATTCAGGCCTAGCCGCATGTTGGTATAGGAACTGTAACAGGGGCGCGCTTTCCTCCACGGTCATATCGGCGAAACGGGTGGTAAATCCGCCGTTGACGTAAAGATGCTTGCGGCCCGAATCCGCATGTGTGCAAACCACCGGATGCTCGACCTCGTTCTCGGCAACCTCGGACAGCCTGAACTGCGCCGAACGGTTTTCAGTGTTGGCTTTCGAATTGGGACCAAAGGCCCGCGCGCCGCTGTGCACGGCCTTCATGCCATCAAGCAATTCCTTCATGCCCGGCGACAGGGCGTCGTAGGCGGCATACATGGAGGCAAACATGGTGTCACCGCCCGTTTCGGGCAATTCCCTGGCATAGAGCATGGACCCCATGGCCGGGTCTTCATCATAACTGTGATCGGTATGCCAGCCGCCGCCAATATTGGCGGTATCGCCCGGCTCTTTGCGAACCTGGGCGATTTCGGGATAGCCATCCACCTGTTCAAAGAACTTGTTGACGTCGATACCGCCAAACCGGCGGGCGAACGACAGTTGCTGTTCCGGCGTTAGATCCTGATCCATGAAAAAAACCACGCCGTGTTCGAAGAAAACCTCGCGCACGCTGGCCATGGTGCTGTTGTCCAGATCAGCACCGAGATCCAGACCACGGATTTCAGCCCCCAACGCGCCGGATACCGGCCTGATATCAATCCTCCGCGCCATTCGCCATCCCCCCATTTGTGTTGATTATGCCGCCTTGCCGTAGAACCCTTCGCCCTTGGCCGCCATGTCGCGCAACAGTTTCGGCGGGCTGAACCGGGCACCATGGGCCTGGGCCAGCCGATCACACTCGGCCACGAAGTCTTCGATGCCGATGGTATCGACCAGGCTGAGCACGCCGCCCCGGAAGGGTGGGAAACCCCAACCCATGATCGAGCCCACATCGGCGTCCCGCTTTTCGGTGACCACGCCCTCTTCCATGCAGCGGGCGGTTTCGATGGACTGAATGTACATCAGGCGCATCTTAACGTCCTCCACACTGGGCTGTTCGGCGGCAGGTGGGCACAGATCGGCCAGGCCCGGCCACAGGCGCTTGTCGCCCTTTTCCGGATAGTCATAGAAACCCTTGGCGGTCTTGCGCCCCAAGCGCCCCAGATCCTCGACCAATTTCTGGACCAGATCGTCGCCGGGCACGGCGATATAGTCATCGCCCATGTCTTCCTGGGTCTGCTTGCCGATCTTGTACATCAGGTCGATGGAGACCTCGTCGGCCATGGCCAGGGGGCCCACGGGCATGCCGGCCATTTTGCCGGCATTCTCGATCAGCGCCGGCGCCACGCCGTCGGCCAACAGGGCCAGGCCCTCGCGCACGTAGGTGCCGAACACCCGGGAGGTATAAAAGCCACGGGAGTCATTGACCACGATGGGCGTCTTGCGGATCGCCTTGACGTAGTCGATGGCCACGGCCAGAGCCCCATCGCCGGTTTCCTTGCCCATGATGATTTCGACCAGGGGCATGCGGTCCACCGGCGAGAAAAAATGTAACCCGATAAAATTATCAGGCCGCGACGATGCCCCGGCCAAGCCGGTGATCGGCAGGGTCGAGGTGTTGGAGGCAAAGGTGATGCCATCGCCGGTCACGGCCAAAGTTTTCTGGGTGACGTCGGCCTTGATGGCGCGGTCCTCGAACACTGCTTCGATAACCAATTCGCAGCCCGCCAGCTCGGCGAAATCCGTGGTGGCATGAATGCGGGCCAGGGTGGCCTCGCCCTTGTCCTTATCCATGCGCCGGCGGGAAACGCGCTTTTTGATCAGATCTTCGGCATGGGCCTTGCCTTTGTCAGCGCCGGCCTGCTGCATATCGAGGAGAACCACGTCCAGGCCGGCCATGGCAGTGACATAGGCGATGCCCGCGCCCATCATGCCGGCGCCCAGGACACCGACCTTGGTCAGCGTGGCGATCGGAATATCCTTGGGCCGTCCCGCCCCCTTGCCGGCCTCGGTAATGGCAAAGAACAGCCGGATCATATTCTTGCATTCCGGCGTGGTGGCGGTGGCTATCAGATAACGGATTTCGATGGTCAGGCCGGTATCGATATCAACCTGGCAGCCTTCAAAGACAGAGGACATGATGTTCCGCTGCGCCGGATAGTTGCCATAGGTGCGTTGGTGCAGCATGGCATTGCCGGCGGCAAAGGCCTGCTGGCCCATGGGCGATTGCACCGCGCCGCCGGGCATCTTGAAGCTTTTCTTGTCCCATGGCTGGACCTTGGTCTTTTGCCCATCGCCCAGGACCCAGGCCTTGGCCGCCGCCAGCAGCTCGGACGCTGGCACCATTTCATCAACCATGCCCATGTTCAACGCGGCTTTCGGCGCCAGCTCCTTGCCCTCCAACATCAGGGGCAGGGCCTGTTGCATGCCGATCATGCGGGGCAGACGCTGGGTACCGCCGCCGCCCGGCAACAGGCCGATCTTGGCCTCGGGCAGGCCGATCTTAATCTTCGGATCATCGGCAGCAATACGGTGAT
This sequence comes from Rhodospirillaceae bacterium, assembly GCA_018701215.1. Lineage (GTDB taxonomy): Bacteria > Pseudomonadota > Alphaproteobacteria. The sequence goes on from JABIWH010000050.1 coordinate 21,321, forward strand.
GGCAGGCCAGGCAGATCTCGTAGCCGCCGCCCAGGGCATGGCCGTTGATGGCGGCTACGAAGGGCTTGCCGCCCTTTTCCATGCGCCGGAAGATGCCGTGCAGGACGCGCATGAACTCTTCCAACATGCTTGCGTCGCCATCGCCCATGACGGAAAGGTCGGCGCCGACCAGGAATTCCTTGTGGGCCGAGGCAATGATCACGCCCTTGACGTTTTCATCGTCGACGGCTTTTTCCACGGCCGCCGCATAAGCCGTCATGGTCTCCACATTCATGACGTTCATGGGACGGTTGGAAACATTCCAGGTGATGGTGGCGACGCCGTCGCCATCCACGTTGTAATCCATCATCGTCTTTATCCTCGGGTCTGGTCTTTCAGTCTGGTCTTTGCGTCCGGGCTCTACAGGCGCTCAATAATTGTTGCCGTGCCCATGCCGGCGCCGACACACAAGGTGGCCAACGCGGTGCTTTGGCCCGTGCGCTCCAATTCATCCAGCACCGTGCCCAGGATCATCGCGCCGGTGGCGCCCAGAGGATGCCCCATGGCGATGGCGCCACCGCAGACATTGATCTCGTCATGATCAATATCCAGCGCCTGCATGAAACGCAGGACCACGGCGGCGAAGGCCTCGTTCAATTCCCACAGATCGATATCGCCTTTCTCCATGCCGGCCCGCTTGAGAGCCTTTTCCGCCGCCAATGAAGGCCCGGTCAGCATGATTGTCGGCTCGGAGCCAATGGAGGCGAAACTGCGGATGCGGGCGCGGGGCGTCAGGCCCAGTTTCTCGCCCATTTCCTTGGTGCCCAGCAACATGGCCGAGGCGCCATCGACGATGCCGGAAGAATTGCCCGCATGATGCACATGCTCGATCTTTTCGATCTCCGGATAGCGCTGAATGGCCACCGAGTTAAAGCCGAACTGTTCGCCGTGATTGATGAATGCCGGCTCCAACGATGCCAGGGACTGCATGTCGGTCTCGGGCCGCATATGTTCGTCATGATCCAGAACAGTAGTACCGTTGATATCCACCACGGGCACGACGGCGTCCTTAAAGCGGCCTTCCTCCCAGGAACGCTGGGCCCGCTTTTGGCTTTCCACCGCATAGCTGTCCACATCATCACGGGAAAAGCCGTACTTGGTGGCGACCAGATCGGCGGAGATGCCTTGGGGGACGAAATAGCTGCGGAAGGCCACAGCAGGGTCGGTCGGCCAGGCGCCGCCGTCCGAGCCCATGGGCACCCGGCTCATGCTTTCCACGCCGCCGCCGATGGCCATGTCCGACTGGCCCGACATGATCTGCCCGGCGGCGATATTGACCGCCTCTAGACCCGAGGCGCAGAAGCGGTTGACCTGGGCACCGGCGGTACTTTCGGCATAATCGGAATTGATCACCGCGACGCGGGCGATATCAGCACCCTGTTCCCCCACCGGCGCGACGCAGCCCAGCATGACGTCTTCGACATTGGCGGTATCGAGATCATTGCGGTCGCGGATGGCCCGCAACGCGGTCGAGGCCAGCTCGATCGGCGTCACCGAATGCAGCGCGCCGGAGGAGCGTCCCTTGCCCCGTGGTGTGCGCACGTGATCGAAAATATAGGCATCCGCCATGTCGATATTCCTTCCTATCTCGTCAAGTCCAACAGTCTTACCGGGGCGCTTCTGTCAGGATGCATCCAAGTCGTCGAAGCGCTTTTCCATATTATATTGGCTAAGGGCATATACCGCCCAAATCGCGGCTGGAACCCAGCCAATCAGGGTGCATTGCAAAATTAGACAGATAATGCCGGCAAACACGCGGCCAATAGTAAAAAACAAAAGCCACGGCAATAACAGTGCGATCAAAAGACGCATGTTACATCATCCCAAAAAAATTGGCGCGGAGCCACCACCGTGGCCCCGCGCGCTTTAATACAACAATCGTAACCAGGTTCTAATTTCGACCTATTCGAAAATAATCTCGACCCGCCGGTTACGTTTTTCACGGGTGCCATCCTTGGTCGGGACCAACGGCTTGGCCTCGCCATGAGCGGAGGGATGCAAGGCCCAGCGCGGCACATTCATTTTCAACAGGAAGGAGGAAACCGCATCCAGCCGGCGGCGCGACAGGGCATCATTATATTTTGAATCACCCGACATATCCGTGTGGCCGGTTACGCTCATGCCCGACGATTTGATCAAGGCAAATTCCGCCCCCGCCTTGCGCAGCACCCGTTGCGCGGAGGTGCTTAGCTTGGAGCTGTTGAAATCGAAGAAGACGATATAAATGCCGTCCACGTCCACCGGTTCCTTGCGCTTGGCCGCCATCATCGGTTTTTTCATGGCTTTCATCGCCATCGGCTTGGGCGCTATGGCCTTTTGCAATTTCGCCAGGGCCTTCATGAAGGCGGCACGGCAGGCGGCAATATCCTTGGGTTGGAAGTTTTCCTCCTGCTCCTGCATCCAGCAGTCGAACTTAACCTGGGCGTCAGCAGCGTAATTTGGGAAATTTTCCCGCCCGCCCTGGGCCAAAGCAATCATCAGCTTGCCACGGGCCCGGCGCAGATCATCGATTTTGTCGGCCGGCAATTTACGCGCCTTGAAACCTTCCGGTTTCACCTTGGTGTCCTTTTTTGCCCCCGAGGCGGATATGGCGCGTGAGGCGAAGCGATCCGAATCCTCGTAATCGCCTTCCTTGAATTCCATTTTCGACAGGCCGATATAACCGCTGCGCAGGTTGAAATTGAACGGCGTCTTGGCGCCCGTCATCATTTCAGCCTTTTCCAGTTATGTACCGACACATGCAGTCAGCGTCACCGCCGCCACCAAAGTAATTGCTGAAGTCTTAAAAATATTCACGACCATCCCCTCGTTTTTTGTTGGATGTGTTGTCTTGACCGAAACAGCCTCGCCGGCCATGGTTTCCGAAAGTAGCAATATTATCAGCCAATATATAGTGCGAATGTGCGCTACGTCACTCCAAACCTTCGATAATCGTACCCTCCGCCAGATTGCGCCAGTCTTCGACCAGGCGGCGGGAAATGGAATCCTCGGGCGGTAGAATGATTTCGTCCGCCGCCAACGCCCGGTCAATGTCGGCGCGCGTGAACCAGGCGGCTTCGCCGATTTCCTCGCCATCGACCTTGATCGCGGAAGAGGTGGCCCGGGCCCAGAATCCCATCATCAACGAGGATGGAAACGGCCAGGGTTGCGAGGCACGGTACATCACCGCGCCGGTTAGAACACCGACCTCCTCGACCACTTCCCGGCGCACGGCGTCTTCCAGGGTTTCGCCTGGTTCGACAAAGCCTGCGACGGTCGAGAAGCGCGGAATATCGATGGTGGCCCGGCGCGCCAGCAAACAACGCTCGCCATCAATGACCAGAGTGATGACGGCGGGGTCGGTACGGGGAAAATGCAGCCGCCCGCAGCCCTTGTCCAGACAGCGCCGGGCATGGCCGGCGCGCTCTATCTTGGTTGGACCGCCGCAGCGGCCACAGAACTGGTGATCCACATGCCAGACCGACATGCCCCGCCCAAACGCCAGCATGGCGGCCATCCGGTCCGATAGGTTCATGGCCACATCCCGCAGATCATGAGCCGCACCCGCAATGGCCGTGGCCAGGCCGTCCTCGGACAGGGTAGATACATCGATGGTGAAATGCGCCGTATCATCGATTACGCCCAACAATACCGAGTGTTCCAGTCCGGCCAACCGTCCCGCCGCCGCCGGCGCCAGGGCCACGGGGACGCGCTGTTCCTGAAACAGAAACCGATGTCGCCAGATCGGATAAACCCTAGAGCTGTCATGCGCCAGACGCGCGGCCAGCCATTCCGGATCCTCGCGGCATTCCGCCGCACGGTCAAAATCGCCATCCGCATAGCGCATACTATTGGTCATATTGGATTTTTCCCTGCTTCTTGAGATGCCGCGCTGTTCTTCTAGCATGGCGGACCGCCGCCACGGCAGGGAAAAACTTCCAAAGCCAATCACATTCAGCCTATATAGGCGGAAAGCAGTCCATCGCCATCGCAGCAACAGAATCGTGAGTGTGTGTCATGAAAACCAGAATTACCGAACTCTTCGGCATCGAGCATCCTATCGTCCAAGGCGGCATGCAGTGGGTCGGCCGAGGCGAACTAGTCTCCGCCGTGGCCAACGCCGGCGCCCTGGGTTTCATCACCGCCCTGACCCAACCGACACCCGAGGACCTAACCAAGGAAATCGCCCGCACGCGGGAGATGACGGACAAGCCCTTTGGCGTTAACCTGACCATTCTGCCGACCCTGAAGCCGGTACCGTATGAGGAATATGCCCAGGCCATCGCCGATAGCGGCGTCAAGATCGTCGAGACCGCCGGGCGCAGCCCCGAACCCCTGATGCCGATCTTCAAGGCCGCCGGGATCAAAATCATTCACAAATGCACCTCCGTGCGCCATTCATTGAAGGCGGAAACGATTGGTTGCGATGCGGTCAGCGTCGATGGCTTTGAGTGCGCCGGCCATCCGGGCGAGGACGATGTTCCCGGCCTGATTCTGCTCCCCTGCGCCGCCAACAAACTGAGCATTCCTTTCATTGGCTCTGGCGGTTTTGGCGATGCCCGCGGTCTGGTCGCCGCCCTGGCCCTGGGCGCCGACGGCATCAACATGGGCAGCCGCTTCATGGCCACCCAGGAGGCGCCGATCCATAACAACGTCAAGCAGGCGATGGTCGATGCGGACGAGTTGAACACCCAGTTGATGAACCGCACCCTGCGCAATACCTCCCGCGTGTTCAAGAACGAGGTCGCCGGCCAGGTGGTTGCGGTGGAGCGGGAAAAGGGCGCCGATCTGACGATTGAGGATCTGGCGCCATATCTCTCCGGCCAGCGCGGAAAAGTGGTGTTCGAGGATGGCGACGTGGACCATGGCGTCTGGTCCGCCGGCATGGTCGTCGGCCTGATCAACGACATCCCCACCTGCGCCGAACTGGTCAGCCGCATCGTCGGCGAGGCCGAGGAAATCATCGCCAATCGTCTCGCCAGCTTTGCCGCATAGCCGGCGAAAACACCAATTTAGGAGCCTATCTAAAATGCAAGTTCACGACGCTATCATGAGCCGCCGCTCGGTCCGAAAATTTCTGCCCAAGCCGGTGCCCATGGATAGCCTGCGCCGCATCATCGAAGGCGCGGGCATGGCGCCCAGCGGCAACAATATCCAACCCTGGAAGCTGTACGTGATTGGCGGCGCCAAGAAGGCCGCCATGAGCACCGAAATCCTGGACGCCATCGCCAACGGCAACGCGGACGACTATCAGCCGGAATATCCCTACTACCCGACCAAGTGGTTCGAGCCGTTCAAGACCCGGCGCCAGGAAACCGGCTATGGTCTGTACGACAAGCTGGGTATCGCACGGGACGACAGGGCGGCCCGCAATGCCCAGATGAACAAGAACTATGAATTCTTCAATGCCCCCATCGGCCTATTCGTGGCCTTTCACCGCGACCTGGCTACGGGCACCTACATGGACATCGGCATGTTCATCGAGAACATCCTGATCGGGGCCCGGGGCGAAGGGCTGCACACCTGCGGCCAGGCCGCCTTTACCTGGTTCCATTCCGTGGTGCGCAAGCATCTGGGCATGCCGGACGAGGAACTGCTGGCTTGCGGCATCTCCCTAGGGTTCGAGGACGAGGGCGCGCTGGAGAACGAATTCCGTGTCTCCAAGCTGCCCATTGGAGAGTTCACAACTTTCATCGACGTGGAATAACCAATGGCGGCGCTGACCGGCGGCTGCGCCTGCGGGCGGGTGCGTTACCGGGTCAACGAAGCGCCATTATTCACCTATGCCTGCCATTGCACCGATTGCCAGCGGACCACGGGCAGTGCCTTCGTTATCCACAGCACCGTCGCCAAGGAAGACTTTGAAATCGAGGGTGATACCCAGTCGGTGACGTTGCCCACAAGCAGCGGTGCCGGTTACGACATCCATTTTTGCTGTAATTGCGGCACCTATGTCTGGTGCATTTATCACGTGCGCGCGGACCCTGTGCTGATCGTCCGCAGCGGCACGTTCGACGATGCGGCCAGGGTCACGCCAGGCGCACATATTTTCACGGCAAGCATGCAGCCTTGGTTCAAGCTGCCCGATGATGTGCCATCGTTCCCGCAAGCCTTTGACCGCAACCTGACCTGGCCCGCCGAAAGCCTTCAGAAGCTCGACGATTTGATCGCCCGCGGATGACCCCTACCCCGAAAGCCGCGCCTGAAACCGCGCCGGTCCGTGCGGATGAGCAGATGGACTGGCCGCGCCTAACCGACTATCTGCGCCAACATCCAAGCTTGGCGGAACTGGATCTAAGCGGCGAGATGTCGGTGCTGCAATTCCCCGGCGGCCACGCCAACCTGACCTATCTGCTGCGCTTTGGCGAGACCGAGCTGGTGCTCCGCCGCCCGCCCCTGGGGCCGATTGCCGTGGGCGCCCATGACATGGGCCGGGAATTCAAGGTGTTATCGAAACTGCACAAGGTTTTTGACCAAGCACCCCGGATCTATCTGTTTTGCGACAACGAAGCAGTGATCGGCGCGCCCTTCGTGGCGACGGAACGGCGGGTTGGCTTTGTCCTGCGCGCCGCCATGCCTGAGGAAATGATCGCCATACCCGACGTCAACCGCCGGGTCAGCCATGCCGTGATCGATGCCATGGCGGGCCTGCATCAGGTCGACGCAGACGCCGCCGGCCTGTCCGATCTGGGCCGCCCGGAAGGCTTTGCCGCGCGTCAGGTCGCGGGCTGGCATAAACGCTGGCAGGCCGCCGAGGAAGACGAAACGCCAGCCATGGACGAGGTTTTTGCCCGATTGCAGGCGGATATTCCGGCCACCTGCCGGATCTCCATCGTGCACAACGATTTGAAGATGGATAATTGCCAGTTCCGCGCGGCGGCGCCGGACAAGGTCGCCACGATCTTTGATTGGGACATGGCCACCCTGGGCGATCCGCTGATGGATCTGGGCATGTTTCTGGCCTATTGGCATGAAGAGGGCGATACCGTCCCCCGCGCGCCGCAGCCCTTGGGCGCACCGGGCCCCTTCCCCACACGGGCCGAAATGACCCAGCGCTATGGCGCGCGAACCGGCTTTGATATCAGCCGCATCGCCTGGTACGAAACCTTCGCCCTGTGGAAAGCCGCCGTGATCGCCCAACAGCTCTATATCCGCTATCGCCGCGGCCAGACCAAGGACATCCGTTTCGCCGACAACAACAAGCGCGCCGAGAAGCTAGCCAACCTGGCGGCCGAACGCCTGCGCGGTTAAGACATTATTCCAGGCAGCCTCGATCGGCCGTTCTACATGAGGTGCGCTGATGACGGCGAATTAATCAGCGCCGGCGATATCTCCGGCGGCACTTTCGCGCAGGGTCGCCTTGACTACCTTGCCATTTACGTTGCGCGGCAGATCGTCCAGGAAAAACAGATATTTCGGCTTTTTATAGCCGGCGATGTAGTCACGGCAATGGGCGATAAGTTCGTCCGCCGTCGCCGCCTGCCCCGGTTTCAACGCCACATAGGCAACCACGCATTCGCCATATTCTTCGTCCGCGCCAGCGACCACGGCGACCTCGCGCACCGCCGGGGCCGTCTCCAGGGCCTGTTCGACTTCGCGCGAGTAGACGTTCAGACCGCCCGAGAGGATCATGTCCTTGACCCGGTCAACCAGATGCAGATAGCCGTCTTCATCAAAACGGCCCACGTCTCCGGTGCGGAACCAGCCGCCCTTGTAGGCCTCGGCATTGGCGTCTGGGCGGTTGAAATATTCCCGCGCGATCATGGCCCGACCCGGCGCGCCGCTGCGTAATTGCACTTCGCCCGATTGCCCGGTCTCTACCTGCAGGCCCGCCTCGTCCATCAACCGGATCTCCACCCCGGGCATAGGCCGGCCCACGGACGTCGGCTTCAAGGTCTGCTCCTCAGGGCGCAGGGCCGCCGGTATGCCGCCCTCGGTCATGCCGTAAAAGACCCAAAGGCCGACGTTGGGCAAGGCCGCCGCCAAGCGTTCCTTCAAGGCCACGGGAAAAGCCTCGCCGGTGGCGGTCATGGTGCGCAGGCTGGGACAGGTAGCGCCCGTGGCCTCGATCTGCTCCAACAACAGCCGCGCCACGGTCGGCACCAAAGAGATGATGGAAATCTGGTATTTATCAATCAACGTAATGGCCGCTGCCGCCTCGAACCGGGGCATCACCACGACGGACGCGCCAAGGGTAAAACAGGTCACCAGCCGCGCCATGCCGACCCGGTGCGCGATCGGCGTCATGATCATGAAAATATCGTCGTCGCTTTGCTGGCAGAAGGTGGAGACGAGCAATTGCGCCGTGATCAAATTGGCATGGGTCATGATCGAACCCTTTGGCTTTCCAGTCGTGCCAGAGGTATAGCCGATCATGGCATCGTCGGGCTGGGGCGGCAGGGTTGGCGGCGGCGCATCATCACCCGCCGCAATTAACGCTTTCAGGTCCAGGGCATGCTCCGACGGCGTGGTCATGATATGCAGCACATCAGCGGGCAGTTCGGCGGCCTGCACCTCGGCGATCTGTTCGGGGCCATACAACACCGCGAAAGGTTTCGAGTCCGAGACCAGAAACGCCAGTTCGCGGCCCACGGTCCAGGTGGTGATGGGGATCGGCAGGGCGCCAGCCTTCCACAGGGCGGCAACGGCAACCACCAGCTCCAGCGAATTACCAACATAGAGAATGACCCGGTCGCCCTGGCGCAGGCCCTTGGCCAACAGGGCATTGGCCATGCAGTTGCTCTGCCGGTCCAGCGCGCCAAAGCTCAGAACATCGTCGCCATAGATGACCGCCGCCTTGTCCGGCGTCCGTTCCGCATGCTGGCTCAACAAGCCCGCGATTTTCATAGCGCCTCCCAATCTAACTATACGGCAATCATGCCCGAATTTCGGCGGCGGTCAAAGAGGGGCGCAGCGCAATTGCGATTACGGTTTCCGCTATTCATCGCGTTTCTATTCAGTAAACTGACTGCGTCCTCTCCTCCTACCTTCCAGAAACCGGCAACGCCGTCCCATGACATCACCAAAGTCCGATACGGCCACGGTCAAAGGCATGCTTTGCATGGTCGCGGGCACGTTTTTGATGACCACCCAGGACGGCATCACGAAATGGCTGACGGCTGATTTTCATGCCGGCGAGATCCTGTTCTATCGCGGCCTGTGGATGTTTCCCGTTCTGGGCATCTTGATCCACTTAAATGGCGGCGTGCGAACGCTAAGGCTGAACCAGCCGGTCGGCGTGCTGCTGCGCGGCGTGGCGGCGCTGGTCGCCAGTGGCGCGGTCACGATTGCCCTGATCAGGCTGCCCCTGGCGGAAACCACGGCGTTGATCTTTGTCGCGCCGCTGTTGCTCACGGCGTCATCACCCTTCCTGTTGGGCGAAAGCGTTGGCTGGCAGCGCTGGGCCGCCGTCATCGTCGGTTTCATGGGTGTCTTGGTGATGATCCGGCCGGGCGCGGACGGCTTTGACGGTTGGGTGGTTTTCGCGCTGCTGGCCGCACTTGGCGCGGCGTCGCGCGATATCCTGACGCGCCGTCTCGGCAGCCGCGATAGCGCCACGACGGTGATCTTCTATACCTCCGTCGTGGCCTTACTGGCCGGCGCGGTGACCTTGCCGTTTGGCACCCATTGGCCCGATCTCGAACAATGGGGTCTGCTCATGGCGGGCGGCATACTGGTGACCTTTGCGCACCTGCTGGTGGTCAAGGCGTTGCAACTGGCCGCCGGTGCGGCGGTGGCGCCCTTGAAATATCTATCGCTGGTCTGGTCGGCCCTGATCAGCTTCCTGGTCTGGGGCTATATCCCCGGACCAATGAAGCTGGCCGGCGCCGCCCTCGTCGTCAGCGCCGGACTGTTCATTCTCTACCGCGAGAGCAAAGTGAAATACCGTTGACGGATAATTTTACTCAGCCATCCTTGTTGGGATTGATCAGAAATTTCCCGCCCGTAGCCCGCCTTATATCGGTGTATCGGTGACCTATGCCGCAATCATGCCCGAAATTCGACGGCGGTCGAAGAGGCGCACGGAAAACTAGAAAAATTGGGCCGTCCTGGTCAGTTGATAGGCCGCGATAACCAGAAAACTAAGTCCCGACGCGATCAGGGCCGTGATAAAACGCCGACGTTTGATTTCCCGCAACTCACTTGCCTTCATCAGTTCAAAGGCCAATTCGCGCCGCCAGTCACATGCGGCAATGTCCGCCAGGTAGTCCTCAACGCTTCGATCACGCTTGGTGGCAAAATAGAACGCATGCTCGATACCCTCCTCCTTGACGTAGGCAGTCGTCAATTTGCGTCGCGAAGGATATAGAACGCTGGCAAACAGAACGATGGGGCCGACGGCCAAAATCCACGACAGGGCGATGCCCAACGTGCTCGCGTCAATCGGGCCACCAAGTTTTTCGCCAAAGCCCTTCAAAACCGCGAGTGTGAAAATAAACCCAATTCCAACAATTTGCGCCTTGGTATCATAGGAACGAATTGTGTCGTGGGTTTCCTTGAGTGCCGCCAGGATAAACACCCGGTCATCATCATCTATCGCCTGATCAGAGGTCACCACAAATCCCCGCCGCTTTACCAACCAGAGGATGAAACTAGGTCAAACAACGGTTCCATCCAGCAGAACTGAAAACAACGGAATGCCGCCAAGCCTAATTATCCTTATTCGGGTTGATCAGAAATTTCTCGCCCGTGGCCCGCTTGTTGTAGACAGCGATGGCATCCAGGTTCAGCAGATCGGCCAGGGAAACCTCCCTCGTATAGTGGGAGGCAAAGGTGGTCTTGATCTCGTCCGCCACGCGCTGACGCATGCGGTTGTCGACCTCGCGGCCCGCCTTTTGCAGGAACGGCGTCAACAGCCAGCCGCCAACGCCCCACATCATGCCGAAGCCGCGGTTGAACTCGGTCGGGCCCGTGTTCAGGCCGCCATAGATATAAACCTGTTTATGCGTCGTGGAGCCATAGCGGCTGTATTCCGTCGCCGTGCGGTTCAGGGCGGCTTCCATGCAGGTCAGGATCTGGCCCGCCAACTTGCCGCCGCCGATGGCGTCAAAGGCAATGGTGGCGCCGGTCTCGGCCAGGGCGTCGATCAAATCGTCCATGAAATTAGCCGAAGACAGATCGCAAATATGCTTGGCGCCCAGATCTTTTAGGATCGCCGCCTGTTCCGGCTTGCGCACGATGTTGACCAGATCGACACCGTCAGCGATGCAGATCTTGTTCAACATCTGGCCCAGGTTGGATGCCGCCGCCGTATGCACCAAGGCGCTGTGGCCTTCCATGCGCATGGTTTCCACCATGCCCTGGGCGGTCATGGGGTTGACGAACCACGACGCCGCTTCGGCCGCCGTCACGCCGTCCGCCATCTCCAGGCATTGGTTGGCGCGGCAAACTTTATACTGTGCGTACGCCGCCCCGCCGATGACGGAGACCATTTTGCCCATCAGGGCCTGGGCGCGCTCGGATGACCCCGCCGCGACCACGACGCCGGCGCCTTCATTGCCCACGGGCAGGGATTGATCCAGGCGCCCGGCCATGGAGCGCATCAAACCTTCGGGCACTTCAGCGGTGAGAACCGGGTTGCCCGCGTCACCGGATACTTTCGCCGTGCTCATATCAGCGGCGCCAAACAGCAGGCCAAGGTCGGATGGATTAACCGGCGTGGCTTCAACGCGGACCACGACCTCGTTTTCGCCTGGTTCGGGGACCGGCACGTCCGCCAGAACGATTTCAAGGGTGCCGCCGGTTTTGATGGTGGAGCGAAGTTGAAGTGCCATTGTCCTGCTTCCGTTCTGCTGATTAGACTGATCGAATTGACCGAACATGCTCTATATCATGAATGTGTTCGTCAGCGTCAAAGAGCGGGAGAAAGAAATGTCTGCAAGCAAAGCCGTCAAATTCGGCACCACCCTGCGCGCGCCCCACGGTATCGAGGCGCTGTCGCGGCAAATCGAAGGCCTGGGCTATGACGTCCTGGGCTGCGGCGAGCATGTCAGCTTTCACGGCGATACCGCCAATGGCTTGATCTCGCTATCCGTGGCGGCGGGTGCGACGACGAGCATTCAATTGATGAGCGCCATAACCCTGGTGCCGCTGTACCCTGCCGCCCTGTTGGCGAAGATGGGCGCGGCGTTGGATGTGGCCTCGAACGGGCGCTTTACCCTGGGTGTCGGCGTCGGCGGCGAGTTCCCCAACGAATTCGCGGCCTGCGGCGTGCCGGTGAACGAGCGCGGCGCCCGTACCGATGATGCGCTGGAGGTCATCACCCGCACCTGGTCGGGCACCGATGTCACTTATAATGGCCGTTTCACCAAATTGGAGAATTTCAGCCTAAAACCCCTGCCGATCCAGAAACCGCGCCCGCCGATCTGGGTTTCAGGACGCTCGGACGCCGCCATGCGGCGGGCCGCGAAATACGCCGACGGCTGGCTACCCTATATGTATACGCCCGAACAGCTGGCCGAGAGCATCACAAAAATCCGCGCTTATGGCGAGGAACTGGGCCGGGATATGTCGGACTTCACCTTTGGGCTTTATATCTTCACCGCCATCCATGAGGACCATGAGTTGGCGGTAAAGTACGCCGCCGACCGCCTGAGCACGCAGTACGCCCAGGACTTCTCCAAGCTGGTATACAAATTCGCCCTGGCCGGCGACCCGGAGCGTTACAAGGCGCGGCTGCAAGAGTACGTCGATGCGGGCGCCAGCCTGATATTGGTCTCGTCCGCCTGTCCTGACGATTATATCGACACCAACGTAGCAATGATCGCGGACCAGGTGTTTCCCGCCTTTCGGCCCTGAGAGATGAAAAACCTACGCCGTTAACGTACTATGGCGTATCGAACGGCCCAATTAAGACGATGGAGCAAGCCAAATGAGTAAGCGGAATTACCGGATCGCCCTGATACCGGGCGATGGGATTGGTCACGAAGTGGTGCCGGCGGCGGCGGCGGTGCTGGAGAAAGTCGGCGGCAAACATGGCTTCAGCTTTGAATGGGCCGAGTTTGACTGGAGCTGCGAACGCTATTCCAAGCTGGGCGCGATGATGCCCGACGACGGGCCGGAACAGCTGGCGGCTTTTGACGGCATCTTCCTCGGCGCCGTGGGTTATCCCGGCGTGCCGGACCATATCTCGCTTTGGGGCCTGCTGATCCCCATCCGCAGGGCCTTTGACCAATACGCCAATGTCCGGCCATTAAAGCTGTTCGAAGGGGTTGAAAGTCCACTCGCGGGCCGGGGTGCCGGCGATATCGACATGGTCATCGTGCGCGAGAACGCCGAGGGTGAATATTCCCAGATGGGCGGACGCATCTATGCCGGTACCGAGCGTGAAACGGTGATCCAGGAGGCCGTCTTCACCCGTTACGGCGTCGACCGCATCCTGCGCCACGCGTTCGAGCTGGCGACCAAGCGCGCCGATGAACGCGGCAAACAGGGCCGGGTGACCTCGGCCACCAAATCGAACGGCATCATCCATACTATGCCGTACTGGGACGAACGCTTTGAGCTAATGGCGGCAGACTACCCCGACATAGAAACGGATCAATTCCATATCGACATACTCTCGGCACATTTCGTGCAGCACCCGGACTGGTTCGACGTGGTCGTCGGCTCCAATCTGTTTGGCGATATCCTCTCCGACCTGGGCGCCGCCGTGGTCGGCGGCATGGGCCTGGCACCCGCCGCCAATCTCAATCCGGAAAGCGAGCATCCATCGATGTTCGAGCCGGTGCATGGTTCCGCCCCCGATATCATGGGCAAGGGCATCGCCAATCCCATCGCGCAGATCTGGACCGGCGCCATGATGTTGGAGCATCTGGGCGAGGGCGAAGGCGCCCGCGCCATTGAGGCCGCCATCGCCGCCGTGCTGGCCGACGGCTCCGTCCGCACGCCGGACCTGGGCGGCCAAGCAGACACCAACACCCTGGCCCAGGCCGTCGCCGATGCCCTGTAACAGGAATCCGCACATAGAGGTATGACGGTCCCGATCAACAGACAAGGCAGATCGGCGATAGACGCCCAGCACAACGACGCTCCTCCGTCGTCATTGCCGGGCTTGACCCGGCAATCCATGCGGGCCACGAGCTCATCTTCAACCTGGGTGCTCCTGGATGCCCGGATCAAGTCCGGGCATGACGAAAATGCGGGCCATGTGCCCAACGCCGCCATGGGCATGCGATGAGCATCGCCGCCACCGCCCCCACCGCTGACGGCGCCGCGCTGCGCCAACGCTTTGGGCCGGTTTATGTCTGGCTGGTGACCTTGACCGTGATGTCGGGAGGCATCGCCATGGGCTTGGCCTCGTCCATGGTCAATGTCGCCGTGCCCTCGGTGGTTGGCGCCTTCGGCGTCGGTCTGGACCAGGCGCAATGGATGGCGACCGGCTTTCTCGCCACCATGTCTGTCTCCATGCTGGTCAGTTCCTGGCTGATCGAGGTGCTGGGCCAACGCATTACCTTTATCGCCATCCTGACCATCTTTGGGGTCGGCTCCTTCATGAGCGCGGTGGCGCCCAATATCGATATCCTGATCGCCGGCCGTATTCTGCAAGGTGCCGCCAATGGCGTCGGTCAGCCATTGGCCATGTTCACCATGTTCTCTGTCTTTCCGCCAGAGAAGCGCGGCATGGCGATCGGCATTCAGGGCCTGGTCAGTGTGTTGGCGCCGACCTTTGGCCCCATCGTGGGCGGCATCGCCATCGACAGCATTTCATGGCGCTATCTGTTCTTCCTGCCCCTGCCGTTCTGTGTGCCGGCCATGATGATGGGTTTGGTCTTCATGCCGACCAAGAAACTGGCGCGGCGCCTGCCGCCCTTTGACTGGATCGGCCTGGCCATGGTCCTGATCATCGTCTTCAGCGCCTTCTCCGCCATTTCCAATGGCCCGCGCACGGGCTGGGACGCGGATTCCGTGGTCTACCGGTTGTGGGGCAGCGCGGCGGGCCTGGTCATTTTCATTTTGTGGGAATTGCGCGCGCCCTATCCCCTGCTGGATCTAAGCCTGTTCCGTAATCCGCAGTTCGCCCTGACCATGATGGCGGGCTTCGTCTTTGGCGCGGGACTGTTTGCGTCGGGCTATTTCATCCCGATTTTCGTGCAGACCATCCAAAACTACAGCGCCACCCGCGCCGGGCTGCTCCTCGCCACGGGGGGCGTGGTGATGATGATATTCTTCCCGCTCTCGGGCCGCATCACGGATTCCATTCCGGCCCATATTCCCATCGCCACCGGTCTGCTGATCTTCAGCATCGGTTTCTTCATGATCCGGGCCGTTGACGTGAACACCACGTTCTGGGTCATGGCCGCCTATACCGCCGTTAACCGCGTCGGCCTCTCCCTGGCCATTCCATCCCTCAGTGTTTCGGCGTTGCGCGCGGTGTCGGCGGACAAGCTGGCACGCGCGGCATCCGTCGGGACCTTTTTCCGCAATTTTGGCGGCGGCCTGGGCATTACCTTGCTGACGGCGTTTTTTCTGCAACGCAGCCAGTATCACGGCGAAGCCTTCACCGACACCCAGACCTGGGCCAACGGCACCACGGTGGAGCTGCTGGGTGATATCCGCCACCTGCTGGCGGGGACCGGTCTGCCGGAAGTCATCCAAAAGGCCGGCGCGCTTAACTATCTTGGAGAGGTGGTCCTGGCACAGGCCAGCACCCTGGCCTTCAAGGACACCTTCCTGGCTATATCCCTTGTGGGTTTTCTGGCCGTGGGCCCGGCCTGGATGATCGGGCGCACCGGCAGGCGTGCTAGGGATTGACCATATCCAGCTTTGAAAGATCGACCGCCTTGACCTTTGCGCGCTCGAAATCCTGCGTGAACGGAAACGGCCGGGTGGCGTCGAAACCGACCTTGGTGCCCAGGTAGTCGGGGAATGTCGGATTGAGGCCGTGGCCGAAGACATCTTCGATCTTCAATATTCCGGTCGCCGCATCCAGCCGCGTCGTCATGGCCCACTCCACGTCCGATGGATCGCGGATATCCACGTCGTCATCCACCACGGTGACCATTTTCAAGGGCGCGAAGGCGGCGAAGGCGGCCATGATGGCCTGCTTGCCCCAGCCGGCCCGGACCTGTTTGAGCTGCACCACGGCATGATAAAAGCCGCAGCCGCCATGACTGAAATAAACATCCTGCACGCCGGGCACCTGTTTGCGCAGCAGGCTCAGGACATTGGCCTCGCCCAGCAGACCGACGGAATTATAGACCTCCGCACCGGACAGAATGGAATGAAAGATCGGATTTTTGCGCCGGTGGATCTTGAGCACGCGGACCTTGGGGCGTTTGTCCTTGCGCGCGTAGTAGCCGGTGACCTCGGCGAAAGGGCCTTCGTTGATGGTTTCGCCCGGCGTGATTTCGCATTCCAGGGCATACATGGCGTTGGCCACCATCTCGACATCGGACTTAACACCGCGCACCAATTCCAACGGCGCGCCGTGGAGTTCACTGGCGATGCCCAATTCGTCCCGGTCCGCCGGTGCTGCCTCCGCCGGTGCGGCGCCGGCGAAATGCATTCCCGGCCCAACGCCCGCGTTGATGGTCAGGGCTAGCGATTGTCCGAGTTTGGCGGCCTTTTCCAGATACAGTTCCAAGTGCCGGCCGGCATCGATGTTGATGGCCAGGGTGTTCTTGTTGACCACCTGGAAGCGCTGGATGGAGGCGTTGCGCACCCCGGTTTCGGGATCCTTGGCGATGACCACGGCGGCATCGAAATACGGCCCCGCATCCTTCAGAGCATGGGTCGGCACGGGCAGTTTTTTCAAATTCACCGTGCGCTCGGTAACATCAAGCACAGGCCCGCTTTTGACCACCACCGGGTCAACCGGGTTGGCCTGCCAATTGCCGATACAGTCCGAGATATATTGCGGTAGATCGTCGGCTTCCCGCGAAAAAATGTCGCCCAACAGCTCCCGCGACCAATACAGGCCCATGAAGACCGGGTGATCGTAGCCCTTGACGTTTTCGAACAGGACAGCCTTGGGGCCGCCTTCATATTTCGCCGCAATGCCCGCCAGATCGAACTTGGGGTCGATCTCGGAGCGCACCCGGACCAGCCGGCCCCGTTTATCGAGCTCCTCGATGATGGCACCAAGATCGGCGATCAAGGCGGGGCTGTTTTTGGCTTTGGCCATTGCGGGTTTCCCTGGTCAATTCGGACGTGTTGTCGGAGGCGAATAGTAGCCGCATCGAGGGGCCGCGGAAATAATTCATCGTCGCCATGCGCCGTGCCGCATAACCTGAACGATTGCCAAATGCGGGCGATCCTGGATAATGGCGGACAAGTATCTTCGAATGCCTTTGGGGGAAAAATTGCATGTCTGATGATCTGCCGCGTTTCGACGGCGCCTGGAGCGGCCCTGAATTGGCACGGACGCCCGAGAGGTGGACCATTGCGCTGACGCCGGATGAAATCGATGATCTGGACCAGGCCATAGGGGCGCTGGAAAGATCGGCGATCGTGGATATCACCAGATCGGATGCGCCACTGCCCCATCTTGCCCCCCGGTTGGCGGCGATGCGCGAAACGGTCCTGCATGGCCAAGGTTTCATGCTGATCACGGGCTTTCCCATCGAACGCTATTCCCTGGAGCAGGCCGCGCGGGCTTTCTGGGCCGTGGGTGCACATATGGGCACCGCCGTATCGCAGAACGCCAAGGGACATGCCCTGGGCCATGTCCGCGACCTGGGCTTTGACCCCAATGTACCCAGCGCGCGCGGTTATCAATCCAACGCGCGGCTGCCCTATCACTGTGATGCCGGCGATATCGTGGCCCTGCTGTCGGTGCAGACGTCGAAGTCGGGCGGGCTGTCCAGCCTGGTCTCCTCGGTTGCGCTGTACAATGCCATGGCTGAGCGGCGGCCGGATCTGGCCCGGGTCCTGATGCAGCCGTCTTACCGGGACCGCCGGGACGAAATCCCAGAAGGCCGCAAGCCCTGGTTTGCCATGCCGATCTTTAATCCCCATGGTGGGCACATGTTGACGAATTTCGTGCGTAGCGGAATCCGCAAGGCACAACGGTTTGACGAGGTGCCCCGGATCACCGAGCACCAGGCGGAGGCGTTCGACTATCTCGATGCCCTGGCCGAGGGTCCGGAGTTCCATCTGGACATAAAATTCGGCCCCGGCGACATGCAGTTCGTCTCCAACCACAGCATCCTGCACAGCCGCACCGCGTTCGAGAATTGGGACGACCTCGGTAAACAACGCCATCTGCTACGGCTTTGGCTGGCTTGCGCCGGGGGACCGGCGCTGCCGGCGGTCTATGAGGAACAACAGGGCCTGAATGCGGACGGCCGGCCGCTGGGCATCCACTGTCCGGGCGCCATCCTGAACGCCGATCTTAAAGTCATGGACGGCGGTGCCGGCGCCTCGGAAGAGCGGCTGAAACAGCCCGCCTGACCGCCGCCCCCGCTGAAGTTCAGGCACGGCTATATTGAAGCAATGGCGACTGACCAGGCGCAAGACACATCGGACTTTGCCCACCGCAGACGGGCAGGTACCCGGCGATTTGCCATTCGCGCCTTTCAGATAATCTTCCTGCTGCACCTTTATTTGGCCTGGCGCCTGTTGCCTGACCTGCCGCTTGACCGTCCGTGGCAATTCCTGGGCGGCGCCGGCCTTGTCCTGTCGTCCCTGCTGATCCCGTTTGGCACCCTTTCAAGGGTCTTTTTCGTCAACCATACCGTGATCGACCGCCTGACCTGGGCCGGCGGCTTGACCATGGGATGGGCTTCATCGCTTCTGGTTTTCACGATTATCCGTGATCTCGCCATGCTGCTGCCTGACTTGGCAGGCTGGAAACAGGAAAGCGCTGTTGCCGTGCTGGGTCTTGCCACCGTCGTCACCATGGTTGGATTTTTTAATGCCCGGCGCGTGGCAAAGGTGGTCCGCGTCACCATTCCCTTGCGGCATCTGCCGCCTGCGCTCGCCGGCTTCACCATCGCCCAGGTTTCCGATCTGCATATCGGCTCCACGATCAGGCGCGGTTTTGTGCAAGCCGTCGTCAGACGGGTAAACCAGCTGAACCCGGACGTGGTCGCCTTGACCGGCGATATCGTGGATGGGTACCCAGCGCAGCTTGGCGATGAAGCAGCCCCCCTTGCCGGTTTAAGCGCCCGGCACGGCGTCTATTTGGTCACGGGAAATCATGAATATTATCATGGCGCCGATGAATGGATCACCACCTTTCGCCGCCTGGGCCTGCTGCCATTGCTGAACGAGCATGTGGTGCTCCGTCACAACGGCGCGGAACTGGTCATTGCCGGCATCAATGATTTCAGCGCCAACAATTCGCCCCACGGCCATGTCTCCGATGCCAAGGCCGCGTTATTGGAAAGTCCCGAAGGCGCGCCAAAAATAATGCTGGCGCACCAGCCGCGATCCGCTGGGCAGGTCGAGGCCGCGGGCGCTGACCTGCAACTGTCCGGGCACACCCATGGCGGCCAGTTTTGGCCATGGAATTTTTTCGTGCGTCTGCAACAACCTTATGTCGCCGGTCTGCACCGGCTGGGCGGCATGTGGGTTTATACCAGCCGGGGAACCGGATACTGGGGGCCGCCAAAGCGCTTCGGCGCGCCCTCGGAGATCACCCTGATAACGCTTTCCCAGGCAGAGTGAACAGGCCAAATTCACTTCATCGGATCGTCGGAAACCTGCATCATGGTTTTGCCGAAATTGCCGCCTTCCAGCATGGCGCGGAAAGCCGCCGGGGTGTTTTCCAGCCCCGCGCGGATGTCTTCCAGATATGTCACCTTGCCGTCCCGCAACCACTCGGCCATTTGCCCTAAAAACGCATCCTGGTGATCGGCGACGAATTTACCCACCGCCAGGGGAAAGACGCCGCAGTTCTGTTTCTCGAACACTGCTTGGCCAGCTTCCAGCCAAACCTCGGCCGCATCCCTGCCATCGATATTGCTGTACTGCGAGATCAGGCCACAGCGGGTGATGCGGGAATTTCTGTTCAGATATTGCAGCACCGCCTCGAAACACTTGCCGCCGACATTTTCGTAGTAGATATCGATGCCGTCGGGACACGCCGCCCCCAACGCGCCCGGCAGATCATCGCCCAGGTGCGAGACACAGGCGTCGAAACCCAGTTCATTGGTCACGAAGGCGCATTTTTCCTCCCGCCCCGCGATGCCGACGACCCGGCAGCCGAGAATCTTGGCGATCTGCCCCACTACCTGGCCAACGCCGCCCGATGCGGCGGAGACCACCACCGTTTCACCGGCCTTGGGCTGGCATTGCACCACCAGGCCGGAATAGGCGGTCAGGCCCAACATGCCCAGCACGCCGATGGCAGTGGAAAGCGGCGCCACGCCGGGGTCCAGCTTGCGCGGGAACATATAGGTGAAGACGGAAATGCCCTCACCGCTCAGACCATGACTTTGCCAGCCATTGGTGTTGAAGAGAAAATCGCCTTCGTCATAACCCGGCACATTGCTCTTAAGGACCTGGGCCACGGTGCGCCCATGGCAGATCTCGCCGGGCTGTTCCAGGCCCCCACGGCGCCGGCCCCACTGATAGGGGTCGAGCGAGAGATAGATGGTCCGGCTGAGCAATTGTCCCGGGCCGGGATCAGGCATGGCGCTTTCACGCCACTCAAAATCAGCCGCCAGCGGCAAACCTTCCGGCGGCGTGCGGGCCAACAGCCATTGCTGGTTCACGGTCATGCCCGGCGCCTAATCCGCCGCGCCGTCGATGACTTCGCGAGCGGCTTTCTGTTCGGCTTCCTTGGTCGCCATATGCGCCTTCAGCTGATCCGGTGTCAGACGCACGATATCTTCGTTTTGATGGCTGTAGATATCGTAGGGCTGGGTGTCCAGATCCTGCAGCTTGATGGCGCCCGAAAGTACTTGTTCCTTCCAGGCCTCATGCGCCGGCTGGCGTTCATGGAATTCCGGCATCACTTCGTCGGCGAACATCTGCAAACTGTCGCAAATATCCTGATGCGAGGTCTTGCCGGCCTGGTTCAACAGGATGACTTGATCCACATGGGCCGCCTCGTACTGCCGCAGCTTCTCGCGAATGGTCGCGGGCGAACCGATCAGGCCGGCGGTCAGGGCCGCCTGGGCTTTCTCGGAACCGCGCCAATCCTGATACAGCTTCCACAGATCGGACTTGCCCGGCGCATCAATGCCCTCGCGCCCGTAATGAGACAACGCAAAGATGAAGAAGGTCCAGCCGGCGGCCTTTTCGATCGCCTCCTCGTCCGTCTCGGCACACATGAAGCCCGAGACCATGGCCACATTGGCATTGACCGGGTGGTCGGTCAGTTGGGCGCGGTTATGGAGCAGGTTGTTGTAATAGTGATTGACCCAGGCCGTCGCCGCATCGGGCGAGACAAAGGTAAAGCCCAGGGCGCCCAGGCCCCATTGCCCGGCCTGGGTAATGGTGTTGATGTTCGAACACGCCACCCACAGGGGCGGGTGCGGTTTCTGGAATGGTTTCGGCAGCACGCTGCGGGCCGGAAAGTCGTAATAGTCGCCATGAAATTCCCAGTCCTCCTTGGTGAACATCGGAATGATGGCCTTGACCGCCTCTTCCCAACGCTCCCGCTTATCGCGCACGCGGGTACCAAAGGGATGCAGCTCGGCCGGCCCGGCACCCTCGCCCATGCCGAATTCAACCCGCCCGCCAGAGAGCAGATCAAGGGTGGATACCTTCTCGGCCACCCGGTGCGGCTGGTTGGTGGTCAGCTGCACAATGCCATAGCCCAGGCGGATATTTTCCGTACGCTGGCTGGCCGCGCCCAGGAATGTCTCGGGCGAGGAAGCATGGGAATATTCTTCCAGAAAATGATGCTCCACCATCCAGGCATAGTCATAGCCCAGGCGGTCGGCTAGCTCGATCTGGCTCAGGGAATTCTGCAGCAGTTTATATTCGCTGTCTTCTTCCCAGGGCCTAGGTAATTGGTGTTCGTAGAAAATTCCGAATTTCATCTCGATGTTTCCCCAGATTTTTTATTTTTTCCAGAAGGCTCCATGTTGGGCCATCCACTCGACAAAATCCACAAAAGCAGCTTCTGGATCAGAGGGCAAGGTGTGCCCGATATCAGCCGTCAGGCGCGCGCCCGATAAGGACCGGCGATCCTGGTCGCCATGCAGGTTGATCGTCGCTGCTTCACCAGGTTTAGCCAACGCATAGTGGAAATCCGGATAATGCCGGGCCAGAACAGCGCACCAATCGATCACGCCGCAGGGCGTGGCCGAGGCGATATGATACTGATCGTGGCTAGGCGCCGGCGCATCGGCCAAGGCCGACAGGGCGGTCGCCACGTCGCGGGAATAGACCCAGTCCTGCCTATCCCGGCGGGGCAGCAGCACGCGCTCGCCACGCAGCGCCGACAACCCAGCTTGCATTAAGGGACTAAGGGTGTCGCGGGCACCGCTGTCTATTTCCCATGGGCCATAAACCGCCGCCAGACGGACCGAGCGGATATCCAATTCCAGCAGACCGGCCAGCCGCCGGCTGACTGCCTCGGTGGCAAGTTTGGAGATGCCATACAGGCTTTCGGGCTCGGACGGTGTGACCTCTTCCAGCACCACACCTTTGCCTTCCTGGCGGTGGCGGCCATAGGCGGAGCCGGAACCGATGTTGATGATCCTGCCCACCCCGCCTGCAGCGGCGGCGGCCTTGATGACATTGACCAAGCCCAACAGGTTGACCTGGAGGACTTGCGCGGGCGCCTCCCGCTCCCGCTCCGGACCCGACGTCATGGCGGCGCCATAGAACACCGCGTCGATCTCGTGATCAGCGAAAGCTGCGGCGACCGAGGCCGGATCGCGCACATCGCCAAGCTGAACGGTGAAGCCACCCGGCAATGCCTGGAAAGCCGCCTCGGCCACCGGGTGCAGCGGGTTGGCATCAAACAGCACCGCATCATCGCCGCGGCGTAACAGCGCCTCGGCGATATTCAGGCCGACGAAACCACAGCCGCCAACAATCAAGGCCCGCATCAACAGCTACCCTTAGACGACCGCATTGCCGCCATCCACATTCAACACCTGGCCCGTCAGAAAGGCGGCGGCGTCACTGGCCAGGAACACGGCGGTGCCGGCGATTTCGTGGGGATCACCGATCCGTCGCAAGGGGATCAGGTTTTCCACCCGCGCCAGACGTTTCGGATTGGTCCACAGTGTTTTGGCGAAATCGGTCTTGATCAACCCCGGCGCGATTGCGTTGACCCGGATGCCCTTGGGGCCGTATTCCACGGCCAGATTACGGGCGATCTGATGCTCGGCCACTTTCGAGATAGCATAGCCACATAGTTCGACCGAGCCTTTCAGGCCGGAGTTCGAGGCAATGATCGTAATCGAACCGCTGCCCGCCTCGACCATGCCGGGCAGCACCATATGGCATAGCTTGAAGACGCTTTTGACATTGACCTCCCAGATCTTTTCAAAAGCGGAATCCGGCATCTCGGCGGACGGTCCATAATAGGGGTTGGCCGCCGCGTTGGGCACCAAGGTCGTTATCTTGCCCCATTTGTCCAATGTCTTGTCGACCAGATTGCGCAACTCATCCTCGATCCCGACATGGGCGGGGATGGATATGGCCTCGCCGCCATTGGCTGCGAAATCGCGGTTGATCTCGGCCGTCACCGCCTCGCAAGCATCCGCCTTGCGGGACGAGATCACCACTTTGGCCCCATGCTGGCACATGCGCGCCGCAATGGCCTTGCCAATACCCTTGGTTGAACCGGTGATGATGGCGACCCGGCCGCTTAAATCAAATAATTCCACGCTACCCTCCTGACAATACGGTCTTTGCGGATAGCTTATACCAACCTGCGCCTAGTGTCCTGGGTCAGAAATACCTCATATTATCCCATCACCGCCTGGATCAGTTGGTTCTCGATACCGCCGCTTTTCGCCACCACATCCGAGATGGCATCACCGGTATCGCATGGTTCGTGGTCCAGCCTGGAGGCAACACGCAGCGCCAGCGCGCTTTGTTCCAACAG
The DNA here is from genome assembly GCA_018701215.1 of Rhodospirillaceae bacterium. Classification (GTDB taxonomy): domain Bacteria; phylum Pseudomonadota; class Alphaproteobacteria. Next base: position 45,298 of record JABIWH010000050.1, read on the forward strand.
CTCCAGCCCTCTCGCCTCGGGCTGGCGGCCAAACAGTCCCATGACAACGCCGTTCAGGGAGTCGCACAAGGCGGCCATATCGGCGGCATCCTCATGGGTCAGTAACCTTTTGTAACCACGGATCGTTTTCCCGAGTTTGACCAATTCGCGCTCGTAACGGTCCGGCAGGGAGGGATCGGGCAGCGCCTGCTTCAAGTTATCCGCCAGGAACCAGATACGCCGCGCTATATTGCGTACTTTCAGGCGGCGCAATTCCGACAGTGTGGCCTGGATCCGGGCCGCATTGGGCGCCAGGTCGGGGCGGCCCAGGACCTGGGCCGCCAAGGCATTGGGCACTGTCACGGATGTAGGATCAGCCATTAAAACCGAAGCCGACCGGCGGTCCGGGCCGAAATAGGCATCGGTCACGACAAAGGGCTTGCGCTCTCGCGTCAGGTTTTCAATTCGTTGCCCCATTTGGGCGGTGGAGAAAGGGTAGATCAGCACATCGTCCGCACCGGATTCGATCACCGTGCGCACGGACCGTAGCTTGGATTCCCATGTGGTCAAAAGAATAGGAACGAAGGGATCCACGCCACAACGCTGTCGGCGGATATCGTCGACTAGCCCGAGAACACCGCAATCAACCGCGTCCAGGGTCAGGACAACCACGTCCACGCGCTGGTTGCAAAGGGCATAGCGGACGCTTTCCAAATCCTGAAATTCAAGAAAAGTCTTGAATCCGATGACGTTTAAGACAGATCGCGTCTGTTTACGTACGACGCGTTGCCGATCAAACAGTAGAACTGTCGCATCGGTATAGTTTGAAAATTGCATGATAGATCAATCCCGTGCCGATCTTCACGCCCCCAACCCAGGATGGCTTTAACGCCTTTTTTCCCGCGAGTTGCGTTGATTTTCCATGACATGGCTTAATGCAATCTAACCAAGAATGGTTAATGGCCCAACTTTGTTGATGTTTGTGCCAAAAAAAAGAGCAAGATGATCTACAAGACCATCTAACAGCCCGGACAACGGCCCGCCGCCTCGGCCGCGAATAGCTCTGACATACCGGCATCGGGTAGGTATCTGGTCATCATGGCAACGAAATATTATCAAACTGACGCCTAGAATGCGGCAACTAACAGGTTCGGGAGGCGGAATCCCGGCATCGATTCGTTTCCCAAAGTGGTTTTTGGAGCATTTTCCGTTGCAATGCATCCTGGGATCGGATGCAATGGCAAAAAACAGGGTGGCGCGTTAAGCGTTTTGAGAGAGAGCACGGCATGAACAAGGGCTTCGCGGTCGCCCTCAAGCGGCTGTTAGATAATTGTTATCCGGAACGGCAGTTTATTCTACGCAGTCGTGGTGAAGTCGGTTTCATCACGCTTGGGCAGAAAAGCCAAGTCGCGATCAGCATCTGCGGCCTGCTGTTCCTGGGCTGGCTGGCCTATGCCAGTGTCGGCGTATACCTGCAATTGGATATCATTGCCGGCAAGGATGCTCAAATCGCGCACATGGTCGGCGCCCATGACCGCCTGAATGCGGATATGCGCGCGGTCGAAAGCCGCTATCGCCAAATCACCCTGAATCTGGAAGGCAATCAGAAAGTCCTGGGCAATGTCCTGCTGCAAAGGGCCAGTTTAGACCGCAAGCGGGCGGAATTGCAGCGTGAATTGGATAGAACCCGCAAGCAACGGGATCTGGCTTATAACCGCGGCGAGAAGCTTCAGGCCCGGCTTGCTAAATTGGAAGGCAGCCTGCGCCGCACACTCAACGAGTCCAACGATCTGCAATCGCACCTTAGCCAGGTTACCAATCGGTTGGCCACGACGGAAAACGACCGCGACCGTGAGCAGCGGGAACGCCTGATGCTAAGCCTGAACCTAAACACCCTGCAGGAAAACCTTTCCGGACTGAAGCAGGCGCGCAAAGGTCTGGAAGTCGACCTGGAAAGCAGCGAACAGATGGTGGCGCGTCTGACCGATCAACGCGACCGGGCCTTTTCAGCGAACCTGACCCTGACCAGTCGCATCGGCGATTTGGAAGGGCGTTTGGAGCATTTGCAACTGGCCCAGCGCACCTTGGTGGAAAATATTCATGACCGCACCGATGCCAATATCGTGGAATTGGAAACCGTTGTCGAACTAACCGGCCTGAATATTAACCGATTGCTTGACCGGGTGGATCATAAAGCGATTGGCATTGGCGGGCCCTTGCTGGCTTCGGAAGAGGCGAAGAACCACGCCGGCGAATACTCCCTGAAAAAGTCGTCGTCACTGCATACATCACTGGGCCTGCTGGAAAACCGCCTCTCGCGCTGGACGGCCCTGAACTCGGTTCTGGAACGGCTGCCGATCACGCCGCCGGTGGATAACTTCTCGATTTCTTCCGGTTTCGGCAAACGCCGCGATCCATTCACCAGACGAAAGGCCTTTCACAGCGGCCTGGATTTGGCCGGCGTCAGGCGCACGCGGGTCTACGCGACATCGCCCGGCATCGTGACCTATGTTGGCTGGAAAGGTCCCTACGGCCGCCTGGTGGAGATCGATCATGGCCTTGGCCTCAAGACCCGCTATGGACATCTACGTAAAACCCTGGTCAAAAAGGGCCAGAAGGTGGATTTTCGTCAGAAAATCGGCTTGATGGGCAGCAGTGGACGCAGCACCGGCACCCACGTACATTACGAAGTGGTATTTGACGGCAAACCGGTTAACCCAAAGAAATTTTTGAAGGCTGGAAAATATGTTTTCAAAGGCTGACAAGAACAAGGCATCAAATAGCGTGGTGCGCGCGGCCCCATCGCTCATTTCCACCGATTTGGAGATTGCTGGAAATCTGCAAACCTCCGGCGAAGTGCAGCTGGATGGCAATGTGACCGGCGATATCAATTGCGCCAAGCTGGTGATCGGTGAAAAGGCCGTCATCACGGGTCATATTGATGCCGATGAAGTCATGATCCGGGGCCAGGTCACGGGCCGGATCAAGGCCAAGAACGTACACTTGGCAAAGACGGCGCGGGTGGTTGGCGATATCTGGCATGACAGCCTGGCCATAGACGCCGGTGCCTTCCTGGATGGCCATTGTAAACGCAACGACGCCAAGCAGGACGGCGTAGCGAACCCGGCATCCGCTAACCTGACGGCGGCGGTCCGAAAAGCGCCCGCGCAACAGCCCACACAACAGAATGTGGCTGCTTCCCGGCCGGAACCGGTACAGCAAAAAACCGCCTAGGCAGCCGCCGGCGGCTGACAGGCACTAAGACTGTTTGCAGTTATTCAGGCTCGCCGCCCTTGATGTTTGGGTCGTCGCCGCCAAGGCGGGCCGCCATCGAGGCTTCCATGAAGCGGTCCAGATCACCGTCCAGGACCCGCTGTGCATCGCCGCGCTCGACCCCGGTGCGCAGGTCCTTGACCATCTGATAGGGATGCAGGACGTAACTGCGGATCTGATGCCCCCAGCCGATATCGGTCTTTTGATCCTCGATCGCCTGTTTCTCGGATTCGCGCTTTTGCAATTCCGCTTCATACAAACGCGCCTTGAGCATCTTCATGGCAGCGGCGCGGTTCTTGTGCTGCGACCGCTCCGCCTGGCACTGCACGACGATGCCGGTCGGCTCGTGCGTGATGCGCACGGCACTGTCGGTCCGGTTGACGTGCTGGCCACCGGCGCCCGAGGCGCGGTAGGTATCAACACGCAGATCACCGTCATTGATCTCTATCTCGATATCGTCGTCGATTTCCGGATAGATCCAGACGGAGGCGAACGAGGTATGGCGCCGCGAGGCGCTGTCAAAGGGCGAGATACGAACCAGGCGATGCACCCCGCTTTCGGTTTTCATCCAGCCATAGGCATCACCGCCGCGTATATGCAGGGTGGCGGATTTCAGGCCCGCTTCCTCGCCGGCGCTGGCCTCGACCAATTCGCTTTTGAATTTACGCTGGTCGCTCCACCGGCTGTACATGCGCAACAGCATTTCGGCCCAGTCCTGGGACTCGGTGCCGCCGGCACCAGCGTGAATTTCCACATAACAGTTGTTGCCATCCGCCTCGCCCGAGAGCATGGATTCCATGCGCAGCCGGCCGGCGCGGGTGGATAATTCAGCCAACTGCACCTCGGCCTCGGCGACGATCTCGGTATCGTCCTCCAGCTCGCCCAGCTCGATCAACTCGATGGTCTCGGCCAGCTCGCCTTCCATGTCGCGCAGGCCGTTGATGCCGTTGTCCAGGCTGGTGCGTTCGCGCATCAGTTTCTGCGCCCGTGCCGCATCATCCCACAGGCTGGGATCCTCGATCAGTTTGTTCAGTTCGTCGAGACGTTTCAGGGAGACATCCCAGTCAAAGATGCCTCCTCAGAAGGGCCAGATTCTGGCCGATCTCGTCTATAAGAGCCTGGGATTCGGCGCGCATGAAACGTCTCCGGTACTGTCAAAACATAAAACCAAAGGGTTTATTCCAAGCCACCCGCTCCCCTTCCCGGCCACCCATTAATGGTACCCTGTGGGTGGCTGGGAAGGGGGAGCGGGTGGCTTGGCAACTAAAAACTAATACAGACCGCCCGTGCCGGCCCGTTTGCCCCCGCTAATTGCCTGCACCGCCTGGGTGCCGTCAAGCACTGGACCCGATCTTTTTGGCACGGTGCCGGGTTTGAAGGCTTCCAGCACCACTCTTTGGTCCCCCGGTTCCGCCGGCAGACCGGTATTTCCGGCGATCCGCACCAGTTGCAGACCGGGCGGTATACGGAATGGAATGGCGGGTTGGTGCGCCATGGCCCGGGCCATGAAATCACGGAACACCGGCACCGCCACCGACGAGCCGGTCTCCCGCCGCCCCAGGCTGCGCGGGTTGTCGAAGCCGACATATACCCCCACCGCCAGATCCGGCGAGAAGCCCATGAACCAGGTATCGCGGCTTTTATTGGTAGTGCCGGTCTTGCCCGCCAACGGTTTGCCTACCGCCTTGATGCGGATACCGGTGCCCCGCTGCACCACGCCCTCCAGCATGGAAACCACCTGATAAGCCGTGCCCGGCTGGATGATCTGAACCCTGGTATCGGGGACCACGGGCGTATCCTGTTCGTGCCAGCCGCTACTCACACAACCCGGACATTCGCGCTGGTCGTGGCGGAACACGGTCCGGCCCCGGCGGTCCTGAATACGGTCGATCAAGGCCGGCGCCACCCGTTTGCCGCCGTTAACCAGCATGGCATAGGCGGTGGTCAGGCGCAGCAGCGTGGTCTCGCCGGCACCAAGCGACATGGGCAACAACGGCGGCATCCTGTCCACGATGCCAAAGCGTTTGGCGTAATCCACCACCCGTTCCATGCCGATATAATTGGCCAGGCGGACGGTCATCAGATTGCGGGATTTCTCGATCCCCAGCCGTAATGTGGAAGGGCCGTAAAAGCGCTTGGTGTAGTTAGCCGGCTTCCATTTGCCCTGGCCGGCGCCGGCATCGATAACGAACGGCGCGTCGAGCACCAAGGAAGACGGGGTAAAGCCGTGTTCCAACGCAGCGGCATAGACAAAGGGTTTAAAGGCGGAACCGGGTTGGCGCTTGGCCTGGGTGGCGCGGTTGAATTGCGAGGCTTCGTAGGCATAGCCCCCGGCCATGGCCAAAACCCGGCCGGTGTGGGGGTCCATGGCGACCAGGGCGCCGTTGATGGCGGGGATCTGCTGCAGGCTGAAGCTGCCCGGCTGATAATGTTCATCATCCTTGGCCACGGCGGCAACCGCCACTACATCACCCACGGCCAGAACGTCGCCGGGTAGGCGCACCCGCGGTCCCCTGGTCTCGCCCTTGCGCCAAAGGCGGGCCCAACTCATATGGGGCAGCAAAATCTGCCCTTCAACGCCATTGGAAAAGCCGATTTCGGCCCGTTCAGGATGCAATGCCAGGACCACCGCCATGTACCATGAACCTATGGCCGGCGGGATCGGCACCTTGGCCAGGGCGGCGATCCAATTCTCCCGCTCTTCGATCCGGGCCAGCGGGCCGCGCCAGCCGTGGCGGCGGTCATAGACCTCCAAACCAGCCCGCAGCTCGGCATCCGCTATTGCTTGCAAGGCCGGCTCCAACGTGGTGCGTACCGACAGACCGTCCTCGTACAGGCGCTCTTCACCATAGCGCTGCAGCAATTCCCGGCGCACTTCCTCGGCGAAGAAGCCCGCCTCCAGAAAACGCGTGGGATCGGGCCGGCGCATCAACAGGGCGCGGGAGGAGGCCCGCTTGGCGTCCAGGGCCGAGATCACGCCGTTCTCGGCCATCTGACCCAGCACCCAGTCCCGCCGTCCTTCGGCCGCCTTGCGGTTGCGGATGGGGTGGTAATTATTGGGCGCCTTGGGCAGGGCCGCCAGAAAGGCCGTCTCCTCAAGGTTTAATTCATCAAGGGATTTATCGAAATAATTCAGCGCCGCGGCGGCCACGCCATAACTGCCCAGGCCGAGATAAATTTCGTTCAGATAAAGCTCGAGTATGCGGTCCTTGGAAAAGGCGTGCTCGATGCGGAAGGCCAGGATCGCTTCCTTGATCTTGCGGGCGATGGAAAGCTCGTTGGTCAGCAGAAAATTCTTTGCCACCTGCTGCGTAATGGTCGAGGCGCCCACCGGCCGGCGCTTGCCGCCGATGTTCTTGATATTGCGCAGCATGGCCGAGGCGATGCCGGCGAAATCTATACCGGGGTGAGTATAAAAGGTCTTGTCCTCGGCCGCTAGAAAGGCCTGAATAACCTGCTTCGGCATGGCGGCAATGGGCACGAACAGGCGCCTCTGGTGGGCGAATTCGGCGATCAGGGTACCATCGCCCGCGTGCACTCGGCTCATCACCGCCGGGCGGTAGTCGGCCAACTGGCTGTAATCGGGCAGGTCTCGCCCAAAACGCCAAAACACGTACAGGCTAGCCCCGCCCGCGGCCAAGGCCAGCAGCAGAACTAGCGAAAACAAAACCGCCAAAAACCGTATCATGTTGTCGTCATGCCGTCCTTCCGATGCACCGTTTTTGGCCGATGCACCGTTTTTGGCCGATGCACCGTTTTTGCTCTTTCTGCAAAGCCGCGCCCGTAGTTTAGCAGATAGCGAACAAATGTGGCGGTTTCAAGGCGTCAACGCCGCCATTGTCAGGGCCATCTCAGGGTTTCGGGTCTTTGAAATAATTGTCCACGGCGCGCCCGATCGCGGCGGCGATGGCGGCGCGGGACTTCGAAGAGGTCAGCATCTTCTCGTCCCGCCGGTTTGAGAGATAGCCCAATTCCACCAGCACCGAGGGCACATCCGGCGCCTTCAGCACCCGGAAACCGGCAAAACGGTGCGGTTTACGGCGCATATGGATCAATTGCCGCAGCTGCGGCACCAGGGCGGACGCAAAATGCGCCGAATAATTCATCGTCTCGCGCTGGGTCAGATCAATCAGGATCGAGGCGACTTCATCATCATGGCCGCTCAAATTGACTCCGGCGATAACATCGGAGCGGTTCTCCTTGGCCGCCAGGGCGGCGGATTCCTCGTCGGAGGAATTTTCCGACAAGGTATAGATGCCGCCGCCGCGGACCCGGTGGTTGGCGATGGAATCGGCGTGAATCGAAACGAACAGATCCGCCCCCGCCGCCCGGGCGATCGCCACCCGGTGGCGCAGAGGAATAAAAACATCCCGGCTCCGCGTCAACAAAACCCGCTGCCGGCCAAGGCCCAGAATAGCCCTGCGTATCTGGTGCGCCATCCCCAACGTCACATGCTTCTCGAAACTGCCGCCAATACCGATGGCGCCGGGATCAATGCCACCATGACCCGGATCAATCACCACCAGAGGCTTTTGCAGGGGTGAGCGTTTGGCCTTCGCCTGCAACGGAATTTTCGCCCGATGCTTCGCCGCCTTGGGCGGTGTCTTCAAGGCCGCGAGGAAGGCCTGGCGCGTGGCCTTGCGGATATCGATGACCAGACGCGGGCCGCGGTCTTTCGTGCCCGGAATGACAAAGGATTTGCCGACCGTGCCGGGGCCGCGCAAATCCATCACCACGCGGGAATTGCCAGGTTGAAACTGGCCATAACGCAAACCCGCGATCAGACCGCCCTTGCGCCGCGCGGTTCCGGGCGGCACCTGCCAGTCAATATCGGGCAGATCGAGGACGATGCGGTAGGGATCGGCCAGGGCAAAGATCTGAAAGCCCGGCCGCTCCGAGAGATCAAGCACCACCCGCGTCTTTTTCTGGTGGATGCCAATCCTGATGTCATGGACAACAGTCTCGGCCCACGCACCTTGGGCAAGCGCGCAGCACAGACCGGCAAATAAAAGCAGGCAAAAATGTTTTCTAACAGGCATCGCACATCTAGTAGTTACGAATCACTAAAACACAATATCCAATGTGGCCTCGGATAGCCAATCCAACCTATTGGCAAAGGCAAAATGGCTGGGGCATTTTCCGTCTGACCGTATCTTTAGCAGTATTTTCTTTGAGAATTTGCCGATCAAGCGTATATCATGGGATTCGTGTAATAGTTTCGTCATCGTTTCGCTGGTTTTTTGTATACGGCGATGGCGTGGCAACGACAGGCTGGATTGTTCCGGCACGATAGTTTCTTATCGGTGGCCGCAAGTACCAGATCTACGTTGTTACGCATTGAATTGACGGATTGGATAGGTGAATTCGAAGCCAGATTAGGCGTGGTGCCATAGGCATCATACTGATCGGGTGATGGTAGAAGGATCCCCGTCCTGGTCGGCCAAGGCATTGTCGCGGCATTTTTCCGCCGCGGCATTGATCCTAGCGAGGTTGTTTGGTGAGATCGCCCGGAATAGCGTGGCGAACTCTTACAAAGACAGTTTTGCGGAACAATTGCCTCTAGCCGTGCCGTTTGACGGGTTGATATCCCCATAACCGGCTTCGCTATAATGAGGGACCGTGGCATCCGGCATGATTATGCCGGTTGGATGCGGGCATAAATAGATGACGACGCGTATGTTGATTGACGCGACGCATGCGGAGGAAACCCGCATCGTCGTCGTTGACGGAAAACGGCTGGTTGATTTTGACTTTGAAACGGCCACCAAACGACAACTAAAAGGCAATATTTATCTGGCTAAGGTAACGCGGGTTGAACCCTCGTTGCAGGCGGCCTTTGTGGATTACGGTGGCAACCGCCACGGTTTTTTGGCCTTTAACGAGATCCATCCCGACTACTATCAAATTCCGGTTGCCGACCGCGAGGCGCTGCTGCTGGACGAGGCCGAACAGGCCGCCCGCGAGGCGGAGCTGGAGGACCGGGTCGACGGCAATGGCAGCCTCGACGATGATGACGACGATGACGATAGTAATAGCGTCGAGGGCGTCGAGAGTACCGAGGCCCAGGCCGATGCTGCCGGCGATGATGCGGTTGGCGAGACCATCCAAACCGACACCGGTGCCGAATTGGATGCCGAAGCGGATGCGGGTGCCGAAACAGATAACGAAAATGGCGACGACGACGATGACGGCGATGCGCCGGAAGCGGCACAGGAAGCGGGCGCCGTTGACGCCATGGACGAAGTACCCCGGCCCCGCGCCCGCAACCGGCGCAGCTACAAAATTCAGGAAGTCATCAAACGGCGGCAGATCCTGCTAATCCAGGTGGTCAAGGAAGAACGCGGCAACAAGGGTGCGGCGCTGACCACCTATTTGTCCCTGGCCGGGCGGTATTGCGTTTTGATGCCAAATACGGCGCGGGGCGGCGGTATCAGCCGCAAGATCGCCAGTCAGACCCATCGCCGCAAGTTGAAGGATATCGTCTCGGATCTGGATGTGCCCCAGGGCATGGGCGTGATCGTCCGTACCGCCGGGCAGAACCGCACCAAATCGGAGATTCGCCGCGACTTTGAATATCTGTTGCGGCTGTGGGACAGCGTGCGCGATCTGACCCTGGATTCGACGGCGCCCAGCGCCGTCTATGAAGAGGCGGACCTGATCAAACGCGCCATCCGTGACATGTACGCCAAGGATATCGATGAAATTCTGGTCGATGGCGAAGACGGCTACCGCGTGGCCAAGGATTTCATGCGCATGCTGATGCCGTCCCATTCCAAAAAGGTGCAGCCCTACCGCGACCGCATTCCCTTGCTGCACCGCTATCAGGTGGAACAACAACTGGACAGCATGCATTCCAATGTGGTGCAGCTGAAATCAGGCGGCTATCTGGTGCTGGCCCAGACCGAGGCCCTGGTCGCCGTCGACGTTAACTCGGGCCGCTCCACCAAGGAGCGGAATATCGAGGAAACCGCCCTGAAGACCAATCTGGAGGCCGCATCCGAGGTCGGCCGCCAGCTGCGCCTGCGCGATTTGGCCGGCCTGGTGGTGATCGATTTCATCGACATGGACGAAAACCGCAACAACCGTGCGGTGGAACGGCGCATGAAGGAGGCCCTGAAAGATGACCGGGCCCGCATTCAGGTCGGCCGCATATCGTCCTTTGGACTGATGGAAATGTCGCGCCAGCGGCTGCGCCCTTCGCTGTTCGAGGCCTCGACCAGAACCTGCGAAATCTGCGCCGGCACGGGTTTTGTCCGAACCACGGAATCCACCGCCCTGCACGTCCTGCGCGCCATCGAGGAAGAAGGCATCCGGGGCCGAGCGGCGCAATTGACCGTGCATGCGCCGGCGGAAGTGGCGCTGTATATGCTGAACCAAAAGCGCGATCACCTAGCCGAAATTGAACAACGCTATGGCATGGGTGTGCACGTCCTGGGCGATGATACCCTGGTGGCGCCCGATTGCCGCGTCGACATCGACCGCACCCGCACGGCGGAAGAGATCGAGGAGATCGAGAGCGAGCGCAAGCGCACCGCGGCCCTGCTGCCCGGCCTTGACGACGATGACGCCCTGGCCGCTGACGAAGCGGCGGCGGCTGAAGCGGATGACGCCGAGGAAAGCGCTGATGAGCCGGAAAAAGCCAAGGAAAAACGCCCGCGCCGCCGACGCCGCCCGCGCCGCCGTGGTGAAGATAAGGGTGAAGACAAAAAAGCCGAGGATGGCGGCGACACTGCCGCCGCCAATGAGAGCAATGGCGAAGCTGGCGAAAGCGACGGCGATGCGGTTGGCGATCAGGACCAGGCCGCGGCGTCAAACGGTGATGGCGATGGTGATGGCGAGGAAAAACCGCGCCGGCGGCGGCGTGGCCGCCGTGGCGGGCGACGTCGGCGCAACGGCGGCGACGAGGCCGAGGGCGCCGAGGCAGCCGCTAGCACCGAGGACGCTGATGGCGGCAATGGCGCCGCTGGCGAAATTGCCAACGATGCCGCGCCAGGCGACGGCGAACCGGCATTGGCGGCGGATAGCTCGGCCAACGAAAACGCACCGGCAAATCCCATTGGTTTCACCGCCACGGGCATGACGGGCGGCGCGACCCCGGCCGATACGGCGGATACTGCCAATGAGAATACCGGTGAGAGTAGCGGTGAGGCAGCTGCCAGTGATGCCGTGGCAGCCGATGTTGCCGTGCCCGAAGTAATCGTGGTGCCGGAACCGGTACAACCCGATCCGGTAACGCCGGAGCCCATGGCGGCGGCGGACGAACCTGTCGCGGAGGCGGCGGAAGCGGCTACCGAGGAGGTTGCAGCGGAAGAGGCGCCAGCCGATCCGGACAAGCCAAAGCGGCGCGGCTGGTGGCAACGGGGCCGGCTGTTCTAGGCCGTTTTAGACGCTAGAGCGCATTCGAAGAGAATGCGCTTGGACTCGTAAGAATCGAGCAATTGACCCAATTACTTACGTCGCGCCAAATAAGCTACGGTGGCGACTCTGATTAATTGAAAATTGCGCTATTCAGGATTTTTGGCGAAGCCAGCCGTTTAGTCGGCGGCAGGCTTCCGCCATGTCCTCGGTCGAGCCGGCAAAGGAAAAGCGCACAAAGGCGGCACCGTCGACGGGATCGAAATCGTTGCCCGGTGTCGCCGCGATGCCTGTTTCTTCCAGCATCTGGGCACAAAACGCCAGGGCATCATTGGTAAACTTGCGCACATCGGCATAGATGTAAAAGGCACCGTCGGCGGGCGCCAATTGATCCAGGCCGGCTTTCGGCAGCTCCTTCAGCAACAATTCCCGGTTACGGGCGTAGCGGGCCACATTGCCGTCCAGCTCCTCTGCGCAATCAAAGGCCGCGACGGCGGCATACTGGGCCAGGCTGGGGGCTGAGATGAAAAGGTTTTGCGCCAGGCGTTCCACCGGGCGCAGCATATCCTCGGGCAGCACCATCCAACCCAGCCGCCAGCCGGTCATGGAATAATATTTCGAGAACGAGTTGATAACCACGGCATTGTCATTGATGGCGGCGGCGGTTACCGCCCGTTCGTCATAGGTGATGCCGTGATAGATCTCGTCCGAGATGTAGCGGATCTGCTTGGTCTGGCAATATTCCAGGATCCGCCGCAATTCATCCTGGCGCAGCATGGAACCGGTCGGGTTGGCGGGCGAGGCAATCAACAACCCGTCCAGCTCGCTACCGCCCGCCGCATCGAGCATTTCCAAGGTCGGCTGAAACCGGCCTTCAGGGCCCACGGGCACTTCCACCGCCTCGATATCCAGGGCGCCCAGAATATTCCGATAACAGGGATAGCCCGGCCGCAGGATAGCCACCTTGTCACCGGGGTCAAAGGCCGCCAGGAAGGTCAGCAAAAAGCCGGCGGAAGAGCCGGTGGTAACGCAGATCCGTTCGCTGGGCACCGTGACGCCGTAGAAATCCTGATAGTGCCGCGCAATACGTTGGCGCAACGGTTCGATCCCCGTGGCCAGGGTATAGCCCAGCACGTCGTCATCCAGGGCCTGCTTGGCCGCCGCCACCACGCCCTTTGGCGCGGCGGTGGAAGGCTGGCCGACTTCCATATGCAGGACGCCCTCGCCCGCCGCCTCGTGCTCGGCCGCGGCCTTCATCACATCCATGACGATAAAGCGGGGAATCGCGCCGCGTTGGGAAATTTTCATGACGGCCTCAAAATTGATCGAAAACGGCCAGGCCATATGCCCTGGCGTCGGTGGCGAACTGACAGCTGCCGGCACCGTCGCGAATGCCCTTTGGGCACCATAATGCTTGCACTCGGGCCGGCACACTGTCCGAACCAGCCGATTTGGCGGCCGCCATGATCTGGGCCAGCGTCTCGCCAGCGGCCATTGTCCGGCGGCTGAGTGCCGCCGCGCTTGCCGCCCCCAAGGGCCCGCCGGTGCCGGCGGCCGCCATAAACACCTGGTGAACATTTTCGTTGACGCTCAGCAACGGCAAGGGATAACCAGGCCAGTCGCCGCCGCCGGCAACACCCCCGGCATTGCTGGGGGTCAAAAAGATACCCATATTTGCCGCCATTGTGCCGCTGCCAAAGGCCCCGTTCATCTGAAACACGCACGCCGCCGCCGAGCCGAAGCTATCGCCCACCACCAGGCCCGCCTCGCCCCGGTCATGGGTCATGGCGATATCGTCCTTGGCAAAAACCATGGCCGCCGCAACCGGTTTGCTGCCCAACAGGTTGCTTAGTTTTAAGGTCGGGCCCTTGGCCTGCGCAAGTTTTGGAAAATGCAGAATTTCATTGCCGATGGAACGCTGGCCGGTTTCGCCCCAAAGCGCACGATAGCCGCGTAGATCGCCGATCGTCGCCTTGCCGCCATGACCGCCGCTGGCAGAGAGCCATTGCCGGCCCATTTCCGCGCTGTAAAAATCGCTCAACCCCCGTGTCCGGATCCGCGTCAGGACCGAGGCCAGCTCTACCTGCACCAGGTTTTCAGCCTCTACTAGCGGCGTGCCGTCGGGGTGCAGGAACAATTGAGAGGCTAGCGCATCGCGACGCAGTTTAGCGGCCTGCGGCGCCAGGCGCTTGGCCAGGGCGCGGCTGATGGAGTGGCCGAAGCGGGCCAGTTTCTCGCTCGGCGCCACCAATTGTCCCCACGGCAGGCGGCCATAGCGGCTGTGCAACAAGGCCATGCCCCGCAACGCCCCCGGCATCGCCACCGCCCCGCCGCCGCTGGGCGTCGAAGCCATGAAACTCAAAGTCTCGGCCTTGTTGCCACGATGATCGTAATAGAGACAGAGCCCACCGCCGCCCAAGCCAACGGCAACGGGATAGGTCACGGTCATGGCGAAAAAGGCCGCCGTGGCCGCATCCGCCGCCGTTCCACCCGCTGACAACGCATCCCGGGCCAACAGCGCGGCGCGTGGTTCCTCGGCGACGATGCCGCCCAGGAAGCCTTCGACAGCGCCGATCTGGCCAACCTTCGGCGCCGGTTTCCCACAGCCGGCCAGGAGCAGCAGGGCAATTGCCAGCCCCCCCGTTAGCCTGCCTGTTAGCCGACCCGCGGGCCGACCCATCGACCCTGCCGAGCGACCTGTGCGTTGACGGCAGGTAGCGGCGAACCTAGGTTGGATACAATTAACTGATGGAGCCTTGGGCTTGCGATACATAATTGGACTTCTACTGCTTTCTATCTCGATGCTGGCGGCGCCGCTGATCCTGCCGATCTCACTATTGCCGGGGTCCGGTACCGCCCAGGCGCGAAAGATCAGCTTTATCCGCGATGCGGAGATCGAGGATACCATCCGTCTGTTCGGGACACCACTGTTCGCAGTCGCCGGCCTGGAACCCTCGGCGGTGCGCGTATACCTGGTTAATGATCCCTCGCTCAATGCCTTTGTCGCCGGCGGACAAAAGATTTTTATCAACACCGGCCTGTTGATTGCCTCGGACAACGCCAATCAGGTGATCGGCGTGATCGCCCATGAAACCGGGCACATTACAGGCGGCCATCTGGCCCGCACCCAGGATGCCCTGCGCGATGCCTCGGCGCAATCGATCATGGCCTTTGTTCTGGGCGCCGCCGCCGCCATTGCCGGTCAGGGCGGTGCCGGCCAGGCCATCATCGCCGGCGGCAGTCAGGTGGCGCAACGTTCGTTTCTGAAATACAGCCGCGTTCAGGAAGGTTCGGCCGATGGCGCCGCCATCGCCATGTTGGAGCAGACCGGGCAATCGGCCCGGGGCATGTTGGATTTCTTCGACAAACTGGGCGATCAGGAGGCGCTGTTGACCGCCAGCCAGGACCCTTATGTGCGCACCCATCCCCTGACCCGGAACCGGGTCGACGCCATCCGCGCCCATGTGGAAACTTCGCGTTTTTCCAACGCACCGGAACCCCCGCTGTTCGTTGAGCGCCACGCCCGCATGAAGGCCAAGCTGATCGCCTTTCTGGACTCCACGGTCACCACCTTTCGCACCTATCCCCCCACCGACAACAGCATGCCCGGCCGCTATGCCCGCGCCATTGCCCGGCACAAAAAGCGCGAGACGAAAAAGGCCCTGGCCTTAATGGCGGGGTTATTGGATGAGCGGCCCAATGATCCGTATTTCCACGAATTCTACGGCCAGATCCTGTTTGAAAGCGGTCAAGCGGAGGCCGCCGTCACGCCCTATGAACGGGCCGTGGCCTTGCGCCCGAACGAACCGCTGTTGCGCATCGGTCTGGGCCAGGCCCAGGTAACGGTGGAAGACGGCCGTCATATTGATGCCGCGATCAAGAACCTGCGCCGCGCGGTGCAGCTGGCGCCGGGCAATCCGACCGCCTGGCGCTGGCTGGGCATGGCCCATGGCCGCAAGGGCAATATCGGCCAGGCCGCCCTGGCCACCGCCGAGCGCTATATCCTGACCGGCAAATTCCGTGACGCCATCGGCCAGGCCAAACGGGCCGAGCATGTCTTGCCCAAGGGATCGCCAGGCTGGCTGCGGGCCCAGGATCTGAAAACGGCAGCGGAACAGGCCGCTAAAAGACGAGCAAAAAAATGAGCCTGAACGACTTCGTCCTCGCCCTGGATCAGGGCACCACGTCAAGCCGCGCCATTCTGTTCGATCATGCAGGCGTGGCACGGGCCAGCGCGCAACAGGAACTACCGCAAATTTTTCCGGCTCCCGGCCTGGTCGAACACGACGCCATGGTGATCTGGCGGGACACCTTGGCGACGGCGCGCGCGGCGGTGGAGCAGGCAGGTATCGGCGCCGAACAGATTGCCGGCATCGGCATCACCAATCAACGGGAAACCACCGTGATCTGGCGCCGCGATAACGGCCAGCCGATCCACAACGCCATCGTCTGGCAGGACCGGCGCACGGCCGGTCTGTGCGAGAAACTGCGCCAGGCCGGGCATGACAAGCTGATCCAGGAACGCACCGGACTGATTGTTGATCCGTATTTTTCCGCCAGCAAGATCGCCTGGCTGTTGGACAACGTGGCCGGCGCCCGTGGCGCGGCACAGGCGGGCGAGCTGGCCTTTGGCACCATCGATAGCTGGCTGTTGTGGAACCTGACGGGGGGCCCAGCTGGTGCAAAAGCGTTGCATGCTACGGACGCCACCAATGCCTCACGCACAATGCTGTTCGATATTCACCGTCAGTGCTGGGACGAAGAGCTTTGCCAATTGCTGAACATCCCCATGGTCTTGTTGCCCGAGGTGCGCGATTGCGCCGCCGATTTCGGCCATACCACAAAAGATCTGTTCGGCGCTCCCATCACCATTGCCGGCATGGCGGGCGATCAACAAGCCGCCACCATCGGTCAGGCCTGCTTCAAGCCAGGCATGATCAAATCAACCTACGGCACCGGCTGTTTCGTCATGCTGAACACCGGTGATGAAGCCGTGCGCTCGCAAAACCGCATGTTGACCACCGTCGCCTATCGCCTGGACGGGCAAACCACCTATGCCCTGGAGGGCAGCATTTTCGTCGCCGGCGCCGCCATGCAATGGTTGCGGGATGGCTTGAAACTGATTGACGCCGCACCTGACTCAGAAGCCCTGGCCAGCGGTTTGGATTCCACCGGCGGCGTGGTCATGGTGCCCGCCTTCACCGGCCTGGGCGCGCCCTATTGGGATGCGGACGCCAGGGGTGCCATCGTCGGCCTGACCCGTGACAGCTCCATCGCACAGGTCGTCCGCGCCGGGCTGGAGGCGGTCTGCTATCAGACCCGGGATTTGCTGTTGGCCATGCAGCGGGATGCGGCGACGGCGGGGGCGACAAATAATCTCGTCCTCGATGTGTTGCGGGTTGATGGCGGTATGGTTGAAAACGACTGGCTGATGCAGTTTCTGGCCGACATCCTTGATGTCGCCGTCGACCGTCCCGCCGTGACCGAGACCACGGCCCTGGGGGCGGCCTATCTGGCGGGACTGCAAACGGGTCTGTACCCATCGACCGAGGCGATCGCGGCGCAATGGCGGTGCCAGGCCAGCTTCACCCCGAATATGGCGGCCGGGCGGCGGGAGCAACTGTATGACGCCTGGCGCGAGGCGGTGGCGCGGGTGCGCACGGTAGCGTGAATGGCCAAAGCCATGATCCGGCTTGCGTCAAGCGGCTTGGCGCGACATGATCGCCGATATTTTTGTCGGCCTCATCAACCAAACGTCCGCACGGAGAGACCATGACCGTTTCAGTATTTCGCCGCATCGGCCTGTTTGTTGTTTTCGCCCTGATGCCGCTGATGATGGCGAGTGGCGGCGAGGCGCAACAGTCCACCGATCCGGAAACCGTCCGCATCGAAAAGATCATCCGCAACTATCTGCTGGAGCATCCCGAACTGCTGGTCGAGGTGATGCGGAAGCTGGAAGCCCGGCAAAAGGCCGAGGAAGAGGCCGGCATGGCCGGCAAGATCCAGGCCAATCGCGATGCCCTGTTTGCCTCCCACGATGATTTCATCGCCAACCCCATGGGCAAATTTCCCGTGGTGGAGTTCTTCGACTACCAATGCGGCTACTGCAAACGCTTCCTCCCCACCATGGCGCGATTGTTGGAGACGGACAAATCCGTGCGCTTCGTATTCAAGGAATTCCCTATTCTGGGCGAGGTTTCGGTCACCGCCTCCAAGGCCGCCCTGGCCGCCAAGATGCAGGGCAAATACCGGATTTTCCATGACACCGTCATGGGCCTGCGCCGCCGCCTGACCGAGGCCGCGATCTATCAGACCGCCAAGGATATTGGCCTGGACGTAAAGCGCCTGAAACGGGATATGGAAAGCCCGAAGATCGCCCGCATCATCAAGGCGAACCGGGAACTTGCCGCCACCATGGGCATTCGCGGCACCCCCAGCCTGATCGTCGGCGAACAACTGGTGCCCGGCGCCATCGACTATGGCCAGCTTACCGCACTGATTGAACAGGAAAAAACCAACTGCAAGGTCTGCTAACTGGCGCGGTTCCGCGCCGACCCTCGGCCTATCGGCCCTGCGGCTCTGGATACCCGGATCAAGTCCGGGCATGACATTGTTTACCGTTTTCAACTTTTCCAATTGCGGTGGCGGTTGATCGCGTTGTGCCACATTGCGACGATCGCGAGGCGCGCGCATATGGAGTTTGTGAAATGGCCCGGACGCAAGACTACAACGTGCTTTTACTCACTTCGGTTCCTGGCGTCATCGACGACATCACGGCCATGGCGCGGGTGCATTTCGCCAATGTCGAAAGCCTGTATTGGCAAATGGGCAACAAGGAGACCAAGCCCAGGGTGCTTGGCCGGATCGAGGCGAGCAGTTACAACCTGATCATCTCGCATATCAGCGGCATCATTCTGCGACCACATCACCTTGCCCAGGCCTCTTTCGGCGCCATCAACATTCATCCCGCCCCGCCCGAACATCCCGGCGCCTGGGGGATTTATTGCCAGCCCGTGATCAGACGCGGCGTCCGCCGCCATCACGGCGTCACCCTGCACGAGATCGATGCGGCCATCGACAGCGGCCCGATTTATGCCGTTGAACGCTGGGCGGTCGGCGAAGGCGACAGCATCAAATCCGTCATGCAAAAAAGCCTGGTGAGATGCCAGGCGATGCTGGCCTTCGCGGTGCAAAAGCTGGCGGCCAGCACCAATGGCTCGCAATGCTTCGCGCGGCTGGACGAGAGTTGGGATGCCGCCAACGGCCACCACGGCGCCTCGGACGTACAAGCCTGGTTTCGCGACCTCGAACCAGGCCACCCGGCCCACAAAGAACGCATCGCCCTGAACCACCCCAACGCCATCATGGCGCCGCCGTATTTCTCCGACCAGGGCTGAACAGCATAGCGCGCGTTAGGCTTTTTGGGCGGCGGCCAGATATGTTACCGCCGTGGAATCCACTCATTTTGTTCAGCATCGACGCTTGCGTGAATTATGAATCAATGCAAAGTTTTGTTGCATAACATGTCGTTACCGCGAATTTTCAATCGACCGGATGCTCGCAAATCACACCTATTGAAGCGGAACAGGTTGCGGCCAAGAAAATTCTAACAAATTTCCGCACGGGACATAAATGGCCGAAACGGGCGCAAACGAACCACCGAAACTAGATTCGCCGAACGGGGCGCATGACATTGTTCCGCGGGTGTTGACGCCCGCGGAGGAAGCAAAACTCCTCGCGCAAGTTGGAATTTTTCGGCGGCGGGCAAAACTGCTGAACATAAGCGCTGTTGCGGTGCTGTTTGGCATTGCCGGCATCTTCGGTTTAGGCATCTACGTATTCGTCCAGGCCGGCGATATTACCATAGACGAAGCAAAAAAATCCGCGGTAACGCGATCGGAAATCGTTCGTAGTCAGCAAGAAATCGTTCGCAGTAGACAAGAAACAGTCCGCAGCCAGAAAGCGGACCTAAATAGAAGAGTTTCCGCATTGCTTTCGGCGGTACCTCTTATAATTAAGTGGGCGCCACGATTCGAAAAATTTGTTGCTGCATTCGGCCCATCATTTCCTTCAATTGCAAAACGCTTCAATGAACGTCAATCAAATCCAAACAACAAAACCAGTGACTTCGAGAGAAACCGTGCAGAATTTGTTCGAACCATCATCGCCGAAAGCAGCTCAAATCCGGAGCAAGTGGCGCAGATAGAGGAGTTCGTGCGGATCGAGAAGATAATTGCAGGGGAAGACCCAACACAAAAGCCCACCAAGTGAAGACCCTCATGTAGAAGACACCCAAGCGAAAACTAGGAAAATCGCATGCCCGAATCTCAAGATCTAATGAATTTCCTTTTGCAGTCGAATATCACACGGTTCGGCACCGTCTTTTTCCTCGTTTTCATCCTGTCGATTCTTATCAGCCTGTACCGCTACATATTGAAGCTGTCGGCATTTTATGAATCCCGAGGCGATGCCTTGATGCTGACATTCCTTTTCAGGAATGTCGACGCGGACCGATTTGAAAAACTGGTCGGCTCCATGATGGCCGAGAATATTGACTTCAAACAGCCAAGCACGCCGATCCAGCAACTTGTGCAGCTAAAAAAGGCCTTTGATAAATAGACAGCTGTTGGGATCAGGGCAGCTCACCACAGTTTGATGTTTTCGTAGATGCGGACGTTGACGTCGGCACCCATGCCGGGCGTCAGGTTCGGCGGCGGGTTGTCCAGGGATATGCGGACGGGAACCCGTTCCACCCAACCACCCAGCCGCCCGGCCCCCCCGGCGCGGCCGCCGTCGCCTATTTCGGTCGTCGTGATGTTGCCGATCCGGCGAACTTGTCCGTAGAAGTCGCGAAAGGGATAGGCGTTCAGGTTGATCAGCACCTCTTGCCCCACCGCCACATGGCGGATCTGGCTTTCATCGATATTCGCCTCGATCCAGTAAAATTTTGGATTGTGCAGCATCAGAATATCGACGCCATCCTCGATATATTCGCCCTTGAACCTACGGATCGTGCCGACCATGCCGTCGATGGGGCTGGCGATATGCCGGTAGCTTAAGGACAATTCCTGCTTTTTGATGAGATCCTTGATCTGCTCCTGCTTGACGCGCGAGATCTTTATTTTGGTGTCGAGGACATCGAGGTGCCGGCGCGCCGCGATGAACTGGCCGAGCATCTTTTTCGCCACCGCTATTCTGCCGGCAAACAGCGATGCGGTGCCACGCAGCACCAGTATCTTGTCCTGTTCCGCGCTGAGTGTCGTTTCCGGCGCCAGCTTTTTGTTGAACAGCACCGTGACCCGCCGCAGGTTGTTGTGGGCCAGCACAAGACGTTCCTGGATCGCCTGGTGCTCCTGCTTCAAGGCCTGAATTTTTTCCCGTTGTGTTTCAAGCTTCGAGCCGAGCTCCTCTTCATAGGCCTCTTTTTCCGTGCCAAGACTAGCCTGGTTGGCGACTTCAAGCGCCAAATCGGTTTTCAGGGACGCGATGTTCAGCTTGATGTCATCCTGAACCAGCGTAATCAGCAGTTGGCCCTCTTTGACCTCGTCGCCCGCCTCGACCAGAATTTCGGCGATCTTGCCATCCACCTGCGCGGAAATGTTGGTGAAGTCAGTCTGCACGCTGGCGTTACTTTCATAGACATGCGTAAACCAGTAAAAGACTTCATAGGACAGCAAAAGGGCGCCGCCGATCAGGCCGACGCCTATTGCCGCCTTTATTTTCGCTCTAATATCCAATATCAAAATCACTTCGCGTTCGTTGGCGTGGCACTTATACCAGCAGCCCGGAATCAATAGCCAAAAGATGGAGTGTGTATTCGTAATGCGGTCAAAACCGGTGCAAGTCAACGGCGGCGAGGCCGCGCCCGGGCAATTGGGCGCGGACTAGATGACCATCGGATCGACGCCGGATAGCGAAAAAGAGCTAGGCCCTGGGGGCTCCGGAGGCTCCGGGGGCGGCGGCGAAGACGCCGAGGCCGGCACGAAGCGCGCCGCGATGGGCGCCTTGCTACACAATCCGAATTATCTCTCGATCTGGGCCTTGGGCGTCCTCACCGGGTTCACCCGCTGGTTCCAGTTGCTGGCGCTGGGTGTTTACACATTCGAAATCACCGGATCGCCGTTGTTGGTGGCGATCGTGCCAATCCTCTGGGGGCTGCCGCTGGCCATCTGCGGACCGGTCATCGGCGGCATCGCGGACCGGGTAAATCGCAAACTGTTGCTAAGCGCCTCGATCGCGATGATCCTCGTGGTCGCGGTGACCATGGCATCGTTGGCTTATACCGCTAGCTTGACCGTCACGCATATTTTCATCGCCTCGGTGATCAGCGGTCTGTTTTGGGCCACCGATATGCCGGTTCGCCGACGCCTTGTCGGCGATGTCGCGGGCGGCGCGTTGGCCATGGCGATGAGCTTCGACGCCGCCTCGAACAGTGCCACGCGAATGCTGGGGCCGCTGCTTGGCGGGGTGATGTTGCAATTGGTCGGGATCACCGGGGTGTTTACGCTTAGCGCCGTGGTTTATTCGGTCAGCCTGGTGCTGATTATCATGACGCGGCTGCCCGCATCCGGCGGCCGCGTGGGACATACGGCGCTGATCAACGATTTGATCGCCGGCATTCGGTTTGTGCATGGCAATTGGGAACTGCGGCGGGTTCTAGCGGTGACCATTGTGTTCAATGTCTGGGGCTTTCCGTTCAACTCGATGATCCCGATCCTGGGCAAGGAACGTCTGGGACTGGATCCATTCCAGGTCGGCTTGCTGTCCAGCCTGGAAGGGTTTGGCGCCTTCCTAGGTGCGATGGTCGTTGCGATCCATGCCACGCAGGTGAATTTCGCACGGATATTTCTCTGGGGGTCGGCGCTCTATCTTGTCATGATTTTCTAT
The DNA here is from genome assembly GCA_018701215.1 of Rhodospirillaceae bacterium. Lineage (GTDB taxonomy): Bacteria > Pseudomonadota > Alphaproteobacteria. The sequence continues at coordinate 67,792 of JABIWH010000050.1, forward strand.
CTCGGCGTCCTCTCGTCCGTCGCGGGCGGACCGCATCATTCGTTTGTCGCCGCCATCGCGTCCTTGACGGTGATGGGGCTGGCCGGCGCTTGTTTCGGGACCATGCAAAGCACGATGACCTATATGGGCACGCAACCGGCCTACCGCAGCCGGGTGTTCGGCGTGCTGGCGCTGTGCATTGGCACGGGGCCAATCGGGTTATTGAACGTCGGTTGGATGGCGGAATCCTTTGGCGTGCCAACGGCCCTGATGGTGATGTCGGCGGAAGGCCTGTTCGCCTTCCTGCTGTTATGGCTTTACGGCGTTTTGCATCGTTGATGGGCCAGGGCGTTCACGACTAGATCGCACGCGCACGCGGTTATAACCAGCGCACTAGCTTGCCTAGTCCGCCGCCTTGAGCTGCAGGTCCATCGCGTCGAAGGATAGCGGCCAGAATTCCGATAGGAAGCCTGCCGTCCCCTCCTCCGCGGGTTCAGAACGCTTACCTTCCGCGTCATGCGCCTGACCCATGGTATAGCGCAACTCCGTACCCGTCTCGGTCTGTGTTAAGTGATAGGTCTCGGGCATGCTAACGCCGTCATGCATCGGATCATTGATGCGGGTGGAAAAATATTCAAAGGGTTCCCAATCGGTAATTCTATAGAAGAAATCCGCCGCCTCGTGCGCGCAGTGATAGGCCGAGCCCGTGCCGATGCGGCCCTCTGGGCGATCGACACTGACCGACAGCATGCTATCCATCCAACGCTGTTTCAATTCCGGCGCGGTCAACGCGTCCCAAACAAGCGCGATCGGTAGATCGAAATGGCGGCGGTAGGTCCAGACACCGTCCGCCTCCTCCAGGAAATGACGCTCGCGCCCGGCACGAATTTTCTCCCAGGCCTTGGCCAGGTCGTAAACCTGCATCGAAACCTCGCCAAAATGCTCGAACGGTTGCGAGAACGGCACCAGCGCCGTCTTGATTTCCATGGCCTCGACCGCCGCGTCGCTGAACAGCGCATAGCTTCGCACGCCGGTGGCCTCGCTTACGTCGGTCTTGGACATACGGTGAACCAGGATGACGTCGGCGCCGGAGATGTCCTTGACCGGGCCGATCTGCATCTCTTCAAACTCGCCGTGATGGGCCATGATCTTTAGATCCAGCATGGCGACATTGGCGCATGCCCGGCATGGACAGGTGGTGTTGGCGATGATGTTCTGTCGACAGTCGGCAAACGCGTTGTAGAGGTTCTCACAAATCGTCAGAAACGTCTCGCCGGTTGGAAATTCCTGCTGCGTCGAATAGGCCAGCACCGCATCACCGTCCAGCTTCCAGAAATGCAGCGGCTCACCCACCTGCTCCACCAAGGAACTCAAAAGCGATTGCAGGATGGGATTGGCATGGTCCTGCTCGGAGGACGTCAGAAACTGGGTATAGCCGGAGATATCGGCAATTAAGAGATAACCAGTATGAGCTGTCATGACAAAGCTCCAAGATAGACTATGAATTGATAGTTATAACGCCGAGTCCAAGGGATGGAAACCAGCATGCGCCAAAATAAATCCGGCTATTGATCCAACACCAAGGCGCCCCGGGCAAAATACGCTTTGCCCCGGCCCGCGCATGGTTTAGGCATCGATCTATCGGACACCGGAAGGGACAGGGCGAGGGATGCCTGAACGTTTAAGAGTAGCCGTTGTCGGCGTCGGCCATTTTGGCCGCCTGCATGCGGAAAAATACGCGGCCATGGATGATGTGGAGCTGGTCGCCGTGGTTGACCAGGATGCCGCGCGCGGGGCCGAGATCGCCGCCGCCCATGGCTGCCAGGCCCTGGAGCATTACCAGGATCTAGCCGGAAAGGTCGATGCCGCCTCGCTGACCGTGCCCACCAGCCTGCATCACTCCGTTGGGTTGGAGCTGTTGGAAATGAGCCTCAGCCTGTTGGTGGAAAAGCCCATTACCGAGACCGTGGACAGCGCCAATGCCCTGATCGCCACCGCCAAGGCCAGGGGCCTGACCCTGCAGGTGGGCCATCTGGAACGCTTTTCGCCGGCCTATTTCGCCCTGGCCGAACGGGTCAGCAAACCACTGTTTATCGAGGCCAACCGCATCGCGCCGTTTCAACCCCGCGCCAAGGACGTCAACGTGGTGCTGGATTTGATGATCCACGATATCGATCTGATCATGGCCTTGGTCAAATCACCGCTGATTTCCGTCGATGCGGTGGGCGCGGCGGTGGTCTCGGAGGGCGAGGATATCGTCTCGGCGCGGCTGGGCTTTGCCTCCGGTTGCGCCGCCAATCTGACCGCCTCCCGGGTCAGCCTGAAGACCGAGCGCAGCATGCGGATTTTCCAGCCCGACGCCTATCTGGTGGCCGATCTGGCGCAACGCAAGGTGACCTCAAGGCGCAAAGGCGAGGGCGAGATGTTCCCCGGCATACCGAACATCGAGACCGAGGAATTCAGTTTCGAACAGGCCGACGCCCTGGCCCACGAGATTGCGGATTTTGTCCGCTGCGTGCGTACCAAGGAAACCCCGGCGGTCAACGGCGAAGCGGGCCGCGACGCGGTACAGGCCGCCCTGATGATCACAGATAGTCTGCAAGCCCACCGCCGCCTGCTGGAGCAGAGTGGCGTTATTTAGATTTTCTCAGGAATGGCAGCATCCGGGCCGGGATTTCATCGCGGTCGATAAAGGCGTGCTTCAACGTGGCGCCGGCATGCCCGATTGCCAGGATGATCAACAGCCAGGCGCAGCTGCCATGAATGACGTGAAACACGCCGGTCAATAACTCCCCCGACGGCAGCAGGGCGGTCAAATTCCAGATGCCAAAGGCATGAATTTCAAAATCCACATAGCTGGCGGCATGCAGGAAGCCTGCAATGGGCAGCAGGATCATCAGTAGATAGAAAGCATGCACCACGCCCTTGGCCCATTTCCGCTGCCCTGGGCCCATGCTGTCGGGATAGGGCGGCGGGGGATAGCGTCGCCGCCAGAAAAGGCGAAACAATGCCAGCAACAACAACAACAAGCCCATGCTGGCATGCATGGGTAAAGCCTCCCGCCGCTCGGCCAGGGTCAGCTCTTCCATCTGCATGCCGAACAGGAACATGATGATCAACAGCAATGCCATCAGCCAGTGCAGCAGGCGGGCAACCCAATCGAACACCATGTCTAGTTCCGGTATTCCGGTTCTTCCCGGTCCAGGATGCGGCGCAGGGCGGCGAAATGACGCTCGGCCACCTTGGGCCGCTCCACACTCATCTGCTGGCGCACACGGTCGCGGACGTCCTGGGAAATGCTGCGCAGTTTGCCCCCCGTCGATCGCGCCAGGATCTGAAATTCCGCCGCCCGCTCCAGGTAATAGAGATCATTAAAGGCCTCGGCCACGTTGGGCCCGACCGCCATGACGCCGTGACTGGCCATCAGCAACAGGCTACGGTTGCCCATTTTCTGGGCCAGGCGGTCGCCCTCGTCGGCGCTAAGCGCCAGGCCTTCATAGTCATCGTCATAGGCGATACGTTCGTCGAACATCAGGGCGTTCTGCTCGCACATCTCCAAGCGGCCGCCTTCCAGCAGGGTCAGCGCCGTGGCTTGGGGTTGATGGGTATGCATGGCGACGGCGGCGGCGGGACAGGCCAGATGTACCCGGCTGTGGATATAGAATGCCGTATCCTCGACCTCGTTATCGCCTTCCAATACCTTGCCCGTGACATCACAGAGCACCAGGGAGGAGGCGGTAATCTCCGACCAGTGCCAGCCGTAGGGGTTGATCAAAAATTTGTCGCCCCGGACCACGCCGTCAGCACCCGCCACCGCCATGGAGAAATGATTATCCACGCCCTCGTTCAGGCCAAGCCGCGCCGCCCAACGCAGGGAGGCGGCCAGATCAATCCGCATCTGCTTGATATCTGCCATGCTATCCAAGTTTTCCCCAAAAAAAAGTACTTTAACCGGCGGGCAATGTGCCGTTCCCAGAGCAAAACTGCAAGAGCCAAGGCAATCCGCCCATCAAGGCAAATCGCCGCGCGCCCACCTGGGCAACAATGGCCTTTTTACATTTCTCAGCCATGGAAATTTGCTATAATCAAAAGCTTAGGTGACGTTTGGCGCATTTCGAGTTGCATAGAATGACGCTAATAATCGGAGCCAAGGCATGTTAGCAAGACTGAAATATATATTGATTTTCTGCTTGCTGGGCCTCGCCATCGTGCCTGTCCGGGCCGAAAACAGCATGACCTATATTTATAACGCACCTGAATCGGCGCTTGATCACCGGTACGATTATCAATGGGAAATTCTACGGACCGCGCTGGACAAGACGAAAGACAAATATGGCGGTTATTTGATGCAAAAATCACTGCCGATGAACGAAAAGCGCCAGACCAATGAGCTTGTAAAGGGCAGCGGCAAAATTACCGTGATGCATCTCGGCACATCACAGGCGTTCGAAAAAGCACTGATCCCGATTAGAATTCCCGTCGATAAGAATCTTTCCGGATACATGGTTTATCTGATCCGAAAAGACCAACAGCAACGCTTCAGCTCGGTAAAGACCCTGGACGATTTACGAGGTTTTTCGATTGGTCAGGGCGCCGATTGGCTTGACGTTAATATCCTACGTCACAATGGGTTTAATGTGGTTGGCGGTTCGAACTACGACGGCCTTTTTCATATGCTGATCAAGAAACGTTTCGATGCTTTCCAAAGATCGGCGGCGGAAATTCTTGATGAATACGATCAGCGAAAGAAAGATCTACCCGATCTGCATATCGAGCAGGACCTTCTGGTCTACTACCCACTGCCAATGTATTTCTGGTTTTCCAAGACCGAAACCGGCCGCCGTCTTGCCGACCGGGCACGGGAAGGCATGTTCATGATGATTGAAGATGGCACCTATGACGCCATTTTCACGAAATACAATGGCGACAAAATTGAGCGGTTACACTTGAAGGACCGAAAATTCTTCAGGATCGACAACCCTTTGCTTGTCCCCGAAACCCCGTTCGATGACAAACGCCTATGGTATGACCCCCGGTCGAAATAATTTTGCTTCTACCCAGGCAACAGGATCATTCGGGAAGCGGAGTATATTTAATCGTTGATCCAAATTCTCTGTCCCGCAAGGGTTCAAATAACGGCGTTTCGCCAGGCCGGGACAAAACATTCCAGGCCACATGGCTATCGCGCAGCCTGTCCGCCAAACAGGCGGGCATTGCCGTACTTGTTGCCGTTGCCTTGGGCATCATTTTCAGCATCCTTCAGATCGCCGCCGATTTGCGCAACGAGCGGCGCGAAATGGACAGCACATTCAAGCAGCTCCTCATGGCATTCGAGGAACCTGCCTACCAGGCAGCGTTCAACCTGGACCAAGTTTTGGCCAGTACGGTGGTGCGCGGCATTTTTCAACAAACGGCGGTCTTTGAAGCGCGGATCATAGACAATTTCGGCGACCGCGTGGCCATCAGCTCCCGGCCGCACCGGCAGGGCTCGCTCAAATGGCTAGCGGATCAAATCTTTGGCGAATCCAAATCCTATACCGTCGCCTTGAACGCCAAGGACAAGGTGTTCCATGCCGGCGACCTGAGCATTCAGGTGGATACCTATGTTATCGCCGAAAACTTCCTGGATCGTTCCGGACTGATTTTGATATTCGGGCTTCTGCGCAACCTGTTTCTGGCCATTATTCTCGCCGCGCTGTTTTATTATCTACTGGCCCGGCCTCTGCGTAGTGTCGCCGACGCCATCAAGGCAGGCCACGACAACGTCCCTGTCCCTGCCGGCCACGAAAGTGACGAATTGGGCGATCTGGTCAAGGCACACAACATATTGTCGCTGCAACGCGGCGAGGCGGAGGGCCGGCTGCGCGACTTCGCGGATGCCGCGTCTGATTGGTTTTGGGAAATGGGCCCGGATTTGCGCTTCAGCTATCAATCAGAACGTTACTACGAGATTACCGGTTTTCGCACCAAAGACATTGTCGGCAAGACGCGCGCCGAATTGGCCGGCGCGGCGGGCCTTGCGGCCGAAGAGGAAAAATGGCGCGCCCATTTCGCGGTTCAAGAGGCCCGGCAGTCTTTCAGCAACTTCGAATTCTCCTTCGCCGTTCCTGATGGCAGCGACCGGCATGTGAGGATAAGCGGCCTTCCCGTATTTACCGCCGACGGCGCATTTGCCGGATACCGTGGCACCGGCACCGACATTACCGCGCATCAGCGCCTCGAGGAACAATTGAATCAGGCGCAAAAGATGGAAGCCGTCGGTCAGCTTACCGGTGGCGTGGCGCATGATTTCAATAACCTGCTGGCGATCATCATGGGTAATCTAGAGCTTTTGCTCGCAAGAACCGTGGACGACGACACGCTGACAAGGTTTGCCTCGCGGGCACTTGGCGCGACGCAGCGTGGCGCCGATCTGACGCACCGCCTTTTGGCTTTTTCGCGCCGACAGCCGCTGCAACCCGTTGCCATCGACATCAACCAATTGGTGACGGGTATGAGGGATCTCCTGGTTCGGACATTGGGCGAGACCATCGATGTTGAACTGATGGTCAGCGGCGAACTTTGGCACTGTGACGCCGATCCCGGGCAGCTGGAAAACGCCATTCTTAATCTTTCGATCAATGCCCGTGACGCCATGCCCGAGGGCGGCAAACTGACAATAGAGACCGCGAACGCCCGCCTGGATGATACCTATGTCGATAACCTGAACGACATTACGCCTGGCCAGTACGTGGTATTGGCGATCAGCGATACCGGAACCGGTATGTCGCCGGAGGTCATCACGAAGGCTTTTGAGCCCTTCTTCACCACCAAGGAGGTAGGCAAAGGCAGCGGCCTTGGCCTTAGCATGATCTATGGTTTTGTTAAACAATCGGGTGGCCACGCCCGGATCTATAGCGAGCATGGTGAAGGCACCACGGTAAAGGTTTACCTGCCGCGTTCCACCGAAGGCACGGACGACGCGACGGAAAACGCTGACAAATCCGTTGTCGATACATCAGCGCGGGGCGAGGTCGTGATGGTGGTCGAGGATGACGCCGATGTCCGCGGGGTCGCCGTCGATATTCTCGATGAGCTTGGCTATGACGTGCGCCAAGCCGACAGAGCGGATGCCGCGCTGGCGCAGATGGAGGGGATGGGCGGGATCGACCTGCTGGTCACGGATATTATCCTGCCGGGCGGCGTGGATGGAAAGGGGCTGGCCGATAAAGCCCGCAGCCTCCTCCCCGCCCTCAAGGTCCTGTATATGTCCGGCTATAGCGAAAGCGCGATTACGCATCAGGGCCGGTTGCACGAAGGCGTACAGCTATTGGTGAAACCATTTAGCCGTACCGACCTGGCCGCGAAGGTACGCCAGATCCTCGACGAAGCACGCTAAAGACGGCACGGCGCTGTTCCTTGTGGAAAACCGAAATCCCTCAATTTGCGGCTCCCCGTCCTGGACAGCGATGCCGGCACACTTATAATCGGGCCAGGAATTTGAAGTTAAGTGTATGGGGATACGACGTTGCCAATCCAAATAGATCCAACGACGGGCTTAAAGAAATTCAACACGCGCGCCGCCAAGGCCTCCGCCAACATCGCCGGCAAGGGCTATTCGGTCATTGATGATGAGGCGCTGAAGACGTTGCCGCCAGCACCGCCCGGCGCAGTGTTCAACGCCGCGGAGCAGGCGAAATACCGCGCCTTCAAGGAACAGCGCCAGGGCGCGGCCGACTACATGGCCATGGAAGGCGAATTCAGCAAGTATCTCGAGGATGTCTATTCCGCCGCCCCCATTGAGCGGGAGGCCCTGACGGACGAGTGCGAAATTCTTGTGGTCGGGGCCGGCTTCGCCGGTCTCATGTTGTGGTACAAGCTGCGCGCAGCTGGCTTCACTGATGTTCGGTTTTGCGAAAAAGGCGGCGATGTGGGCGGCACCTGGTATTGGAACAGATATCCTGGTATCGCCTGCGATGTTGAATCCTACAGCTATCTCCCGCTGCTGGAGGAGATGGAATATTTCCCCACCATGAAGTTCGCCTCCGGCTTCGAAATTCTAGAATATTGCCAAAAAATGGCGGAGAAATTCGGTTTCTACGAGCGCTGCCTGTTTCACACCACCGTGGGCGAGACCACCTGGGATGAAGAAGCAGGCCGCTGGACGGTAACGACGGACCGGGGTGATCGCATGCGGGCCCGCTATGTGGTCCTGGCCAACGGCATCCTGACGACGCCGCGGCTGGCCCGCATCGACGGCATGGAAACGTTCGAGGGCGATGCCTTTCATACCTCGCGCTGGGACTACAACGTCGATCTGAAGGACAAGCGCGTGGGCATTATCGGCACCGGCGCCACCGCCGTGCAGGTCGTCCCGGAAATCGCCAAAATCGTCAAGCAGCTGCATGTCTTCCAACGCACGCCGTCCTCAATCGACGTGCGCGACCAGCGCGCCACGACGGAAGGGGAAATCGAGGTCTGGAAGACGGAACCGGGCTGGGCCCGGGCCCGGCGCGAGCGGCTGGCCACGATCTCGTCCGGGCGCACGGCCTTGAAGGGCAACGACGATTTTCTCTCCGGCAAGGTCGCCGATTTCAAACAGCGCAAAAAACACGCAACGGAATTGTCGCCGGAAGAGCTGATGGAAAAGCAGCTCAACTCCAATTTCCGGATCATGGAACAGATCCGCGCCCGTGTGGACGAGACCGTCGAGGACCCGAAAACAGCCGCCGCCCTGAAACCCTATTACACATACGGCTGCAAGCGGCCCGCCTTTCACGACGAGTTTCTAACCACCTTCAACAAACCGCACGTCACCCTCGTCGATACCGCGCCAACCGGGGTCAGCAAAATCAACACCAGGGGCGTGGTGCACGAAGATACGGAATATCCATTGGATGTGCTGATTTACGCGACCGGCTTTCAATGGATGGCGACGGCAACGTTCGAGGGAGTTATCGGGCGGGATGGGCGAACCCTGCGGCAGAAATGGCAGGATGAAGGCACCAAGACATTCCTGGGCCTGCACAGTCATGGCTTTCCCAATATGTTGATCATGTCAGGCCCCCAGGGCGGCGGCGGCCAGTTCAATTTCACCCGCGGGATTGAGGCGCATACGGACTATGTGGTCTGGATGCTGAATACATTGCGCGAGAGGGGCGCCGGCATCGTCGATATTACCGAGGAATCAGAAATTGAGTACGCCGAACACTGCCGCCTCGCCGATCTGAACACCCGCCCCTTGCGCGATTGTGTTTCCTATTACAATGGCGAAGGTAATGCGGAACCGGGCAGTCTGGCCTATTATGGCGGACCGGCCAAATGGCACGAACGCCGCGCCGCCGCGCAGGCGGCGATGGACGTATATGTCTTTGCCCCGGCTCCAGCTTCGACGCCGGAGGCAACGGGCGCCGCGGCGGAGACGGTGGATGCGGCGCAATAGATGGTCAGCATTCGATGGTCCGCATATGGCGCACTATTTTTAGAAAGGGGAACCAGCTTATGGGTAACAAGAGCGAACGGGCGGTTTTGGCCGGTGGCTGTTTTTGGGGGATGCAGGATTTAATCCGCGCGCTTCCCGGCGTGATCGATACCCGTGTCGGTTACACAGGCGGCGAAATCGCGAACGCCACCTATGCCAATCATGGCAACCACGCCGAGGGCATCGAGATCATCTTTGATCCCGACAGGATCAGCTTTCGAACGCTGCTGGAATTTTTCTTTCAGATCCATGATCCCTCCACTTCGAACCGCCAGGGCTACGATATGGGCCCCTCGTACCGTTCGGGCATCTATTATACGGACGAGGCCCAGAAGGCGGAGGCCGAACGCACCATCGCCGATGTCAACGAGTCGGGCATGTGGCCGGGCGTGGTGGTGACGGAGGTCGAGCCAGTGGGTGATTTCTGGCAGGCTGAACCGGAGCATCAGGACTATCTACAGCGTATCCCGCATGGTTATACCTGCCATTTCATCCGCCCGAACTGGACACTGCCCCGGCGAGAAAATGCCGGCGAGGACGCGGCCTGATCCAGGGGCAAGAAAGGTATTTCGAGACCACGTTTACAGACTAGAAATCGTTGCTTTGGCCGTGGTCGTAATCGTCCATGTGGTTGAGATGCTCGGGATGGAAATAGCGCGAGGAGAAGATGCGGACCGGTACGCATAGCGCAATGAAGAACGGGAAGAAGATACCAATCGCACTCGACTTCACGCCCCACAGAACCACCAGGCAGCTGGCCTGCAGAAACGTAAAGCGGTTGCGCGCATTGCGGGGCACTTGGCCATCGCCATGGTGTCCGTGGTTGATCATCGAGGGCACAATCAGAGACAGCGAACGGACAAAAAAAGCGTTCCCCCACAGGGACATGAAACCCATATAGACGAACAGACCCAACAGCACCGCCATGGGAATGACGGCGACGAATTGCAGCGCCAACAACGAGGCGGCAATGGTAAGATGAATGACCAGCGCCGATATCCGGGTTTCGACCACCGCGACGGCTGGCATGTCCGGATTGGCCAGATCGTTGATGCTCAAGCTTTTCAGGTGATTGACCGAATGCACCGTCGCCGCCACGATCCAAGGCAGGCCAAAGAAGGAAAAACTCAGGGTAAAAATCCCGATCAGCAGCAAGTCCAGATGATAGCCATGGCCCTTGCGTAACGGCGCATCGCTTTCATTGATAATGCGCGAGGTGATGTTCTGATCCAGAAACAGCAGCGTGGCGGCAAATGTGGCTGGCAGCACACAGACCAACTTTATCCACAATGGCAAGACCATGATGTCCACCAACCATGGCCGGCCCGTCGAGGTGACATCGTAGGCCGCCGGTACGGCGGGGCCCTCCACCTGCCCGCGCCATAAGGTAATGGCAACAGCGGTCATGGCGACGATCGCCAGGGTCGGCGCAAATTCCATCAACAGCGGCGTGCCCGGTAACGGCTTTTTGCCAATCCGAACCGCCGCGCGCAAACCAAAGGCGATCACGCAGGTGCCTGCGGCCAACAGAACCGCAAACCAGGCATCGAGCAGACCGAGTTTGTCATCAAACAAGCCGCTGCCGACTTTTCTGACCGCCTCGATAACAAAAATCAGGGACACAAGGGCGGCGAAAATATCGTCGGTGAAGCGGGAGAAAAACCGCATCAGGTTGGAGGCGTTGGTGACCGCCAGGATAATCAGGATCACGCCGGCCCATATGCCGGTCCAGGCATAGACCGCAATAAAGCTGACGTCGAAGTCCTTGCAGGTCGCATACAACAGGGCGGTGAAGATGACGATGGGCCGGTGCCACCCAGCAGGGTAATCGGCTGGGCCGAAGACAGCGCATAGGCGGTGCCGCCGATGGCGGTGGCGATCAGCATTTCGATAATGCCTATTTCACCGCCCGTTAAGACACTGGACAAGGCGCCAAAGGCAATGGCATTGGCCAGGCAGGCAAAGAAAAGATAGAAACTGGAACTGAGCACCTTGAGACTGAAGACCGAGGTAAAATCGCTTAGGTAATGGGGCCGGCGGGTCGCAAAATCCTTGGCAATACCATGCAAGATTGTCTTTTTGACACCACAAAGCCCTAACTACGCCGCAGCGACAACGCTGTCAGCGATACCTGTTAACCGATATTTCCGAGGAAATCCTTGACGGTAGGAACCTTTTTCTTGCAGCTAATGCTAGAGCATATCTTTTTCACTAGAAAGCATTTCGCCAAGTATGAATGTAGCAGCCGTTTTGGAAATGCGATCCGGCTGGGGCGTTTAAAGGATACTTCTGAAACGACGGTTTCAAACCTGAAATCAAAATGATCCGGTTCAAACAAGTTTCTGTTTGAGAACACACAATAGGACACATTATGAACAGCGAACCCCGCGACTTGCACGCCTCTCTCACCGCCGCCCATCACGAGCGGTTAAATGCAGTGTTGGACGGCGATCTGGACGCGCTCGCCAAGGTTGTCGGCGAGGACATGATCTATATTTCGTCGTTCGGCAAGGCGCTTACGCGTGCGGACGTCTTCGCCGCCTTCCAATCCGGCACCATGAAAATTGAACGCATGGAGTCATACGACATTTCCACGCGAATATATGGCAGCATCGGAATTCTAATTTATCGAGCAGACACGAAAATGATGAACGGCGACGACATTGTCGAAGGCGTTACCCGGTCGACGACCGTATACGAGATGCGCGATGGCGACTGGCTGATGATTTCACAGCACCAATCGCCGTGTGAAGTGGAATGACGCGACGGGCATATCTCCAGAAAAGTCAAAGGCCGCCCACAGGCGTATAATGTCTGCTGAATTCTTTGGACTTATACCAGATACATCCTCATCCAGTTTAGCCCGTGGCAAGTTCAAACTAGGACCTTTGCGGCGCCACGACGGCGCGGCGGCGCGACCAGAAGATGTTGAGGTAGGTCGCGCCCAGAATGAGACCGCCGCCGCCAAGCGTGTAGGGATTGAGGCCCTCGCTATAGAGGACGTACCCCACAATCGCCATGGTCGGCAGTTGTAGGAAGCTGATCGGCATGACGACGCTGGCGTCGGCAATGCTAACGGATCGCGCCATGCAATAATGCGCGGTCAGCCCGCTAATGCCGACGACCACGATCCATGGCGCTTCGGCAAGGGCCGGGACGTCGGCATGGCCGCCCGTGAGCGCGAACGCAAATGCGCACTGCATGGCCATCATATAGAATACGATCCGCAAGGGCGGTTCCGTCGCCGTCAACGCCTTCACCATAATGATGGAGATGGCGTAACACAGCGCTCCCAATACGGTGACGCCCGTCGCGGCCTCCAGCGGCACGACGCCGGGCCGAACCACCATCAGGACGCCGACAAAGCCACACAGAATTACCATGAGCCGAGGCAGCGTCAGCCGTTCGCCAAGAAAAGCGACAGCCAGCACGACCCCGAAAATCGGCATCGTCGAGCTCAACGCGGTGACGTCGGCCAAGGCTAAATGCGCGATGCCGTAGAACCAGCAAAACTGGCCGAGAAAATGCACGCCGTTCCGGACCAAATGACCGATCGGGCGGGCGGTGATCACGTTCTTGATGCCGCCGAATGCCAGGGCGATCGGCAACATCAGGATGACGCCGACAACACCGCGATAGAGCATGATGGCGATCGCATCGTGCGCATCGGAAAGCTCGCGCCCGGCGATCTGCATGGAGACAAAGCTCACGACCGCGCCCAACATCCAAATGGCGCCCATGATCGGTCGGCTCCGGCCCGCCGCGCCGCCTACCGCTATTACGCGCGCTCCCGCTTTAAACTGGGATTTCTCATGTGGAGCTCACCGTGCCGTTGATGCTGCGAGGAAATGGCCAAGACCATAAGGCGATGGGGGTTCAGCTGTCAAATGTGCGCCGAACAGACGAGTTGTGACACAGAGCAAGGCGCATGTCGGCGAAAATGAGCATGACGCTGGAGCAAGCGCGAGGTCGGCGGTGGGCCGCACGAAATGACGCTAAAGCTGAATTAGGGAAAAGACATGCCCAAGCGGACACGCATAGATTCATCGCGCACCTGCCGCTAGGATCGCCCAATGCCGGAGGCCAGCCAAAACGTCCGCGCTCGTTTGGAGCATCGATCCGAAAACGCTTTCACGGAAGAAGAGCGTCAAGGACTGATGCTGGCCGCCAAGACCAGGACCATCGCCCTGGTGATCCTCCTGGTCTGGCAAGTCATAGATAATCCAAACAGCGGATTGGCTTACGCACTTAGCCTTTTCATTCTCACGGTTTTCATCGCACTTGGCCTTTTGCAATTCCTCTGCGCCAGATGGCGTTTCCATATGGACCTGCTCAAGTACCTTTTTGTGGCGATGGATTGCGCCCTGCTCGCGGCCGCGTTGACTTTTGAAAACCCGTTCTCTGACGTCGGGCGGCCGCCGCCATACGCCATGCAGGGAAGCACCTTTTCTCTGTTCTTTCTCTTCCTGATGCAGACCGCATTTAGTTTTCGCCAGCGCCTGGTTATGTGGTGTGGCGCCTGCATTGTCGCGGCGCGGACCGGGATGTTGCTATGGGTCGTCAATCAACCCGGCGTTTTCACCAATATCGACTTGCCTGAACGCTCCCCCCAAGTCTTTGCCCAGGCCCTCGCCGATCCGAATTTCGTTCATCTTGGCCATTGGTTTATTGAGATCATGGCCAGCCTGATCGTCGCCGGCGGCCTTGCCGTGGTCGTTGGGCGGTCACGGCGTTTCGTAACCGACCGTTCGCTGTCGGAACGGGCACGGGCCAATCTGGCGCGATACTTTTCACCCAATGTGGTTGACCGGTTGAGCCGCTCGAAGGCGCTGCTGGGCGCCGTGCGGGAGCAGGATGTCGCGGTGCTTTTCGTCGATATTATTGGCTTCACGAAACTTTGTGAAAAGGAGCCTGCGGAAAATGTAATTGCCCTACTCCGCGACTACCACAATCGCCTGGGGCAGACGGTTTTCGATAACGAGGGCACCTTGGACAAATACATTGGCGATGGGCTGATGGCTACTTTTGGCACACCGGAACCAGGCCCCAATGACGCGGGCAACGCCCTACAATGCGCGTTGGATATGACAACGGCGCTTGATGCATGGAATGCCGAACGGCTGGCATCAGGTGACAAACCTGTGCGCATTGGAATTGGTCTGCATTATGGACCGGTCATCGCCGGCGATATCGGTAACGAGCGCCGCCTCGAATACGGCGTGATCGGCGATACGGTGAATATTGCCAGCCGTCTTGAACAGCTTACGCGCCAATTGAATACACCGATTGTCATCAGCGATAGTTTAGTCGTGGCTATCGACAAAACCAGTGACGCGAACATGGCGATTTCGAATAGCTTTGCCGAGGCCGGTGTGCAGCACATTCGCGGTCGAGAGGGCGGCATACCGGTCTGGGTATTGGAAGTCGAGCCGGCGATTGATCACTAGGGAGACTTATTTTGGACGTAACGTTGTATGAAGCGGGAACCTCGCGATCCGCCCGCTGCCGTTGGACACTTCTTGAGGCCGGGATGCCTTTCAATTCGGTCACGAGAGCGAACTTATCCAAAAGTGATGAAGTTAAAGCACTGCATCCTCTGGGCAAACTTCCCGTCGCGGTCATGGTCGGCAGGGCCTGTTGGAGGAATTGACCGGGCTTCAGGCATATCTCGAACGTCTTTTCGAACGTCCCCATTGTGCCTTTGCCAAGGATTGACCCCTGAAATCTTTCGCCGCTCAGCCATTGACTGGTCCTTGTCAGTAGGGTTCGCCCGCGAAACCGAACCTGGCTCAGGTCGAGCTAGCCGCGTCAGATGAAAACGGCACAATCGTCCCATCCGGGCCGGCTTTGCAGGAAAACGTGCCGTAGATGAAATCGACCCCATCGCCGCGCGCCTGCACGGGCGTTATAAAACAGCGAAACTGAACCTGCGGGCCAGCCTTTTCACGATAGCTGCCGGCAAGGATTACGGGACCGCGCTCCGCCAAGGAGCGTTGGCAGCTTTCCGCAAACCGATTTCTTAAACCATCGGGAACAGCGTCTTCCAAGGTATTGCCCAGATGCGCCATATCCCAGTTGGCGCGCAATGCGTCACCGCAGGCGACAAAGACTGCCTGGGCCATGAAATGGTCGTTGCGGATGAGAAAGCCATGCCGCCATTCACCCGTGGCGTTGCCTATGCCCAGGCTCGCCAAAGACGGCAGCACCCCGTCGCCGCTTGCTTCCCGCCAGGCGCGGCAGGCGCGCCCCACGGCCCGCCGTTCTCTCGTATGGTATTCGGCACCGTAATCCATGTCGGCCGCACCGGTGAGGCATACTTCGGCTTCGTCGGTGAATTCAAAACTCCGCACAAACATTACACAGACCCTCCAGAATTTTGGATCGGTTTAAATCTGCCAAATACCAAGCAGGATTCGTGCCAGTTTTTCTGAATTATGGTTAAGATTGCGTAAGTGGTTAAGAAAACGTGCACATTCCTTTGGCGGCCTTGGCCGCCAGTGAAGGGCGTTGATTGGAACTGTCCCAAAATGCGACGCCCCTCTGTTCGTGCAGCCAAATCTGGCACATTTGAAACTGCCAAATTCGAATTTTACGCCGGCTTTCATCGCCAGAGCTGCAAGACGCCGAGATGGGTCGAGATGGTGCCTGGATCGGACAAATGTGCCTTGCAGGATGCATTCGGCTGACCGCTTGGCGGGACTCCTTGCATCAACCTGCGCTGATGGGCACTTTGTACACAAAACGGATGGCAAATTGACCAGCCCCTGGATATGCTGCGCGCAATAGTTTTGGAGCGAGCGAACCATGAAAATTTCGAACACGATCAGCCGCAATATGCAGGTCAACGGCGACGGTATCGCAACGATCTTTGGCGACCGTAAACACAGCTGGAACCAGTTCGGCGAACGCATCGCCAGGCTGGCGGCGGGCCTGACGAGCCTTGGCCTTGAGCGCGGCGACCGGGTGGCGGTGCTGTCCCTGAATAACGACCGTTATATGGAGAGTTATTTCGGCGTCCCTTGGGGCGGCCATGTGCTGGTGCCGATCAATACCCGCCTGGCGCCGCCCGAAGTGGTCTTTTGGCTGAACGATTCAGGCGCCACGGTGTTGATGGTGGACGAGACCTTCGTGCCGATGCTGCCGAAAATTCAGGACCAGCTGGAAACCGTCAAGCATGTGGTCTTTCTGGGCGATGGCCCGGCACCCCAGGGCATGCTGTCCTTCGAGGGCCTGCTTGCAGGTGCCGCGGCCATGGGCGCGGTGGAGAGCAACAGCGAAGACCTGGCCATTCTGCTTTATACCGGCGGCACCACCGGACGCTCCAAGGGCGTTATGTTGAGCCAGAACAATGTCCTCGTTAATGCCCTGCAATTCGCGCCCACGGTCGGCTATCGCAGCAACTCGGTCTATCTGCACGCGGCCCCGATGTTTCATATTGCGGACGGCACCTGCACCTATGCTATCGCCACCGCCGCCGGAACTTCCGTGATCATCCCTGGCTTCGAGCCCGAGGCGGCACTGCGCGCGGTGCAGGATCATAAAGTTTCAGTAACCCTTTGGGTGCCGACCATGGTCAACATGGCGGTGTATTTTCCGGGCGTGGAAAAATTTGATCTGTCCTCGCTGATCGACATGATGTACGGCGCCTCGCCGATGCCCGAGGCCGTAGTCCGCCGGGCCATGGAAGTGATGCCCAACACACGCTTTCATCATGCCTATGGGCAAACGGAATCGGCCCCCATCCTCACCGTGCTCGATCCCGCCCGCCATGTGCCCGACTCCCCGACGGGCAAGCTTGGCTCCTGCGGCCAGGCGATCATGGGCGTGCAGCTGAAAATCGTCGACGAGGACGAAAACGAAGTTCCAACCGGCGAGGTGGGCGAACTCTGCGCCCGTGGCGACAACGTCATGCTGGGCTATTGGGGACAGCCCGAGATGACGGCCCATGCTCTGCGCAATGGCTGGCTGCATACCGGCGACGGTGCCCGCATGGACGAAGAAGGCTTTGTCTATATCGTCGACCGGGTCAAGGACATGATCATATCGGGCGGCGAGAACGTCTACTCGGCCGAGGTCGAGGACGCAATCTATCAGCACGCCGCGGTGGCCGAATGCGCGGTGATCGGCATCCCCCACGATAAATGGGGCGAAGAGGTGCATGCCATTATCCGTTTGCACGAAGGACAGGAAGCCGACGAAAAGGCGATTATCGAGCATTGCCACACCCTGATCGCCGCCTTCAAATGCCCCAGATCCGTCGAATTAAGGACTGACCCCCTGCCCCTTTCAGGTGCCGGCAAAATTCTCAAGGCGCAATTGCGGGAGCCGTATTGGGCCGACCAGGACAAGGCCGTGCATTAACACGGCGTAATCGTCCCTTCGCTAATAAATTAACGAATCGTTAATCAAGATTCGCCAGACTAAACCCTGCATTTAGGTTTCTTGCCAGTAGGGAGAGTGTACGCGAGAGGCTCGAATTTATGAGGACGGGGGAAAGCGCACGTGCTCAGGGGCGCAACGAACGACATTGATCAGGCCGGACCGGACAAGGCGAACACGCCCCGTCCGGATATGAGCACAAAGGCGCAGCGGCGGCGGCTTATGTCGCTGGCCGCCATCATGGTGGCGGTTGTCTCGACCGCCGGCGGCGTCGCGCTCTCCATGCTCTATCGTGTCGATCTGGACCGGCAATCGGAACTACTGCGGGAATTGGCCCTGGGCGAGGCGCGGTTGATCGAGACCGTAATTGCCAACCAATCCGGCCCCAACGGCCCAGCCGACATAGCAGATGCCACGCTTGCCAATTTGACCGCCGATCTGGCCCGCCGTCTACCCAAGGCGGCTTTCGGCGAAAGCGGTGAATTTATTCTGGCCCGCCGTCAGGGCGATCAAATCATTCTCTCGCGGCGCGGCGATCCTTTCGTACCGGGCCCGACCTTGTCCATTCCCATGCAATCGGACCTGGCCGCCCCCGCCCGTTTTGGCCTGATGGGCAAATCGGGCATGGTGACCGTTCTGGACTATGCCGGCGTGAAAGTGCTGGCCGCCCACGAGCCGGTACCAGGGCATAAACTGGCAGTGGTCGCCAAAATTGATCTGGCGGAGGTGCAAAGCCCCTTTGTGTGGGCTGCCATCGTGGTTTTCGGTGGGCTGACGGTTTTCCTGATCCTGGTGATCGGGGGTTGGCACCATATCAGCCTGAACATACGCCGGCGTGAACAGGCTTTGGCAAAGTTGCGGGAAAGCGAGGCGCGCCTGTCACGCACCGAGCGGATCGCCAATCTGGGCGGCTGGCAATATGATCTCCAAACCTCGGAATACACCACTACGGACCAGGCTTTCCGGGTTTTCGGCTTGCCGCGTTGTGACAGCGCAAAAGCCCTGAAAATGACGTTTGATCTGGTTCATCCCGATGATTTCGCGGAAGTGCAAAAAGCCAGACATGCCGCATTGAAGCACGGCCGTACCTATGCGGTGGATTACCGCATAACGCGTCCCGACGGCGAGGCGCGCAATATTCATGAGCAGAGCGCCTTTGAATTCGACGCGTTTGGCAATCGCCTCCGCATCTCCGGCATTGTCCATGATGTAACGGAAAAAATTCGGGCCGAGGAGGCATTGCGCAATTCCGAACAACGCCTAGCCGGTATCCTGCGCCTGGCACCCGAGGCGGTCATCACCATCGATACGGAACAACGCATTACCTTGTTTTCCGAAACCGCCGCCGCCATGTTCGGTTACACCGCCGCCGAAGTCCTGGGACAACCTTTAGATATGCTCATTCCCGATGCCGTTCGGGGCGGGCACAAGGCCCGGGTAGAAACCTTCGCGGGGAGCCCCGAATCCAGCATCGATTTAGACAAGCGGCAAGATACTTTCGGGCAACGCAAGGACGGCAGCATATTCCCAACCCAGGCCAGCGTTTCCAAGCTGCTGTTGGAGAATGAAACCGTCTTCACGGTGCTGCTGCATGATATCTCCGAGCGCAAACAGGCCGAACAAGCCTTGTTGGCGGCCAAGCATCAGGCGGAAGCCGCCAATCGCACCAAATCTGAATTCCTGGCCAACATGAGCCACGAATTGCGCACGCCGTTGAACGCCATACTGGGCTTCTCCCAAATGATGATGGCGGGAATGGTGAAACAAAAAGACGGTAGCGTTGACGGTGACAAGGTGCAGGAATACGCCACCGACATATTCGACAGCGGCAGCCATCTTCTCGGCGTGATCAGCGATCTTCTTGATCTGGCTAAGATTGAAGCCGGTCACACCGATCTGGACGAGGACGAGGTAAATATGGATGAGGTCATCATCACCTCTCTGCGTCAGATCGATGGCGGCGCCCGCGAGGCCGGCCTGCAGGTGATCTCTCATGTGCCCGACGATTTGCCGCTGTTGTGGGCGGATGAACGAAAGTTGAAGCAGGTGGTCCTGAACCTGCTGACGAACGCGGTGAAATTCACCGCTAGGGACGGCGAAATTGAAATCGCCGCCAAGGTGCTGGCAAGCGGCGAGGTAGAGCTGTCAGTGCGTGATACGGGCCATGGCATGACGGCGGCAGAGGTTGAATTGTCCTTGCAGCCGTTTGGGCAGGTCAATGATGTCATGACCCGCGTGCAAGAGGGCACGGGTCTGGGCCTGCCCCTATCCAAATCGCTCTGTCAATTGCATGGCGGCGAGCTGGAAATCAAAAGCAGCAAAGGTACGGGCACCACCGTCGTGGTGCGCTTGCCGCAAAGTCGTATTATTGCCGGTCAAGATGCTGCCCCAGCCTTTGGAATAGCAACCGCCGCCGGTTGAGCGGTAT
Organism: Rhodospirillaceae bacterium; assembly: GCA_018701215.1. Classification (GTDB taxonomy): domain Bacteria; phylum Pseudomonadota; class Alphaproteobacteria. The sequence goes on from JABIWH010000050.1 coordinate 88,038, forward strand.
TCAGCAAACCTTTCAATTAAGGCCGCATAATAGCGCCATGATGCACGGCCATGTGCCTGTGGGCTATTGTTGTGATACTAGGGAAACGGAAAGAGGCGGTTCGGCCCGATCTGATAGTTGCACTCGGTGCGCTAGAGGTCTAAATTTCGCCGGCCTAAATTCAACTCTTGTCCCGATTCTTGAAAGGTCCAGGTATCATGCCATTCCTTGCTGATTCTCTCGCGCGCGTAAAGCCATCCGCCACCATGGCGATCAGCGATCAGGCCCGCAATTTGAAAGCGGCTGGCAACGACGTCATCTCGCTCAGCGCTGGCGAACCGGATTTTGATACCCCAGACAACATCAAGGCCGCCGCCATTAAGGCGATCCAGGACGGCGACACCAAATACACCGATGTCTCCGGCACCCCGGCCCTGAAGGCGGCGATCGCGGCCAAGTACAAGCGCGACAACGGCCTGGACTACGGTACCGATCAGATCATCATCAGCACCGGCGGCAAGCAGGTGCTGTACAACGCCCTGATCGCCACCCTCAACCCGGGCGACGAGGTGGTCATTCCGGCGCCGTTTTGGGTTTCCTATCCGGACATGGTCCATCTCGCGGGCGGCACCCCGGTGATCGTCGATGTCACGGCTGAAACCGCATTCCGCATGACGGCGGAGGCGCTGGAAGCGGCCATTACACCCAAGACCAAATGGCTGATCTTCAACTCGCCGTCCAACCCGTCCGGGGCGGCCTATAGCGAGGCTGAGCTAAAGGCCCTGACCGATGTCCTAATGCGCCATCCCCATGTCTGGGTGATGACCGATGATATGTACGAGCATCTGGTCTACGACGATTTCACCTTCGCCACCCCGGCCCAGGTGGAACCGGGGCTGTATGACCGTACCCTGACGGTCAACGGCGTCTCCAAGGCCTATTGCATGACCGGCTGGCGGATCGGTTATGCCGCCGGGCCGGCTGAACTGATCAAGGCCATGTCGAAAGTGCAATCACAGAGCACCTCCAACCCCTGTTCGATCAGCCAGGCGGCGGCGGTGGAGGCCTTGAACGGCCCTCAGGATTTCATCGCCGAGCATAACAAAAGCTTCAAGGAGCGCCGCGACCTGGTGGTCAGCATGCTGAACCAGGCCAACGGCATTGATTGCCTGACCCCCGATGGCGCCTTCTATGTTTATCCATCATGCGCGGGCAGCATCGGCAAGAGCACTACGGCGGGCAAGAAAATCGAAAGCGACCTGGACTTCGCCACGGAATTGCTGGCGGCCGAAGGCGTGGCGGTGGTGCACGGCGAGGCCTTTGGTTTGTCGCCGCATTTCCGGATCTCGTATGCCACCTCGACCGAGGCACTGGAAGACGCCTGCCAGCGCATTCAACGGTTCTGCGGTGAGCTGAAATAATGAAGATAGCTGTTATGGGCTCGGGCGGCATTGGCGGCTACTTCGGTGGCCGCCTGGCCGCCGCTGGCGAAGATGTGACATTCATCGCCAGGGGCGCGCATCTGGCCGCCATGCAAAAGGACGGTCTGCGCATTATCAGCCCCCTGGGTGATGCCCATATCACAGCGGTCAAGGCGACGGACGATCCGGTCAGCATCGGCCCGGTCGACATCGTCATGTTCTGCGTCAAACTCTATGACGTGGAACAGGCCGCCGCGCTGTGCAAGCCGCTGATCGGGCCCGATACGGCGGTGATCTCGTTCCTGAATGGCGTCGATTCCGAGGCGCGCCTAGAGGCGGTCCTGGGCCCGGACACGGTGGTCGGCGGCGTCGCGCGCATTCCCTCCAATATCTCGGCGCCCGGCGTGATCCAGCACATGGGCCCCTTCGCCGAGTTGGATTTCGGTGAATTGGACGGGCGTGACAGCCCGCGCCTGAACGCCTTTCACAAGGCCTGCGGGGATGCCGGCATCCAAAGCTATCTGGTCGATGATATCGAGGTCGCGATCTGGCTGAAGCTGGCCATCCTGGCGCCGTTCGCCGATGTCTGCTGCCTGACGCGCCAGCCGGGCCGGATCATGATCGAGGACCCGCACGTGCAGGAAATCGCCTTTGCCGCCATGCGGGAGGTAATCGCCGTGGCCGAGGCCAAGGGCGTGCCCCTGCCCCCCGATGCCCTGCAAAGCCGCATGGACATGATGAACGGCTTTGCCAATGCGAAGCCTTCCATGCTGCACGATCTGGAGGCCGGCAAGCGGATCGAGCTTGACGGCCTGCAGGGCGCCGTGGTGGCCATGGGGCGGGAGCTGGGCGTGCCGACGCCGGTGCATCAAGTGGTCTATGCCGCCCTGAAACCATATGTGAACGGCCCGCCCGGCGATTAGGGCGGACGGCGACACCAGGCGGCTAATTCGGATCGATATTCCGAACAATTAGCTCGGATAATTTTGCGTTTTTTTTGTTTTTGGTGCGAATCCGCTTGCGCCCCGCCCCCAGCCGTTGATTAAATTGATTCCTGGTTGATCAACGGAGGCCGCCGTCCATGAAACGGCCCGCATCAACCCTGTGTTCGATCGTCTAACAGACAGCGTAGATAGGGAAGCATCATGACCAACACCATTCCAAACAGCCCCCGCAACATTGCCCTGATCGGCCCTTATCTATCCGGCAAGACCACGCTGCTGGAAGGCCTTCTCCATACTTGCGGTGCCACGGGCCGCAAGGGCTCCGTCAACGAAGGCAACACGGTAGGCGACAGCGCCCAGGAGGCCCGCAACCGCAATATGAGCACCGAGCTTAATGTCGCGACGGCCACCTTCATGGATAGCGATTTCACCTTTCTGGACTGTCCCGGTTCCATCGAATTGCTGCAGGAGACTTTGTTTGTGCTGCCCGGCGTCGATGCCGCCGTGGTGGTCTGCGAGCCGGATGCCGACAAGGCCCAGGCATTATCACCCCTGTTGCATGCCCTTGATGCCCAAGGCATTCCGCACATGTTGTTCGTGAATAAGATCGACAAGGCGACGATCACCGTCCAGGCACTGCTTGATGCCCTGCAGCCGATCTCGACCAAGCCGCTGGTGCTGCGCCATATCCCGGTGCAGGAAGGCGACGATATCACCGGTTATATCGATCTGGCCTCCGAACGCGCCTATCACTACGAGCTCGACAAGACCTCCGTCGTGGTGGAGCTGCCCGGCACCGAGGAAGATGCCTTCGCCGAGGCGCGTTATGGCATGCTCGAGGCCCTGGCCGATTTCGACGATGAGCTGATGGAAAAGGTCCTCGAAGACGTGACGCCGGAAAAGGATGAACTGTATGCCAATCTGACCAAGGATTTCCAGGATGGCCAGATCATTCCGGTACTGCTTGGTTCAGCGGAACATGACGGCGGCGTATTCCGCCTGTTGAAGGCGCTGCGCCACGAAGTTCCCAGCTCCGAAGCCGCCGCCGAACGCAACGGCACCAACACGGCCACGGGCACCGTCGCCCAGGTTCTCAAGACTTACCATACCCAGCATGGCGGCAAGCTATCCATCGCCAGAATCTGGGCCGGCGAGGTCAAGGACGGCATAACCTTGAACGGGCAACGGGTCTCGGGCCTATTCCGCATGATGGGCCACGAGCAGCAGAAGATCTCCGCCGCAAAGGCCGGCGAGGTGATCGGCCTGGGCCGCATGGAAGACGCGGTGACGGGCGAGACTCTCTCTGACCGTTCTTCAGGTGAGGGCACCGATGCCCTGGCGACGCCGGATATTCTGCCGGCGGTCTATGCCCTTGCCATCGCCGCCGTGCACCGGGATGACGAGGTCAAATTGTCCACGGCGCTGGCCAAGGTGCGGGACGAAGACCCCTCCATTTTCGCCGGCCATGACGACACCACGCACCAATTGGTGTTGCGGGGACAGGGTGATATCCATTTGAAGATCACCATGGATCGGCTGAACCTGAAATACGGCCTTGAAGTCACTTCCGAGCGGCCGAAAGTGCCTTACATGGAGGCGATCCGTAAAAGCGTCGAACAGCATGGCCGGCACAAGAAGCAATCCGGCGGCCATGGCCAGTTCGGCGATGTGCATATCGAGATCAAGCCCCTGCCCAGGGGTTCGGGCTTTGAATTCATCGACAAGATCGTCGGCGGCGCCATTCCCCGGCAGTACATTCCGGCGGTTGAGGCGGGGGTGAAGGAATACCTGGTTAAGGGCCCATTAGGTTTCCCCGTGGTCGATGTTTCGGTGAAGCTGTATGACGGCCAGTTCCACGCGGTGGATTCTTCGGAAATCGCTTTCAAGACCGCTGCCCGGATCGCCATGAACGACGGCATGAAACTCTGCAGCCCGGTTCTGCTGGAACCGATCCTGCAAGTGGATATCGCCGCCCCGTCGGAGCACACGCCGAAGATCAATGCCATCGTCTCGGGCCGCCGTGGCCAGATCCTCGGCTTCGATACCCGTCCGGGCTGGACCGGTTGGGATGTGGTCTCGGCCCATATGCCACAATCGGAACTGCACGACTTGATTATCGAGCTGCGCTCCGCCACCCAAGGCACCGGCAGCTACACCGCCTCGTTTGATCGCCTGCAGGAATTGACCGGCCGTCTGGCGGATGACGTGGTAACGGCCCATAACGAGGATGTAGCCGCCTAATTGCGACGAAATACCAACACCATACCAACTTCAGACCAACATCAGACCAACAGAAAAAACTCAAGGAGCGTTTCATTTTGGAGCAATCAGCGGCCGCCGAAGCGGCAGAAATTTTGGCGCAGGCACGTCGTAGCAGCCAAACCATCGAAGGCCTACCAAGCCATCTGCAACCGCAAAATCTCGAAGACGCCTATCAAATTCAGGGCGCTTTGATACCGCTGATCGAGGAACTTTCGAACGGCAAACAAGTCGGCTACAAGGGCGGCGCCACCAACGAAGGGGCGATGAGTCTCTTCGGCCTGGACGAACCCTTCGTCGGCGTCCTGGTCTCGTCCTACATGCTGAAAAGCGGCGACACCATTGCGGACGCGGATTGCAAGTTCAAGCTGTTGGAACCTGAATTCGCCTTCCGCATGGCCGAGGATCTGCCCCCCGCCGCCGCACCCTATGACCCCGACGGCGTACGCGCCGCGATCGCCTCCGTCATGACCTCGATCGAGGTCGTAGACCTGCGGTTCACGGGCGGCATGGCGGCGGGCGGGATGCAGGTCATCGCCGATAATTCCGCCGCCGGTTACTGGCTGGCCGGGACCGAGTACACGGATCTGGACGCCATTGATTTCGAGGATTGGCCAGTGACCCTGCATATCAACGGCGAGTTGGTGGCCGAGGGCAACAGCGCCAACGTTTTAGGCAGTCCCTTGAACTCATTGACCTTTCTGGCCAACAACCTGTGCATGCGGGGCGGTGGATTGAAGGCCGGCGATATTATCACCGCCGGTTCCTGCACCGCGCCGACGCCGGCGCAGGCGGGCGATGAATGCGTCGCGGATTTTGGCAGCCTGGGCAAGGTCAGCGTCAACTTTGGCAGCTAGCTAGATGGACGCCGTTCAGATCAACCGGGCCGCCGATCTGCTGCTGCAGGCACGGCTCGACCGCCGGCGCATGGCCGCCCTGCCGGATGATTGCCGCCCCTGCGACGAGGCGGAGGCCTATCAGGTGCAGGACCGTTTCGTGGACCGCCTGCTGACGCAGCATGGAGGCGGCATTATCGGTTACAAGGCGGGCTGCACCAATGTCACGGCGCAGCGGCAGTTGGGCCTGAACTCGCCCTTCGCCGGGCCGTTGTTGAGCGCTCTGGCCCCAACCTCGCCAGCGGAGATTTCAGCGGAGGCGGGCTTCATGCGCATGATCGAGGCCGAGATCGGCTTTCGCCTGGGCCGGGATCTGCCCGCCACCGGCGCGCCCTACGATGCGGCCAGCGTACGCCCGGCCCTGGCCGCGGCCTTCGGCGCCATCGAAGTGGTGGACAGCCGTTACGAGGATTGGACCACCGCCGGGGCGCCGCAGCTGATCGCCGATAACGTCTGTATGGGCTTTTGGGTTTATGGCGAGGAAACCACGGATCTGGATAGTCTGGATTTTGCGGACCATGGGGTCCAGGTCCGGCGCAACGGCGTTGCCGCCGAAAATGGCAATAGCGCCAATGTCTTGGACAATCCGTTGAATTCCGCCGCCTGGCTGGCCAATCACCTCTGCGCCAGGGGCACCTCACTGCAGGCCGGGCAATTGATCACCACCGGCACCATGATCGCGGTCAACGGCGCGGAAAAAGGCGATGTGGTCGAGGCGGATTTCGGCACTTTGGGGACGGTGCGGGTCGGCTTCACCTAGGCGATCACGCGAGTTTGAGGCGACGGCGCATGTTATTCGGGATAAACGCGCGACATAGCTATTGGGATAGTGAACATAGTTAGGGGACAGTTCATGTTGATCAAATCACCACCGTCCTGGCAAATGCCGGAGCGCGAAGCGACGCCGGAGCATGTATTCCTGAACCGGCGCCATTTTCTGGCCGCCATAGCGGGCGGCGCCGCTGCCCTCGGCACGAACCTGATTGGCGGCAGTGCCTTTGCCGCCGGGACCGCCGACCCGACGGCAGACCTGTATCCCGCCAAGCGCAACGGCATCTATGCGCTGGACCGGCCCCTGACCAAGGAATCGGATGCGGCGGCCTACAATAATTTCTACGAATTCGGCTCCCACAAGCGCATTGCGATGGAGGCCCGAAAGCTGAAAGTCCGGCCCTGGACCGTATCGTTCGAGGGCATGGTGGAAAAGGAGCGCCAGGTTGATATCGATACCCTGATCCGTGCCATGCCGATCGAGGAACGGCTGTACCGCATGCGCTGTGTCGAGGCCTGGTCCATGGCCGTGCCCTGGTCCGGCTTTGCCCTGGCGGAGCTGGTGAAATACGCCAGGCCGCTGTCGTCGGCGAAATACCTCGTCATGCAGACCTTCCATGACAAGAAAATGGCCTCGGGACAAAAACAGGTCTGGTACCCCTGGCCCTATACCGAGGGTCTGACCATGGCGGAAGCCACCAACGAGCTGGCATTCATGGTCACCGGCGTCTATGGCAAGCCCCTGCCGAAACAGTTCGGCGCCCCGCTGCGCCTGGCAGCGCCCTGGAAATATGGCTTCAAGTCGGTCAAATCCATCGTCCGCTTCGAATTCACCGACAAACGCCCAGTGACTTTCTGGGAGCAAATCCAGGCGGCGGAATACGGCTTCTGGGCCAACGTCAACCCGAAGGTCTCGCACCCCAGATGGAGCCAGGCCAGCGAACGGGTTCTGGGCACCACGAAACGGGTACCAACCCTGCTTTACAACGGCTACGGCGAACAGGTCGCCCATATGTATAAAGACCTGAAAGGCGAAAAGCTGTTCATGTAAATGACTTATGAGTTGGTGATTTTTGACTGCGATGGCGTACTGGTCGATAGCGAGCCATTGGCCAACCGCGTCTTGTCCGAGTGTTTTCAGGCCGCCGGCTTTCCCATCAGCTATGACATCTGCGTCGCCAAGATGGTCGGTCTGGCCTTGCCCAGTTGTTTCAAACTGGCCGAGGAATGGCACGGCAGAGCGCTCCCTAACGACTTTTTCGAGACCGTCCAATCGCGCACCTATCAGGCCATCCGGGACGAGCTACAACCCATATCAGGCGTAGGGGCCGCGATCGAGGCGATCCCCCTGCCCCGCTGCGTCGCCTCATCTTCGGAGATGGATAAGATCCAACTGTCGCTGAGCAAGACGGAGTTGGCGCCATTTTTTGCCGATAACATATATTCCGCCCAGCAGGTCGCCCGTGGCAAACCATTCCCCGATCTATTCCTGTTCGCGGCCCAGCAGATGGGATACGAGCCAAAAAACTGCGTGGTCATCGAAGACAGCTTTTATGGCGCCCGCGCCGCTACCGCCGCCGGCATGGCGGTGCTGGGCTATGCCGGCAGTGGCTTCTCTCAACAGTTGGCCGAAGAAGGAGCAACCGTCTTTGATGACATGACCGCCCTTCCCGCCATGCTGGGTTTCGGGTCATAATAAACATTCCTTGAAAAGCCGGGCTACCTGCTCCCGCTCCCCGGTCGCCCATTGATGCTAACCAGTGGGTGTCCGGGAAGCGGGAGCGGGCGGTTCAGAGATCGTCAAAACGTGAGGAAGCCGCCATGAGCGAAAGCAAACTGCCCCTTGAGGGCATCCGCGTACTTGATCTGACCCACGCCCGCGCCGGGCCCACCGCCGTGCGCCAATTGGCGGATTGGGGCGCCGATGCGATCAAGATCGAGGTGCCGGCGAACAAGGAAGAAGGCCTGGGCGGGGCCCGCCACGGCCCGGATTTTCTCAATTTGCATCGTAACAAACGGGCTTTGAGCCTGAATCTGAAAACTCCCGAGGGGCTGGAAATCTTCATGGCCCTGGCCAAAGACGCCGACGTTATCGTCGAGAATTTCCGGGCCGAGGTAAAGCATCGCCTGGGCGTCGACTATGAAAGCGTGCGCGCCATCAACCCCCGCATCATCTACGGCTCCATTTCAGGCTTTGGGCAGACCGGCCCGATCTCGAAACGTGCCGGTGTCGATCAGATCGCCCAGGGCATGGGCGGACTGATGTCCATCACGGGTCTGCCGGGACAAGGCCCCGTGCGGGTCGGCATCCCCATCGCCGACCTTACGGCGGGCATGTATCTGGCCCAGGGTATCCTGTTGGCCCTGATAGAACGCAGCCAATCGGGGCAAGGCCAGTGGGTTCATACCTCGTTGTTGGAAGCGCAGATTTCAATGCTGGATTTCCAAGCCGCGCGTTGGCTGATCGATGAAGATGTGCCCGGCCAGGCCGGCAACGACCACCCCACGGGTATTCCCATGGGGGCATTCAAGACGGCGGATAGCGCGGTCAACATTGCGGCTGCAGGGGGCAGGCTGTGGACCCGTTTTCTGGAAGTCGCCGGCGCCCAGGAACTGGCCGAACACCCCGACTATGTTTCCGCCAAGTTGCGTTCACAAAACCGCGCGGCGCTGAATGAAGTGATCGGCGAAATCATGGCCAAGCGGACCAGCCAGGACTGGATCGAGTCCCTAAGCGAGGCCGGTGTGCCCTGCGGCCCCATCAATAGCATCGACCAGACCTTCGCCGAACCACAGGTACAGCACCTGGGCATTGCCCAGCCCATGCATCATCCGGTCAAGGGCTCGGTCAAGGTCGTCGGACAGCCGGTGCATCTGGAACGCACGCCGCAACCGCCGGAGATACGCAAACCGACCCCGGATGCGGGCGGCAATACCGACGAAGTGCTGGCGGAACTGGGCTATGACGAGGCCCGCATTGATGATCTGCGCCAACGCGGCGTGGTTTAGACTGCCGATGCCAATTCGGCCATGATCTTGTTGTAGACCTCTTCGATACGCGCCATGTCGCCGGGCGCGTGGCCCCAGTTCATCATGGCGCCATCGGTTAGACGGCGGGGAAAGATATGGCTGTGATAATGCAGCACGGTCTGTCCCGCCGCCGGGCCATTGGCCTGTATGATGTTGATGCCCTCGGGTTCCAGGGCTGCTTGCAGCGCACGGGCAATTTTTTGCGCGGTGGGAAGCACCGCCGCCAGATCCGCCCCGTCGGCATCCAGCAGATTGACCGCATGGGCCTTGGTAATGACCAGGCAATGGCCATCGTTAAATGGATTGATATCCATCATCGCATAGGTGCGGTCGTCCTCGTACAGCTTGAACGACGAGATCTCGCCGGCAATGATTTTGCAGAAAATGCAGTCCGTATCGGCCATGGTTGATTTCCATCTATAAGCATTCCCATGTGAATTTAAGCAACTTCGCTTGCGACCGCCAGACTGAAATCTATATAAATTAGGGCGTAATGGCACTAACATCATTTTCCCTGCGGCACCAAGGACGAGGCTGCGACCATGTCCAGGGACGGTACGTTGATATTGTTGCTCGCGGCGCAGTTTTTGGCGCCGTTCGTGCTGGCCCTGCTATTGGGTCGCGGCCCGGATCAAGCGGTGACTGAAGACAAACGCTCGAATAATCGACGCAAATCGCCACCAGGCAACGAAGCGGAACTGGCCTCGCCGGGCCATGACGATTGGCCGTTGATTACGGAATTTACCTACCGGCGCGATAGATTCAAACGCTGGCTCCTGGCGGCAGGGTTTGGCGCCTCGGTACTTGCGTTGGCCGGCATGCCCCTCTCGGCGATCGGCGTATTATTTTTATGCCCTTTATACGGCGCCCTGACACACCTGCGCTGTCCCCGCTGTGAGACCGTCACCTCGCTAAAAGGCGTCACCGACGGCCACAGCTGCCGGCGTTGCGGCCAGCGGCTGCGTTACTAGGGCGCATTCGAAGAAAATGCGCCCAGACTCTTAAGAATCGAGCAATTGAACCAATCACTTAAGTCGCGCCAAATAAGCTACGGTGGCGACACCGATTATTTGAAAATTGCTCTAATCCAACGACTGCCGCTCGCCCTTGCGAAAGGGGCCGCGTTCGGCCAGATACTCGATATCCTGGCCGACCTCCTTGCGTTCATGTTCCAGATAGTTGGCTACCGCATCGCGAAAACCGGGATCACGAATGTAATGCGCGCTATGGGTCTGCGTTGGCCGATAGCCCCGGGCGATTTTGTGCGGCCCCTGGGCGCCGGCCTCGACACGGGCCAGGCCGTGCTGGATGGCATAGTCGATGGCTTGATAGTAACAGACTTCGAAATGCAAAAACGGATGGTCCTCGATACAGCCCCAATAGCGGCCAAACAACGCCTCGCGGCCGATCAGGTTCAAGGCACCCGCGATATAGCGCCCCTCGCGCCGGCACATGATCAGCAAGATCCGATCCGCCATGCTTTCGGTGATCAGCGAGAAGAACTGCCGGTTCAAATAGGGCTCACCCCATTTGCGGCTGCCCGTGTCGGTATAGAACTGATAGAAGGCATCCCAGTGCGCCTCGGTCAGGTCAGCGCCACTGATCCATTCGATTTCGATACCGTTCTCCAGCGCACCGCGCCGCTCACGCCGGATGTTCTTGCGCTTGCGCGAGGACAAATCATCGAGGAAATCATCAAAGCTGCCGTAACCTTGATTGTACCAATGGTATTGCTGGTCAGCACGTTTTAGAAAATCCGCATCCTCCAACAGATCCCATTCAGCCTCGGGCAGGAAATTGACGCTGACCGTGGCGATATTCAGATGCTCCGCCGCGCCGATCAGCCCCGCCGCCAGTTGCCGTTGTACTGTAACCCGGTCCAGACCCCGGCGCACCAACAGGCGCGCGCCGGTGGCGGGTGTAAACGGCACCGCCGCCAGCAGCTTTGGATAATAGCGTCCGCCGGCGCGCTCGTACGCATCGGCCCAGCCATAGTCGAAGACAAACTCGCCGCGGCTATGACTTTTTACGTAGAGCGGCACACAGCCCGCCGGTGGCCCATCCTGTGGGTCGTCCAGCAACAGATGCACCGGCCCCCAGCCCGTGCGGCCATGCACGCAGCCGCTCTCCTCCAACGCCAACAGGAAAGCGTGGCTGAGAAAGGGGTCTTCGTCACCGGCACAGGCATCCCAATGCCCGGCCGGTATATCGCCCATGGATTGGACGATGCGCGCGACCACACCCTCCTCGCCGTCCCCTTCCGTCATCGGTTGTCCGTCATGCTCTGTCCCAGTTGATTCCCCAACCGCCATAGTGCCGCTATTTCACCTCGAACACCGCATCTATTTCCACGGCCACGTTGAACGGCAAGGCCGGCGCACCGACGGCGAAGCGAGCATGCCGCCCGGCATCGCCAAAAATATCGACCATCAGGTCGGAGGCGCCATTGATGACTTGTGGGTGGTTGTGGAAATCCGGCGTGCAATTGACGAAACCGCCCAATTTCACGCAGCGGACGACCCGGTCCAGATCGCCGTCACAGGCCGCCTTGAGCTGGGCGATAATATTCAAAACCACGACACGGGCGGCGGCCTGGCCCTCTTCGACAGAGAATTCCGCACCGACCTTGCCGACAAAATTTCGCTCACCGCCAACCCAGGGCACCTGGCCGGAAACAAAAACCTGATTGCCCGTGCGCACGTAAGGTACATAATTCGCCGCTGGCGCCGGTGCGTCGGGCAAGGTGATATCCAATGCCTTCAGCTGCGCCTCAATTTCTCCAGCCATTTCGGCCTCCCATCTGTCTTAGAATCAGTTTTGTGCAGAAAATTCAGTTTGCACCTCGCAACGGCGGACGTGAATACCTATTCTTAAAGGACCATGAATATTCTACAAACAACGACGGGCCGCGCGGGCAAAATCAGCCAATGGCTAATACAGCGCGGCCTGGCCGGCGACACCGTGGCGCAGCTGGCGACCGGGCTGTGCGATCACCTCGCAGCCCAGGGCGTGCCTTTGTTGCGGGCCTTTATTGGCTTGCAGACCTTGCATCCGCTTTATGGCGGTTACGCTTATATCTGGCGCCGTGGGGTGGAGGATCTGTCAGTAGATTCCTATCTGCGCCAGCAAGGCCACAATAGCGACTTCCTGGCCAGCCCCCTGCATCACATGCGCCAGAATCGGATTTTGCGCTTTCGCCAGAATCTGGAGACCACGGCGGAACCGGAATACCCGATCTATCAGATGTTTCGGGACGAAGGTGGCACCGACTATTTCGTCCGCCTTTTCCCCTTCGCCCGCGCCGATGGGCCGGTGCGGGAAGACGGCGTCATGATATCCCTGTTGTTCGATCAAGCCGGTGGATTGGCGGCGGATGAGCTGGCTGAGCTGGAGGTCATATTGCAGGTCTTCGCCCTTGCGGCGCGCAGTGCCGCGACCTACGCCACGGCGCAAAGCGTGGCGCATACCTATCTGGGCAAGGATGCGGGCCAGCGGGTGCTGGACGGCGATATCGACCGGGGCAGCACATCCAGCATGCGGGCGGTGATCTTTTTCGCCGATCTGCGCGGTTTCACGCCCCTCTCGGAACAGCTACCGGGCCCGGAATTGCTGAGCATGCTGGACGATTATCTCGATGCCATCGCACGCGGCGTGTTACAACGTGGGGGCGAGGTTCTGAAATTTCTTGGTGATGGTGTGCTGGCGGTATTTGAAATCAGCGGCGACGACACGGAATGCCAGACTGCCTGCCAGCAGGGCATGGCGGCGGGCCGGGATGCCTTTGCCGCCATTGAGGCCTTGAATGCCGCACGCCAGGCACAGGAGCAACCGACCATGGCGTTGGATCTGGCGCTGCATATTGGCGATGTGCTGTATGGCAATGTGGGGGCCGAGGGGCGGTTGGACTTTACCGTCATTGGTCCGGCCGTGAATGAAGCCAGCCGGATTGAGGCCATGTGCGGTACGCTGGACCGTAGCTGGCTGGTCTCGGAAGCTTTCTATCATTCAGCACGCCATTGCAGCGATACCATGGAAGCCATGGGAAGGCACCCCTTGCGCGGCTTGATTGGCGAGCGGGCCCTCTACAGCCTGCCCCACCAAGGGCAGGAGGCAGGCCGAACATGAACACGACGCCGGCCGAAGACGGCTTCTACATGCCGCCCGACTGGGGGCCGCACGAACGCTGTTGGATGGCTTGGCCCTGTCATATGGGCGCCTGGGGCGAAAGCATCGACCAGGCCTGTCTGGCCACCGCCGCCCTGGCCCGGGCCATCGCCACCTACGAGCCGGTGAATATGCTGGTGCCCGGAGAATTAATCCCCCTGGCGCGTTTGCAATTGGGCAGCCTGGTAACGATCTGGGAGGCGGAGCTGGATGATTCCTGGAGCCGGGATATCGCGCCGAATTTCTTGATCGATGGCGAGGGCGGCCTGGCCGGCGCGGTCTTTGACTTCAACGCCTGGGGCAACAAGCATCACGATTACCGCAATGATGCGAAACTGGGCGAATGGCTGTTGCGGGAATTGAACCTGCCCTGCTATCAGATTCCCATGACGCTTGAGGGCGGCGCCATCCACGTGGATGGATCGGGCACCTTGATTACCACCGAGTCCGTCGCCTTTAACACCGATCGTAATCCGACCCTGGACAACCGCCAGATCGAAGAACGGTTGGCGCTGTATTTCGGTATCCGCAAAGTGATCTGGCTGCGCGAGGGCCTGGTTGGCGACAAGGCCGACGGACAGGTCAACAAGGTCGCGCGCTTCGTGGCGCCGGGCCGCATGATGTGCGCCGTCGCCTCCCACCGCAGCGACCCCAACCATGGCAATCTAAATGACAATCTGGCCCAACTGGCCGACGAACGCGACGCCCTGGGCCGGCCGTTGGAGTTGTTGGAACTGCCCCTGCCCACGGCTTTACAGCACCAGGACGGCCATTTGTTGACCCGTTCGTACCTGGATTTCTATCTTGGCACCGGTGCGGTTTACGTACCCGCCTTTGACGATCCGGCGGATGAGGCGGCGGCCCGGCTGATCGGCGATGCCTTTCCCAAGCGCGAAGTCGTGCAACTGGACATGGCCGAGATCGCCCATCGCGGCGGCGCCATCCATTGTATGACCCAGCAGCAACCCAAGGTCTGAAGCCGTCCATGTCCGATAATTTATTCGCCCGCCTAAAGGCGGCCTGCCAGGATGACTGGCAGGCCTATACCGGGCACGACTTCGTACGCCAGTTGGCCGCCGGCACCTTGGCGCAAGCATCGTTCCAGCACTATCTGGGCCAGGATTATCTGTTCCTGATCCATTTTGCCCGCGCCTATGCCCTGGCCGCCTACAAGACCACGGACCTGGGCGAAATGCGCAGCGCCGTGGCCAGCTTGGATGGCATCCTGAATACGGAAATGGCCCTGCATATCGAATACTGCCAAGGCTGGGGCCTGGACGAAACCGCGATGACAGCCCTGCCCGAGGCCAAGGCAACCATGGCCTATACGCGCTTCGTGCTCGAATCCGGCATGGCCGGCGACAGCCTGGATCTATATGTGGCGCTGGCCCCCTGCGTCATTGGTTATGGCGAGATCGGCGCCGCCCTGGCGGCGGACCCAGGCACGGTGCTGGCGGACAATTCCTATGCCAGCTGGATTGAAATGTATGCCAGCGCCGATTACCAGGAAGTAGCCCTGGGCGCCGACGCGCAACTGGACCGCCTGGGCGAACAGCGCCTGACCCCGGCACGCTTCGAGGCCCTGGCGCGGACTTTTCGCCAGGCCACCCGGCTGGAGGCGGATTTCTGGCAGATGGGTCTGACCCTGGCACCGTGACCTGATCCGGGCGGCCACTGGCAACGATGCCTGCCAATTTCGATGACGCCCGAAAGCTATTGTGTTGCTACAACGGTATCGTCGGCGTGAGCGGGGTGTCGTCATCGCGGAACTAGCCATCCGCGAAGACCGTATGGACCGGATAGCAACCGCCCGTATAGCTGACGTGGCTGACCAATCCGTCCTCGCCGCCCAGCCATAGATGCAACAAACAGCCAGGCGGCTCCATGGTCAGCGACAGGCGTTCTTCAGGCCCCGGCTCCAAGGCGATCTGGTGTGCCGTACCCGGCGCGGTCATGGCGACGGTGCCGGCGAAACGGCGGGTAATAAAGCGGTGTAGATGGCCGGCCAGTATGGCCTCTACCTGACCATGCCGCCGCACCAGATCCGCCAGGCCGGTTCTGTCTTCAAGGCCCACTTTATCCATTTTCACCAGACCGGCGCGGAAGGGCGGATGGTGCATGAACAGGACTGTTGGCCGGTCGGGCTGTTCGCTTAGCTTTTCGTCCAGCCATTTCAGGCGGATCTCGCACAACTGCCCGCCGGACTGTCCGGGGACAAGGGTATCAAGCGCGATCAGACGCAGCGGCCAATCCTCTATGGTATATTGCATGAAGCCTTCCGGGCCCGCCAGATAGCCGTGTTCGGGAAAGGCGAGGCGCATGGCATCGCGGTCATCATGGTTGCCGGGGAGCAAATAAAACGGTGCCGCGAGTTGACCCAGCAGATCAGCCAATATGGCATACTCGCCCGAGCCGCCGCTATCCACCAGATCACCCGTGCACAGGACAAAGTCGGGCGGCTGCGCCAGGCCGTTCAAATGCGCCACGGCCCTGCGCAAATGCCGGGCGGTTTGATACATTCGGTCCGCCATGCCATGGGGCTCGGAAATATGGCAGTCGGAAATCTGTGCGAAATTAAACATGGAAGGCCTATAATCATCCGCAAAACAACCACAGCTCATCATGGAGTAGAATGTATGCAGGTCAAGGACTGGGTCGTGATTATCACCGGCGGCGGCACCGGGGTTGGGGCGGCGGCGGCATTGATGCTGGCGGAGGGCGGCGCCAAGATCGCCATCAACTATTCCCGCAGCGAACGGGAGGCGGAGGAAACCGCCCAGGCCTGCCAGAAACTGGGCGCCGAGACCCTGGTCTGTCAGGGCGATGTTTCCCAGGACGAGGACTGCCGCCGCATCGTCGCCGAAACGGTGGCGAAATGGGGCCGCGTTGATGGCCTGATGAATAATGCCGGAACAACGCAGCTGGTGGCGGACGGCAATCTGGATGCGCTTTCAGCCGACGATTTCCTGCATATCTATTCCGTCAACGTGGTCGGCGCCTATCAGATGACCCGCGCCGTGGCCCCGCATATGAAAGCCCAGGGCCGGGGCAGCGTGGTCAACACATCCTCCATCGCCGGTGTCATGGGCATCGGCAGCTCCATTGCCTATGCCGCCTCCAAAGGTGCGATGAACACCATGACGTTGTCCTTGGCCCGCTTGCTGGCGCCCGAGATCCGCGTCAACGCCATCGCGCCCGGCTTTATCACGGGCCGGTGGTGGTTGGATAAGCTGGGCCAGGAAGGCTACGACAAAATGGTCGCGGGCGTGGAGGCGTCCGTACCTTTGAACCACGCCGGCACGCCCGAAGACATGGCGGAAGCGGCATTGTTCCTACTGGCCAGCAGCGCCAATATCACCGGCGAAATTCTCATTTCAGACGGCGGCAACCACCTTGGCGGCGCACCCCTTATTGCACGTTAAAAACGAAAATCTCTAGATTAGGAAACCCATCTCAATGGCACGTATCGATTACGCAACCACCGACCACCTTAGCGACCGCGGCAAGACGATCATGGACCGGCTGTCCCACAAGAATATCTTCCGTATGCTTTCCCATTCGGAATCCCATCTGGTGAACTATTGCCGCTTGGGCAACGTGATCCGCGATCACGGCAAGCTGGATGCGTGCCTGCGTGAATTGGCGATCACTCGTGTCGGCATTCTGTTGGGCGCCGAGTACGAAGTTATCGCGCATAAGAATATCGGCCGCCGGGTCGGCATTCCCGAGGCGCAGATCGAGGCCCTGGAAGAGGGTTCGAAAAGCGATGCCTTCAACGAGGTGGAAAAGGCTGTCCTGGACTATGCTGACGATCTGGTGGACAACGCCAATCCCGGCGCCGGCGCGGGCGGGACGTTCGAACGTGTCGCGGCCCATTTGGATGCGGAGGAGATGGTCGAGCTGACCCTCGCGATCACATTTTATATCATGACGTCGAAGTTTCTGATTACCTTCGGCATCGATCTGGAATCTAGTGATTAGAATAGGGGGCCTGAGCCATTTCCGAGCGCGATTACGGCCCAACGACGAGCCTGTTAAAGCGGCGCCTTTGGGGCTTGGTTGGCCTGAGCATGGTCGTGGGGCTGGTCGCCGGCATGGTTCTGCTGTTTGATTCTTCAAACGCCCGGGGCGGGGAGACGCAGCCCAGCCCCTGGCTCTTCGTCATGGTCTCCGCCCTGGTGATCTCGGTGCTGCTGATCGGCCACCGCCTGGGGAACAGAAAGGACAGATAATGGCTATTCGAAAAGTCGCGGCCATGGGCAATCCGATTTTGTACAAGATCGCGAAACCGGTGGCGGACCCCACCGATCCCGAAGTTGCCCGCCTGGCGGCGGATATGCAGGATACGTTGATCGATATCGGCGGTTCCGGCATCGCGGCGCCGCAGGTGTTCGAGAGCCTCCGCCTCGTGGTTTACCGTTTTAGTGCCCGCCTGGACGACAATGTTGAGGAATTGGCTGAACCCTGGGTGACCCTGGTCAATCCGGTGCTGACCCCTGTCGGGGACGAAATGATTTCCGGCTGGGAGCGCTGTCTTTCCATACCCGGGCTGCACGGCAAGGTGCCGCGCTATAAATCCCTCTCCATGACCTATCAGGATCTGTCGGGGGCCGAGGTTACCGTCGAGGCCAGCGGCGCCCTGGCCGCCTTGTTGCAGCATGAATGCGACCATCTGGATGGCGTTCTATACCCCATGCAAATGCCCGATATCTCGAAGCTGGAATTCAATGCCGAACCGGGACACCTGGCCCAGGACATTGCCGACGGCGCCAAGGTCTGGCCGGTGCTGCGCGATCTGGTCGATGCCTGGCCCGGCCGCGAACTATGGTTCGAGGGGTAGAGCCAATGTCAGGTGAAGATGATCATGGCTGGCTGAAACAGGGCAGTACGGCGAGCGGGGAGGTTGCGAAAAGCTACGATGACTGGGCCGCGACATATGACGAGACACTGGCCGATTGGGACTACCGCGCACCAAAGGATGCCGCCCGCCTGTTACAGGCGACGGTTCCGCCCGACACGGTTATCCTGGATGCCGGCTGTGGTACCGGCCTGACCGGCGCCGCGCTTAAAGCGGCGGGATTTACCGGCCCCATCGATGGTACGGATATTTCCCAGGCATCACTGGACGAGGCGGCGATGCATGGCGTCTATCGCCACTTGCTCCAGGCCAACATGCAGGATCTGCCCCTCGATATTTCGGACGATACCTACGATGGCCTGATCTGCATTGGTGTCTTGACCTATATTCCCGACAGCGATGGCGTCCTGCGGGAGTTCGCGCGCATTGTCCGTCCAGGCGGCACCGTTGTGATCAGCCAACGCGACGACCTGTTTCACGAGCGCGCCTTCGCGGAGACGTTCAAGACATTGACCGCGGCGGGCATCTACAAAGACGTGACCACAACGGAGCCCCGGCTCTATTTGCCGGGCAATCCGGATTTCGGCACCGAGATCAAGGTGATCTACGCCGCGCTGGTGGTGGCTTGAGAAGATAGAAGGAGAGATATCGATGACGGATTGGAATGGCCGCGCGCTGGTGGATACGGAATGGCTGGCGGCACATCTTGATGATGACGATTTGCGCGTCGTCGATGCCTCGGTCGTAATGACTAAAACTGATGCAGGTGCGTGGAAACCCAGCAGCGGACGCGCCACCTTCGATGCTGGGCATATCCCGGGCGCGCAATTCATTGATCTGTTGACCGAGGTGCAGGACAAGGCCAGCGCCTTGAACTTTACCCTGCCCACCGCCGAGGATTTCGCCCGGGACATGGCCGCCAGGGGTATTGGCGATGATCACATGGTGGTCGTCTATGCCACCGCCGTGCCGTGGTGGGCGACCAGGTTCTGGTGGATGCTGCGGGCCAACGGCCATGACAAGGTCGCCGTGCTGGACGGCGGCCTGGACAAATGGCGCCGGGAAGACCGGGCGGTGAGTACGGAGGCATCGACCTACCCCCACGCCAGCTTCACGGCAAAACGGCGCCCCGAATTAGTCGCGGACAAGGGTAATGTACAAGCCATGCTGGCAGCCAAGGATGGCGCCGTCATCAACGCCCTCTCGCCGCAGCTATTCACGGGCAAAAGCGATCTTGGTTACGGACGGCCCGGCCGCATTGCCGGCAGCGTCAATCTGTCATCCCTGGGACTGATCGATCAGGACAGCGGTACTTATCTGACCGAGGCGGCATTGCGCCAGGCCGTTCAGGATAGCCTAGGGAATTTCGGCGATGCCGCGATCTGCTATTGCGGCGGCGGCATTGCCGCGACCATGGATGCCCTGGTATTGGATTTACTGGGCTATGAGAACGTATCGGTCTATGACGCCTCGCTGCAGGAATGGGCCGCGGACGACGATTTGCCCATGCAGACCGGCTGAAGACCTATCACCCATTAAGGCGGGATGAAGCATGCGCAATGCCGACTTTCCCAGCGTCGAGTTCGAGACACGGCTGGCAAGGGCCCAGGCCGCCATGGTCACGGAAAACCTGGATGCGCTGTTTTTTACCTCGGAAGCGGAAATACGGTACTTCAGCGGTTTCCGTACCCTTTTCTGGCAGAGCCCGACGCGGCCCTGGTTCCTGATCGTTCCGCAGTCGGGAAAACCCATCGCGATTATTCCAGAAATCGGCGCGGCCTTGATGGCCGGCACCTGGGTCGACGACGTCCGCACCTGGCGCTCGCCCCATGCCACGGATGACGGCATCAGCCTGCTGATCCAGGCACTACAAGGCAAGCACAAGATCGGCATGATGATGGGGCGGGAAAGCAGTCTGCGCATGCCATTGACGGATTATCAGCGCCTGCGCGTGGGCCTTGAAGACAGCCAGTTTTCTGATACCTCCGGTCTGGTTCGAACCCTGCGCATGGTGAAGTCCCCGGCTGAAATTCAGAAGATCCGCACAATCTGCGATATCGCCGGCAACAGCTTTGGCAATGCCGCCCAGCTATTCCACCAAGGGCAAACCCTGCGGGAGGCGTTCCGCGCTTTCAAAATCGATTTGCTCGCGCAAGGCGCCGATGACGTGCCTTATCTGGTCGGCGGCGCGGGCCAGGGCGGATACGGCGATATTATATCACCCCCCAGCGATGAACCGATCAGGGACGGCGATATCCTAATGCTGGATACCGGCGCGACGCTGGACGGTTATTTCTGCGACTTTGACCGCAACTTCGCATTCGGCCACGCCGGCGACGAAGCGAAATATGGCTACGATACCTTGTATCGTGCCACCGAGGCCGCCTTACGGACCGCCCGTCCCGGCATCCCGTGCCGCGATCTGTACCGCGTCATGGCGGATGTCATCGCCCAGGACGGCAGCGATGTCGGCCGCTTCGGCCATGGCCTGGGCCTGCAATTGACCGAGGCGCCGTCGCTGATTTCATTCGATGAAACCGTTCTGCAGGCGGATATGGTTATTACCCTGGAACCGAGCATGGCCGTGGGGCCAGGCAAGATCATGGTACACGAAGAAAACATCGTCATCCGCGAAGATGGCGCCGAACTACTCAGCCCGCGCGCGGCGCCCCAACTGCCTATTCTATGAGGTGGCCGAAGTGAAACTCCCCTTTACACTGGACCAAGGCGCGGCGGCCAAGGCAGCCTTTGGTGTGATCATCCTACAGGCGGACGAGACGCTGGAAAGCGAATTCGCGGGCCTGTTTGACCAGCCCGGCCTGGCCCTCTATCACACGCGCATTCCCAGCGGGGCGGAGGTCACGCAGGAATCCCTGGCGCGGATGGAGCGCGAAATGCCCCATGCAGCGGCCTTGCTGCCAAGCGCCCGGGATCTGGATGTGGTGGCCTATGCCTGCACCTCCGGGGCCACAATCATCGGACCTGAAAAAGTCGCCGGCGCTATTCACACGGTCCATCCCAAGGCCAAGACAACCGATCCCCTTAGTGCGGTTATCGCCGCCTGCCGCCATTTTGGCATCCGCAACCTCGGCGTCGTCAGCCCCTATGTGGCCGAAGTCTGCACCGCCATGAATGACCTGCTGGAGCAAAACGGCCTGACCATAGCTGCCTTTGGCTCGTTTGAGCAAAGCGAGGAAGCCGTCGTGGCCCGCATCACGCCCCAATCCGCACATGACGCGATCTGCGCCATTGGCCGGAACGATGCTGTGGACGCCGTCTTCGCGTCCTGCACCAATCTGCGTACTTTTGAAATCATTGATAGTGCGGAGGCAGCCATCGGCAAGCCGGTCATCACCTCCAATCAGGCCCTGGCCTGGCATATGCTGACGCTGGCCGATGTCGCCACCGAAAACCTCGGCCCGGGCATGCTGTTTCGCGGCAGGCCTTAGATCTCCTTGGCCGCCGCCAGAACCGCCTCGGCATGGCCTTTGACCTTTACCTTGCGCCAGACCTTGGCGACCTTGCCCTTGGCATCGATCAGAAAGGTTGAGCGTTCGATGCCCATATAGGTACGGCCATAGTTCTTCTTTTCCACCCAGACGTCGTATTTCTCGCAGATGGCGCCGTCCTCGTCCGAGGCCAGGGTGATGCGCAGGTCGTGTTTGTCGGCGAACTTGTCATGCTTGGCCACGCTGTCCTTGGAGACACCGACCACCACGATACCGTTGGCGGAAAATTTTCGCTTCAACTCGGTAAAGTCCTTGGCCTCGGTGGTGCAGCCGGGCGTGTCGTCCTTGGGATAGAAATACAGTACCGTCTTTTTGCCCTTCAAATCCTTCAGGGCGATCGTGCCGCCGCTGCCGCCGCTTTTGCCCGCCGCCGCCTTAAAGGCCGGCGCCTTGTCCCCCACATCAACCATTGATCTCTCTCCCCTATTTTCCCGTTCTTAGTGACTCTGTCGCACCCACATCCACGGCGCCGCTGTCATCGAGAACCACGCCATAAAGATCCAGCGCCGCCTGGGCCGAGACCATGCCGTCACGCACGTCAATTGCGACTTGCCCTGGGTCCCGCTGAAACGGATCGCCATAACCGCCACCGCCCGGCATTTCCAGATGCAGGCGGTCGCCGCGCGGGATCGATTGCGTGCCCTTGTTGTTCAGGACCGCTCCGGAGGTCAGCTCAACCTTGCCGGTGAAACCATCCAGACCGCCTTCCCGCCCGCGCGGGGCGTGATGGACGCGATCAAACGTCGCGGCGATGGCAAAGGGCGCGTTCTCGGAGCTGGCGATCTCCATCACCTGGCCCGTGCCGCCGCGGAATTCGCCCGCGCCGCCGGAATCCGTACGGTACTCCTTTTTCCAGACCACGATGGGGGCAATGGATTCATTGATCTCCACAGGTGTGTTGCGCACACCAGACGGGAACGCCGTCGCCGACAGGCCATCTTTATGGGGCCGCGCACCGGCGCCGCCGGTATGAAACAGGCCCACCGCGAACGGCGTGGCATCGCCGAAATCTTCGTCGGGCACCAGGCCATGGCCGCCCATCAGAGCGGGGTTCCACAAACACGACGTACCTTCCGCCGGTGCCTTGTCAGCAACGGCTTGATGCAGACAGCCCATGACCACGTCGGGCAGCATCTGGCCCGTGATATGGCGGGCGGCCACGGCGCAGGGGTGCGGCGCATTCAGGATCGTGCCTTCGGGCGCGGTAACTTTTACGGCCGCCAACGAGCCGGCATTGTTGGGCACGGTCGGCCCGACCAGGCAGCGCACGCCGAACGAGGCATAGGCCTGGGTATAGGTGATGGGCACATTGATGCCCTTGTTGGAGACCCCCGTGGAGCCGGCGAAATCCACATAGATGCCGTCATCAGCAATGGTCAGCGCCGCCACAAGGTCCAACGGCTTGTCATAGCCATCAACCCGCATGGAATTATGATAAGTGCCCTTGGGCAGCTTGGCGATTTCATCCAGCATGGCCTGGTGGGAATGTTCCACCATGTACTGGCCCAGCTCGTCCAGATTATCCAGGTCGAATTCGTCCATCATCTCGACCAGGCGGCGGCAACCGATTTCGTTACAGGCGGTCAGGGAATACAGATCGCCCTCGACCTGAATGGGCTCGCGCACATTGGCACGGACGATTTCCAATATGGCCTCGTCCATTTTGCCGGCCTTGGCCAGCGGCAGGATGGGCAGATACAGCCCTTCGTCATAGACCTGGCGGCCGTCGGCGCCAAAGCCGATGCCGCCCACGTCCACCACATGCGTGGTCGAGGCGAACAGCCCGACCACTCTGCCCTGGTAAAACGTTGGCGTCACCATGGTGAAATCATGCAGATGCCCGGTTCCCAGCCAAGGATCATTGGTGACGTAAACGTCGCCGGGGCTCATGGTATTAGCAGGGTATTTATCCAGAAAAAACCCAACCGAGGCCGCCATGGCGTTGACATGTCCCGGCGTACCGGTCACGGCCTGGGCCAGCATGCGCCCTTGCGTGTCGAAGACACCGGCGGAGAGGTCGCCAGCCTCGCGGGCGGAGGTGGAGAACGCCGTGCGGATCAGGGTTTGCGCCTGTTCCTCGACAATGGCGATCAAGCGGTTCCACATGATCTGGTTCTGGATTTCCGAAAGGGCGGAATTCTTACTCATGAGGCTGCTCCTGTCTTGCGCGTAATTTCGATATGTCCGGCGCCATCAATCCTGGCTTGGAAATGCGCCGTTACCGCCGTCGTGGTCTGGGCCTCGGCAATCAAAGCCGGGCCCTGCAGGGTCATGCCGGGAGACAGATCAGCCCGCTGATAGACGGGTGCCGCGACATAATCCGTCAGATCCGCATCGAACAGATTTCGTTCGCCGCTGGCCGTTGCCATTCCAGCGTCCCCAACATCAGGCTGTGGCGGCGGTGTCGGCTGAAGGGTCGCAACGGATAGGGCCCAGGTCAGAATTTCCACCTCCATCGAGGGGATATCCCGGCCGAACAAGTCAGCATAGGCCTTGTCATAGGCCGCGCGCAGGGCCGGACCGTCATCCTTGCTCAACGCACGGGCCGGCACCTCGACCACGATCTCGTGACCCTGGCCGATATAGCGCATATAGGCGATGCGGCGCTCTTCCAACGCCGCCTCCGGCGCGCCGGAAACCACGATGGCATGAGCCTCGTCATGCATTTCGGTGAACATTTTGTTCAGGCCCTCGGGCTCGAACGCCGCCAACTGCGTATAGCGGCTGCGCACCACTTCATAGGAGACCGGCGCGGCGAGAAAACCAATCGCGGAGCCAACACCGGCGCCCTGCGGGATGATCACCCGGTCCATGCCGAGTTTCTCCGCCATGCGGCAGGCATGCAGAGGTGCCGCGCCGCCAAAGGCGATCAAGGTCCGCTCGGCTAGCTCCTTGCCCTGCTCCACCGCGTGCACACGGGCCGCGTTGGACATGTTTTCCTCCACCATCTCGGAAACGGCGAAGGCCGCCAACGGGCCGTCCAGGTTCAATTTTTGCGCAATGGTTTCGTCCAATGCCGCCTCCGCCAGATCCGGCGACAGCTGTACCGAACCGCCCGCGAAACCTGCCGGCGCGATCCGGCCCAGGGCAACGTCGGCATCCGTTACCGTGGCCCCTGTTCCGCCCTGGCCATAGCAGGCCGGGCCGGGTTCAGAGCCGGCACTTTCCGGCCCCACCTGAATGCGGCCCAGATTATCGATCTGCGCGATGGAGCCGCCACCGGCACCGATCTCGACCATCTCGATCACCGGGATCCGCAATGGCAGACCACTGCCCTTGGTAAAGCGGTATTGCCGGTCGACCTCAAAGGTGCGGGAGGTTTGCGGCCGGCCGCCATCGATCAGACAGATTTTCGCCGTGGTGCCGCCCATGTCGTAGGACAGCACCTTGTCCAGGCCGCATTCCATCGCGATATGCCCGGCCAGGATAGCGCCGCCCGCGGGCCCGGATTCGACCAGCCGAATGGGATGTTGGCGTGCAGTTTCCACCGTGGTCAGGCCGCCGCCAGAGGTCATCATGAACAGCGGACATTGCGCGCCCTCGTCACGCAGCCGGGCATCCAGGTCCGCCAGATACGACGCCATCAACGGCTGCACATAGGCATTGGCCGAGGCCGTGGACATACGTTCGTACTCGCGGATTTCCGGGCAGACTTCCGAGGACAAGGTGATCCATAAATCCGGCAGTTCGGCGCGCAGGATATCAGCGATCCGCTGTTCATGCGCCGCGTTGGCATAGGAATGCATCAGGGTGATGGCGACGCTCTCGACAGCGTTGTCCCGCAATACCGGCACCAGGGCGCGGACAGTATCTTCATCCAGCGGCAATAAGACCTCGCCCTTGGCATTGCTGCGCTCGTGCACCGCTAGGCGTAGATAACGGGGCACCAGGGGCACCGGCTTGTCGATATTGATATCGTATTGATCAAAGCGGTGCTCGTAGCCCATTTCGACCGCGTCCCGGAAACCTTCGGTGACCACCAGAGCCGTCTTGGCGCCCTTGCGCTCGATCACCGTGTTGGTGGCCAAGGTTGTGCCGTGGACGATGAAATCCAGATCCTTGGCGCTGATCCCGGCTTCGGGCAGCACGGCGCGGACGCCGGCCATGACGCCTTCCTCCGGCGCCTGAGTGGTGGTTAGAACCTTGCGCGTGAACATCACGCCGCCAAGGTCAAGGGCCACATCGGTAAAGGTTCCGCCGATATCGACGGCTAAACGGGCAGTTTCGGGCATCTAATTTCTACTCTGCTTTCGAATTCTTCAAAATACGCATTCAGTTTACGTCATTGCCGGGCTTGACCCGGCAATCCAGGGCAACAAACTCACGTGCTTGCGGCTCTGGATCCACGGGTCTCCGCTTCGCTACGCCCGAGGATGACGGTGTGTACAGTAGCATGCAATTAACGGGGAAAATTTTCGGGCGTGAAGGCCTCGAAGGTCCGCTGGACATCCTCGGGCGCGGCGGGCAGAGGCGCGATGATATGGGTATGGATGCCGGTCTCGCCGGCCCAGCGGATACGCTCCCGGCATTCATCCGCCGTGCCGATGACGGCGATTTCGTTGGCCAGCTCGTATGATAGTGCGCCGGTGGTCTTGGCCCGGTCACGCTCGGCCCAGCCTTCGCGAATTGTCGCCGCTACATCGTCGTAGCCGGCCCAGGCGAGAAAATCATTATAGACCGGCGTGGCATAGTAGGGCGCCATGCGGCCCCGGAAGGCATCCACCGCCGCTTCCTTGTTATTGGTGACCAGGACGAGATGACGGTTCACAACCTCGACCTCATCGGGGTCCTTGCCGGCGCGTTCGGCGCCGATGCGCACATGTTCGATCATCTTGGGCAGGGCTTTTCTGGGCCATAGATTAAAGATCACGCCATCGCCGACCTCGGCCGCCATTTCGATCATCTTGGGGCGCAGGGCGGCCAGATAGATCGGCACCTCCTGTTCCAGGGGCGGCTGTGTATAGCCCTTGGAATACAGCGTGGAGAGATCGAAGTTGGATTTTTCCCCCGCTAGCATGGAACGAACCATGATCGCGGTCTCTTTCACCCGGGTTAGAGGCTTTTTCAGGGGCACGCCATGCCATTGATCCATCATGGTCTGTGACGAAGCACCCAGCCCCAGGATCACCCGCCCCGGCATCAGTTGGCCCAGGGTGTTCGCCGTCGCCGCCAGCACCGCGGGCGTGCGGGAATAGACCGGCACGATGGCAATACCCAGGCGCAGGGTCGGCGCATGCGCCGCCAGACCGGCCATCAGGGTCAGGGAATCGGGAGGTCCCGAATCCGACATCCAGCCGTCTTCATAGCCATTCGCCTCGGCCCATTTAACCCGTTCTATCGTGTCTTGTACGCTTTGTCCGGCGGGTATGGTGACGGCGATACGTTGGCGTGGCGGCATGTATATTCCCCAATAATTTTCAGGCCAGAGTCTCTAGACGACGGCAGCATAGCGTCAAGGCGCCGCCCATGCCATGCTAGGCGAAAGATTTTAGAACCCGGAGAGCGTTGATGAGTGAAATTCGTGAAGTCGCAACAGGCCTGCAGTTCCCCGAAGGCCCCATCGCCATGCCCAACGGCGACGTCATCCTGGTGGAGATCGCACGCGGCACCTTAAGCCGGGTCAAACCCGACGGCAGCGTCGAAGTGGTGGCTGAAACCGGTGGCGGCCCCAACGGTGCGGCCATCGGCCCGGATGGGGCCTGTTATGTCTGCAACAACGGCGGCTTCCGCTGGCACTTCAAAGGCGACAAGATTTTTCCCGGCTATCAGGACGATGATTATTCCGGCGGCCGCATCGAACGGGTGGATCTGGAAACCGGAAAGGTCGAGGTGCTGTACACCGAATGCGACAGCCACCTACTGCGCGGCCCCAACGACATCGTCTTCGACAAGGACGGCGGCTTTTGGTTCACCGATCACGGTAAAATCCGCCCACGGGACGAGGACCGCACCGGGGTCTATTACGCCAAGGCCGATGGTTCCTTCATTACCGAAGCCATCTTCCCCATTGGTGGCCCCAACGGCATTGGCCTCTCGGCGGACGAAAAGACGCTATACGTTGCGGAAACCCACGCCGGGCGCTGCTGGGCCTATGAGATTGAGAGCCCAGGCAAGATCGTTCGGGGCCAGGGCGAGGCGCCGTGGGAGCCGGGCAAGCTGTTGCTGGGTGTGTCCGACTACCGCTTTTTTGACAGCC
The DNA here is from genome assembly GCA_018701215.1 of Rhodospirillaceae bacterium. GTDB lineage: Bacteria > Pseudomonadota > Alphaproteobacteria. Next base: position 116,065 of record JABIWH010000050.1, read on the forward strand.
TGGCCATGGACAGCGCCGGCAACGTCTGCATCGGCACCATCGTGCGCGGCGGCATCACCGTGGTCGCACCCGAGGGTGGCGAGGTCGAGCACGTAGCCACGCCGGATGATCTGTACGCCACCAATATCTGTTTTGGCGGCGAAGACCTGCGGACGGCTTATATCACCCTGTCATCCACCGGCAAGCTGGTCGCCATGCAATGGCCCCGGCCCGGCCTGCCGCTGAATTTCCTCAACAAATAGACCGCCCGGAAATGTTTTAGCTCAGGCAGGCGGCGCGCAACGCTGTAAGTGTGGCGGCGTTCAGCCCCAGAACATCTTCCAAATAGGTCTCCACCGTGCCGCATTGACCCTCAATCGCTGAAAACGCCGCGTTGAGGTATTCTTCGCGGGCGGAAAAAATTGTCGCGACGGTTTCGGGGTCCATGCCAGGGCGTTCACGGCCCGCCCGGTCCCAGTATTGATTGGTCAGCAGATAATCCTCGAACACGGTTTCGCGCGGCACACCCAGGGCCGAGAGGACCAGGGCGGCGGCGGTGCCGGCGCGGTCCTTGCCGGCAGTGCAATGCACGATGACACGGTCGCCGGCCGCCAGACGGCGCATCAAGGTGCCGTAGCCCTTGGCATAGAGAAATGGATACTTGCTGTAATTCTCGGTCAAATATGTGCGTGCCGTTTCCGCCGCATCCGGCGAGGCCTGGAAGCTATCCAGAAACGATGCGCCGGGCCGCTCGTCCAAGCCCAACTCCAACACCTCGACCTGAGCGTGGCCCAGAAACCGCGATGGCTCCTCCGCCCGCTCGTCGCCATAACGCAGGTCCACCGCCGTGTTCACGCCCAAATCGCAAACCGTCGTCATATCGGCATCGGTCAGTGACGACAAGGTGTCGGAACGAAAGAAGGTCCGCCACTTCAAGCTCTCACCCGCGGCAGTCCGGTAACCGCCCATGTCACGAAAATTCGATACGCCTTCGAGTTCGATACGTCTTTCCATCTGTTTCGTTGTCTCCTGATTTATGGATTGGGTTCATTGGCCACACCGATGCGCCCGCCGACTAAGGCGGGCACGGCGGCGTCTACCGACAGCGTGGGCTAGAACAGATCCCGAATGGTCCGCCGAGCCAGTTGCGACATATGCACCTCGTCCGGGCCGTCGGCGACCTGACAGTAACGCGCCGTCATATAGATGTGCGACAGCGGCGTGTCCTGGGTAAAGCCCGCGCCGCCATGGGCCTGGATTGCCCGGTTGGCCACATTCAGGGCCATTTGCGGTGCGATGATCTTGACCATGGAGATATAATCCCGCGCTTCCTTGGGGCCGTACTTGTCCATTCTATCGGCGGCGGTCAGGACCAGCATGCGGCATTGTTCGATCTCGCAACGAGAGCGCGCGATATCGTGCTGAATGGAAGTCTTCTGCGACAGCCTTTCGCCAAACGCCTCGCGCTCCTCGACCCGGCGGCACATCAGCTCCAGACAACGGTGCGCCATGCCGACGAACATCATGGCGTATTGGAAACGTCCCGGCCCGAGGCGGCCTTGGGCGATCTCAAAACCACGCCCCTCGCCCAGCAGCAGATTTTCCACCGGTACCCGCACGTTGTCGTAATGCACCTGGGCATGGCCACCTGGTGAATGCAGCCCGCCATAGACACGCAAGGGCCGCTCCAAAATAACGCCGGGCGTATCCTTGGGTACCAGGATCATGGAGAATTGTTTGTGGCGCACGGCCTCGGTATCGGTCTTGCCCATGACCACGAAAATCTTGCACAGAGGGTTATAGGCGTTCGAGGTGAACCACTTGCGGCCATTGATGACGTATTCGTCGCCATCGCGAATAATGGTCGTTTCCAGATTACCCGCATCGGATGATGCCACCGCCGGTTCGGTCATCGAGAACGCCGAGCGGATTTCGCCAGCCAACAACGGCAGCAGCCATTTGTCCTGTTGTTCGGGCGTGCCGAAACGCGCCAGCACCTCCATATTGCCCCGGTCAGGGGCGGAGCAGTTGAAGACTTCCTGGGCCCAGGGCACCCGGGCCATATGCTCCATGATCGGGGCGAATTCCAGGTTGGAAAGGCCTGGGCTGAACTGGTCATACTCCTTGTTCAGGAACCAGTTCCAGATACCGGCTTCCCGGGCCTTGGCTTTCAAATCCTCGAACCATGGCGGATACTGCCAAAGGTTTTCCTGATCATCGATCCATTCCCAATGGTCCAGCTCGCGCGGGTAGATATGCTCCTTCATGAAGACGTCAACCTGGGCAATCATTTCGGCGACTTGGTCGCTATAGTCTAAATCCACAACACTCTCCCGCTCGATTTAAGTTTCTCGATTAAGTCTCTTCGTACCATGGTCGGGAAGATGATGGGGCAAAGTCAACAATTGATTGGCCGGCCGCGCACCGCTCGGTGGCCGCACGGCCACCGCCTCTCAGACGATTCCCATCTCAATCAGGCTGTCCGCCGTGGCCCGGACGGTCTCGTCCATGGGTCGGCTCTGCCAGTTCAAATCCCTGCGGATTGCGGTACTGTCAAAGTCCCTTTTCTGACCCAGGTCGGGCAAGATGCTGCGCACAACGGGATCGAACAGGGCGACCAGATGCACCATGAAATTCGGCAGTACCCGGGTGGGCACCGGGTGGCCCGATGGCCCAAACTCACGGTTCAATTGCTCGGCGATCTGGCCCATCCATCTGAATTCGGTATTGCAGATGTAGCGGTGGCCGGCCGCCTCCGGCGCCGTCATGGCGGCGATATGCGCGGTGGCGACGTCACGCACATCGACCAGGCCGATGCCAAATTTGGGGCTGCCCGGCACCTCCCTTGCCAGAAACTTCCGCACGACCTCGATCGAGGCGCTGCCATCCGGGTCAATCAAGGGTCCGATGACCAGGGAAGGATTTATGGTCACCAATTCCAACGATTTATCTTCGGGCAGCGCGGCGATGAAATCCCAGGCCGCCCGTTCCGCGACGGTCTTGGACAAGGCATAGGCACCGATTTCGGGCGTTGCGACACTCCAATCGTCTTCCGTGAAATTGTCTCTGGCCTCGTGACCTTGGCCAATCGCGGCAATTGAGGAGGTCAAAACCACACGTTGGACGCCGGCCCGCAAGGCCGCGTCCAGCGCACGCAGCGCGCCGTCCCTGGCCGGAACAATCAGATCGTCATGGTTCTTGGGCTCCACCATCGGCAATGGCGAGGCCACGTGCTGGACATATCGGCAGCCGGCAAAGGCTTCGTCCCAGCCGTCATCGGAGGTCAAGTCAGTCTGGGCGAACGTCAGTTTCGATACTTCCGTTTGCCGGGCCAGTGCGGCGCGGACCTTGTCACCCCGCGCCATGTCGCGCAGAGTGCCCCGCACTTCGTAGCCCTGGTCCAGCAAGCCCGCGATTACATGCAGCGCGATATAACCCGACGCGCCGGTTACAGCTACTCGGGTCGGTTCAACCATGTGATTACCCCTGATCCGTGAGTGCCTCTAAAATCTTTTCCACATGTTGTTCCGCCAAGGCATGCAGTTCTTCGTCAGTGCGGTCCTGGATCGGATGAGGTACCCAGATATAGGCGGGGTCGAAACCCAACGCCTCGGACTGCACCGCCGCCGCCTCGATGAATTCAGTAGTAGCGACGCCGACGCTGGGGATGCCGCGATTTTCCAGGTTCAACATATCATGCGTACAGCACGATGTGCAGCTGCCTCAATCGGCCAGGCCTTCGACAACCACATCGACTTCCTCGACAATGGCCTGTTCGATCTCCTTGGGCGCGGTACGGGCCACGGTGGGCTTGCGGTAGCGTTTGACGGCGATACCGCGGTCTTCCAACAGGGTGGCGAGATGTTCCACGAAAACGTCGCCGCGCACCTTGGAAATATCCAGGACCCCGACGGTCAAGCCCTCCAACGAAGTTGGGCGGGCCAGACGCGGTTTCTCCACCGCCTCCCGTTCACCGGTCGGATCCAATAGGGCGTCTGTAATGCTCATGTTCTCACCTCCTTCGTGACGGGCCGGCTGGATTCGGGCGTACCCGGTGTCCAGCCAGCGATAATACCGGAAAATTTGCCCGCGCCGCCGCCGGCCCGGACAATCAACAAACCAGTGGGCAACAGTTTCGATACGGTCTTGCCGGCCAGCTTGGGGCTGACCCCTTCGGCCATGCCGTGGGTGCCGGCGATAACGTCTTCCGCCGGCACCTGCATGCGGGCCATCAGTTCCTTGTGTACCCGCGCCTTGTCCCAGCCGCCTTCCATGAAGGTCCGCTCATGTTCGGGACAAACCACCAACAGACAATCAGGACCGGGAAATTTTTTGATGTTGTCGACCGAGCGCAGGCAGGAGGCGAAGGTTTCCGCCAACGCCTCGGGCGTTCGCGCCTTGTCGTCGATCACCCCTTGCAGGCCATGGCCGGCGAACACGGTGACCGCGTTGGCGCCAGCCGCAAGGCCACGGTCAACGGTCAACGGCTCCCAAGCCGAGCCTTCCTCGTCCTCGCAAAAGCAATAACTAAGCTTGCCCGGATTACCCAAGGTGGCACGGTCAACGCCCCGTGGCTTGCCGCCGCCAATATTGCGGACCGCTAATTGCACGGCGCGGCCAATGGTGGCGTTGGCGCGGTTGCCCTGGCCCAGGGCATTGCCCTTGCCGTTCATGTCGATCTGCTTGGCGATGGGGCCGTTGACGATAACCACGGGGCCGACAAAGCGCGTCGTCGCCAGCGTGCCATGCAGACAATAATCCTCGTCCAACACCGCCTCTATAGCGGCCAGTACCACCGGCATGTATTCGGGCCGGCAACCGGCCATCACCGCATTGATGGCGACCTTTTCCACCGTGCAGGTATCCAAATTCGAGGGCATCAGGCCCATGACCTCGTCCGCCGCCCGACCGGTGCCTTCCAACATGGCCAAGACCCGTTCCTGGGTCGGCGGCACCACGGGCAGGCCATCGCTCCAACCGCGCTCGAAGCAGGCCTCGATCGCGTCCTCCTTGGCACCAAGGGGCACCAGGCGGGAGACCATGGGTGTGTCGCCGTGACGGATTCTCAATTCCGCCAGACGGTCCTGTTCCTGATTAAGGGCGCCGCAGCCGGGTTTGAAAGCAGGCAAGTCCACACCCAGATCATCCCGGCCGGTCAGGCCTTCCCAGGCCGCCCGGTCCCAGCCATAGGTCCGTTCGACCTCTGTTCCATCCTGGAAGCGGACCAGGGTGGGTACGATTTCCACATCCAGGCGGTAGGACGTATCCAGCGCCGTATCGTCGGCAACATTCATGCCTTCGGGAAAGCCCGGATCGTCCTGGCTGTAGACGGTCAGGGCGCCTTTTGCTTCGAGCTGTTGCAACACGGGCGCGACCATGACGCAGGTCGGGCAGTCCCGTTTGACGATGGCCACCAGTCCATTTTCTTGCATCGATATGTTCCTAATTTCGGCCTATTCCGGCCTAAGGGTCCCGGCCACCGAGGCTTTCGATCTTGTCCTGCATGCGCCGCATGCCTTTCAGCCAGCGTTCCAGATCGTTGGCCTTGCCGTCCATCCAGGTCTGGGCGATTTCATCGGTGAGGATCAGGAAGCGTTCCTCTTCGACCGCCGTGGCGACCTGTTCGGCAACCTCCTCGGGTTCCTTGATGGGGCCGGTGGCAGTGGCCGCGAATGGCTTGGATGTATCCCCCAGCATGGGCGTCCGCACGCCCAAGGGTGCCAACAAAGATACCCGAATACCCTGGTGATGATGGGTAATCGAGAGATACTCCGCCAGGCCGACCACCGCATGCTTCGACACGGTGTAGGGCAGATTGCCGTGGGAAATCAGAATGCCGGCCATGGACGCGGTATGCAGCAGATAGCCGCTGCCACGCTCGATCATGCCCGGCATCACGGCCCGGACCGCATAGACATGGGCCATCAGGTTAACCTGCCACTGGTCCTGCCAGACGGACAGATCGGTATTCAGGATTTCCCGCCCGGAATTAATACCGGCGTTGTTGAACATGATATCGATGGGGCCAAGGGCGCTTTCCACCTCGGCGACCAGGGCATTGACCTCGGCCTCGTCACCGACATTGCAGGCAATCCCCAGGCCGCCGAATTCGGCGGCCACCGCCCTAGCGCCATCGCCGTTCAGATCGGCCACCACAACCTTGGCGCCGCGTTCGGCGAAATTTCGACAGCAGGCAGCACCTATACCCGAGGCGCCACCGGTTACAACAGCTACTTTGTCTTGAAATTGCATGACGATCCTTATCTACGGCCAACCAAAAATTTTACGCCCTCGGCGCCGATTTGCTCGGCATGCGGCGTGTTGGCGTCCAGAGAAAACGTGTCACCAGCCCGGCATGTCACCACGCGGTCTGCCAAAGTGGCAGAGATTTCCCCCGACAGCACCAGAATGGAAGCATCGAATTCATGGGTATGGGTAGGCTCCGTATGGTTTGCCGCCATCTCCTTGACGCCCATATCCTCGTAGCCGCCTGCTTTCAGTTGCGCGCGAAATGCTGCCTCATCCATGTCCCTGTTCCCCATCAATTGATAAATTCTTCCGTAGCCTACCTTGCCCTGCTTGGGTGTACAATCGAACCAGATTTTTTTGACTAAGGGGAATAATCATGAAATTCGGCGTCAGCGCACCGAACCGCGGCCCGCTCTCAAACGCAGAGGATATCCAGACCATCGCCGATAAGGCCGAGGCCTTGGGTTTTGCCTATCTGACCGTGTCTGATCACATCGTGGTGCCGACCGAAATAGACTCAACCTATCCCTATAGCGAAACCGGCGAGTTCCCGGGCGGCGCGGGCGGCAATGTGGAAAGCATGGAACAATTCACCCTGCTGACCTGGCTGGCCGCGATCACCTCCAATATCGGGCTGTTGACCTCCGTCACCGTAGTGCCCCACCGCAGCCCGCTGTTCATGGCCAAGTCCCTGGCCACCATCGACAAGCTGTCGGGTGGACGCGTCACCTTCGGCTGCGGCGCCGGCTGGATGCGCGAGGAGTTCGAGGCCCTGGGCCTGCCGCCTTTCGATGCGCGGGGCCGGGTAACGAACGAATATATCGAGGCCATCAAGGCGGTCTGGACCCAGGATCGCCCGGTCTATCAGGGTGAATTTGTCAATTTTGACAAGATCGGCATGGACCCGAAACCGGTGCAAACGCCGCATCCGCCGATCTGGATTGGCGGCGAAAGCCTTTCCGCCATGCGCCGGACAGTGGCCATGGGCGATACCTGGTATCCCTTCGGCTCCAACCCCGCCTTCCGCATGGACAAGGTGGAAACCTACCGCGCCCGGGTGGCGAAACTGCACGGATTGGCAACGGACGCCGGGCGTGATCCCGCCTCCATCGGGCTGGCTTACAACTGCGCCTTCCATATGGAAGAGGCAGCGGAACACCAGGACGGTGGCCGCCTGATATTCACCGGCACCGCCGAGCAGCGTGCCGGCGACATCCGCGATTTCGCCGAGATCGGCACCACCTCGATAATCATCAACCTCACCGCGCTGGACCTGAACGCCATGCTGGACCGCATGGAGGATTTCGCCACCAACGTGGTGCCGCTAACAAGCGGCTAGTGGGCTACCGACCATTGATCCAACAGGTCTTGCGGCTATAAAATATTAACAAATTTCGAATTATTCTAATGTCAGAATTTGAGAAATGTAGGATCGCTTTGTTCACCGGGGGTGATATTTTGGGTGGGGGCTTGAAACATCGTAGCAGGGTATGGATTGGTTAAAACGCGATAGAATTATCCATCGGCAATGGAATATTGCCGTCAATTTTTTCATGCCGGCCCGCGCTCTCCATCACGAGAGGTTCGCGCGTCTTTGTCACGCCGTAATTCAATCCTATTTGTTCGTCGTTATAGTCGGGAACATCTTGGCCTTGTCTTATTTCGCCCTGCGGGTGAGTCCGGTCTGGTTGGAATTCGTCCTGCTGTTGGGCGGCGCTTACAGTCCAGTCATCGGGGCGCTTTTCTTGCGGCTGACCGCCAAGATCAGCGCTTCCGTAGTCATCACGAATATTCTCGGCATTGCGTTTGTCACAGCCTACGCCCTGCTAACGAATTGCCTGTCGTCACCCGCCATCCCAATTTTGTTCGGCTTCCTGGTAATGGGCGCCGGGTTCGAGCGGCGCGTTGTCACCGCTATATTAACGGCCCTGGTGATCCTCTCGCTGTCGCTGCTCTATACCGCGAACGAGTTCGGCCTGCGTCCAGCCTATCAAATCCCCCTGACGAATTTGGCGTTGTTGCAATTTCTCGGGCTGATAGCATCCGTTACACTCATGGCAATCGGGCTTTTTCTGGGCACCTTGTCCCGGCAGGCCCAGCGCCAGCGTTTGACCGGGGCACTTACCCAGGCACAAGTCGCCAACAAAGCCAAAACGCAGTTTCTAGCCAACATGAGCCATGAGTTACGGACGCCGCTGAATGCAATCATTGGATTTTCGGAACTGCTGAAGAATCAGATGTTTGGCCCGATCGGAAACCCCAGATACCTGGAGTATAGCGATGACATTCAACATGCCGGACATCGCCTGCTAAATGTCATTGATGATGTGCTTGATATTTCCGCCATTGAATCGCAGGACTTCGGGGCCATCGACGAGGAAATTGATGCCAGCGAATTGGTGGCCGCTTGCGTCAGCATGCTGGCCGGCCGCTTCAAGAGCAGCGAGATCACTTTGACAACCATGCTCGCGCCAAACCTGCCGCGGTTACGCGGAGCGCAGACACGGCTAAAACAGATCATCGTGAACCTGCTCGAAAACGCCCTCAAATTTTCGCCGGCCGGCGGTGAAGTCCGAATTCATGCCTATAGCGGTGAAAATGGCGGTGTCACCTTTGAAATCAGCGATCTCGGCATGGGCATGGTCGAGGCCGACATTCCACGGCTGCTCGAACCCTTTACCCAAGTTCACGAAGCCGATAGCCGGCCCCACGATGGCGTCGGCCTTGGTCTATATATTGCCAACCGCCTGGTCGAATTACACGATGGCCGACTTGATATTGTCAGCGCCCCAGGGACGGGAACCAAAGTCTATGTCCATTTTCCGGAGGAGCGGCTGGTGCCCGCTCCTGTTTGAACTAGGACACTAGACCACGTTCACAGAACATAGACCTGTTTGACCGCACTTCCCAGCTTCGTGGCTAGGCGAAGGTTGCCGGGCGTAGTGGGACTACGGGCAAAACCTTCAACGACGCCACGGCGCTGGGAAGCGCGGCATTCGGTGACGCGTGGAGGCCATCAAACGGGTCTATGTTCTGTGAACGTGGTCTAGAGCAATTTTCAATTAATCGGAGTCGCCACCGTAGCTTATTTGGCGCGACTTAAGTAATTGGTTCAATTGCTCTATTCTTAAGAGGATGAGCGCATTTTCTTCGAATGCGCTCTAGGCGGGCGGGGCAGGCAGTTCGATATCGAAGCGGCGGCGCAGGATATCGTCGATCAATTCGAAGCAGGCGCCATAGCGCACCACTTCCATGTTGACCACATCCAGCAGAGTGGATGAAGCCTTATAGGGGTGATATTTGCGCAGGCCATAATCAATGATGATGTCGGCGATGGCGGTGATCTCCGGCTCCATGTCCTCGACCCGGAACTTGGTGCCCTGGAGTGATCGGTTGGCCGACGAGCCGAACAGCGGGTGGCCCGCCGCCAGGCTAAGGCTACTGATGGCCTCGTGAAACGGCCCGGCGTTCATCAACAAGGCGATGGTACCGTCCTTGGAACTGCCATCCAGGCTGAGCGCCTGTAACAAGGGATGCGACGGATCGCAGGGCGCGATTACGCCCAGGGGCAGGTCCGCATCGACGGTGATTGCCTGCACCACGTCCCGGGCCTGCTGGTCAATACGGTGAATAGCCTGGTGTATCGCCTCGTTGCCAACCATGGCATTCAGTTTGGCGGCGCTGCGGCCCTTGGTCTCGAAGATTTTTCCCAGGGCCGCTTCCGAGCCGCCGATCAGGGAATAGCCCACATCCATGGGCAAAATGGCGATGCCGCCCTGGCGCAACACCGCGAAGGCCCGCGCCGCATCGCCCGCAATATCAAACCGTCCCTGCATGATTTTCCGCACCCATCGATTGCACTCAGAAGCCAAGATTTAGCACCAGATTTAGCATTGCCAAGGTCTATACCCAAGCCGCATTCTCGTATTAGACTGAACGCCAAATTTCAGGTGAATGGGGCACCTGTCCGCGCGCAAAAAAGGGACGCCATATGGCAAAGGACGGCAAGGGGCCAAGCGATTGGTTCACGGAGCAGCTTTCAGACCTGAAACAGGATATGGGGCAGCTGGAAGACAAGCTGCGCGGCGCTGGCGGCCAGGGTAACGACAGCCGGGGCGCAAGCCGCACATCGGCTTCGGCCCGGATATCACAACCCCCAACAATCGCACCGCCGCCGACCATTGCGCCGACGCCGACCATCGCCCCGCCGCAGGTAGCGCCGCCCATTACGCAACCCGGCACACCGGCGCATTCGCCGGCGCCCACACCGCAGGCCCGCCGCGAGGCACCGGTCGATGCGCGGGCGCCCAGCCCACCGCCGCCGCCCAGAACGGTCACACGGCCCACGCCGGCCCCCCGGCGCACGCCAAATGATGGGGGCTATCGCCTGGGCGTCGATGTCGGCGGCACGTTCACCGATCTGTTGTTGATCGATGAAGACAGCGGCCATGCCTTCACCGCCAAGGTGCCCTCGACGCCGGATGATTCATCCCGTGGTGTCCTGTACGGTATCGAGAGGATCTGTGCCGAAGCCGGGCTGGAGCCGTCCTCGATTGGCCGGGTCATGCACGGCACCACCGTGGCCACGAATACCGTCTTAACCGGCAACGGCGCCCTGGTCGGTCTGATCACCACCAAGGGCTATAAACAAGTGCTGCAGATTGCCCGCTCATATGTGCCGGGCGGCCTGGGCGGCTGGGTGATCTTCAACAAGCGCGATCCCCTCGCGCCTTTGGAGCTGACAATAGAGGCCAACGAACGCATGAGCGCCTTGGGCGAAGTGGTCGAGCCTCTGGACGAGGCGGAAATGGCCGACGAAATCGCCAAGCTGAAAGGCAGCGGCGTGGAGGCGCTGACGGTTTCTCTGATCAACGCCTATGCCAACGGCGAACACGAACAACGCATCCGGTCCATCGCCGAACAGGTGATGCCCGGCATCCCCGTCTCGATCTCGTCGGAAGTGATACCGGAGATGTATGAGTACGAGCGGGCCGAGACCACCGTGGTCAATTCCTATATCCGGCCCGTGGTCTCGACCTATATCGAGAGCCTGGAGGCGGAGCTGAACAGCCGCATGAACGGGGTGCAGCTGCACATTCTGCGTTCCGACGGCGGCCTGGCCTCGGCCGATGCGGCCAAGGAAGCGCCGGTGAACCTGTTGATGAGCGGCCCGGCGGGCGGTGTCACCGGTGCCATCTGGATCGCCAAGCAAGCCGGCTATGAAAACCTGCTGACTTTCGACATGGGCGGCACCTCCACGGACGTGGCCTTGATCGAGGACGGCGTGGCGCGGACCAGGCGGGAAACCCGGGTGGCCGATGTTACCGTGCGCGCCTCGTCCATCGACGTGCGCACCGTCGGCGCGGGCGGCGGCTCCATCGCCTATGTGCCGGAATTGACCAAGGCCCTGCGCGTGGGCCCGCAAAGCGCTGGGGCCGAGCCTGGCCCGGCTGCTTACGGCAAGGGCGGCGAGGAACCCACCGTCACCGATGCCAACGTGGTGCTGGGCTATCTGCCATCGGGCGCCAAGCTGGGCGGCGATATGCAGCTGGATTATGCGGCGTCCGAGCGCGCCATGGGCAAGGTGGCCAAGGCCATGGGCCTCGGGCTGAAGGAAACCGCCGAAGGCATTGTCAATATCGTCAACGAGAACATGTTCGGCGCCCTGCGCCTGGTCTCGGTCGAACAGGGCTATGATCCGCGCGATTTCGCCCTGGTCGGTTTCGGTGGCGCCGGGCCCCTGCACGCCAACGCCCTGGGCAAGCTGATGAACAGCTGGCCGGTGATGATCCCGCCAGGGCCGGGTGTGCTGTGCGCCTATGGTGATGCCACCACCCGGGTGCGCGACGAGGCCTCCCGCACATTCGTGCGCAAATTCGAGGATACCTCCGATAATGAGGTACGCGGCATACTGGAGGAGCTGGCGGAGACCGCCGCCGGCACCCTGGACCACGAAGGCGTGCCGCGCGGGGACCAAACCACGCTGTATCAGATTGACCTGCGTTACGCGGGCCAGGCCATGCAGCTGACCGTTGATATGACGTCGGATGACTACGGCAGCGGCGGACTGGCCGAGGCCGGCAAGCGCTTTAACGCCATGCACGAACAGATGTTCACCTTCGCGCTGGAAACCGGCCACGAGCTTTATAATCTGCGCGCCCTGGTGCAGGGCCGGGAAAGCTCGGCCAAGGCGGAAACCCTGGCCACGGGCGGTGCCGATCCATCGGCGGCTGCCTACATGGATACTTCCGTCTATGTGGAAGGCCAGGATCGGCCGGCGAAGATCTACGACCGCGCCCTGTTACAGGCGGGCAACCGGGTTCCCGGCCCCGCTATCGTCACCGAAATGGACTCCACCACCCTGATCCTGCCCGGCCACGAAGGCGAGATCGACGCGGTGGGCAACATATTGATCCGGCCGGTCGGCTGAGGGGATAAGGCACATGCCAGCACAAATCATCCAAACCAACAATACGCCGTTCCGCAATGTGGATCTGGACCCGATCACCCTGGACATTGTGGAGAACGCCTTGCGCAATGCCCGCGATGAAATGGACGCGGTGTTGTTCCGCACCGCCATGTCGCCGGGTATCCGGGAGCAGCACGATGCCTTTCCCATGATCGCCAATCAGGATGGCAAGATGGTGGTGGGGCAATTCGGTTCGTTCTTCCACGGCTTCCAGGCCGGCTATGACGGCACCATCGAGGAAGGCGATGTCTTCCTGACCAACGATCCATATTTCTGCAACGGCGCCATCAGCCATCTGAATGATTGGTTGACCATGATGCCGATCTATATCGACGGCCGCATCGTTGCCTGGGGTGCGATGTTCGGCCATATGACGGACATCGGCGGCAAGGTGCCGGGCAGCCTGCCCACGGACGCGGCGCAGGTGTTCGAGGAAGGCGTGCAGATCCCGCCCATTAAGATCTATCGCAAGGGCGTGTTGAACGAGGAAATTCTGGAACTGATCCTGCGCAATTGCCGCCTGCCGGAATGGAACCGTTCCGATTTCAACGCCATCATTGCCGCCCTGCGCATGGCCGAGCGCCGCGTGGTGGAAAACTGCGAACGTTTCGGCGTCGATGAATTCGTCACCGCCATGGGCGAGATGCTGGACCGCAACAAGCGGGCCATGGGCGCGATTTTGCAGCAGGTGATCCCCGAGACGAAGCAGTATTTCGAGGACTATATCGACGACGACGGCGTCGGCATGGGCCCCTACAAGATCGCCTGTACCCTGTGGCGCGAGGGCGATACGGCGATCTTTGATTTCGAGGGCACGGATCCGCAATCCATCAGCTCGGTCAACTTCCTGTTGAACGAAGAAATGTTCAAGATGTTCCTGGGCGCCTTTTTCATCAACATGTTCGACCCGCAGATCCTGTTCAACGACGGCTTCTATGATCTGGTCAAGGTGCGCATCCCGCGCGGCACCATATTGAAGCCGATCCGCCCCGCCGCCCTAAGCTGCCGCACCCATCTGCTGGGCCGCATTTTCGATATTATGAGCGGCCTGTTGGGCCAGGGTTCGCCGGACGCGCTCTGCGCCGCCGGTTTCTCGGACAGCCCGCATTTCATGTATTCCGGCTATGACAAAAACGGCGAGTGGTACCAGCTGTATCAAATCGGCTTTGGCGGCATACCGGGCCGCCCGGCCGGCGACGGCGCCGACGGCCATTCCCTGTGGCCGGCGTTTACCAACGTGCCCAACGAATTCCTGGAGGCCTACTTCCCCCTGCGCATTGTGCAATACGAGACCATCGCGGATAGCGGCGGCCCCGGCCTGCACCGGGGCGGCAACGGCCTGTCCATGGGTTATCAATTCCTGGAGCCCGGCAATATCTCGATCCATGACGACCGCTGGCTGACCCACCCTTGGGGCGTCAACGGCGGCCACCCCGGCGCGCGCAGCAACAAGCTGATGGTCCGCGCCGACGGCACAGAGGAATGGATGGAGTCCAAATGCGACCGCATCCACGTCAATGCCGGCGATATCCTCTATTTCAACACCTGGGGCGGCGGCGGCTGGGGCGATCCGTTACAGCGCGATCCCGCACAGGTTTCATTGGACGCTCAGCGCGGCCTGATCACCATCGAGGGCGCCAAACGCTACGGCGTCCTCCTGGCCACGGATTGCAGCGTCGATCAGCGCGGCAGCGATGATCTGCGCCGCCGCATGGCAGCGGAACGCGGCGATGTGCAGCTGTTCGACCACGGCGGCACCATCGAGGAGCTAAAAGCCCGCTGCAAGGCCGACACGACGTTGGAACCGCCGACGACGCCGGTCTTCCAAAAATGGATGGGCGCCTCGAAACCGCCTAAGCTGGCGGAAGCGGCGGAGTAGCAGTGAGTTTATTGGCGAGCTGCCACAGCGACCCAATTCTCCCTTGAATTGACAGATAGAAAAATCTCCGCCACGATCAAATATGACTGATTCCAAAGGAGATGTGCGGCCCAAAAAACGCGGCCCACAGCCGCCGTCAATCGGGTTGACGGCTTACATATGTCCGCACTGCGGCACCCACACTACCCAATATTGGCATCAGCTCTTCGCCAGTAGATTTGACAAGGGCAAGGCACCATTCATTGTGCGCCCGGATATTGAAAATTTCGTCAGAAAAGAATTAGATATTCCGGAATCTGAAAAAGAACCACTGATCAAACATTATTTACCGTACTTGCGCAGAGAGGTATTTCTCCGCGCCAGCGAAGACTCGCCATTTAACCCGCCAGAGGCTTGCAATATAGCTCTTAGCAAGTGCTATGAGTGTGATGATATTGCGGTATGGATTCATGATCGTCTTGTATGGCCGCCCCAACGGATGGGACCAGACCCCAACAAGGATTTACCTGACCAAATAATAGTTGATTTTGAGGAAGCTCGTTCGATCCTTAGCCTCTCTCCACGCGGCGCGGCTGCATTACTGCGCCTATGTGTCGAGAAACTCTGCATCCATCTGAATGCAGAGGGAAAGACCCTCGATCAACGCATCGCAAATTTGGTAAGCAATGGCCTGGATGAGCGAATTCAGAAATCACTGGACGCCGTGCGTGTTATCGGAAATGAGGCTGTTCATCCTGGGCAATTGGATTTGAAGGACGACCACAAAACCGCAGAAACCTTGTTCCGACTAATGAATTTGATTGCCGAGAAGATGATCTCTGAACCAGCCCATGTGGAGGAAATTTACCAATCTTTGCCTCCCGAAAAGCGAGAAGGGATAGAACAGCGAGACAAAAAAACCCAATAGCACTTCCTAGTTTCGGCGCTCCGGTGACATAGGAGTTCCGGGGAGAGTTCCAGGGACAGCATACCCAATTGCTAAGATTTTCCACCGAAATCCTTTCTGCCTGCGCTCATTGCATGGCGGCGGAGCGTGGCGATGTGGAACCGTCCCAGGCGGCGTAGTAAGGGCGCCAGGACATATGTAGAGCGTCTATGGGACAGGTGCCGAGGATATCACCGAGATCGGCGGTTTGCTCTTCCGAAACCATTTTGGAACGCCAGGAGCAGGCCGTTAGCCAACTGGCGATTGGTGCTGTGAAATCATCTGCCAATTTCCGTTGCGCATCTCGTATACGGAGGTCGAGCAGGTGATGCCTTCGACAATATCGTCGCCATTCTTCATCTTCGAGTCTGTCTGGAAAATCAGAATTCCAATATTGCCGTATATCCGCGTGGAAATATCGAATGACTGATTGCGCTCCATTTTCATGTCGCCGGACCGGAAGGCAGCAAACACCTCTGCGCGGGTATGAGCCTTTCCAGACGACGAAACAAAGATCATGTCCTCGCCGACGACCTTCGCAAGTGCATCCAGGTCACCCGCCAACAACGCATTCAGCCGATCATGATGCGCGGCGATGAGCGAGGCGTGCAAGTCGGGGGGCGAACTGTTCATAATGTGTCCTATAGGCCATTTTCAAAATGAGTATTCTCAAACGTAGATTTGTCTGAGCCGGAGTTCGAGGGCGTTCGAGGTACACCTTATCCAATTATTGCGGATTTGCACCGGTTCTATTATCCCGAGCTAAAGTTGACGGGTGGGCATGTTCTCATTTTTTTGGGTCCAAGATGCATTTCTAGCCCCCGCACCTTGCCCAGAATTTACCCCGAGGCCACAATGCGTGCCTCTTGAATAACCACGTCATAGTGCGGTTTGGTGATGGTTGAGTAGGAACTTGGATGGAAGAGAACGCGCGGCTTTGGGATATTTTTCTGGATGTGCAAAGTGGCCTGCCACGACAGGGACCGGGCTGTGCCGACGCCACGCGCCGGGCGCTTGCCCTCTGCGTCGGTTTGCCTGACAGGCCCAGGGTGCTTGATGTTGGCTGTGGCCCGGGCATGCAGACCATGGTCCTGGCCCAGGAACTTGATGGTCAGATTACGGCCGTCGACCTTTACGAGGAATACCTGGAACAATTGAAGGCGCGCGTTGCGGCGGCGGGGGTCATGGACCGGATTGAGGTGCTGGCAGGGGATATGAACGATCTGGCATTGCCAGAGCATCACTTCGATCTGATCTGGGCCGAGGGTTCGGCCTATAACATGGGCTTCGCGAACGCGCTGGAAGCCTGGAAGCCGCTTCTGAAACCGGGCGGTTACCTCGCCGCGACGGAATTGGTCTGGTTGGCGCCCGCGCCCGAACGTCCCGCCGAAGCCGTTGCCTTTTGGGACGGGGAATATCCAGCGATGACGGATGTGCAAACCGTCGCGAGCATGTTCCGTGATCGGGGCTATAAGTTGGCGGGGCATTTTACCCTGCCCGATACGGCCTGGTGGGACGATTACTATGCACCGCTGGCGGACAAGCTGCCGATGCTGCGCCAGAAATACCGCGATGACGATGAAGCACTAGGTGTCGTCGAGATGACCCAGCGGGAAATCGAAATGCGCAGGAAGTTCGGCGACAGCTATGGCTACGAATTCTTCGTTGGCCGGCGGGGCGGTTAGGAACCCGGCGGCCAGGGCCTATCAGCGGCATAACCGCAGGAATAGCACTGGCATGGGAACCTCGGTCCGGGATACAGTCGGGCCAACACGTTGTCTAATATTGGGAGGAGTACACAATGAAAGCGAAAGCTGCGGTGATGCGGGCGGCGCACGAGCCCTTGACCATCGAGGAAATTGAAGTCGACAAACCGGCCCGGCGCGAGGTTTTGATCCGCACGGTATTCGCCGGCGTCTGCCACAGCGATCTGCATTTCATGGAAGGGCTGTATCCCATCCCCTGCCCCTGCGTGCTGGGCCATGAGAGCGCCGGCGTGGTCGAGGAAGTGGGCGAGGACGTCACCTATGTGAAGAAGGGCGATCATGTCATCACCTGCCTCTCTACCTTCTGCGGCGAGTGCGAATTCTGCCTGACGGGCCGGATGACGCTGTGTGAAAGCCCCATGGTACAGCGCGCCAGGGACGGCCAGCAGCGGTTGAGCCAGAACGGCGAAGTGGTCGGCCAATTCGCCAACCTGTCGTCTTATTCGGAATACATCCTGACCCATGAACATTCCGTCGTGAAAGTCCGCGAGGATATGCCCCTGGACCGCGCCGCCCTGATCGGCTGCGGCGTGATGACCGGCGTTGGTGCTGTCTTCCACACCGCAAAGGTGCCGCCGGGCTCGACCGTGGCCGTGTTCGGCTGTGGCGGTATCGGGCTGTCCGCCATCAACGGCGCCAAGATCGCCGGTGCGGGCCAGATCATCGCGGTCGACATGGTCGGCTCCAAGCTGAACCTGGCCAAGGAATTTGGCGCCACGGACGTGGTCAATCCCGCCGACGGTGACGCGGTCAAACAAATCCGCTCACTCACGGATGGCGGCGTGGAATATTCGTTCGAGGCGGTGGGCCTGAAACTAACGGCGGAGCAATCGTTTAGGGCTCTGCGCCGGGGTGGCACGGCGACCATCATCGGCATGGTGCCGGTGGGTACCAATGTTGAGCTGCACGGGCCTGATTTCCTGCGTGAGAAGAAAATCCAGGGGTCTTCGATGGGCTCAAACCATTTCCGGGTCGACATGCCCCGCCTGGTGGAATTCTATCTGCGCGGCGATCTGAAACTGGACGAGATGATCTCCGGCCGCATCAAGCTCGAAGAAATTAACGACGCCATGGACCAGTTGAAAACCGGCGAAGTCGCCCGGAATGTGATTGCGTTCTAAGGTCTGAACATACACGAAACACGACGCCCCACTCCCGTTTACGCGGGGGTGGGGCTTTATGTTTTAGCGCCAGGCGGGATCGTCGCGAAACGCCTGAGCCATCGCCGCCTTGCTATCAGCGGCCTGCCACGAGGCATTGATGCCATTCAGGACAAAGGTCTTGATCTGGTCCCGGCTGAAACCAAAAACCTCGTGCAACACGACAAACTCGTCGGCCATGGAATTGTGGAACATGCCCGGGTCATCCGTATTGACGGTCAGCATCAGACCCGCATCCCAAAACTGCCGCACCGGGTGGTCCTCTATGCGGGCGAGGGAACCGGTGGCGACGTTGGACAGGGGGCACAGCTCAATCGGCGTCTGCCGTTCCGCCAATAGTGCGAGGACGTCCGCATCGTCGCGGGCGGCGATGCCGTGGCCGATACGGTCAACCTGCAAGGCCTCCACCGCGCCGCGCACGGACCCAGGCCCCGCCGCCTCGCCCGCATGCGCCGAGGTGCGCAGGCCCAATTTGCGCGCCGCCGCGTACACAGGCGCGAACGGCTCGGGCGGATACAGATGCTCCGAGCCGCCAATGCCGATACCGACAATGCCCTGATCCAGCACGCCCTGAATTTCCACCAGGGTCTCCGCCGCCTGCTCCGGGCCGTGGTCGCGCACCAGATCGGCGATCAGCCGGACCTCCGATTCCGGCACCCGGTCCAGGCCCTTGCGGATCGCCCTGGCCAGGCCTTGGGGCTGCAAGCCCTGATCGACAAACCGCGTGGGCGAGAAGAACACTTCGGCATAGCGGATATTCTGCCGCGCCAGGTCGCGGGCCACCGCCTCGGCAATGAAGCTGAAATCATCGTAGGATCGGATAAAGCCGTTCTTCCAGATCCAGGCGGCGATGAAATCCGGGAAATCCGTGTAAGTCAGGCGCCCGCGCAAATCGGCCTCACTTGCTACGCTGGGATCGCCGCCGTATTTTTGCATCAGCTGCCACAAAGCCGGCAGGGGAATGGCGCCTTCCAAGTGCAGATGCAGCTCCACTTTCGGCAGGGCCTCGGCCCAGGTGCGAAGTCCGCGAAGATCATTCGTCATATAGGCTGTCCTATCAAATTTGCCCTGTTACAGTGATTTGCTATTCTACAGCATCGGGTATGATTGGCGAACGCAAGGGAACGATCCGCCGCCCGCCCAAAAATATGGGGAAACAATACTATGAAATTCGGCGTCTTTTATGAATTGCAATTGCCTAAACCCTGGAAAGAGGGCGACGAGCACAAATTGTTCCAGGAGGCGTTGGAGCAGATCGTCCTCGCCGACAAGCTGGGCATCGATCACGCCTGGGCGGTGGAGCATCATTTTCTGGATGAATATTCCCATTGTTCCTCACCAGAGGTTTTCCTGGCCGCCGCCGCCGGCATGACCAAGGATATCCGCCTGGGCCATGGCATTCGCCAGGTGATCCCCAATTACAATCATCCCGCCCGCACGGCGGAAGGCTTGGCCACGTTGGATCTGGTTTCCAATGGCCGGGTGGATTTCGGAATTGGCGAGGGCGCCACCCGGCTGGAACTGGGCGGTTTCGGCATCCCCGCGCGGCAAAAGCGGGATATGGCCATCGAAGCTGCGGAGCAGATCGCCAACATGATGACCATGACGCCTTATCCCGGCTATGAAGGCGAGCATTTCTCCATGCCCTGCCGGAACGTCCTGCCCAAGCCGTTGCAGACGCCCCATCCGCCCATGTGGATGGCCTGCACCAACCGCGACACCATCAAGGTCGCCGCCTCTCTCGGCATCGGCGCCCTGGCGTTCTCGTTTCTGGACCAGGAAGAAGCCAAGGCCTGGGCTGACATCTATTACGATATCATCAAGAGCGAGGCGTGCGTGCCCATCGGCCACAGCGTCAATGCCAACATCGCCATTGTCTCCAATTTCTCTCTGCACCATGACCGCGAGGAAGCGATCCGCCGGGGCCAGGTAAATTTCGAATTCTTCGGCTATGCCATGCATGCCCTGGTCGCCGGCGACACGGTGCCGGGACGGACCACCATCTGGGCCGACTATATCGCCCAGCACGGCAGCGCCGGCGAAGACCTGATCGCCACCATCCAACGCAGCCGGACCCATGTATCGGGCATCGGCACACCGGATGATCTGTCCAACCACATTGCCGAGTTCGAGGAAGCCGGCGTGGATCAGATCATCCTGTTGCAGCAGGCCGGAAATAATCTCCATTCGGAAATCTGCGAATCCCTGGAGCTGTTTGGCGCCGAAGTGCAGCCGCGCTTTAAACCAAAACAAGCCGCCAAGCAGGCCGCCAAGGAAAAGGCGCTTGCCCCCTATATAGAGGCGGCCCTGGCCCGAAAGGAATATATGAAGCCCCTGGCGGACGATGAAATCCCGGTGGTGAAGGCCTCGGTCAGACGGGTTCAGGCGGCGGGCATTAAATAGGAGCGTCATTGGAATGGAGGCACGGCCATGAAGATCACCATCCTGGACGACTATTTCGATACCCTGCGCACCCTGCCCTGCTTCGCCAAGCTGGACGGTCACGAGGTGACGATCTGGAACGACCATGTCCAGGACGTGGACGCCCTGGCGGATAGGTTGGCGGAGACGGAGGTTCTGGTGTTGATCCGCGAGCGGACAAAAATCCGCACGCCGCTGTTGGAGCGCTTACCGAAACTGAAGCTGATCAGCCAGCGCAGCGTTTACCCCCATATCGATGTGGAGACCTGCACCCGGCTGGGCATCATCATCTCGTCCGATCAGCATGCGGGCACGCCGTCGTTTGCCACCGCCGAGTTGACCTGGGCCCTGATCATGGCCGCCATGCGGCAGATCCCGCAACAGATGGCCTCGCTGCAGGCAGGCAATTGGCAGGCCTGTGTGGGCAACACCCTCAGGGGCAAGACCCTCGGAATCTACGGCTATGGCCGGATCGGTGGCGCCGTGGCGGACTACGGCAAGGCGTTCGGCATGAATATCCTGATCTGGGCCTCCGAAGGCTCCCGCGAACGGGCCCGTGCGGATGGTTACGAAGTGCCCAACAGCAAGGCAGCGTTTTTTGCCGCCTGTGATGTGCTGTCTTTGCATCTACGCCTGTACGACAGCACCCGCGGCATCATCACTGGCGATGATCTGTCGCACATGAAGCCGACGGCCTTGCTGGTCAACACATCGCGGGCGCCTTTGATCGAGCCGGGCGCCCTGGCCGCCGCCCTGGATGCGGGACGGCCCGGCATGGCGGCGGTGGATGTCTATGAAGAAGAGCCGGTGCGCGATACCGCCCATCCCCTGTTTAACCGAGACAACGTCATCTGCACGCCGCACATCGGCTATGTCACCCGCGATGAGTACGAAATTCAGTTCACCGATATTTTTGCTCAGATCATCGCCTATGCCAACAGCACGCCTATCAATGTGATCAACCCGGACGTCGTTGCGCGATGAGCGATCCCCAACCGATGCCCAAACCCATGGCCGGTGTCCGGGTGCTGGATCTGGCGACCTTTTTGGCCGCGCCGTTCACGGCGGCGATCCTGGCCGAATTCGGGGCCGAGGTTATCAAGGTGGAGCAACCGGGCATGGGCGACCCCATGCGCCAGTTCGGCACGGCGACGGAAATCGACGATAGCAGCCTGACCTGGCTATCCGAGGCGCGGAACAAGCATTCCATCACCCTGAACCTGAAGGACCCGGATGGCGCGGAACTGTTCAAGCGTTTGGTCAAGGATGCAGATGTGGTCTGCGAAAACTTCCGGCCCGGCACTTTGGCAAAATGGGGCCTGGGTTATGACGTGCTGCGCGCCATCAATCCGAAACTTGTGCTGTTGCAGGTCAGCGGCTATGGCCAGGACGGACCCTACCGCGACCGCCCCGGCTTTGCCCGCGTGGCCCATGCGGTCGGCGGCCTGACCTATCTGGCGGGCATGGAGGGAGAGGCGCCGGTAACGCCGGGCTCAACCTCCCTTGCCGACTATATATCGGGACTGTTCGGCGCCATCGGTGTCTTGCTGGCGTTGCGTTCGGTGGAGCAGACCGGTCAGGGGCAGTGCATCGACGTGGCCCTGTATGAAAGTATCTTCCGGGTGCTGGACGAGGTCGCGCCCGCCTATGCCCGCCACGGTACGGTGCGCGGGCGGGAGGGCCTGGGCACCCGCAATGTCTGCCCGCACGGCCATTTCCCCACCAGGGACGGCAACTGGGTCGCCATTGCCTGTACCTCGGACAAGATCTGGGCCCGCATGGCCACCAATGTCCTCGACCGCCCCGACCTGGCGCAAAGCCATCCCAAAACCGCCGACCGGGTCCGCGACCGGGCCCTGATCGACGGCGTGGTCAGCGGTTTCACAACAGCATTTCCCATGGCGGAGGTGGTGGAACGCTGCACCAAGGGCGACGTGCCGTGTGCGGCGATTAATTCCATCGCGGAAATTTTCGCCGATCCGCATTACGAGGCCCGCGGCATCCTGCACCGCGTCCAGCATGCCCTGTTGGGCGAGGTGGTGGTGCCCGATGTGCTGCCGAAACTGTCCGCCAGTCCCGGCCATATTGATAGCCTGGGCCCCAGACTTGGCGATTGGAACGACCTGGTTTATGGCGAACGGCTTGGCCTGAGCCAGGAAGAGCGCCTGGCTTTGCAAAATCGCGGGGTGATTTAGGGCGGTATGATTTGGCTGCGACACCTTGAAGCGCCCCAGAAGTGCCCCAATAAGCGCCTACCCGCTTGCCAGGACGAAGAGGCTATGCTACGAAACGCCGCGTCTTACGGTGAGGCTGTCGGAGAGGGCAAATTATCGTAAGTTTCCGCACATAAATTCAAGGACTTAGGCCCCATTGATTCGATAATCATTCAATGACCTAGGCCCGCCTGGTAATCAGATTTCTTTCCGCGATATTTTTTCGCAAAGAGGACCCCGCGAACGTGTCAGCCGAAGCAAGCGTCGTATCCGGCATCGCAGGACGGTACGCCACCGCCCTGTTTGAACTTGCGCGCGATAACGGTGTGCTGGATCAGGTGGCGTCAGACGCCTCCGATCTGGGTAATATGATTGAAGAATCGGACGATCTGGGCCGCCTGTTGCGCAGCCCAGTCATCGCCGCCGAAGACCAGGGCAAAGGCATCGCCGCCGTCCTGGAAAAGGCCGGCGCTTCCGAGATGATCAGTAATTTTGTCGCCGTCGTGGCGCAGAACCGCCGCCTGTTCGCGCTTCGCGATATGGTACGGGCGTTCCGCACCCTATTGGCGGCCCATCGTGGCGAAGTGGTGGCAGAGGTAACCTCGGCCAAAAGCCTGAACGATGAGCAATTGGCCAAGATCAAGGCCGAGTTAACCGCATCGATGAAAACCGATGTACAAGTTGAAACTGCAGTGGATGAACGCATCCTGGGCGGCATCGTCGTCAAGGTCGGCTCTCGTATGGTCGATTCATCGCTGCGCACGAAAATTCAAAATCTGAGATTTGCCATGAGGGGAGTTGAGTAATGGATCTGCGCGCCGCGGAGATTTCCGCCATCCTAAAAGAGCAGATCGCCAACTTCGGCACCGAAGCCGAAGTCTCGGAGGTTGGCCAAGTTTTGTCCGTGGGTGATGGTATCGCCCGCGTTTATGGTCTGGACAAGGTCCAGGCCGGCGAAATGGTCGAATTCCCCGGCGGCATCAAAGGCATGGCCCTGAACCTGGAAAGCGACAACGTCGGCGTCGTTATTTTCGGCTCGGACGCCGCCATCGCCGAAGGCGACACGGTGAAACGTACCGGTGAAATCGTTGACGTACCCGTGGGCAAGGGCCTGCTGGGCCGCGTTGTCGATGCCCTGGGCAACCCGATCGACGGCAAGGGCCCGATCGAGTCGGAGGAACGCCGTCTGGTGGACGTCAAGGCGCCGGGCATCATCCCGCGCAAATCGGTGCATGAGCCCATGCAGACCGGCCTGAAAGCGCTGGACAGCCTGGTTCCCGTTGGCCGCGGCCAGCGCGAGTTGATCATTGGTGACCGCCAGACCGGCAAGACGGCCGTGGCGATTGACACCTTCATCAACCAGAAACCGATCAATCAGGGCGATGACGAGAGCAAGAAGCTGTACTGCATCTATGTTGCGGTCGGCCAGAAGCGCTCTTCCGTGGCGCAGATCGTCAAGACGCTGGAAGACAGCGGTGCGATGGAATATTCCATCGTCGTCGCCGCCACCGCGTCCGAGCCTGCTCCGTTGCAGTTCCTGGCACCTTATGCCGGTTGCACCATGGGCGAGTATTTCCGCGACAACGGCATGCATGCCGTCATCGTCTATGACGATTTGACCAAACAGGCCGTGGCCTACCGGCAGATGTCCCTATTGCTGCGCCGCCCGCCAGGGCGCGAAGCCTACCCGGGCGATGTCTTCTATCTGCATTCACGGCTGCTGGAACGCTCGGCCAAGATGAACGAAAACAACGGTCTTGGTTCCCTGACGGCGCTGCCGGTCATCGAAACCCAGGCTAACGACGTCTCGGCCTATATTCCGACCAACGTGATTTCCATCACCGATGGTCAGATCTTCCTGGAAACCGATCTGTTTTATCGTGGTATCCGCCCGGCCATTAACGTTGGTCTGTCGGTTTCCCGCGTGGGTTCGGCGGCCCAGGTCAAGGCCATGAAAAAGGTCGCCGGCACGATCAAGCTGGAATTGGCCCAGTATCGCGAGATGGAGGCCTTTGCGCAGTTCGGCTCCGATCTGGATGCCGCCACGCAGCAGCTGCTCAATCGCGGGGTGCGCCTGACCGAGCTGTTGAAGCAGGATCAGTACGTGCCCATGCCGGTGGAGGAACAGGTTGTTTCCATCTTCGCCGGTGTGCGTGGTTATCTCGATCGCATCGAGGTAGCCCAGATTGGCCGCTTCGAGCAGGAATTGCTGAACGAAGTTCGCGAGAAGAAGCCGGAGATCCTGGCTGCCATTCGCGATACCGGCGACTTGGCCGACGATGTGGACAAGCAGCTGAGCGACCATTTGGAAGAATTCACCAAGAAGTTCGCTTAACCTGCCGCAGATTCAAGAGCAGTTTTGAAAGCTGAGTTGAGAGCGCCGATAAATGGCAAACTTAAAAGAACTTAAAAACCGGATCACCTCCGTCACCTCGACGCAGAAGATCACCAAGGCCATGCAGATGGTGGCCGCGGCAAAACTGCGCCGGGCACAAGAGGCAGCCGAGCAATCCCGTCCCTATGCCGACCGCATGGAACGGATGATTGCATCCGTCGCCTCAAACCTGCCCTCTCTGGATACCGCCCCGCCCCTGGTGGTCGGCAGCGGCAAGGACGATGTGCATTTGCTGGTGGTGGTAACGGCGGAACGTGGCCTGTGTGGTGCCTTTAACAGCTCCATCGTCCGCGCCGTGCGGAAAAAGGCCAAGGAACTGCAGGACGCCGGTAAGACGGTGAAACTGTTCTGCGTCGGCCGCAAGGGCGAGGAAAGCCTGCGCCGGGACATGGAAGACAAGATTGTCGAATATGTCACCCTGCGGGAGTTCAAGAACCTGTCCTTCGCCAACGCCCGTCCGATCGCGGAAAAGCTGTCACAGATGTTTAACGACGGCGAGTTCGACGTTTGCACCGTCTACTACAACGCCTTCAAGTCGGTTATCAGCCAGGTGGTCACTGCCCAGCAGTTGATCCCGGTGAAACTACCCGATCCGGCGGAGGTTGCCGCAAACGATGAAGACGCGCCTGATCTGGGCGGCGCCATCTATGATTACGAGCCGGAGGAGAATGACCTTCTCGGCGTTCTGGTACCGCGCAATATGTCAGTACAGATTTACCGCTCGCTGCTGGAAAGTGGCGCGGCGGAACACGCGGCGCGCATGACATCGATGGATAATGCCACGCGTAATGCCGGCGATATGATTGATGGTCTGACACTAACGTACAACCGTACGCGCCAGGCTATCATCACCAAGGAATTGATTGAAATTGTCTCCGGTGCGGAGGCGCTGTAGCGCCCTTCGCCGGAAACCGAAACGCTACGTTTAGTCCAAGGGAAGTTCGAACATGACCAGCAAGCTTGTGGGACGGGTTCACCAAGTCATCGGCGCCGTCGTCGACGTGCAATTCGATGATGAATTGCCAGCCATCCTCTCGGCGCTTGAAATCAAGCACGGGGACCGCACATTGGTCCTCGAAGTCGCCCAGCATTTGGGTGAATCCTCGGTCCGCACCATCGCCATGGATACCACCGAGGGCCTGGTCCGCGGCCAGGAAGTGATTGCCACGGGCAACGCCATTACGGTCCCCGTCGGGGCGGCGACCCTGGGCCGGATCATGAACGTGATCGGCGAACCGGTGGACGAGCGCGGCCCCATTGATAAGACAGAGACCCGCGCCATCCATCAGGATGCCCCGCCCTTTGTTGAGCAATCGACAGAGACCGAAATGTTGGCCACGGGCATCAAGGTGGTTGACCTCCTCGCGCCGTACGTGAAGGGCGGCAAGATCGGCCTGTTTGGCGGCGCCGGCGTGGGCAAGACCGTGATTATCATGGAATTGATCAACAATATCGCCAACGCCCATGGCGGCTATTCGGTGTTCGCGGGCGTTGGCGAGCGGACCCGCGAAGGCAACGACCTGTACTACGAAATGATCGAATCCAATGTTATCAACCTCGAAGGCGAGGGCTCCAAGGCTTCCCTGGTGTATGGCCAGATGAACGAACCTCCCGGTGCCCGCCTACGCGTCGGCCTGACCGGCCTGACCGTGGCCGAGCAGTTCCGCGATGAAGGCCGCGACGTGCTGTTCTTCGTGGATAATATTTTCCGCTTCACCCAGGCCGGCTCGGAAGTGTCCGCGCTGTTGGGCCGTATTCCCTCCGCCGTGGGTTATCAGCCCACCCTGGCGACGGACATGGGCACCTTGCAGGAGCGTATTACCACCACGACCAAGGGTTCGATCACCTCGGTGCAGGCCATTTACGTCCCCGCCGATGACTTGACCGATCCCGCGCCTGCGACATCGTTTGCCCATCTGGACGCCACGACGGTGTTGTCCCGGCAAATTGCCGAGCTGGGCATCTATCCGGCCGTGGATCCGCTGGACTCCACCTCGCGCATTCTCGATGCCCGCGTCCTGGGTCAGGAACATTATGATATTGCCCGCGAAGTCCAGCGTATCCTGCAACAGTACAAGGCCCTGCAGGACATCATCGCCATTCTGGGCATGGACGAATTATCCGAGGAAGACCGCCTGACCGTGGCCCGGGCCCGGAAGATCCAGCGTTTCCTCTCGCAGCCGTTCCACGTGGCGGAAATCTTCACCGGTACGCCCGGCACTTTCGTGAGCATGGAAGACACCATCAAGGGCTTCAAGGAAATCTGCTCGGGCCAGCATGACGAGCTGCCGGAACAGGCCTTCTATATGGTAGGCACCATCGAGGAAGCCATCGAGAAAGCCAAGCAGATGGCGGCGGAAGCGGCCTAACTTAGCCAATAAGAGGTACGGGTAGCATGGCCGACAAGGTCTCATTCGAACTGGTATCGCCCGACCGGCTGTTGATGTCGGTGGATGCGGATGCCGTGGCGATGCCTGGGATGGAGGGCGACTTTGGCGTCCTGCCGGGCCATGCCCCGTTGATCTCCGCGCTCCGCGCCGGTGTGATCGAAGTGGAAGGCGCCGGTGGCGATAGCCCGGACCGGGTCTATATCGCCGGTGGTTTCGCCGAAGTCGCAGCCGACCGCCTGGTCGTCCTGGCCGAGGAAGCCGTCGTCGTGGCCGATATGGACCGGGCCGATCTGGAAGCACGAATTCAGGAAGCCAATGGCGAGTTGGAAGCGGCGGATGAGGGCGAAGAACGCCGCCTGGCGGAAGGCAAAATCAGCGTCCTGCAGGAAATGCTGGGCGCCGCCCGTTAACACAGGGGCGAAATTCTGAAATGGAAGCCCGCCTGCATTTGTCACGGCGGGCTTTCTTTCTTCTAGGGATCGTTTGAGCGATAGGGATCTACGACATGACAGTACGACGGGGACGAAATTTTCTGCAGACGCCGGGACCAACCAATATTCCCGAGCGGATCCTGCGCGCCATGCATCAGCCGGCCTGGGAATATTCCGGCCCTGATTTTGTCGAACTGGCCCGGGAATGTCTTTTGGATATCCGCCCCATCTTCAAGACCAACGAAGAGGTCTTCATTTATGCCTCCAACGGCCACGGCGCCTGGGAAGCGGCACTCGCCAATATCCTCTCGCCGGGCGACAAGGTTCTGGTGCCGGAAACCGGACTGTTTTCCTTTGCTTGGTCGGCCATGGCGGAACAGCTGGGCGTCACCATCGATACGATTCCATCTGATTGGCGCCACGCCATCAACGCGGATGAAGTCGAGGAACGCCTGCGCGCGGACACCGCCGGTGAATACCGCGCCGTCCTGATGGTGCATACGGAAACCGCGACGGGCATTACCTCGGACGTCCCTGCCATACGCAAGGCGATAGATAATGCCGGCCATGATGCTCTGTTGGTTGCCGATGTCATCGCTTCGCTTGCCTGCACCGATTTCCGTATGGACGAGTGGGGCGTGGATATCGCCATTGGCGGTTCGCAAAAAGGCCTGATGTGCCCCATCGGCCTGGGTTTCAATGCGGTTAGCCAAAAGGCCCGAGGGGTCGCCAACGCCGCCGGCGGCGGCAGCCCCCGCAGCTATTGGGATTGGCAAAGCCGCAGCATGGTCCGTCCCGAAGCCTACCGCTGGTTCTCCGGCACCGCGCCGGAACATATGATCTTTGGCCTGCGCGAGGCTTTGGACATGCTGGCCGAGGAAGGTCTGGATGCCGCATTCGCCCGTCATGCCCGCCTGGGCGATGCCACCCGTGCGGCGGTCGATGCCTGGTCCAGCGCCGGCGGCATGGAAATAAACGCGGTTGTGCCGGCACAACGGGCCGAATCTATCACCACCATCCGCGTCGCCGAAGGCATGGACGTCAAACAGTTCCAGGGCATCCTGCGCGACCGCTTCAACGTCGCGGTCGGCGGTGGCTTGGGCCAATTGGAGGGCAAAGCCTTCCGCATCGGCCACATGGGCGATATCAACGAGCCGATGATCCTGGGCACCCTGGCCAGCGTCGAGGCCACCTTCAAGATCCTTGGCATTGCCCACGGCGAAGGCGCCCTGCCCGCCGCCATCGCCTCGCTGGCGGCCGCGCATAAGCAGTAGTGTAAAAATTTTCCTTTGCAGGAGAAAATTGACCACTGTTAAGGCTGGTCGCTGAATTTGGCTTAAAATGCCAGCTGAAATGACGAACAAGGCCGCAGATGAATATGCGATGGCTGCAACGGCATTTACCGTTCGGGGCTTGAGCAAGATCTATGGCGCGGGCGAAACCGAGGTTCACGCCCTGCGCGGCATTGATCTCGAACTGCTGGAAGGTGAACTGGTGGTCCTGCTGGGTCCGTCGGGCAGCGGCAAATCCACCTTTCTGAACATTCTCGGCGGCCTGGACACACCAACCTCGGGCAGTGTCTATTTTCGCGGCCAGGATATCACAGCACTGGACAGCGGCGGGCTGACCCGGTATCGGCGGGACCATGTGGGCTTTGTTTTTCAGTTTTATAACCTGATCCCCTCGTTAACGGCGCGGGAAAACGTTGCCCTGGTGACGGAGATCGCCGCCGATCCCCTGCCGCCCGCCGAGGCGCTTGACATCGTCGGCCTGGCCGACCGGTTGGATCATTTCCCGGCACAACTGTCCGGCGGCGAGCAGCAGCGCGTCGCCGTCGCCCGCGCCATCGCCAAAAAGCCCGAGGTGCTGTTGTGCGACGAACCCACCGGCGCCCTGGACAGCAAGACCGGCATTGGCGTGCTGGAAGCCATTGAACGGGTCAACCAGGAATTCGGCACTACTGCCGCCATCATCACCCACAACGCCGCCATCGCCGGTATCGCCGACCGGGTGATAAGCTTTGCCGATGGCGCCTTGGCATCCGTCCACCGCAACGAACAGAAGATCTCAGCCGCCGAGGTCAGTTGGTGATGAGCGCCCTGAACCGGAAACTGCTGCGTGATCTTTGGCATATCCGGGGCCAGGCCCTGGCCATCGCCGTTGTCATCGCCTGTGGCATCTCTACCGTGGTGATGTCGTTCGGCACCCTGTCCTCATTAGAAGTTACCCGGGATGCCTATTATGAGCAGCAGCGTTTTGCCGACGTATTCGCCCATTTAAAGCGGGCGCCGGCTTCCCTGGAGAGCGAAATCGCCCGCATCGGCGGTGTCAAACGCGTCGATACCCGTATCGTCGAGGCGGCAAACCTGGATGTCGCTGGCCTGGACGAGCCGGTTTTGGGCCAGTTGATCTCCCTGCCGAAGCGGGGCGCGGCGAAACTCAATCAGATCGTTCTACGCCGAGGCCGCCTGCCAGAGCCCAAGCGGCCCGGCGAGGTCATCTTGAGCGAACCTTTCGCCGAAGCCCATGGCCTGTCCCCCGGCGGGCATATCCTGGCGACCATCAACGGCCATAAGCAACGCTTGAATATCGTCGGCATCGCATTGTCACCGGAATATATCTACGCCATCGGCCCCGGCTCATTGATGCCCGATGACAAGCGTTTTGGTATCGTCTGGATGGGCCGGGACGCCATGGAGGCCAGCTTTGATCTGAAGTCAGCTTTCAATAACGTGACCGTGAGCCTGATGCGGGCCACGGACGAAGCGCAAGTGATCAAGCGCCTGGATGATCTACTCGCACCCTGGGGCGGCATCGGCGCCTATGGGCGGGAGGATCAGATCTCGCATGCCTTTGTCGCCAACGAGATAGAGGAACTGCGGGGTATAGGCAGCATTGTGCCGCCGATTTTCCTGGCCGTGGCGGCGTTTTTGCTGAACGTCGTGATTTCGCGCATCATCGCGACAGAGCGGCAACAAATTGGCCTGATGAAGGCCTTTGGCTACTCGGACCTGGTGGTCGGCGGCCACTATCTGAAGCTGGTTCTGCTGATCGCCAGCATTGGCATAATTCTGGGCTGTCTGGCCGGCGCCTGGTTGGGCCGCGCGGTGACGGAACTGTACACGGAATTCTTCCGCTTTCCGGTGCTCTATTTCCGCCTGGATTTCCACGTCTTCGCCGCCGCCGGTTTGGTCAGCCTCGCGGCCAGCGGCCTTGGTGCCCTGGGCGGCATCCGCGCGGCTGTTTCCCTGCCTCCCGCCGTCGCCATGCAGCCCGCCGCCCCCACCACCTATCGTCGTGGCCTGGCCGGAAAATTGGGCCTGACCAAGCGCTTGAGCCAGCCGACCTTGATGATCATGCGTCACCTTGGCCGCTGGCCGTTCAGGGCCGGGTTGACGGCCCTGGGCATATCCATGTCCGTGGCCATTCTGGTGGCATCGCTGTTTTTCTTCGATGCCACTGAACACATGCTGGACATCTACTTCCACCATGGCCAGCGCCAGGACGCAACGGTGGTCTTTAGCGAACCGCGCAGTCTACGGGCCATGGCCGAAATCCGCCGTTTTCCAGGCGTGATGGCGACGGAGCCTTTTCGGGCGGTGGCGGTGAAATTGCATCATGGCCCCCGCAGTGAACGGGCATCCATCGCCGGCCTGGACAGCCGGACCGTTCTGCGCAGGGTGCTGGATACTGATTTGAAACCGGTGTCCCTGCCGCCGACCGGACTGATCCTGTCGACCAAAATGGCAGAAATGCTGGACGCGCGCACTGGACAGCAGATACGGATTGAAGTTCTGGAAGGGCGCCGGCCCCTGGTCGAGGTTGTGGTCACCGCGATCGTCGAGGAATATATCGCCGCGCCCGCTTATATGCATCGCGCCGCCCTGAATGACCTGATGGGCGAGGGCCGACTGATTTCCGGCGTTTTTCTACAAGTGGACAACCGTTATGCAGCGGCGCTTTACCACACCCTGAAGGACACACCCGCCGTCGCCGGTGTCACCCTGCAAACAGCGGCGTTGGAGGCGGTCCGCAAGACCATGGCCGAGACCCTGAATATCATGATGTCTTTCTATGTCCTGTTCGGCAGCTTGATCGCTTTCGGCGTGGTCTACAACAGCGCCCGGGTATCCTTGTCGGAACGGGGTCGGGAGTTGGCTTCGCTCCGCGTCTTGGGCTTCACCCGGGCCGAGGTTTCCTACATTCTGCTGGGCGAACTGGCGGTCCTGACCCTGGCCGCGTTACCCATTGGCTGTGTCTTTGGCGTCGGTTTGGCACGGCTGATAGTTTCGAACCTGAATACCGAACTGTTCCGGGTGCCCATGGTGGTGACGCCGGTGACCTTCGCCATGGCAATGTCGGCGGTGATCGTGGCCGCCACGGTATCCGGTCTCATCGTACGCCGACGGATCGACCGCTTCGACCTCGTCGCGGTTCTGAAAACACGGGAGTAGCTGAAATGGTATCACCTTGGCCGCGACGTATCGGATACCTTGCCGGGGCAATCGCCATTGTCGGCGGCCTCGCCTATGCCTTGCAGCCGCAACCGGTCGCCGTCAATCTGAGTACGGTCAGCATCGGCCCCATGCTAGTGACCCTGGACGAAGAGGGCCGGACACAGGTCAAGGACATCTATGTCGTTTCGGCCCCGGTCGCGGGCCGCAAGCTTAGAAACAGTCAAAAGGTCGGCGCCGAGGTTACGGCACATGAAACCGTGCTGGCGGCGATCGAACCCAGCGACCCTGCCTTCCTCGATCTGCGCTCAACGGCGGAGGCCAAGGCCCGGATCAAGGCGGCGCAGGCGGCCCGCACCCTGGCCGAAGCCGAGCTTAAACGTACCCTGGCGGAGCTTGATTTCGCCCGCGCCGATTTCGCCAGGGCCGAGGCGCTGGTCAAGCGCGGCACCATATCGAAACGCCAATTGGAACACGCCCAACTGGGCCTCAGAACGAAGGAAGCCGCAGTCTCCACCGCACGGGCTGGTCTGCGCGTCAAACGCTACGAACTTGAAACCGCCAACGCTGCCCTGATTGATCCTGGCGCGCGCAACCGTGCCGGAGGACCGGCATGCTGCGTTACCGTGCGCTCCCCTATTGATGGCCAAATTCTGCGCCTGGTGATCGAAAGTGCAGCCGTCGTCCCGATGGGTGCGCCGTTGGTCGAAGTGGGTGATCCGAAAAATTTAGAAATCGTTGTCGACCTGCTGTCCTCGGACGCGGTTCAGGTTCATGTCGGGGACGAGGTGCTGATAGACGATTGGGGCGGCGGCATGACCTTGAAGGGCCGGGTACGCCGGGTGGAACCGGCAGGCTTCACCAAGATCTCCGCCCTCGGCATCGAGGAACAGCGGGTCAACGTGCTGATCGATTTCACCGGTCCGCCAGTACGTTACGCCCGCCTGGGCCACGGCTATCGGGTTGATGCCCGCATCGTTATCTGGCGCGGCGACAAGGTTCTACAGGTCTCCATGAGCGCCCTGTTCAGGGATGGCGACGATTGGGCCGTCTTTTCCGCCAAGGACGGCGTGGCGCGCCTACAACACCTAAAGATCGGCAAGACCAACGGCAAACAGGCCCAGGTACTCGAAGGCCTGGCGGCTGGCGACCAAGTCATCCAACACCCCTCCGATGTCCTGGAAGACGGTGACGAAATCGCCCGGCGTGGCGAGTGACGCTACTGCGCGTTCAGGAACCCAAGCAGGGCGGAGGTAAAGCCATCCGCCTGTTCGATGTTGGACAGATGCGCCGCTTCTTCCAGAACCACCAGCTGTGAATTGGCGATCTGGGCCTGCATGGCCTCGGAGGCGGAAACCGGCGTGCCTGTGTCATCGGCGCCGACAATAATCAAGGTCGGCAGCTTGATGCTGGACAACTGATCAAGGTAATCCAACACTTTCAGAGCATGACAGCAACCGATGAAACCGGCCGGCGGCGTGGCCAGGAACTGCGCCCGGATCGCCTCGACCGATGGCGGTTTACTGGCCAGATAAGGCTCGGTGAACCAACGCTCCATGGTCGGGTCCGCCAAGGGCGTCATGCCCCCTGCCGATACGGCGACAATACGGTCATTCCAGGTGGCGCGGCCTTCGGCGGGAATTTGCGACGAGGTATCGCAGAGCGAGAGGCTTTTAAGGCGGCCGTTTTGGCGCAGGGCGATGTTCTGGCCAATCATGCCGCCCATGGACAGCCCCACCCAATGCACTTGACGCAAATCCAGGCCGTCCATCAGCGCCACGGCATCATCACCCAATTGATCAAGGCTATAGGCGCCTTCAGGTGCCGTGGTGCCGCCATGGCCGCGGGTGTCATAACAGAGCACCCGGTATTTTTCGGCCAATTTCGGCAATTGCGGCGCCCACATCACCGAGGATGAACCGAGCGAATGGCTCAACACCACCACCGGCGCGCCCTCGGGCCCGAACAGTTCATATTCGATGGAAATACCGTTGCCATAAAATTTCATCTCGAAGCCTCCAAATTCTCTTCAATAGGATGCGCTTTTAGCTCCACCTCAATAAAGACCAGCTCCGCCGCGCCCGCATTGATGACATTGTGATCAACCCCGGCGCGGCGGTAGTACGAGATACCCTGTGCCAGTTCCGCATGGCTCTCCGTGCCATCGGGCGCAATGATCCGCAACAAGCCATCGGTTTGCGGCACTACGACATAATCCCACTGATGCACATGGGGTTCCGTCTCGGCCCCCGGCACAAATCGATATTCGGTGACCCGCACCCGGTCATTGTCCTCTTGAACGGTGCCAACGGCGGTCGGCCGATTTGTCTGCTCCGTCATCGCGCAGCCTCCTCTTTTGCTTGAAACTAACACGAATATTCCTCGGCCCGCAGCACTTGTCGTGACGCCGGCCTTGGGGCAATGTCGTGCCATGAATGATGTAACAGAGCACGTTATCACGGGTGGCGACGTCCTGGTCGATACCTTGATCGCCCATGGCGTCGATACCGCCTTCACTGTATCGGGCGAGAGTTTCCTGGCCGTATTGGAAGCCTTGCGCCGAAAGCGCAATCAGATCAGCCTGATCACCGCCCGGCACGAAGGCGGCGGTTCTTTCGCGACGGAAGCCTATGGCAAGCTGACGGGGCGGCCCGCGGCCCTATTCGTTTCGCGCGGTCCCGGCGCCACCAATGCCGCCATCGGCGTGCATACAGCCAAACAGGACTGCTCGCCCATGCTGTTGTTCGTGGGCCATGTGCCCTCTACATCACAGGGCCGGGAAGCCTTCCAGGAAATCAACCAGGCCGCCATGTTCACCCCCATCGCCAAGGCGGTGTTGCAGCCCAACAGCACCGACCAAGTGGCCGCCGTCACCGCCCGCGCCATCACACTGGCAACCAGCGGGCGGCCCGGTCCGGTGGTGGTGATCCTACCCCGCGACCTGACCGATGGCGCGGTCGGCGACCCGGGCATTCCCAGTCCGCGCCAGCGCCCAGGTGTGGCGCCCGAAGCGGCGGCGCTGGATGACGCCGCGCGAATGATCGCACAGGCCCAGCGGCCCTTGATCCTGTCAGGCGAAATCATCGCGATCCAGGATGCCACATCCGCCTTGGTCACCTTGGCCGAGGCCACGGGCGCACCGGTGATGAGTACATACCGCCGCCAGGACACTTTCCCCAACGAACATCCCTCCTATGCCGGCCATCTGGAAATCAACCGTCTGCCTTACCAAAAACAGGCCTTGGACGAGGCTGACCTGCTGATCGCCATCGGCAGCCGCATGGACGGTATCACGGCGGAAGATGGTGCCCTGCCCAGGGCGCACCAGACATTCCTGCAAATTTATCCCGACGCGGACGTTCTGGCCCGCTGCCAGGCCGATCTGTCCCTGCTATCGGACCCCGGCGCCGCCTGTCTGGCCCTGGCGGAACGTATCGCCGCGCCAAGTGATCAAGAGCGCCGCGACGGCTTGCACCAGGCCTATCTGGCGAGTAGCGCGCCAGGCACGGTAGAGGTGCGGGGCGCGGTGGATCTGGCCGAGGTCGCCGCCGAGGTCCGGCGTCAGGTGCGGCCCGAGACCGTGATCCTGACCGACGGCGGCAGCTTCGCCCGCTGGATACACCGCTTTTATCGTTTCAATCATCCCCACAGCCAGGCCGGGCCGGTTTCAGGCGCCATGGGTTATGGCGTACCCGGTGCCATTGGCGCCCGGCGCGCCCTGCCGGACCGCGCCGCGATCGCTTTTGTCGGCGACGGCGGCTTTATGATGACCGGACAGGAACTGGTTACGGCGGTGGAGCAGAACATTGATCTGCTGGTGGTGGTCTGTGACAACGGCGTGCACGGCTCTATCCTGGAGGGGCAGCGGCAACGCTTTGGCGCCGATCATATCTATGGCACCCGCCTGTCCAGCCCCAACTTCGCCGATCTGGCGAGATCCTACGGCTGCGCCGCCTGGACCGTGGAACGCACCAAGGATTTCGCCCCGGCGTTGTCAGGCGCCATGGCCCATACAGGCCCCAGTCTGATCCATCTGCTCACCGATGACCGGGATATCGCACCCTTCGACAAGGGACCGGATGCTGTCTAGACAGCCGCCCGCTCAACGCTTAACCGGCTGGCCATGGCGTGCAGCACAAGGAACAGCGGCACGGACAGCAACAGGGCCGAGGCGGAAAAATACAGCGGTGTGGCGGCGGTGCCGGTAACATCGGCGCCCCAGCCAACCACGCTGGGGATAAGTCCCATGCCGCCATAGAAAAATGTATAGAGAATGGCATTGCCCTGGGCCCGATGGGGCGGCGACATCAATGAAATCGCCCGGCCCATGATCAGCCCGGCGGGCGCGGCGGCAAACAGTCCAACGATGGCGCATAGCAGATAGGGATGATCGGTCATGGGCAACAGGGCGGCAGCCCCCGCCGCCAGTATGCAGCTAATACCCAGAACAAGATCGGGCCGGCCGGTGCGGTCCGCCAGATAGCCGCCCAAGGGCAGCGCCGGCAACGCGGCCCAGCTCGCCAGGCTGATCGCGGCACCCGCCGCCGCCACGTCCAGGCCGCGTTCCAGCAACAGCGCCGGACCGAACGAGATGATCGAGAAATAGGCCAGGTTATAGACCGTCCATACCAAGCCGGCGTACAGCACCATCTTCAGCTCGCGGCGGGGCATATGAAAGCCCATGCGCCCACCGGTCGAGGTCTTGCTGCCCGGCGGCGGGCGGTAACCCAGCCACACGGTCACGACGGCAAGAATGCAAACGACGGCGGTCAGATGCATGATGGGCTGCCAACCCCAGGTTTCAGCCAACGGACCCAGGGTCGCCAGGGCGATAGCGATCCCCACTGGCCAGCCGCACAGCATCAGGGCCATGGCCGTGACCACGGATTTTTCGTCAAACCAATCGGCGATCATCTTGACCAGAAAGATGCTTTGCACCACGGCGCCGGCACCGCTCAACAGCCGCCCAAACGCCAGCATGGTAAAGCCATCGGCCAGGCCGGCGACGACCCCGCCAACCGCCATCACCGTGACACCGAACAGGACCATGCTCAGATCTGAAAACCGGCTACCCAAAATGGCCCCGGGAATGGCAAGAAAGACGCCGGGCAGCATATAGAAGCCTATCAAGGTGCCGATCTGAGCGAAATCCAGCCCCACATCGGCCGCGATGATCGGTGTCATCGAGGCAACCGCCTGAAATTGGAAGCCCATGGCCAAACGAACCACGATCAGGACGGCAAGGATGGCCCAGCGATTGGCAAGCATATGGGGCACCCAGTATTTCTAAGTATTGCTGATTTTAGCGGAAAGGCTTACTTGGCGCCCGAATTCTTGAAGTCGACGGCCACGTTGGGCATATTCTTGTCCAACCGCTTCAAAACCTCTTCAGTGACGCTGAGGCGCTGATCGAAAACCAATACGGCCTTGCGGGCCAGGGTGAGGGTGATCTTCCGCTCGGACATTACTTCGGCCAGGACCTTGGCCATTTCCGAACGCAGTTTTCGCGTCGCACCCGTGAATGCCCGGTTCAAAATACCCCGGCGCTGTTCCGCCTTGCGGCGCAGGTCGGAAATCTTGTTTTCAAGCACACGGCGTCTTTCATTCATCGCCTCTGGCGACAGAATAGCGCCCTGTTTACGCAGTTTCTGCTCTTCCGCCTTCAACGCCTCGCGTTCAGTGGCAATTTCCTCTTCAAAGGCCTTGCGCCGCGCCTCCATTGCCGTGCTGATGCCTTTAGCCGCCGCCGCCCGGCGCATGACCAATTGTACATCCAGCACCGCGATTACCGGTCCCTTGGCGTCCGCCTCCTTGCCCGCCGGAGCCTTGGCGGCTGCCTTGACTTCCGCCGCGGCTACCGGGCTGGCCAGCAGGCCCGCCGCCATTGCAGCGGCCACAACACCGATCCATCGAGCCATTATGTAATCATTCCCAAAAACCACCTCTACGCCGGATCCGGCGAATGCCCGAAGTCCCAAGCGCTATATAGCAGCATTCCATGCCCTTGGGGACAGGCCAATTCGGTCGAGCTTAAACTAAATCGCGGCGATGGGAAGCCAATGGCCGCCGCCACGGGGAGAGGCCGGCGCCTTCGCCTCAGGCAAGCATCTCATCCAGGCGTTCACGGGCATCCAGCATCTCGTTCAACAGCTCGTAGACAACTTCCCTGACGGAAATCTCCGCTTCCATATCGCCGACGATCTGGCCGACCGGATAGGTCAGAAAATCCTTGGCGCGGACCCGTTCAACCCGCGTCCGGCCCTCCTGCCACCAGAGGTAATTCTGGGTCGGCGCCGGCAGTGTCTGGAGCGCGCCGGGCTGATCGTAGGCCTCGGAAAATTTGTTGCGCAGGGTCCGGCAGGGCTTGCCGGTAACCGAGGTGGTCAAAATCGCATCCTCGGCCTCGGCCTCGAACATCTTTTGCTTGATCTCGGGCGTCACCTCGCTCTGCGCTGTTTTCAGCCATAGGGAACCGGTCCACACCCCTTCACAGCCCAGCACCAAGGCGGCGGCCATTTGCCGGCCCCGGCCCACGCCGCCCGCGCCGAGCACCGGCATCGGGGCAACCGCATCAACGATGCCGGGCCACAGCACCATCGAGGAAACCTCGCCTGTATGGCCGCCAGCCTCGGTGCCCACGGCAACAACGAAATCGCAGCCCGCATTGCGATGGCGCAGGGCATGTTTCGGCTTGCCCGCCAGGGCGCCGACCTTGATGCCCTGGGCATGGGCCCGTTCCACCAATTCGAGGGGTGGCGAGCCCAGGGCATTGACGATCAGTTTGATCGGATGTTTCATCGCCGTTTCGATCATCGCCAGGCTTTCCTTGGGCGCGAAATTCATGCCCTTGACGATTTCGCGCTTGATCTCGGCCGCCTCGGCTTCCGGCAAGGGCGGCACGCCGGCCTCGTCCAGCATGTTGCGCACGAAATCCACGTGCTCCTTGGGCAACAGCTTGTCGGGATCGAACTTCATATCGCTGCTGTCGGCAAGGTTGGAGGGCATCAGGACGTCAATACCATAGGGCTTGCCGTCGATATGCGCATCGATCCAGTTCAACTCTTCCTCGACCCGCTCCGGGCTCATGCGGGCCATGCCTAGCACGCCCATGCCGCCGGCCTTGGAGACCTCTACGACGACATCCCGACAATGGGAAAAGGCAAAGATCGGCACATCAATACCGAACATCTCGCACATCTTGCTTTTCATCTGACAAATCCTAGCTAAACTTCATACCAATCCAAACAGTATGCCGCTTTCAGAGGACAAAACATGGCAAAAATCACCACCCATGAACAACTCCGCGCCCTTTACCCACCGAAAGTCGAGCGCGCCGTGTTGAAAGAAATGACGGCCCTGGACCGGCACGCAAAACGTTTCGTAGAGCTGTCCCCCTTCATGACCCTGGCGACCATGGGGGCGGACGGCCTGGGCGATGTCACGCCGCGTGGCGGTGAGCCAGGGCAGGTGCGGGTGGAGAATGACAATGCCGTTCTGCTGCCCGACTGGCCGGGCAACAACCGTCTGGATTCCCTGGAGAATATCATCGATCACCCCGGCGTCGGCCTGTTGTTCCTGATCCCCGGCGTCAAGGAAACCCTGCGTATCAACGGCAGGGCCGAGATCGTGACCGACGACAGCGTGCGGCAGCTATTCGAGATGAGAGGTAAACTGCCGCGCTCGGTTATCCGGATCGCGGTCGAGGAGGTCTATTTGCACTGCGCCAAGGCGCTCATGCGCTCCCACCTCTGGGACGATACCGCGCGTATTGACCGCGCGGAATTACCTACCATGAACCAGATGATCAAGGATCAGACCAGCGGGACCGGGCCCTTGATCAGCCAAGAGGAGATGGAAGAAAGCTATAAAGCGGTGCTGTACTAGGGTTTAACTAACTCAGCTATCGGTCTGCTGGTTCCACGGGATGGCAGTGAAATCAACGCCTTCTTCGTGCAATTCCTTGGCTTCGGCATTGGTGGCCTCGCCGTAGATATCGC
Source organism: Rhodospirillaceae bacterium (assembly GCA_018701215.1). Classification (GTDB taxonomy): domain Bacteria; phylum Pseudomonadota; class Alphaproteobacteria. Next base: position 156,793 of record JABIWH010000050.1, read on the forward strand.
GCTTTTCCGTCTCGCCATAGTGGATTTTGCGTGCTTCCTCGGCGAATTCGGTACCGACATAGTCGCAGTTTTCTTCCACATGCTGCTGCATCTTGGCCAGCATCTGCATGGCCTCCGCTGCGACGGCGCTTTCCTTGGCTGCCTTGGCCTGCTTTTTTGACGTCGAGATGTTGGGCGCCATCAAGGCCTTCTCGACCTTGTCATCGCCGCAGCTGGGGCATTGCACCTGGCCCTTTTTGCGCAGGCCGTCGAATGCCTTTGAATCCTTGAACCAGGCTTCAAAGGTGTGTTTGTTGGCGCATATCAAATCGAAAACCATCATGATGCCCCATAAATGGCATCGTCAGAGCCTTTGGGCAAGTTCGGAATGAATAAAAAATTGTTGCAAATTTCTCCCTGGGTGAGCCGTTTTGCCGATCAAATTCCCTCTGCAGGCGCTGTGCTTGACCTGGCATGCGGCGGTGGCCGCCACAGCTACTTCTTTCTGGACCGCGGACACCCGGTCACGGCCATCGACCGCGATATCTCGGCATTGCAGCCCGCCGATAACCTGGAGATTATTCAGCATGACCTGGAAGACGGCGGCGCCGCAAGCGAATGGCCGCTGGGCCAGAGGCAGTTCGCCGCCGTGGTGGTGGTGAATTATCTCCATCGCCCCCTGTTGCCGCAACTGGTCGCCGCCGTGGGCCAGGGCGGTGTACTGCTGTATGACACCTTCGCGATTGGCAACGAGGCCTTTGGCCGCCCTTCAAATCCGGACTTCCTGCTACGCGAAGATGAATTGCGCGACGCGGTTGCGGGTGAGTTGGAGGTCGTGGAGTATTTCCATGGCCGTCTCGACGAACCCAGCCCGGCCGTTCGCCAGCGGATTTGTGCCCGGCGGAACTAGCCACTAGTATTCGCCGGTATCAAAATGGGAGGCGTACATGGCGTCGAATACTGGACAGACATCACCGGACGACGATTGGCTGAGCAAAGTCGAGGAAGATATTCTGGAGCCGGACCTGGCGATCATCGATCCCCACCATCATCTTTGGCTGCGCAATGGCTATACCTACCTGATGCCGGAGCTGGCGGTGGATCTGGCCAGCGGCCACAACGTCGTCGCCACGGTCTTTGCGGAATGCCATTCCATGTATCGCCAGAACGGACCGGACGCGGAGAAATCCCTAGGCGAGACCGAATTCGTGCGCGGCCAGGCCGCCATGAGCGCCGGCGGCCAATTTGGGCCCACGCGCGCCTGTGACGTGATGTTCGGTAATGTGGACATGACCCTGGGCACCGATGTCAGGCCCTTGTTGGAACGGCACATGGAAGCCTCCGGCGGGCGCTTTCACGGCGTCCGGTACTCCACCGGCTGGGATGCGGATGATGCCATTCACAATGTCGCCCCTGATCCGCACATGCTGGTCGATAAAAGCGTCATGGCGGCGGCGGGAGTGTTGGCTGCCATGAACCTGGAACTGGATTGCTGGCTCTACCACCCGCAGCTGGACGAAGTATCGGCACTGGCCGATGCCCATCCGGATCTACGGATCGTCCTCAACCATGTGGGCAGTCCCATTCTTGGCGGACCCTACAGGGGCAAACAGGACGAGGTCTTCGAGGATTGGCGGGCGCGTATTCGCCAGGTCGGAGAACGCCAGAACGTCTTCGTAAAACTAGGGGCGATGCCCATCCGCATGCCCGGTTTCGAGGGCGACCGCAGTTTGCCGCCTGGCTCGGAAGAGGTGGCAGCGGCCTGGCGCCCCTGGATGGAAACCTGCATTGAGGCGTTTAGCCCGGCCCGATCCATGTTCGAGTCCAATTTTCCCGTGCAAAAACGCTGGTGCAGCTATCAGGTTTGCTGGAATGCCTTCAAGCGCCTGGCCGCCGATGCCTCGGCCTCGGAAAAACAGGACCTGTTCGTCGGCGCGGCGGCACGGGCCTACAACATGGCTGCGCCTTAACCTGTGGCCTCACGCCCGCGGAACAGTAACAGGTTCACGGCGTAGGTTACCGCCACCAAGACGGCGGCGGCCATATAGCTATAGATATCCGTGTAAATGAAGCCGGCGGCCGCGATCAACAACGCGATCCGCGACGGCCATTTCAGATTGCCGACGCCGTACAAATAGCCCTCGAACCCGGCTGACATGAGTATTACCGCCATGACACAGGCCGCGATCGAGATCAGAATGGCATCGGTTTCACCGCGCATGATCAATGACGGCGTCATGACGATAATAAAGGGCAGGATGAATTTGATGGAGCCCAGGCGCATCGCCAGAAACGCCGTCTCCATGGCGCCGGAGCGCGCGATCACCGCCGCCGCCACCGCCGCCAGTGCAACGGGGGGTGTGATGTAGGACATCATGCCCCAGTAGAGGATGAAAAGATGCGAGGCGATGGGGTCCAGGCCGAATTCGATCAGAGCCGGCCCCATGACAATGGCGAGGAAAATGTAACAGGCGCTAACCGTGACGCCCATGCCCAGAAAGAAGCTCGTCACAGCGCCCATGATCAGGATGAACGGCAAACTTCCGCCAGCCAGGCTGAGCAGTTCCCGTGAAAAGGCGCCGCCGACGCCAGTGAACGCAAGCGCGCCGACAATGACGCCGATGCCCGCCAGGATCGCGATGATGGAGGCGATAATCGAGGAGGATTCGATGATCAGTTCGAGGAACTTCGCCAAATTGAACCGGCGTCCCTTTTTGCGGAAGATGGCCGCCGAGGCCAACAGGACGATCGTCGCATAATACGGCGCATAAAGCTCCATACGCGCCCAGACCAACAGATAGACCAGCAGCAGCAGGCTGAACAGATAGAACCAGCCGTCCTTCAAGGTCTCCCACATACGCGGGATTTCCGAGGCCGGCTGCCCTTTCAGGCCCTTAACGGCGGCGTAGCAATCAACCTGCAGTAGGAGCGCCAGATAGAACAGGAACGATGGCACCGCCGCCGCAATGACGATATCGCGATAGGGTATATTCAGGAATTCCGCCATCAAAAATGCGACGGCGCCCATGACAGGGGGCATCAAGGTGCCGCCCGTGGAGGCGCAGGCCTCGACCGAGGCCGCATAGGCGGGCGTGTAGCCGGCCCGCTTCATGGTTGGAATGGTCAATTGCCCCGTGGTCACCACGTTGGAGATCACGCTGCCGCTCAACGAACCGAAAAAGCCACTGGATAGGATAGCGACCTTGGCCGGTCCACCCCTGGTTTTGCCTAGCAGGGCAGCCGCGAAATTCATGAAAAATTCGCCGCCCCCCGTGACCACCAGGGCCGAACCGAACACCAGGAAGCCGATCAGAATATTGCCCGCCACCCGCATGGGCATGCCGACGATGCTCTCGAAACCCATGGCATAGGCACGGACCAGCTCAACCGGGTCCTTTCCTGCGCCCCAGAGGAAGCCCGGTGCGTGCTCGGTCCATAGCGGAAAGGTGAAAAACACCAGGCAAATAGAGAACAGGATCGTCCCACCGGCGCGGCGCACGCCTTCCATGGCCAGGAAGCACATAACGGCCGCCGCCGCCGTGGGCAGGGGCGGCGCGACCAGGTCCCAACCTTTAAGGACCATGTCGCCGCCGTAATAGGAGAGATACAGCGCGGTGACCATGGTCACCGCAAACAGGATCCAATCGTAAAATGGGACATTGGCGGAATCTTTTTTCCGGCCTGGAAAGATCAGGAACGCCAGGGAGAGAAAAATCGCGATTAACAGATAATAATATTGATTATCAATCATTACGAAATTAAAGGCATTAAAACTGAACGTCTGATTGATGGCGACAGCAATGCCAAATCCGCCAAGCAGCAAGGTGAGCCAGTAAACGGGGCCCTTGATGCGCGCCTTGGTAACTTCCTCGTAAACTTCCAATGGCGGTTCGTCACCCTCGAGCTGGGTTTGACTGTTTTGTTCCGCCATTGCAAACGACTCCCTTATCGCCCTCGACCGGGCCTACTCAACTACGAACCCCGCCTAAATGAGCCATCGCTTCGACTGGGTCAATCGTCTATCGGCGGAATTTCTCAATCCATATATTCGTCCACTAACCCAGAACGTCCGACAACGGCGTTTGCCCGCTGCCCCGTGCCATGGGTTGCTGCTGGCTTTCGTGCGGTGCCCAGCCGGTCAAGGTGACAATCTGAAAGGTTGCCGGAATACGGCCATCTCCATCGCTGTGGTTTTGATAATAATTCCGGGCGCCGGCCTCGATCACCGCACGGGGTGTAAAGTTACGCCGCCGCGCCGCCACCGCATTGCCTTCGCCCATACCCCGCAGTTCAGCCATCATGGCGAACGGATCAGCGTAGGACAGCACGATCCGGTCCGTATCCACCACCGGCAGGGCGAAGCCGGCCCGCTGCAACAAGGCGCCGGCATCATGGGGATCGACAAAGGGCGAGACCCGGGGCGAGGCGCCGTCCACGGTCTCAATCTCGCCCGCCAACAAGGATTGGCGCAATTCATCCAAGGTACCGCCACCCAGCATGGCGCACAGGAACAGCCCGTCGGGTTTCAGCGTCCGGCGGATCTGCAACAATGTACCCGGCAGATCATTGACCCAATGCAGGGACAGCGCCGAGATCACCAAATCGAACTGGCCATCGGCAAAGGGCAAGGCCTCTTCATCCAGCGCCAGGCGCGGTCCATATCCGTTCGATGCTTGCGCCGCCATGGCCGGGGACAGATCGCTCTGCACCAGCCATTCGATGCTGCCGCGCCCGCCCAGGACCGAGGCCAATTGCCCGCCGTGACAGCCCAGATCCAGGGCCAAGGGAAATGCACGCTTGATATCTGACAGACAGTCCGCCAGACGGTCGGCGACCTCCCGGATCAGGAAATCGTATGCCGGCAGACCCGGTGCCGCACGCTCGCGGTGGCGGCGCACGGCGCCGCGGTCAAATACTTCGGGTGGAGTCTGCATTATTGGCATGCCTCAGATTGCCGCCGCGCCGACATCCACGGGCAAGCCGGGGCCCGGCCAATGCCGGACGCCGCACCGGTGATCAAGGCGACCTTGTCCTCAAGACGTGCCATAGTACGCCCTTCTTATGCAAGCCATGTCGGATAGGGAGCATTACAGGGCGATGGTGGAAATGCCAATGGCCAAAATGGCCAATATTGGGCGCCGGTTTGGCCATGCGGGCGCGGTCTTTCTCGATGCGCTGTTGCCGCCGCAATGCCTCTGCTGCGGCGCCATGGTGGACCGGCAGGGCAATCTGTGCGCGCCGTGCTGGTCGGGCATGCGATTCCTGGAACCGCCCTGCTGCCAGGCTTGCGGCTTTCCCTTTCCCCACGACGAAGGCGCGGACGTGCTGTGCGCCGCATGCAGCCGCCTCTCTCCTGATTTCGACCGGGCCCGGGCGGTGCTGGCCTATGATGATCATAGCCGTTCGCTGTTGCTGCGTCTGAAACATGGCGACCGCCTGGACGGAGTGCCGGCATTTGGCCAATGGCTGGCACGGGCGGGGGCGGAATTCTGGAGCAGGTCGGACGGTCTGAATGGGGCGGATCTATTGCTACCCGTGCCCTTGCACCGCTGGCGCCTGGTCAGGCGGCGTTATAATCAGGCGGCATTGTTGAGCCGGGCGCTATCGAGGCACTGCGGCGTACCCAGCCTGCCAGGCCTGTTACAACGGCGCCGGGCCACGCCGAGCCAGGGCGGACACAGCCGGGCCGGGCGGGCACGCAATGTCCGCGGCGCCTTCACGGTCGCCGCCAGGAACAAGGCGCAGCTCAAGGGCGCTCACGTGGTTTTGATTGACGATGTCTTCACCACCGGGGCTACGGTCTCGGCCTGCGCCAGGATATTGAAGCGCAATGGCGCCGCCCGGGTGGATGTACTCACCCTGGCCAGAGTGCTATAGCCTGGATGTGCGTTTGATATGAGGAATTGGAATGCCGGCGATCACGATCTACACCACGGGGTTCTGCCCGTATTGCTTTCACGCCAAGAAGCTGCTGGACAGCAAGGGCGCGGCCTATGACGAAATTGACGTGAACAAGGTGCCTGGTGCCCGCGGTGAGATGATGCAGCGCGCCAACGGTGGGCATACAGTACCGCAGATCTTCATCGGCGAACGGCATGTGGGCGGCTGTGACGAATTATTCGCCCTGGAGCAGCAGCAGCAACTGGACCCGCTTTTAAGCGCCAAATAAGCATCGGAAGATAATGCCATGACCGGATTTACCGCCGCCTGTGTGCAGATCAACGCCAGCAATGATCTGGCTGAAAATATCGCCAGCCTGGGCGGCATGATCCGCGAGGCGCGCGCGGCGGGGGCCGATTTCATCACCACGCCCGAATGTGCCGCCATGATCGAGGTCGGCCGCGACAACATTCGCGCCAAGGCCTTTGTCGAGGACGCACATCCCGCCCTGGACGCCTTTCGTGGCTGGGCGGTGGAGACCGGTGCCTGGTTACTGGCCGGCTCTCTATCGGTACTGATCGAGGGCGAGGAACGGTTGGCCAACCGGCAATACCTGATCGACCCCACGGGCGCCATCGCGGCCCACTATGACAAGATCCACATGTTCGACGTTGACCTGCCCAACGGCAAAAGCCTGCGTGAATCGAATAATTACCGTCCCGGCGCCGAAGCCGTAGTCACTCCCCTGCCGTGGTGCCAACTGGGGCTGAGCATCTGCTACGATCTGCGCTTCCCTCACCTTTACCGCGACCTGGCCAAGGCCGGGGCGGATGTATTGGTGATCCCGTCCGCCTTTATGCAGGTGACGGGAGAGGCCCATTGGCACGTGCTGATGCGGGCCCGGGCGATCGAGACCGGATGCTTCGTCATCGCGGCGGCGCAATGCGGCGAACATGTGGCGGGCCGGCTCAGCTATGGCCATTCGGTGATCATTGCGCCCTGGGGCGAAGTGCTCTCGGACGGCGGCACAGCGGAAGGCGTCAGCCTGGCCGAGATCGACCTCTTGGCCGTTAGCAAGGCGCGGGGCCACATACCTGCATTGAACCACGACAGAGATTATCATCTTGATGAAGCAAATCGAAAATCAAATGTCGCGGCGGAATAAAATAATAAAATTTTCACGACCTACAATCTAAATATGCGCAACCATTCTGCGTACAAATGCACAATATGCTAGATTATGAGATTTGATCAAACTATAAACCAGCATAAATCTATAGAACATAAACATTATTCTAATACGATCTAATATTCTGCTGATTCGAATCTCGTTAATACTTTGGTCCATTCAGATTTTCCGCTACTCTTTCTAATCTAATCTGGACTTTAGGATGGAAACGAGTGGCGGCAATCTCCAACAATCTCGGTGATTATCTTGATGATCTGAACAGTTCGGCCAATGCTGCGGACTGCATGGCGACGACGCATCGCCATGTCATGGCATTAGGCTTCCGGAATGTGGTTTTTACCTACGCAAAACGACCGCGGAATATCGAAGGTGATCTGGACAATACCCTGCGTTATTCCTCAATCCCCAAGGCATGGGAAACCCGCTACCACGAGATGGGCTATCAAAATCATTGTCCAATTTTACGCGAGAGCTTGCGGGGCGGGTCATTGCCGCTGATCTGGCAACAGATTTGGGATCAGACCGAAAGGACCGCGACACAAGAGACGATGGTCGATGAAGCCGCCGAACTGGGCGTCGTCGATGGCGTTTCTGTTCCGATTAAGATGCCCAACGGTGATTTCAGCGCGGTCGGAATTTCAACCGACGAGGAAAAAACAGAATCCAAGAAAATTATCGGCGCACAACTGCCGTTAATTTTTGCCATGAGCCATTATCTGCACGCTGTCATAGCGCTCCATTATCTAACCCAGACAGGTGAAGAGGATATCCCCCGCCTAACAGGCAGCGAAATAGATTGCCTTTATTGGGTTGCGCTGGGCAAAAGCACTTGGGAAATTTCCGAGATCCACGACATCAGCGAAAACACCGTAAAATTCCATCTGCGCAACATTCTGTCGAAACTCGCTGTAAATAACCGCCCCGCGGCCGTTGCTAAAGCTTTTCGGTTGGGTTTGATCGATTTTTAGACCCGCTTTCTAGCAAGCCAATGACGCGAACTCATCGCCCAGCCGAAACCTCAACAGCCTCGGCCGCTTCCTCGACTGGCGGTTGGTTGATAAATGGCGATGCCGGAGACGCCGGCTTTAGTTCGGCGAGACATTCCCGTAAATAAACGACGTGTCGAGCCAAGAATGCCTCCCTTGGACATTTGTAATAAAACACCGGCCAATCCCGCAACGTGCGGTCAGCTTGACGAATGAAGCCATTTCTTTCCATCAGGCGGACACTGGCCATCTGATATGTGCGGGCAGTGCCATGCACAGCCTCAAAACCGCGCTCAAGAAACACATATTCCAGGTTCCGGCGAAAAATCTCCAAAGCAAACCCAGCAAGCCAATAGGGCCGGTCAACCATGGTCGAGATATGAATGTCACCATCAAATTCATCAAGATGGCGTAACCCGCAATAACCGATCATGGCTCCCGACCAGCGGTCAAACGCACCGAAAATGCCGAAGCCATAGCGGCTCCAATGCTTTGAAAAATCAATAATTCGCTCCATCGCCTGTTCGACGCCTTCTTCATTGGTCCGGGCCGGCGCGCCGAACATGGTGGTCTCGGTGATATTGGAATCCCTCATTGGAACGCCGAATGCCAGAGCATCCGCAGGCTCGAACGGTCGTAAAATAGTCCTATCTGTTTCTAAAACAACGGATGACATACTATATTACTCCTCTAAAAAGTGTTAATTCAGTTATTTTAAATCATTTTACGTGCTTTACAAATTTATATCGTGTATTAATTATTTTTATAGACTCTATAAGTTGTAAATCGACTTGACACACACTTGCGCATACCGGCCAAGGCGATCTAACAAATTCGCCGCGCAATGATCAGGCAAAGTAGGAAGGATTATATTGATGACCGCATTTACCCTCGAACGTATGGATAGCTATCGGGAAGCCGAAGACCTCTGCCCCAGGGCCCGCGTCTCGGAACTACGCAGCTTTCGCGATTACCTGAGCGATGGTAATGGCAAGGTCGCGTTGGAACTGGGCAGCGGCAACGGTACGCTAACCCGCTGCCTGCAAGAGATGGGCTGGACCGTTGATACGATCGATATCGCCTTCCAAGCGCCGGCCGGAGTACACCGCCATTACATTGCCAACATTTCCGAGGGGCTTGGTTTCCTACCAAAAGGCGCGGCATATGACGCCGTGGTCTCGCTGGCGGTCCTGCATCACGTCGCAGACTGCCCTCGCCGGCTACCCGACATTCTAGCCAGTGATATCGCGGCGGTAACCAAACCGGGCGGCTTGGTCATGTTACAGGATGTTCCCGCCCCCGGCAGTTTGCCATCATCGCGCCCACAGCCCGATGAGGGTCATTTCGGCGCAGCAAACACGGCCCGCATTTTCGCCAATCTAGTGGATCCATATAGCGAGCCGACCCACAACGGCGTCTATCTGGAAATGGCCGCCATTGGCAAGCAGCTTGAGACCAATTTCTCGCCGATAGCGTGTTTCTATCATCGTTGTGATTGGGGATTCCCGGACGCCGACGTCGCTGCCCGCTACGTACGGTCCCTCTTTCACCTGAATATGAGCAAGGCGGATGTGAAGGCCGCCATCAACCCGACCCTGCAAGCAGCGAAAACCGATCTGCATCTCCCATGGGCTTTGGATTGCCTTGTTGTACAACGCATATAGGGCCTGGAAAATACCAGCATTTGAAGCCTCACTGCGCCTGGCAGCCGAGGCACGATATTTTTAGAGAAGTCCGAGACGCACGCGCGAGTAACTTAATTATCTATCACCACTTTTTCGCGCCCACCCAAACGGGTAGGCGACAGTGACGGCTGCATGGTTCAGCATCCAGGCTATTCCTGACGGGCAAAGGTTTGTCAGGGTCTATTGACGATAGTTAGGTGCATAAAATGCTGGATAAATCGGAACAAGAGTTAGTAGATTTGAACCTATCGCCTGATATTGCCTACGATACGCAACATGAGACATGGTATTTAGCCATTACACGGTTCGCCAAGCAACTGCGTCAGGTTGGCCATGTGGAATCGGCGCATTTCATGGACGTTGCGGCATTGATCCTGAAGGAAAATCGGCGCCATTGATCAAATTCTCAATGGTCTGGTGACGAAATACTCCACGGCCCGCCCCACCCGAAGCAGCAGCTCTCAGTCGTTTTGCCGCACAACGGTGATAACGGCCAGGTACTGCTTATAATTAGACAACCCAATCAGGACTTGCCCTTGATCTTGGCCCAGCTGTCACGCAGGCCGAGGGTGCGGTTGAAAACAGCATTATCGGCGCTGTCACGGCAGAAATAGCCCATGCGTTCGAACTGCACGGTTTGGCCCACCGCCAGATCCGCCAGGCCCGGCTCCAACCAGGCCCGTTCCAGCACCTCCATGGATGCCGGGTTCAGGTCAGAGAGAAAATCATCACCCGAGGGCGGTTCCTCGCTGTTGAACAGATGTTCGTACAAGCGCACCTCGGCGCCTACCGCATGGGCGGCGGAAACCCAATGGATGGTGCCTTTGACCTTGCGGCCATCGGGGGCGTTGCCGCCCTTGGTCTCCGGGTCGTAAGTACAGCGCAGCTCCACCACCTCGCCATTGGCATCCTTGATGGCCTCGTTACAGGTGATGAAATAGGCATAGCGTAGGCGGACTTCCCGGCCCGGCCCGAGGCGGAAGAATTTCCGGGGCGGGTCTTCCATGAAGTCATCCCGCTCTACATATAATTCGCGGGAAAACGGCACTTCACGGCTGCCCATCTCGGCGTTGCCCGGATGGTTCTGGGCCACCAACATCTCACTTTCGCCTTCCGGGTAGTTCTCGATCACGACTTTCAGGGGCCGCAGCACTGCCATGCGGCGGGGCGCATCGACGTTCAACTGTTCGCGGATGCAATGCTCCAGCATGGCCATTTCCACCTGGCCGTCACTTTTGGTAATGGCCAGGCGGGAAATGAAATCCCGCACCGCCCCTGCCGGTACCCCGCGCCGGCGCAAGCCCGATATGGTGGGCAGGCGCGGATCGTCCCAGCCATCGACAAGATTTTCCGCCACCAACTGGGTCAGGCGCCGCTTGGACAACGCCGTATGGGAAAGATTAAGGCGGGCGAATTCATACTGTCTAGGCCGTGCCGGCACATCGATATTATCCAGCAACCAATCATACAGCGGCCGGTGATCGGCGAATTCCAGGGTGCACAGCGAATGCGTGATCGCCTCGATCGCATCGGACTGGCCATGGGCGAAATCATAATTGGGATAGATGCACCATTCCGTACCGGTGCGCGGATGTTCCGCGTGCAGAATACGGTACAGCACCGGGTCACGCAGGTTCATATTGCCCGACGCCATGTCGATCTTGGCACGCAGAACGCGGGCGCCGTCGGGAAATTCGCCGGCCCGCATTCTTCGGAACAGATCGAGATTCTCGGCCACGTCCCGGTTTCTGTGAGGGCTGTCGCGGCCGGCCTCGGTCACGGTGCCGCGATAGGCGCGCATCTCGTCCACGGGCAGATCATCCACATAGGCCTTGCCGGCTTCGATCAGGCTTTCGGCCCAAAGGTAGAGCTGTTCGAAATAGTCGGAGGCAAAATAGAGATGCTCCCCCCAATCAAAACCCAGCCAACGCACGTCCGCCTGGATCGCCTCGATAAAGGCCTGCTCTTCCCGGGCCGGGTTGGTGTCGTCGAAACGCAGGTGGCAACGGCCGCCGAATTCCTGGGCAATGCCGAAATTCAGGCAGATCGATTTAGCATGGCCAATATGGAGATAGCCATTGGGCTCGGGCGGAAACCGTGTCACCAGCCCCTGATGGCGGCCCGCCGCCAAATCCTCGCGCACGATATCGCGGATGAAATCGCTGCTAGAGGTTTCCTCGGCCGCTTCGTCTAATTTGTCGTTCATGATCCGCCGCCTAAATCAACAATTTCGCCCCTTCTGACAGAAAGTGCCGGCCCTGCCAAGCAACTCTGTGGACCAAACCGCCCATTCCGGCGATAGTTCAGACCTTAACATTGAGGAGTTACTGATTATGAGTTGGATGGAAACCTGCCGCGGCGTCGTCTACCCCTGGCACTGCGATCACCTTGGCCACATGAACGTGCAGCATTATGTGGGCCATTTCGACATAGCCGCGTTTCATTTCCTGGTCGAACTGGGTTTCAAGGCGGACGGCAAACAGGACGAGGGGATTTCCCTGGTGGATGCCCAGCACACCATCCAGTTCAAGAACGAACAGCGGGTCGGCGCCCTGTTCAAGGTCGAGAGCGCGCTGTTAAAGGTTGGCAACAAATCGGTCACCATGATGCACCGCCTGCGCAATATCGAAACCGACGAGATTGGCGCAACCACGGAAATCGTCTGCGTCTGTTTCGACCTGTCCGCCCGCGCGGCAATCCCCATCCCCGATGACATCCGCGCAAAGCTGCAGGGCTACATCATGGATCCAGACGACGAGTCGTAAAGACACGGCCGAGACGCCGGCGGCAGCCTCCACATGGATGCCCGGATCACCTCCGGGCATGGCGGTATGTTATTTTCGGCCACCGCCACCTCTCCGTCATCGCCGGGCTTGACCCGGCAATCCATGGCGCCGTTACGGCAGTGGTGTAAGATACAACCAGACAAGAAAACCAAGTAGGAGGAACACATGTCAGACGAAATCGACTGGACCAAAATGCGCGGCCGGATGAAGGAATTCATCGAACAAGTGGTCTATCCCCTGGAACAGGGCTTCGATAAGGACACCCCGGAAAGCCAGGCCGCGTTGGCGGCGGTGCAGCAGCAGGCCAAGGACGCCGGCCTGTGGGCCCTGGGCCATCCCAAGGATGTTGGCGGCCAGGGCATGCCGTTCATGGATTATGTGCATGTCAACGAGGTCATTGGCCGCTCGCACCTGGGCTCTGACGCCGTAGGCTCGAACACCCTGCAGGATACCATCATGCTGCAGCTGTACGCCTCGCCGGAATGGAAAAAGAACTATATGGAGCCCCTGGTAGCTGGCGAATTCCGCCAGAGCTTTGCCATGACCGAGCCGGAGATTGCCTCCTCCGATCCGACAAAGCTGCAAACAACGGCGGTGCTGGACGGCAATCATTGGGTCATCAACGGCCACAAATGGTTCACTTCCGGCGCCGATCGGGCCAAGTACACCACCGTCATGGTCCGCACCGAGCCCGAGGGCACCCCGGATCATGAGGCCTTTTCCATGATCATCGTGCCCACCGCCAATCCCGGTTACAACATCCAGCGCGATATCCGCACCATGGGTATGCTGGGCGGCCATATGGAAGTGAAGTACGAAGACTGCCGCGTGCCCGCCACCAATATGCTGGGAGGGCGGGGCGAAGGTTTCAAGATCGCCCAGGAACGCCTCGGCCCGGGCCGGATTTTCCATGCCATGCGCTGGCTGGGTCAGGCCCAGCGGGCTTTCGATCTGATGTGCGATCGCCTGAACGACCGCGCTATCCGGGACGAGAAACTGGCCGACAAGCAGCTGATGCAGGCCTTCGTCTTCGAAAGTGCGGCGGAAATCCAACAAAGCCGCCTGATGACCCTGGATGCGGCCCGCAAGATGGACGCGGGCGACCAAGCCCGGGTGGAAATTTCGCTGATCAAGGTGACCGGCGCACGCATGCTGCACAACGTCATCGACCGGGCCATCCAGGTCATGGGTGCCAGAGGCGTCACCGACGATACGCCGTTGGAGCGCATGTACCGCCAGGCGCGCTTTGCCCGCCTAGTGGACGGCGCCGACGAAGTGCATATCTACCGCACCGGCCGGCGCATCCTGCGCGCCTTCGAACGCGGCGAAGGTTACGACTTCGGCGAACGGGAAGGCGAGATGAGCCACAAATCCGTGCGCGCCGATATGTAGCGGTAAACTATGGCGCCGGGAGCGAGATGCTCCCGGCGGCCTCTACAATTTCACCGGACTGGATCAGCGCAGCCGAGGTTTCCATATCCGGCGCCAGAAAGCGATCCTCACCCAGACTTGGCACCTCCTCGCGAAACCGGGCGATGACGCTGGCCAACGGTGCGCTGGTCCGCAGGGGCTCGCGAAATTCGACGCCTTGGGCTCCGACCAGCAATTCCACGCCAACGATGTGGCTCAGGTTCGCCGCCATGGGTAGCAGGCGCCTCGCGGCATGGGCGGCCATGGAGACATGATCCTCCTGATTGGCCGAGGTTGGCGTCGAGTCCACCGAGCAGGGTGCTGCCATCTGCTTGTTCTCCGCCATCAAGGCCGCCGTAGTCACCTCGGCGATCATGAAGCCGGAATTGAGGCCCGGATCGGGGGAAAGAAACGCGGGTAGGCCAAAATTCATCGCCGGGTCCACCAACAGAGCCACCCGGCGTTGCGAGATGGCACCGATCTCGGCTATCGCCAGGGCGGTCTGATCGGCGGCCAGGGCCACGGGTTCGGCATGGAAATTGCCGCCCGAGACGATGGTGCCATCGGCGGTGAAGACCAGGGGGTTATCGGTCACCGCGTTGGCCTCCACCGCCAGGGTTCGGCCGACAAAGCGCAGAACGTCAATACAGGCACCCATCACTTGCGGTTGGCAGCGGATACAGTAGGGGTCCTGCACCCGTTCGTCATCGTCCTGATGCGCCGCGCGGATTTCCGAACCCTCGATCAAGGCGCGCAGGGCCAAACCAACATCAATCTGCCCCTGATGGCCACGCAGGGCCTGCACTTCGGGCCTAAAGGGCGCGGCGGAACCCATGATGGCATCCGTCGATAGCGCGCCGGTGACAATGGCACCATGGGCGCAGCACCAGGTCTCGAACAGCCCGGCCAGTGCCAGGGCGGTGGAAACCTGGGTACCGTTGATCAAGGCCAGGCCTTCCTTGGGGCCCAACACGATGGGGTTTAATCCCGCCGCGCTCAGGGCCGCGCCACCGCTCATGGTACGGCCATGCAGATTTGCCTCCCCCTCCCCCAACATCACCGCCGTCATATGCGCCAGAGGTGCCAAATCACCAGATGCGCCAACGGAGCCCTGGCCGGGGATCACCGGCACCACACCCGTGGCCAGCATGCCTGTCAACAGGTCGATCACCTCGGCCCGCACACCAGAGGCGCCCCGCCCCAGGGACAGCAACTTCAGGCTCATGATCAGGCGCACGATGCGGTCAGGTAATGGCGCCCCAACACCACAACAATGCGAGAGGATCAGGTTCCGTTGCAGGGTGGCCGTATCCTCAGGGGCAATGGTGGTGTTGGCCAGTTTGCCAAAGCCCGTGTTGACGCCATAGACCGGCTCCGTGCCCTGGGCCGCGCGGGCGATCAGGTCGGCGGCGGCGGCGATGCCCGGTTTGGTGTCAGGGTGCAACGCAACCGCCGGGCTATCCCAATACAGCAGTTCCAGATCCGCCAACGTGGCGTTGCCGGGCACCAGGGTCAATTTCTTCGGCATCGGTTATCCCCATGGTTTTGTTGCGGATGATCGCAAATCAGCCTACGAATTATGACAATAAATATCCAGGGAGCTTGAGATGACCGAATTTTCACGCATCGACAACACGCGGCATATCAAGGCGCCACGGGGCACGAAGCTGAACGCCAAAAGCTGGCTGACGGAAGCGCCGCTGCGCATGTTGATGAATAATCTCGATGGGGAGGTGGCGGAAAATCCGCAAGAATTAGTGGTCTATGGCGGCATTGGGCGGGCGGCGCGAAATTGGCAGGCCTTTGATCAGATCTGTGCCGGTTTGAAATCTCTGGAGGCGGACGAAACCATGTTGGTGCAGTCGGGCAAGCCGGTCGCCGTGCTGCGCACGCATAAGGATGCGCCACGGGTGCTGATCGCCAATTCCAATCTGGTGCCCGAATGGGCCAATTGGGAGCATTTCAACAAGTTGGATAAAGTCGGCCTGATGATGTACGGGCAGATGACCGCCGGTTCATGGATCTATATCGGCAGCCAGGGCATTGTACAGGGTACTTACGAGACCTTTGCCGAAGTAGGCCGGCAGCACTACGGCGGAGATCTGTCGGGCCGCTGGATCCTCACCGGCGGCCTGGGCGGCATGGGCGGGGCCCAGCCCCTGGCGGCGACCATGGCGGGGGCCTCGCTATTGGCGGTGGAATGCCAGCCCAGCCGTATCGATGCCCGCCTGCAAAACGGTTATCTGGACCGCCGCGCCGACAGTCTGGACGAGGCCTTGAGTATCATTGAAACATCATGCGCGGCAAAACAGCCTGTCTCGGTCGGCCTGCTGGGTAATGCGGCGGAGGTTTTTCCCGAACTGGTCACACGCGGCGTGCATCCGGACGTCGTCACCGATCAGACCTCGGCCCATGATCCCTTCAACGGCTATTTGCCGGCGGGATGGAGTCTTGAAGAATGGGCAGCGGCAAAGGAGCGTGACCCGAAGGCGGTGGAAGCCGCCGCCATGACCTCCATGGCCAGCCAGGTCCGCGCCATGTTGGCCTTTCATGGCAGCGGCGTGCCAACTTTGGATTACGGCAACAACATCCGCCAGATGGCCAAAAACATGGGAGTTGAGAATGCCTTCGATTTCCCCGGTTTCGTACCCGCCTATATCCGGCCCCTGTTCTGCCGGGGCATCGGACCCTTCCGATGGGTGGCGTTGTCCGGCGATCCGGAAGACATCTACCGTACCGACGCCAAGGTTAAGGAGCTGATGCCCGACGACAGCCATCTGCACAACTGGCTGGACATGGCGCGGGAACGCATCCAGTTCCAGGGCCTGCCCTCGCGGATCTGCTGGGTCGGTCTGGGCGACCGGCACCGCCTCGGCCTGGCCTTTAATGAAATGGTGGCCAGCGGCGAGTTGTCCGCACCCATCGTGATTGGCCGGGACCATCTGGATTCAGGCTCCGTCGCCTCGCCGAACCGGGAGACCGAGGCCATGAAGGACGGCTCCGACGCGGTCTCCGACTGGCCGCTGTTGAACGCCCTGGTCAACTGCGCCTCGGGGGCCACCTGGGTCTCGATCCATCACGGCGGTGGCGTCGGCATGGGCTATTCCCAGCATGCCGGCATGGTCATCGTCTGTGACGGCACCGAGGATGCCGCCCGGCGCATAGAACGCGTGCTGTGGAATGATCCGGCCACCGGCGTGGTGCGCCATGCGGACGCCGGCTATGACAGCGCCATCGACTGCGCCAGGGAATTCGGCCTCAATATGCCGTCCCTATAATTACATGCGCGCCATGATTTTTTCGGAGAAATCCTCGATCAGGCGGTATTGCTGTTTCAGGGGCGCGATGAAGTTGATGCCGTTCAGGCCCTGACGCTCCAGCTCGTGCAGCTGTTCGACGATCTCTTCCGGCTGGCCGGCAATGCAGAAATTGCGGATCATCTCCGGTGAAATGAAGCGGGCCTCTTCCGGGTCAAGGAAGCTGTAATGGCTTTCATGCAGCTTTTGATGCGCCGTGGCGGCCTCCCGCTCGGCATGGAAGGCCATGTAATCGTTCCAGATCGGCTTCACATAGTCGGGCGGATCGCCCCCGGTCTCCTTCACCCAGTCCACCAGGAAATGCACGTTGGCCATGATGGCGGAGCCGCATTCGGCAATGGCGCGTTCGGAATCCAATGACTCGCCCGGCTCCAACATCAACAGATTGACCAGAGCGCAGGCAAAGAAACCATCCAGTTTGCGTCCGGCTTTTTCGGCGCCACGCTGCACATTGCCCAACGCCCATGGAATTTTGCCGCCGCGCGGGATGCCGGTGATCAGGCCATCGCCCAATTCGCCCGCCAAGGCCTGAGCCCGGGGGCCAAAGCCGGCCACATGGATGGGGATGTCCGCATCCAGGTCCAGATAGCGCAGCTCGGTATTTTGAAAGCGTATGGGATGGGTGAGGCCATTCAAGGTGTAGTCCACCTCCTCGCCCCGCAACAGCGCCCGCACGGTACGGATATAATCGCCAAAGGCCCTAATCCCCGTGGGCCGTTGTCCCATGGCCCGCATGGCGGTGTTGCCGGTACCGATGCCCATGAAGGTGCGGCCCGGTGCCAACCGATTGATCGTGGCGATCCCATTGGCCGCCACGGGTGCGAGGCGCAGCCCCGGCACGGCAACGCCGGTGCCCAGACGGATCGTACGCGTGGCCTGCGCCGCCAGGGCCAGCACGGCCCAGGGGTTGGAGCGGATCATTTGGCTGTCGGTGACCCAGCAATAGTCATAGCCGAGGTTTTCGGCATGGGTGACGAAGCCAATCTCGTCAATCTTGCTGCAACTGATGCCGAATTGCATGGCTTTGTTCCCTCTCTATGCTTGCCGGTTCGATACACCAGGCAGCCAGCTAATCCGTTGCTTCGCCGCGGTGCGCGCCTCTGCTTCCGTATCGTAATTGGTGAACCGGTGCCGGCCAATGGGGAACCAGCCATTGGGATCTTCCAGATCCCGGCGGTATGCCTCGAAGCCATAGGTGTTATCGGCGCGGCGAAAGATATCGACGCAGCGGTCGCCGTCGGAGGTTTCGATAGACTCGATGACCAACGGGCGTTCAATGCGGCGTTCGGTCATGTCATGATTGGACCAGGAACAGCCTAGAACGGGATTTCGTCGTCCAGATCGCCGCCGCCACCGCCGCCGCCAAATCCACCGCCGTCTCCGCCGCCTTCGTTGAAGCCGCCGCCTCCACCGCCGCCGCCACCGCCGAAGTTGCCACCGCCGCCACCGCCGCCGCCGTCATTGCGGCCGTCCAGCATGGTCAGCTCGCCCCGGAAGCGTTGCAGCACCACCTCGGTGGTGTATTTTTCGACACCTGATTGATCCTGCCATTTGCGGGTCTGCAATTGCCCCTCGATGTAGATCTTGGAGCCCTTGCGCAGATATTGCTGGGCGATTCGGCCCAGATTCTCGTTGAAAATGACCACCCGGTGCCATTCCGTCTTTTCCCGCCGCTCGCCGGAATTCTTGTCCTTCCACGATTCGGAGGTGGCGAGCGAGAGATGAACAATGGGGTCGCCGTTCTGCATATTGCGCACTTCCGGGTCGCGGCCCAGATTTCCCACCAAAATGACCTTGTTGACGCTGCCTGCCATGGTTATATCCGTCTCTTCAAAACCGCACCAAAATCCGCACCCGAATCTGAGCAGTGACTATAGCCACATCGCCCCTGTTCTCGCCACCGGCAATTGACGCATAATGCCCAGTTCGTTGTTCCACCACGCACTTTGGATGATGTTTCGCTACAAAGGCGCGTTCATGTTATGTTCTAAAGCTAACAGATTCGAGAAATAAAGTCTAATTATGCAGAAATTCATCTCCGTTCACGGCGCCCGCGAACATAACCTGAAGAACATCGACGTGCAGATTCCGCGCGACCAACTGGTGGTCATCACCGGCCTGTCAGGCAGCGGCAAATCTTCCCTGGCCTTCGATACCATCTATGCCGAAGGGCAACGCCGCTATGTGGAAAGCCTGTCCGCCTACGCCCGGCAGTTCCTGCAATTGATGAACAAGCCCGATATGGACCATATCGACGGTCTGTCCCCGGCCATTTCCATCGAACAAAAGACCACCTCGCGCAACCCGCGCTCCACCGTCGGCACGGTGACCGAGATTTATGACTATATGCGCCTGTTGTGGGCCCGCATCGGCATCCCCTACTCGCCCGCCACCGGCCTGCCCATCGAAAGCCAGACCGTCAGCCAGATGGTCGACCGCATCATGGCGATGGAGGACGGCACGCGACTCTATCTCCTCGCCCCCATCGCGCGGGGCCGCAAGGGGGAGTACCGCAAGGAATTCGCCGACCTGATGAAGCGTGGCTTTCAACGTGTGAAGATCGACGGCGAATTACACGAGCTGGAACAGATTCCGGTATTGGAAAAGAACAAGAAGCACAATATTTCCGTGGTCGTGGACCGGGTGGTGCTGCGCGAGGATCTACAGACCCGCCTGGCCGATAGTCTGGAGATCGCCCTGGATCTGGCCGACGGCCTCGCCATCGTGGAACCCGCCGATGGTGGCGAGGCCACGACCTTCTCGGCCCGCTTCGCTTGCCCCGTCTCTGGCTTCACCATTGCCGAGATCGAGCCACGGTTGTTTTCCTTCAACAATCCCTTTGGCGCCTGCCCCTCGTGTGACGGCCTGGGCGATCAACTGTATTTCGACCCCACGCTTTCGGTGCCGGACGAGAATTTAAGCCTGCGCGACGGTGTCATCGTGCCCTGGTCCAAGACCACCTCGCCCTACTACACCCAGACCCTGGACAGCCTGGCGCGGCATTTCAAGGTTTCCACCACGCACCCTTGGAACGAATTACCGGAAAAGGTACGCGACGCCATCCTGTATGGTACCGGCAAGACCAAGGTAGAGATGCACTACGACGACGGCCTGCGCAGCTATAAGACCAAAAAGCCGTTCGAAGGCGTTATCCCCAATATGGAACGGCGCTACCGCGAGACGGACTCGGCCTGGGTGCGCGAGGAGTTGGAGCGTTTCCAGAACATCACCACCTGCGAGGCCTGCGGCGGCCACCGCCTGAAGACCGAAGCATTGGTGGTGCGCGTCGCGGACAAGCATATTGGCGATGCCACCGCCCTATCGATCCTGGAGGCGCGGGACTGGTTCAGCTCGCTGTCCGGTATTTTGAGTGATAGGCAGCTGCAAATCGGCGGTCTGGTGCTAAAGGAAATCAACGACCGCCTGGGCTTTCTGGTCAATGTAGGGCTGGAATATCTGACCTTGTCGCGGGGCTCGGGCACGCTGTCGGGCGGGGAAAGCCAGCGCATCCGCCTGGCCTCGCAAATCGGCTCCGGCCTGACCGGCGTGCTCTATGTGCTGGACGAGCCATCCATCGGCCTGCATCAGCGGGACAACGCCCGTCTGTTGGAAACCCTTGAAAACCTGCGCGATCTTGGCAATTCGGTGATCGTGGTGGAGCATGACGAGGAAGCCATCCGCAGCGCCGATTACGTCTTTGATCTGGGCCCGGCGGCGGGGGAACACGGCGGCTATCTGGTGGCCCAGGGCACGCCGGAGCAGATCATGGCTGCGCCCGACAGTCTGACGGGGCAGTATCTGGTGGGGTTGAAACAGATCCCGGTGCCGAGGAAACGCCGCAAGGGCCATCCCAGCCAGCAGCTGGCGATCCTGGGCGCCTCATCCAACAATCTGGCCAACGTAGATGCGCATATTCCCCTGGGTACGTTTACCTGCTTCACCGGGGTTTCGGGCAGCGGTAAATCGACCCTATTGATCGAGACATTGTACAAGGCCCTGGCCAAGTTCCTGAACGGTGCCCGCGATCATCCGGGCATCTTCAAAAAGATCGAAGGTCTGCATCATCTGGACAAGGTGGTGGACATTGATCAATCCCCCATCGGGCGGACGCCGCGTTCCAACCCGGCGACCTACACAGGCGCCTTCACACCGATCCGGGAATGGTTCGCTGCGTTACCCGAGGCCATGGCGCGGGGTTACAAGCCGGGGCGGTTTTCATTTAACGTCAAGGGCGGGCGCTGCGAGGCCTGCCAGGGCGACGGCCTGGTAAAGATCGAGATGCACTTTCTGCCTGACGTCTATGTGCAATGCGATGTCTGTCAGGGCCGGCGCTATAACCGCGAGACGCTGGATATTCAGTTCCGGGGCAAGTCCATCGCCGATGTCCTGGACATGACCGTGGACGAGGGCGCGGAGTTCTTCAAGGCGGTGCCCCTGGTTCGGGACAAGCTGGTCACCCTGCAGCGGGTGGGCCTGGGCTATATCCACGTGGGCCAGCAGGCCACCACCTTGTCGGGCGGCGAGGCGCAGCGGGTCAAGCTGGCCAAGGAGCTGGCGAAACGGGCCACGGGACGAACGCTTTATATCCTTGACGAGCCTACGACAGGGCTGCATTTCGATGACGTGCGAAAATTGCTGGAAGTGCTGCATACATTGGTCGAATCCGGCAACACCATGGTGGTGATCGAACATAATCTTGAGGTCATCAAGACCGCCGATTGGGTTATCGACCTGGGCCCGGAGGGCGGCTCGGGCGGCGGCCGTATCGTCGCGGAAGGCACGCCCGAGGATGTCGCCAAGGTGGCGGGAAGCTACACGGGACAGTACCTTCGGGATTTGCTAAACCGCAAACAGGCGTTGCCCGCGCCGGCTAAGACCAAGGTGAAAACGAAACCGAAAACCAAGCGGAAATCCGCGGCATGAGCCGGTCGGACACACCGCTCCGTCCCAAACTAAGAATGGGCATAGACGTCGGTGGCACCAACACCGATGCGGTGTTGATGGACGGTGACAAGGTCCTGGCGTGGCACAAGGCGGCGACGGGTGTGCGCATCACCGATGCCATCGTCACCGCCGCCAGTACCGTGTTAAGAGACGGCAATGCGGTACCGGAACAGGTTTTCGCCGTCATGCTGGGTACCACCCAGTTCACCAACGCGGTGATCGAGCGGCGGCGTTTGAACCAAGTGGCGGTGCTGCGCCTGGCCGCACCCGCGACCACCGCCGTACTACCCATGTCCGACTGGCCCGAGGATCTGCGGCAGGTTGTGGATGGCGGACATCATTTGCTGCGCGGCGGCCTGGAGTTCGATGGCCGGGAAATCTCCGCCTTGGACGAGGCCGAGATTTTGGCGGCCGCCAAAGAAATTCGTGATCGAAAGATCAATGCGGTCGCCATCACCTCCGTGTTTTCGCCACTGGATGCCGACATGGAACACCGGGCCGAGGCTATATTGCGCCAGGAACTGCCCGATGCCGCCATTACCCTGTCCCACCGCATTGGCCGCATCGGTCTGTTGGAGCGGGAGAACGCGGCAATCCTGAACGCCGCCCTATCCACTCTGGCGGTACGCGTGTTGGATGCGTTCACCCAGGCCATTGAAGATCTTGGCCTAACGGCGCCGCTATATATCAGCCAGAACGACGGCACCCTGATGACCGCGGCCCATGCCGCGCGCTACCCGGTGCTGACTTTCGCTTCCGGCCCGACGAATTCCATGCGCGGGGCGGCGGTGCTGTCCGGCCTGAACGACGCCCTGGTGGCGGATATCGGCGGTACCACAACGGATATCGGCCTGCTGCTGGATGGTTTTCCGAGGGAGGCGGCAATGACCGTGGAAGTCGGCGGCGTACGCACGAACTTTCGCATGCCCGATTTGCTGGCCCTGGGCCTGGGCGGCGGCAGTCTGGTGCGCGATGACGGCAACCGTATCGGCCCCGATTCCGTCGGCTTCGAGCTGGTACAACGCGCTTTAGTATTTGGCGGCGACCAATTGACCATGAGCGACATCGCCGTCGCCGCCGGGCAAATGGACCTTGGCGATACGGCCAGGGTAACGCAGTTGGATAGCGTGGACGCCGCCCTGGCCCGTGCCGCCGAGATGATTGAGGCGGCTCTGGAGCGGGTACGCCCAAGCGCTGCCACCCTGCCGGTCATTCTGGTGGGCGGCGGCGCGCCGGTATTGGCCGGAGATCGCATCGGCGGCGGCGACATAGTACGCCCCAACCATGGCCAGGTGGCCAACGCCATCGGCGCCTCGATCGCCATGGTCGGCGGCGAGTGCGACCGTATCTTCTCGCTTGATGGCGTCAGCCGTGAGGCAGCGTTGGCCGCGGCCAAGGACGAGGCCACAGCCCAGGCGGTTGAGGCCGGTGCCGAGGCCGACAGTATCCGGATCGTGGAAATGGACGAAATCCCGCTCAGCTATCTACCCGGCAACGCCACCCGGTTACGGGTCAAGGTGGTTGGCGATCTGCAAGGTGCAAGCATGGGGGCCGGCATGGAGATTGGCGCATGATCAAGATTGGCCTGGAAGATCTTGACGACATCGCCCTGGGCGCGACCTTTTTGGGCACGGGCGGCGGTGGTGATCCATACATCGCCAGCCTGATGACGCGGCGCGCCATTGAAGAAAACGGCCCCGTCACCATGCTGTCCCTGGACGAAATAGACGATGACGCACTGGTCTTTGCCTGCGGCAACATGGGCGCCCCCACGGTCGCGATCGAAAAAATCATGGGCGCCGATCAACCGCCCGCCGCCGTTCTGGCGCTGGAAGCGCATTTGGGCCGCCAAGCGGACCTTTTGATGGCGTTCGAGGCGGGGGGGTCGAACTCCATGATGCCGATCTATAACGCCGCCATGCTGGGCAAACCCATGGTGGACGCGGACGGCATGGGCCGGGCATTCCCCGAAATGCAGATGGTTACATTTTCGGTTTATGGCGCCTCGGGCTCCCCCTTCGCCCTGGCCTCGGAACATGGCGACACGACAATTCTGGATATCAACGACGACAAGCGCGCTGAATACCTCGGGCGCGGCATCGTTATCCGTATGGGCGCCCGTTCGGCCAAGGCCTCCTACCCCATGGACGGCAAAACCGCCAAGCGTGTCGCCATACCTGGTACCACATCCTTGTGCCAATCCATCGGCGCCAATCTGCGGCAGTCGCGGGCCAAGAACCGGGAACCTTTCGCGGCGTTGATCGAGATGCTGGCCGGCACCCACTATGGCCATGCCAAGGTCTTGTTCAACGGCAAGGTCACGGACCTGATCCGGGAGACCCGCGACGGCTGGGCCATCGGCAAGGTCGTGATCACCGATCAGCACGACAGGTCATTGGAAGTTGAATTCCAGAATGAATTCCTGGTCGCCCGCCAGGACGGCAAGCTGCGTACGATTGTCCCCGACCTGATCTGTATCCTCGATAGCGAGATGGCCCAGCCCATCACCACCGAGCGCCTGCGCTATGGCCAACGGGTCACGGTGATGGCCGTCTCCGCCCCGTCCATCATGCGCACGGAGGCCGCATTGGCGGTGTTTGGCCCGGTGGGATTTGGCCTTACAGAGCCGTTCGTGCCGGTCGAGGATCTGCCATAGGCATTGGCCCATGAATAAACAACTGCTCAATTCCGCCAAGGCCATAGTTGCACTGATCGTGCTGTTGGCGCTGCTGGTCATCGTCATGGGACGGGAGAAATCGTTGCAGGTGGTTTTTGGCGCCTACGAGGTCAAACCAGTTGCTTTCGCTAATCTGGAATTGACGCCGAAATCGAACCAGTTTCTGGTTTGCCCGCCCGGGTTTTGCGCCGCAACGCCGCATATGTTGAGCCCGACGTTCGCCGGTCCGGCGGATGCCCTCCAGCGGCGCTGGATGAAAATGCTGGCCGCCCAGCCCCGTATCGAACACGGCGCGGCGGACGAGGCAGCCTTGCAATACGACTATATCCAACGATCGGGACTGATGAATTTTCCCGACAGCATCACCGTGCGCTTTATTCCGCTGACGCCCGACAGTTCAAGCCTGGCGATCTACAGCCGGTCCCATTACGGCCGCAGCGATTTCGGCGTCAACGAAAGCCGCATCCGCGCCTGGCTTGGTGCGTTGGAACGGCCTTGAAAGCCTCATTATGCCAGCTGCCGGGTGTCCTCGGCGGCCTCGGCAAGCAGCCAGTCACGGAATGTTGTGATCTTGGGTAGATTGGCCGTCGCCCTGGGACAGACGATCCAATAGGCATATGAGACGGGAAGAGCCAGCTCAAAGGGACGGACCAGACGGCCCGTGATCAGGTCGTGGGCGGCCAATCCGGTTCGCGCCAAGGCAACGCCCTGGCCATCCACCGCCGCATCAATGCCGATGCTGGCCTGGTTGAAAACGGGCCCTCGTGACAAATCAACGTTCGTGACGCCGGCTGCATCCAGCCATTTCGACCAATCCTGGCGATGGTCCATATGCAGCAGGGTGTGATGCGCCAGATCGGCCGGTTGCCGCAGCGGGTGGGGGCCGCGCAACAACGCGGGACTGCAAACCGGCAATAATTCTTCCGTATAGAGCCGGGTAATATCCAGGCCCAGATCGCTACCGTCGCCGTGACGGACCGCGATATCGATGTCCTCGCGGGTGAAATCCACATGCTGCAAGGTGGCGCTGACCCGCAGATCAATCGACGGATGGGCCTCGGCAAATCGGCCCAGACGATGGACCAGCCATTTCGAGGCAAAATTGGGTGAGGTGCTGACCGTCAGAACCCCGCTGCTTTGCCGTTGCAATAGCCGGTCGGTGCCGCTTGCGATGCGGTCCAGGGCATCGCGCACCACTTCCAAATAGCCGCGCCCGGCCTCGGTGATGACCAGCTGCTTTGGCTCGCGATTAAAGAATTTCAGCCCCAGCTCAGCCTCCAACGCCTTGACCTGATGACTGACCGCGCCTTGCGTGACGCAGAGTTCTTCCGCCGCCTTGGTAAAACTTTCATGCCGGGCCGCGGCTTCAAACGCCTTCAGCCCATTCAGGTTTGGCAATCGCCGGGCCATGGCACACCTCCCTTAGACCTAAATATTCTCAGGCAAGGTAGAGAAAGCATACTTTGCGGGCAAGAGAATACTTGAGCATTTATGCAGAACCAATCGCCATATCCATCGACAACATAACTGGAGACCTAGAAATGTTAATGTCAACACTGTCTACACCGCAGCAGCAAACACGTCCCGCCAAGCCCGCCAGATGGCTATGGATCATCGGCACCTGGATGGAACGCAGCAGGCAACGCCATGCCTTGCGTGAACTGGATGCGCGTTTGCTTGACGATGTGGGCATCTCGGATGCCGAGAGGCGTCAGGAAATCGCCAAGCCGTTCTGGCGCTGAGGCTTAGGTTAAGTGCGGTATCAGTTATCCAGCCTTGAAAAAACCCGTTTCAGGATGATCGGGCTTAGCACGGTAGTGACCACCGCCATGACGACGACAGCCGAGAACAGGTTTTCCACCACCGGCGCGCCGACGCCCGCCGTCTCGAACAATCCGGACTTGAGTGCGATGCCGGCGATGACGAGTTCCACCGCGCCGCGCGGGCTCATGCCAACACCGATTGCCGCCGCCTCGTTTTTGGAAAAGCCGACGCCCCGCGCGGCCCCTCCGGCGCCGACGATCTTGCCAATGAATGCGGCAATCACCAACAATGCGGCAAACAATGGCGCACCCGTCAACGCACCCATATCCAAATTCAAGCCAATGGAGGCAAAAAAGATCGGCGCCAGAAAGCCGAAGGTCATGGCGGAAATCGTATTCTTGACCCGTTCGTAGCTGGCCGCATTGATGGTCTTGCGGCCAAAAAACAGTCCCGCCACGAAGGCCCCGACGATAAAATGCAGCGCCAGCAAATGGGCCAGGACAGAGAATGCGAAAGCGGCCACCAAAATAGCGCTGATTTCCAATTCCTTGGCGCGCAGATGGTGCATCAGGCGGCCGCCCCAGGGAAACAGGTAAAGGCCGATAATGCCCGTAACGGCAAAAAATAGGGCAATCTTGCCCAACAACAGCATCACGTCCATTAAGCCCGGCGGCTCTCCCATGGCGAGCAGGCCGGTCATCCAAGCCAGCAACATCAACGAGAAAATATCGTCGAACACGGCGGCGGAGACGATGGTCTGGCCTATCCGTGTGTCCAATTGACCAAGATCCAGCAGAATGCGTACCGTGGCCGGCACCGCCGTGATGGCCAGTGCCGTACCAAGAAACAGGCATTGCGCCGCGAACAGGTCCGTCGCGGGCAAGAATATCCACCCCAGCCCCAAACCCAGGGCCAAAGGCAGCGCCATGCCGCCGATGGCCACCGCCAGGGCGCCGCCGGAATG
This sequence comes from Rhodospirillaceae bacterium, assembly GCA_018701215.1. GTDB lineage: Bacteria > Pseudomonadota > Alphaproteobacteria. Next base: position 184,374 of record JABIWH010000050.1, read on the forward strand.
CTGCATGATCTTGCCTGGGCGCATCTCGACGCCGGCGAACAGCATCAGGAAGAACATGCCCAGATCCGTAATGGATGCGAAAACATCGTTGTGGCTTAAATCCACCAGCGTGGGGAAGACGACCGGGTATTCCGCAACGATGGCGCCCAGGGTGATGCCGGCGACAAGTTCACCGACCAGGGCCGGCTGCCCCAGACGTTCGGCGGCCTCGCCAAACGACCGCGTCGCCACCAACAATACGAGCAGAATGAAAAACAAATCCATACGACGCGCGGCCCCCTTAAGCGAAAGCAGACCCGAATATTGTCAGGCTACCGGCTTTGTTGCCAGCTACAGTTGGACGACCTTCGCAATTGTGTCGACAGCTTCCATCGCATCCGCGATCTCAAAACCTCTTTGCAGAGCAACAAGGTTGAGGTCCAGGAAAGCTTTCGGGGTACCGGCCCGCACGGCGGCGGCAACCGTTTCGCGGTCGCAGATGCCGGACAGGGCGACCAGACTGCCCAGGGCGACGACGTTGGCCGCCCGATGGCTGCCCAGCGCGATAGCCTCGTCGGTGAAGGGGGCCTGATGCAGGGTGAAGTCACCAACGGGGGGTGCGGGCACCAGGCGGCTATCGATCAAAACCAGGGCGCCGGGCTTGATCATGGCGGCGGAGGGCGCCACCCCGATCTGATCGAGCAGTACCAGGTAATCGATCGACGAGACCAGGGGATAATCGACATCGCCCTCGCTAACCACCAGATCGGCGTTGCAGAAGCCGCCCCGCGAGGTGGGCTCGTAACTTTGTGATTGCGCCGCATGCTTGCCGGCATCGACGAATGCCTGGAATAACAGCCGGCCGCTTAGGATCAGGCCCTGGCCGCCGCTGCCGCCGAAACGTATTTCCATATTACTCATGCTGTTTCACCACGCAAGGCCGCCGCCTGACGACGGTATGTCGCGCCATATTCCGGGCGGTCGCTTTGCGCCAAAACGCCGGTTACCAGGCGGTTCGGTCGGAACGGCTGATCGGTGATCGTGGTATACGCCTGCGGCCGCATGTCGCTTTTCTGCGCCATGATCATCTCGGCGGATTCGCCCAAATCGTTCTTGCGGCCATAGATCTCGGTACAATCGGACATCACTTCGAGAAACGAAAAACCGTCGAACTCCAGGCCCGCCTTGATCAAATTCCGCAACGCGGGCGTCTGCATGGTGACCTCGCGCCCAACCAAGCCAGCGCCGGCGGCTTCGGCCAGCTTGCAGGCATCAAAGGCCGGCTCGCTGTTGCCTGACGGCGTCGTCGTGGTCAACCGGTTCTCGGCGGTGGTGGGTGAAACCTGGCCGCCGGTCATGCCATAGACCTCGTTGTTGAGCATCAGGCAGGTGATATCCAGATTACGCCGGCAGGCATGGATCAGATGATTGCCGCCGATGGCCAGACAGTCGCCGTCGCCGGTGATGACGATAACCTTCAGATCAGGCCGGGCCAATTTCAGGCCGGTGGCGAATGCCAGCGGCCGGCCATGGGTGACGTGATACGTGTTGGCATCGATATAGGCACCGACCCGGCCCGAGCAACCAATGCCGGACACGATAGCCAGGTTATCCTTGTCGATACCCAGCTCGTGCACGGCCCAAAGAAGCGCGCGCAGCGCAATGCCATGACCGCAGCCCGGGCACATGAAATGAGGCATCAGGTCCAGGCGCAGATAGTCGCGGACTTCGAAGTTGCCGCCACCGGCCTTGGTTTTCATTTCGTTCATTTGTCGGCCAGCTCCCTAATCTGTTGGGTAACCTGCGCGGGGTCGATGGGCTGACCATCAATCCGGTTCAGGCCTTCGACCTTCACGTCACTGCCGCAGAGGCGTTCGATTTCCAGTCTCAATTGACCAGCATTCATTTCCGGTACCAAGATCGCCTTGGCGTTGGCCGCGGCGGCCTTCAGAGCGTCCTCGGGGAACGGCCAGACGGTTATGGGCCGGAACAAACCGGCGGCAATGCCCATGGCGCGGGCCTCGCGCACCGCCGCCCGGGCGGCCCGGGCCGAGATGCCGTAAGCGACGACCAGAACCTCCGCATCATCCGTATCATGGCATTCGTAGGCCTCGATATCATCACGATGGTTCTCGATCTTGTCCAACAGGCGTTGCGTTGCCTGGGTGACAATAGTGGGTTCCTGAGAGGGGAAGCCATCTTCGCCATGGGTCAAACCGGTGGTATGGGTGCGATAGCCGTCGCCGGGACGGGGCATCGGCGGCACACCGCTTTCGGTACTGGCATAGGGTGCGAACTCAGCGCTGGAACCCGTGGCCCATTGCCGATCAACCAATTCCAGGCTGGCCATGTCAGCCAGTTGGATCGGTTCCAGCAGATGTGAAATAACCTGATCGAATAACAGTATCACCGGCGTGCGGTAGCGTTCCGACAGATTGAAGGCGCGGATGGTCTGGTCATAGACCTCCTTGACCGACGCAGGCGTCAGTGCAATCACCGGGCGGTCGCCATGGCTGCCCCAACGGGCCTGCATGATGTCACCCTGGGCCGGGCGCGTGGGCGTGCCCGTGGATGGCCCGCCGCGCATCACGTTGGCGATGACGCAGGGGATTTCCGCCGCCGCGGCCAGGCCGATATTCTCCTGCTTCAGGGAAAACCCCGGTCCGGAGGTGGCGGTCATGGATTTGATGCCGCCGGACGAAGCGCCCAGGACGGCGGCGATGGAGGCGATTTCATCTTCCATCTGCACGAAAGTGCCGCCCACCAGGGGCAACTCGCGCGACATGCGTTCGGCGATTTCAGACGACGGCGTGATGGGATAGCCGGCGAAGAACCGGCAGCCTGCCGCGATTGCACCCATGGCGCAGGCGTGGTTGCCGTGCAAATTCTGTAGTGTGGCGGTCATTTAGGCGGAGACCTCTGTTGCTGTTGAGTTTTCGTGATGCACCGCGATGGCGAAATCCGGGCACAGCCATTCGCAAATGCGGCAGCCGGTACAGGCGGCGGGGTCCTTCAGGCGGACGATCTGCTGTTCGTCCAGATCCAGACAGCGTTCCGGACACAGCTTGACGCAGATGTCACAGCTTTTGCACCATTCCCGCGTGATCTCCAGCCGCACATTGATTTTGGGCTGCACGGGCTGTTGCTCCAACGCCCGCACGGTGGTGGCTTCCTTGGGCTCCAGCCGGGTCTTCTCAACCCACTCCCGGCCCAGCAGGAAGGCCTGGCGATTGATCTCCTCGGTACCCTTGGGCACGAACTGGTTCAACACCGACAGCCATTCCTCCAGGGGAAAGTCCATCGCCGCCGACATGGTGCCGAGCAAAATCGTGTTCGCGGCCCGCGCGTTGCCGAGTTCTTCCGCCATGCGCCCGGCATCCAAGGCAAAGCCGTCAGAGACCATATCAATAATCTCTGCCGGGGTTTCCGTGGCATAGGCGGGATTGGCGTAGAAATCCCGGTTGCGGCAGGCAAATGGTGGGATCACCTGTTGCGTATCGGCAATGAAGACGCCGGTATCGGGGCGCAGGAACGGCAGCCAGCGCACGCCTTCGGCCCACTCCATGGCGATCAGTACATCCGCCTCGCCCATGGGGATGGTCGGCGACCAGACTTCCTCGCCATAGCGTACATGGCTGAACACCACGCCGCCGCGCTTGGCCATGCCATGGACCTCGGACTGTTTGACCTGCAGCCCTTGGGTCTGGCACAGCAATGCCAGAACCTTGGAGATCATGATCACACCCTGGCCGCCGACGCCGACAATCAGGACGTTGCGTGTGCGCCCCTTTGCCACGGCGGCAGTGGAAGGCTCGGCGTTCGCGGTTTCAATACTCATTGGGTCACCGGCTGCATACAGTCCGAAGGACAGACCTGGGCACACAGGGTGCAGCCTATACAGGCGACCTCGTCGATCTTGACCTTGTGATGGCCGTCGTACATTTCGTCCGACCAGGTAATCGCCGGGCAGCCCAGGTTCATGCAAGCCTGGCAGGCGACGCAGTCTTTTGCCTCGACCCGTAGGGCCGGCCCCTTGATCTTGACCGGATCCAAGACGCAGGGCCGGTCCGAGATCACCACGGAAACACCCTTGTAGGCCGCCGCTTCGCGCATGGTCTGATACAAGGTGCCGAGATCGTAGCTATCCACCTTGCGCACCCAGGTAACACCCACGGCGCGGCAGATTTCCTCGAAATCGACCTGATGGGCATCTTCGCCGCGCAGGTTCTTGCCGGTGCCTGGGTGATCCTGACCGCCGGTCATGGCGGTGATCTTGTTGTCCAGGATCAACACCGTGATATCGACGTTGGAATAGACCGCGTCAATCAGCGGCGGAATGCCGGAATGCAGAAAAGTGGAATCGCCGATGGTGGCGACAATGGGTTTGGTCTCGGTACCCGCCTTGGCCATGCCCACCGCGTTGCCGATGGAGGCGCCCATGCAGACGTTGGTATCGATGGCACGAAGAGGCTCGACCGCGGCCAGGGTATAGCAGCCGATATCGCCGGTTACCCGGGCATCAATGGCGCGCAGGGACATATAACCACCGGTATGCGGGCAGCCGGCGCACAGCACGGGCGGCCGCATGATCGGTTTGACGTCCCAGTCATGGGTCTCCGCCGCCGCCTCGACCAAGCCGGCCTTGGCCAGCCCGGCCCGGACCACTTCGGGTGAAAATTCGCCGCAGCGGGAGAAGAACACCTTGCCCTCGGCCTTGATACCCATGGCCAGAACCTCGGTTTCGATAAACGGCTCCAACTCCTCGACAATCAGTACCCGGTCAACACTGTCGCAGAATTCCTGCACATTCTTCTTGGCCAGAGGATATGAAGACGCCAGCTTCAGGATGGAGGCGTTGGGCACCACTTCCTTGACGTAGGGGTAGGAGGTGCCGTTGGTGATAATGCCAAACGTAGTCTCGCCCTTCTCCCATCGGGTCAGGGGTGAATTCTCAAAATATTCCTGCAGGCGTGCCTCGCGCTCAACCACGAAGGGGTGCCGGACACGGGCGACGGCGGGCAGCACCACATTCTTGCCAGGATCGTCGACAAATGCCTTGTCTTCCGGCGTCTCCCTGGGGCCGGTGAAAACCGGGCTTCTGGTATGCGACAGCCGGGTAGTGGCGCGCAGAACCACGGGGGTATCGAATTCCTCGGAGATATCATAGGCCAGACGGGTGAAATCCAGCGCTTCCTGGGCATCGGAAGGCTCCAGCACCGGGATATTGGCCAAGCGGCAAAACAACCGCGTGTCCTGTTCGTTTTGCGAACTATGGATGCCAGGATCGTCACAGACGGCGAGGACCAGACCGCCGTTAACGCCAACATAGGTTTGTGACATCACCGGATCAGCGGCGACATTCAGGCCCACATGTTTCATGGCGGCCAGGGCGCGCACACCTTGGAACGAGGCGCCGATGGCCACGTCCACGGCGACCTTTTCGTTGGTCGACCATTCCGCGTTGATATCCTCAGGGTCATAGTCAGCCAGACTTTCCAGGATCTCCGTGCTGGGAGTGCCAGGATAGGCGGAGGCAACCTTCACGCCGGCCTCCCACGCGCCACGGGCGATCGCCTCGTTGCCCGTCATTGGATGCGGCTGGTTTTTCGTTCGATCGCTAAGCTGCACCGCTTCCGGTTTGTTCATATTGCCGTCCCCGTGTTTCTTGGCCCGATATTTTTTTGGTTCGATATAAGCTGAATGGCCCGCCACCCGATTGGGTGGAGGGCCAAGCGACGGCGATTATGCTGCAATGCGGTGCGGACTTCGTTGATTTGGGTCAAGGCAACAGGCAGCCGTGTCTCCACTCACATTTTCATTTATTATTATTGGGGCAGGGTGGCGATATGCGCCATGATGTCTATAACGATCTGACGGTCCAGGGCGCGAAGGGCGGGCATTTGTTCGCCTGGCTGGCCATTGATGATCTTGTGCATGACCTCCCAGGGATTGCCCATTTGCTTGGCCAGGGTTTTTCCCATGTCCTTGGGCAAATTGCCCTTGGTGCCGTGGCAATTGGCGCAGATGGTGTTGAAATAGGCTTCGCCAAGCACTGCATCGCCGCCTTTTACCTTTTTCGTGCCGGCATCAATGTAGCGGTCATAGTCAATTTGACCACGGCTGACGAACAGCGCCAGCTTGCCCAGTGCGCCATCATTCATCTCTTCGCCGTAACGATGGGTGGCATCCTTCAATACGGCAACCACTGCCGCCGGGTCCGCGCCCATCATGGCGTTGATGCCCTTGATGCCAGTGTGATGTTTGCCCGTGGCATAGGCGCCATCCCGACCCTTACCATCCCAGCCGTGACATTCCTTGCAGCGCCAGTTGGCACCGGGTTTCTTGGCATATTTTTTGTCTGAAGGATAAGCCGGATGCGCGACTTTTGGCGCGCGGGTATCAATCACCTTGTACCATTTGTCATAGAGGCGGGCACCTTCCGCCAAGGCAGATTGTTCCTCCGCCAGGGCGCTGGGCAGACCTAAGATCAAAACGGTGACGGCAAATACACCCGCCGCTATCCCTGACAGAATCCGTGAAGTGCGTGTCGTGGCTAACATCTTGCAACTCCTATTATTCATTTATTTGGACTTTGACGGCGACCCAATGGCAACGGAACGATTTATTTATATTAGAATGACCTTAATATAGACATGTGGGAATGTGCGAAAACGTCGCAGCACATGGCGCCACAACGGCGTGCTCATCGGCTGAGAGATGCCTGAATTCGGAATTCGGTGCGTACAGGGCCGGCAACGTTTAAAATACTAGCCCGCCACCTTGCGTGCCACGATCCTGCCGATGAAACGCAATGTTTCCCGCATGGGCAGACGTTTGGCGTTGGTTTTGGCGGCTCCCTTGGTGTAGGCGCTCTTGCGGCTGTAATCGATGGCAACATCGACAATAACCGGCTGCGCGCTCGACGCCGCCAAGCGGTTTGCCTCCGCCATTACCTCGCCGCCATCATCGCTGCCTGCAAGCGGCAAATAGTGCGCCCCCGTAGCCAGGGCGACGCCAGCCAAATTCAAACCTTCCAACCCGGTGCAGGGCGTGCGGTTGTAGACGAGTTGCTGCGCCTGTGCGATTTGCGACAACGCGCCGTCGTTAAAGACATAGAACACCAAGCCCAGATTGTTGCGCGATGCAGTCAGAATTTCCATGCAGGTCATGGTGAAGCAGCCATCGCCAACAATGGCCGCGACGAGCGTGTCGGGATTGGCGAATTTGGCGCCAATGGCGGCGGGTACCGCGTAACCCATGCAATTAAAATCCGTGGGCCCGATGAAGCCGTTCGTATTGTGGATGGGCAACAGCTCCGCCGTCAAAAAGGTATGGTTGCCGTCATCCACGACAAAGATGCAATCGTCCGGCATCTCACTCCGAAGATTGGCAAAAAAGTTTTCCGGATTGACCCGGCCCCTGCTGTCGTGGCGGCGCCATTCGGCCCGATAGGCAGCCTTGTCGGCGGCGATCCCGGCTCTTAATTCCGCACCGGCACGGGCCCGGTTGCCGGCCCCGCCGTCATTACCCAAGCCCCTCAACAGCGCAGCCGCGACTATTTCGGCATCGCCGGCGATCGCCTCACGGGCCGGATAATTCCGGTTGAAGTTATTGGGGTTGATATCGATATGGATAAGATCCTGCGGCACCTCGGCCGAGAAGAAAAAACCGGTGCCCAGTTCACTGAATTTAGTGCCGATCGCCAGCATCAGATCGCAATCCGCAAAGGCGTTCCGTCCCGCCGGCACCGCCGATGCGCCAAAAGCCAGCCCCGTGTGCAAGGGATGATCGCCTGGAAAGACGCCCAGGCCCTGCAATGTCGTGGCAACGGGTGCCTCCATCAATTCAGCCAGTTGCAGCAGTTCCGCCGCCGCGCCCTTGGCGCCCCAACCAACGAACAGACCAGGGCGTTTGGCCTGGCGCAGCAATTCCACCGCCCGCTGAATGGCCGCCGCATCGACCATGGCGCGGCCCGCTGGGGCGCAGTAGGCGGGCATGGCATCGACATTGCCCTTGAAGCGCTGGATGTTGACCGGGATCTCCACAAACACCGGGCCGGGCTCCCCACCCTGGGCAATATCAAAGGCCTGGTACAGAGTGGGGATGACCGCTTCGTGGCTCTCGACCAGAAAGGTCCGCTTGGTCAGCGCGGAGATAAAGGCGTGTTGATCCATCTCGTGCAATTGGAAGCTTTTGTCGGCGGCCCGATCAATACCGCCGCAGATCACCAGCATGGGAATGCCGTCCAAAAAAGCCTCGCCAATGCCGGAGGCGGCATGGGATGCACCCGCCGCCGGCACAATCACCATTGTGCCGATCGAGGCAGAGGTGCGGCTGACCGCATCCGCCATGAAGGCGCCGCCGCCCTCGTGCGTGACCAGCACCGGCGTGATGGATTTAGAGGCGTTCAGCTCGTCATAGATTTCCGTGTTGTGGACGCCCGGAATGCCGAAGGTAAACCGCACGCCCAACTGTTCCAGGGCGTGAACAGTCAACTCCGCACCAGATTTTCTCACTGGCTCGCTCCCGCGCCGGATGTTCCATGCACGATGGCGCGGGCCGCCATGCGGGCGGAAAAGACGCAGCCGCCCAAAAACGTCCCCTCCAGGGCGCGCAGGCCATGCATGCCGCCGCCGCCGAAACCGGCCGCCTCCCCCACCGCATAAAGGCCGTCCAGCGCCGCCCCGTTGCCATCGACGACACGGCAGTCCAGGTCGGTTTCGATACCGCCCAGGGCCTTGCGGCTGATGATAAAGCTGCGGATCGCCACCAGCGGCCCCGCCTTGGTTTCGTCAATCTTCTGGAACTTGCAGGTGCGCAGTTTGTCGGCCTTCCATTGCCGCAGTTCGGCAATACGTTGGATCTGCTGGTCAGTGCAATTACCGTTACCTTTTGCCATGCCGGCATCAAAAGCCGCGATGTCGGCCGCCATGCCGGCGCCGTCGATTGCCACGCTGGGATCCAGAGCGTCCATTTTCGCGGCCAGCTCCGGCACGCTCAAGGCCGTGACGATATCGCTGGAATCCCTGATCGTCTCATCAACCAGGGGCCCGCTACCGAACAGCAATTGGCGCAACAGGCCCAGCTTGCTCTTTTCGCGGATGGCGTGGTTGAATTCGGCGCCCGAGACGGCGAATTCCTTCAACATGATTTTGCGGTTCATGATCTGCCAGGAGTATTTCGGCAGGCCCTTGGCTTCGGCATTCTGACAGATTTGCTTGATCACTTCGCGGGTATCGAAGCCGGCGATCAACGGGCGCGGCCCGATCCGCCGCCCTGCCGCGTCCATCCACAAAGCCGTTTTGCACGGCACCAGGGACAGCCCATGACGCGGTTTGCGCGGGCGCGGATGGGGGATGCCGGCGGCATAGTTCCAGTTGCGATCCAGGTTCACCAGATTGCCGCCCACCGCCGCCGCCGCATGATGCAGCGTGGCATCGGCGAATTTGTGCGAGCCGTTGAGGATAGTCTCCGGCGGGTTGGCACCCCAATCTTCGTGCCAATGTTCGCGGATGAAGCCGTCGTTGCCATTGCTGCCCCCCGCCGCGATAACAACCGCCTCGGCCGTTGCCTCGAAAGCAGCGCCGGAGGCCTCATCAACGCCACGACAGCCCGTAACCCGGCCATCGGTGCTGATCAACGCTTCGACGCGCTGGCCAAAAACCAGCGTCAACTGATTTGCCCGCGCATGACTTTGCAGTCGCGACGCCAGGACCATCGCCAGTTCATGCCCCGTGCCCCAGACCATATGAAAGCGCGGCACGGAATTACCCGGATGGTCCAGGCCGCGTTCCACCCAGTTCAGCACGGGCAGAAAGCTGATGCCCATGGGGGTGATGAAATCATGCACCTCCGCCGTGGTCCGTTCCACATAACGTTGGGCCCATTGATAGGCCAGGCCGTCCGCGGGGGACAGTTCGCCAAAGCTGCACCAATCCTTGAAGGCCCGCTCGGGACTGTCCACGATCTTGGCCTTGCGCTGCAACGGACTATCGACAAAGAACATGCCGCCAAAGGATTCCTTGGCCAGGCCGCCGAAATTCTCGGCCACGTCCCGATCGATAATGGTGACGGACTTGCCACCTTCAAGGCATTCAAGGGCGGTGACGATACCGGCAATACCGCCGCCGATTATGACAATATCGCTCTGATATTTCGTCATCGCCGCGAATTTCTTAAACCGCGTGGTTGAGGGCCAGATCGAAGGCGTCGAAGTTGCGCAGGGCGTGGCCTTCCGACAAATCCGTGGGCCGGTTCATCAACAATGGCACCCGTTGTTCCGAGATACCGCCGTGGGAACGCAAGGGTTCTTCCAAACCGCTCAGGTCGTGGCGCTCCGCCGCCGTGCCCAAAACATGATCGAGGCTCGAAACCAGCACCAGATCGCCCAGCCGGTCGGGGGGCAGCTCGAACCGTTCGGCCGCCGCCGCCTTGTCCAGCACCAGTTCCATGCCGGGGATGGCACGCAAACGGTCAGCGATGGCGGTACTATCGGTGTCCTCCGGCAAATAGGCGGTGGCATACGAACCCAGGGCGCCGTGATGCACAACGTATGGATCGGTAATGGGCAGAATGACCCGCGCCGCCGCCTCGCCCAGCCACTCATCCAATAGGCTTTGCAGATAGATCACCCGTGGCTGGCCAGCTTCGTCGTGCTTGGCGTTCATGCCGTGATCGGCGGTGGCCACGATGGTGCAGCCCATGGCGTCCAGTTGCCCCAGATAGCCGTCCAGCAGGGCATAGAAATCGTTGGCCACCGGCGTGCCCGGCGCATGTTTGTGCTGGATATAGTCGGTGGTGGAAAGATACATCAGCTCGGGCCGCCGGGCCGCCATGATCTTGACACCCGCGGCCAGAACAAAGCCGCTTAATTCGGCGCTGTAAACGTCCGGTACATCCAGGCCGACCATTTCCGGCACGCCCTCGATGCCGTGCTCGGCCAGCGTGGTCTGATCGGCCAGTTCGGAGGAAAAACAAATGCCCTTTTCGCCCATCTCCAAGCCATGGCCCAACAGCCCGCGCAGCTTGTCCTTGGCGGTTATGGTGACAATGGCTGCGCCCGCAGCTTGAAACGCCTGAAACAGTGTCGGCGCGCGCAGAAAGCGCGGCTCGTTCATCATCACCTCGCCCCCTGTATCTGGGTCCAGAAAATAGTTGCCGCAAATGCCGTGCACAGCCGGTGGCGCGCCGGTGACAATGGACAGATTGTTGGGGTTGGTGAAGGAAGGCACGACACAATCGGCCAGCCGGGCGGTGCCCGTCGCCAATACGCTTGCGAAGAACGGCGCCACGCCGGCCTCCACCGCCGCCTCGATATAGCCCGGCTGCGAGCCGTCAATGCACAGCACCACGATGGGCCGATCCGGCCAGGCATAGTCGCGGCCATTGACCTGGACGTTCTCAGGCGTGCTCATGCTCAGCGTCCCAACAACTCCGCGCCGAAGTTGCGGGCGGGGTCCATTTCGGGCTCCAGCCGGTTCAAGGGCTGGGAGGCTTCGGACACCGCGCGGGCCAGGAACCGTCCGCTGCCCCGTTCGGCGTGCAGTTCATTGTCCGCCACGACGATGCGCCCTCTACTCAGCACTGTCGTCGGCCAGCCCTTCAACTTGATCCCGGCATAAGGCGTATAGCCGACGTTATCATGCAGCATGGCATGTTCGATCGTCTGTTCCAGATCGGGATCCCAAATGGCGATATCGGCGTCCGAACCCACGGCAATGGTGCCCTTTTGCGGATAGACACCATACAGCTTGGCAACGTTGGTGGCGGTCAGAGCCACGAACCGGTTCAGATCGATGCGGCCCTTGCCCACACCTTCCGAGAACAACAGCGGCAGGCGCAATTCGATGCCGGGCACGCCGTTGGCGATCTGCTTGAAAGTAGGCTGTGGCCCGGCCGCCAGCTTGCCGCTGTCATCATAGCGGTAGGGTGCGTGGTCGGAGGAGAAAACAGAGAAGGTACCATTGGCCAGACCGCGCCACATGGCCTCTTGGTCGTTGGCATCACGCGGCGGCGGGCTGCAACAGAACATCGCCCCATCCATGCCATCCCGTTTCAGATCCTCCGCCGTCAGAAACAGGTATTGCGGGCAGGTTTCGGCAAAGATCTTCAGGCCCTTATCCTGGGCCATGCGGATTTCATCCATCGCCTCTTCCGACGAGACATGCACCACCAGGATCGGCTGGTCCATCAGCCGCGACAGCGCGATGGCCCGGTGCGCCGCCTCGCCCTCGCCGGCGCGGGAATGGCTGATGGCATGGTACTGCGGCTGCCAATGGCCGGCATCCAGCAGCTTTTCGCTGAGCCAGCGGATCATGTCGTGGTTTTCCGCATGCACCATGACCATGGCGCCGTCGCGGCGGGCGGCGGACAGTACTTCCAGCATCTGATAGTCATCCAGGCGCAGATCGTCATAGGTCATGTAGACCTTGAACGAGGTATAGCCGTCCTTGATCAGGGCCGGCAGCTCTTGGCCGATAACCTGATCGGACGGGTCCGAGATGATCAGGTGAAAGCCATAATCGATCACCGCCTTGGGCCCGGCACAGGCATGATAGTCCTCGACCGTCTGGCGCAGACTGTCGCCTTTTTGCTGTGCCGCGAATGGGATCACCGTCGTGGTGCCACCGAACACGGCGGACACGGTGCCGGAGTAAAAATCGTCCGCCGTCATCACCCGCGAAGATGAAATCTGTTCGATATGGCAGTGGCCTTCAATGCCGCCCGGCAATAGCAGCTTGCCGGCGGCATCAATCTCCTGCTCCGCCGTTCCCAGATCGTGACCCAGGGCCACAACGCGGCCGTCCTTGATGGCGACATCGGCCTGGAAGGTGTCGGCGGCGGTGGCGACGGTACCGTTGCGGATTAACAGATCGAAATTAGACATGCGGTGCTCTCCTCGAATGCAGATGGCTATTCTCGTGCCAGCCATTGGTCATGGCAACACTGAAATCCATTCCCATGCTAAGATGCCAGCTGGGGAATCAGAGGGGGAAGACATCATGGCGGACTTATTGGGTATGGATCCGGGGCGGATCGGACGGCTGCGCAGCCCGGATCGGCTGGCCTATTTCGATCCGGCCAGGATCTGGGAGGTTTTACAACCCGGCCCGAGCTGCACCCTGGTTGATATCGGCGCGGGGGTCGGCTTTCTCACCCTGCCCTTCGCCAAGGCCTATCCAGGGGCCAAGGCCTATGGCTGCGATATTCTTGAAGGCATGGTCGGTTTGCTGGCCGAAGACGCGGCGGCCCAGGGGCTGGATAATCTGCAGGCACTATTGATGCAGCCCGGCGCCATTGATCTGCCCGACGGCAGCGCCGACCTCATCACCATGGCGCAGTTGCATCATGAACTGGACGCGCCGGAACCCTTGATGGCCGAATGTCACCGCCTATTGGCACCAGGCGGCACGGTCGCGGTAATCGATTGGAAGGACGAGGAAAACGGCAAAAGCCCCGCCAAGGGCCGCCGCATACCCGAGGCCACAATCCGGGCGCACCTAACCGGGGCCGGCTTCAAGGATATCCAAAGCCACGATATCTATGAATTCCATGGCTTCGTGACCGCCCAGGCCTGAGCCGAAGCGGCGTCAGGATTTCGTCAGGTAGACGGCGATTTGATCCTTCAGGGACAACCGCTGGCGACGAAGCTGTTTTTCATATCCTTCGTCCGCCGGCGTTACATTGGTTTCGATCCGATGGATATCCCGGTTCACCGTATGGTATTGCTCGGTCAGTTTGGAGAAATGACTGTCGCTTTGGTTAAGGGCGTGAATCTTGTCCGTATCCGCAGGAAATTCTTCCGCCAACTCGTGAGGTACATGTGACATGGCCGCCGCTCCAATCCGTATATAATAATTTAATGATACTGCCGTGCAAAAGGCGGCACCGCCTTGATTTGCCTCAAGCAGCGGCGGACGGATCGGTAAATTAGGAGGCTTTTTACCTACAAATTTTCGCGGGCCCAGACATCCTGGGCTGGCGTTTCCGCCGGATTGTCATGCCGTAGCTGGTAGTAGGGGACAAAGGGTTTATAGACAGCATGCACGCGGCGCAGTTCATCCACCGCCCGTTCATGGGCATCCACCCGCAGATCGATATGACCATATTCGCGGTGCTCGTGGACAATCACCGCGGCCGAGCGTTCGTTCAGATGGCTGCCGTCGGCGGCCTGTTGTCCGCCCGCGTCCCGGCCTGCCTCCAACACCCGCAACAGACGCTCGTCCAAATCCTCACCCTCATTGTCCTCGAACGCCGCCGCCATCGCCGCCACCACGCCTTTGCCGGCCAGCACATTGCCCATGGTTATATAGCCCGCGCCCGTAACATGCCCCGACCAGGGCCGTGTGCTGGCCCCCGTATGCACCGCGACGCCGCCCGTGGCATCAACAATGCCGATCTGGCGATAGTCGATTTGCGGGTCATCGTCCGCCAACTCGGCCATCACCTTGGTCGGTGCAAAACCCTGTTCTAAAAGCCGCAGGGCCAGGGTCCCCAACTTCAAGTTCACGAAAGCCTGGGTCGAAACCGCCCCCAGACCGCCCCGGACCACCGGGCAATATCCGCCCACGGCCAGGGAATATGTGGCGATGCCGATACCCATCTGGCTGGTTCGGGCACAACGGGCGATCACGGTATAGGTCATGGGCCTCTCTCCTGTGGCATGCTTTGACAGGCTAGGTTACACTCCTGCCGGCCTCAAAAGCCATCGCCGATACTGCGGGGATATTGCGGGGATACGGCCATGAAATTTGTTTGCGACGCAGGGAATGGCAAGACCTGGTTCCGCATGGAAACCGAGGTTGAGGCGGACCAGGAATCCGCTCTGATGCAACATGCGGTCGCGAAACATTTCAGACTGGCCAAGGACAAGGCCACGGCCAGCTACAAGCCGACCTCAACTGTCTATATCGAGCAAAACATCGGCTTGGAGGCCCATTTGCAGCGCCAAATGCCATTATTCCTGACCCTGCGTGACCGCGATGGCACCGGCCTCGCCACCGCCATGCTACCGCCCGCCGGCAATGAAATTCCAGGGTTTCGGACGATTGTCGTCGGGCCCGACAATAGTGATCCCTATAAAGATCAAAGTGAGGCCATCCAGGTCCTGGGCCAGAATTTTGGCCTGGCCCTCGAACGCGCGGACTGCTTTCCCTACCGCCAAACCTAGGGTGTTTCCGGGCAAGCGTCCTGAAACAGAAATACACCGAAATCGGGTCGTTCATGGTGAACCCCCATGATGAATTCGCGGGATAAATAGTCCCGATCTGTCTATGCTAGGCTGATCAGGGCACGTGTGGTGTGAATTGGCTATAGGTTGAATGGGGGATGGCATGAGGGTTGGTATCGTCGCGGCGCCGCGGCCGCTGGAAGACGGAACGTCGGTAGCGGCGCGTCTGCGGGAAATTGGATGCCTGACAGAGGAGTTGGATTTTTCAGGCCTGTGGATCACGGACTCCATAGGCCGTGCCGCGGCCAGCCTGGACCCGCTGGCGTTGCTTGGCGCCGTGGCTGCGGTTACCAGCAAGATTGAGCTTGGCACCTGCGTCTTGCAGATCCCATTGCGACACCCGGTGGAGCTGGCCCATCGCGTGATGTCACTGGATGTGTTGAGCGAAGGCCGCCTGCGCCTGGGCATTGGGGCCGGCTCGACGGAAGCGGACTTCCTGGCCGTGCAAGCCGACTATGGACGCCGCTTTAAGACCTTGCGGGAAAATCTAGAGGTCATGAAGCAAAGCTGGCGGGGCGACGCGGTCTTCGGACCGACCGTAATACCCTGGCCCGGCCACGAACAGGGCCCGCCCTTGTTCCTGGGCGCCTGGGCCAGCCCGCGTTGGATCGAATATGCCGCCACACAGTGCCAGGGTTGGATGGGCTCCGGCATCTACAGCACCATTGATGAGGTGGCCGATGGCGTCAGCAAATTCCGTGCCGCCGATAGCGGTGGCGGTGGGGGCCGAATTATCCTGGCCAATGTCTTCACCGATCTGCGCCCCGACGCCGTACCCCATCCCTTGGTCGCGAAAGCCAAGATGAACCTGGTTTGCGACCCAGGCGAGGCACGGGAACGCCTGGCCCGCATCGCCGAAAGCGGCGTTGACGATGTGCTGTTGTTTAGCCCCTTCGATGATCCAGCTCAATTGGAACAACTACGAAAGCTCGTACCCGGCAGCTAGATCACGGGCCGGTTGCGGATTGCCTCGTCGACCTTGCGTTTCAGCATCTGGCCGTCCTTAACGTCGCCATAAAATTCACCATCCTGCATCATCACCTTGCCGCGCAGTACAGTCAGCGAGGGCCAGACCTCGGCCTCGTAGCCTTCCCAGGGTGTATAGTCGCTTTCGTGCAGGCGGGCCGCCGTTACCGTACGTTTTTGGCCCGGGTCCAGCACCGTGATATCGGCGTCGCTGCCCGCCGCCAGGGCGCCCTTTTTGGGATACATGCCCATGATCTTGGCGGCGTTGGCAGACACCAAGTCGGTGAACTTGGCCAGGGAATAGCCGCGCTTTTTGACCATCTCGGTATACATCACGGATACCCGCGGCTCACAACCCGCGTTGCCGCCCGTGGTATCGTCGATGCGGTGCCCTTGGGTCTTGGTCGACAGGGTGCAACAGATCTCGTCCGTGGCCACGGTGGAGATCGAGCCGCGCAACTGCCCTTCCCACAAGGCATCCTGGTCCGAGGTTTCCTTTAGCGAGGGATAGGTATGATAGATCTGCCCGTTGGGCCGCTTATAGTGCTCGTGGGTGAACATCAGATATTGGTGCAGGGTCTCGCCATAAATGGGAAAGCCTTTCGCGCGCGCGGCCTCGATGGCGGCAACACCGCTGGCGGCACTGACATGCATCATGTACAACGGCGTGCCGTCCACATGTTCAGCCAGAAGGATGATGCGGCGGAACGACAAATCCTCCGACATGGAATTGTGCACCTCAGCCAGGTTTTCGAACCCGGTGCGGCCTTCACGCTGGAGGACGTCGTACATATGCATGACAATCTCGTCATCTTCGGCATGAATGGCGCCGATGCCGCCTTCCTTCTTGAGGACCTTGAAGATTTCCCAAATATGGCCGTGGGTGATCTTGCGGCCCTTGCGCGACGGCGTGATGTCGGTGGTGAAGATCTTGATCGAGGGATAACCGTCCTGGATCGCCTCAGCCACCTGGGGCAGAACCTCCGGCGGGATCGCGCCCTGCAACATGATGTGATAGCCGTAATCGGTGTAGCACTTGCCGGTCCAGTCCTGCTTGCGGACGTTGATGACCTCTTCAATGGTGCGGTCCTGTTGCCAGGTGGCAAAATCCAGCAACGTGGTGGTACCACCGTGAATGGCGGCGCGGCTGACTATGTCCGGGCCGTCGGTCATGGTGACCTCGCCGCCTTCCTCGATAGCCGGAATATACCACGAGGAATGGATATGCGGATCAATACCGCCCGGTATGACGATCTTACCGCGCGCATCGATCACCCGGCCGGCTTGCTCGTCGGCAAAAGTGCCGGGCGCGGCGATGGCGGCAATGGTGTCGCCCTTGACGCAGACGTCCCAAGCACCGGTACCCTGTGGTGTGACCACCTGGTCGCCCCGTAAGATCAGATCAAACATAACAGCCCTCCCTCCATCACGAATGTTCAGCCATGAAGTCTAGCAGCATACAGCCGTGTCACGCTAACATTCCGGTATGAGGAAGAGATGACGCCAGAGCTGATAATCAGAAACGGGACAATGTTCGATGGTCTCGGCAATCCCGGTGTCGCGGCGGACATTGCCGTGGAGCAGGGACGCATCGTAGCGGTTGGCCGCATCGATAGTCCCGGCATCAGAGAGATTGATGCAACCGGGTTGTACGTGAGCCCTGGCTTCATCGACATTCACAGCCATTCCGATTTCACCCTGCTGGTGGACCCGCGCGCGGTCAGTGCCGTGCATCAGGGCGTCACGTTGGAGGTGATTGGTAATTGCGGCCATGGCTGCTTCCCTCTGGTGGATAAGCAACTGGCGAAAAATACCATCTATGGCATTACCGGCGATATCGCACTGGATTGGTCAACGCCCGCCGCCTATCTGGAGCGCCTGGAAGCGGCCAAGCCGGCGATCAATGTTCTGACCCTGGTGCCCAATGGGCAGCTGCGCCAGGCCACCGTGGGACTGGCGGAGCGCCCTGCCAATGCCGAGGAACGCCGAGCGATGCGCCGCCATCTCGACGAAGCGCTGGAGGCCGGCGCCCACGGTCTTTCAACAGGCCTGGAATACCCGATCGAAATGGGCGCCAGCGGGGAGGAAGTCGCCGCCCTGTTGGAACCCATCGCGCGTCGCGGCCTGCTTTACGCCACCCATACCCGCAAGCGTGACGACGGCGCCTTGGCGGCGATCGAGGAAGCACTGCGAACGGCACGGGAGGCCGGCGTCCGGCTGCAAATATCCCATCTGCTGCCCCGTGGCGGTCGGGATGATTGCGAGGCCAGTGTCGAGTTGGTGGCAAATGCCAGGGAAGGCGGCCAGGATGTTGCCTTTGATATGCATACCCGCGATTTCTCCCTGACATTCCTGCATGCCATGCTGCCGCCCTGGGCCATGGCGGAAGGTCTGGCGGGATTGCCCAAGGTCTTGTCCGGTCCTGGCAACCGGGAGCGTATTCATGGCCATCCCTCAATCGTGACCAGCGGTGGCTGGGGACGGGTGACATTGCTGGACAATGATGTGGCGCCCGAATACGCCCGCCTCGATTTTGACACCATCGGACAGCGCATGAACATGGCGCCGAGCGATGCGGCGTTGGAGCTGCTCTGCCGCTCCGCCGCCTCGCCACGGCCCTTGATGATCATCCGGCCGGTCTATAGCGAGGCGGATCAGAATCTGGCCTTTAGCCATGATCTTTGCATGCCAGGTTCGGATGCCACGGCCCTGTGTCCGAACGGGCCGTTGGCGGGTTCGGCTTTTCACGGAGCCTATAGCTGGGCCGCCTGGTTCTATCGCGTCTGTGTGCGCGAACGCGCGCTATTGAGCCCAGGGGCGGCGATCCACAAGTTGACCGGGCAGCCGGCCACCGTACTTAACCTTGCCGACCGGGGAATCCTGAAGCAAGGCGTACGCGCGGATATCGCCGTCTTTGATCCAAAAGGCTTTGGCGAGGCCGCGAGCCTGTGGCAGCCGAACCAAATTGCCCAGGGGATGAAATTTGTTCTGGTCAACGGCGTCCTGGTACTGGACGATGGCGTAAACACGAATATGCGGCCCGGCCAGGTTCTGCGCCAAGGTAGCGTGGCCGGGTAACTGTAAGAATGGGATGCGTGAAATGGAAAGCCAGACGTACGATTATATAGTTGTGGGCGCCGGGTCCGCCGGTGCCGTGCTGGCCAACCGGCTGACCGCGTCGGGAAAATATACCGTGTTGTTGTTGGAGGCCGGACGCCCCAGCCATCCCTGGTCACGGGTGCCAATCGGCTTTGCCAGGCTGATCGATAATCCGAAAGCCAACTGGCTCTATGAATCCGAACCCGAGGAAGGCTCGGCCCAGCGCAATATTCCCGTGCCGCGCGGCAAGTTGCTGGGTGGCTCCTCGTCCATCAACGGCATGGTCTTCGTTCGCGGCCAGGCCCAGGATTTCGATACCTGGGCCCAGCTGGGCAACCGGGGTTGGAGCTACCGCGACGTACTGCCGTTCTTTCGCTCGATGGAAAACTATGACGATGGCGAGGATGAATTTCGTGGTCGCGATGGACCGCTCCGCGTCACCGATACCACCGAGCACGGGCCGCTGTATGACGCCCTGATCGCGGCGGCGGCGGAGGCCGGCATCGCGCGGAACATGGACTATAACGGCGCGGTGCAGGAAGGCATCGCCATGACCCAGGTCACCATCAACAAGGGCCGGCGCATGTCCACGGCGTATTGCTATCTTGACCCGGCCCGGGACCGTGCCAACCTGCGTATCCAGACCGGCGCCCTGACCGAAAGCCTGATCCTGGAAGGCACGAAATGCCTCGGCGTGCGCTATACGGTCGGCGGCGTGAGGCAGGAGGCGCGCGCGGGGCGCGAAGTCATCGTTTCCGCCGGCGCCGTCAACTCGCCACAATTGTTGGAGCTGTCGGGCATCGGCCAGCCGGAAATTCTGCAAAGCCACGGCATCGAAGTGCGCCATGCCCTTGCCGGCGTGGGCGAGAACCTGCGCGATCATTACGCCCCCCGCATGATGTGGAACGTTAAATCACCGGGCCTGACCTACAACGACAAGGCACGGGGGGTGAAAATGGTCTGGCAAGCCTTGCGTTACGCGACCACCGGCAAGGGCTTGTTGGGGCTGCCGGCCTCGCCCATGCGGGCCTACGTGCGTTCCCGCGAGGGCTTGGACAGCCCCGATATAGGCATTTCGTGGATACCGTTCCTGGTGCAGGACGGCTACAAGCTGCACAATGATAGCGGCATGACCGTGATTACCCATCCATTGCGTTCGGAATCCACCGGCTCCATCCATATTGGCACCGACAAGGCGGATGTGCCGCCCGCCATCCGTTTCAATTTTCTTTCCGCCGAATACGACCGCCAGATCACCCTGGCCGCCATGGAGATCGTCCGCGGCGTCATGGGCGCCCCCGCCATGGCGGCCGTGCAGGCAGAGGAAATCGCCCCCGGCCAGGCCCTGCAGGGTGATGATGAACTGCTGGACTGGGTTAAGGCCACGGCGGAGACGGCTTATCACCCGGTCGGTACCTGCAAGATGGGTAACGATGATCGGGCCGTGGTGGATGAGAACCTGCGTGTCCACGGCATCCAGAACCTGCGTGTCGCCGATGCCTCGATCATGCCGACGCTGACGTCCGGCAACACCAACGCGCCATCCATCATGATCGGCGAGAAAGCCGCCGCCATGGTGTTGGAGAGCGCAACCTGAGCATTGGATTTATCAACATCCATATTTGCGTGTTTCGAGGAGTACAATATCTTGTCGAGCGGATTTTATACAGGCGTTCGCGAAACGCCCGATCCACTGCAGCAATATATGCCCGATCTGGATCAGCTGGAATTCGACGGCATTGTTCAAGTCACCATCGATCCAGCGAAGGTCGCCGTAAGCGACTTCGTCCTGCCCGTGCATCAATGCATGTACCACTTTTGGCTCGCGAAATGGGGCATGGACAAGCTTCCGCCCTCCACTGCCGTGGATCCCTTGGCCTTCCCCGAGGCGCTTGGATATCTTCATCTAGTGCAACCCAATGCGGACGTTTCGGATTTCAAGTACCGCGTTTATGCGACCTGCGTGTCTGAAATCGGCGTGGTGGATATGACTGGCAAATGGTTCAGTGAAAGCCCCATACCAAGTTGGAAATTCTACAGCCGGCAACTGGCTGCCGCCGTCGCATTGCGGGCACCAATCTATTCCGAAAACAACGCCGACTATCAGGTCTCCGTCATGATTAAATGGTGCCGTCTACTGCTGCCCATGGTGGACGCAAAGGGCACGGTCGACCGTATCCTGGTCGCCATCGTGCCGGTAAACCGCAACCAGGAACGCGCTTCCTAAGTGCCGGATAGGGCTTGGGATTAGCAGAGAAAAGGAACCGACGCATGGCCTCGAACGAACAGGCAAACGATCTTCAACAAATCAGTGAAACGGTGGCTTGGTATTTCAACGGAATGTACCGCAGCGATGGCGATTTGTTGCGAAAAGCGTTTTTCGACAACGCCATGATCACCGGCCACACGGATGGGCGCTTTACCGAGATGGATCTTGATACTTTTGTTGAATTCGCGGCCAGCCAGGACTCGGCGCAAGCGGCTGGTGAGCCGTTCGATATGCGGATTGTTGCGTTGGACGTAACCGGCAATGCGGCAACCGTAAAGGTCGCCGACCACTACATCGGCCGCGACTTCATCGATTATCTGGCCTTGCTAAAAAAAGACGGGCAATGGCGCATTTACAACAAGCTCTGGCATTCGGGACCGTTGCCGTAGCAGCGCCGCAAGCGCTACAACACCTCATAGACATCGTAGATCGCGGCCGCGGGTTCGCGGCGGCCGACGCCGATGGCAACCGTGCGATTCATCCAGTCGTGGTCTTTTGAGTCTGTTTCAAAGAACAACGCCGTGCGCAGATAAACGTCCGCCATATCGACCGTTTCGCCTTGCGCGATCTGTTCCATGACCTCTGGAGTGGCATGGCGGTAGCCCCGGTATTGGATGAACAGATGTCCGCCGCCATTGATTTCCAGGGTCAACCGAACATCGGGCTGAACCACCCCGTCGAAGCGACGCAGTAATGCATCGGCGCTGCCTGTGACGATACGGGCATCAATCCTGGGGCCCTGCAAATGACCGCTTTCGAAATAATCAACGCGGCGGAATTGCCCCATGGGTGTGGCGCCAAAGATATGAGAGCCCATGATGTCGATCTTCAACTCGCCGAGAAAACTCGTGTTCAGGGCTTGGGTCGGGGACATATCTGATCCTTCTCGATCCGTGAGGTATGTGGACAACGCGCCCTCAACCAATCATTTCTTTCAACACTGCCTCGAAAGCCACGTCGTCCCAACCCCATGGGCCCTTTTCGCCGGCATAGGCGATCTTGCCCTCGCCGTCGACCAGGAACAGGCGCATTGGCAGGCCGACGTATTTTTCGTCGATATCATTATCAATGCCGTCAACCAGCATTGGCATGTGCAGATCCAGACCGATCTGACAGGCGGTGGCCACCTCTGTCCGCTCGTCATCGGTGCTGGGTTCGTCGTAGAGAATATCTTCGATCAGATTGTTCGGCACCTGCCAACCGCGCGCGGGATGCGCCTCGCGGATATAGACGATGTAGAACTGAACCTGGTCTTTATAAGTGGCGTAGAGCTGGTTCAAGCGCACGGCTTGTTTGCGGAAGGGCGGTCAGGTGTACGAGCCGAATACCAGCCCCACTGGTTTGCCGCGCAGATCAGATAGCCGCACCGTCTCGCCCGTGCGCTGCCGCGCGCCGCCCAGAACATCGGCGGAAAAATCCGGCGCTGCTTCGCCAACCTTGGGCACCCCTGCCTCGCGGGCCTTTTGCGTCGCCATGTGGATTTCAAACTGCTCTTCGGTGATATCGGAAATATCCAGCCAGACTTGGCGCTTACCTTCCCAGTCCATGGCGCTGTATTCTTCCAAGGTCACGGGACTATCTTGTCCGAACTCGGTCATGGTCGGCTCCTCTCGTATCAGGCCTCAGTAGGCAAAACGCCATGAAACAACATGTCCACGGCCTGGGCGGCGATCTCTGCCACGGGGCGTTGGGACGGATCATACCATTCCACGGTCCAGTTCAAAGAGCCTAACAATAATGGCCGCAACACGTGCGTATCAAGGTCGGCGCGGATGGCCCCCGCCGCCTGGGCCCCGGCCAACAGCTCCTGCCACAGCACCACATAGGCATCACGCAGGGGTTGGCTTTTTTGCTGAAAAGCCATGGGCACTTCACCATAGGTGCGGATCGAGGTGGAGGTGTAGTCGCCATGGCTCAACAAAGCCTCCAAATGCGCGCCGACCGCCACCTCGATCCGGCGCCGATCTGGCGTATCAGGGGGCAGCGCGGCCAGACTGTCGCGCACCGCCTCGTAGACAGCGCGGACACCACGTTCCAAGACCGCGTCCATGATCTCGTCTTTCGAAGCGAAATGGTAATAAATGCTGCCCGCCTGAATACCCGCGACCTCGGCGATTTTGCGCAAGGTGGTATTGCCATAGCCTTGCCGGCGCAACATACGGGCAGCGGCGTCCAATATCTGCCCGCGCGAGATCTCGGATTTACGGCCCCGCCGCGGCGGCACGTCAGGCTCGTTCATGGCGATAGCCTCCCCCCAAAATGAATACCCACGTTGAATAAGAAGCTTAACTCAGCCAGAAAATATTTTCTAACTAACGTTCGATGGAAATAGGCAGGCCGTGGTGGTAGCGTGGGCCACGGCAATGTTGGCGCGGCCAGTCGTATTTAAAACAAGCACGGTATCAAGAAGGTACAGGCAAATGGATTTTACCCTCAACACCGAACAGCAACTGATTTATGACTATGGCGGCAAGCTGGCGCAGTCGTTTGATCACAAATACTGGCTGGAAAAGGCCCGCAAGAACGAATTTCCGGAGGATATGTGGCGCCAGGCGGCGGACGACGGGTTTGCCGGCCTGATGGTTGACGAGGCCTATGGCGGCGCCGGCCTGGGCCTGTTGGAAATGGCCCTGTTGATCGAGGGACTGAGCAACGCCGGGATACCGTTATTGATGTATGTGGTTGGCCCCACCATGTCCATGGGCCATATCAACCTGCATGGCACGGAGGAACAGAAATCGCGCTATTTGCCCGATGCCGCCGCCGGCAAGACCCTGTTCTGTTTTGCCATTACCGAGCCGAACGCGGGCAGCAATTCCATGCGCATTCAAAGCGTCGCCAAACCGGTTGGCGAGCGTTTCAAATTAAACGGCTCGAAAGTCTTCATCACCGGTGTCGATGTTTGCGACTATGCCGTCGTGGTCGCCCGCACCACGCCGTTCGATCAGGTCAAGAGCAAAACCGACGGTTTCACTGTGTTCATCGTCGATCTGAAGGCCAAGGGCGTGGACTTTCACCCGATCGAGATGAACATGATCCTGCCGGAGCGCCAGTTCACCATGTTCTTCGATGATGTGGACCTAGGCCCCGAAGATGTCCTGGGCGAAGTCGGCAAGGGCTTCGCGACGCTGTTCGATCTGCTGAACCCGGAGCGCGTGACCGTCGCCGCACTTAGTTGCGGCATTGGCCGCTTCGCCATCGAAAAAGCGGCCGCCTATGCCTCGGAACGCGTGGTCTTCGACGGCCCTATCGGTGCCTATCAAGGTGTGCAACACCCCCTGGCCGTGGCCAAGACGCAGGTTGAAATGTCTTCCCTGATCATGCGCCAGGCGGCCTGTCAGTATGATCAGGGCGAAGAGGCCGGCGCGGCCTCGAACATGGCGAAATACGCCGCCGCCGAGGCCTCGATCATGGCCGTGGAAGCAGCCCTGCAGGCCCACGGCGGCAACGGCTTCACCAACGAGTATGGTATCTATGATCTATATTCCCTGGCCCGCCTGATGCGCACCGCGCCCCTGAACCGGGAGCAAATTTTGAACTATATTGGCGAGCGTGTCCTGGGCATGCCCCGATCCTATTAGCAGGTAATCTGAGTAGAGAGGAAGAAACCATGTCTGATTTTCCCAAATTCGTTGAATTCCACGAAGAGGGCGTCCGCGAGGGCTTTCAGATCGAGCCGGTGATCCATCCCATCGAACGCCGGATCGAGCTGATCGACAGCCTCTCCGAGACCGGCCTAAAGCAGATCCAGGTGGGCTCCTTCGTATCCCCCAAGGCGGTGCCGAGCATGGCCGATACGGCGCAGCTGTTCGAAGGCATCAAGCGCAAGGAGGGCATCGATTACACCGCGCTGTGGCTGAACAAAAAGGGCGTTATGCTGGCCAACGAGGCCAAGGATGTGGCCATGGACGCGCGGATCTTGTTTTACACCACGGATGCCTTTTCCATGGCCAACAACAATTGCACGGCGACGGAAATGCGCGACCGCCAGGTTGAATTCCTGGATATGTATCTGCAGCAGGGCCTGGTGCCGTCGGGGGCCTATATCATGACCGCGTTCGGCTGCAATTTTGGCGGCCCGGTACCATTGGAGGCGGTGACGGATCTGGTGAAATGGACGGTTGATTTGTGCGCGGACCGCAAGACGCCGCTGCCGGCGATCTATCTTGCAGATACGGTGGGCTGGGCCAATCCGGAGGGTCTGAAACGGCAGATCGGCGCCGTGCGCGAGCTGGTACCCGATGCCCGTATCGGCCTGCATCTGCATGATACCCGCGGCCTGGGCGCGGCCAATGTCTATGCCGCACTGGAAATGGGCGTGGATCTGTTCGATGCCTCCGTCGCCGGTCTGGGCGGCTGCCCCTTCGCGGGTCACGGTTCCGCCACCTCCGCCGGTAATATTTGTACCGAGGACATGGTCTTTCTCTGCCACGAGATGGGTATCGAAACCGGGATTGATTTGAATGCTTTGATCGAAAGCGCCCGCCTGGCGGAGGATATTATCGGACGGCCCTTGAACGGCCGCATCATGCATGCGGGGTCGTTGGACAAGTACAGGCCGAACTAGCATTTTCCGGGCAAACTAATGAACTGTGGTTAACGGTTCATTAGGCTACGCCGCGTAATAAGAGCTCATCTTTGTGCATTACAAAGCATGGGGTCTTATGACGATGAGCTTTTATGGTCCGCCTCGGGAGAATTTGGGGCACATAGTATCGAGCTTGAAGACTGTAAAGAACGTTTACGAGCAGCATGGTCTGACAACGTTCACGCATGACAATCTGGTCGCGTTGATGCGCAACGAATCCTTCCTGGCCGATCCTGCATTCGTGGCCGCCGTTATGGCGAATGCGGAAGATGACCGTGATGCAGACAAAATCTGGCGCTTGCATACCTGTTGCTGGGCGGCCCGCTCGGCCCTGGCGGTTGACGGCGATTTCGTTGAGTGCGGCACCTACAAGGGCTTTTATGCCAGCGTCATGATGCAGTATCTGCGCTTCGAGTTGCAGCCGAGGCAATTTTATCTCTATGACACCTTCGCCGGTCTGCCCGAGGATTGGTCATCGGAGTTGGAGCGCGAACAGGCCAATCCAGGCTATCAATGGGACGGCGTCCACAGGGATGTATTGGACCGATTTGCCATCTATCCCAATGTGCAGGTTACCAAAGGTATCGTACCGGAGGTGTTCGACACTGTTGTGCCCGAGCGCATCGCCTTTCTGCATCTTGACCTGAACGCGGGCGCGGCGGAAACCGCCGCCTTGGACCGGCTACTGCCGCATCTTAGCGATGGCGCCATGGTGGTGTTGGATGACTTTGGCCGCCAGGAACAAAAAGATCTGTGCAAAGCACACCTGAACTGGTGGCACGAACACGGCCACGTAATTTTGGAATTGCCCACGGGCCAGGGCCTGGTGATATACCGCAAGAATATGTGATGCGCCGAACGGCGGCGTTACCGCCATAATACCGGATGAATTCTCAACTCCGCTTTGCCGCCCTGGCCGTCGTGGCTAGTCTAACCTTCGCGGGCTCAGTGGGCGCACAACCCATGAGCGACGGTGAGGCCTGCCTGGAAGGCAGTGGCCGGGCGCATCTGGACGAGGCCTATTGCCGCCGTGCCTTGAGTGACCCAAATTTACCTGCGCTTGAGCGGGCCTCGCTATTGACCAGCCGGGCATCCGCGCTGTTGAACCTGGGTGACCGCGCAGCGGCGGGCACCGAGTTGGCCCGCGCCTTGACGCTGAACCCTGGGTCAGCCCAGGCCTATCTTCTGCGCGGCTTGTTGCGGCGCGACGCGGGTCCGGCGGCAATCGGATTGGTTCTGGCCGATATGGACCGGGCGATTAGCTTGAACCCGTTCTTTGCTGAGGCCATGGCCCATCGTGGCGCGATACATCTTCAGACCGGCAACCAGAGCGCCGCCCTGGCTGACTTCGACCGGGCGCTGTCAATACGGCCCCGCGCCTCCACCGCCCTGTTTTTCAAAGCCGTGCTGCGCTTTCAACAAAAGCGCTTTGCCCAGGCTGGCGTGCTATTCCGCCGGGTCCTGGCCCTGGCACCAGTGCAACATCCCATTGCCGTCCTGTGGCTGGCAGCCGCGGCCGCCCACCAAGGCGGAGCCGCCGAAAGAGCGCTGGAGCCATATTCATGGTGGTGGGAGGATGGCGTCTGGCCCGCACCCCTGGTGCAGCTGTGGGCCGGCACCGCCAGTGCGGAAGCCGCCGCCGCCGCCATGACAATGCAGGGTAAAGACGCCCAGGCACAGGGCGCCTACTTTCTGGCGCAATGGTATTTGGTCAACGGCGATGAGGCCGCCGCCCAGGAATTACTGGGCCAGGTGCAACAGCACCCCAGGCGCCACATGCTGGAAGTCATCGTCGCTGGCAGTCTCTATCGCGACTAATGCCCCTTGTCCCCCGCCATGCTTTGTGGGCGCAGCAAGGTAAAGGCGATGCGGGCACCCAACATGGCCAGGGCAATATGGCCAAACGCCAACCCCCAGGCCATATGGGACGGACCGCCCGCCAGATCCAGGATCCAGCCCACCGCGATGGGGCCAACGAAGCCGCCGCCATAGCCCAGCATGGAATGAACCGCCAAGGTCGCACCCCGGCGTTCCGGATCAGCGTTACCGGCGGCGCCGGCTGTCAGCGAGGATGAATCCAGCCAGATCACCATGCCGTAGAGCACCACAAGAATTGCCGCCAGGGGATAATTGAAGGCGCCGATGAAGCCCATGGCCAGGGCAAAGACGATGGAACCGGCCATGGCCAGGCGGACAAGACGCTGTCGGCCCAGGCGGATCGACAGCTCGTTGCCCGCCACGGAGGCCCAGGTGCCGAACAAGGCCATCGCCGTGGCCATCACGGTGGGGCCGAACAGCGATGTCTCGACGCCATCGCGCAAGGCAACATAGGCCAGGAAGGCCACTGCCCAGCCGCGCATGGCGCCCATCTCCCAGGTATGAATGCAATAGCCAACGCTGTAGGCCATGGCGTTGCGGTTGGCAAAAACGGGGCGAAAATCGAACAACGCCGGGCTGGACTGTCCAGCCTCGTTTTGAGGCTTTGGTTTGGGTAATTGTTTCGGCGCGAATATTGCCGCGATCAGCCAGGCCGCCCCGGCGCAACTGCCAGCCACGATAAAGGCGCCCTGCCAGCCCCACATTTCCGACCAAATACCGGCAATGACAAACGACAGCGCGCCGGAGACACCCATACTGGCGGCATGCCAGGTCACCGCGCGGGAGAGCAGCTTACCGTCAACCTGGTCCGCCAACAGCTTCAGCCCGGTCATATAGGTGCCGGCCCAGCCCATGCCGGCCAGGGCGCGGAAGAGAAACGCGCTCCAGAACCCTTCGGCGTAAAAGGCGAACAGAAAATGCGCGATTATCGTGCAGCCGACCCCGAACAAATAGACCCGGCGCGGGTCAATACGGTCAGTCAGGGTGACCAGAATGGGCACGGTCAGCATATAGGTCAGATAAAAGCTGGCGGTGATCCAGCCGGCCTGGCTGTAGTCCAGGCCCCAAAGGGGGATGAATTCCGGCAACAGGGCGGGCCAAGTATAGGCGCCGATCTGGGCCAGCACCTGGGCCGTGCAAACCAGAGCAACCAGACGAGCGGCTCCCGGCTTCTCGGCGCTACTTGTCGTTTCGTCGTCACTCATATGGGATAGGTCATTCCGTCTGGGGTCCGCCTCGTCTAGACTATCTGAAAGCTGAGCATAGGATATTTCATGCGCTATCGTATCGTACCCGTCACGCCATTTCGACAGAATTGCAGCCTATTGTGGTGCGCCGAGACCATGGCCGGCGCCGTGGTCGATCCCGGCGGCGACCTTGACCGGATCGAGGCCGCGATTGCCGAGGAAGGCGTCGGGGTGGAGAAAATCCTTGTCACCCATGGCCATGCTGATCATGCCGGCGGCGCCGCGGAACTGGCTGAACAGCTGGACGTGCCCATCGAAGGGCCGCATACGGACGACGGCTTTTTGATCGAGGCCATGGCCAAGCAAGTCCAACGCACCGGCCTGACGGGTGCGCGTGCCTTTACCCCCGCCCGTTGGCTGGAAGAGGGCGAGAGCGTCAGCTTTGGCCGGGTCAGCCTGTCCGTTATCCATTGTCCGGGCCACACGCCGGGCCACATCGTTTTCTATCATGAGGGGAGCAAGCTGGCCGTGGTGGGCGATGTGCTGTTTCGTGGCTCCATCGGGCGCTGCGACGGGCCCAAGGGTGATCACATGGCCCTGGTCAACGCTATTCGAGGCAAGCTATGGCCGCTGGGCAATGATACCGAGTTCATCCCTGGACACGGTGATATGTCCACCTTCGCCTGGGAACGCGCCTCAAACGCGTTCGTCTGTGATTTCGTCGAATACTAGGGCATTTCCCGGCTAAATGGCCGCTAAGCGTTGGAGGCCAGGTCAGGCGTTTTGAACGCGGAGCCATGCCATGTCCGGTTCGGTGGAAAGGACAGAGAGACCGTGGTTCCCTTACCGGTTTGGCTATGTATTTTCAGGCTGCCGCCATGTTGTTGCATCAATAGGCGGCTGATATGCAGGCCAAGTCCGGTGCCCTGATACTTTCGGGCTTTGCTGCTATCTACCTGGACAAATGGCTCCAGTGCCATTTTAACCTCGTTGTCACGCATACCAATACCGGTATCGCTAACCCGGATCACAACGGCATTTTCCACCGTCGTCATCGCGGCCAGCGTAACGCTACCCCCGTCATGAGAAAATTTGATGGCGTTGGACAGCAGATTGTTGGTCATCTGAGCCAGGGTTCGTTTGTCGCAAAGAAGTGCGGGCAGATCATCCTGAATAGCATTCTCGACCTTGATATTCCGCTCCATGGCCTGTGGCGTGACCATTTCGATGGTCGCGGTCAGGAACGTGCGCAAGTCGACAATTTCATCTTCGAGTGCGTATTTACCAGCTTCAATTTTTGAAATATCCAGAATGACATTGATAAGATTGAGAAGCAGCATCCCGCTATCATGTATATGGTCGTGATATTCCCCATAGCGGGGATCTCCGGTCGGGCCAAAAATCCGCGACTGCATCATCGATGCGAAACCGATGATGGCATTAAGCGGGGTGCGCAGATCGTGGCTCATCATGGCGAGAAATTCCGTTTTCGCCAGGTTCGCCTTTTCCGCCTGTTCCTTGGCAACCTGTAGTTCCGCAGTTTGAATTTCCAAGTTCGCGGCCATTTTATTGATGTCCGCAGCCATGGCATCGATTTCATCCCGGGGACTAATCGCCGGATGTTGGTTCTGGTGACGCTCGCTAAATAGGATACGGCGGCTCAGATCGCCGGATGCCAGGCGGCTCAGCGCGGTTCTGATGGCCTCGGCCTTGTCGCCGATAGTGACGGTCGCCCGGAAAAAGAAGACTAGAAACGCAATCAACGTGATGCCCAGCAGCAGAGCAATGGCGGCAAAAATATTTGCTCTTTGCGCCCTTTCATCGCTGGATCGCGCCGCCATATCGCCGATCAAATGTGATATCGCCAGGGCTGTATTTATCGCCGCCGTGGACTCCTCGATCCAACGCGGACCGTTAACAGGATAAGGCTGCGGCCGATGCGCCTCCATGAGAAGCCAATACTGGCCCGTGTCGCCAGGGTGGTAATGTATGGGCTGAACGATAAAAGATCTGTTCCCCGATACGATTTCCTTTTTCTGGCCGGATAAGATCTCGTTGGCGGCGTCGGGATAATCCGCCTGAATTTTGCTCATGCCTCGGTTTAGGGCAGTCATCATGCCCCATTCTTTCGCCGCATCTGGATGGTGCAGATAGTAGCCATCCTTATTCGCCAGAATAGCCGTGCCTTCGGGAATGTGCGCGAATACTTCCGCATCGACGTTGAGCACAACAATTCCCTGGGGTTGCCCGGCGGAGTAAACCGGCGCGGCGAAACGCAGCGTTGGCACTACTGGGATCGTCAGTTGCCCCTGTTCCTTATTCAGGTCCATGGGTGAAATATAGAACCGCCCCTCCGGAATATCCTTGGCCTCGATGAAATAGTACCGCTTGCTCTTGTTCTGTAGGTCCTTTTTTCGGACAACGCGGCTTCGTCCGCCATCGTGCTCTATCCGCAACTGCTCCAATCCGTTCTTGTCCAGATATCGAATTTGCAAAAGCTTTGGATCCATATCGGCTAGAACCTGAAAAACCTGTTCTATCCGCGTTGCATCAAACTCGACGCCATCGGCAGCTTTCCTTGCCTGTTCCTTCATGTACGGATTATTGGTCAAACTCAAAAGCATGCCGACCATGCCATCAAGGTGGTCAAGAAGTGCCTGGTTCGCATCCATCAAATGCGCCCGAATTTTTTGGCTCGCTTGACGGTTTCTGTTGGCGACCTGAAAAACTTGCAGGCGCAGGTCTTGGTAGTCGCCAAGAAATGCCGCCTCGAAATTCAGAATGGCGGCCCGCAGTTCCGGCGATGTCGTGGCGTTGTCTCTTATGATCCGGATCCGACGGACTGCTTCATCCACATGACTGCGGAAGCGTTCGAGCTCAATTCCGGTTTCTTCACTAATTTGCGAACCGGTTGCGATGATATTACCCAGAATGGCCCGTTCCCTGCCGGCGTATTCCGCAAGCTGGGCGATATTGGGGCGCAGCAGGGAGTTATAATACAAAACCGCTTCTGCTTCGTTGGTCGGGGAAAAGGTCGAATCCTGAAGGTCAAACGCACGCGCGATATTATCCGTTGTGACCTTGAACCAGCCGGCAAGGCTTATGCCATTGGATCTGACTTCGGCACGTGCCTTGTGCAGCGCATTTTGGCTGTCATTCCACTTTTTAAGTTTGTCCTTGAAATCGGCGGAGATAGAGCCGCGGTCGAGCAATACATTGGCGGTCAATCTGGCTTTGTTGACATGGCCGTCGCCTGCTACGCCCAACGCCTTGAAATTTTTTAATAATCCGGCGTTTCCGCCGATGATTGTACTGCCGACGCCGCGTTCCACGGCTTCAATGCCGGCGGCCTTATTCAGGTGATCGCTAAGCTCGTTGCGTAACTTGTTTTGCCTCGATCGCTCAACGTCAGAGAAGCTGACAGATAGCGTAATGACCACGCCTACAGACAGTAAACCGGAAAAGACAAGGGCAAGCAATATCACCTTGAATCTTATGGATTTTGGGCTAATACTAAAGATGTATCTACTCCAATTACTTCCATAACACCAGTTGTACTCTGGTATATCTAAAAATTCTTGGAAAGAAGTTATAGTTACTTACTTACTGAATTATGAAGCAAATTACACGATTTGCACAGGTATATTAGCAAAGGCGAAATTGACCCTATGGCGCCAGTACGGTTTATAGTGGTCCGTTCCCATATGGGGATTACGAGGAGATGGGAATGCTGGTCCTGCACGACAATCTGGGTTCAGGGAATGCCTACAAGGTGCGGCTCTTGCTGGCGCATCTGGGCCAACCGTTTCAGCGCATAGAATACGACGTCACCAAGGCCGAGACACGTACTGCGGAGTTCCTCGCGCTCAATCCCGACGGCCGCATACCATTACTGCAAATCCCCGATGGCCGGGTGTTGGCCCAATCCAATGCCATTTTATTTTATCTGGCACAAGACAGCCGGTATCTACCGAACGATAACTTTGCCCAGGCCGAAGTGCTGCAATGGATGTTCTTTGAACAATACAGCCACGAGCCAAATATAGCCGTGGCCCGCTATTGGCTGCATTTCCTGGACCCGAGCCAGGTGCAACAGGCTTCGTTGGAAGAGAAATGGCAAAAGGGTTATCAGGCCCTGGACGTCATGGAAAAACGCCTCGGCGCGGCGGACTTCCTGGTCGGCGATGACTATTCCATCGCCGACATCGCTCTTTACGCCTATACCCACGTGGCGGATGAAGCGGAAATGGACCTAGGCCCCTACCCCGGCATCCGGCGCTGGCTGGACCGGGTTGCCGAGCAGCCGGGCCACGTGCTGATCACCCAGGATGATTTTACCTAGAACACGAAAGAGCAAATCAATGCCAGACCGCATTATTGAACCGGTAAGCCTGCGCGATGCTAATCCAGAGGCCCGTGCGGTACTCGACACCCTGCGCAAGAGCCATGCCAAGGTGCCGGTCTCGTTCGCGTATATGGCCGTCCAGCCCGGCGCCCTGGAAGGGTTCGAGCAATTCTACCAAGGCGTGATCGGCGATCCGCGCCTGGATGAAAAATACCGCGAGTTGGCCTATCTAAAGACCGCCATGCTGGCCGGCTGCAAGCTTTGCATCGCCAACCATAGCGCCTCTGCCCTCCGCGTCGGCTGGAGCGAAGCGCAGATCGCGGCCATGGCCGATTTCTCTGGAAGCGATGCCTTCAACGAGCTGGAAAAAGCCATTCTAAGTTATACGGAACATGTCGCCGGAAAATCCGGCAAGTCGCCGGCGTCCCTGTTACAACAACTGCACGCGGCCTTGGGCAACGACGGCGTGGTGATCCTGACCCAGGTGATCGGCATCGCCAACCTGTTCTCGCGCTTCAACAACGCGCTGCATACTTATGACAGCGCGGACTATCCCTAACCTGTCGCGGCACTAAGTGCCGGTAAACTTGGCCGGGCGTTTTTCGACAAATGCCGCCAGGCCTTCCTTGGCGTCGTTGGTCTTGCCCAGTTCCACATTAACGGTGGCGAAATCCGCCACCGCCGCATCAAAACCTTTTGCGATGAACTTGCGCGAATTGGCGATGGTCGCTTTCACAGCTAACGGAGCTTGCGCGCAGATTTTCTCCGCCAGCTCTATCGCCCGTGGCAACTGCTGGCCGGCGGGCACAATCTCCTGAATATAGTTGAAGCGCAGCGCCGTCTCGGCATCGAACTCATCGTCGGTCAATAGATAGCGCATGGCGTTGCCGTAACCGGCGCGCTCAACCATGCGGATGGTGGCGCCGCCCGTGGCCATCAGGTTGCGTTGTACTTCCAGCTGCGAAAACCGGCAATCATCGGCGGCGATGACCAGGTCACAGGCCAGCATCAGTTCAATGCCGATGGTATAGGTAATACCCTGCACCGCCGCCACCACGGGCTTGCTCCGATGCGGACCGGTCAGGCCAAAGCAATCGATATTGCCTTCGCCATAAAGCGGCGCACCCTTGGCCCGGTGCGGCGCCATGGCCGGCATATCCAAGCCAGCAGTGGTGTGCGGGCCGATAGCATGCAGCACACCGCAGCGCAATTCGTCGTCGCGCTCCAACAAGGTATAGGCATCGCCCAATTCCTGGGTCATCTTTGGCGTGAAGCCGTTGAACTTGTGCGGCCGATCGATACCGATCAGCAATAGCTGGCCGCGCCGCTCGGTGTTGATACGGCCATCAGGATTGGTTGGGTCTTCCGCCATCGTTAATTCTCCTCCAAAAAAAATTACTGTGCCACGCAGGTGTCATAGCGGGCCGCCGCAATGCCGACGCACAAGGCAATGTCCTCGTTCAACAGATAACGCAGGGACACCAGGGCGGAGGCGGCGGCCTCGACCTGTCTGAGATAATCATCGCGGCCGCCATAGCGTTCCTCCAGCGATGGGCGGGGATCGCCGGCTGCCTCGCGTTCGGCCTTATCCTTGGCGAACGGTACCGTCGAGCCGATGTATTCCAGCAACTGCCCGGCGCCGCCCGTATCGGCATGGCGAGGGTTGAAACCGGTGTGACTAGCCACCGGCACGGCTACGTCGGGCATGGGAATGCCGGCGGCCTCGCAGCCGTTTTCATTCACGGTGGAAACCCAATCGGGATAGGGCGAAGCGCCAAGCTTGGCCGGCATGACGCCAATGCCCCGTTCGGCATCTGGCCCCAGATCCAAGGGATAGACCCAGGTCATGGCCTTTTCATCGGGCAGGTTCAGGCCGGATATCTTGGCCAGGCTGTCCATGACCTCGGCCCGGCTGCCCCGGCGCTCGCCGGTGGGATACGAGCTGCCGGGCGGCGCCACATCATCACGGACCCAGATCAGCAAATTCATCAGAGCAGCACGATACAGTGGGCGATAGTCGATGATGTTCATGTAGTTCTGGCCATGGCTGCCAAACATGGTACGCCTGGACAGCACGGCGGCGCCGGGCCCGTGCTGGGTCGAGGCAAAGAGATAACGGCGCACGTTGTCGGGCAGTTCCGCATCACCCCCCGTGGCGAGATCAGCATGGCTGAGACCCGCATCGCCACGCCAGTATTCCGACGAGGTATCGGTGTAGATAATCTTCACTGTTCCCTGGGCGCCTTTAGCGCCCTGACGGTCCAGCAGCCCCTCGGTTGTGCCGCTGACCGGATCGGTCTGGGGCAAATCGGCAAAGGGAAACAAATGCCCGAATGACGGCGTTGGCTGCACCGAGGGCTGGGCGTAGCGGTGATTGAACTCACCACGCCGTCCTCCCGCGATATGGGCCAGCACGCCGTCGAAAGCAGGCCGGCCACTTTCGTCCAAGTTCAGGCCAGCGTGGAGATAGGTGCGCAGAAAGCGCCCGCATTGGGACTGCCCCTCGCCGATTGTATATTCGATATTGCCCGCCGTGGGCGCCTCGGCCTCGTATCGCAGGTAGGATGCCAGATCGCGCGTGGCCAACATGCCCGCACCCACCACGGGGCAGTCCAGCGGTGTGTAGAGCACATCATATATGCGCCCAGCTTCAAAGCCGCCGTCCAGGGTGACATGATCATCGCTTTCGAAACGCCAGTGCGCCCGCTCAATCTCCCGTGGCGCGCCATAGCTGCCATCGCGCACCAGCAGCTTGGCGCCCGGTTCGGTCACATCCGCCACCCGCACCGGTACATGTTTGCCCAGATCACCCACGTGCTGATCGGTCAAGGCCAGACTGTCGCAAGCCTGGTCGGGCTGAATACGCAACTGCATCTGAGTGGCCGGCGTCCGTGCCTCGATCGGCACACTGGGCGCCATCAGGCCGATACGGTGACGCTCGGGCGAGCGCGGCATATCCCACTGCCAGCCGGCCCAGGCCACGGTCCAACCATGTTGAAACAGAAAGCCGTCGCCAGGTTCCACGGCGGCCGAGACCTCGGTGCTCATAGGAGATTGGTTAAACCGCGCCAGGACCCGCCGGCCCCGGTTCGGTACCTGCATCAGCAGGGCCCGGTTGCCACGTCCCACCCCCAGGGGCCGCAAAATTGTGACATCGCCACTGAATTGAACCAGGCCGTCGCCATCACGCTCCGCCAACTCCAGGTCCACCACGCCTTGGTTGGCGGCATGCAGGGGATCAACCGCGTAATGGGCAATGGCTTCGATCCGTTCGTAAGGACCAACATCAGCAAAAGCACGGCCCTCTTCGTAGGGTTCACGGCTCAGAATTTCCAGACGGGTCAACGGCATAAATCAACTCCACGAATTACGGATCAAGGATTGCCCTGGTTACGGACAGGGAGCCGCCGGCCCACAGCGGCAGAAGGGTCATTTTCACACCGGCGCCGCCGGTAATGATCGGATGAATATCTTCTGGCGCACGGACGAGGCCACCAATCGAGGCGGCCAGATAGCTTTGTATCCGGGTCAAATCCCAGCCTTTTTTGGCTATTTGCCGGGCCAGCTCGGGCGGCAGCAAGAAAAACTGTTCGCCCGGTTCCCGCAAGCGGCCAGCAGAGGCTACGTCGCGCACCGCCGTCATGGCAGCAGCCATGGGATCAAGAATGGTCTCCGGCGTCTCGCCGCCGCCAGTTGGCAGGACCTCCACCGTGCCCGAAACACCAAGCACCGTTACAGCCGAGATAGTTTCTTCGATACCCCGCCTTACCGGTAGCGGCGGGAATGTTCGGTCATCAGCTTCGGGGAAACAAAATCCGTATTTACCCGGCTGGCCCATGGTCGCCATATCACCGATGCCCGCCCGCGCGCCGCCAATATTACGCGTGACCAATGCAATGGCCCGGCCCAATGTGGCATTGGCCCGGTTGCCGGGCCCTAACAAATTCGTGCCCGCATTCATGCCCAGGGTTTCAGCCACGGGACCATGCACGATGCTAACAACCGCCGGCGTGCCGGTGGTGGTGAGAACACCCAGCAAATTAAAACTCGGCTCCAGGCATGCCTCGGCCGCCGTCAAAACCACCGCCAGGGCGCCCGGTTCGCAGCCGGCCAGGACGCAATTATAGGCCACGGCGGCGGTGGTCAGGTCACCAAATAGAGGCAGCATCTGGCCGTATGATTTATCCGGCACCGCAACGCCGGCCAGCATGGCGGCCAGGCGCGCCTCGGTTGGCGGCACCAGGGGCAGGCCATCGCTTAGTCCTTTCTCCTGCAGTACCGCCTGGGCCTCTTCCCAGGAAACTGCCTCCGGAAAAACCGGCGACGCCTCCATCAGACGTGGGAGAGCCGCACGGAGCAGGCGGTGGTGAAGCCAAAGGGCGGGATGTAGGCGGAATGTTTGCCCGGCCCGCCGGCGACCAGGATGTGAATGTCCTCGGCGCTGGGGGTCATATGGTAGCGGTCATTGACCAGGGGCCGGTCCATGCCGGCGTAGCTTTCCTGGTTCTCCGCCGAGACACGGGAGATATGCACCGCAGAGCGGTCATAAAGATCCTGCTGCATATCGGCGATGGACCAGCCGTCGCGATGCAAGGTCTGGGCATGCTCGGGGCCAAGGACTAGGAATATGGGCGCATTGCAATAGATCGCGTTGGCACCGGGCTGCGAGATCGTGCCCGCGATCGTCGTCAGGATACCGTCTCCACTGGTCGAGGCATGATCGTTGATATTGTGCGGCGCCTCGGAGGGAATGGCGGTAACCACGCTATCCCCTGCCGCGAAGCCCCGGCGCACGTGGAACGGCTCCCACGGGCTTTCCTCCTCGTTTTCGCCAAAACAAAAGGCGTATTTGGCGGGCGAGCCTTGGGTGGAGCGGTCCATCACGCCGGGCTTGGCGCCGCCCACGTTCAGCAAAATCAATTGCAGGGCCCGGCCTATGGTGGCGTTGGCCTGGCGGCCTTGGCCAAAACAGTTGGACGAACAGTTGATATCCAGCTCCTTGCGGATCGGGCCATTGTAGAGAAGCATGGGCGCACAGGAATGCGTGGTCGCCAGGCTGCCGTGCAAATTGTATTCCGGCGTCAAGACCGCCCGTGCCGCGGCCAGAACGGCGGGAAAGTATTCCGGCCGGCAACCGGCCATGACGGCATTGGCCGCCAGCACGGGCAAGGTTGGAATGACCCGGCGCGGCGACATGGCAGGCAGCGGTTCGTTATCGCCATGGGTGGTGGCGAGAAAGCGATCCACCAGATCTTCCGTCGGCATGACCAAGGGAAAACCGTCGCTCCAGCCCTGCGCGAAGGCGTACTCGTTCCACTGTGCCTGGTCCATTTCGCCCAGGTCCAGGGTCTCGGTCTCTGCTGCAGCTTCCATTGTTCTACTTTTTACGTCCGTCTATCGGTATTAGACATTAATCGCTTCCTGCAGGCCGCTGGATGCGGTTTGAATACGTTCCACCAGCTCCTCGGCATTCAATCCGCCCAAGGGGTGTTTCACCACGATCACTTGCGGCTCCACCTTGCGTGCCTTGGCCTGGGCCTGCACCAGGGGCAGAAAAGTGTCGGTGGTCAGGATGAAATTGGTAACGCCGCGTTTTTCAAGTTCGATGCTGTCATGGAAACTCCACGACGAACATGCCCCTCAATCCGCTATGGCGAGGATCGCCGCCCGGTATTTCGAGGCCAACTCGTCATACATGCCCTCGGGCGCCGGCTGGGCCGGGCTGTCCTTGTGGGCGTAATCGATGTTGTCCGTGGCACGATAGGCGCCCATTTGCTCGCGAACGCCTTCCAGCAGTTCCTTCGCATTGGGCTTGGAATTGGAAAACAGTATGATCGGATCCTTGCTCCAATCAACCGCCTTGCCGGCCAGCGTCTCCTTTCCAGGAGCCTCCTGGCCAAAGGATGGATTGACTATTAGCATGGTGGTTCTCCCTAATAATTGGATCTGGTGCGCATAGGGTAAGCCACGGAGCCGCGCGAAGGCAAGCGCGCCCCGCATGGCACATGTAGTATAACCATCGACGCTAATATGCAGGCCAAGCCGTTCTTAAAAATACTGCCGCCTTTAAAGATAAGCGCCAGTGCTTCACCTTGACAATCCAGGCAGGAAATATCCAGCAATGGATTGCCATCCACGACGATCAGGTCGGCCAGGGTGCTCGACGCCACCATGCCCAGCTCTCCTTGACGGTTCAACAACCGTGCGTTCCGTGAGGTGGCGGAACGCAGGACATCCAACGCCGGCATCACCTGGGCCCGAATGGTGAACTCGTTTGATTGGTCCTTGTGCATGCCGCCCAGCAGATCCGTGCCCAGGCCAATGTTGATACCTATCTCATGCGCCAGGGCCAGGGCTTCAAGCCCCTGAATGCGCACATCATCGACCTTGGGAACCGCTCCGCCGTGGCGGGCCTGCTTTGTTCGGTCAGCGTCATTGTTCCCTTCATGGCGAATTCAGGCACAAGTTTCTCGACCATTTTGGGCTGGTCAAGCGGGAAAACCCTGGCGCGGCGGAAAACTGCTGACTACATTCGATCCGAC
This sequence comes from Rhodospirillaceae bacterium, assembly GCA_018701215.1. Classification (GTDB taxonomy): domain Bacteria; phylum Pseudomonadota; class Alphaproteobacteria. The sequence continues at coordinate 224,456 of JABIWH010000050.1, forward strand.
AATTTGGAGACTGCCATGAGCGACCTTTTACAGCCTGGAAAATTCTCGGCGCCAATTGATGCCGATAAGGTGGCAGCCGATTGGCGGCAACGGGGCTATTCCTGCAACCTGTTCGTTGACCCGCCCGGACAACAATGGCTGGATTTCACCCATGCCTGCAATGAATTGGTCACGGTGGTCGAGGGCCGCCTGGAAATGACCGTCGGTGATGCGCGCCTTGAAATGGGACCGGGCGACGAGGTCTTCATTCCCGCCCATGCGCTCCATTCGGTTATCAATATTCACAACGGCATATCGCGCTGGCTGTTCGGTTACGATTGAGGAGACGCACCATGAGCAACGATACCCCCGACGGTAAAAAGATGGACAGGCAAACCCTGGAACAGTTGACCCGGTTATTCACGGAGACCTTCAACGATAATGATCTGGATGCCATGATGAGCTATTTCGCCGACGATGGCGCCGCCTATGACCAGCATGACGGCACCGTGGCGAAAGGCCTGACCGCCATCCGCGCCGCCTTTCAGCCGCAGTTCGACGGTGAATTCGGCGTCATGGCTTTCGCTGCCGAGGACTTGTTCATCGATGCAGAACAACGCAAGGCCATGATCTCGTGGCTTTGCAGTTTCGACACCCCGCGCGGCCGGGCCGGCTGGCGGGGTCTGGATATTCTACATTTTGACGAGGCCCGCAAGATCAGCACAAAACTGACCTACGCCAAGGCCAAGGTTCTGAAATTAGCAGCAGTGGAAGCCTGAATATGTTTCGAGACAATCGTAGTAACAGCGGCGCGCAATTGCGCTTTCAAGCCTTGCACGAAATCGCGGCCGAGGCGCGCAGCCGCCTGCCCCGCAATATCTGGGACTATATGCGCGGCGCGACCGAGACCGAGACCACGGCCAAGCGCAACCGCATGGCCATCGACAGCCTGGCCCTGCGCCCCCGGGTGCTGCGCGATGTGCAAGATATCAGCCTGTCCAGCAAATTCCTCGGTGCTGATCTGGAGCTGCCGCTGACCTTCGCGCCGATCGGCTCGTTACAATCATTTGATCCCGAGGGCGGCGCGGCGGCGGCGCGGGCCGCCGCCCGGCACGGCATGATGACGACGCTCAGTTCGGTCTCGGCACCCGGCCTGGAGGAAACGGCGGCGGCAGCACCCGGCCCGAAAATCTTTCAACTATATGTGCGCGGCGACGACGCCTGGGTCGATGATCATGCGGAAAGGGCCATTGCGGCCGGTTACACCGCCTTTTGCTTGACCGTTGATGTGGCGGTCTATAGCCGGCGCGAACGCGATATCGTCAACCGCTTCGTCAAGCCCTGGCGCCGGGATGCCGGCGGGCAGAACCATCAGGCCGCCCTGAGCTGGAAAGATGTGGAACGCTTCAAGGCCAAGCACGACATCCCGCTGTTGATCAAGGGCGTGATGACGGCGGAAGATGCAATCATCGCCTGCGACCTGGGGGTCGATGGGGTCTGGGTTTCCAATCATGGCGGCCGGCAGCTGGATCAGGCCCAGGGCGCCCTGGCGGTGCTGCCCGAGATCGTGGACGCCATGGAAGACCGGGCGGCGGTGATCGTCGATGGTGGTTTTCTACGCGGCACCGATGTGATCAAGGCCATCGCTTTGGGCGCCGACGTGGTGGGCCTGGGCCGTCTAACCGCCATGGGTCTGGGCGCGGGCGGCGAAGAGGGCTTGACGCGGGCCATGGATTTACTGGCCGAGGAGATGCAGATCGCCATGGGCTTGCTGGGCCTGACACGCCTTGATCAGCTCGGACCCGAGTGCCTGACCACGGCACCCGCCGTGGATAGCCCCGATGTCCTAAGCGCCTTTCCCCTGCTGGATCCAAATCGATAGTATTGATTGGCCGTTAGCGCAGATCGGGCAGACTGGCCAACATGCGCCGGGCCAGATCGTCCAGCATGGATGCGACCGCATCGTCATCAGCCTGGAATTCAGCCGCCCGCAAAATGGCAATCGGCACTGAAAACAACGACAACGGCGGATCGCCGGAGCTGCGCGAGGCCGCCGCGTGCGACTGCCACAGCAACGCGCCATCGCGGGCCCGGATGATCTCGGCGCCGAGATGGAGGTATTTTTGCGACCAGACCAGGGCGTTGTCCTGCCCCGCGCGCACCACCCGCCAGCGCAGGAAAGCCGGACATTTATTGGCGCCGGCGAAATGGCGGGCATCGGCGGGATGCCCCAAATCCACCGCCATGGCGCGCACCAGACGGCGGCGCTCAAACGGATGGATGACCCGCGCGACCCGTCCGCTCAACTGCCGCGCCAGGGCATTTGAGATGCGCGCGCCAGGAACGATCCCCGCCTGATCGGGGCCAGCCAGCACCACCACGCATTGTGGTGCTTCATCGTAAAAGGCCCGCACGGCGCCCGTTGGCGCCGCCAGGACGCTGGCGATCGGCAAGACGCAGCCCAAAATTATGCCACCCAATAGGTCCTTGACGCGCCAAGCCATTACCCGGTTCTCCGGCAAGCCGTATTCAGCTCGATTGTGCCGGGCACGGCGCGGCCATCGACCTCTATATCCTGAACCTGAATGCTACCGCCGTGAAATTCATAGCGGGCCCTGATGGCGCTGGCGCCGCCATAGCCGCCCTTTAGTATTCGATCCAGGCCGCCCAGCAAATGCGCATCGACCCGGCGTGGGAAAACCCGCATGGCCGGGCTGTCGCCCGAGAGGCCATGATGGCGGGCAATGACGCGCAGATCCCGTCGTTCCGCATCCGTCAGCCGGCCGCTGGGTTGCCTGGCAAAGCCGCTGTAACGGTCATGGTTAGGATGCCAGTTTTGCCCCGATACGCCCTCTGCCACATAAAGTTCACCCACTGCGGGGCTAAGCGCCACGCGCATGCCGAAACAGTCACGAAAGCGCCTGTACAGACCCGCACGTTCGATGGCTGAGTTCGGCCAGGCCAGCTCAATCGCCGGGCCCCGGCCGTGCTCCAACAGGCGTAGGAGGACCCGGCCCTGTGCGGTTTCGGCTTTCATATCCGCTGCAGCGGCGGCTTTTACTGGCCGTGAAGTTGGTTTTTGCGCGGGCTTCTTCACGGGACTAGGCCGCATGGGTTGCGCCTGTGCGGTCTTGGTTTTTGCCTTAACCCTGGGCTGCAAGGTGCGCAGTGGCGGCGACGGCGCCTTTTGCGGCGGTGCGGGTAGCACCACGGCACGGGGCTGGCGCTTTGCCGGCGACGGCTTCACTTGCGCCGTTTCAGCTGGTTTCGGAGACGCCTGTTGCATCGGTGCGGTGGTCAGCAACAGCGCCGCCAGCAAGGCCGATAGCCCCACCGACGCGCCGCCCATGACCAGCCTGCTGACCAGTCCGCGCGGCATCGCCTAGTTCATCCGGCTGGAGGCGAACAACAGCTCCATCTCTTCGGAAAGCGCATGCAGCTCCCGCCGCCGTTGGCTGGGGCTCATGAATGCGGTTTGCCCCTTGACCGATGCGACCGGTCCCGTGGCCAGGACTTCCGCCTGGCGTTGCCGGACCGCCCGGTCATCGATGGCCGGCGGGATCAGGTTCGGGTTCGTGGTACGGGCGTTCGTTTGTTTGATGGCGGGGGCCTTTGGCGCCGCCAGTTTTTGCGCAACGGGGATTGGCGGCACGGCGGCCTGGGTCAGCACCTCGATGGGAGCGGCCTGTATCGGCGCCAGCGGTTCCGGCAGCACCTTTTCCACCACTGACGCCGTGGCTTTGCGCCCGGCCGCGACCGTATTTTTCGCGGCAACGCTGACTTTGTGCAGCACACCGTTGGCATCTTCGGGGATGGGCAGTTGGCCGCCCGTAAAGAGATAGAACAGGGCCCCGACAACGACGAGATTGAAGATCAGGAATCGCATGGAATTATGCCTTTCGCAGATGTTTTTGCTTCGACCCAGGCAGCACTTATGGACAACAATGCGCGCAGCAAGGCAGAGGTGGGCAGGCCGATGACCGTGGTCATGAAGGCCAGGCTGAAACGCTCGGTCAGGCCACGGATAACCTCTTGCACCGTGTCAGGCGTCAAGCTTTGCCCGGCCAATTCGCCGATGCCCAGCGAGATTCCAAACAACGTGTAGGTCAGGGCCAGGGTGGCGATACCATTGGCGGCATGCAGGCCGGCCTCGTGCCAGGCCTGACGCTGTGGCGGGCGCAGGTCCCGGTCCAGCAGCCGTTGCCAGCAATACAGGGTAGCCAGCACCAATATGGTAAGCAGGCCCAGAAAAACCCCGCCCAGCACACGGGCGGCCCAGGCCAGGATAGCCCCCGGCTCCGGCGCACCCATGGCCAGGGCGAGGGCCAAAACCAACACCACAACGCCAAGAAAATAGCTGAGCGCGCGGGAGCCGCCGTTCAATATCGCGATGCTTGACATACTAGCGCCGCCCCTGCTTGGCCGACATCACGCTTTGGGTCGAGATACCCAGTTGGGCCAGCCAGGTATCGGCCATGGCGCGGTTTTTCTCGGCCGAGGCATGCACCAAAAATGTCAGATCGTAGTTCGCGAAAGCCCGGCGCACCTGGGGCGTATTGCGGCCCACCAGCTTATCATCACGCAAGACCATGCGTTCGAGATCCAACAGGCGCCGCTGCGCGCCCTCAAGGCGGACTTGGCGTTCGGCGGGCGTGATCTCGCCGTCCAGCATGGTCTCGATCAGCAAGGCGCGCTCGCGCTCCATATTGGCCAGGGTGTCGGCCTTGACCGGCGCAGCCAAGGCAACGGTGGTGACCGCCGCGGCAAGCAGCGCCGCCATGGGCAGGGTAATTTTAAGAGACTGTTTCATGATCATGTTCCTTCACTGCAAATTATCAGTTGACGAAATATTTGACCGCCGATGCCGGTTTCGCACTGGCCGGAAGCTCGCTGTCGGTCAGCTCGGCATCCATCACGGATTCAGACAGTGCCATGGCATCCAGGGCGACCAGTTTGGCCATGTAGCCAATGATGTTCTGTTCCTGCTCCAGGATCGCCACACTGGCCTGGGTATCGGCCAGCATCTGGCGGATGAAGTCAGCCTTGCCGGCGGGTTGGCCGGGCAGTTGCGGCTGGCTATGCATGGGATGGGCCCGAATGGCGGCGGCCAGGGTTTCCACCGCGCTCATATTGGCGGCATATTCCTGGGCATATTTGCTTTCCGGCACGGTCGGGGCGGACAGCACGGCCAGATCGACCTTGGCCAGGGAGCCTTTGAAGCGCGCGCGGGCCTGTTGCTGGTGCGAGACCAGTTGCAACCGCGCCGGCGTCATCGCGCCCTTGTCCTGTCCCAGCCTTTTCAACAACCGTTCCAGGGTCCGTTGCTTGGTCCGCATATGGCGCTGGCGCAGGTCGGCCTTGCGTTTCATCAGGGTGATGAATTCCCGCTTTTGCGCCAGGAATTGATGCCGCAACTCTACCTTCAGCTCGCCATCCGCCTGCTCGATGGCGGTGCGCAGATCCTCTAAAGTCTGGCCTTTCAGTCCGATTTCGCTATCAGCCTCCTCGATAGCGCCGGACAGGGCGGATTGCGCGAAGTCATGATCAAGGGACTTCTTCAGATAGTTGGCCGGCAGCTTGATCAGCTTTTCACTGGCCACGGGCTGCCAGCTGGGCAGCTCGGCGTTCCTCGCCACCGCATAGTTCGGCGCAAACATCACCAAGGCCAAGGCCATGCCCAAAACGCATCGAGGGCCAATAAACAAAGCTTGTTTCGAAGGTTTCATCGTACCCTCTCCTCTAGTTCCGGGTCCAATAGCGCACCCGGCGCAATTCGGATTTCAGATCGGCGGAGACATTGGCGACCGAGAACTGGCCCACCGCCTTGCGGTCACGCAGACCGAGCAGGGTCTCCATGCTTTCGACGAAGGAGGAGCCATCGGCGAAATACAAATCAGCGCCGCCGAACGTGGCCTTAAAGGTTTCCAGATTGCTCCTGGCCCGGGCCACGTCGCCGCCCTTGAAATGGTTTTGGATGCCCACCGCGTACGCACGCATGCGTTCGTCCACCGCGACGCCGGCGGCTTCCGGGCCTACCTCGGCCTCGCATTTATCCAGCAGCCGGGCGGAAGCGAGATAGCGCGCAGGAGAGCCTTCGGCCCTGGCCTGTCCATCCAGGGCCAGGGCGTCGTCCCGGCACTGGCGATAGCCGCGCATGGCAGAAATCTCGGCATAGCGGGCCTGGCGAAAGCCGATGCCTTCATGTTGCTGCGCCGTGGTCACCGGGTTGCAGGCAGCCGCCAACAACGCCATGCCAAGAGCTAAAGCGCTTTTCGCCAATAGATGATTTGTCCGGTGCATGAGCCAGCCCCTTCATAATTATTCCGTTTCAGGAGTAGCTATGCAGGGGTCAGGGCGGGTTTTTCGCCCAGGGTCGAAATTATTTCAAAAAGGCTCTATTTTTTTGAACCCGAATACGTCTCCGGGGCGAATTTCAGGAACAGCATGCCGACGGCGACGCTAACCATGGCGGTCAACAGCAGCGCTGCCTGTGGGCCTTGTACATCGACCATGAAACCCAGGCTGATCGGCCCGATGACATAGCCCAGGTCGCCGACCATGCGGAATGTGCTCATCGCGGCCGCGTTCATGCCCGGCGGCGCGCTATCGGCGGCATAGGCCGCGGGCGCCGTGCCGCCGACCGAGGCGGCGATACCCCAAACCACGCAGGCAACAACGAACCATAGGTAACCCGGCGCCAGCATGAACAGCAGCATCGATGCGCCCGTGATCAAGGTGGCGGGGACAATCACCGCCTTGCGCCCGAAACGGTCGACCAGAACGCCTGTCGGATAGGCCGCGATCAGGCCGGCCACGCTGCCGACCGCCATGCCGAAACCAATCTGCGCCACGGACAGCGACAAATGCACGGCGGCGAATACAGGTATAACGGTGAACAACCCGCCGGTTCGCGTCACCGCATTGATCAAGGATACGATAGAGACCAGGACAAAGCCGACCCGCCCCATCAACAGCCGGACCTGACGCCAATAGGTGAATGTCCCCGGCCCGCCGTGGGCCGCACCTGAATGTCCCAGACCCTTGGTTTCCTTGACCGCGAACCAGGCCACCGCCATGGCCAGCAGCGAGGCGCAGCCATAGGCCTGAAACGGCGCGGCCAAGCCGAAATGGGTCGCCAACAGACCGCCCGGCAGCGGTCCGATACCCACGGCGAAAAGAAAACTGCCCTGATAGATGGCGATAATCCGGCCCCGGCGTTCCGGCGTGGATATATCCGCCAGCACCACCTGGCCCGTGGTCAGAATAATGCCAGCGCCAAAGCCGGAGACAAATCGCGCCATGATAAATTCAGGATAGCCCGTGGCCGCGGCGCACCAAAAGCTGCCCACCGCCGAAATAAGGCCGCCAATGGCAAGGGTGGGGCGGCGGCCAAGCCAGTCGGACAGCTGGCCGGATGGGACGGCAACGAAAAATCGCGCCAGGCCATATATGGCCACCGCCATGCCAATGGCCGAGGCCGGCACGCCGAAAGACTGCGCATACAGCGGCAGCACCGGAATAACGCTGCCAAAGCCGAGCTGGTTGATGGTGACCAGCGCGCTCATGGCGATCAGTACCCGGCGTTCAATTCCCCGGCCCGCGCCGCCCTTTGCATTTGCTTCTGTCATGAATATTTAACGTAGGACCTCGTGCAACAAATTTATGGAGTGCCGCGACCCCTTGTCTGCCCCGCCCTCACTGCGAATTGGCGTTTCTGACGTCGTCAGCGTCAGTCGATAGCGCACTGATCCCATACCTCGGTGGGGCAAATCAAGCTTCCAATCCCGCCGTCCCGCAACGAGGCGCCGGCCGCTTAGATCTCCCGGCGGCCGCAAGGCACCGACCAGTCGGCCCTCGAGCAATTCAAGCTTCACCAGGGCATACTGCTCTCTCACTCCCAGCTCTATCCGCAACATGACACCACACAGATCATCGCCACCAGAGGCCTTGAACCTGCCAGGCTCAGCCACGGGAACAGGACGCATGACCGCCTGTGCCTTACCGAAATAGATCTGGTCGCAGCCTTGACCCGCCGGTGCATGACGTTCGAGAACGGCAACAGCCGGCAGCTTGGCAGGCAGCACCAGATCCTTGGGAGAGGTAACGGGGATATTTTTGGGAACCGATGGCTCTGGTACGGTGGGCTTCAGAACAACCGGTTTTTTCAGCAACTGCTGTTCAGCGGCCAGCGTCTTCGCTGGAACCGTCGTCTCGGGCAGCGGTTTTGGCTGCGGCGGGGTCGCCTTCACCACCTTTGGCGGCGGCGGCTTACCCTCGGCGGCTTGATCGGCAGGCATTTCCGACAACAAGGCATAGGCGCCGGCGGCCAGAATTAATACCATCAGGGCCGTTAGGGCCAACGGCCAGCGCCGGCGTTGCCTTGGCTTCGCCGGCTTGGGAGCAACCATCGCCACCGCCGCCGGCGCCAACTTAACGCCGATCTTTTTGCACACTTCGCTGATATTCGTTGCCCGGAAAGACATTGCCGCTGGTGGATCAATAGCCAACAAACGCTCGTGGTCCGGCCCGTCAGGCACCACGATTAGCAACGGCGTATCGCCCGCCGCCCATTCCGTCAGTTGTGCCTCCGCCGCTTGCAGTTTTTCCGGAATATGGCCCACGCCGCCCACTTGGCCATCAAAATCCACCAAGCCGGTCAGACAAACGATTTGTCCCGCCTCTTCAACCTCGCGGCACAGCGTACAATCTTCCGCCGCCAGCACCGCATGGGCCACGAAGGCCGCCAGTTGCCAGCTATCGCCGCTATCGATGGGGCCGGATACTTCCAGACGGAAGCCACCCTCGGGGAACGGACCCAGAAAGCGTTCCACCGGACCGCCGCCGGGATAAACGAAATCATCATAACGTTCACTGACCGCCAAACGTTCGGAGCCGCGCCCCAGCACCATCATGGAGAGCGGCGCACGCTCGCGGGTAATCCGCTGGATCTGCACCAAGCCGCCGGTGGTCAGGACAAATATGGCAATTTGCGTCACCGCAACAATGCCTCCGTCCGGGGATCGCGCAACAGGGGCAGGATCGGATCGTCGGCGGTGACAATAAACTGTATGACGCCGCGATGAGGGGCAGTCAGGGGAAAGCGGAAACAGCGGTCATCCCGGTCGCACAGCAACAGGACGCCGGGCGCGGGATCCTTGGCGCCGGCATCCAGCTCCACGATAACGATGAACTGATCGGGTTCCGCCTGGGAAAGTTCCACCGCGATACGGCAGCCTACGCCGCGCCGGGGCGGGATCTGTTCCGTGCTGGCCGCCATCACCTCGCCCAGGCGATAGCTGGCCACCGCCGCCAGGAAACCGCGATAGCTCCGCCGCAGAGACAAATTATTGTCCAAAGCCGCCTCCAGCACCGCATCGGGGGCGGGCTGCGCGGCCATGGCGTGGGCATACAGACGGCCGGCGGAAATAGTGGCGCCCATGGTATCACCGCTATCCGCCAATAGCGCACGGCTATCGGACAGTTCGGCGAAACGCTGCCGCGCCGCCGTCAGTTCCGCCGCATCCGGCATTTCCATCTCAATCATCCCTCGCTCCATAAAGCTTGCCGAATTCCGTTGCAAAGACCGCGCTGTCCGCCGCGAACAAAGTATCCAAGCCGCTATCCTGGTCCAAGCCGTCCAAACCGCCAAGGTAGCCGTTCAAGACGTCACCCAGGGCGGACAACACCCCGGCCCCGACACGGAAGCCTTCCTGGCGGCCCTCATCCGCCAGCGCCTCCGCCTCGAAGCCACGGCGGGACAGGTTACGAAAAACCTTCGCCGCGTCTTCCGACAATACCGCCATTTGTGCCGCCGATGGCTCCCGGCCACCGTCCAACTCGCGCCGGGCCAGCTCGAACAAACGCTCCGGCGTCATGACCGCCAGCGCGGTAACGGCAGTGCCACGGCCAACACCGGTCCAACCTCCTGCCTGATCACCCAGTTGATCACCCACTTGGGTCAGGGCATGAAAGGCCGCCTTGCGCAGGCGGGCAAGATGGCCCTGCAGCTTTTGATAGAGCTGCCGGCGTTCCGCATAAGGCTCCGCCGCCGCACAGCTCAACAGCCGCGCCTCCACCGCCCTGCCGGGGTGGAACTGCAGCGCCGTGGTAATCGCCGCTTGCACGGTACCAAAGGCCAGATAACGGGAGAAAGCCAGAGGCAGCTGCCTCGCAAACGGGCCGAATGCGGCCAAGGGCGCCAAGGGTTCGCGCTCGCCAGATTGGGTGAAAAACTTGATCTCCGCCGCCGGACCGGCATCAAGCAGCGCCAGGGGATCGGTCCAGCCGGCCAGATCGCCCAAGGCGGCGGACGAGTGATGCATATCGTCGGGCTCCACCTCGCCCAGATCCCGCGCCCCGCCCAAAGGGGCCGCGCCCTCGCCCTGCCGGCGAGCCTGGCTCACGGCCATGGCGGCGGTGAAATCGGCAAAGCGGGTAAAGGCCTTGCGATAGGTGCGGAAGTCACCGCCATTGTGACGGCGCCAGAATTCCAGAATATCATCATCGGCCAAATTGCAGTTCCGCTCGTCACCTCTTTGCCGCAGATAGTCGAGAATCGCGGTAAAGGCCTCGTCATGCATGCCCTGTTCAAGATGCGCGTTGCGGTAGCGCCGCAGGGCCACCGCGATGCCGTTGGCGCCGTCCTGGATCGCGCGCGGGCTATCGCCCATTTCAGCCATCTGGTCGAGAAGGTCGTTCAGCGCTTGGTGAAAGGTAAAATTGTCCATGCCGGCAAGGAATTCGAACAGCGCCAGCAGAAACGGCATGCGGCCATAGGTAACCGTGAAGACATCATCGCCATAGCTGACGGCAACACCGTTTTCAGCCCAGGCAAAACCAGCCCGGCGCCAGCCCGAGCGTGCTTGCAGGGCCTGCAGTTCGGCCCGGCAGCCGGCGGCGGTGACACGATCCTGGCCGAAAAAGAACCGCCAGCGGTCATTCAGAAGATTATCCAGCGCCGAACCAGTATCAGCGCCGGCGGCACCGGCGACGATGTTGACCAGATGACACAACTCGAACAGCGGCGTATCGCGATGCCCCGCCCCGCCCCGGCCAACCAGAAATTGCGCCAGGGCGCCCAGCACGCGGGCGGGGTATTTTTGCTCCCCGGAAAAGGACGCCGCCTCGGCCAGGCTGCGAAAATCAGCCAGAAACTGGCCATCGGCGCCGCTGCCTAACAATTGCTGTTCACTCATCATAGGTGCCCTTTCGAACCATCCGCCGGTAGTTTAGCCGAAGTTTCCGGACCTTGCGCACATAGGGATAAGTCGCTGGTATAATCCGGGCCCGTGGCAGATCCCCCACCGCTGAGCCGCCATTGTAATAGGACAGTGCCAAATCGACACGGCCATGGTATCGGCGCAGCAAACGTTTGAGGAAATGCAGGCCCAGACGCACGTTGATCCGCGGCTGCCAGAGCTGTTCGGGAACAATGCCATATTCCTCCCAGGCGGTGCGCGGCATGATCTGCATGATCCCGCGCGCGCCCTTGTGAGAGCGCACTTTCGGATTGAAGTCGGACTCCGCATGGGCCACGGCCAGGGCCAGCCCGGGTGCCACGCCCATGTTACGCGCTTCGGCCACCACCAGCCGTTGCAGCGCCAGGCGACCGCTAGCTGCGGTGGCGGTGGCGGTGGCGGTCAGCGCCAGCAGCCCCGCAACAACAAGCATGCCGAAAGCGCACCTCATGGATCAGCCCCGCCGGCCCAGGGGATAGCGCCGGTGATGGGCAAAATCATCCAGATCGTGGTGATCATCCCAATCACCTGCATGGTCACGTGCATGTCCACGCGCCTGGTTCCGCGCTTGGCGGCGGCGAAGCAAGCGGCGGCGTTTATGTTCGGCCCGCGCGGCCTGCCGCTCTGCATGGGCCTCGCGGATCATGGCAAGACGTCTCCGAAGACGCCGATCAACAGCGACTTCATCCGCCGCCGCGGCGGAACGGGCAACCTGCGCCATCTCGGGTACGGTGCGCGCCGGCGTCCAGTCCTGCGGCGCCTTTTTGGCGGCGCCATCGCGCCAGACCATGGCTTGCGCGGCATAGCGTTTCTGCCAACGCAGCACGGATCGCACATAGCGCCGGGTGAAACCATGGGCCTTTGCCCGGGCGCCCGTGCCGCGCAGGCTGCCGCCATTGTAGTGGGACAGCGCCAGATCCCAGCGCCCGCCGTAGCGCCCGATCAGTTGCTCCAAAAAGCTCAAGCCCAACTGGATATTCAGGCGTGGTTGCCACAGCTCGTCAGCGGCAACGCCGAATTCCTGACGTGCCGTCCGGGGCATGATCTGCATTACACCCCGGGCACCCTGCGTCGACAGTGCCGCCGCTTGAAAATCAGATTCCACCTTGGCCAGGGCCAAGGCCAGGGACGGCGGCACCGTGGTCGCCTCCGCCTCCGCCACGACCAGGCGCATAATATGGCCGCGCGCGAAAGTCCCCGGTTCGGGCCGCGCCTCGGCAGTATTGATCAGGCTGCCGATGGCCAGGCCCAGACCCAGCAGCAACGCCTTTAGCAATAGAAAATGTATCATTTGTGGTGCTCCTTTATGGCTGCGAGCCATTGGCGATTGAGGATGGTAACGGTCAGAGCGGGCAGGCTCAGGCGATCCTTTGCCGCCATCACCTGGGCCAGGGACAGTTCAGGCGAAACCGCCAGCACCGGTTTCGCCATGGCGTTCATGGCCGCCGCTTCCAGGGGTTGTAGCTTTTCGTCCAAGAAGCGGCCGCCGCTGTAGATAATCAGCTGGCGCGCCGGCACGACGCGGGTGTCTCCGGCATTGAGGCGCCCTGTGGCCTGACTGGCGGGGGGCAGCAGACGCAGGCCGTCTGGGGGCGTTTTGACACTGGATTTTGGCGTTGTCGGCGTCACCACGCCAGCCGGGCCGCCACCACCCATGGATACCATTGTGAGGATCATGATGGCGAAGAATGCCATGGCCAGGGCCAAGGCGATCTCCGTCATCGCATTGCCGCCATCATTACCCGACATTTTACGCCTCCTTTGCAATACATCCGTGCCCTTTTTTGTCTGGGACAGCATTGGCTATGGCGGGATCAGGGGCGGTTTTGGCCGCCGAATGCGTGGGCTTCCCTGCAAAATGAGACGAAATACAATTTCATTTAGTATTTGAATGTATTTAAAACTCATATTTAGAGAAAATTGCCTGCCAGTGACGCTACGATTCACGCTTTCTGGAAATTTGTGTTATAGAGGCGCGCACGCCGCACTTGCCCGGTTAGACAAGGCCTATGTTGGGATCTTGACCAATCGGGCATAAATGACGATGAAGCGCGCGGATTGGCTCGCCCAGAGCCAGCGCAACGAACAACTATGGAAATCCGTGGAAGCGGTTTGTGGAAACGGATATCGGCGTGTTGGGACTAATAGTTATTGGGAAGTTACGATATGAATGTTAGGGGCTTGCCAGAGCCGCAAGGCTTATACACCCCAGAAAACGAGCACGAAAATTGCGGCGTTGGGTTTTTGGCCAATATCAAAAACCGTAAAAGCCATGAAATTATTCGTCAGGGGCTACAGATTTTGGTCAATCTGGACCATCGGGGCGCGGTTGGCGCTGACCCGTTGGCCGGCGATGGCGCCGGTATCCTGCTGCAAATTCCCGACCGTCTGTTGCGCGAGGACTGCGCCAATACGCCTGACGGCAAGAATATTACATTGCCGCCCGTCGGCGATTACGCCGTCGCCATGCTGTTTCTGCCCCGCCAGGAAGACGCCGCCGCCAAGTGCGTCGCCGCGATGGAGCAGGTCACGGTGGATGAAGGTCAGGTCTGCCTGGGCTGGCGAGATGTACCGGTCGATAATTCCTGCCTGGGTGAAAGCGTCAAGCCGGACGAGCCGCTGATCCGGCAATTCTTCATAGGCCGCGGCCCGGACACCAAGGACCAGAGTGCATTCGAGCGTAAGTTGTTCGTCATCCGCAAACAGACCCATCGGGTGATCTGGAAAAGCGCGGCGGACGCGGGCAACGCCTTTTACATCACCTCCCTGTCCACCCGCACCATCGTTTATAAAGGCATGGTGCTGTCGGGCAATCTGTCGAACTATTACCTCGACCTGCAGGACGAACGGGCGGAATCCGCCCTGGCCCTTGTACACCAACGCTTTTCCACCAATACTTTCCCATCCTGGCGCCTGGCCCAGCCTTTCCGCTATCTCTGCCACAACGGCGAAATCAACACGGTACGCGGTAATATCAATTGGATGGCGGCGCGGCGGCATGCCATGAGCTCGACCGTGCTGGGCGACGATCTAGACAAGTTGTGGCCGTTGATCGGCGATGGCGCCTCTGACTCGGCGACCTACGACAATGCCTTTGAATTGCTGGTGGCAGGCGGTTATTCCCTGTCCCACGCCATGATGATGATGATCCCGGAGGCCTGGAACGACAATGTCTTAATGGATGCGGACCGGCGCGCCTTTTACGAATACCACGCCGCCCTGATGGAGCCGTGGGACGGCCCGGCGGCAATTGCCTTTACCGATGGACGCCAGATCGGCGCCACCCTGGACCGCAACGGCCTGCGGCCGGCCCGTTATGTGGTAACCGACGATGATCTGGTGATCATGGGTTCGGAAGTCGGCGTCCTCGACGTGCCGGAAGAAAAAATCGTACAGAAATGGCGCCTACAGCCGGGCAAGATGTTCCTGATCGACCTGGAAGAAGGCCGCATCATCGGCGATGAAGAGATCAAGGCGTCCCTGGCCCAGGCCAAACCTTATCAAAAATGGCTGGACGAGACCCAGATCCACCTTGAGGATCTGCCGGACGAAGTCGGACCCATGACGCCCGATGCCCGGACCTTGTTGGACCGCCAGCAGGCCTTTGGCTACACCCAGGAAGATACTAAATTCTTTCTGACGCCAATGGCTCTGACGGGACAGGATCCGATTGGTTCCATGGGCATGGATGTGCCCCTGGCCGTACTTTCGGATCGGCCCAAGCGGCTGTTCGACTATTTCAAGCAATGTTTCGCCCAAGTCACCAATCCACCGATTGATCCGATCCGGGAAGAATTGGTGATGTCCCTGGTTTCGCTGATTGGGCCCCGGCCCAATCTGCTGGACCCTGATGATGCCGGCACGAAAAAGCGCCTGGAAGTACGGCAACCGATCCTGACTAACATGGATCTGGAACGGGTTCGCCGGATCGAGAACCAGGTCGGCCAAGTATTCCGCACCTACACCTTGGATATTACCTATCCGGCATCGGAAGGCGCCGCCGGCATGGCCAAGGCCCTGGACGGTCTGTGCCAACACGCCGAGGAGGTGGTGGAGCGGCCCTACAACATTCTGATCCTTTCGGACCGGGGCATTGACACAGATCGCGTCGCGATCCCCATTTTGCTGGCCACGGCGGCTGTGCATCATCACCTGATCCGCACCGGCCAGCGCACGGAAGTGGGCCTGGTGGTGGAGACGGGCGAGGCCCGGCGGGTGCATGATTTCTGCCTGCTGGCGGGTTACGGCGCCGAGGCGGTCAATCCATATCTGGCGTTTGATACATTGTCCGCCATGCGGACAAAATTACCCGAGGATCTGGCAGAGGACGAACTGCACCGCCGCTATATCAAGGCGGTCGCCAAAGGTATCTTGAAGGTGATGTCCAAAATGGGCATTTCGACCTATCAATCCTATTGCGGCGCACAGATTTTCGACGCCGTGGGTTTGAGCCAGGAACTCCTCGATCAACACTTCACCGGTACCAGATGCGCCATCAATGGCGTCGGCCTGTTGGAGATCGCCGACGAGACGGTGCGCCGGCATGTTCTGGCTTTCGCGGATGTTCTGCCCTATCGCGACGCCTTGGACCCTGGCGGCGAGCTGGCTTATCGGCAGCGCGGCGAGGAACACGCCTGGACGCCGGAAACCGTGGCCCTGTTGCAGCACGCGGTACGCGCCGGCGATCGGGGTAAGTATCAAGCTTACGCCCGGCGTATGAATGAACAGGATGAAAAGCTGAAATACCTGCGCGGCCTGTTTGATTTCAAGTTCGCCGAGCAACCCCTTGACCTGGACGAAGTGGAACCGATTACGGAGATTTTCAAACGCTTCGCCACCGGGGCGATGTCCTTCGGCTCGATCAGCTGGGAGGCGCATACCAACCTGGCCATCGCCATGAACCGTATCGGCGGCAAGTCGAACAGCGGCGAAGGCGGCGAGGAGGCCGAACGTTACCGGCCCCTGAAAAACGGCGACAGCATGCGTTCGGGTATCAAGCAGGTTGCCTCGGGCCGGTTTGGCGTGATGGCGGAATATCTGGTCAACGCCTCTGATATTCAGATCAAAATGGCTCAGGGCGCGAAGCCAGGCGAGGGCGGGCAATTGCCCGGCCACAAGGTTGATGAATGGATCGCACGGGTGCGCCATTCAACCCCGGGCGTGGGCCTGATATCACCACCGCCCCATCATGATATTTATTCCATCGAGGACCTGGCGCAGCTGATCCACGATCTGAAGAACGTCAACCCCGAGGCACGGATTTCGGTCAAGCTGGTGTCCGAGCTGGGCGTGGGCACGGTTGCAGCCGGCGTCTCGAAGGCGCATGCGGATCATGTCACCATTTCGGGTTATGACGGCGGCACGGGCGCTTCGCCGATCACCTCGATCCAGAATGCCGGCAGCCCGTGGGAAATCGGCCTGGCGGAAACCCATCAGACCCTGGTGATGAACGGCCTGCGCGGCCGCATCGCGGTGCAGGTCGATGGCGGCCTGCGCACGGGCCGGGACGTGGTGATCGGCGCCTTGCTGGGCGCGGATGAATTCGGCATCGCCACGGCTGCGCTTATTTCACAGGGCTGCATCATGATGCGCAAATGTCATCTGAACACCTGTCCGGTCGGCGTTGCGACCCAGGACCCGGAGCTGCGAAAACTATTTCCCGGCCAGCCCGAGCACGTCATCAATTTCTTCACTTACCTGGCGGAAGAGGTCCGCGAGCTGATGGCAAAATTGGGCTTCCGCACCTTTGATGAAATGATCGGCCAGCGGGACCGTCTGGAAACCCGCAAGGCGGTGACCCATTGGAAGGCCAAGGGCCTTGATCTAAGCCCCTTGCTGCATATGCCCGAACCCGGTCCCGGCGTCGCCATCCGCAATTGCGAGGTGCAGGACCATGGCCTGGACAAGGCCCTGGACAATCAGCTGATCGAACAGGCCACGCCAGCCATCGAACGCGGCGAAAAGGTCCGGATCGACCTGCCGATCAAGAATATCAACCGCACCGTCGGCGCCATGCTATCCGGGCGCATTGCTCAAAAGCATGGCAACGCGGGCCTGGAAGACGGCACCCTGCATGCCAAGTTCACGGGCAGTGCCGGGCAAAGCTTTGCCGCCTTCCTCAGCCATGGCGTCACATTTGAGTTGGAAGGTGACGCCAATGATTATGTGGGCAAGGGGCTGTCGGGCGGCCGGGTGGTGATCTATCCGCCCAAGGTTTCCTCTATCACGCCGGAGGAGAATATCCTGATCGGCAATACTGTTTTGTATGGCGCCATATCCGGCGAATGCTATTTCCGCGGCGTCGCCGGCGAACGTTTTGGCGTGCGTAATTCCGGCGTCACGGCCGTGGTTGAAGGCGTCGGCGATCATGGTTGCGAATACATGACGGGCGGCGTGGTCGTGGTGTTGGGTGCGACGGGCCGTAACTTCGCAGCCGGCATGAGCGGCGGCATCGCCTATGTACTGAATGAAAGCAGCGACTTTCATTTGCGCTGCAACATGGCCATGGTCGAGTTGGAACCGATCGCGGACGAGGATCAGGCGCTGGAAGATCTGGATCACCAGGGCGGTGATCTGGAAACCCATGGCCGGGTTGATCTGGTACACGATATGACCCGCTATGACGCCCAGCGTCTGCATGGTCTGATCGAGAACCATTTGCGTTACACGGACAGTGACCGGGCGCGCATGATTTTGGATAATTGGGACGAATATCTGCCGCGTTTCGTCAAGGTGATGCCGGTGGATTACCGCCGCGCCTTGCAGGAAATGCAGGCCCAGGCGCGGTCCGAGGCCGATGAGAGCCGGACCGGCGTCTCTGTCGCGGTAGGGGGTGAGTAAAGACTATGGGTAAACCTACAGGTTTCATGGAGATCGCCCGGCGGGACCATTCCTACGCGCCCACGGAAAAGCGGCTGCATCATTACGATGAATTCACCGTTCCCCTGACCGAGCCCGATGTCCGCCAGCAGGGTGCCCGCTGCATGGATTGCGGCATTCCCTATTGTCATGATGGCTGTCCGGTCAACAACATCATTCCGGAATGGAATGACATGGTCTATCAAGGCGAATGGCACACCGCGCTGCGTATCTTGCAGTCGACCAATAACTTCCCCGAATTTACTGGCCGCATCTGCCCCGCGCCGTGCGAGGCCGCCTGCACCTTGAACATTACGGACCAGCCGGTAACCATCAAGACGATTGAACTCTCGATCATCGAAAAGGGTTGGGCCGAGGGTTGGATTGTCCCGCGCATCGCCAAGCACCGCACCGGCAAGACCGTGGCCGTGGTTGGTTCCGGCCCGGCTGGCATGGCCTGTGCCCAGCAACTGGCCCGCGCCGGCCACAGCGTGGTGTTGTACGAGAAAAACGCCCGTATTGGCGGCCTGATGCGCTATGGCATCCCGGATTTCAAGCTGGAGAAGAAATTCATCGATCGGCGCATGGCGCAGATGCGGGCCGAGGGCGTTGAATTCCGTCCCAACAGCAATATCGGCGTGACCATTCCGATCGAGGAAATTCAAGAAAAATTCGACGCCGTGGTCCTTACCGGCGGCGCCGAGCATCCCCGCGATATGCCCGTGCCGGGGCGGGAGCTGGACGGCGTGCATTTCGCCATGGATTTCCTGACCCAGCAGAACCGCCGCCTGGCGGGTGAGCCGCTATTTGCAGATGGCGGCAATGGCCCTGAATTGCTGGCCACGGGCAAGCATGTGGTGGTCATTGGCGGCGGCGATACGGGTTCCGACTGTGTCGGCACCTCCAATCGCCAAGGTGCTGCCTCGATCACGCAGCTGGAGATCATGCCGAAACCGCCCCTACATGAAGACAAGGCGCTGACCTGGCCCAACTGGCCCACGAAACTGCGCACCTCGTCGTCCCATGACGAGGGCTGCGAGCGGGATTGGTCCGTTCTGACAAAAAAGATCCGCGAGAAGAATGGCAAGATCGCGGCCTTGGAGCTGGTTCGCGTCGCCTGGGATCAGGATGGCGGCGCCATGACCATGAACGAGATCCCCGGCAGCGAGTTCGAGCTGAAGGCCGATCTGGTATTGCTTGCCATGGGCTTCGTGCATCCGACCAAGGATGGCATGTTGGAGGCCCTTGGCGTGGAGCTGGACGGCAGGGGCAACGTCAGGGCTGATACCGAGGACTACAAAACCTCTATCCCCGGTGTCTTTTCCGCCGGCGATATGCGCCGGGGCCAATCCTTGGTGGTCTGGGCCATCCGCGAGGGCCGGCAATGCGCCCGCTCGGTGGATCAGGCTTTGATGGGCAGCACCGTCCTGCCGCGATAGATCTTGGCCACACCCGCCGCACAATCCAATGTGTTTGGCGCCGCGCTCTGGATGATGGGCGCGGTGGTCTCGTTCTCCACCATGGCCGTGGCGGGCCGGGCGGTATTCGAGGAATTGGACGTCTATCAATTGATGTTCTACCGCAGCGCCATCGGGCTCACCCTGGTGATGATCTACGCAGCCTGTACCCCTGGCGGGTTCCGAAAATTTCGAACCCACCGCATCAAACTGCATATCATCCGCAATAGTTCCCATCTGGTGGGACAATTCGGCTGGTTCTTCGCCCTGGGGCTCATTCCCCTGGCGCAATTATTCGCCCTGGAATTCACCACGCCTTTATGGGTTGCGGCTCTGGCGCCCTTGCTGTTGGGGGAGCGCCTGACAAAAATGCGCCTGGTAGCCGTCAGCCTGGGCTTCGCCGGCGTCCTTATCGTCCTACGTCCGGGCCTGGAAGCCGTCAGCCTGGGTTCCATCGTGATGCTGATCGGCTCCGTGGGCTTCGCCGGTGCCATGATGGGCACCAAAAGCCTGTCCACCACCGAACAGCCCGTGACCATTCTGTTTTACATGGCGTTGGTGCAGACGCCCGTGGGCTTGTTGCTCGCCTTTCGCGATCTTAACTGGCCGTCCCCGGTCACGGGCCTGTGGTTGATCCTGGTGGCTGTCCTGGGCTTTACCGCGCATTTCTGTATCGTCCGCGCCGTCAGCCTGGCCGACGCCATCGTCGTCGCGCCGCTGGATTTCATCCGCCTGCCGCTGATCGCCGTGGTTGGCGTGCTGCTCTATGGCGAGCCGTTGGAATTATGGGTCTTCGTCGGCGGCGGTCTTGTCTTGCTGGGCAATTACAGCAACCTGAGGGCGGAACGGCGAAAGGCCTGACCCGCCCCAAGTGGCGGCGAAGGAAATCTATGACCTGGACAATACATACTAGGCGGTAAAAAATGGCCATGTGCGTCGTTTTGTTTGGGGCGATGGTGACTTTTCGGGAGATTTTCGGGCATGGAACGCATCTTTAGGCGCGACCGGGCCTTGGTGATCATCGCCTTGGCCGCTCTTAGTCTCGTTTCATGGATTTATCTGGCTATTTTGGCCGCTGACATGGCCGCCGGTGATATGAGCCTGATGGGCATGGAGCAGATGGCAACCATGGGCCAGGCCATGACCCAAACCATGAGCGGTTGGACCCTGACCACGTTTGTCCTGATGGCTTTGATGTGGTGGATCATGATGGTGGGCATGATGGTGCCCTCCGCAGCACCGATGATCCTGCTGTTCGCCATGATCACGCGCAAGCAGGCCAGGGACGAAAACCCCGGCCTGCGCATCGCCCTCTTCACCGCCGCCTATTTGCTTATCTGGTCTGCGTTCAGCGTTGCCGCCACCCTGGCGCAATGGGCCCTGACCGAGGCCGCGTTGGTTTCGCCCATGATGGTGGGAACCTCGCGCTGGTTGACGATCGGGTTGCTGCTGGCCTGCGGCATCTATCAACTGACGCCGCTGAAACAAGCCTGCCTGGGGAAATGCCGCTCGCCCCTGAGTTTCCTGATGACCAAGTGGCTGCCGGGCAATCTGGGCGCCTTGAAAATGGGCCTCTCCCACGGCGCCTATTGCGTGGGCTGTTGTTGGCTGTTGATGGCGTTGTTGTTTGTTGGCGGTGTGATGAACCTGCTCTGGGTCGCCTTGATCGCCATTCTGGTGCTGGGCGAAAAGGTCATGCCCCGTGGCGATCTGGCGGGCAAGGCCGGCGGCATCGCGATGATCGCCCTGGCCGCCTACATGATCCTACCC
The DNA here is from genome assembly GCA_018701215.1 of Rhodospirillaceae bacterium. Lineage (GTDB taxonomy): Bacteria > Pseudomonadota > Alphaproteobacteria. The sequence continues at coordinate 245,757 of JABIWH010000050.1, forward strand.
GACGGCCTGTTTGGTTAGAGCAGGTCACGCAACGCCGCCTCGTCCGGCATCTCCGGCGTGCCAAGAAATACCAGACGGTCATCGGATCCGGCGCCATCGGCTGGCGTGAGTTCATGACGCCGGCCGACCAGTTGAAAAAGCCATCGGCCGGGATGATCACACAACCGGATGATCCCCTTGGCCCGCAGAACTGATCGCGGCAAACCGGCGGCAAACAGCAGGAACGCCTCCTTGTCCAAAGGCACGCTGAGTGCAAACGACACCGCGCGAAATGTATCTTCATGGGAATGCCCATGAGCCACTGTCGTTGCTGACATGGTTGATCCCTTCCCCGCACCCAACAACAGTGCGGCCGGAACATCCCCCCGCCGGGCCTCGGCAATCGCGGCGCCAGGCGCCTGCGCGGCCAGCCATTGATGGACTTCGTTCCGGTCATAGTCATCCAGCAGATCACATTTGTTCAGGATCACCAGGTCGGCGGCGGCAAGTTGTTGCCGGATGGTCTCGCCCGCATGCTGATCCGCCGCCGTTTCCTCCACCAATTCGCCATCGGCCAGCACCAGCACGCCATCAAGCTCAAGCTCCGGATGCCGCGCGGCCATATCGGCAATGGGCTGCGGGTCGGCGACGCCGCTGGCCTCTATCAAAATGTGCTCGGGCGGATTATCCCCGCGCACCAACCTGGTCAAGGTCAGCAGCAGATCTTCGCCCATGGAACAACAGATACAGCCATTGGCCAGCGTCACCGTATCGCCGCCGTGGGCTGATACCAGATCGCCGTCCACCGCCAGATCCCCGAAATCATTGACCACCACCGCAAGACGCGGGCCAATGTCCTGGGCCAACAGAGCGTTCAACAACGTGGTTTTGCCGGCACCGAGAAAACCGCCAATTATGGTCACCGGTACCGTCATGAGTGCTAGCCGCGCCAGGGCCGCATCAGTTTCCACAGCTCCTCGACCGCGCGCAGCCAATCGTCCAGTCCGCGTTGCCGTGGCTCCATGATCAAGCCATCGATACCCGCATCCGCATAGGCCTGGGTGGTGGCCTTTATCATGTCGTGGTCATCCTCGAAGGGGTCCCAGAACACGCGCATGGTCAGGGGGAAATCGGGACCGCGCACCGCGCGCAACTCCGCCGTCATGGCGCCGATATCCTCCACCGGTACGCGGGTGCCGTGCCAACCGTCGCCTAAGGCCATGGCGCGGCGGCGGGCGGGGGCGGAAACACCGCCCACCCAGATCGGTATCTTGCGGCCCGGCTGCGGCAGGGTGCGGATGCCCGCCAATTTCGCCGTGACAACTTTTGGCTCATATGAAATGGGGTCCTCGGTCCAGCAAGCCCGCAGTATGTTGATAATATCGTCGGTTCGCGCGCCCCGGTCATCGAACGGCACGCCCACGGCATCGAACTCACCCTCCATCCAGCCCACGCCGGTGCCCAGTATCAAGCGGCCTTCGCTCAACAGATCCAGGGTCGCCAATTCCTTGGCCAGATGCGCCGGGATGCGCAGGGGCAGCACCAAAACGGAGGTGCCTAACTCTACCCGGCTGGTTGCCGCCGCCGCCCAGGTCAGGGTAATCAACGGTTCATAGAAACTCTTTGACGGCGGATAGGGCGCATCATGGGGAATGGCCAGATGATCGTTGACCCAGATACTGTCAAAGCCAAGCTCCTCGGCCTGACGCGCGCCGCGGCGCACCGCTTCCGGCCCCGCCTTGCGCCCGATCTGTGGAATGTGAACACCGAATTTCATACTCCGTCCTCCTCGCCTGTTTCGGCATCATCATGGCACGGCTTGGGCCAATAGCTCCAGGCTTGTGCAACGGGGTACAGGCTGTTGTAATCGAGGCAACTGACTCGAAAGGATAGACATATGGCCCGTGAACTGATGAACCCCTGCGGCATTGTCGCCAATGAAGATGCCCCGCTGGCGCCGCGTCGGCAAATCGACGGCAAAAGCGATGCTGGCGCGCCTGTTGTGATCGGCCTGTTCTCCAACCAAAAGGCCAATGCCGATCTGTTCATGGACAACATGGAAAGCTTGCTGACCCAACGGTTCGGCAATGTGGAGATCATGCGCGGTTACAAGGCGGCCTCGGTACCGGCTGAATTCTCCGCCGAATTCCTCGAACGCTGTGACGTGGTTGTCGCGGGTTTTGGCGATTGAGGCTCGTGCACGTCGTGGTGCATTCATGACAGCATAAAGCTGGAACAACATGGCATCGCGACCGCTACCGTGTGTAGCGATGAATTCTACGCCCTGGGCAAGGCGGAAACCCAATGTCTGGGCATGCCCGGCCTACCCATCGCCGTGGTCCCCCACCCGGTGGCCAAGCTGCTGCCCGATGAAGTGGCCGAGATTGCCCACAATGTGGTCGATGAAGTAATCCGCCTGTGGCAGGACGATCCCGAGGATCTGCGCGCGGAGTTCAAGGAAAAGGCGCCGCCAACGAAGTCACGCCTGCGCTACCGCTCCATGTTCGACGGAAATTTCTCCGCCCCCGATGCGCCTGAACGCGTGAATGGCCCGGACGATCTGGATGGCGTCAACCGGCTGTTCTACAGCCGGGGTTGGACCGATGGCCTGCCGATCATTCCGCCGACCCCGGAACGCTATGAAAAAATGCTGGGCGATAGCGGAGTTGAACCAAGCGAACTACTGGCCCGGATTGAACCGCGCCAGGGCGAAGCCACGGTGGCCAAGGTCGCCATCAACGGCGTCATGGCGGGCTGCCAGCCTGATCACCTGCCGGTTTTGGTCGCCGCCACCAAGGCCCTGGGCCAATCGGCCCTGAACCTGAAGGCCCTGAACACCACCACGCATCCCTGTACGGTTCTGGCCTTGATCAGTGGTCCCATTACCGAGGCCATCGACGTCAACACCACCTACAACGTCATGGGTCAGGGCAGCCTGGCCAATGCGGCCATTGGCCGGGGTATCCGCTCCATCCTGCTGAACATTGGCGGTGGCACGCCGGGTATTCTGGACCGGGCCACCATGGGCACACCGGCCAAATATAGTTTTTGCTTCGGTGAAAACCTGGCGGAAAACCCCTGGGGCGAGACCCTGGCCATGGAGCGCGGCTTTGGGGCGGAGCAAAGCACCGTCACCCTGTGCGGCGTGGAGGGACCGCACAATGTCAACGATCACTATGGCAAGACGGCGGAGGAGATCCTGCAGACCATCGGCGGCACCATGTGTTCGCCGGGCCTGAACAACAGCTATCTGGGCGGCGAGATCATGCTGGTGCTGGGACCGGAGCATGCGGAGATCATCCACAATGACGGCTTCTCCAAGGCGGATATCAAGAATTATCTGATCGAGAACGCCTTTATTCCGGCCCATGTACTGTCCGAACCTCAACGGGTCATCATGCGGCAATACGTGCCCGAACGCCTGATGGCGGATGGCGACGAAGGCGCAAGGATCGCTATGTCCCACGATGATATCCAACTGGTCGTCGCGGGCGGCGCCGGGCGTCATTCCGCCGTCATTCCTTCGTTTGGCAATACCCGCGCGGTAACGGAGGCAATCGAAACCTGATGAAACTGGCGGGCCTGACCATGTATGACCTGGACCCCGTGCGCGAGGCCACGGACGCCTGGTGGGCCGGCCTGGCGAAAGCTTGCAGGGAGGAAGGTTTTAGCGATGTTCCCGACGAGTTGTGGCGCGGCGGGCCGCGGGAGGATCTATGGCGTTCGCCGGACCTGTTGTTGAGCCAGACCTGCGGCTATCCATTGCTGAAGCATTTCATGGCTCATCTAACCCTTCTCGCCACGCCGATCTATGGCGCGGAGGGCTGTTACGGCGCCAATTATTGCAGCCTGATCGTTGTCCGGGCCAACAGTGACGCAGCGACATTGGAAGATCTGCGCGGCGGCATCTGCGCCATCAACGATTGGGACTCGCAATCGGGCATGAACGTGCTGCGCCATACCATTGCGCCCCTGGCCCGGAATGGGCGCTTCTTTGGCGAGGTTAAGGTGGCGGGCAAACATCAGTTCTCCATCGCCATGATCGCCGGGGGCGAGGCGGATGTGGCCGCCATCGACTGCGTCACCCATGGCCTGATGTCCCGCCACGATCCGGATTCTGTCGCCGGAACCCGTGTATTGGCGCAAACCCAGGCGGCCCCGGCCCTGCCTTATGTCACCAGCAAGCATACCTCCCGCGCCGACCACGCCCGCCTACGCGCCGCCCTGAACCGCGCCTTGCAGGATCCGGAGTTGGTTGAGGCACGGGACGCATTGCTGATCCAAGGCTTTGCCGACCCAACCCTGGCGGATTACAAAATCATGTTGGAAATGGAGGTGGGCGCGGCGGCGGCGGGATATCCAGTTTTGCAATGACGACCTTCGACTTCATCATCGTTGGCGGCGGTTCCGCCGGTTGCGTCCTGGCGGGGCGCCTGTCCGAAGACCCGCACACGCGGGTCTGCCTGTTGGAGGCGGGGCCGAGCGACAGCTCCCCCTTCATCAAGGCTCCCCTGGGCCTGGGCGCGACCGTGCCCAGCAAATATCTAAACTGGGCCTTTGAAACCGTGCCGCAAGCCGGCTTTAACGGGCGTCGCGGCTATCAGCCTCGCGGCAAGGTGCTGGGCGGGTCTTCCGCCATCAACGCCATGATCTACACCCGTGGCCACCCTTGGGACTATGACCATTGGGCCGAGCTTGGAAATCCCGGCTGGTCCTTTGCCCAGGTGCTGCCGTATTTCAAGAAATCACAGCACCAGGAACGCGGCGGGGATGATCTGCATGGCACGGGCGGGCCCTTGAATGTCGCCGACCTGCGCTCTCCCAACCCCCTGGCCCAGGCCTATGTTCATGCGGGTTTGGAAATGCAACTGCCCCGCAACGACGATTTCAACGGCCCGGAACAGGAAGGCGTGGGCAGCTACCAAGTCACCCAGATCAACGGCGAACGCTGTTCCGCCGCCCGGGCCTACCTGTCACCGGCATTAGGGCGTGAGAATTTATCGGTTCTGACCGGTGTGCATGCCACCCGGATCATTCTGGAAGGCAAACGGGCGGTCGGCGTGGCCTATCACCAAGACGGCCAGAGCCATGAAGTCCATGCCAAGCGCGAGGTGATCCTATCGGCGGGCGCCTTACAGACGCCGCAATTGCTACTGCTATCAGGGATCGGGCCCGGCGCCGCGTTGCAGGAACAGGGCATTCCGGTAAGCCACGCATTGCCGGGCGTTGGACAAAACCTGCAGGATCATATTGACATCGTGATCCCCTATCTGTCGCCCTCGCCCCTTGCCATGGGCCTGACGCCAGGCGGTATTACCAAGCTGATCAGAGGTATCTTTGAATGGCGCCGCTCACGCACCGGGATCATCACCTCCAACTCCACCGAGACCGGAGGCTTCGTCAAAAGCAGGCCCGATCTGGCCATTCCCGACCTGCAACTACACTTCAACGCCGCCATCGTCGACGACCACACCCGCAAGCGCCATTTCGCGCGCGGCTATTGCGCCCATGTCTGCGTCCTACGCCCCAAAAGCCGGGGCAGCGTCAGTCTGAACAGTCCCGATCCCATGGCCCCACCTCGTATCGACCCGAATTTCCTGGCCGAGCCGGCGGATCTGGACGGCCTGGTGGCCGGCTTCAAACTAACCCGGCGTATTCTCGAAGCGCCTGCGCTTGCACCCTACCGGGGGCGGGAGCTGTTAACGGCGAATGTACAGAGCGATGAACAGATCATCGAGGACATCCGCAACCGCGCCGACACCATCTATCACCCCGTGGGCACGGCCAGGATGGGCCGGGATGACGGGGCGGTGGTGGATCGTGAATTGCGGGTACACGGCATGACCGGCTTGCGCGTGGTCGATGCCTCCATCATGCCGACCCTGATCGGCGGCAACACTAACGCGCCGACGATAATGATCGCGGAAAAGGCGGCAGAGATGATTGCCGTTGACTAGGGCTTTTTCGAAACGTCATAGGCCTTGAAGATCGGGTCGGCGGTGATGCCGTGGCGCTCCCAGTTTGATGCCAACTTGTAGGCCTCGGCAAAGCTATGCTTGGCTTTCACCGGCTCTTGAATGTTGTGATAGAACATGCCCCGGTTAAAGTGAATGCCCCAGTTTTTCGGTGCCAGCGTGATCGCCTGGGCGAAATCGGTTTCGGCCCGGCCCGGTTGCGCCAAACCATGCCAGACCAGGGCACGCAGGGCGTAGCTGGGGCCATGTTGGGGGTCCAGGCCCAGGGCCTTGTTGCAGGCCTGCATAGCTGTATCGAATTGTTTGCTATTGGCGCCATGCTGATAGCAAAGGGATGACCAGGCTTCGACATTATTCGGGTCAAGCAAGACCGCCTTCTTGTGGTCCATCTGGGCCAGGCGGTGCTTGTTCAATTTGCCCCGGCTGACGCCGCGTAAATGATAGGCAACGGACAATTGCTTGGTCGTCAAGGCGCCGTCACTTATAGCCAGGCCAAAGAAATTCATCGCCGCGGCCCATTCGCCCTCGCCCAACAGCACCTTGGCGAACTTCAAATCTTCCTTGCCGCTCGCCATGGCTGGCAGCGGAAGAATCACCAGCACAAGGCCAAAAGCAAGGCCAAGACGGGCACCTTTCAAGTATTCGATCATGGTAGCTTCCCAAAGCAGCAAAACAGGCGTGGACGCTACCGAAAAATGGTTAACAATCCTTACCTGCCGGCCGCAGCTTAAAGCGCCTTGACGATATCCTCGACCATTTTCTTGGCGTCGGCGAACAACATCATGGTGTTGTCGGCGTAAAACAGCTCGTTATCAATGCCGGCATAGCCGGGCGACAGGCTGCGTTTGACAAACAGGCAAGTACGCGCGCGGTCCACATCCAGGATCGGCATGCCCGCAATGGGACTGCCCGGTTCGTGGGCGGCCGGGTTCGTTACGTCATTGGCGCCAATGACAAAGGCCACATCCGTGTTGGAGAAATCGGAATTAATCTCCTCCAACTCGAACACTTCGTCGTAGGAGACGTTGGCTTCGGCCAACAGCACGTTCATATGGCCAGGCATGCGGCCCGCCACCGGATGAATGGCATAAGTAACCTTGACGCCGTGCCCCTTCAGCAAATCGCCCATTTCCCGGACCGTATGCTGGGCCTGGGCCACGGCCATGCCATAGCCCGGCACGATGATCACGGAGGAAGCATTCTTCATGATGAACGCAGCATCATCCGCGCTACCTGCCTTCACCGGCTTGTCGCTGCGTGTGGCCGACACCGCCGTGTCGCCGCCAAAACCGCCCAGCAGAACCGAAATGAACGAGCGGTTCATGGCCTTGCACATGATGTAGGACAGAATAGCGCCCGACGAACCCACCAGGGCGCCGGTGATGATCAATGCCGTATTCTCCAAGGTGAAGCCGATACCGGCGGCGGCCCAGCCGGAATAACTGTTCAGCATGGAGACGATCACCGGCATATCGGCGCCGCCAATGGGAATGATCAACAAGAAACCCAGCGCGAAGGCCAGCAAGGTCATGCCCCAAAACCATTCGGACTCGGGCCCAATGGCGAACAACACCACCAGCACAACAATCACCGCGCCCATCAAGGCGTTTACCGCATGCTGTCCGGGGAAGGTAATGGGATTGCCGGTGACGATGCCTTGCAGTTTGCCAAAGGCGATGATCGAGCCTGAAAACGTTATCGCGCCGACCACGACGCCGATACCCATTTCGATGCGGCTGGCCAGCTTCAACATACCGTCCGCATCCGCAATGCCGTAGGCGGCCGGATTGTAGAAGGCGGCAGCAGCCACCAATACAGCGGCCAGGCCGACCAGGCTGTGAAACGCCGCCACCAGTTGAGGCATATCGGTCATGGCGATACGCCGGGCGATGATGGCGCCAATTCCGCCACCAATGACCATGGCGGTCAGGATCCAGGTGTAAGAGACCACTTCGGGATTGATCACCGTGGTGATAACCGCGATGGCCATGCCGATCATGCCGTAGACGTTGCCGCTGCGGGAAGTTTCCGGTGAAGAGAGGCCGCGCAGGGCCATGATGAATAGGACCGAGGCGATCAAGTAGGCCAGGGCCGTCAGGTTTGCCGACATTATCTTGGGCCCCTACTGCTTTTTCTTGTACATGGCCAGCATACGCTGGGTGACAAGAAAGCCGCCGAATATATTCACCGCCGCCAGGCCGATAGCCACGGCGCCCAGTACCTTGGACAAGGACATCTCGACCGGGCCAGCGGCAATCAGGGCGCCGACGATGATCACGGAGGAGATGGCGTTGGTCACCGACATCAGGGGCGTATGCAACGCCGCCGTCACGGACCAGACCACGTAGTAACCGACAAATATCGCCAGCACGAAAATCGCCAGACGATAGATGAATGGATCGATGCTATTCGCCAAATCCATTGCTTAGGACTCCTTCTCGCTCAGCATCGGATGGATAATGGCGCCGTCGCGGGTCAGGCAGACGCCGGACACGGTTTCATCCTCGAAATCAAAGGACAGGTTGCCATTTTCGCCATCGATATGGGGCGACAGAAAATTGAAAAGATTACGGGCATACAGGTTAGAGGCATCAACCGCCAGCCGGGCCGGGAAATTCGAATGGCCGATAATCTTGACGCCATTGGTCTCCACCACCTCACCCATTTTCGACAGGGTGCAATTGCCGCCGTTCTCCACCGCCAGATCAACGATGACCGAGCCTGGCCGCATGGATGCCACCATGGCCTCGTCCACCAAGGTCGGGGCGGCGCGGCCGGGGATCAGCGCGGTACAGATCACGATATCCTGTTTCGAAATGGTTTCGGCAATGAGCGCGGCCTGCTTTTTCTGATATTCCTCGCTCATTTCCTTGGCATAGCCGGCAGCGGTTTCGGCCTCGGCCGTCTCCTCATCCTCAACCATGACAAACTTGGCGCCCAGGCTCTGCACCTGTTCCTTGGCGACGGGGCGCACATCAGTGGCCGAGACCACGGCACCCAGACGCCGGGCCGTGGCAATCGCCTGCAGCCCGGCCACGCCGGCGCCCATGACAAAAATCTTGGCCGGCGCGATGGTGCCCGCCGCCGTCATCATCATAGGCAGAGCGCGGTCATATTCCTCCGTCGCATCCAACACCGCCTTATAGCCGGCCAGATTGGCCTGGCTGGAGAGGACATCCATGCTTTGCGCCCGTGAGATCCGCGGCATCAATTCCATGGCATAGGCATCGATCCCCGCGGCCGCGTAAGCGTCGCAGTCCGAGCGGCGGATCAACGGATTGAGCATGGCGACCAGCGCCTGCCCCTTGCGCAGCTGCGCCAGTTCGTTCGGGCCCTCGTCCTCGTCATCCATGATCGGGCGGCGTACTTTCAGGACCACGTCCGCGCCATCCAGGGCGGCGGCGGCATCGGCGGCGATCACGGCGCCGGCTTCCTGAAATTCACTATCCGCGATATGAGCAGCGCCACCGGCACCGGCCTCGACCACAATATCAACGCCAAGCCCGACAAACTTCTTCACGGTTTCCGGCGTTGCCGCCACCCGCCGCTCGTCCGCCCGCCGTTCTTTCATTACGGCAATCTTCATATTCACTTCCCGATTCATCAAACCACGCTAACCGCGGAATGGGATTGCAATTTCGCTTCAATTGTACGGGGAATAGTACCGCAATGACATTGAGCCGCACCTTCCATAAGAACGCGCGGAATATAGCAAAGCCGGCGCGTCAATCAACGCATCGTTTCCACCTAAACTGATTATCTTTCCGGGGTATATTTGCATCCCTCGGCGGCTGCCTTGACCTAGGTCAGTTACAGGGCGGCTAAACGATCAGGCTAGGGCAGCGGCAAATCGAATTTCTTTAGCAAACGGCTTTGTTTTCTGCGCATTTTAGCTGCATCAAAGCCTTCGATCAGCTCGTGAAAGTGGCGATACCAGTTCACTTCCGCCTTCAAATGCATGAACACCCCGCCCAGGCCAATGGCGGCGCGGTCCATGAAAACGAATTCCTGCGGCGGCCGCACACCACCCAGTTCGCGCAGACTACGGTGCACTTTTTCGGCCACATCCCGACCGTAAACGCCCGATTCCTGATCTTCACGAATACGCCGGCTACGGTCCTCCAACAAGGGGCCATAGACGAAATTCGCCCACAGGTTCAGGGTCTCGATCACTTCCTGGCTCAACCCGGTGAAGCCCCAGGTCTCGTAGGCATGCACCGCCAATTCCTGATCACCGTCACGAATGGCCCGGTACAGATCGATCACGCCTTGCACGAATTTCGCCTCGAACACGCGGACACAGCCAAAATCCAGCAGATTGATATCCAGGTTCGGGCGCACGGAATAGTTGCCCAGATGCGGGTCGCCGTGGATCACGCCGGCGGTATAGAACGGCACATACCAGGTGCGGAACATATTCAGGGCGATGGTGTTGCGGGTTTCCAGGTCCGCCTCGCGAAAATTCAACAACGGCTGACCGTCCAGCCAGTTCATGGTCAGCAGACGCTTCGTGGATAGTTCCGGCAAGACATCGGGAATGTGGATGTGGCGTTCCGCCTTCAGGATTTCGGCGAACAGGGCCATGTGCCGGGCTTCCTGCTGATAATCCAGTTCCTCGCGCAGGCGCTCGCCAATTTCCTTGTGCACATTCGAGGTATCAATGGTGCGGTCATAGCGGCCGTAGATGGCAAAGATCAGCTTCAGCTGCGCCAGGTCCGCTTCCACCGCCGAACTCATGTCGGGATATTGCAGCTTGCATGCCAGGCCCCGGCCATCCAGTTCGGCGCGGTGGACCTGCCCCAACGAGGCGGCGGCGGCGGCCTCGTGCTCAAAATTATCAAAACGATCCTGCCAAGCGGCACCCAATTCGGTTGCCATGCGGCGTTTGACGAACAGCCAGCCCATGGCCGGAGCGTTGGATTGCAGCTGCAGCAACTCCTGCACATACTCCTCGGGCAGGGCCTCGGGAATGGTGGCCAGGATCTGCGCCACCTTCATCAAGGGGCCTTTCAGGCCACCCAGGGCATTCTTCAGATCCTTGGCATGGGTGGGCCGGTCAATGGACATGCCGAACATGCGGTCACCCGCCAGACGCGCCGCCAGGCCGCCGACCGCCGTGCCCACCTTGGCATAACGGCGCACCCGCCCGCCAAGACTGCCCTCTTCCCGGTCCTTGCTCATGAAGCCACCATCAGGATAATTCTTCCAATTCATCAACGAAGCGTTCGATCACGCCCAGGCCCTGCTGCCAAAAGCCGGGATCGGCCGCATCCAGGCCGAACGGCGCCAGCAATTCACCGTGGCGTAGGCTACCGCCCGCACGCAACATAGCAAGATACTTCTCGGCGAAGCCATCGCTGGCGTTCTGATAAACCGCGTACAGGGAATTGACCAGACAATCGCCAAAGGCATAGGCGTAGACATAGAACGGCGAATGGATGAAGTGCGGGATATAGCACCAGTAGTTGGCATATTCGTCATGCAGACGGATGGCGGGGCCCAGGCTTTCCCCCTGCACGGCCATCCAGATTTCGCCAATGCGTTCAACGGAAATCTCGCCCTGGCGGCGCTCGTCATGCAAGCGCCGTTCGAAATCATAAAAGGCGATCTGGCGCACCACCGTATTCAACATATCCTCGGTCTTGCCCGCCAGCATGGCCTTGCGCCGCCCCGGATCGGCTTCACCGTCCAGCAGGGCGCGAAAAGTCAATTGCTCGCCGAACACACTGGCCGTCTCGGCAAGGGTCAGGGGCGTATCCGCCATCAAGGCGCCCTGCCCCGCCGCCAACACCTGGTGCACCCCGTGACCCAGTTCATGGGCCAGGGTCATCACATCGCGCACCCGGCCCTGATAATTCAGCAGCAAATATGGATGCGCTGAGGGCACGGTGGGATGAGCAAAGGCGCCGGACGATTTACCCGGCGAAGCGGGCGCATCGATCCAGGCATTGTCAAAAAAGCGCTGACCGATCTTGGCCAATTCGGGAGAAAATGCGCCATAGGCCGCCAACACCTGGTCCTGGGCCGCCCGAAAAGTGAAATCTCTTTGATCTTCATCGGGCAAGGGCGCGTTTCGGTCCCAATAATCCAGGGCCTCGACCCCGAACCATTTCGCCTTGAGGGCATAATAGCGGTGCGAAAGGCGCGGATAGGCCGCCGTAACGGCATCCGCCAGAGCGTCCACGACCTCGTCCTCCACCAGGTTGGAGAGATGGCGGGCACTATCGGGCCGGGCGAAGCGGCGCCATTTATCCTCGATCTCCTTGTCCTTGGCCAGGGTATTGGTGATCAGGGCGAACAGGCCTTTCTTTTCCTCGAAACCAATGCCCAGGGCCTTGGCGGCGGCCTTGCGCTGGGCGCCGTCGGGCTCCTGCAACAGATGCAAGGTTTGCTCCAACGAGCGTGCCTCACCATCCCGCTCTTCGCCAGCGACAGCAAAACGCATGTCCGCCATGGTTTCATCAAACAGGCGCACCCAGGCCGCCCGGCCAGTGACCTGTTTTTCATGCAGCAGGCGTTCCTGTTCGTCGGACAGCTGATGCGGACGTGAGGCACGGACATCCCGCAGCCAGGGCGCATAATGTTTCAGATCCGGGTCGGCGGCCAACGCCGCCTGCAACGCCCCATCTGCAATCAGGTTCAGCTCTAATGTGAAAAAAATCAAATTCGAGGTTATCGTGCTCAACCGCTCCATGGTGGTTTGGTAAAATCGGCCGACCTCGCGGTCCGAGACATCCGCCGCGTGATACAGCTGCGCATACGAGGCGATCCGCCCCAGCAGATCCTCGTCGGCTTCATAACGTTGAATGGCGCGCGCCAGAGCCGCGGCTGACAAAGCACCGACCTTGCCGCAATAATCCCCATTGAATTGTTCCGCCGCCACTTCCGCCCGGTCCAGATCCGTGGCCAGCTCCGCAGCCTCCGGACCGCTGTAAAGATCATCAAGATCCCATCGCGGCAAGGTCCCCAAGTCCATTGGTCAATCTCCATTCAATCGGCGCTTGTCCCGAAATGGCACAGGCGCTACAGTAACCATGTCATAAATAATGAGCGAATGGATTGAGGGCAATGGCGCAAACCGTGTTGATCGTCGATGACGATCCCACCCAAAGACGCCTGTTGGAAACAGTGGTCAGCCGGCATGGCTATGACGTTGAAATCGCCAAGGGCGGTGAAGACGCGGTCGCGTTCATGCAATCGGAAAAAGGCAATAACATCGACCTGATATTGCTGGATCTGGTGATGCCGGATCTGGATGGTTTCGAGGTTTTGAGCCAGGTTAAACCACGCTGGCCGGATCTGCCGGTAATCGTGCTGACGGCGCAAAGCGGTATCGACGTCATCGTCAAGGTGATGCAGGCCGGTGCGGCGGATTTCATTCCCAAACCAGCCAGTCCGGAGCGGTTGCTGGTCTCCATGGAAAACGCCCTGAAGATGAATGTTCTGTCCGGCCAGGTTTCTCGCCTGGTTCGCCAGGTCGATGGGCGCATGCAGTTCGACGATCTGATCACCGCCTCGTCCGCCATGAACGCGGCCCTGGATCTGGCGCGCCGGGGCGCGTCATCGAATATCCCAATCCTGATTGAGGGGGAAAGCGGTGTCGGCAAGGAGATGATCGCCCGCGCCGTGCAGGGATCATCGGAACGCGCCGGCAAACCAATCGTGGCGGTGAACTGTGGCGCCATTCCGGAAAACCTGGTGGAGAGCATCCTTTTCGGCCATGAAAAAGGCGCTTTCACGGGCGCTAACGAACGCCACATGGGCAAATTCCAGGAGGCGGACGGCGGCACGCTGTTCCTGGATGAAATCGGCGAGCTGCGCCAGGACATGCAGGTCAAGCTGTTGCGCGCCATCCAGGAAGGTGAGGTCGACCCGGTCGGTGCCCGCAATCCGGTGAAAGTGGATATCCGCTTGATCTCCGCCACCAACCGGGATTTGCAGCAACAGATTGCGGAAGGTAACTTCCGCGAAGACTTGTACTATCGCCTGAACGTATTTCCGATCCATGTCCCGCCGCTGCGCGAGCGCCAGGATGATATCGCACCCTTGGCGGACCATTTCATCGCCAAACTGGCGGCGGCCGAGGGCAAGGCCGTGCGCGGCCTGGCCGGTGACGCGCTTGATTTGCTCATGGGTTTTGATTGGCCGGGCAATGTCCGGCAGCTGGAAAACGCCATTTTTCGTGCCGTGGTGCTGTGTGACGGCGACGAACTAAGACTTTCGGATTTTCCGCAAATTGCACAAAGCATGGGCATGGATACCCCCATGCCCTTGAACGGCGGCGAAGGCGCCCTGCCCGCGTTGAATGCCGCGGGCGAGGTGAGGACGCTGGACGCCATGGAAGCTGATATGATCCGCCTGGCAATCACCAAATACGGCGGCCAGATGACCGAAGTGGCCCGCCGTCTCGGCATTGGCCGCTCTACTCTGTACCGCAAGGTCGCCGAGTTCGGCATTGAAGCCGGGCGGTGAGGGGCGGATGCTGAATTTGCAAAATAGGTCAGAATAGCTTACCTTTATAGCCGTCGGCACGATTGGGGACAGCTGGAATAATTAGGGAAATGGCATGACATCCGCCACCACTGCGCTCGCCAATGTTTCACTTGATGATAAGTATGCCTTGGAAAAAGGCCGGGTCTTTCTGACCGGAACCCAGGCCATGGTGCGCCTGCCCATGTTGCAGCGCCAGCGTGACCAGGCCGCGGGACTGAATACAGGTTGTTACATCTCGGGCTATCGCGGCTCGCCCCTGGGCGCCTTCGATCAACAGCTATGGCAGGCCAAGCCGTTCCTGGAAAAAAATCACATCGTCTTCCAGCCCGGCGTTAACGAAGATATGGCCGCCACCGCCGTCTGGGGCAGCCAGCAATTGAACCTTGGCCCGCAATCGAAATACGACGGCGTCTATGGCATCTGGTATGGCAAGGCACCGGGCGTGGACCGTTGCGGCGACGTGGTCCGCCACGCCAATCACGCCGGTACCGATCCCAACGGCGGCGTCTTGATGATGTGCGGCGATGATCATGCCGCCGTTTCCTCCACCGTACCGGGACAGAGCGAGCATAACCTGGCCTCGTGGATGGTGCCCATGCTGTATCCGGCCGGCGTTCAGGAATATCTGGATTACGGCCTGCTGGGCTGGGCCATGTCGCGCTATGCCGGCGTCTGGGTCGGCTTCAAATGCGTCTCGGAAGTGGTGGAAAGCTCGGCCTCGGTGGATGTGGACGCCCATCGCCTGGACATCCAATATCCCGACTTCGAGATGCCCGAAGGCGGCCTGAACATCCGCTGGCCCGATGATCGGTGGAGCCAGGAAATCCGCTTACAGCGTCACAAGGTCTACGCCGCCCTGGCCTTTGCCCGGGCCAATGGCATCGACCGCCTGGTCTGGGATGCGCCGAAACCGCGCATTGGCATCGTCGCCGCCGGGAAATCCTATCTCGACACCCGTCAAGCCTTGGAAGACCTGGGCATTGACGAGGCGATGGCGGCACAGATCGGTTTGCGCCTGTACAAGGTTGGCATGCCCTGGCCCCTGGAACGTGAAGGTATCCGCGCCTTTGCCGAGGGCCTGGACGAAGTATTGGTGATCGAGGAAAAGCGCGCGGTCATCGAAAATCAACTGAAAGAACAGCTCTACAACTGGCGCTCGGATGTACGGCCCCGGGTGGTCGGCAAATTCGACGAAGACGGCCAGATGCTGTGCCCTTCCGATGGCGAACTGTCACCGGGTCAGATTGCCCGCATTATCATGTCACGGATCGGTGGCTATGTTACCTCGCCCACCATCGAGGAACGCATGGCGCAACTGGACCGCAAGGAAGCCGCCGCCCAGACCGCCGTGGCGCCGATCCAGCGCGCACCGTATTTTTGTTCCGGCTGCCCGCATAATACATCAACCAAGGTGCCCGAGGGCAGCCGCGCCATGGCCGGTATCGGCTGTCATTTCATGGCCCTGTTCATGGACCGCTCGACCGAGACCTTTACCCAGATGGGCGGCGAAGGCGTCCCCTGGCTGGGCCAGGCCGCCTTTACCGGGGAAGAACATATCTTCACCAATCTAGGCGACGGCACCTATTATCATTCGGGCATCACCGGCATCCGCGCCGCCGTCGCCTCGGGCGTCAATATTACCTACAAGATCCTGTTTAATGATGCCGTGGCGATGACCGGCGGCCAACCCCATGACGGCCCCCTGAACCCCTGGCAGATCAGTCAGCAGGTCCATCACGAAGGTGCCTCCAAGATCATCGTGGTCACGGACGAGCCGGACAAGTATCCGACCGGCACCAATTGGGCGCCAGGGGTGACGATCCGCCATCGCGACGAATTGGACCGGGTGCAAAAAGAACTGCGCAAGACCTTAGGTTGCAGCGTGCTGATCTATGACCAGACCTGCGCGGCGGAAAAGCGGCGCCGGCGCAAACGCGGCACCTTTCCCGATCCTGACCGCCGGGCCTTCATCAACGAAGCGGTCTGCGAAGGCTGTGGTGATTGTTCCGTGCAATCGAACTGCGTCTCGGTGGAGCCGTTGGAGACTTCTTTCGGCCGCAAGCGGCAGATTAATCAATCCGCCTGCAACAAGGATTTCTCGTGCATTAAAGGCTTCTGTCCCAGCTTCGTGACCGTATCAGGCGCCGTGCCGCGCCGGGCCCAGGCCGCCAGCGCCGAGGCCCTGGACACAGCCGCCGCCGCATTGCCCGATCCCACTGTTGCCTCCGCCGAGGGGGGCTACAACATCCTGGTCACCGGCATTGGCGGCACCGGCGTGATTACCGTCGGCGCCCTATTGGGCATGGCGGCCCATGTGGAGGGCAAGGGTGTCACGGTATTGGACTTTACCGGTATCGCCCAGAAAAACGGCGCCGTGATGAGCCATATTCGCATCGCGCCCAAGCCAGAGGACCTGCACGCCGTTCGCATCGCCGCCGGCGGCGCCGATTTGCTGTTGGGCGCCGACATGGTGGCCGCCGCCGCGCCGGATTCGCTGCGCAAGCTTAGCCGCGGCGGCACCCAGGCGATCATCAACAGCCATCTTGCGCCGACGGCGGATTTTACTCTGAACCCGGACACAGAATTTCATGGCGAAGATCTACGCGGCCTGATCCGGAACGGCGCGGGCGACAACCGCACTGAATTCGTCGATGCGACGGGACTTGCCACGGCCCTGATGGGAGACGCCATCGCCGCCAACCTGTTCCTGCTGGGGCACGCCTATCAACGCGGCGCGTTGCCGGTCAGTGGCGATGCCATCGACAAGGCGATCGAGCTGAACGGCGTCGCCGTGGCCATGAACCGCCGGGCCTTCGCCCTGGGGCGGCTGGCGGCGGAAGACCTGGATCAGGTCAGCAAAATGGCGCAACCGGCCATGCCCGCGAAGGCTGAGGTAGAGGAAACCCTGGACGATATCATCAACCACCGCGCCGCCGTCCTGACGGAATACCAGGACGCCGATTATGCCGCGCAATACCTGGCCTTTGTCCGCCAAGTCGAAACGGCGGAGCAAAACAAAGGCAAGGGCATGACCGGTCTGACCGAGGCCGTGGCGCGGAACCTGTTCAAGGTGATGGCTTACAAGGACGAATACGAAGTGGCACGGCTATACACGGGCGAGGCCTTCCAGGCCGCACTGGCGCAGCAGTTCGACGGCGATCTGAAACTGAAATTCCATCTCGCCCCGCCTTTGCTGGCCAAACGCGATCCTGACAGCGGCGAATTGATCAAGCGCGAATACGGCCCCTGGGTCATGACCGCCTTCAAGCTGCTGACCAAAATGAAGGGCCTGCGCGGCGGTACATTTGACATTTTTGGCCGCACCGAAGAACGCCGCGCCGAACGCGCCGCCATTCCCGCCTACCGCGCGGTCATGGAAGAAGTGCTGACCAGCCTGACCCCGGACAACCACGCCCTGGCCAGGGAGATTGCCAGTATTCCGGCAAAGATCCGCGGCTATGGCCACATCAAGGAACGCAGCCAGAAGGCTGCGGCGGCGGAACAGGCGCAATTGCTGGAAGCCTGGCGCAACCCCCTTTCCCAACCCTCAGCGGCGGAGTGAACAATGACCAATTCGAATCCCGGCACCTGCATCATCGTTGGCGTTGGCCCCGGTTTGGGCGCGGCATTGGCGCGGCGCTTTGCCGCCGCCGGGCATGGCGTGGCCGTGGCCGCGCGAAACAGCGACAAGCTGGCCAGTGTGGTGGACGAGATCACGGCAGCGGGTGGTTCGGCCAAGGCCTATGCCTGCGATGCCACCTCTGAAAGCAGTGTCGCGGCGCTGTTCGAGGCGGCGGAGGCGGATTTGGGCGCCATCGACGTGGCCATCTATAATGCCTCCGGCCGGGCCCGGGGACCCATCGCGGAGACCACATTGGGGGAGTTCACCGACGCTTGGGAACGCTGCTGCCTGGGCGGTTTTCTGGTGGGGCGGGAGGCAGCCCGCCGGCTAGGCCCAAAAGGTTCCGGCAGCATATTGTTCACCGGCGCCACGGCCTCGATGAAAGGCTTCCCCCATTCCGCTACTTTTGCCGCGGGCAAGTTCGCCCTGCGCGGACTGGCCGAGTCCATGGCCCGTGAACTACAGCCCCAAGGCGTGCATGTGGCGCATTTCAACATTGACGGCGGCATTGGCGAGCATGACGACGATGCCCGCCTGCGCCCCGATGCCATTGCCGAAACCTACTATCAAACCCATACCCAGCACCGCAGCGCCTGGTCCCACTCGATCGAGGTGCGGCCCTGGGTCGAGAATTTCTAACGGTCCCGTAGCGCATGAACGCCGTGAAAGCCATCATCGACTATTACCGCCGCCGCCGTGCGGTGACACTGTTGTGGCATCATGGCCTGTTGTTTGGCAGCTGCACCGTTCTGCTGCTCGGTGCGCGGGCGTTCATCGGGCCGGAGGTACCATTATTCTGGCCTCTGCTGATCTGGTACATCGTGTTCTCGCTGCATTTCCTGTTGGTGCGCAGCCTGACCGCGGACGACGAATGGGCCGACGAACGGGCCGACAAGGTCCGCCGCCACGCGTATGATTTCGCCCACGTGAAAGATATCTACATCAAGCCCATCACCTTCGATCCGGAGGAGGATGAAGCACGCCGTTCGGGTGCGCAGAACCGCCCGGACAAACCGGCTGACTAGAGTTCATGTCCGAACAGAGCATGACCTCGCGGGCCTCGGCCCGGCATTATCTGCTGCTAGGCGCGTTGGCATTTTCCTGGGGCTCGGGGTTTCTGTTCGTGGAATTGGCCTTGCTGGACCTGCCGCCCGTAATGATCGCCATGGGCCGCACGGCGGTGGCGACGGCTGTCCTCTACGCGGCGGCCCTGCGCCAGGGCCATAGCCTGCCTGCTCTGACGGGAAACGGACAGCTGTGGTTGATCCTGACCGCCCTGGCCGTAGTCGGCCATGCCCTGCCTTTTTTCCTGATGGCCCAGGCGCAAACCGATGTGGACAGCAACCTGGCCGGTATCGTCATTGGCGCCACGCCGCTGGTTACCCTGGTGGTGGTGCATTTTGGCACTCACGACGAGAAAATGACGCGAACCCGCATCATGGGTGTCGCCGCCGGTTTCCTTGGCATCGTGGTCCTATTGGGCCCTGGTGCCCTGGCGGGTTTGCGGGGCGGTGCTGGCGATGTTGGTTCCGACCTGCTGGCCCAGACATTGTTGGTACTGGTCTGTTTCAGTTTTGCCTTCAACGCCCTGATCGCCCGGCGCATGGCACCTCTGCCGCCGGCGGTGGCGGCAGCCAGCGTCTCCCTGATCGCCACCGTCATGCTGTTGCCGTTCGCCATTGCCGTCGATCCGGACCTGAGCCTCAGCCCCGGTTGGCAGGCCATTGGCGCGGTGTTTTTCCTGGGCGCCATCGGCACCGGTGCGGCGACCTTGTTGTTTTTCATTCTGGTGCAACAGCGCGGCGCCAACTTCGTTATCTCGGCCAATTACCTGCTTCCCCTGGTCGCCATGGTTCTGGGTGTGGCCTTCCTGGCGGAACAACCCAGACCGGAGGCATTCGGGGCCATGGCCCTGATCTGTGGCGGTATCTGGCTCAGCAACCGACCGTCGAAATAGCTTATTCGCCGCCGATCCAGGTGCGCCGCACGTTCAGATCATCATCCAGCTGGACCAGATCAGCGCGGTAGCCAGGGGCGATACGGCCCCGTTCATGCGCCAGGCCGAGAAATTCGGCCGGATAAAGCGACGCCATGCGCAGGGCTTCTTCCAGGGTTTGCTCGAGCAGGTTCACCGTATTGCGCACGGCAGTGGCCATATCCAGATTGGAGCCGGCCAAGGTGCCATCCGCTAGCGTACAACGCCCGTCTGAAACATTCACCGTCCGGCCCGCCAGTTGAAAGCTATCGCCGCTCCCGCCCACGCTGGGCATGGCGTCGGTGACCAACAGCATGCGCCCAGCCGTCTTGGCCGCCAGAGCGACCCGCAATGTGGTTGGGTGAACATGATGGCCATCGGCGATGATGCCGCAATAGCTGTTCCGATCCGCCAGCGCGGCGCCGACAATGCCAGGCTGGCGGCTTGCCATCGCCGGCATGGCATTGAACAGATGGGTGAAGCCGGCCAAACCCTCGTCCAGGGCGGCGGTGATCTGGTCATGGCTGGCTGCGCTGTGGCCGGCGCAGATGCGGACGCCGGCATCAGCCAGCCTACGAATGGTGCCCGGCGGTACCATTTCGGGCGCCAGAGTGACGACCACGGAGCCTAGATCAGCTGAAGCAAAAAGATCCAGTGCGGTATTGTCCAAAGGCCTGATCTGGGCGCCATCATGGGCACCCTTACGCTCCGGGTTCAGATATGGGCCTTCGAAGTGCAGGCCCAATAGGCCCGCCAGGCCTTGTTTCCGCGCTGTTTGAACCGCCGCCGCCGCCGCCGTCATGCTTTCCCAATCGGTGCTGATCAGGGTTGGCAGCAGACCGGTGGTGCCAAACTTCCGGTGCGCCGTGGCAATGGCCGAGATCGTGGCCACGTCGGGTTGATCGGTAAATAAAATCCCGCCGCCGCCATTTACCTGGCAGTCGATAAACCCCGGCGCCAAAAGATCCCCGCCCAAATCAGTCATGGCAGTATCGCCAGCGGATGCGCCAGGTGCCAGCAACTCCTGCACCAAGCCATCGGCAAGGCGCAGGCCCCAGCCTTGCAAAATCTCGTCGCCGGTAAAAATGCGGGCATTGGTCAAAAGCTGTGTCATGGTTCAAGCAATTCCGATCTGGCCAGCATAACCGGACCATGCAGTGGATCGCACTTGGCCGCGGCCAGCATGGGCACCAAGACAGGCCGTATAGGCATCAGCCTCCGCCCTGAAGGTGGCGAAAGGGTGGGGATAGGCAGCCTCGCCTTGGCCCAGAACATTGCCAGCGTCATCACATAGCCGGACCCGGCAGCCCGAGCTGCCGCCGTTAATGCCAAGAAACAAAGCCATATTGTCTTGTCCGCGAATCTTCATGTCTCGTCAGAAATAGCAGGTTTCGCCGAAAAGCACTCTAAACCATAGCCCACAGGCGCCACACCGCCAGTACGGCCAGACCCAAAAACAGGACACCACTCAGGCGATGCAGCCAGATCAGGGGCAACCGGCGCAATACCGCTCTTCCCGCCAGCGCACCTGCGGCAGAGGTAAGCGCCAGGGCCAATGTGGCGCCCAGCCAAACCGCCAATGCAGGATAGATACCCGCCAGACCGGCCACGGCAATCTGCGTCTTGTCGCCGAATTCGGCTAGGAAAATCATCACGAACGCGGTCATGAACAGACCATGGCTGCTAAGCTTTAGCTCCACGTCATCGTCTCCGCTATCCGCGCTTTGCAACAGGGCATGTACGCCAAATGCCGCAAATAACACCGCCATGGCCCCCAGCACCCATGTTTGCGGCAGCCATGCCGCCAGCGCCGCGCCGAACACCACGGCGGCGCCATTCAATACGGCAAAGGCGGCGACCGCGCCGAACAGCACGGGCCTGGCCCGGCCATGGCGGGCTGCCAGGACCATGCAGACCAACTGGCTCTTGTCCCCGATCTCCGCCAAGGTAATCAGGGCCAGCGAAACGCCCATGGGTTCCCAAATTATAGTCATGACTGACTGCTACATTTTCTTCCGGTGTATGCTAGGCACTGATACCACGCATTGCCGCCATCATCTGTTATGATTGGGTACGGATAGCAATAACTCTGGGGGATGACGGATCATGTTCGACCACCCGGAATTTGACGGCCATGAAACAATTGTTTTCTCCCGCGATGAGGCGAGCGGCCTGACAGCCATCATCGCTGTACATAATACGGCTCTAGGGCCTGCTTTCGGCGGCTGCCGCATGTGGCCCTATCCCGACGAAGGCGCAGCACTGACGGATGCACTGCGATTATCACGGGGCATGACCTATAAGGCGGCAATCTGCGATCTACCCTTGGGCGGCGGCAAGTCAGTCATAATCGGCGATCCAGAGCGCCATAAGACACCTGCGCTGTGGCATGCCATGGGCCGGATCGTGGAAGGCCTGGGGGGCCGCTACATTATTGCCGACGATGTCGGCACGACCCTTGGCGATCTTGCCGTGATGCGGGCGGAAACGACCCATACCGCCGCCACCACCGCCGCCGCCAGCCAACCCCTCGCCGTCACCGCCTATGGCGTATTATGCGCGATACAGGCCGCCGCCCGATGCGTCCTTGGCCGCGATAAGCTTGCCGGTCTTAGAGTCGCTGTGCAAGGACTGGGCAATGTCGGCCTGCCGCTTTGCGGTTATCTGCATGCACGCGGCGCCGAGCTGACGGTCTGCGACATCGACCCCGGGCCTGTCGCCATTGCGCAGCAGGATTTCTCCGCCAGGGCCGTGCCGCCCGAAACGATTTACGATCAACCCATGGATGTCTTCGCGCCCTGCGCCTTTGGTGCCATCCTGAACGATGACACAATTCCGCGCCTGGCCGCCCGGATCGTCTGCGGCGGTGCCAACAACCAGCTTTTATCCCCCGCCCATGACGGCGCACTGGCGGCGCGGGGCATCACTTATGTCCCCGACTATCTTGCCAATGCCGGGGGCGTGATCGATTTCCATCAAGAGAGTATCGACGATGCTCCGGATGCCGTGCTGGCGGCGGTGGCCCGGATCGGCATCGTCACCGAAGAATATCTCGGCCGCGCCGCCGCCGCCCGTGAAACGCCCCAGACCCTGACCGACCGTCTGGTACGCCAACGCCTGGCCGCAGCCCGGTTGGCAGCGGTATAACTTGTTTTCGGTCCTCCCATGACCGATCCTTCGTAGCCCATCTATTTGTCCCAGAGTGAACAAAATAATGCATGACCCCTATCCCTTGCCCGTCGGCTACGAATACGAACCGCGCCACTTCACCGTCGAACGGGCCGAGCAGGAGGGCAAGCTGGCCGACTGCGGTATCGAACCGGGCGTGCATGGCGACAGGGTTGACCTGACCTTTTTGGGCTTCCCCATCCTGGATGCCATGATGGCGCCGGGGGTGCCTCTGACGGGCCAGGTGCATGTCTATCAGCGCTTCATCCAGAAGGCGCCGCTATTGCTGGGTCAGAACCTGCACATGAGCGGCCGTATCAGCGCCATCGAGCCCGTGGCCAAGGGCGAAGTGGTGCGCTGGTCATTCGATGTGGCCGGCGATGATGGGCGCGTTCTGGTGCTGGTGGACCGGGCCGGGTTGCGTTCCCTGCCGAACACCACGGGCAGCAATGGCGCCACGGATTTCCTGGTCCCGCCCAGCGAAGAGCGCACCGGCTTCACGCCATTGTGGCAACGTCCGCTGACGCCGGAACGCGTGGCGAATTACAGCCGAGACGGCCGCAACCGTATCCATTCCGATCCGGAGATCGCAAAGAAATTCGGCTTCCGCGCGCCCATCGCGGGCGGCCTGATGGGCGTACACTATTACCTGGAAGCCATCGCGCGTGGCGGCCAACCGGATCGGCTTGATCTGGAGATCTGGTTCAAGCGGCCCATGTTCTGGGACGAAACCCTGACCGTTCTGCAATGCATGGACGGTGATCGGGTTGCCGCCTTGCGGATCGAGAACGAGGCTGAAAAAGCAGCCAGCCTGGCCCGCCTTAACCCGCCGACAAATGGTGCTTAGAGCGCGTCCTCGATAAATTCCATGCGGTCCTTGCCCCAATACAGCTCGCCATCAATGACAAAGCTGGGCACGCCAAAGACGCCGTTTTCAAGCGCCTGATTGGTGCTGTCGATCAGCATGTTACGGACGTCATCGCTCTCCGCTGCTCGTTCCATGGCCGCCCCATCAACACCCAGCGCTACCGCCAGAGGGCGCAGACCGGCATAGTCCACGATGGAGGCGTCGTTGTGCTCCCAATAGGCGGCCATGAGGGCATCGATAAACGGGGCCTCCTGGTCCCATTGCCGCATGGCCAGACTGGCACGCAGGGCACGGGAGGTCTTGATGGGGAATACGTCAGGCACACGGAAGGGCAGCTTGTAGCGCGCGGCCCAGCGTTGCAGGTCCCGGAGGCGGTTGGCGATCTTGATTGCCGGCTCCTCCATCAGGACATAGTTGTGATGGCGGAAGACAAAGCCGAGGTTAACCGGGTGCAGCACTAGCTCTGCACCATGGCAGATCGCAATGGGCTTGATCAGATGCCAGGCAAAATAGGAATTGGTGGAGCCGATCTCCCAATAGAAATCAATTTTCTTACCAGCCATGGCGCTACTCGAACTCGCCATGACGGCCGGCACCGCCTACGAAGCGCCCCGCGCCAGATTGGAATTCGTTTTCAAAGGCGGCTTGGGCGCCGGCGATCTCCCGTTCGATCGCCTCTTCTTCCCTGTAATCCCATTGGCTGATGGCCGAGGCGCGATCCGACAGCATGGCCATTTGCGGAAAACCCGCCAATTGATGGGCCAATTCCTCCGCCGCGGCCAGGGCCCCGCCGGCGGGCACCAGACGGTCGGCCAGGCCGATCGCTTGGGCTTCCCTGGCGTCCACCGGGCGGCCGGTCATGAGCATATCCAGGGCCCGGCTTTCGCCGACGATACGCGGCAGGCGCACGGTGCAGCCATTGGGCATGGGACCGCCAAAGCGCCGGCAAAAGACGCCAAACACCGCTGTTTCGGACGCGACCCGCATGTCGCACCACACAGCCAAGGCAAGTCCGGCGGCCACCGCATGACCTTCCACGGCGGCAAGCACCGGTTTCGACAGCCGCCGCCGGGTAGCACCTCGGTCCTTGCCCGCCCAGCAAAAGCCAATGGCGGCACCGGATGCCAATTCGGCCAGATCCGCGCCGGCACAAAAGGCTCCCGCCGCCCCGGTCAGAATGGCGACCCGGGCCTCGTCATCGGCCTCGAATGCGGCGAAGACATCATGCAGGGTTTGCACGGTTTCCACATCGCAGGCGTTTTTCACCTCCGGCCGGTTGATGGTGACAATGGTGACGGGGCCTTTCCGGTCCTCAAGCACCTTGCCGTTGGCGTGTTTGATCATTGTTTTCGCTTTCAGAACAAGTGAGCGGCCCGAGCACGCTAACACAGTTCCGGGCAAGCACTAACGGCTAGACTGCAGCCGCTTCAAGCGCGCCTCGCGAAAGGCAATATAGGTGGTGGAGGCAAAGATCAGGCCGCCGCCGGCCCAGGTCCAGATCTCTGGAATTTCACCAAACACCACGAAACCGATGCCGCTGGCCCAGATCAGACGGACAAAATCATAGGGCAGAACGGCGGTCGTTTCGGCTAACTTCAGGGCCTCGGCCATGGCCACATGCGCGATCGAGCCGAACATCCCCATCACCGCGAACAGGCCCAGCATCTGCCAACTGGGCCAGGTCCAAAAAAACAAGGCGGCGACCAGGGTGAAGGGGATCAGGAAAATGTTCTGATAGGTGGTAATGGTAAGAGACGATTCTGTTCGCGACAGGGATTTTATGATCAAAATGGCGCAAGCCCAGATCGACGACGACGTCATTACCAGCATGGCGCCCAAATCCAGTTCGATGAGACCGGGGCGGACGATGACCATGGCGCCGGTAAAGCCCAGAACAAGGGCGAATATGCGCCGGGCCCGGATACGTTCGCCCAGGAAAATGATGGCGCCCAGGGTGGCGAATAAGGGGGCTGTAAAGCTGACCGCCGATATCTTCGCCAGGGGCGTGATGGACAGCGCATAAAAGAACATCAACATGGCGAAGACCTGCATGGTGCCGCGCAGGGCATGCAGTTTCAGCCGCCTGGTACGAAACGCCGCCGCCCGGCCGCGCAGGGCAAAGGGCAAGACTGCAAGCAAGCCGAAGGCGTTGCGGAAAAAGGCCACCTCGAAGGGGTGCATTTCGCCCTCTGTGGCGGCATAGCGGATCACCGTGTGCATCAGAGTGAAACACAACGTTGATATGAGCATGAGCACGACGGCGCGCATGTGCGGTGGCAAGCGCCCCAACGTGCCGTCGATGGCGGCGCTTAAGGATGTCATGATAGCGGCAACCTAATGTCTGCCCGGCCACTGGACAAGGAACGATGGCGCATGGCACCTATGCAGGAAAGCAGTATGAAAAGGATCGACCATGAGTGACTTTCGCGTCTTGGCCACCAACCACACATCTTTCACCGTCTCCAACCTGGACCGTACGGTCGCCTTCTTTACCGAGGCGCTTGGCTTTGAATTGCTAAACCGGGCTCCGAGGGATCCACAGGTAGTGGAAGTCATCTCCGGCGTGCCCGGCGCCGATATCGAAGTGGTCTTCCTACAGGGCCCCGGCCACCGTATCGAATTGATCCAATATCACGGCCCCGCCGAACGCGGCCAGGTGATCTGCCGGCCTTGCGACACCGGTTATGCGCATGTTGCCTATGATGTGGATAATGTGGAGGCCGCCGTCGCCGCCTCCGCCCCGCATCAATTCCTGCCCCTTGGTCCCATCGTCGTGATTGATAAAGGCCCCAATGCCGGCGGCAAGGTGGTCTATCTGCGTGATCCTGATGGCATCAGCGTGGAGTACATCCAGAAGCCTACTTAACGCGGCCCGCTAACCGTAGATCACCTTGGGCAACCAGGTCGCCAGGCCAGGGAAGAACGACAACATTACCAGGGCCAGGATCTGGATCGCCACGAAGGGGATGACACCTTTGTAAATCTGCATAGTGGTCACGGATTCGGGTGCCACGCCGCGCAAATAGAACAAAGCGAAGCCGAAGGGCGGTGTCAGGAACGAGGTCTGCAAATTGATCGCGATCATGATGCCCAGCCAGACCGGGTTCATATCCATCTGCAGCAGGATCGGCGCCACGATGGGCACGACCACGAAGGTGATCTCGATAAAGTCCAGGAAAAAGCCCATGATGAACATAATCAGCATGACCACCAGCATGGCGCCAAAAACGCCGCCGGGTAGCGAGACCAGGAATTCGTGCACCAGATCATCGCCGCCAAAACCACGGAACACCAGCGAGAACAATTGCGCCCCGATGACGATGCCAAAGACCATGGCCGAAATTTTGGTGGTGCCCTGAACAACTTCGTGCAAGGCACCGCCATGATAGATCCGCCACAGGCTGACCGCGATACCCCAGACTACGAACAGGCAGCTAATCGCGCCGAGAATCATGGCTACGGAATCCCCCGTGCTCACGACATCACGGCCCTGGCGCAGATCGAAAAAGCCATTCAGGGTCAGAAGCAGCACCAAACCAATGGTGGCGGCATATATTGGCCTGCCCGAGGCATCGCCCATGCGCAGGCCGCCCAGCAGGGTGGCGCCAATGGCGCCCATGGCCGCGGCCTCAGTCGGCGTGGCGATGCCGGCGAGGATCGAGCCCAATACAGCAATGATCAGGATAATCGGCGCGACCAGGGCATGCATGATCTTCAGCCGCAATTCTCCCGGCGACAGACCGGCGGTCAACTCCTCGCGCGGAATGGGCGGCGATGAGTCCGGCCGAACAATGGCGATAAAAACCTGATAAAGAATATACATGCCCACCAGACAGAAGCCCGGGATCAAGGCACCCGCGAAGAGATCGCCTACGGATACGGGATCAGGCGCGAAATTGCCCAGGATCCGTTGCGCCTCCTGATAGGCATTTGAAATCTGATCGCCCAACACGACGAGAACAATGGAGGGCGGAATGATCTGTCCCAGGGTGCCCGAAGCCGCGATCGAGCCACAGGCCAATGAGGGATCATAGCCCCGGCGCAGCATGGTCGGCAGTGACAACAGACCCATGGTCACCACCGTGGCGCCAACGATGCCGGTCGAGGCGGCCAATAACGCGCCGACAACACAGACTGAGATGCCCAAGCCGCCAGGTAGAGAGCCGAACGCCATACCCAGCGTATCCAGCAGTTCCTCGGCCACTTTCGAGCGTTCCAGCATGACGCCCATGAAGACGAACAGCGGCACCGCGATCAGCACTTCATTGGTCATGAAGCCAAAGATCCGGTTCGGGAAGAAGCCCAGGAACGACAGATCAAAAGCGCCGAAGAAAGCCCCCACGCCGGCGAAGATCAAGGCCACGCCGCCAAGAGAAAAGGCGACGGGAAAGCCGATCATCAGAAAAAGGCAGATTCCGACAAACATCAGGATGACAAAAATTTCATTAGGGCTCATAACCCGCCCCCCTCGCTCTCGGCGCCACGGCCGCCCACGGCATCCGCATGATCATAATCCGCCTTGATGCCGCGCATCACCAACCAGGAATTCACCAGCAGGGAAAAGCCTTGCAGGATCAGCGAGCCGGCGAAAATCCAGATCACCGACTTCAACAGATAGATCGCCTGAATGCCGCTACCCTCCGGCGAGCCTTCCTTCACCGCCCAAGCGGCGGTGATGAATTTGGTCGAGACGAAAAAAATCAACGCGCAGAACGGCCAGAGGAAAACCAGTACACCGAGGAAATTGACCAACGCCTTGCGTTGCGGCGAGGCGGAACCATAGAAAATATCAACCCGCACATGGCCGTCGTGCAGCAATGTGTAACCAGCGGCGACGAGAAAGATCAGCGCATGCATATAGACAATGGATTCCTGCATGAAGATGGAACCCAGGCCGAAAACATAGCGCATCACCACGACGGCGAACTGAACAAGGATCATGATCAACGCCAGCCACGAAATAGCCCGGCCGATCTTTTCGTTCATCAGATCAATGATGCGCGTAATGGCTAGCAATTTTGTCACCGGCGCCTCCCCAGGCTTATTCGACCGGTACATCCGTCGTCGCGGCCATTAAAAGTTATTATGGCCGCGTATTCGGACAAAGGGAAGCCCGCGCCAATTGCTGGCGCGGGCTTCATCACGATGCTCCGGCACACGAGGCGCCGGAAGATGCATCAGGCATACTTAAACGGCAACAACCGTGCGTTCATGAAGCCTTGTTCGCTAAGCTTGGCCCAGCTGAGCGACTGTTTGCGGTACGCGATATAGCTGTCGTAGATCTTCTTCGAAGTCGCATCGGTATTACCAATGTCGGCCACGACTTGACCGGAAATAGTGCCGATCTTGGTCAGCATCTCATCGGAATAACGGCGCAGCTTAACACCATGCTTCTTGGTCAGAACGTCCAGGGAAGCGAGGTTGCGGGAGTTGAATTCCGCGCCCTGGATCTGCGCCTCGGCCTGGATCGCGACTTCAATAATTAGCTGCTCGTCCTTGGTTAGGCTGTCCCAAAGACCTTTATTGATGGCAAAGCTGCCCGATGTACCTGGCTCGTGGAAACCAGGGTGATAGTAGTATTTGGCGACTTTGTAGAAGCCCAGCATCATATCGAACCATGGTCCAACCCACTCGGTGCCATCAATGGTACCCGCCTGCAAGGCTGGGAACACTTCGGCACCGGGCAGATTGATCACCGCGACACCAAGTTCGCGCAGCACTTCACCACCGATGCCGGGCATGCGGAATTTCAAGCCCTTGAAATCATCCAGGCTGTTGATCTCCTTACGATACCAACCACCCATCTGCACCCCGGTTGAGGCACCAAGGAAGCCTTTCAAGTTGAACTGCCCGGACAAATCGTCCCACAATTCCTGACCGCCGCCATAGCGCATCCAGGCATAAGTTTCCGCACCCGTCAGGCCATAAGGCACGGCGGTGAAGAAATTGAACGCCTTGTGCTTGCCCTGATAATAGTATTCCGCCGACATGTACATCTCGGCATCGCCCTTGGAGACGGCATCAAATGCCTGCAATGCCGGGACCAATTCGCCGCCGCCATAGACCTTGATTTTGATCTTGCCGTCGGACAGTTTGCCGATGCGCCGCGCCACGCGTTGTCCGGAAGTACCAAGACCGGGCAGGTTCAATGGCCAAGACATGACCATCTTCCATTCCTTCACACCCGCCGCAATGGCCGGCTTTGGAAAACTTGATGCCGCAACAGCAGCCGTGGCAACACCCGCCGCCGTCGCGCCCTTGATAAATTCACGCCTTTTCATGAGAACTTGCCTCCCTATTCCCTTTGTATCATTTGGGGCGTGGCCCCTTGCCAATCCCCCCACCGCTCAATGACGAGATGTATCGCCACCCCTGCCCCAAGCCGTGTTGACATAAACCTTAATGCCACCGTCCCGCCCGCGCAACTGTACAGCGGAGATACATGCAAAAAATACAGGTATTCGTTTAGATGCTTTAGACTTCGCGTACTTTTCGATACAATTCAGACAAAGCCCCGGCAGTAGACATTGGAAATGCCGGGCAGTACGAGCAACAGGATCGGCAAATCACACCTATATCTTGGGAGGATTGGGGAATGTCTAAACAAATTTTGAGCCAGAGCATTGGTCTAATTGCGGGCGTGGCAATGGCGGCAACGGCCGCGACGTCCGGGACGGCTGAAACCGTCAAGGTTGGTTTCATCACCACCCTGTCCGGCCCGGCCGGCATTATCGGAAAGCCCATGAAGAATGCTTTCGAGTTGGGCCTGGAACATGTCGGCGGCCGGCTGGGCGGCATGGACACGGAAATCATCTATGGCGATGACAAGCGCAAGCCCGATGTGGCCAAGCAGTTGGTCAACAAGATGATCAAACGCGACCGGGTAGATTTCATTTCCGGCATCATCTGGTCGAACTTGCTGATGGCGGTACACGGTCCGGTGACCCGGTCGAAGACATTTCTGATCAGCTCCAACGCCGGACCATCGGGTGTGGCGGGCAAGAAATGTTCCAAGGACTTCTTCAATGTCGCCTTCCAGAACGACATGATGCCCGAAGGCATGGGCAAATACATGACCGCCAAGAAGATCAGCAATGTCTACCTCATGGCCCCGAACTATCAGGCCGGCAAGGACATGCTCAAGGGCTTCAAGCGGATGTTCAAGGGCAAGATCACCGGCGAGGTCTATACCAAGTTGGGACAAAAAGATTATCAGGCGGAGATTTCCGCCCTGCGCGCGGCTAAACCTTCGGCGGTCTTTGTCTTTCTGCCCGGCGGCATGGGCATCAATTTCGTCAAGCAGTACGCCCAGGCCGGCCTATCCAGTAAGATCCCGCTGTATTCAGCCTATACAGTGGATGCGATTTCATTGCCGGCGTTGAAGGACGCGGCGGTTGGAACTTTCGGCGTGCAGCATTGGAGCCCGGATCTGGGCAACAGCGTCAATCGCCGCTTCGTCTCCGACTACCGCAAGAAGTACGGCAAGACGCCGCCGTTTTATGCCGCGCAAGCCTATGACACCGTGATGTTCCTGGACAACGCGATCCGCAAGGCCGGTGGCATTGGGGACCGGGAGAAATTGCGCGCCGCCATGCGGGTCGGTGATTTCCCCACCACGCGGGGCACCTTCAAGTTCAACAACAACCACTTCCCCATACAGAATATCTATCTGCGCGAAGCGGTGAAGGAAGCCGACGGCAGTTACGTCACCAAGACCCGTGGCGTGATCCTGTCCGCCCACGGCGATGCCTATGCCAAATCCTGCGGCATGAAGTGGTAAGCCAACCCAATTGGAATTGCGTCCGGGGGCACCTCTGTGTGCCCCCGTTTGCATTTGAATGTTTGCATTTGAAGCGGTAGGGCTTGCACGTGGATCCGCTATTGCTATTGGAGCAAGCCTTCAACGGCCTGCAGTTCGGGGTGATGTTGTTTCTCATCGCCGCCGGTCTGACCCTGGTCTTTGGCATCATGGATCTGGTCAATCTGGCGCACGGCGCCCTGGTCATGATCGGCGCCTATCTGGCAACGACATTGGTCGCCTGGACCGACAGTTTTATTCTCGGCATGATCCTGGCACTGCCCGCGACCTTCGCCGTCGGCGCGTTGGTCGAGGTTGTCGCCCTGCGCACCTTGTACCGGCGCGACCATCTGGATCAGGTTCTGGCCACCTTTGGCCTGATCCTGTTTTTCAATGAAATCGTCCGCATTATCTGGGGGCCGATCTCGCTTTATTCCGGCCTGCCGGATTATCTCTCCGGCCAAGTAGAAATCATTCCCGGCGCGCCCTATCCCGTCTTTCGCCTGCTGATCATCGCGGTCGGTCTGGCCGTTGCCGCCATTATCTATTTCATCGTGGCGCATACCCGGCTGGGCATGCTGATCCGGGCCGGGGCCTCCAACAACGAAATGGTCGGTGCCCTGGGGGTAAACATCAAATCCCTCTTTACCTTTGTCTTCGCCCTGGGCGCGGTTTTCGCCGGCCTGGCAGGCATGATGCTGGGGCCGCTGACCTCGGTCGAGCCGGGCATGGGGGAACCATTGTTGATCCTGGCCTTCGTGGTCATCATCATCGGCGGCATCGGTTCCATCCGGGGCGCTTTCATCGCCGCTATTATCGTCGGCCTGGCGGACACCATGGGCCGGGTGCTGTTGCCGGTCTTTTTGCGGGTCTTTGTTTCCGACGCCGCCGCCGATACCGCCGGTCCGGCATTGGCCTCCATGCTGATCTATATACTCATGGCGGCGATCCTTGTGGTGCGCCCCCGGGGCCTGTTCCCGGCCCGGACCGGTTAGGGCGGGGCGGATGAACAAACGGCAAATATGGCTGGCCCTGATTACCCTGGCCTTGTTCGCGGCGGTGCCGCCGCTGACGGTGATCTTTGATCAGCCGTTCTATATGGACGTGGTCGCCCGCATCATGATCCTGGCCATTGCCGCCGTTAGTCTGGATCTGATCCTGGGCCATGGCGGCATGGTCAGTTTCGGTCACGCCGCCTATATGGGCGTTGGCGCTTATGCGGTAGGGATCCTCAGCTACTACGGCGTCGACAACGGCTTTTTGCAGATCCCTCTGGCCATGGGCGCTTCCGCCCTGATCGGGCTGGTATTCGGCGCCATGAGTTTGCGCACCAGCGGGGTCTATTTCATCATGATCACCTTGGCCTTTGCCCAGATGCTGTATTTTCTGGCCGTATCGTTGGAGGAATTCGGCGGCGATGACGGCATGCCCGCCATGCGCAGCGAGTTCGCCGGCCTGTTGGACCTGAACGACAGCCTGCAGTTCTATTATCTGGTCTTCATCTGCCTGGCCCTGACCCTGTTGGTGATGCACCGCCTAGTCCTGTCCCGCTTTGGCATGGTGATCCGGGCCGCCCGCAATAACGAGCAGCGCATGCGGGCCCTTGGTTTTCCCACCTATCGCTACAAACTGACCGCCTTCACCATTGCCGCCACCCTGTGCGGTCTCTCTGGCGCCCTATTCGCCAACCTGAACGAGTTCGTTTCGCCGGATGTGATGCAATGGACCCATTCGGGTGAAATCATGATCATGGTGATTATGGGCGGCATGGGCACCCTGATTGGCCCGGTATTGGGCGCCGCCGCATTCCTGTTGCTGGAAGAAAACCTGCCTGAATGGATGGAGATGATCATGACCGATGCCGGTGAGCATTGGGCCATCGTCATGGGACCGATCCTGATCGCCATCGTGCTGTTCGGCCGGGGCGGCATTCATGCGCTGTTTGCTGGCAGAGGCGGCGGCAATGGTTGAGCCGGCCCTGCAAATCGAAGGCCTGTGCAAAAGCTTTGGCAGCCTGGTCGCCACGGATGACCTCCACCTGGATATCGCGGCAGGTGAAATTCACGCCATCATCGGCCCCAATGGCGCCGGCAAAACCACCTTGATCGCGCAGCTGTCCGGAGAGCAGCGGCCCGACAAAGGACGGATCAAATTTGCCGGGCGTGACATCACCGGCCTGTCCATGCCGGCCCGCGCCGCCCTGGGCCTGGCGCGGTCGTTCCAAATCACCTCGATCTTTAGCGATTTTTCCGCCCTGGATAATGTTGCCCTGGCGGTCCAGGCCCATGCCGGGCACTCGTTTCACTTCTGGCGCCCGGCCCATAAGGCCGCCGCCCTGCGCGGACCGGCACTGCATGTCCTCGAACGCATTGGCCTGGGCAAACGGGCGCATGAACCAGCCGCCAGCCTGAGCCATGGCGAACAGCGTCAGCTGGAAATCGCCATGGCCTTGGCGACGGAGCCGACGGTTATGTTGCTGGATGAGCCCATGGCCGGCATGGGACGGGATGAAACGGCGCATATGGTGGAAATATTGCAAGGCTTGAAGAACCGGCACACCATTGTCCTGATCGAGCATGACATGGATGCCGTTTTTGCCCTGGCCGACCGCATTACCGTGCTGGTCTATGGCCGGGCCATAGCAACGGGCCGGCCTGATGAAATCCGCACCAACGACGCGGTTCGTGCCGCCTATCTGGGGACGGGCGATGCTTGAGGTTTCTGGCATCGA
The DNA here is from genome assembly GCA_018701215.1 of Rhodospirillaceae bacterium. Lineage (GTDB taxonomy): Bacteria > Pseudomonadota > Alphaproteobacteria. The sequence goes on from JABIWH010000050.1 coordinate 280,366, forward strand.
CGCCTTCTACGGCCAAAGCCAGGCGCTGTTCGGGATGAGCTTGGAAGTCGGCGCCGGAGAGGTGGTCAGCCTGATGGGCCGCAACGGCATGGGCAAGACCACCACGGTTAAAAGCATCATGGGCCTGCTTGAACCACGGGCGGGCAGCGTGCGCTTTTTGGATCATCAACTGCGTGGCCTGGCGCCCTATCGTATTGCCAAGCTCGGCCTGGGTCTGGTGCCGGAGGGCAGGCAAATCTTTCCCAACCTGACCGTACGGGAAAACCTGGTTGCCACCGCGCGGCCCGGTGAGGGTGCGCGGGAGCCCTGGACACTGCCTCGGGTCTACGGCTTGTTCCCCCGTCTGCAGGAACGCCAGGGTAGCATGGGTGATCAGCTTTCAGGTGGCGAGCAGCAAATGCTGGCCATTGGCCGAGCCTTGATGACCAATCCAAAGCTGTTGTTGCTGGATGAGGCCACGGAAGGTCTCGCCCCCTTGATCCGGGCTGAAATCTGGTCTTGTCTGGCGGGCCTGAAAGACGTAGGTCAGGCTATCCTGGTAATCGACAAGAATGTCGAGACCTTGACCGAAATTTGCGACCGCCACTTCATTGTGGAAAAGGGCCATCTGGTCTGGAGCGGCAATTCGTCGGAGCTGCGTGCCAACCCGGATGTCCAGCACCGGTATCTTGGAATTTAGAAGTAAGACAGAAAGCGAAACCTCATGACAGACCAAGCCCAAACCGTCACAGTACTGAACGAAGAAGAACTGGCCGCCCTGCGCGCCTGGGATACGCCGACCATCTGCAACGCGCTGGAGATCACCTCGCCGGAACGCCGGGCCATCGGCTTCACGGTGGAGCCCCTGGTCTGCGCTTTTCCCGACCTGGCGCCCATTGTTGGTTATGCCCGCACCGCAACCATTCGTTCATTCCAGCCCGGCACCCTGCCGGCCGCCGAAGCCCGCGACCAGCGCCTGAACTATTACCGTTACGTGGCTGAAGGCAACAGCCCGACCGTCGCCATTATTCAGGATCTGGATGGCCCGCGCCGGGCCTATGGCGCCTTTTGGGGCGAGGTTCAGTCCACCATCCATCACAACCTGGGCTGTCTGGGTGTGGTTACCGATGGCTCGGTCCGTGACATCGATGCCTGCGCGCCTGGTTTCCAGTTTATCGCCGACCGCATCGGGCCGTCACACGCCCATGTGCATCTGGAAGCTTTCGATCTGGACGTCAATGTCTCGGGCATGCTGGTCAGCTCCGGCGATCTGGTTCATGCCGACCGCCACGGCGCCGTGGTCATCCCCCACGACGTCGCCCGCCAGGTACCGGATGCCTGCAAGCTGTTGGAACGCCGGGAAGCAGTGATCCTGGAAGCCTGCCGCCAACCGGACTTCGACGTCGAAGCCCTGGGCCGTGCCATGGCGAACTCGAACGAGATTCATTAGGCTTGCTATTCTTCCCAAACCTATAGCGCTGGGAAGTTAGCGATTTCTGCATGTTGGGCCACTCCCCGCCGTTGGACCGGCTGTTGAGCTGTCCTTAGAAGAGGAAATCGCCGTCGTCGATATTGGCTAGATTAACGCCGATCAGCGTGATGCTGTCCGATCCGTTGATGTCGATAACAACATCGCCGCCAACAGCGCTGATGCCGTCAAAACCCAGGCTGTCGGCAAGGCCATAGTCACTGACGTCGAGCAGGTCCTTGCCATTCTTGAAATCGGTGACGCTGTCATCGCCGCCGCCGTCGGCGAAGACGAACAGATCCTGGCCCTTGCCGCCCGTCAGAATGTCGTCGCCGGCCTGCCCGGCCAGGCTATCGTCGCCTTTGCCGCCATCAATCACGTCGGCACCACCGCCGCCCTTGAGGTCATCGTCGCGCCTGCCGCCGGTGATGGTATTGGCGGCCGCGCCGCCCTCCCAAACAACATCAGCGCCCGGGCCTTTGAGGAACTCGATGCCGCTGACGGTACCATTGCCCACGACGTGGATGCCATCGCCGCCGCCGTTGATGTGGTTGCCGCCTACGAAGACGACATTGCTGCTGTCGTTGCCGTTGTAGCCGATGGCTACGGCGTGGGTATTGTCGGTCAGGCTGTTGTCGCCAATCGTCGCCGTGGTGCCGCCACCAAAATAGGTTGTTACCAATATCGCGGCCGAGGTGGAGCCATCCGATGCGGCAACACCCAGATTGTCGGAAATCTGGTTATCGCGGACCGTGATGTCGGCACCGGCGCTGATGTCGAGGGCATAATCAAGGAAGTCACCCACGCCCTTGCCGTTATAGCTGTTGCCCTCGAAAGTGCCCGAAACATCGGCGCCGAAGTAGAGCACGCCGATCCTGCCAATCTCGGAGAAATCGGAATTTGTGACATCGATATTCTGCCCCGGACCGCCGCCAAAGGCCGCGATGGCAACGCCGGAGTAAATGCCGAACTTGATCTCTGTAAATTCGACGTTGTCGAAGTTGCCCGATCCCATGTGGCGGAAGGCCTGGTAGGTCTGCTGTCCGGCGCCGCTGACCGTTAGGTCCGAGATGTCGAGCGTGACACCGGAATTGACCAGGAACATGCCGCGCGAATTGCCGCTGCTCCCCGTATCCGCAATCGCCTGAATAACCGAGTCGCCCTGGCCCTGGCCCTGAATGGTCAGGTTCTTGTCGATCACGATCTGGGCCGGGTTGGCATCGCCGCCGTCGGCCAGATTGACCACGCCATCACCGATCACGATTTTGTAGTCGGCGCCAGCCGCCAGCACCGCCGCTTTTAGATTGTCGAAGGTTCCGACCAGGGCGCCCGAAGTGTCGAACAACTGCACCAAGTCATTAAGGTCGAGTTTGGCATCAGCGAATTCGAGGCTCTCGATAGATCTCAACTGGTCGAAACCCTCGTTGCCATCAATGCCGAGGATATCCCGGACCGAGTCAAATCTCGTCACCAGGCCCGAGGCGTTGGCCTCCACCTCGATCTCGAAGCCGGTCCGGATGCCGAAAAAGGCGGCCGTGTCCGTGCCCTTGCCGCCATAGAGTTCGTCGTCGCCAACCCCGCCCGAAAGGTAATCGTCGAAAGCGCCATCGCCGCCCGAGCCTTTTCCGGAACCTTTTCCGGAGCCGGGCCCTTTGCCAGAACCTTGGCCCTTACCCGAGCCATGGCCCCTGCCATGGCCGCCCGAGCCGTGACCGCGCGCCGGATTGTCGCCAAACAGCACATCATCGCCATCACCGCCGAGCAGGTAGTCATTGCCGCCACCGCCCGACAACACATCGTCGCCATCGCCGCCGCGCAGAAAATTATTCTCTTTGCCGCCGCGCAACAGATTGTCACCGTCATCGCCCTGCAGGGCAACAATATCGTCCAGTCCGGCGCCCGATACGTCGACATTCTTGAACTGCTTTTTGGAAGCAAAGTTAATGTCGTCGCCGATACCGTCAAAATTTATTGCTGTCTGGTAGACCTGACTGTCTGCGGTGATGGTCACATCCCTCATCCGCAGGCCATCGACGTTGTCGTAATTGAAAATGGCTATCGGCTGTTTTTCATAGATGCCCGAGATCGTTACATTCTCGATCACCACCTCGCCCATGGCACCGCTGTCAGCGCGCAGCTGAATGCCGTTTTCGCCAGCGCCCGTGCCTGAATCCTGGCCGGTGATGGTCAGGTTCTTGAGCAGGGCGTCACCGTTATATTGATACAGCAGGATGTCCCCGTCGCCGCTCGAACTATGCGGCTGGCCGTTGCCGGTGAATATGGAGTCGGTGATGATGGCGTTGGCGAGACCGCTGCCGTCGAACACCGCGACGCCGTTGTGGTCATTGCCCTCGAAGGTGCAATTGCTGACCTGTAGAGTGCCAAGCGTGTCGCCGCTGCCGAATTCGATGCCCGAGCCAAGCGCATCGCGAAATTCGATACCGTCGAAGGACAATGTGCCGTCGTCCCCAAGGTCGCCCGATATCACGAAAGCAGAGCCCGAGGTCGAGGTCACGATGACCGGTCCATCAGTGCTATCGCCGACGAAATTCAATGCCTTGGTAATTGAGACACTTTCGTCATAGGTACCGGATTTGATGACGATGATGGCATCGACGCTAGCCGCGTCGACCGCAGCTTGAATGGAGGTGAAATCACCACCGCCAGCCTGGTCCACAATGATTGTTGAAACCATAACAAATCCTCCATGCCCGAAACCGCCAAGAATGCCGCGCGGGGCTTTCACCACTCTTACTTAATGCGGCCAGCGGTTGTATGCAGCCATAACTTGCATCAAGAGTCCATGAATTCTTTAAGACGTTGTTAACCATAAAGCGAGTCCAGGCGCAAATTTTCTAACCTGCCGCCGGTGGATACCCGACCACCACGCCTCCCTACGGTCTATGCTATGGTTGACCGCCGAAACGATCCTAAACATGACGTATTTCTGAATCAGGACGCTAGAATGCGAAAAGCCCCTCCACCGACCCGGTGGAGGGGCTTTTCCTCGTTCTCAGGCCAGACTACGCCGCCTGATAATCGGCGAAGCTCTTACCTTCAGCGACCAGCTTTTCCAACAGTGGTGCCGGGCGCCAGCGTTCGCCGAATTCGGCGTGGAAGCGCTTCATGTCGGCCAGAACCTTGTCCAGGCCGATGGCATCCGCCCAATGCATCGGGCCGCCCTTATACGCGGGGAAGCCGTAGCCGTTGATGTAGATAATATCGATGTCGGAGGGACGCATGGCCATGCCCTCGTCCAGGATCTGTGCGCCGATATTGATCAACGGGTATAGCGCGCGTTTGACGACCTCTTCGGCATCGTAATCCTTGCGCGTGATGTTCTTTTCTTTCGAAACCTGTTCGATGATGGCCTGGACCTCGGGGTTGGGGATCGGCGTACGGTCGCCCTCGGCATAGTCGTAGTAGCCGCCGGCGGTCTTTTGGCCATAGCGGCCCAGTTCGCAAATGCGGTCCGGAATTGTGCCGCCGTATTCCTCGTTGGTGGGACGGTCGGCCGCCTTGGCCTTGCGCACCAGCCAGCCCACATCAAGGCCGGCCATGTCACCCATGGCGAACGGGCCCATAGCCAGACCAAAGTCATAGATCGCCGCATCCACCTGCTGTGGCAGAGCGCCGCTTTCCAACAGGAATGTGCCCTCGCCGGTATAGCCGTGCAGCATGCGGTTGCCGACAAAGCCAAAGCAATTGCCCACTAAAACGGAAATCTTACCGACCTTGCGGCCGATGCCCATGGCGGTGGCAATGGTTTCAGCCGACGAGTTCTTCCCGCGCACCACTTCCAACAGGCGCATGACGTTGGCCGGCGAAAAGAAATGCATGCCGATCACCGCTTCCGGCCGCTTGGTGGCCGAGGCGATCTCATCAATGCTGAGCGTGGACGTGTTCGAGGCCAAGACAGCGCCCGGCTTGGCATGTTGATCCAGTTTGGCGAAGATTTCCTTTTTCAACTCCATCTTCTCGAACACCGCTTCGATCACCAGATCCGCATCGCCGATATCGGCGAAATCCGTGCTGGTGGAGAACATGGCCATGCGCTGGTCCATCTTGTCCTGGGACAGGCGGCCTTTTTTTACCGTGTTGGCATAGTTGCGTTCAATGATGCCCATGCCACGGTCCAGGTTTTCCTGGGCGACCTCGACCATCAACACCGGGATACCGGCGTTGGCGAAGTTCATGGCGATGCCGCCGCCCATGGTTCCGGCGCCAATCATGGCGACCTTTTTGATATCCTTCATGGGCGTGTCTTTCGGCACGTCGGGAATTTTCGCCACTTCACGCTCGGCAAAGAAAACATGGCGTTGCGCGGCACTCTCGGGCGAGGTCACGCATTCGGTGAACAGCTCACTCTCCCGCGCGATGCCTGCATCGAAAGGCAGAGTGGTCGCCGCTTCGATGCAATCGATGTTTTTCCATGGCGCGAAGAAACCTCGGAACTTGCGCGCATTGGCCTTGCGGAAGGCATCGAACACACGGGCCTCGGCCTCACACGGCAGATCGCGGATTTTGCGCAGCGGTGCGTCTTCCGCCACCAGCTTTTCGGCAAAGGCAATCGCGCCCTCCAGCAGGTCGTCGCCGACCTCGTCAATAATGCCCAGCTCCTTGGCTTGGGGTGCGGGCACGAAATCGCCGGAAGTCACCAACTCCAATGCTTTTTGCACACCGACCAGCCGGGGCAGCCGTTGCGTGCCACCGGCGCCGGGCAACAAGCCCAGCTTCACTTCCGGCAGACCGACCAGGGCGGCAGGCACGGCAAAGCGGTAATGGCAGCACATGGCCGTCTCCAGACCGCCGCCGAGGGCGGTGCCATGGATCGCGGCGACAATGATTTTTGTGCTGTTTTCCATGCCGCCCAGAACCTCGGCGAAGGGTTTGCCTTGGGGCGGCTTGCCGAATTCACGGATGTCGGCACCGGCAATGAAGGTGCGGCCGCCACCAACCAGGACCATGGCCTTGATTTCAGGGTCGGCCTGGCCTTTGTCAAAGGCCTCGCCCAGGCCGTCACGGACGGCGGCGCTCAACGCGTTGACCGGCGGGCTGTTGACGGTGATGACGCCGATGGCGCCGCGTTTTGTGAAATCAATTACATCCGACATACTCAAGATCTCCCGTTTTCGCACCAGCCCAAGAATTGAGCGGCACATCGCTTGAATTTCCACTTGCCGCTTCATAGCACGAAACAGAGGGCCGGGAAGCCGCGAAAGCGGACGATATTGTCGCGGTTCAAATTTGGCCGTGGCGCGGCTAATATGACAATTGAGTTTTGGAAACCGGGGTTCGATGCAATGTGGACACATAGTGGAATCAGTTTAGCCGCCATGAGCCTCGCGGCTTTCATCATCGCCATGGGAGCCTATCGTCCGGGCCTGGCAGGTGAGCTTGAGGTAACGCCCGAGCAGGAGAAAATCTGCGCCAAGGCAGAGCGGCGCTACAAGAAACTCTTTCCCGACGCGCCAGATGCCAAGGATGACGGCGCCGTCGTGGTCAAGCTGTATAAATATACTTTCTGTCCGCGCAATGTGACGGTCAAGGTCGGCACCACGGTACGTTGGGTCATTGTCGACAAACGAACCAGCCACAGCGTCTGGCTAAAGGCCGCGGGAAAAGCTGAATCCGAACGCTTCTTCCCTGAAGAGCACTGGGAATTCCCGTTCCTGGCGCCCGGTGAATATCCCTATCTTTGCGGCCCCCATTGGGAGCAGGAAAACATGCGCGGCTACGTCAAGGTCGTTGAGTGAGCCCTACCTGAGGCGCGGCGCGGCCATGGGCAGGCGTTTAACCTCGCGCAAGGCAGGGGCGTCATAAATCTTCAGCACCTCTCCCTTTGCAAGTGGTGCGACAAGGACATGGCGGCCATCGCGGCTGAACGCGGCTTGCAGCTTGGCACCGTCCGTCGCCGGCGCGATGGATCGAACAATCGTCATGCTTTGCTTGTCGATCACGTGAATACCGGGTGCATGGGATCCGGGCATCACGACGGCCCAGATGAAGGGTGAGCCAGGGTGACTGATGATGCTTTCGATCGGACCAGCCGTTTTGATGCGGCGCAAGGTTTCCCAACTATCCATGTCGACAATATCAATTGCCGCCATTGCGGCATCCGGCACTGCCATGACCTGGCCATCTTTCATGGACCAGGAGACGGCGCCGTGGAACCGCGGAGCGCCGCCTAGATCGAGCCTGGTTACACGGCGCCGCGCATCCAGATTATAAACCGCGCCGCCGCCTGGAACCTGCGCAATGACTTCGGCATAAGCGGGATCAAAGAAGAAACCGGCCAGCGGCTCGGCCATTGTCAGACGGCGGCGGGCGAACGGCTGCTCCTCGACGATCACACCTTCAACCTGTCCGGCCCGATATGAATGCACGAAGTTACCGTATACGGGCGCGGCCTCCGGATCGTAGGAAAGTTCCCATACTTCATGACTATCCTTCAACCCGACAATGAAACTCTGCCTTGGCCCGGCGTCATGCACCGCATCGACCCGCAGCACGCCGCCATCCGCCCTCGCAACATCGATCAGCTTAAACAGGCCTAAATCGCGGGCCCTCAGAACAGCCAGGGTATTGGGCCGGGCATTCCCCGCCAGCAACCATTTACCGTCAGACGAGAGGGCAATGCCTCGCAACTTCTCTCCCACGCGGGTTTGCGCCACCAGTTTAAAACTGAACAGATCATATTTCCCGATCCAGCCGTCACCAGAATGGAGAAAGAGGAAACGGCCATCGGGCGAATACTGCGGGGCCCCTTCGGGCAAGAAAGTTGGTTGGAAGCGCCCGCGCATTTGCAAACTGTCGCCGTCTAATATGCTTACCCATCCGCCCGCTTCAAAAATCGTGATCAGCCGCCGGGGATCAGCCGCATGGCGTGGTTCCGCGGGTAAAGCCGTCCGTGGGATTTCCAGCGCATGGCTGGCAGCGATCTCGTTCGCGCGCCATTCGCCCGACGCCGGCCCGGCGAACAAAGCAAATGCCGTGACAACGGCGGCAACTAAGACAATAGGCATTTCGAGGACCGTTCTCCGGGCAAATTTTCCAGTACCCTTGCGGGCTGGTTTGGGGTGGATCGAATAGGATTTCGTCGAAGCCGCCGCCGCCGGCAAGCAAAACAGCTTCCCTGCGACAATCCGCCGCTAACCCAGCCAGTGAACACCACAGACCAGCGGACACGGCCAGGAAATTTTCGTAACCATTTGAAAAATCACAGTTTTTTACTACACCTCCTTTGGAAACTGAGCTCGCAAAATTCGGCTTCGCACGCACCAGCCCCACAACTGCCGACCATAGTATTCGAGACTGAATGAAATTTGACGACGGTCAATTTTCGAGCCCGGCAATAGGAGTAACGAATACGTGACCGGTCGTTATATCAGATAACGGCCATGTCGAGCCAAGCACCGTTGCGCACGGGTGGGACAACGGGATTTGGCTGTATCCGAGGATCAAACGTTAACACAACCACCCAACCGAATTTACCGTGGCGGCAGAGGCCGATGCTCATCTGACACCGTGTCGACGACACCACGCTAAGCCAAGGACAGGATTAGAAAATGATAAACACTAGTGAATGGACGACTTACCTCGCCCCTTTTACTGCGGCCTGTCCGACCACGATCCTAAAGCACTCACTCAATGGAGGTATTAAGTGATGAGAAGAATACCATTGACGGCATTGACACTGGCATTGGCGGGATTTGCCTTTGCCGGTTCGTCCGGCGCCGCGTTGGCAGCAGAGCCAACCTTGTCGGAAAAAGACTTTGAAGAAGCCAAGACACTCTACTTCCAGCGTTGCGCCGGTTGTCACGGCGTGTTGCGCAAAGGCGCCACGGGCAAAAAGTCTAGAGCCCAAGGCCACCAAGAAGCTGGGCCAGAAGCGTCTGGAAAAAATCATCACCCTGGGTACCGAGGGTGGCATGAACAATTTCGACGATCTGTTCTCCAAGCAGCAGATCAAGAACTTGTCCACCTACATCCAGATGGATGTGCCGCCACCGGCCGAGCTATCCCTGGCGGAAATGAAGAAGCGTTGGAAGACCTTCGTCAAACCGGCTGACTATCCGAAGAAGCCCATGCACAACTTGAATTGGGAAAATTTCTTCATGGTCATCCTGCGTGACGCCGGCAAGGTCGGCGTGATCGATGGCGACACTAAGAAAATCGTTGCCAAGATCGACACCGGTTATGCGGTGCACGTGATGAAGGAAAGTTCCGACGGCCGTTTCTGGTACACCCAGGGCCGTGACGGCAAGATGACCAAGATCGATCTGTGGATGAACCCGCCGCAACTGGTGGCAGAAGCCCAGATTGCATCGGACGCACGTGACGTGGCCGTCTCCCACTATGGTAAGTGGAAAGACAAATACGTCATTGGTGGTGGTTATTGGCCGCCGCATTTCGTCATCCTGGATGCCGAGACCATGGAGCCGCTGAAGGTGGTTTCAACCCGCGGCGTCAACGTCGACGGCGTATATGTGAACGAAGCCCGCGTGGCCGCTGTTTACAACACCCCGAACGCGCCAACATGGATGATCGCGGTGAAGGAACTGGGCCAGATGTGGCAGGTCGACTATTCCGATCTGGACAATCTGCGGATCGAGCAGATCAACACCCACAAGTTCCTGCATGACGGCTTCTTCGATCCGACCCAGCGCTACTTCCAGATCGCGGCCAACGCCTCGAACCGGATGGAGTTCCTGGACACCGAAACCCGCAAGGCGGTGGGCTCGCTGGTTACCGGCAAGAAACCGCATCCGGGCGCCGGTGCCAACTGGATCGATCCTAAATGCGGACCGGTCGCAGGCACGACGCATCTTGGCGAAGGCAAGGTTACTGTTTGGGGCAACGATCCCAAGGGGCATCCTGATCAAGCCTGGAAGATCTGCTATTCGGTTGAATCCGACGGCCCCGGCCTGTTCATCCGCACGCATCCGAATTCGGACTATGTGATCTTTGATCAAACCAAACATCCGGAACCGGAAATTCAACAGGCCATCAAGGTGCTGGACAAGAAAACCGGCAAGATCGTCAAGACCATTCAGGTCACCGACGTGGAAACAGCCTTGGCCGTGCATACTGAATTCAACGCGGACGGCTCGGAATTCTGGGTCTCCGTATGGGTTCGTGGCGGCAAGAAGAACTGGCTGAAAGGCGAGATCGTTGTCTATGATTCGAAAACCCTGAAAGAAATCACACGGGTCAAGGGTCTGGAAACGCCTACCGGCAAGTTCAACGTTTCCAACCGCATGCACCACAGGACATAATAAGCGTCCTTAATCTGTGAAATCGGGCGGGAGCCGGTTGGTTCCCGCCCACTTTTCCCAAAAAAATTTTGTCTCGACTATTTTCCTTTTTTGAACATTTTCGTTGATCGCGCCGCCGATATATTCGGCGTCAACCTTGCCAACGGCAAGAGATAGCCAGAGGAACAGATGATTTCGCGCCTTTTCAAATGGTTCTGGTCCCCCACCAAGAGGTATGCCTGGGGGGGCATTTTCATGGTTGGCGGTATCGCCGGCATTATCTTCTGGGGCGGCTTCAACACCGCGATGGAAGCGACCAACACCCTGGAATTCTGCATCTCGTGCCACGAGATGCAGGACAATGTTTACACCGAATACAGACAGACCATTCATTTCGAGAATCGTACCGGCGTCCGCGCTACATGTTCCGACTGCCATGTCCCCGACCCGTGGGTGCATAAGGTCGTGCGCAAGATCCAGGCCTCAAACGAGCTGTTCCATAAAATTCTAGGCACCGTCGACACCCAGGACAAGTTCGAGGCCAAGCGCCTGACCTTGGCCAAGAATGTCTGGAAGGCGATGAAGGAAAGTGACTCCCGCGAATGCCGGAACTGCCATTCCTGGGATGCCATGTCGGGTGCGCTGCAAAAACGTCGCGCCAAGAAACGCCATGAAGCGGCGCGCCTTGAGAACATGACCTGCATCGATTGCCACAAAGGCATCGCCCATCGCCCGGTGCATAAGTTGATGGACGAAGACGACGATCCCTACGACGGCAAACCCGACGACCGACGCCTGAAAGCAAAGGCGGACGTCATCGCGGAAAATATCAAGAAGGACGTGGCCAAGGCGGTGGCCTTGAAGAATGCGGCGGAGAAGGCGACAGCGGCGGCCAAGTTGGCGGCGGAGAAAGCCGCGGCCGAAGCCGCGAAACGGCCAGCAAGCCCTGAGCCGGCAAAACCGGTGGAAACCGCAAAGTCCGAAGCAGAAAGCAAACCCGCGGGCAGCGCCAATGCTTCAAGTGCATCCGGCGCATCGGACGTGCCCGCCATCGACATGGTATTGTTCTATCCGGGTCAGGCGTCCATCGAATGGGTCTTTAATGGCCGCGATCATGGCGGCGCCCGCGCCGTGCGTAAAATTGGCGACCGTTGCAGCGAATGTCACAAGGGCGAGGAAGCCGCCATGGGCGCCAAGATCGTCAGCGGCGAAAAGGCCGAGGCGACACCCATTCCCGGCAAGCGCGCCAGTATTCCCGTCAAACTGCAAGCCAGCCATGACGGAAGCAACATGACCCTGCGCTTTGAATGGCCCGATGCGGGTCATACGCCCGCGCCCTTTGCCGACGGCGGCAAGATGGACCCGAAAAACCAGATCAAACTGGCGGTCATGTTCGATGACGGCAAGGTTGAAATGGCCGACTACGCGGGCTGTTGGGCAACCTGTCATCATGACTCGCGCTATATGCCGGACGCACCAAAGGCTGATGCGATTACAGCGGCGGGCGAGGTCGGCGGACGCATCAATCTCAAGGGCGGTGTGACCAAGTATCTGCCCGATAGCCGTAGCGAGTTTGAATACAAGGGCAAGAACGGCAAACCGCGCGGCGCCTGGAACAAACTGATCGCCAAGGAAGACATGGACGCTTTGCGCAAGGGCGGTGCGATCATGGACCTGATACGTTTCAACAGCGGCGCGGGGACAGTGGAAAGCGGTAGCATCCTGGCGCAACGCAACCTGGCTAAGAGCGACAAAATGACCGGCAACGGCGTACTGAAGGACGGCGTCTGGACGGTCACCATCACCCGGCCCCTGAAATCCGACCAGCCGGGCGCCGTCAGCTTCGAGCCGGGGCAGACCTACACCATGGGCGTTGCCATCCATGACGACTATACCTCGGCCCGCTTCCACCATGTTTCGCTGGAGCGCAAACTGGCCCTGGATAACCCGGAGGCGGAGATCAACGTCGTCAAGAAGTAGCGTCGAATTCGGTCACGCCGAAAATTCGACCCGCCGCGGGGTTTCCGTCAAGGCCTGAACGGTGTCCGTGACCAGATCCGCCATGATCTCGGCGGCGGGGCGGCGTTCGCCCAGCATGCCGGCGCCCTGACCGGCGGCATTCATGTACAGATCCCAACGGCCCGCGGCGATCGCGGCGCTCAAAAAATCTTCCATCAGGACCCGCTGGTGGGGCGACGGCAACGGCTCCAACCCCGCCTCGGCCCAGGCATCGGTGATGACGCTGCGTTTGGCACGCAAGGTCTTACCGGTCCAGGCCTGGGAGATCCGGAAATCCGTCGCCTTACCATCGATGATGTCATCCTTGACCACATTCGGCAGGCCGCATTCCTCGGCCACCAGAAATGCCGTGCCCATCCACACGCCAATGGCGCCCAACGTTAATGCGGCCGCGATGCCCCTGCCCCCGGTAATGCCGCCCGCCGCGACCACCGGCACCGGCGCCACCGCATCCACGGCTTGCGCCACCAGGGGCAGTGTGGCGACGGGTCCCGTATGGCCACCACCCTCGGTGCCCTGGCAAACCACGATATCGACACCGGCATCCCGGTTGCGTTCGGCATTGCGCACCGTGCCGGCCAGGCCGATCACCTTCATGCCCTGTTCGCGGGCGCGGGGCACGATGCGGGCCGGGTCACCCAGGCCGGCGGCAAAGACCGGCACCTCTTCCTCCAACACCACCTGGATCTGCGCCTCGGCATAGACATCGGAATTGACGATATCATTATCGACGGGCACCGGGGTCAATTCGAACCTATCCAGCAGGCCATGCATGAATTTGACATGTTCGGGGTGGTTCTTGGCCAGTTCCTCGCGCACCCCGGTCCGGGTGGTCGAGGCAGCCGCCAGGGATGCCGGCAACAATAGATCCACGCCGAAGGGTTTATCAGTCAACTGGCGCACCCGTTGAATGCGGCGTCGGACTTCCTCGGGCTCCAGCGCAGAACCGCCCAAAACGCCGAGCCCGCCCGCATCGGATACCGCCGCCACCAATTCGGGCGGCGTGCCCATGCCCCAAACCCCCATGCCGGCCAGCATGATGGGGTATTCAATGTTCAGAAGGTCGCAAAGTTCGGTACGCAGGACGGGGCGGCTCATGTGGGATACTTCTCTACAGCTGGTTTCGGGTGTTGTATCCTAGCGCGGAATGATCGAAAGGAACCAGTGATGGCAGACGGAACACCCAGCGAATTCGTTCGCGATGAAGCGGAACTGCGCGGCCTGCATGACGGTGTTAATCCGTTGGCGGCGGCCAAGGCCATTCCCAGCCTGGAACCGCATAGCAGGCGCTTCATCGAACTATCGCCATTTCTCTGCATTGCCTCCGCCGATCCCACCGGTCCGGCGGACGTCTCGCCACGCGGCGATGCGCCCGGTTTCGTCAAGGTCCTGGACGACCACACCCTGTTGATCCCCGACCGGATCGGCAACAACCGCCTCGATACCTCCGCCAATATCAGCAACAATCCACACATCGGCTTGTTGTTTCTGGTTCCCGGCGTGACCGAGACCCTGCGCGTTAACGGCCAGGCCCGCCTATGCACGGACGCCGACGTATTGGCCGCCTTCGAAGTACGCGGCAAGGTGCCCAAGACCGGCATTCTGGTGGCCGTCGAAGAGGTGCTGTTTCAATGCTCCAAGGCGCTGGTACGCTCCCGCCTGTGGGACGACGATTACAAGGTCGAGCGTAAATCCGCCATGCCGCCCCTGGGCCATATGATCCGGGATCAGATCGACGCCGCGCAATCGGGCGACGAGTTGGAGGCCTATGTGCAACAGAGCGTCAGGGAGCGGATGTACTAATGACGAAATTATACCTGGTGCGGCATGGCCAGGATGCCGGCCACAGCCATGAAAACAACGACCCAGGCCTGAGCGAGCTGGGCCACCAGCAAGCCGCCGAGATGGCCGCCACCCTGGCGCCCTTGGGACCGCTATCCGTGATCGTCTCCCCCCTGTGCCGTACGCGCGAGACCGCCCAGCCGTTGGAGACCGCCTGGAACGTGGCGGGCGATGTGGTCCCCGCAATCCGCGAAATCCCCTCGCCCAGCAATGAATTGGACCAGCGGCGGCAATGGCTGCGCCGGACAATGGCCGGCACCTGGAACGACATCGCCCAGACCGAGCCTTGGCTGTTACCCTGGCGCCAGGCGCTGCTGGATACCTTGCTGGGCGCGCAGCAGGATACCGTGGTGGTCAGCCACTTCGTCGCCATCAATGTCGCGGTCGGCTCGGCCCAAAACGACGGCCGACTGACCCTGTTCCGGCCCAACAACTGCTCCATCACCATCATGGAGACGGATGGCACGAACCTGTCACTGCTGGAATTGGGCGAGGCGTTGGAGACAGAGGTCGGCTAGGCGCTAGTGACGAACCTCGTAGTAGAGGTTGCCCGGATCCTTGAAATCATGCATCTGGAATTGCGTGAAGCCGGCTTCCCGGATCATGCGTTCGGCCACTTCCGGATTGAAACCAAGCGTGCCGAGGCCCGCGCCGCCCGGTTCCGACATGGCGGACGACATACAGGACATCAGGGAAAAGCCGTACATCATCGCCAGCATGGGGTTGCGCAGATTATCCTCGAACCTGGGCTTGGAACGGATATCCTTGATGAACCAGGTACCATCCGGTTTCAGGCTGCCCTTGATGGCGGCGATCACCGCCTCGGGCCGGGTCATGTCGTGAATGCAATCCAGTGTGACAACAAAGTCGTAGGCCGTCCCGCCTGGCAGATCCGCACCGTCGGCATGGTGCAGCTCGACATTGTCCAGGCCCATTTCGGCCGCCTTCACGCCCACCAGCGCGACGGCATGACGGGAGGCATCGATGCCGACAAAGCGGCTGTTGGGGTAGGTATCCGCCATGGCCAGTACCGCCGCGCCATCACCGCAGCCAATGTCGAGAGCCAAGGCGCCGGCGTTTAATTTCGCTTCCACCCCTGCCAGGGCCGGGATCATGCGTGGGATGAGGTCGTTGCGGGCCGCCTGCCAGTGGCGGCATTCGCCGCGATGGGCACCTTCGGGGCCGCCTTCTTCATAGCTGTTGCCAAGACCGGTGCGAAAATTCTCGAACAAACGCTGCAAATTATCCGCCATGCCGGGTCCGGCGAATTCGCCCGCAACAAAAGATTTGTGCTCGCCATCGACCAGCAGATTGATCGCCACATCGGGCAGCTGGAAGCGTTCATCGCCGCAATAGTCGAGTAATTTTGCCGCGGCCTGCAGGCGTAGCCACTCCAACACCCAGCGTTCGTGCTGGCCTGTACGCTGTGCCAGCTCCCCGGCGGTCACCGGCCCGGCCCCGGCCATGGCTTTGTAAAAACCCAGCTCGTTGCCCAGATAAATCATCGCCGCCACGATTTCTCCCTGGCGGTAATTCCAAACGGTAAAGCCATAGCGGCGCGGGTCGTCGCCCACCGATGTGACGGCGGTGTCGATATTGGACGTCATGCAATTCTCTCTTTGGCTAGATTTCAGGCTGACCAGTTGAACGGCGCGAAATGGCCGTTATTGGCCTGGCCCAACATATCCAGTTCAAGGCCAAAGGCCTCGACTTTAGTATGTTTGGAACGTGCCAGGGCCAGGCGGGAATTGGCGGGATGGCCGACGTTGTCGATATAATAAGGATTGCCGTTGCCATTGCGCGAGGCGACCCCTTCGATCTCGTAGGACATGATGCCAGGAATATTGACGGTTTGTTTCAAGCCGTCCTTTACGAATTCAATCGCCGCATATTCGACGCCGCGAAAGTCGCTGACCAGATTATCGCGGACCATGCCCAAGGGGCCGCCGGCCTCGCCGGCGACAATCTTTGCCAAGGCGGCGCGCTGATCTTCATCCGCGCCCTTGTCCACAATGCCGGCGAATATCCAGCCGCCATCCGCCATGATCTTACCGGAACGGATCACCAGGGCGATTTTCTGGCCGGACAAATCAACTCCGCCGCTCTCTCCCTGATCGATACGGAACGCCATCAGGGCATAGCAGTGATCTTCCGTGGCGCCCTCTTGTGGGTTGGTATAAATGCAGGGACACAAATAGTCACAGTTGCAGCTTTCGATATATTCACCGCTGATCGCCCAATTTTTGCTCGCCATGTTATTTCCTCCGCGGTTGCCTTATTCGGAAATCGTCAATGTTTCGATGCATTGTGCCGCATCCTCCGCCAGATGGCGGGTCAAGTCACTGGCCCCCATGACGCGCCCCAGTTTTGCCGCCTGCCCCGACCATAGGGAGGAAAATTCCGGCGCGCCTTTGGCCTCCGCCTTTGCCTTTAGCGGCGCCAGGGCGCTGCCAGCGGTTGGGAACGGCGGCGTTTTATCCGACATGGGCCCAATTTCGCGCATCGCGCGGTTCATCAGGCCGCGCGCCGGCTTGCCCGAGAAAATATTGGTCAGCGCGGTCTGATCATCCGCACCGGGGGGCACGGCGGCATGCAAGGCGGCACGGTGCAGATCGCTGATCAGAGATTGTGGCGTGAAGAGATAGGCGGTGCCAATCTGTGCCCCCGCCGCCCCCAACGCGAACGCGGCGGCGATACCCCGGCCGTCGCCGATACCGCCCGCCGCGATGACCGGCACCGTAACCGCATCGACGACTTGCGGCACCAGGGCCATGGTTCCGGCCTGGGTTGCAATATCATCGCTCAAGAACATACCGCGATGGCCCCCCGCTTCGGCGCCCTGGGCAATGATCACGTCACAGCCACGCTCTTCCAACCAGCGGGCCTCGGCCACGGTGGTGGCGGAACTCATGACATGGCAGCCCGTGGCCTTGACCCGCTGCAGCAATGCCGGGGCTGGCAGTCCAAAGTGAAAGCTCACGACCTCCGGTTTCAGATCCTCGACAATTTCACATGCTTCCGCGCTGAAAGGCGCGCGGCTCGCGGCTGCAAGCGGTGTATCGAGATCTATGCCATATTCCTCGTAATAGCCCGCCAATTGCGCTTTCCAGACAGCGTCTCGATCCGGATTAGACGGCTCGGGCGTATGGCAAAAGAAGTTCAGATTTATCGGCTTATCCGTTTGCTGTCGTATGACGCCGGCCTCGGCCCGCAACTTGTCGGTGCTCAGCATGGCGCAGGGTAGAGAGCCAAGGCCACCCGCCTCGGCCACCGCGATGGCCATGGCCGCGCCATTGGCCCCAGCCAAGGGCGCCTGGATGATCGGCAGGTCAATACCGAGCAGATCCATAAACTTACGATTGGGCCACATGCCGACATCCCCTAACTTTGATTGCCCCAGCATATCCCAGGCTAGCGGGCGGTCAATCCAATCGATAGGCCCGCCGCGCCGTGCCGGCAAATAAATCCGCCCGCTCCGATGCGGAGGCGCCGGCGGTGATGTGCTTGAAGGCATTCCATAAGGCGCGGTAGCCGATACCCATTTTGTCGACGGGAAAGTTGCTTTCGAACATACAGCGGTCCGGGCCGAACAGTTCGATACAGGTTTCAATATTGGGCCGCCACAGCTCGGCCAATTCCTGGGACGTGGGCGGCGCGGGTTGATTGAAATAATCGAAGCTGGCCCGGCGCATCATCATACCGCCCACTTTCATGGTGACGTTGGGGCATGTGGCCAACTCGGTCAAGCCGGCCTTTAAAACGGCAAATCCTTCATCGTCTCTGCCTTTATAGACGCCATAGCCCAACATGCCGCCAGTATGGTTCATGATGATGTTGGCATCGGGGCAGGCCCGCGCCAGAGCCACCAAATCATCCAGTTGCGGATGGTAGAGCCAGGCATCAAGCGACAGGCCATGGGCCGTCAAACAAGCCAGACCGGCCCGGAAATCAGCCTCGCCATACAGCCCCGGTCCGGCGGCATGATGGCCGTTACCGATTGCCGGGTCGTCATCCCAACCAGCGGCATGACGGACACCACGAAAGCGGCCACCGCCCGCCGCCGCCAAGGCCGCCAACACCTCGCCCACGCCGTCACCCAGACGCAGATCGGCAAAGCCGACGATACCGGCGGCGACCCTAGCCAAGCCGTAACCGCCACTCTCGCTCGTGGCGGCGATGCCGGCGGCGAACTCCACCTCGCCGACCGAGCGCATCTCGTCCGGGCCTTCGGCGCGATACATGGAGCCGCACTCCATATAGACCGTTGCCACGACGTTGTGGCCAGCATTGGAGATCGTCTCGGTATCAGCGAGGAATTCCGGCAATAGATATCTGTTTTCCGGCCTGTCCCACAGATGATGGTGGGTATCGATAATGGGCAAGTCAGGATCGATGACCGCCTCCGCCTCGCGCTTGGCCAGCCAGTCCTCACGGGGTGGGAAAATACGTCCAAACGGTGTTGGGTTTTGGTTGCTATTCATTGTCCGCTCCATTCCGCGTAGTCAGGATCAAGGCATCGACGGCAATGGCGCCGTCGCCCTTGGGCAGGACCAGCAAGGGATTGATATCGATGCTTTCGATACAGTCGCCATAGACGGCGGCATAGACGGAAAGCTGGCTAAGGGCCTGGGCCAGAGCATCCAGATCCGCCGCCGGCTGTCCGCGCACGCCGTCCAACAGGACCCGCCCACGCACTTCGTTGATCATCCGATGCGCCTCGTCCAAACCGAACGGAGCGATACGGTAGGAGACATCTTTCACTACCTCGGCATAGATGCCGCTCAGACCAAACATCACTACTGGGCCGAATACCGGATCCCGAACCACCCCGATTATGGTTTCCACGCCGCCCGCGACCATGGGCGCCACCAGCACACCATCAATGGCCGCGTCCTTGGCCGCGCTCCCGACCGCCGTCATGATGGCCTGATAACCGGCGCGCACCTGATCCACCGATTGCAGGTTCAGTTTCACACCGCCGATCTCCGTCTTGCGCTGAATATCGGTCGAGGCGATTTTCAGAACTACCGGATACCCCACTTCCATGGCCGCCTGGGCCGCATCATCGGCCGATTTAGCCAGCCGTCCCCGCGCCATGGGCAGGCCGGCCTTGGCCAGAATATCCGCTGCCTCCGCCTCCAAAAGGGCGCGTTTGGGCGGTGCGGCGGCCTCGCTGGGCAACAGGGGCGGCACGTCCGGCTCGCCGCGCGCGAAACTCCTGCCAAAGCCGACCAGCGCGGAAATCGCCCGGATCGCCCGGTTCGGATCTTCAATTACCAGATATTTCAGGCCTTCCAATTTCTCCCGTGACGCCTGGCGGCAGGCCATGGCCAAAATCATCAGGTCGTCGGGAAAATCCTGGCGTATCTTCTCCAGCACTTCGCTGATCTCGGCCATCATGCGCTCGGAATATCCAACCACGGACATGAAAATCAGAATAGCGTCACAGTCACCTTCCCTCAGCATGGTTCGCAGACTGCCCTCGAGCATGGGCATATCGTTCAGCATCTGCGCCGTGGTATCGACCGGATTGCGTACCGCCGCCAGCGGCATCAGCGCTTTCAGGGCCTTTTGCGCCTTTTGCGGCAATTCGGGCACTTCCAGATCATGCTGCGCGGCGATATCAGAGGTCAGAACCCCAATGCCGCCCGATATGGTCACGACGCCCAAGCGGTTGCGTTCGGGAAACTGCCCGGCGGAGGCGGCGCCGGCGATATCCAACAGCTCTTCCAGTGAGGCGGCCCGGCAAACGCCAAATTGGCGGAACATGGCGCCATAGACGTCGTCGACACCGGTCTGGGACGCGGTATGGCTGATAGCGGCCAAGGCGCCGACTTCCGAGGCACCGACCTTCATCATCACCACCGCCTTGCCGTTGGCCCGCGCCATGGCGAAAGCCTCCATCAGGCGTTCCGGCTTGCGGCTGCCTTCAATGGACGCGGCGATCACGGAGGTACCCGGATCCTCGGCGCAATGGGCGATGCAATCGGCTACGTCCACATCCACCTCGTTGCCGGTGGTGATCCAACTACGCACGCCCAGGCCGCGCTCCCGCGCCAACACCAGGGTATGGCTGCCGACGGCGCCGGACTGTGTGATGATCGAGACGTTGCCCGGCTTGGGCCAGCCGTGTTCGAAAAGGGAGGCAAAGGTGCCGATGGCGAGCGTTTCAACGTTCAAGGCGCCCATGCAGTTCGGGCCAACCAGACGGATATCGCTACCCTGGGCAATCGCGGCTAGCTCCGCCTGCCAGCCCGCGCCTTCCTCGCTGACCTCGGAAAAACCGGAAGAAAAGATCACCGCCGCCCGCACGCCGGCGCTGACGCAATTGCGTACCGCCTCCACCACCATGGGTGCCGGCACGGTAACAATGCACAGATCCACCACCTCCGCCACGTCGCGGATATCCTTGTAGGCCTGAAGCCCCTGGATCATGCCGCCGCGCGGATTTATGGGATAGATGTCGCCGGAGAATCCAGCCTCTTTCATAAAACGGATGGGCCGGCCACCGAACTTATGAATATTGTCGGAGGCGCCGATGATGGCGATATTCCGAGGCTCGAACAGGGGGGTAAGGGAACCGGGCTGACTTGACACGAAGGTACGCTCCATCCGTCTACATGGCTATCTGTCGTGGGGATGTTAAGCGGGCAGACCGGGGCGATGCAAACGCCTTCTGCCGCTGCCATTGTGCCCTCACGGTCAGGCGGGTAGGCTCAAGACAAATTGTACGGGAGCAGAGTCATGGAATTCGCATTCACCGAAGAACAAGACGCCATCCGCGACACCGCGCGGCGCTTCGCCACCGAGCGTTTGGCGCCTGACTTTCAACAACGGGAGCTGGACGGCAAAATCGGGCGGGACTTGCTCACGGAAATGGGCGCCTTGGGCCTGATTGGCATTGATCTGCCCGAGGAATATGGCGGCTTGGGTCTTGATTGCGTTACCTCCGGCATCGTCGTCGAGGAAATTGCCGCCGCTGATTTGTCCGTCTCTTATATCCAGCTGATCGGATCCTTGAATGGGCGTCTGCTGTCCGACCACGCGACCCCGGAATTAGCGGCCAAGGCGATCGGTGATATCTGTAGCGGACGCAGCATCACCGCCCTTGGCCTGACCGAACCACGGGGCGGCTCGGACGCCGCCGGCATGATCGTGCGGGCCCGGCGCGATGGCGATGATTATGTTCTGAACGGGGAGAAAACCTCGATCTCGTTCAGCACCCAGGCGGATGAAATCATGCTGTTCGCGCGCACGGGCAGCGAAGAGGAAAAAGCTCGTGGCGTCAGCACATTCTATGCGCCCCTGGATGCCGCCGGCATCACCCGCACCGCATTCAACGACATGGGCACGACCGCCGTCGGCCGCGGCTCGCTGTTCTTTGATGACGTCCGCATTCCCGCCAGCTGTCTGTTGGGCGAGGAAGGCGCAGGCTTTCGCCAGGTCATGCATGGCTTTGATTTTTCCCGTGCCCTGATCGGCCTGCAGGTGTTGGGGGCGGCCCGGGCTTCGTTGGATGAAGCCTGGCAATACAGTACCGAGCGAGAGGCGTTTGGTAATCCCATTGCCGCCTACCAGGGCGTGACCCAGCCCTTGGCGGAATGCGAGACCCTGTACGAGGCCGCCCGCCTGTTATGTTTCAAGACCCTGTTCATGCGCGATGAGGACATAACCCACACCAAGGAAGCGGCCATGGTCAAATGGTGGGCGCCAAAGGTGGCGTTTGATATTATCCATCAATGCCTGCTGACCCACGGCCACTACGGCTATACCAAGGATTTGCCATTGGAACAGCGAATGCGCGACGTTCTGGGCCTGCAGATCGGCGATGGCACGGCACAAATTCAAAAAATGATTATCGCCCGCGAAATCGTCGGGCGCATCGCCGTACCTTATTGAGCGGTACCCTATTAAGTATTAATTGGAGTAGAGAAATGAGCGAAAGCGGCAACGAAGTCCTGCAACAGGTCGTCGACGGCGTCGGCATCATGACCCTGAACCGGCCGGAGAAATTCAACTGCATTTCCTCCGGCCTGATGGACGGCATGGCCAATGCCACCGAGGCCTTCGACAATAATCCGGACGTGCGGGTAATCTTGCTCAGCGCCAACGGCAAGACCTTCTGCACCGGCGCCGACCTGGACGAGGTCATGGAGGCGCGCAAGAACCGTGCGGCTTTAAGCGCCTTTATCAGCCGTATCCATGAAGTCTTCCGCCGCCTGGAAATCTCGCCCCTGCCCGTTGTGGTGTCAGTCAACGGCTTGGCCCTGGCGGGCGGTATCGAGATGATGATGTCGGCGGATGTGGCCTTTGCCGCGAAGAGCGCCCAGATCGGCGATCAGCACGCACAATACGGCCTGATACCGGGCGGCGGCGGCACCCAGCGACTGCCGCGTCTGGTTGGTCTGCGCCGGGCGCTGGACCTGATGTACACCAACAAATGGCTGAGCGCGGAAGAGGCAGAGAAATGGGGCTTGGTCAACTATGTGGTGGCCGACGATGCCCTGGCGGACGCCGCCCTGGATTATTGCCGCAACCTGGCGCAAAAAAGCCGCGCCGGCCTGACCGCGATGAAACACCTGTCCCGCCAAGGCTTGGAGATCAGTCCCTCAGATGGCCTGACCCTGGAAGAGGGCGAGGTCATTAACGGTCTTCTCGGTGCGGATGTGGCCGAAGGCCTGGAGGCCTTCCAGGCCCGGCGCAAGCCGAACTTCGCCTGAGGCAGGCAGGAGCATGCCGCGTTCCTATCCAGACCGTCCCATGGTCGGCGTCGGCGCCGTGGTTTTCCGGGACAACGACGTCCTGCTGATCCGCCGGGGCAAGGCGCCGCGCAAGGGTGATTGGTCCATTCCCGGCGGCATGCAGGAGTTGGGCGAGACCGTCTTCGCCGCCGCCGCCCGCGAGGTATTGGAGGAAACCGCAATCGTCATCCAGAACATCGGCCTGATCGACGTGATCGATGCCATCACCCCCGATGATGCGGGCCGGGTGAAATTCCACTACACCCTGGTCGATGTGGTGGCCGAATGGCACAGCGGCGACCCAATCGGTGGCGACGACGCCATGCATGCGGAGTTCATACCTCTGCATTTGCTGAAGAATCTCGGCCTGTGGAAAGAGACCCTTCGGATCATCAACGTGGCGCGGGAGATGCGCGAAATCTGAGATGCCCCGACCCGCAGGCAGTCCACCACCTCCCATCGCCCCTCGCCAACTGGGCGCGGTCAATTGGCTGGGCCTGTGGACCTTGTATCAAAAGGAAGTCCGCCGCTTCCTGAAGGTCACGGCACAAACGGTGATCGGGCCCCTGATCATGAGCCTGCTGTTCTTGGCCATTTTCGCCGTGGCCCTGGGCAGCCGCCGGGGCGAGGTTAGCGGCATTGCCTATATTGTGTTCCTGGCCCCGGGCCTGATCATGATGTCGATCGCGCAGAACGCCTTTGCCAATGCCTCGTCCTCGCTGTTAATCGCCAAAACCCAGGGCACCATCGTGGATCTATTGATGGCACCCCTGCGGCCCATGGAGCTGGTCCTGGCCTTTACCCTAAGCGCCATGACCCGGGGCATCCTGGTCGGCTTGGTTATCGGCCTGGCCATGGCGCCGTTCGTGTCCATCACATTACCGTATCCTGGATTGATCCTGTTCCATGCCCTGGCCGCGTCATCCTTGTTGGGATTGCTGGGCATATTGGCGGGGTTGTGGGCCGAACGCATGGATGGACTGGCCGCGGTGACGAATTTCGCCATCGCGCCGCTGACCTTTCTATCCGGCACCTTCTATGCCATCACAGATCTGCCGCAAACGTTGCAAGGCGTTTTGCTGCTGAACCCGTTTTTCCACATGATTGACGGATTTCGCCAAGGTTTCATCGGCCAGGGTGGCAGCAGCATGACCGGCATTGCCATCATGGCCATCTGCAATATTGCCGCTTTTTGGCTCTGTCACCTGGCGGTGGCCAAAGGTTGGCGCATCAAACCCTAACGCGGCAAGATGCCCTCATCCTGGTACTGCATCAGCAATTCGATCAGCATATCTTCGGTATCGATACAGTCCTGGAAACCGGCCTGGCGCAGCTTGATGGTGCTGACCACCACGGGGGTCGGGTTCTTGCCGGCGGCGAAATTGAAATCGGCGAATTGCCAGGACGGCCCCACCAGTTTTTCGTACGGAATGTCGCGCAGGTTATGTTCCTTGGCGATCCGCTCCCAGATATGCGCTTTTTCGGGCATCACCTCGCGCAGACGTTGTGGCTCGGGTTCTCCCATGGCCATACCGAAATGCCGGGCCAGGGTAGGCCATAGGCCGGCAAAGGTAATGTTATCGCCGTTGGTGATGTTGAAAATCTCATCCCGCGCGTTTTCCGCGCCCGTGGCCCAATCCAGGCAGCGGGCGATCAGGCGGGTATCGATGGCCTCGGTCACCCAGGGTCCGCCGCCCGGATGACATAGCGGCAAACCTTCGGCCCGGCGGATCACCGCATACACGGCCATGGCGAGGAGAATATTCAAGGGGGCATCCAGGGCAAAACCGAAAATCGTTTGCGGTCTTAAAATCGTCCAGCTCCAATTTTTTCCCGGTTCCCTACGGCTTTGTTGCGCCTTGACGAAATCTTCCTGATACCAATAGAAGTTTTCATGATCGTTGCGCGCCCATCGCTCCCGCGCCGGTACGGGCGGTGGCTGCAAATGGGCGCCATAGGCCTTGGTGCCCTGGAACAGCGAGATATGCGCCAGATTCTTGGCCGCGGCATCAATGGGTTGGAGGGCATTCTTCAGCATGGTGGAATTGATTTCCATCTGCGCCTTGGCGCGCCAGCCCCGGATCACGTCCTCTTCCTCGTACAGCGCGGTGTAGATGATGTGGGTGGTGTCCGTCAGTTCCCCCAAGGCCTTTTCGCATGCCGCCCGATCCATCAGATCCAGTGGAATGAAGCGGGCACTATGTTCAAATGCCGGCGGGCGCCGTGAAAGCGCCGTGACGTTCCAATCCGTCAAGGCATCGAAGTGGCGTAACGCCGCCCCGCCCACCAGGCCCGAAGGGCCAAAGATGACGATATTTCCACTCATCAATCTGTACCATTGCAACAGTTACCGGAGGACGGGCAGAATAGAAGCTCGCGTTACCCCAAGCACCTTTTATTTGGAGAGACGAGATGAGCCGCCTTTTCGGACCGCTGCGCCAGATGGGCTATGTGGTCAAGGATATTGACGCCGCCATGCGTTATTGGATCGATGTTTGCCAGATCGGGCCCTGGTTCTACATCGACAAGCTGGCCGTGGATGACTTTCGCTACAAGGGGCAGCCGAGCCAGCCGCATATTTCCATCGCCCTGGCCAATTCCGGTGATATGCAGATCGAGCTGATCCAGCAGCGTGATACCGCCCCGACCATGTATCAGGATTTCCTGAACGCCGGTAACGAAGGCCTGCAGCATTTCTCGACATGGCCGGAAAACTACCATGAAATCTATGACACCGCCCTGGCCGCCGGGTACACGGTGGGACAGGAGTCTGACAGCCCGCGCGGCCCCTTTGTCTATTTCGAGCAGGAAGGCCATCCGGGCACGGTGGTCGAAATGGCCGAGATGAACGAGGCCCGGCGGCGCATTTTCGACGGCGTCCGAGAGGCAGCCGTGGATTGGGATGGTTCCGATCCAATCCGGGAACGCTGGCCCAGATAAACGGCAGAATTGCTTCAGTAAAGAGAGCCTAATATGATCAAGAACAGTTCCATCGAAATTCGGCCCCTGGCCGGCGCCCTGGGCGCCGAGATTCTTGGCGCGGATGTTTCCCAAGGCCCAGACGAGGCCACGTTCGAGCAGATCTTCGCGGCCCTGATGGAATACGGCGTGCTGATAATCCGTGATCAGGATCTAACGCCCGCGCAACAAAAAGCCTTTTGCCAGCGTATTGGCGATCCGGTGCCGGTGCCTTTTGTGAAGACCTTGGATGATCACCCCGAGATTATCGCCATCATCAAGGAAGCGGACGAGCGCACGGACTCGGTCTTTGGCGGGACCTGGCACACGGATTTCAGCTTCCTGCCCGCCCCGCCCAAAGCGTCATGTCTGTATGGCCGCGAGATCCCCAGCTTTGGCGGCGATACCCTGTTCGCCTCCATGACCAAGGCCTATGAAAACCTCTCACCAGGCATGCAGGATATGTTGCGGGATATGAAGGTGGTGCATTCGGGCAAGCGGTCCTATGGCACCACGGGTACCTTCGCCAACAAGCAACTAGATTCGATTGCGGTCGAGGCCACCGAAGCGGGCGACGAGGAAGTGCTCCACCCAGTGGTGGCGGTAATTCCGGAAAGCGGCAAACGTAGTCTGTTCGTCAACGATATCTATGCCATCCGGTTCGAGAATATGACCGAGGAAGAGAGCGCGCCCCTGCTGAATTTTCTCTGCGGGCAGGCCCGGCGTCCGGAAAACCTCTGCCGCCTGGACTGGCAGCAGGGTTCATTGGCCATTTGGGATAACCGCACCACCATGCACTACGCCGTCAACGACTATGACGGCCAGCGCCGTGAGATGCACCGGGTCACCATTTCCGGCGAGCCCCTGGAAGGTATCCAGCCCTAAAAAGTATCCGACAGGGATTTGCGGAACTTGCGGTCCCGCTTCAGGTGCCATTCCCGGCTCATGGCCGGGCTGCGGGTTTTATAGCGTTCGGCGTAGAGCAGTACCCAGGCCCGGCCACGGGTACTGCGCGCGCCGGTACCGTTGTTGTGTTTGGCCAGGCGCGCTTCCAGATCGTTGGTCCAGCCCACGTAGGTACGCTGGTCAGAGCCGGCCCGGCTGCCTAGGATATAGACGTAACAATACATAGGGTTTTATAGCATGCATCGCAGCGACGGACGTATTCTGACCACCCACGCGGGCAGCCTGCCCCGCCCGCCGGCCTTGGTGCAAATGTTCGCCGACCGGGTCCATGGCCGGGCGGTGGATGCGGCGGCAATGGCGGCGGCGATCGAGGACGCCACCAACTGGGTGCTGCCCAAGCAGTTGCAGGCCGGCATCGATATTCCCAACAATGGCGAGCAGCCCCGCGATGCGTTCTTTTTGTATGTGCGCCACCGTATGAGCGGTTTTACAGGCCTTGGTACCCGGCAGCCGCCGGCGGACGTGGCACGCTATCCCGGGTTTTTGGCCATGCGCCAGGCCCTGACGGCGAACAAAGCGGTCGTGACCAATTTCGAGGTTCCAGCGGTGGTCGATGAAGTGCGCTATCTGGACCCAGCCTATGTGGAAACCGAATGCAACGACTTCCGCCGCATCCTGACGGCCCTGGCACCTAGTCAGAAGGACGCTTTCATCACGGCGCCCTCACCGGGCATTATCGCCGCCGCCGTGCCCAATGAATATTACGACAGCGCCGAAAACTATCTCGATGCCCTGGCCGAGGCCCTGCGTATCGAGTACGAGGCCATCGTGCGCAATGGCTTCACTTTGCAACTGGACTGTCCCGATTTGGCACTGGAACGGCATATCACCTATGCCGACCGCCCGCTGTCCGAGTTCATCGCATTCGTCGAGCGCGTGATCGCGGCCATCAACCGCAGCCTGGCCAATATCCCCCGAGACCGCGTACGCCTGCATGTCTGTTGGGGCAACTATGAAGGCCCCCATGATCTCGACGTGCCCCTGGCCGAGATACTGCCGACAATCCTGCAGGCCGACGTGGGCGGCATCGTGCTGCCCTTCGCCAATCCCCGCCACGCTCACGAATACAAGATATTCGAGAGCGGGCCCCTGGCGGATGATCAGATCCTGGTCGCCGGCGTCATCGACACCACGACGAACTATGTGGAACACCCCGAAACCGTCGCCGACCGGATCGAGCGTATTTCCCAGGCGGTGGGCGACCCCAGCCGCGTCCTGGCCGGCACCGATTGTGGTTTCGACACCTCCGCCGGCATGGGCAAGGTCGCCGAGGATGTTGTCTGGGCCAAACTGACGGCGCTGTCCAAAGGCGCCAAGATCGCCAGCGGGCGGCTGTTTCGTTAGCCCCGATTTCAATTATAGTCGCCGTCGGGATCGAGCAAATTGCCGTCTTTCGACAGGCCTTCCTGCAACAGGCCCTGGCCCGGCACGAAATTGACTTCAAAGCGGATGCCGTCCGGGTCCTCGAACAAAACATAGTAATAGCCGGGCGCCCAGGCACGCTCTTCCGGTCCGCGCACGATATTCGCGCCCAGCTCCGCCGCCTTGGCGCCGGCAAGGTCCACATCCTCGCGCGAGCGCGCCCGCAGGCATATATGATGCAGGCCGACGCGCAGTTGAACAAAGCGTTCGCCGGCGTATTGCTCCTCGCATCGTTGGATGCCGATCGCCGTACGGGCGCCGACGTGATAGCAGAAATCGTCGCCGTCAAAGACCCGTTTCATGCCAAAAAACGGCAATAGGCCGCAATAAAATTCCCGCGCCTTGTCGAATTGGCTCACGGTCAGAATGACATGCGCCATGCCATTAATATCAATCATGTCGGCTCCTTGCATATTCACCATGGGGACACGAAACGTCCCCATCATAGGCCGGAAGCGCCCTAAATCTCCAACGCCGCCAAGGTGCCTTCCTGGATCGCCTGGAAGAACTTGCGTGAACCGAGCACGTCGCCAACATAGTGGACCGGAATGTCCAGGGCCTGATAGCGCGCCGCCTCGGCTTCGCGTTTATGGTAGCCGGTGCAATAGATCACACTGTCGACGCCTTCCAGGGTACGGCGCAACCGGCCTTGGGGTTGCAGCACGATTTCACCGGGCCGGATTTCGATGACCTGGGTATGGGTCATGACCTCAATGCTCAAGCTACCCATGCGGTCAAGATAATGTACCTTGTCCACATGCACTGCCTTGCGCAGCAGTTCAGACCGCGCGACGAGCACAACATCACGGCCATCATCGGCCAGCATGTCGGCGACCTCCACCCCCACCAGACCGCCGCCAACCACGACGCAGCGTTGTCCCGGTTTGTCCGTCCCGGCCAACACCCGCCAGCCGTACAGCACATCGACCTTTTCGGCGCCCGGCACCTGCGTCACCGTTGGCTCGGCGCCAATGGCCACGATCACCGCCTCGGCGTCGAGCTCGTCTGGCGCGGGATCGGCATCAAGGCTGACCGCAATACCCAAGCGGTCCACTTCGGCGCGGAAATAATCCAGCAGCCGCTCGAGCTCCTCCCGATGCGGCGGCTGATGCGCCAGGTTCAATTGACCGCCCAATTGCGAGGCCTTTTCGAACAGCTGCACCGTATGGCCGCGCTTCGCCGCCATGGCCGCCGCCGCCAATCCGGCCGCCCCGCCACCGATCACCGCCAGGCGTTTGGGTGTTACCTGACGGGCCAGGATGGGCTTCAACGCCAGCTCCCGGCTGACCATGGGATTGACCGTGCAGGCCAGGCCAGTGTGTAGATGTACGTTGGCGATACATTCGTTGCAGGCAATGCACGGCGCGATCTGCGCCGCCTGGTCCGCCTTGGCCTTGGCGGCGAAATATGGATCGGCGATCAGGCCACGGCTAAGGCAGATATAGTCCGCATCGCCCCGTGCCAGAATATCCTCCGCCAGCCCCGGCGTATTGATCCGGCCCACGGTCATCACCGGAATATCCAGGCGTTCCTTCATGGCCGCGCTGCAATCGGCGTAGCAGGCATGCTCCGTCGCCATGCCGGGGATGATCATATAGGGGCGGGAGGCATGCAGGCCGCCCGAGACACTGATGGCATCGGCGCCGGCGGCCGCGAACAGCACCGCGCTTTCCACCGCGGCATCAAGCTCCAGGCCGCCCGGCACATGGTCGCGGGCATTCATGCGAAAGATCACCGGAAAATCGGCGCCGCAGCGGGCCTTGATCGCCTCGACCAGCTCCACGCCAAACCTTGCCCGCCCGGCAACGTCATGGCCATAGCGGTCCTCCCGCGTATTGCAGGGCGGCGAGAGGAACTGCCCCGCCAGATAACCATGGGCGCCATGGATCTCGACCGCGTCATAACCAGCGGTCTTGGCCCGCGCCGCGGCATCGGCGAAGCGTCCGACAATGCCCTCGATCTCGGCAATGGTCAGCTCGCGCGGCAGCACCGCCGCCCCGACGCCGGTATAGCCCGACGGCAAGGCGGATGGCGCCAGGGGCACGGACCCCGAAACCTCCGGCACGCTTTCCCGGCCGCCATGATTGATCTGAATGGCGATCTTGGCGCCGGCTTCATGCACCGCATCGACCAGCCGGACCATGCCGGGAATGCAGCCGTCATTGTGCAGCATGGCGTTATGCTTCAGGCGTTTGCCTTCCTGGTCCACATAGGTCGCCTCAATCACCACCAAGCCGGTGCCGCCACGGGCCCGCTCGGCATAGAATTCGATCATCTCGTCGGTGACCAGACCTTCGCCATCGGCCAGCTCGGACGAGGTGGCGGCGAAGACGATGCGGTTGGGTACTTCCAGCGCGCCGATTTGGCCGGGCTGGAACAGCTTTGGGTACGAAGACATGGCCCATGATCGGATTTAGGGGGCCGTCAGGTCAATGACTGAAATCAACCGGCCGGTTGCAGCTATATCCGATTATATTCGTTTCGGTTAAGCTGGCGCCATGCAGGGGAGAACGCAACGCAGACTGGCGGCCATTGTCGCTGCGGATGTGGTCGGCTATTCGCGCCTTATGGGCATGGACGAGGCCGGCACCTTAGCTGCCCTGCGCCAGCATCGCGCGGAACTGATCGACCCTGCGATTGCGGAATTCGGCGGCCGTATCGTCAAGACCATGGGCGACGGCCTGTTGTTGGAATTCCCCTCCGTAGTCGACGCGGTGCAGTGCGCGCTCCAGGTCCAGAACGCCATGGCGGCGCGAAATGAGAATATCGCCGAGGACCGGCGCATCGTCTTTCGCATCGGCATCAACCTGGGCGATATCATCATAGACGGCGATGACATCCACGGCGACGGCATCAACATCGCGGCTCGGCTGGAAGGTTTGGCCGAGCCGGGCGGTATCTGCATATCGCGCCGCGTCCATGAAGACGTGCAAGACAGGTTGGCGGATGAATTCGCCGACGGCGGCAAGCAGACCCTGAAAAACATTGCCCGCCCCGTTCAGGTTTGGCGTTGGTCATCGAGTGGAACGCAACAAACTATACAAGAGGAGACCGAAGCGCAGCCCCTGCCCGACAAGCCCTCCATTGCCGTGTTGCCGTTCGACAATATGTCCGGCGACGGGGAACAGGAATATTTCGCCGATGGCATCACCGAAGACATCATCACCGAATTGTCCCGCTTCCGTGAATTCCTGGTCATCGCGCGCAACTCAACCTTTGTCTACAAGGGCGCGGCAATGGATCTCACGGCGGTCGCGCGGGAATTGAACGCGCGTTATATCGTCGAGGGCAGCGTCAGGAAGGCCGGCAACCGGGTCCGTGTCACCGCGCAGTTGATCGAGGGCACCACCAACACGCATCTGTGGGCGGACCGGTTCGATGGTGATTTGACCGATATCTTCGCCCTGCAGGACGAGATTACCGCGGCCATTGTCCGTGCCGTCGCCCCGCGCTTCGTACAGGCGGAGGTGGAGCGGTCCGCCAAATTATCCGAAACACAATTGTCCTCCTGGGACAGCCTGTTGCGGGCCCGGGCATTGTTGGCAGCGCTGGACAGAGAAGGTGTAGGAGAGGCGATGCCTCTGTTACGCACCGCCATTCGCCAGGATCCACGAAATGCGCAGGCCCATAGCTGGCTCGCCTATGCGCTTTTTCTCAGTTCCGCGTTCGGCTGGTTCGGTGATCCGGATATCAGCCGCGATGAGGCGGTTTCGTTCGCCCGCCAGGCGGTATCTATTGACCCGGATGATGCCTTATCTCATGTGGTTTTAGGCCTGATCGAGGCCTCTGCGACAAATGACATGCAAGCTGCGGCGCGGGCTTATGAAAGGGCATTGGGGATCAATCCGAATTTCGCCATGGCTTACGGTTTCATGGGTGGAAATCAGGCAGTTCTTGGCAACTTCGCAGCAGCGCGGACGCATCTTGATCAGGCTTTGCGCCTAAGTCCACGCGACCCTAGTGCGGGCCTGTGGCAGATCCTGTATAATATTGGCCTCTTCGGCGCTGAACGCTATGACGACGTTGTAAGTGGTGCCGACGAGGCGATCAGGAGCAATCCGGATTTCGCCGGCCTCTATCGCCAGCGCGCGGCGGCGTTGGCCAAGTTGGGGCGGATAGAAGAAGCGCGCAATGACATTAAACAAGTCCTGCGCCTGGACCCCGATATTACGATCAAAATCATGCGCGGGACGCCATTTTGGCTGGATGTAGAGCCCTTTCTTGACGCCCTGCGCGAAGCCGGACTGCCGGAAGAATGAGCGCGTTAAACGACGACGCTCCCGCCTTCCAATGGGAAGTGCGGGAGCGCCGTTCGGATTCAGGTTGAGGCCGGAATCCTTTGCGTTCTGCTATTTTTTCTTCTCGGCGCGGAACGGTTTGTGGCAGCCGCCACAGCCCTTACCCACGGGACCGATGGCGCCTTTCAGGCCGTCGAGGCCAGAGCCGGCGACCTTGACCAGGTTTTCCACCGCCATCTTGTATGCCTTGCCCTTGCCGGCAACTTCGGGATAGGTGCTCCAGATGTTCGGCATGGCGCGGGTCTTGGTCCCCAGCATGTCGTTGCCGGATCCTTTTGGCCACATTTTGGAGCCATCCAGTTTGGTCAGCGCCAGCAAGCTGTTCGCCGCCCCCTGGGCGGTCTTGGCGTCGTAGGCGATTTTGCCTTTTGCCATGCCGCCCAATTGGCCCATGTAAAAGGCCCTAAGCTTCATATCCGCCTTGCGGGCCCCGACCGCCTTGTCCATGGGCCCCGCCTGAACAGCCGCCATCGGCACCGCCGCGATGGCCATTGCGATCACAATATTCCTGAGTACCTTCATCATCCCCATTTCCACCCCTATTGTTGCACATGAGAGATTTACTATTGCGGCAGTTTATCTTGTGCAATTTTATGGTACCATTCGGTAATTATGCACGCCTATCAGTGCATATTTGCACAGACGATCCAATAGAATGCAAGCGGGGATAAGATGGCCTGGGATGATCTGCGTTTTGTCTTGTCCGTCGCCGAAGAGGGTACGTTGAGCGGCGCGGCGCGGACGCTGGGGGTCAATCATTCCACGGTCCTGCGCCGGGTTGCCGCGTTCGAGGCGGAAAAGGGCGTGCAGTTGTTCGAACGGACGTCATCGGGCTATGCCCTCAGGCCGGAAAGCCGGCCCTTGCTGGCGGCCTTGCGGGCGATCAAGGATCAGGTCAACGGCCTGGACCGGGCCATCGCCAAACAGGGGTTGGAGTTGGACGGTCCGGTTCGCGTCACCACATCCGACAGTATCGCCGCCGCCGGCTTGACCGGCTACGTCGCGGCATTTCAGGCCCAGCATCCAGGTGTGGTCGCCGAATTGAACATCACCAACAGCTATGTGGATTTCTCGAACATGGAGGCGGATATCACGATCCGCCCGGCCGCGGCCCTGTCCGAGGAGCTGGCGGGAGAACCCGCCTGTGAGCTATCCCTACGCGTTTACGCCACGCCGGGATATCTGACGCAGAACCCCGCCGCCAGCTATGACGGCCATGTATGGCTGGGCGTCGCGGCGCCATTGACCTCGACCACGGTTGGTGAATGGCAGCGGCGGAATCTGCCGGATGTCAATATCGTCCTGCGCTCGAATTCCTTCGTCGGACTGCGCGATGCGGCCGAATGCGGCCTGGGGCTGGCTATGTTGCCCTGCTGCATGGGTGATCCATCGCCGCGTTTGATCCGCGCCGAGGCGTTCCCCGAAGCGCTGTCCGCATCCCTATGGGTGGCTACCCACAAGGACATGGCAGGTTCCGCCAAGGTGCAGTCGATCCTGTCGTGGTTTACCGAGGCGATCCGCGCGGATGCTGATCTTTTCGAAGGACGAAAACCCTAGGCCTTGCGTTGCCAGGCCGGGCGTTGCTATGCCAGGCGCTGTTCCACCGCTTCCCGGCGCACATTTTTTTGCAGTTTTTCAAACGCCCGCACTTCGATCTGGCGCACACGCTCGCGGCTGATGTTGAAATCCTTGGAGAGTTCTTCCAGGGTTTTTGGATCGTCCGTCAGGCGGCGCTCGGTAATGATATGGCGCTCGCGTTCGTTCAGATTTTCCATGGCACCCATCAACAGCGCCCGGCGTTTGCCAAGCTCCTCCGATTCCGCCAGTTCCGTCTCCTGATCGGTGCTGTCATCAACCAGCCAATCCTGCCACTCCCCATCGCCCTCAGCCCGCAGCGGTGCGTTCAGGGAATTGTCGGGGCCGGCCAGACGGCGGTTCATGGAGACCACGTCTTTTTCCGGCACGTTCAGGGCGGTGGCGATCTTTTCCACCTGATCGGGGCGCATATCGCCCTCGTCAATGGCCTGGATCTGACCCTTTAGCTTGCGCAGCTTGAAAAACAGCTTTTTCTGCGCCGCCGTGGTGCCGATTTTCACCAGAGACCAGGAACGCAGGATATATTCCTGAATATTCGCCCTGATCCACCACATGGCATACGTGGCGAGGCGAAAGCCGCGCTCCGGCTCGAACCGTTTGACCGCCTGCATCAGGCCGATATTGCCTTCCGCGATCAATTCAGCCACGGGCAGGCCATAGCCCCGGTAACCCATGGCGATCTTGGCCACCAGACGCAAATGCGAGGTCACCATTTTATGCGCGGCCTCACGGTCATCATGCTCCCGCCAGGCCTGGGCCAGCATATATTCCTCTTCATGGGGCAGCATGGGGTATTTGCGAATTTCCTGCAGATAGCGCGACAGGCTGGCCTCCGGCGTCGGGGCCGGGGGCAGGCCAAGGCCACTGTCACGGCTTGCCGGCGTCGCGTCCGCCTTGGCAGGCTTCTTCACGGCCGTCTTCGCGGCGGTCTCCGGCATCTTGGCGTCGGACGCGCCCTTGGAGCCCTTCTTGGCGTCGGATTTAGCACTTTTCGGTTTCGTCTTGCTCGCTACCATTGCCTTCACCCATGCACCGTTCACGCCGGTGCGTTGCTTATATTCCTGGTTACGGTCTGATTGGATGCAGGCCGCTATGTTACTGAAAAACAAAGATTATGTCAAGGAAATCCCCTCGAAGGCCGCCAGAGCAGTCATGGACCGCGGCCCTCACCCCACTCCTTTTAGGCGCTATCGTGGCGTCGGAAAAGCTCCAACAGCGCTTGCATGTCATGTGGTGGGTCACTCTGAAAATTCAAGTCCCGGCCATCCACCGGATGGCGGAAGCCTAGTTCGGCCGCATGCAGGGCCTGACGCTTGAAAGCGGCGATCGCCTGGCGCAAATCATCGGGTAAATCATTGCTGCGGCCCCGCCTGGCACGGCTATATAACGGATCGCCCAGGACGGGATGGCCAAGGGAGGCCATATGCACCCTGATCTGATGCGTACGGCCAGTTTCCAAGCGGCAATCGACCAGGCTGGCGGTCAAACCGTAGGCTTCCACCAAGGCATAATGGGTTACCGCCGGCTTGCCGCCACGGGCCACAATGGCCATTTTCTTGCGGTTTTTGGGGTCTCGGCCAATGTTGCCCTCGACCCTGCCAACTGAGTGTGCGGCATGGCCCCACACCAGCGCGCGATAGCGGCGTTGAATATCATGGCGGGCGAACAACTCGCTCAAACCTATGTGGGCGGCATCATGCTTGGCCGCCACTATCAGCCCGGACGTATCCTTGTCCAGGCGGTGCACGATGCCGGGCCGGCGCACCCCACCCACGCCCGAGAGGCTATCGCCACAATGGGCCAGCAGGGCATTAACAAGCGTATGATCGGGATTGCCCGGTGCGGGATGGACCACAAGACCGGCGGGTTTATCGAGCACGATCAGATGTTCGTCCTCGTAGACAATATCCAGATCCATGGCCTGGGGCTGGGGTGTGGCGTCTATGGGCGGGGGTATATCGAGGGTAATCGTCTCGCCGGATTTGACCCGGTACGAGGCCTCGGTTACCGTCCGTCTATTGGCTGTTTGCTCGATCGATACATGACCGGCTTCGATCAAGGCTTTAATGCGCATGCGTGAAAGCCCCTCGATTGCCAGAGAGAGCAGACGGTCGAGACGCTGCCGGGCCTGATCGGGCTCAACCACGATTTCATGCACGGCTATTTTCGGATCTTCACTCATGACCCAACACTGGACCGAGAATAGTACCCGGCTCAAGCTTCTCGTTGGCGGAATGACCACTTTGTTGGTTATCGGTTTGATTTTGTTGGTGGTTGGCATTGCCCGAACATCCAAGGAATTGACCGAACAGAGCGAGCAACTGGCGGCAAAAATCGGCGATGTGCCGGTAAAAATGGCGCCAGGCGACACCTTGATCAATCTGAGCGCCGATAACGGCAAGCTTTATCTGGCCATCCGGCATGGCGACGGGACGCAATCGGTCCTGGTGCTGGATGCCAAGAACGGCAAGCAATTAGGCCGGCTAGAGTTGGAAACCAGCCCGTGATCGTGCTGCCCAAGGCGCCGCGCGCGGCCATCGCCACGCATGCGGCAGCGGATTATCCGAATGAAGCCTGCGGTTTGTTGCTGGGACGGCGGGACGGCGAAGACATGATTGTCTCCCAGGCCGTGGCCAGCGCCAATGTGGCGGACGAACCCAGCCACCGTTTTGCCATCGATCCCGGCCTTCGCCTGCGCCTGCAAAAGGCCGCGCGCACAGGGACCGAACAGATATTGGGGCATTATCACAGCCACCCAGATGGCGCCGCCAAGCCTTCTAAGACCGACCAGGCCGGCATCTATGAAGCCGATCTGGTCTGGCTGATTGCATCGGTAAGAGGCGGCCAGGCTGGCGGCATCGCCGCCTTCATGCCCTGGGCCGATTGCGGCGGCTTCGATGAAATCGAATTACGTGATGACTAGATGACTAAGGTAGCAAGATGAACTTTTCCTCCGACAATGCCACGGGCGTGGCAGCCGAAATCATGGCCGCCCTGGCCGCCGCCAACGAAGGCCACGCCATGGCCTATGGCGATGACGCCGTAACCAAGGCGGCGGAAGCAGCCTTTACCGAGCTGTTCGGGCGGGAATTGGCAATCTTCCCCGTGGCCACGGGAACCGCCGCCAATGCCCTGGCACTTTCCGCCCTGACGCCGCCCTGGGGCCAGATCTATTGCCATCGTAACGCCCATATCGAAGAGGACGAGGCCGGCGCGCCGGAATTATTTTCGGGCGGGGCCAAACTGGCCCTGTTGGATGGCGAACATGGCAAGATCGAGGCCGCGACCCTGGCCGCCGCCGTCGCCGGCGCCGGCTTTGGCGTACAGCATCATTCCCAACCCAGTGCCATTTCATTGACCCAGGCGACCGAGGCCGGCACCGCCTATGACCCGGACGAAGTCGCGGCCCTGGCCAAAATCGCCCACGATGCGGGGCTTTCGGTGCACATGGATGGGGCACGGTTTGCCAATGCCCTGGCGCATCTGGGCTGCAGCCCGGCGGAGGCGACCTGGAAGGCGGGCGTCGATGTGCTGTCGTTCGGCGCCACCAAGAACGGCGCCATGGCGGCCGAAGCGGTGATCTTTTTCAATCCTGATGCCGCCGGCGATTTCCTTTATCGGCGTAAACGCGGCGGTCATCTGTTTTCCAAGATGCGCTTTCTATCGGCTCAGCTGGTGGCTTATCTGCGCGACGGCCTGTGGCTGGAAAACGCCCGCCACGCCAACGCCCGGGCCACGGAATTGTCCCAGGGTCTGGCGGCGCTGGACGGCGCCCATCTGGCGCACCAGGTTCAAGCCAACGAGATCTTCATATACCTGCCCGAAGCGGTGCTTGGCGCATTGGAAACGGGGGGCGTCGGCTTTCACCGTTGGGGCACCGACGGCCAGGCGCGTTTCGTCTGTGCCTTCAACACAGAACCGGACGATGTGGCGCGGGCGCTTAAAATTGCCCAAGACGCGCTGTAACAGAAGGAAATAAGATTATGTCAGGTCTGATGATCGGCGATATCGCGGTACAGCGCATCATCGAGGAAGAAGTGCCGTTCTTTATCCCCCACGAGACCTTCGTGGAAGCCACGCCCGAGGCGCTGGCGCCGCACCGCCATTGGCTGGAACCCAACGCCATGGACCCCGAAACCGGCATGCTGATCCTGCCGTTTCAGTCCTATCTGGTACGGACCAAACATCACACCATCCTGATTGATACCTGCATCGGCTGTGGCAAGAGCATCACCCACCGCCCGCAATGGTTCCAGCGCACGGATCAAACCTGGCTGAACAATCTGCGCGCCGCCGGTCTGCAGCCCGAAGCCATCGACTATGTCTTTTGCACCCATTTGCACGCCGACCATTGCGGCTGGAACACCACCTTCGTGGATGGCCGCTGGGTGCCCACATTTCCCAACGCCAAATACATCATTTCCAAGGCAGAATACGCCGCCGCCGAGACCCGCAACGACATCATCTTTCAGGAAAGCGCCCTGCCGGTGATGGAAGCGGGGCAAGTTCAGCTGGTGGACAGCGATTTCGCACTGGACGATAATGTCTGGCTGCACTCAACGGCGGGCCACACGCCGGGCCACGTGGCGGTCAACCTGGCATCGAACGGCCACAGCGCCGTGATGTGCGGCGACCTGATCCACAGCCCCATCCAATGCGTGCATCCCGAATGGAGCCCGGTCTTCGATGCCGACCCGGAACAGGCCCGCCAAACCCGCCGGCACTTCCTGGCTGCCAACGCCGAAAGCGGGCAGTTGGTTTTGACGGCGCATTTTCCGTCGCCATCGATCGGCCATGTGGTGACCGAGGGCGATGCTTTCCGATTTAATTACGTCGAGGACTAGAGAACACTATCCATGGGCCCCGGCCCGTGCTGAAATCGCACCGATGGATAAGGGTACCGTCGCCTTTGATCCCGTAAGAGGCTTATGACCGGAACGCCTATTGTCGCCACTTTAACGATCCGGATGGCAATTTGTGGGACGTTCATGCCTGGTTCGGTGAAGGGGCCGACGGTTATCACGAATTGCATGAACAGGGGGAAGCCGGTGCTTAAAGATTGGCAACAAGGCCTGCTCAACAAAGCATTTGAGCAGGCACAGAAAAGTTTCGACGAAGGTGGGTTGCCGATCGGTGCCGCGCTCGCGAAGGGTGAAGAACTTATCGCCGTTGGCCATAACCGCCGCTTTCAAGATGGCGACCCGATTGCTCATGGCGAGATGGATTGCTTCCGTCAGGCCGGGAGGCGGCGTGATTACCAGGATTTGACGCTTTATACGACGCTCAGCCCCTGCATGATGTGCGCAGGCACCATTATCCAGTTTGGCATTCCACGGGTAGTGATAGGTGAAGATAAGAATTTCCCCGGCAATGCTGATTTCCTTGCGGAACGAGGCGTTGATGTGATCATCGCGGACGATGCCGAATGTATTGCTTTGATGGCAAAATTGATTGCGGAAAAACCTGAACTCTGGGCCGAAGATATCGCCGAATAACGTGTAGTAACCGCAGCTTGATCTGACAGTTACTGGGGGACGCTACCCTTTTGCATTATTCACCGCCTTAGTTGGCCGTCCCCGTGGCCGGGCCTCGAAATACGAGCAGAGCCCGCCACCAACGTCAAATGCTTCAAGGCAGCATGAAACGGCTGGCACCCCTGCCCGGCCCGTGCTGAAATAGCAGCCACATGTATTTGAGTTAGGGAGATTTGCAAATGGTGGACAGACAGCCGAAATTCTTTGGTTGGGGGTTCGAAGGCGATGGCCTGACTCTGGACGAAGAGAAAATGGTGCTGGACAATTACGCCGGGCGTTTCGGCGTAGACGGCTTTGAACGCATCCCCATTCCCACCGTGGATCAGATTGAGCTACATGGCAGCCGGGTCGAAGTCCCGGCCAAGCTGGCGCAGATCTGCTCCACCAAGGATCATGACCGCCTGACGCACACGTATGGCAAAAGCTTCCCCGACTACGTACGCATCACCGACAAGGATTTCACCAACGCGCCGGATATCGTGGCCTATGCCAAGTCCGAGGACGACGTGGATGCGGTGATGGATTGGGCCACCGGCGCCAATGTGGCGGTGATCCCGTTCGGTGGCGGCTCCACCGTTGTCGGGGGCATCGAGCCCGCCGTGGGCAACAGTTTCGCCGGCAGCCTGAGTTTGGATCTGACCGGCCTGGATCAGATTTTGGAGATCGACAAGGTTTCCCGCGCGGCCCGGATGCAGGGCGGCATCCGCTGCCCGGATATCGAGGCCGGCCTCCGCCCCCACGGCCTGACCATGCGGCATTTCCCGCAAAGTTTCGATCTGGCTACGTTGGGCGGCATGATCGCCACCCGCTCGGGCGGCCACTATGCAACTGTTTACACGCACATTGACGACTTCGTCGAAAGCACCCGTATGTTGACACCGGCGGGCGCCATGGAAAGCCGGCGGCTACCGGGATCAGGCGCGGGCCCCAGCCCGGACCGCATGGCGATCGGCTCCGAAGGCTCCCTCGGCATTATTACCGAGGCCTGGGTGCGTTTGCAGGACCGCCCCAACCAGCGCCGTTCGGCGGCGATCAATTTCGACAAGTTCGAGGACGCGGTCGAAGCGGTGCGGCAATTGACCCAATCGGGCCTGTTCCCCACCAACGTGCGTTTGTTGGACCGCATGGAAGCCATGTTGAACGGCGCCGGCGACGGCAGCCACGACGTGGTGGTGCTGGGCTTTGAAAGCGCCGATCACGCCGTCGACGCCTGGATGGAGCGGGGCCTCGCCATCGCCCGGCAACTGGGCGGCAAATATGACGAGGCAGCCTCCAAGGCCGAGGACAGCAATACCTCCGGCGCGGCGGGAGCCTGGCGCAACGCCTTTATCAAGATGCCGCATTTCCGCGACGCCTTGATCTCTGCCGCGGTCATTTCCGATACCTTCGAGACCGCCATCACCTGGGACAAATTCCACAGCTTCCACGAAAATGTCACTGCGGCAACGGAGCAGGTCATTGAAGAAGTCACCGGCACCAAGGGCATCGTTACCTGCCGCTTCACCCACGCCTATCCCGATGGTGCGGCGCCCTACTACACTTATCAGGCCCTGGGCCGCCACGGCGCATTGCTGGAACAATGGCACGAAATTAAACGGCGTATTTCGGATGCCTTGATCGACAACGGCGGCACCATCACCCATCATCACGCCGTGGGCCGGGATCACATGCCCTGGTACGAGAGGCAACGCCCGGACGTCTTCGGCCTGGCCCTGCAAGGCGCCAAGGATAAATTGGACCCCGCCGGGATTCTCAATCCCGGCGTCATTGTGCCACTCAGATAGGTAGGAGTTTCCATCATGAAATTATTGAGCTTCAAGACAGCCGCCGGCGACAGCTATGGCCTGGTAGAAGGTAACGGCGTGGTCGATCTGGGCCAGCGCCTGGGTAGCAAATACGCCGATCTGCGCGCCTTGCTGGAAGACGGCGGTCAGGACGACGCGGCTGCGTTGAGCGACGCGGGTGCCGATCACAGCTTGGACGACATTACCTATTTGCAGGTCATTCCCAACGCCCGGCGGATCATCTGCATCGGCCTGAACTACCGCGAGCATGCCGAGGAAATGGGCCTGGAATTTCCAAAGGATCCGAACCTATTTTCCAAATGGCCCGACGCCCTGGTCGGTCACGAGCAGGACGTAATCTGCCCCAAGGCGTCGAGCAATTTTGACTATGAGGGCGAGTTGGCCTTCATTATCGGCAAGCCGGGCCGCCATATCGCGGAAGACGGGGCCATGGCCCATGTCGCCGGCTATGCGCCGTTTCTTGATGGCAGCCTGCGTGATTTTCAAGGCCATTCGGTGATCGCCGGCAAGAACTTCCAGCACAGCGGCTCCTGCGGGCCGTGGATGACCACGGCGGATGAAGTGCCTAATCCCATGGACCTGCAACTGACCACACGGCTGAACGGCGATGTGGTGCAGAACGAAAGCACCGAGCAGCTGTTCTATTCGGTGCCCAACATCATCGCCTATGTCTCGCAGTTCACGCCGCTGCATCCCGGCGATGTGATCGCCACCGGCACTCCCAGCGGCGTTGGTGCCGGGCGCAAACCGCCGTTATGGATGAAGCCCGGTGACCGCATAGAGGTGGAGATTTCCGGCCTTGGCTGCCTGGCCAACAACGTGGTGGCGGAAGACGGGTAGTTAGAACCGGTTAGGAGTATTCGCCATGACCAAGATCGCAACCCGGTTCGCCGAACGCCTTGGGCTTGATGTCCCTATTTTGGGCTTTTCCCATAGCGTCGATGTCACGGCGGCCATTACCAAGGCCGGGGGCATGGGCGTCTACGGCATCGCCCATGACGCACCCGATAAGGTGGGGGGCAAGATCGCCGCCGTCCGCCAGCAAATCGGCAGCCAACCATTCGCCGTCGATATCATGATCCCAAAGGGCATGCCGGAAGCCGAAACCTTGGAATCCGTGCGCGCCAATCTGCCCCCGGATCACGTCAAGTATGTGGATAGCCTGGCGGAAAAATATCAGGTACCCGCCGCGACCAAGAAAACCTTCTTCAATTCCATACTGCGCACGCCGAGCTATTTCGAGGGACAGTTGCAGGCCCTGCTGGACTCGGATGTGGACGTAGTCGCCTTTGGCATCGGCCTCACGGCGGATGCGGTCAGCCGTCTGAAAGCAGAGGGCAAGGTGGTCGGCGCCCTGATCGGCAACCCCCGGCATTTCCAAGCCTACCGGGACATAGGGCTGGATTTTATCGTCGCCCAAGGCTCGGAAGCGGGCGGACATACGGGCACCATCGGCACCATGGTCCTGGTCCCCGAAATCGTACAGATCGCCGGTGATCTGCCGGTGCTGGCGGCGGGCGGCATCGGACACGGTTCACAAATCGCCGCCGCCCTGGCCATGGGCGCGCAAGGTGTTTGGCTGGGCACTACATGGTTGTCCACCGAGGAGCATGCCCGGGGCGATCACGCCATCGGCGACAAGCTGCGGGACAAATTGTTTACCGCCGGCAGCGGCGATACCGGCATCACTCATGGTAGCAGCGGCAAGCCGCAACGGCAGATCCGCTCCGCCTGGACCGAGGAATGGGCCGCGCCGACAGCACCCCGCCCCCTGCCCATGCCCTATCAGCATGCCCTGGTCGGCGATCTGTTGACCTCGATCGACGAGCATGAAGTCGATCCCATGCTGCACACCCCGGCAGGCCAGGGCGTGACCTGGAGCAGGGCCAAGCAGTCCGTCGCCCAGGTCATTGAGAGCTTGAGCGAGCAGACGTTGGAGGGTTTGCAGAGAGCCGGAAAACTGGGGCGATAGCCGCGAATTGAACGCTCAGGCAACGGCGCCGCGCAACACCCGCTGGCCTGAATACTTCCATGCGGAAGCAACCATCCTCCCCCAGGCATTGTTCCGCCGCTACACGAAGGCGCTTCTCCTGCTCTTCCAGGCATTCCGGCTTCACGTCATATTCGATGATGATCGCGATATCATTCACGAAAGGTGCAGCATGCCGGGCTAAACCTGCGCCGCCATGCCGTCGCCGGCGGGGTCCGAGCCGCCATCCAGCTTGCCATCCACAATGCGGATGCCCTGCACGATGGGGATCATGTGGCTGAAGGCATGGCGCTGCGTCGGATAGCCACGTGCCTGGAGCGCGCGCTCGGTCGAGCGGAAAATGCGGTTGTTGACCTCGATGGTATCCGATGTCGCCGTGAAGCGCGGCGCCATCACCGCCTCCTGCGCCGTCATGTTGAAATCAACAACATTCAGGATCGCCTGCAGGTTACCCATGGTGATCGTCGTGCCGCCGGGCGAGCCGACCAGGAAAAATGGTTT
Source organism: Rhodospirillaceae bacterium (assembly GCA_018701215.1). GTDB lineage: Bacteria > Pseudomonadota > Alphaproteobacteria. The sequence continues at coordinate 324,742 of JABIWH010000050.1, forward strand.
ATCGCCCTTAAAGACAATGGTCGGCGACAGCGCGGAAAAACGCGCCTTGCCGGGCGCCAGCGAACCCGTGTGGCCGGGGCGCGGATCGAACACCATCATGCAATTGTTGTACATGAAGCCAAGGCCGTCAGTGACCGTACCGGAGGACGAGCCCAGGGAGTGGGTCATGGTGACACAGTTACCGGACCTATCGGCGACACAGATATGGGTCGTCTCCTTGCTGTCGTTGCCGCCCGGGTTCATTCGGGGCACCGACGTTTTCTCGCCCCGTTTGATGCGTTCGGCCATGGCCTTGGCGTAGTCTTTCGACATCAATTCGGCAAAGGGGATATCAAAAAAGCGGGGATCGCCCATGCGGGCATCCTTGTCGACGGTGGCGATCTTCATGGCCTCGGACACGGTGGCGATATAATCAGCCGAGTTATGGCCCATGGCGGCGAGATCAAAATTCTCCAGAATATTCAACATCAGCACAATCATCAGGCCGCCGCCGGGGGGTTGGTTGGTCGCCACCCGGTGACCGCGATAATCGGTCCACAGTGGATCGACGGTCTCGGTCTCGCATGACGCCAGATCCTCCAGCGTGATCAGACCGCCGTTGGCGCGCATATCGGCATCAATCTGTTTGCCGATCTCGCCACTATAAAAATCCTCGACACCATGCTCGGCGATGCGCCGATAGGTCCGCGCCATGTCGGGATTGCGCAACATCTCGCCGACGCCACGGATCGAACCATCGGCCTTGGTATAGATCTTGGCGGTGGCGGGATCGTCCGTCAGGCCACGGATGCGGGCAATGCGCCCGGCCTCCGCCCCACGGGTCCAAAAACCATGCACGCCGGGACGGACGGGAAAGCCGCCCTCGCAATATTCGATGGCAGGCGCCAGCATCTCGGCCAACGAACGGCTGCCAAAGCGGGAGAGCGCCTCGTCAAAGGCCTTGATGGTCAGCGGCGTGGTCATGGACTGATAGCCGATTTCGTTCACTTCGCCCTTTAGCACGAAGCCGAAACCGTCATCGCATTCGCGGACGATCAAGTCCTCCCACATATCCGGCGTGGTGGCCAACGGAGCCCGGCCATGAAAATCGATACAAGTATGTACGTCCCCATCCGCCAGATAGAGATGCATGGAGCCGAAACCGGCAATGCCGCACATCTGCGGATCCACCGCCGTCTGCACCAATGCCGCACCGACCGCGGCATCAACAACGTTACCGCCGGCCTGGAGAATATCCAGCCCCGCCTCCACCGCCTCGGGCTGAGGTGCGGAAACCATTCCATGTGTCATGATAGGCTCACTCTTCACTCTACGATTTATCAGTCACGCACTATTCATCAAGCTTTGGCGCCCTTGCAAGCTTACAAATTCGAGGTGGTCGGCTCAAAGCCGCTGGCGGCCTCGTCCTTGGCCGTGGCGGCGAGATCCATTGCCGGGTCGCCGGCGATACGGGTGTGACGCATGACGCGCGGCTGGTTGTAGTCGTAGGGTTGGGCCGCATGCAGGGTACAGCGGTTGTCCCACATCATCACATCACCCGGTTTCCAGGCGTGATAATAAGTGCGCGGCGGCTGGCAGGCGAATTCGAGCAAGCCGTCCAGCAGCTCCTTCGCCTCCCCATCATCCATGCCCGGAATGCGGTAGGCGTGGCGGCCGATGAACAGGGATTTCCGACCTGTCGCCGGATGGGTATAGACCAGGGGCCGCAAAGGGGCGCCCTTGGTGTGGTAGCCGTAACCGGCACCGGTGGCGACGGTATAGCCGATCTTGGCCTGGCTTTGATAAAGCGAATGATAGGCGGACAAATCAGCGATCTTGTCCTTCATGTCCTGGTCCAGGGCATCATAGGCATCGCGCATATCGGCCACCGCCGTCTCGCCCCCCGATGACGGCACCACCTGGGCCGACAGCACAGAGGCCTTGGCGGCCAGCGGCATGTACGAGCTATCTGTATGCCAGCCTTCATTGCCGCGCAGGGCGTTATAACCATGCTCGCCTGGCTGCACGACACTGCCGTCCGGCTTTTGATTGCTGATATTGACCGCCTTGGCATCCGGATCACTGCGCAACAGCTCCATCTCGCCAAAGCGCAAGGCGAAGGCGATCTGGGCCTCATCCGTCAGGTTCTGTGCGGGAAACAGCAACACGGCATGTTCGTGGAACGCATCCTCCACCATGCGCCATTCCGCAGTGCTCATATTGGCCAGGTCGATCCCGGTAACCGTGGCGCCCATCGTGGTTTCCATGGGGGTGATGGTCGGCTGCATTGCATACTCCCGGTCAGGTGGTTTCGTCGATGATCTGCGTCAGAATGCCGCAGTATGGCGAATGAGCCGCCCCGATGGCAAGTCCGGCAGAAGCAATTGAAACAATTCAGTGCCGCTGGCGACATATGCTTGAAACAGCCGCCCTGCATATTCTCCCCATCACCGCGGTTGGGGTGGTTTCACGTAATTGGTTCAGTACGGTGGATCCGAACAATGGTTCAGCACAAAGGAGATGGCACAATGTCCTATCACATGACCCTACAAGCAATGCCGGCAAACGCCTCGTATGGCATGAAAGCCGCAAGGCATCATGTCATCCTTGATATCGCCATCCAGGCCATGTCCCGCACGGTCATGTCCGTCCGTTATTGGTACATCCAGCGCAATCGGATGGCATCCCTATCCGCCTTGCCCGACCATACCTTGAGCGATATCGGCGTGCACCGCACCTCCATCTCGCCCGCCCCCTGCGCACCGGCAACGCCGATCCGCCGGTCATCGCGCGACTGCGAGTGAATGCTTGGGCGGTAACTGATTGGTAGCGTGGATTGCACCAGCCCAATACTGTAAGGCAATCTTCTGCTGGGTTTGTTTCGCGTTCAAATCAGGTCGCACCAATTGGAATTTATCGATGAACGAACAACTCGACGAGATCCCGCCCGGCGCCAGCCTGCTTGGCCGCAAGTTGATCTCCGTGGATGCGGCGGCCGGGCGGGTCGATCTCTCGTTCATGGGCAAAGCTGAATTCAGCAATCGCCACGGCACCATCCAGGGCGGCTTTCTTGCCGCCATGCTGGATGCCACCACGGGCCTGGCGGTACTGTCCGCGCTGCCCGACACGGAAACCGCCGTCACGTTGGATCTAAACGTCTCCTACATTAACGCTGCCCAGGTTGGTCCAATCCAGGCCACCGGCACCCTGACCCACCGTTCCCGCACCATCGCCCGTTCCAATGGCGAGCTCCGCGCAGAGGACGGCACCGTCATCGCCTCGGCCACGGCGAGCCTTCGGATCATGCAACGCCAAAATAAATAGGCATCCGCGCCTTCGTTTCGGGCTACCATCGCGCGGGATAATGCCCCCGGCCCTTTTGCCCACAGCTTCCATTCTTCATCTTATGACGCAGGTCGGGCATACTGCCGGTATGGGATCTGTACGGAGTGTTGAGAATGAAAAATCTGCCGATTTTGCCGACCATGGGTGTCGGTAGCTACGCCATTCCCGGTTGGATGCATCTGTTCCGCCAGCATATGCGCGAGGCGGCCGCACCCATGGATGTGGACGAGGCGTTCGAGGATGCGACGCGGCTGGCCATCGCCGATCAGGTCGAGGCGGGGATCGATATCGTCTCCGACGGCGAGCTGCGCCGGCAGCGCTTTGTCTACGAGATGTATGACAGGATCTCCGGCATCGCACGGCAGCAGCGGCCGCGCAAATTGGGCGTCCCCGGCTATGACATGGCGCCGCATTTTTATGCCACCGAGAAAGTCTCTGCCCCCGATGGTCTGGGCCTGGTCAAGGAGTATGAGGATCTGGCCCGCCTGGCACCGGGGCGCAATATCAAGATCGCCTTTCCCGGTCCCCTGACCTTTGCCTCCAATATCCTGCCTGGGCCCCATTACCCAAGCGTGGAGCCATTGATGGACGATATCATCGTGATGCTGCGGAGGGAGGTCGAGGCCCTGCGTCTGGCCGGCGCGGATTTCATTCAGATTGACGAGCCGGGTCTGACCTTCGTGCCCGAGCGGCGCAGCCTGGACGAGGCCGCCAATTGCATCAATCAGGTCACCCGTGGCCTGGTGGAGCACACGGCGGTGCATGTTTGCTTTGGCAACAACGCGTCCCGTCCGTCATCGCCGCGCGGTATGCGGCGGTTGATGGGCGCGATGGAGCAGTTGGAAACAGGCATGTTGGTGTTGGAATTCGCCAACCGGGAAATGGCGGAGCTGGATATCCTGGCGCCGCTGTCGGAGCGCTATAACATCGCCGCCGGGGTGGTGGATGTGAAATCATTCCACGAAGAGAGCGCCGAGGATGTCGCGGTACGGATCCGCGAGGTCCTGCGCTATGTTCCCGCCGACAAGCTGACCATTACGGCCGATTGTGGGTTTTCCGCCATTCCCCGCTGGCTGGCGCGCAGCAAGACAGAAGCCATGGTGGCGGGCGCCAAGGTCGTGAGAGGTGAGTTATAAATATCCGTTAACCCTGCCCCTTAACCCGTTGTTAGTGATCCAAGTCAGATAATGCACCGTAGCTAGAACGGCGCACGCCGTCCGTAAAATGGACGTTGATCTGAATGACCTCGAACGTGGTTGCATTACCTGGAATTGGCCTTGGCCCGCACACACCCGTGCGCCCGGCTGCCAATTTGCATGCCACAAATACGACAGCGGCAAATGACCAGGACGGGCAGCGTCAATTCACCCGCCCCAACAAAGACCTCCACGAGCACGCTGGCAGCGCCCCAAAAAGCGCGCCTTCGCGGCCCCAATCGCCGGTTGCGCTAAATACCCTGCTGGCGGCCCAGGAACAGGGTGGCGAGGAGGGCGTTACCGAATCACAGGCGGCCCCCACTAAAAACGATGCGCCACAGGCGGCGCAGCTGAGCGAGGGCGAGCAGAAGCAGGTTCAGGAATTGAAAGCGGCGGATGCGGAAATTCATCGCCATGAACAGGCCCATGCCGCCGCCGGCGGGCAATATGCCGGCGCACCGCAATACGAATTTACCAATGGTCCCGACGGCAAGCGTTATGCCACCTCCGGCCATGTCGCAATCGATGTCGCCCCGGTAGCGGGCGATCCGAAAGCCACGATCGAGAAAATGGACGTGGTCCAGCGCGCCGCCAACGCGCCGGCTGAACCATCCGGCGCGGACCGCTCCGTCGCCGCCAAGGCCGCCGCCCTGAAACAAACGGCACAGGTTGAGCTGGCCCAGGCCAAACAGGCTGAGGTTGAGGAGCGCGCCAATCCGGATGGCGCCGAGGCAACCAAGGGCACGGATGACGACGCAGGCTTTGTCGAAGGCTTTGCCTTCACCGACGAGGTCAAAAAGGACGCCCTGCCAAAGGGGGAGGACAAACCCGCCGCGCCTAGTGTCGGCATCTCACCCGCTGCCGCGGCTGCCGCCTATGCCGCCACACCATTGAATTCCGTCGCCGGGGCATAACCTTCTCTATCCAGGACAATTGTCTTCATGCAAGGATATCGCCAAGGCAGGGGCGAAACAGGTAGTATCATGGCCACTGCCTTCTTTGTGGGGAGATCGATATGGAGCAGCCCTTTGAAGGCGCATGCCTGTGCGGCAGCGTCAAATTCAGCGTGCAACCTCCCAGCCTGTTCTGCGCCCATTGCCATTGTAACTATTGCCGGGCGGCTCATGGCGCGGCTTTCGTAACCTGGGTTGGTGCGGCGGAGGAGCGCTTTCAGCTGCAGGACCCCGAGGGACGCTTGGTTTGGCACCAATCATCAAAACAGAGCCGGCGCGGCTTTTGCGGCCAATGCGGCAGCACGCTGTTTTTTGCCTCTGACCTGGCACCGGGAGAAATGCATGTTGCCCGTGCCCTGATCAGGGGCGAGATCGACCGCGCACCCGAGGCCAACGCCTTCCACGACCAGAGGGTTCACTGGGCAGGCATCGCGGACGACCTGACCAGCTACGACAGCAGTGGCCCGGAACTGGAGCGCTACAAGACCATCAAGACGCGGGATTAATCGAGCAACAACCCCGCCAAGTGCTTGCGGTGATGGGCGCCGTCGCCATGCTGTTGTTCGCACCACAAGGCGCGGCGGCGGTATAGCTGGGCATCACATTCGTAGGTAAAACCAAAGGCGCCATGGAACTGGATGGCCCGGTCAGAGGCGAAGGCGAAAGCGTCCGCCGCCTGGGCCTTGGCCATGCGCACGGCGGCCTCTCCGCCCGCCGTATCGGCGGCATCAAAGATGGTGGCCGCATGATAAAGGTGAGATCGGGCCTGCTCCAGGCCAACCAGGGCATCGACCATGGGATGCTTCAGGGCCTGATAGGCGCCGATGAAATGGTCGAACTGGCGCCGGGTTAAGAGATACTCCAACGTGACGTTGATAACACCAGCCGTGCCGCCGCACATTTCCGCCGCATACAGCAGGCAGGCCGTCAGATGCAGGCTTTTCAGGCAACCGAGCGCGCGGTCCTGGGGCAGCAGATTGGCCATGGGCACTACAATGCCACTCAGGTCCACGGCATAGCTGCGCCGGGTCTCGTCAATCACCACTTCACGCCGCATGGCGCCTGCGGGCAGGCTTGCCGTCTCCAGCAATACCAGCGCCGGCGCGCCATCCAGGGCCATCGTCACCAGCAATACATCTGCCATGGCGGCATCCGTTACAAAGGTTTTGCCGCCGCTCAAGACAATGGCGTCGCCTTTGCCCTCGGCCGTGCAAGTTAGATTGGCCAGATCCCAATCGCCATGCGCCTCGGTCAAGGCCAGGGCCGCGACCGTGCCGCCCGCCAACAACGGCAACCAATGGGATTTCTGTGCCGCATCGCCAGCCAGCAAGATCGCCTGCGCCGCCAGCGTGGTCGAGACCAAGGGCGAGGCAAACAGATTTCGGCCCATGGGCTCGACAATGCTCACAACCTCGCCCAGGCCCAGACCGCTACCGCCATATTCCTCGGGGATGGCAATACCCAGCCAGCCCAGGGCGGCCATCTCCCGCCACAGATCAGCCTCGATGGCGCCCTCTGCCTCGATCTGCTGGCGCACCGCGTCGATGGGTGATTTGCTGGCGGAAAACGCTTCGGCGATATCCATGAGTTGCGCCTGTTCGTCCGTGAACAGGATTTCGGCTTGGTCCCTCATTTGGCGCCCCTCTACTCTGACTTGGGCAGGCCAAGAACCCGCTCGCCGACGATGTTTTTCTGAATTTGACTGGTACCACCGCCGATGGTGCTCGAAAAAGCGTTGAAATAGCCGCGCTGCCAGCGCCCGCCGTCGATAGCATCCGCATCCCCCACATAGCGGGACGCATTGGCGCCTTGCAGGGTCACCGCGAACTGGTTCAGACGCCGGCGCCATTCGGAATTGGTCAACTTTCTCGACATGGCGATGGAGGCGGGCCGTTCCGATATCAGGCCGGGAATTTCGCCCCGCTTGTTATTCAACGCCAGGCCGCGTTCCTCAATCAGAAAGGCGACCAGCTGATCACGAATGATCGGATCTTCGATGGCCGGTTTGCCATCGCGCATGGCATGCCGCGCCATCTCGACCACCTCCCATGCCGAGACCGCCATGGAATGTACGCCGCCGGCCTGCCCGCCCGAAACCGCACGCTCGAACGTCAGGGTCTTCATGGCGACCTGCCAGCCGCCGCCCTCTTCGCCAATCAGGCAACTATCGGCGATACGGGCGTCATTGAAGAAAGTCTGCGTAAAGCCATGTTCGCCGGTCAGCTTCTTGATTGGCGCCGGATCGACGCCGGCGATTTTCATCGGCGCCAGAAAATAGCTCAACCCTTCGTACTTGGTGTTGGTCTGGGTATCGGTGCGGGCCAACAGAATGATAAAATCCGCATAAGCGCCCAAAGAGGTCCAGATCTTGGAGCCGTTGAGCACGTATGCCTCGCCGTCACGCACCGCCCGCAATTGCGCATTGCCCAGGTCCGAGCCGTTGTCGGGTTCGGAAAAGCCCTGGCACCAGATATCCTCGGCACTAAGGATGCGTTTTATGTAGGCCGCTTTTTGCGCATCCGTCCCCATGTTCAGGATCAGCGGCCCAGCCCAGCTCAAACCAATGGTATTGGTCATGAAGGGTACTTTTTGCCGCACCATTTCCGCCGTGGCGATGTCCTGAAAGGCTTGCTCCCGGCCGCCGCCGCCATATTCCCCTGGCCAGGCCATGCCCAGATAGCCGGCCTCATAGACCTTGCGTTGCCAACGGCGGAGGAATTCGAACTGCTGGTCCGTTCCCACCTCCATGAAACTTTGCGGCAAAAGAAAACCCGGATCGGCGGGTTTATTCTCGCTGAACCAGGCCGCGGCTTCAGCCTGGAATTCATCAAGTTCCTGTTGCGATGCGCTCATCGTTCTTAACCTACTCTTGCGGCCTCAGGCCTCGGTGCGGATGCCGGAAAAGGCGGCGATTTTCCACTCATCGGCGCGTTTCTGCAGAATATAGAAGGCGGAAACATACTCTATTGGGCTGTCGTCTTCGCGCATACGGGTCGCGGTGATGACAATATGAGCCTTGGTCTCGTCAATGGCGATCACATCATAGCTGGATTTGCCATGATGAAAGCCAGTGACCGCGCGCAATTTCTCGGGATCAAAAGGGTACCGTTCGCGCATTTGCACGTCATCCTCGGTGATGTAGCCGACCGGCAAATGCACCATTGTTTGGATTTCATCACGGGTGCCGGTTTCGATGGCCTGTTGATAACGCTCCAACAGATCCAGCACCTCGGCCACCAACTCATCGCGTCTGGACATCATCTTTACTCCTCAACTCCAAATCCGGCATCGCGCACCGTTGCGCATGGTCCACAAAAAAACAACGGGCGCGGCGCCATTCCAAGACGGCTAGGTTGCCACATTCACCAAGCAGTTTCAGCAAATTTGGTGATATGGCCGCGATGCTTCCCAAACCTCACGGTTGTACCGCTTAACGCTTCGTAGAGAAATTGACGTCATAAGTAGTTCGGCTTAGTAGCTGCAGACACAGTATCAATTTCAACTAGGGTTTAGTTCATATGGGCCGGTATGAGCCGACGGAGATCGGCGACGAATTTCGCCCTTTGTATGATTGCTGGCGTCAAGCCCGCGGACCCCGTGCCATGCCGGCACGGGCGGACATGGATCCGCTGTCCATGCCACGGCAATTGTTGCCGAATATTTTCCTGTTAGAGGTCCATCAAGCGCCGCAGCGGTTTCGCTTTCGCCTTGTGGGCACGGCGGTTGTCGCCATGTTGGGCGAGGATTGGACCGGCAAGTTCGTGGATGAACTGCGCCAGGCCAATCAACAGGTAACAGACCAGTATGTTGAAACCTTGAAACGGCGGGAACCGACGGAATTCCACAACGAATATTCAAAATACGACCCCTCTGTTCAACGAAAACGTTTGATGCACTATCGCCGTCTGTTATTGCCGATGTCTGATGATGAGGTGACGGTCAACATGCTGTTGGGCGCGGCAAATATCCAGCCCATAAGCTGAGTTGGCCGGCGCGGGCAGCGAGGTAATAAATTTCATTTTGAGATGTGCGGCCGCCGTTGCACCCCATGGCGTCCAAGGGTACAAGGGGGGCCAGATTTATTCGTCGATGACGAGGGTCGGCGGCGCCGAACGCTGGCGTCCCTGTTGTTGATGCAAAACATTGAAAACAACAGAACCAACACAAACCAACGAAATCGGATCATATCCGGAAAGGACTACAAATGGCTCGGAACAAGATCGCATTGATCGGCGGCGGCAACATCGGCGGCACCCTGGCCCATCTGGCTGGTTTAAAGGAACTGGGCGATGTGGTGATGTTCGATATCGTCAACGGCCTGCCCCAGGGCAAGACCCTGGATCTGGCGGAGGCTTCCCCCGTTGAAGGCTATAACAGTAGCCTAACCGGCAGCAACTCCTATGCCGGCATCAAGGGCGCCGACGTCATCATCGTCACCGCCGGCGTGGCGCGCAAGCCGGGCATGAGCCGGGATGATTTGCTGGGCATCAATATCAAGGTCATGCAGCAGGTTGGCGCGGGCATCAAGAAGTATGCGCCCAAGGCCTTTGTCATCTGCATCACCAATCCCCTGGACGCCATGGTCTGGGTGCTGCGGGAAGTGACAGGTCTGCCGGCGAACCGCGTGGTTGGCATGGCTGGCGTCCTCGACTCAGCCCGCTTCCGATATTTCCTGGCCGAGGAATTCAAAGTATCCGTCGAAGACGTCACCGCATTCGTGTTGGGCGGCCATGGCGATACCATGGTGCCGCTGCCGCGGTATTCCACCGTCGCCGGCATTCCCCTGCCCGATCTGGTCAAGATGGGCTGGACCACCAAGGAGCGCCTGAACAAGATTATTCAGCGCACCCGCGACGGCGGCGCCGAAATCGTCGGCCTGTTGAAAACCGGTTCGGCCTTTTATGCACCGGCTTCTGCCGCGATCCAGATGGCGGAGAGCTATCTGGGCGATCAAAAGCGGGTCCTGCCGTGCGCTGCCAATCTGAACGGCGAATATGGCGTCAAGGACATGTATGTGGGTGTCCCCGTAGTGATCGGCGCCAAGGGCGTGGAGAAGGTCGTGGAGATCTCCATGAATAAATCCGAGAAGAAGGAATTCGACAATTCCGTCAAATCGGTCAAGGAACTGATCGCCGCCTGTAAAAAGCTCGATCCAAGCTTGGGCAAAAAAGCCAGGAAGGCCGCGCCGAAGAAGAACAAAGCCGCCAAGAAAGCCAAATAGCGGCTTATTTCTGCTCGTCGAGGGATAGCATTAGGAACTGCGATGAATATTCATGAACATCAGGCCAAGGGCGTCTTAAAGCGCTATGGGGTTAGCGTACCGGATGGCGGCGTGGCCTTTAGCGTGGACGAGGCAGTCAAGGTCGCCGAGTCCCTGCCGGGACCGGTTTGGGTCGTCAAGGCACAGATCCACGCCGGCGGCCGGGGTAAGGGCGGCGGCGTCAAGATCGCCAAGTCGATCGATGAAGTCCGCAGTTTGGCTAGTGATATTCTGGGCATGACCCTGGTGACCCATCAAACCGGTCCGGCGGGCAAGGAGGTCAAGCGGCTGTATATCGAGGACGGCTGTGATATCGCGCGGGAGCTATACCTTAGCGCGGTGATGGACCGGGGCACCTCGCGTATTGCCATCATGGCCTCGACCGAGGGCGGTATGGATATCGAGGCGGTGGCGGCGGACACGCCGGAAAAAATCCAGACCCTGGTGATTGATCCGATTTCAGGTCTGCAAGGCCATCACGCCCGGCGGCTGGCGTTTGGCCTTGGCCTGGAAGGCAAGCAAGTCGGCTCCGCCGTAAAATTGATCAGCGCGTTGTACAAGGCCTTCGTCGACACCGATGCCTCATTGGTCGAGATCAATCCTCTGGTGGTCACGGGCGCCGGCGAGGTCATGGCCCTGGACGCCAAAATGAACTTCGACGACAACGCCCTCTACCGGCACGCCGATATCGAAGAACTGCGCGATGGGGACGAAGAAGATCCAGCCGAATTGGAGGCCGCCCAGGCCGAACTGAACTACATCAAGCTGGATGGCGAAATCGGCTGCATGGTGAACGGCGCCGGCTTGGCCATGGCAACCATGGACATCATCAAATTGCATGGCGGCGAGCCGGCAAATTTCCTGGATGTGGGCGGCGGCGCCACCAAGGAACGGGTGACCCAGGCCTTCAAGATAATTTTGTCCGACAGCAACGTACAGGGCATTCTGGTTAATATCTTTGGCGGCATCATGCGTTGCGACATCATCGCCGAAGGCGTCGTCGCGGCGGCCCGCGAAGTCGAATTGGATAAGCCTCTGGTGGTACGTCTGGCTGGCACTAACGTGGAAAAAGGCAAGGAAATCATGTCCAACTCCGGCCTCAAGATCATTCCTGCCGATGATTTGGGGGATGCCGCCGCCAAGGTGGTCGCCGCCGTGAAGGAGGCCGCGTAATGGCAGTTCTGGTCGACAGGAACACCAAGGTAATCTGCCAGGGTTTCACCGGTAATCAAGGTACTTTTCATTCCGAACAGGCCATCGCCTATGGCACCCAGATGGTCGGCGGTGTCTCGCCAGGCAAGGGTGGGGAAAGCCACCTGGGCCTGCCCGTGTTTGATACGGTGGCCGATGCGGTGGAAACCACGGGCGCCAATGCCTCCGTAATCTATGTGCCGCCGCCCTTTGCCGCCGACGCCATTCTTGAAGCCATTGATTGCGAGATCCAACTAGCGATTTGCATCACCGAAGGCATTCCCGTTCTCGACATGGTGACGGTAAAACGGGCCTTGCAGGCATCGGGCAAAACCCGCCTGATCGGCCCGAATTGTCCCGGCGTGATCACCCCCGATGAATGCAAGATCGGCATCATGCCGGGCCATATTCATACCCGTGGCAAAATCGGCGTGGTCTCACGCTCCGGCACTTTGACATACGAAGCCGTCGGACAGACCACCGCCGCTGGTTTGGGGCAAAGCACCTGCATCGGTATTGGCGGTGATCCCATCAATGGCACCAACTTCATTGACTGCCTGGATATGTTTTTGGGCGATCCCGAGACCGAGGGCATTGTCATGATCGGCGAGATCGGCGGCACGGCCGAAGAAGAAGCCGCCGATTTCATCAAGCAATCAAAGGTCAAGAAGCCGATGGTTGGCTTCATTGCGGGCCTTACGGCGCCGCCCGGTCGACGCATGGGCCATGCCGGCGCGATCATTTCAGGCGGCAAGGGAACCGCCGGTGACAAAATGGACGCCATGCGCAGTGCCGGCATCGAAGTCACGGATTCGCCCGCCGAGTTGGGCAGCACCATGTTGAAAGTAATGAAGGGTTAACCAAACCGCGCGCAGTATGCGCGTTAATTACAATCGTGTTGGAGGCGGTGGCAGAAAGCTGCCGGAGCAAACATGTCGATAGCGGACCCTGACGGGACGGACCTTGAAGGTTCGTCATTTCTGTTCGGCGCCAACAGCGCATTCATCGAACAACTTTATCAACGCTATTTGACCTCGCCCGGTTCCGTTGATGCCTCTTGGCAGCAATTCTTCGCCGAACTGGGCGACGAGGCGGAGGCCGTGGTGGCCGAGGTTCGCGGCGCCCCCTGGGCCCCGCGCGGCAGCCTGGAAAGCCAGGCCGATCCCTATACCGACAGCGACGAAGGCCAGAATATTCTGGATGGCGCCCGCCGGGCCCCTTCGGCCCTGGGCGCGGTCAGCGCGGCGCAGGTCCGCCAGGCTACCCTGGACAGCCTGCGCGCCTTGATGCTGATCCGTAACTACCGCGTACGTGGCCATCTGCATGCCAAGCTGGACCCGCTTGGTCTGCAAAAAACCGTCTCCCATTCCGAACTGGATCCGCGCAGTTTTGGCTTCACCGAAGCCGATATGGATCGGCCGATTTATATCAACTATGTGCTGGGTCTGGAAAACGCCACCTTGCGGGAAATCCTCGACATTCTAAACCGCACTTATTGTGGCAGCATCGGTGTGGAATTCATGCACATCATGGGCCCGGACGAAAAAGCCTGGATTCAGCAGCGGATCGAGGGCCGGGGCAAGGAAATCAATCTTACCGACCACGAAAAACGCCAGATCCTCCGCGAGTTGGTCGAAGCGGAAGGCTTCGAGAGCTTCCTGCAGGTCAAGCATACGGGCACCAAACGCTTTGGTCTGGACGGCGGTGAAAGCCTGATGCCGCTGCTGCATTCAGTATTGATCCGGGCGGCGCAACTGGGGGTGCGGGAAATATCCCTGGGCATGCCCCACCGGGGCCGCCTGAACGTGCTGTCGAACCTGATGCGCAAACCATTCACGGCGATTTTTTCAGAGTTTCAGGGCACCTCCGCCCATCCCCAGGATGTCCAAGGTTCGGGCGATGTAAAATATCACCTGGGCACCTCGGCCGACCGTGAACTGGGCGGGCATATGGTGCATCTATCGCTGGCCGCCAACCCTTCGCACCTGGAAGCCGCCAACCCGGTCGTCCTAGGCAAGGCCAGGGCCAAGCAGGATCAGCAAAATGACGAAGACCGGGGCAAGGTCATGGCCCTGCTGATGCATGGCGACGCAGCCTTTGCCGGCCAAGGTCTGGTTGGAGAATGTTTCGCCCTATCCGATCTGGACGGCTATACAGTCGGCGGCACCATTCATATCATCGTCAACAATCAGATCGGTTTTACCACCAACCCGAACCTGTCGCGCTCCTCGCCCTATCCATCCGATGTGGGCAAGATGGTGCAGACGCCGATTTTCCACGTCAACGGCGATGACCCCGAAGCGGTCTGCTATATCGGCAAGGTCGCAGCCGAGTTCCGCCAGCAATTCAAAAAAGACGTTGTCATCGACATGTATTGCTATCGCCGCCATGGCCATAACGAAGGTGACGAGCCCAACTTTACCCAACCCTTGATGTACAAGGCGATCGGACAGCACCCTACCTCGCGGCAGATCTATGCTGAAAAGCTGGTCGCGGATGGTACCGTCACCCAGGAAGAAGCCGACAACGTGGTGACCGACTTCCAGGCCCGCATGGAGCAGGACTTCGAGGCGGCCTCGGGCTACAAACCGAACAAGGCCGATTGGCTGGAAGGCCGCTGGCAAGGCCTGGAAACCGCCCGTGGCGAGGCCCGGCGTGGTGATACCTCGGCGAAATTGAAAACCCTGCGCCATATCGGCAAGGTTCTGACCGAGGCACCCAAGGATTTCAATCTGCATCGCACGGTGGGCCGTCAACTGACTGCCAAGCGCGCGGTGATTGACAGTGGCGAGGGGGTCGACTGGGCCACGGCGGAGGCCTTGGCCTTCGGCTCGTTGCTAATGGAAGGTTTCCCGGTCCGGCTATCGGGTCAGGATAGCGCCCGGGGTACATTCTCGCAGCGCCATTCCCAGTTTATCGACCAGATCGACGAGCATCTCTATACCCCGCTGAATAATCTGGACCGCAAACAGGCAGACTACGATGTCGTCAACTCCGCCCTGTCGGAGGCGGCGGTATTAGGCTTCGAATATGGCTATTCCCTGGCTGAACCCCGCGGCCTGATCATGTGGGAGGCCCAATTCGGCGACTTCGCCAATGGCGCCCAGGTGATCATCGATCAATTCATTTCGTCGGGGGAAAGTAAATGGCTGCGCATGAGCGGCCTGGTGATGTTGCTGCCCCATGGCTTTGAAGGCCAGGGTCCGGAACATTCCTCGGCCCGGCTGGAACGTTATCTGCAGCTCTGCGCCGAAGATAACATGCAGGTGGCGAACTGCAGCACACCGGCCAACTATTTCCATATTCTGCGCCGGCAGCTGCACCGCCGCTTCCGCAAGCCCTTGATCCTGATGACGCCGAAATCCCTGCTGCGTCATAAACGCTGCGTCTCCTCCCTGACCGACATGGGACCAGGCTCCACCTTTCACCGGGTACTGTGGGACAGCAGCGACGGCGATCGGTCGGCTCTGGCCGCAGATGATAAAATCCGCCGCGTCGTCATCTGCAGCGGCAAGGTCTATTATGATCTGTTGGAACAGCGGGATGCGGCGAAGAAAAAGAACGTCTATCTGCTGCGCCTCGAACAGCTCTACCCGTTCCCCAAGATCACGCTCGGCAAGGAATTGTCGCGGTTTCCAAATGCAGAAGTGGTCTGGTGCCAGGAAGAACCGCAGAACATGGGTGCCTGGTGGTACATCTTCCCCCGCCTCGAACAGGTGTTGGAGAAGGCCGGCCACAAGACAACCCGGCCACGATATGCGGGCCGGCCGGAAAGCGCCTCCACCGCCGCCGGCAGTATGGCCGCACATCAAAAAGAACAGGCCGCCTTGGTCGCCAAGGCACTTGGAAATTAGACGCCGGAACCTATTTAGCCGCATGCAACGAAACGAGGGCCCTTAGATGATCGATATCGTGGTTCCCACACTGGGTGAATCCGTAACGGAAGCGACCGTGGCCCGCTGGCTGAAACAAGTCGGCGAGGCGATTTCCCAGGACGAGCCGTTGGTGGAGTTGGAAACCGACAAGGTCGCCGTGGAAGTTCCCGCACCTGCCGCCGGTGTCTTGACCGAGATCGCGGCGCCCGAAGAAACCAATGTTGCCATGGGTGGGTTGTTGGGCCGTATTGACGAGACACAGAGCGCCGGCACTTCAGCGGCGGCGGCCGCGCCGGCAGCACCGGCTCCCGCTCCGGCACCCGCGGCCCCTGCCCCGGCGGCAGCCCCCGCACCGGTATCAGCACCGGCAGCATCATCGACGCCGCTGTCACCAGCCGTACGCCGGTTGGTGCAGGAACATGGCCTTGACCCAAACAGCATTCCGGCCAGCGGCAAGGATGGGCGCCTGTTGAAGGAGGACGTGCTGAATTACGTCAAAGCCGGCGGTGCCCCGGCACCGGCACCGGCGGCCGCTCCGGCTCCGGCCGCAGCAGCAGCATCTGCGCCCGCGGCGCCTGCACAACAAATCATTCCCGCTGCCAATGTCACCGCCGCGCCGGCGGGCAATCAGGATCTGGGCCTGCGCCCCAATGCCGGCCTGGAAGAAGTCGTGCGCATGACCCGCCTGCGCAAAACCATTGCCCGGCGCCTGAAGGATGCCCAAAACACCGCCGCCATGCTGACCACATTCAACGAGGTTGATATGGGTGCGGTGATGGCGGCGCGCAGCAAATATCGTGACGTCTTTGAAAAACGCCACGGCAGCCGCCTCGGCTTCATGTCGTTTTTCGTCCGTGCCTGCACCCTGGCCTTGGCCGAGGTGCCGGCGGTCAACGCGGAAGTCGATGGCGACAATCTGGTCTACAAGAACTACTACAACGTCGGCGTCGCCGTGGGCACGCCGCAAGGCCTGGTGGTCCCCGTCCTGCGTGATGCCAATAGTATGTCATTTGCCGATATCGAAGGCAGCATTGTCGATTTTGGCCGCCGCGCCCGCGATGGCAAGCTGGGTATCGACGAGATGCAGGGCGGCACCTTCACCATTTCTAATGGTGGCGTCTATGGCTCGCTGCTCTCAATGCCAATCCTCAACCCGCCGCAATCCGCCATTCTGGGCATGCACAAGATCCAGGACCGGGCCATGGTGATCAATGGCGAGGTGGTGGCCCGGCCGATGATGTATCTGGCCTTGAGCTATGACCACAGGATTATCGATGGCCGCGAGGCGGTGACCTTCCTGGTCCGGGTCAAGGAATGTATCGAGGAACCAGAACGCCTGTTGTTCGAAATTTAGTGGGATCTGATCATGAGTGACGACACTTTCGATGTGGTCTTCATCGGCGGCGGCCCTGGTGGCTACGTCGGCGCCATCAAGGCGGCGCAACTGGGCCTGCGCACGGCCTGCGTGGAGATGCGCGGCACCTTGGGCGGCACCTGTCTGAACGTGGGCTGCATCCCCTCCAAGGCGCTGTTGCAGTCCTCCCACCTGTATCACGAGGCCGAGGCGGAATTCGCCCAACATGGCATCAAGACCACGGGCCTGACGCTGGATCTGCAGGCCATGATGGCCCGCAAGGCGCAGGTCGTTGGCGATCTGACCACCGGCATCGAGGGCCTGTTCAAGAAAAACAAAGTTGAATACATCCCTGGGCGCGGCACCATCACCTCCGCCGGCACGGTACAGGTCGCCCTGAACGGGGGCGGCGAACGCAGCTTGGCGGCGGAGAGCATCGTCATTGCCACCGGCTCCGAAGTCATGGGCCTGCCCGGTGTTGAGATCGACGAGAAGACCATCATCTCGTCCACCGGCGCGCTTTCCCTTTCCAAGGTACCGAAACATCTGGTCATCATCGGCGGCGGCTATATCGGGCTGGAAATGGGCTCTGTCTGGGGCCGCCTGGGCTCAAAGGTCACGGTAGTGGAATTCCTCGACCGGATCACGCCGGGCATGGATGGCGAGCTCTCGCGCAATCTACAACGCAGCCTGAGCAATCAAGGTATGGAATTCCGTCTGGGCACTAAGGTGACCGGCGCCAAGAAAGCCCGTGGCGGTGTCGAGTTGAGCCTGGAACCAGCGAAAGGCGGTGATGTCGAGACACTGAAAGCCAACGTGGTATTGGTTTCCATCGGCCGCAAGCCGTTTACCGACGGCCTGGGCCTGGCCGAGGTTGGCGTGACCATGGATGCGCGCGGCTTCATTCCCGTGGACGAAGATTATCAGACCAACGTCGCGGGCATCTTCGCCATCGGCGACGTTCTGCCCGACCGCCCCATGCTGGCCCACAAGGCGGAAGACGAAGGCGTTGTCGTGGCCGAAAAGATCGCCGGCCATGTGGGCGCGGTGAATTACGATGCCATTCCCGGCGTTTGTTATACCTGGCCCGAGGTCGCCACCGTGGGCAAATCCGAGGAAGAGTTGAAAGAGGCCGGCATCGCCTACAACAAGGGCCGCTTCAGCTTCGCCGCCAACAGCCGGGCGCGCAGCAGCGGCGATCAGTCAGGCGGCTTTGTCAAGTTGCTGGCGGACAAGGAAACCGACCGGCTGCTGGG
This sequence comes from Rhodospirillaceae bacterium, assembly GCA_018701215.1. GTDB lineage: Bacteria > Pseudomonadota > Alphaproteobacteria. Next base: position 343,151 of record JABIWH010000050.1, read on the forward strand.
CGCGCATATTATTGGCGCCGACGCGGGCACCATGATCGCCGAATTGGTCCTGGCATTGGAGCTGGGCGCCTCGTCGGAAGACATTGCGCTGACCTGCCATGCCCATCCCACCCTGAACGAAGCCGTCAAGGAAGCCGCCCTGGCGGTCACGGGCAAGCCGCTGAATAGTTGAATAGTTGCTTGGCGCCGGGGTTATTCCAACAGGTCGGTAACCTGCTGGCACAGGGTCAGAACCCGTGGGGCGATATCGTCCAGGCGTTCCGCCGCCTGACGCAGGCCCGATGATGAGGAGCGGATCAAAGTTTGGTTCAAACGGCTTTGCCCCGCCGCCTTCAAGACTTCCTGAGCCTGATCGGCGATCATTTCCGCCTCTATCAAGCGGTCCTCGGGCAAGCGAACCAAAATATCACGCATACCGCTGAACGCACGCCGCATCACCCGCTGGGCGGCCTCGTCCACATGGGGCAGATCATCGACCCCATCGATTACGACTTTCATCGTGCGTTTTATTTCACTATTGCCCGCCATGAAGTCCGTTCAAGTATTGTCTTTTGCTGACACGCATTTTGCCAGTACGCCGGGAATGTTGCGAGCAGAAAGTTGCTGCCCACTCCAATATGCAAGGTTGTTCTACGGCAAATCGCCGCAATGCTAAAGCCCCATTCGTTTGCCAATGACATTTCGCAGGATTTCCGAGGTACCACCGCCAATTGGCCCCAACCGTGCCTCGCGGAACAGCCGCTGCATTTCACCCGCCATATAGCCCGCTCCGCCCATGATCTGCATGCCCAGATCCGCAACCTTAAAGTTGTTTTCCGTCGCCACGACCTTGGCGGTGGTGGTTTCCATCACCGCGTCTTCACCCGCATCCAGCATCCGCGCCGCATGAAAGGTCGCCAGGCGGGCACCTTCCGTCAGCATGTACATATCAGCCAGTTTGTGAGACACCGCCTGATACTCCGTGATGGTCCTGCCGAAAGCCTTGCGGTTGGTGGCGAAATCCTTGGCCAGTTCCAGGATCCGCATACAGGCGCCGGCGGAGGTCGCGGCCAGCAACAGCCGTTCCTGATTTAGGCCGCGCATCAGCATGGGCCAGGCACCGCCTTCGCTGCCCAGGAGATTCCCGGTGGGTACGCGGACATCATCAAAGAAGACTTCGTTGGGCAGCGAGGTGCGCGAGCCCAAGGGGTCCATGGGCCGGATCGTCAGCCCCGGCGTCTTGCTATCGACCAGAAACAGGCTCAAACCCTTGTGCCCGGCATCCGGATCGGTCTTGGCGGAGACCACCATCCAGTCGCTGACATGGGCGTTGGTGATATAAATTTTCTGCCCGTTGATGACATAGCCGTCATCGTTCCGCACCGCGCGGGTGCGGATGCCGGCGGCGTCCGAGCCGCTGTCAGGCTCTGAATAGGCAATGCACATCTTTAGCTGCCCCTTGATCAGGCGCGGCAGCATCTCTTGCCGTTGCGCCTCGGAAGCATGGTACTGCAGATGCGAGGCGCCATAGATCGAAGTGGTCATATAGGCTGAACGGACGCCGTAATGGTAATAGCCCATGGCCTCGATGAAGACCGCCATATCCATATTGCAAGCGCCGGCACCGCCATACGCTTCGGCGATGGGCAGACCCAGCCAGCCATCGGCGGCGACGGCCTGAAAGGCCTCTTCGGGAAACGTCGAGGTCTTGTCAAATTCCAGCATCTTTTCCGCCGGCAAGGCGCGGCCCAAGAGGCCCAAAATGCTGTCACGCATCAAGATTTGTTCTTCGGTGAAGCCAAATGTCTTGTACGGCATTGTCTTGACGACCTCCTACTCACATACACTCTTGTTTTGGGCGACAGATCCGAGGAGGCATCAATCCACGCCGAGGGACGCTGCATTTCCGGCGGGCTCATGAGCCGCCACGGCCTCCCTGCCGCTGTCAGTCAGGCGGCAGACCAGCCAATCAGGCTTCAAGGGATTGGCGAACCAGGGTTCGGCCCAACCTGCCTTGATACAGGCGCGGATGGTGCGGATATCGATTTCCTGACCTTGATCATCGAACAAGGGCAATTTTCCGCCCGGTTGGGGCAGACCCCGGATCAAATAGTTAACCTGATTCTTGCTGGGTTTCGCCATGGCAATAAGGTTACCTCATTCCGCGCCACGAGCAAAGCAGCGAGCTTGTCATGGCTCTTCCGGGTATCGATTCGCCCACCGATTCGAAAAAAGCAACAAGGCATGATTCATTAATGATAGTCAGCACTTGACAAAATGGTGCGGCGCAACATATTATGTATCTGTTCAAGAGTCATATACCCTTTTAAATAATTTGGTGAGAGCGGACTATGCTTGAAATCAGGCCCCGCCGGGGGTGCCTTTGGCCCATGTGGCCCCATGGCGACCTACCGTCCCATGACTACTGCGGCGATCATCGTGCCGATGGTAGCTCCTATTGCGAAGAACATAAGGCGAAGTCGATCCGTGATTTAGAGGTCGAACCGCGCCAGCCGTTTATTCCGCGACGGAAAGCGGCCTAGGGCGACCGCCCTGCGCTTGGGCGCCACTGGCACACTATTCGCAAACGCCGGCGGCCCCGACAACTAACACATTACAGCTTGAGACGACGCAGCCATGATTTCATGGCCACGTCGTCTTGACGGCTGTGTTACAGCCGCCCTATCTCGACGGCACGGGCCATGCTCGTGGCGGCGCGTCATTGTTCATGCCTTTATGGAGGTATCAGACGATGGCGCGGATGTGGGCAAGCATGGCTGACAAGGTTTGTTCGTACTGCTCTCTATGAGGGGTATGGCCGCAATCTTCCAAAAACAACGTCTTGGCGTCCGGTCCAATGCCCCGTTCAATGGCCTGACATTGGGCGATGGTGCCGTAGGCGTCACCAGCACCCTGGATTACCAGGGTCGGCACCGATTTTTGGGCACAGATGTGCGGCAAATAGTTTTCCAAATTCCAGCTCTTGAAGCCTTCGCCCAACCACGGTTCCGACCAGCCGCGAAAGGCGCAATCCACATTGTCGCCATGATACTTCGCCAAGCGCTGGCGCAGATCGCCGGTGTCATAGGCATGGCAGGCCTCGGAAATAGCCGCGACGTTGATCTCCTCCATGAACACGTGCGGTGCTTCCAGGATCAGGCCCGCCAGTTCCTGGGCCGGCGTCCCACCGGCATAAATCAGCGAGATCGAGGCACCGTCGGAATGGCCAACCAAAATGGCCCGCTTGATCCCGGCCGCCTGCAATAGGGCGGGTAGGACCTCCAACCCCTCGTCATGCATATAGGTGATGGGTCGCGGCAGCTCGCAAGGATCGGAACCACCATAGCCCCGGCGGCTGTAGACGAAGCCGCCAAGGCCCGTCGCCTCGACCAGGCGTTCGGGAAAATCCCGCCACAACGCAACACAACCCAAACCTTCATGCAAAAAGACCAAGGTCGGCGGACCGTCTGGATCAGACGATGGTGCGGGGCCCAGCCAGGCGCATTCAAGGCGCTGACCGGCGACCTCTATACTGTCATGGCCCTCCGCCATCAACCGCGCAGCTTAAAGCGTTGGATCTTGCCAGTCGCTGTTTTGGGCAATTCATCGACGAATTCCACCCAGCGGGGATATTTATATGGCGCCAGCATAGCCTTGACGAACTGTTGCAACGCCCTGCCTTTTTCCTCATCGCCACCGCCCGCCGTCAGAACCACGAAGGCCTTTGGCTTGATCAAATCGGCATCGTCGGCATGGCCGACCACGGCGGCCTCCAGTACATCTTCGTGGCTCATCAAAGCGGATTCGACCTCGAACGGCGAGACCCAGATGCCACCGACCTTCAGCATATCGTCGGTGCGGCCGGCGTAGACAAAATAGCCATCATCAGCACACATGTACTTGTCGCCGGTACGGGTCCAGGCACCTTCAAAAGTGGCGATGCTCTTCTCGCGGTTGTTCCAATAATAGGGCGCCGACGAGGGTCCGCTGACCAGAAGATCGCCAATCTCGCCCTGTGCCACATCGGCACCCGCATCGTCCGTGAGGCGGCACAGATAGCCCGGCACCGGCATCCCGGTTGAGCCATAACGCACCTGTCCCGGCCGGTTGGAAACGAAGATATGCAGCATCTCGGTCGAACCGATGCCATCCAGAATTTCCACGCCGAAACGTTCGCTCCAGCGCTTGGCCACGTCCTCGGGCAAGGCCTCGCCGGCGGAAACACAATGGCGCAGGCGCGGCGACGATGCCGCGCGGCCAATGCCCTCATCCGCCAGAATGCCGGCATACAAAGTGGGCACGCCATAGAAGATCGTCGCGTCATTGTCCTTGATCCGCGCCATGACATCGCCCGGCAAGGGCCGTCCCGCCATCAGCACGGCAGTGGCACCCACCGCCATGGGGAAGGTCAAGGCATTGCCCAGGCCATAGGCGAAAAACAGCTTGGCGGCGGAATAGACCACGTCGTCCTCGCGGATGCCCAGCACCGCCATGCCATACAATACGGCGGTATTGATCATATCGCTCTGCAGATGCGGTGCGCCCTTGGGCCGGCCCGTAGAGCCGGAGGAATAAAGCCAAAACGCAACGTCATCGGCGGAGGTCACAGCCGCGCTTAGTTCCGGCGCGCCGCTTGCCAACAATGACGCCATGCTCTGATGGCCCGCCGCATCGCCGCCATCTTTGGCCCCGGTGACAATGACATGACGCAGGTCGGGCAGTTGCCCCAGTATCGGCGCCACGACCGCCAATAGATCGGCGCTGACCACCAGGGCGCGGGCGCGGGAATCGCTCAACATGTAGTGATAATCATCAGTGGTCAGCATGGTGTTGACCGGCACCGCGACCATGCCCGCCTTGATGGCGCCAAAAAATGCGATGGGGAAATCAATGCTATCCAGTTGCAGCAGCATGACCCGCTGTTCCGTCTGCAGGCCAAGATCCAGCAAGGCATTGCCGAAACGATTGACCCCGTTCTGCAGGGCAGCATAGGTGTGGCTGCCGGTGTCGTCGATGAAGGCAACCTTGTCGCCAAAACCCTCGTCCACCCGGCGGTCGACAAAATCCACCGCTACGTTGTAGTCCCGCGGCACGGTGACCAGAGGGGGATCCTGGGATAGATCATAGGTGCTGTAGTTGCTCATGCGGCCTCCCAATCGTTTGCGTCTCAATCGCGCTAAAATCGCTATTTGGCCAGGATCTTGATCCATTCCCTGGCCCAGGCAACGCCCGCTTCTTCCGGCAGTTCATCGCTTGAGGCGTTATGGGCCATCACCTCGCCGACCCTCTCGGCGCCCAATTCGCGCAACAGGGTGTCGAACCGCGCGCCGCCTTGATTGTAGGTGTCGGCATAGGTGCTGTCACCCAAACCAATGACGCCATAGCGCAGGCCCGAAAGATCCGGCTGCATCACATCCAACTGCTCAAAGAAATCCATGGCGTTGTCGGGCACATCACCCTGACCGTAGGTAGAGGTGCAGATCAGCACCAATTCATTGTCCAGCAGGACATCCTGGGTCAGACCATCCATGTCCAGAATTTCAACCTCATAACCTGCCTCTACCAGAACCGGTTTCACATCGTCCGCCACCAATTCCGCGGTCCCCGTGATCGTGCCGATCAGTATGGTAATAGCCTTCGCCATACATTCCCCCAATGCCTGCTACCCTGAATTCAGAATAGTGATTTATACTGCATTTTTTATTCAAAAAACAAACAAAAAGAATTATAATGCATATTCGTTCGATTCATAAAACAAATGCGAACTGGTAAAACCATGCGGCGCGGAACCTTACAGGACCAGGCAGACAGAGAGCGCGACGATGAGCGTTATTTGGCGCTGTTGGGTGACCGGGTACGGAGCGCGCGGTCCCGGCGCGGCATGACGCGAAAGATTTTGTCCGGCCAATCCGGGGTATCGGAGCGCTATTTAGCGCAACTGGAAAGCGGCCGGGGCAATGTTTCGATTATCCTGCTGCGCCAAATCGCGGGGGCGATGAACCTGGCCCTGTCCGAACTGGTCCAGGATGGCCCGGACCGGCCGGTGGAGATGGCCCTGATCCTGGAGCAACTGGCGGATCTAAGCGGCGATGAGCTGGCCGACCTGCACAGCCACCTACGGCAACGCTACGCGCCCGAGACCGGGAACAGCGGCCGCATCGCCCTGATCGGCCTGCGTGGCGCCGGTAAAAGCACCCTGGGCCGGGCCCTGGCCAAACGGCTCGAACTGCCTTTCGTGCAGCTGAACAAGGAGATCGAGGAAGCCGCCGGCATGGGCCAGGACGAAATTTTCGATCTGTTGGGCCAGGCCGCGTTCCGCAGACTGGAACGGCAATGCCTGGAGCAGGTGATCGAAAACCATGCAAGAGCGGTGATCGAAACCGGCGGTGGCCTGGTGGCCGAGGCGGGCACTTACGAACGTCTGCTCTCCTCCTGCCATACGATCTGGCTACAGGCCTCGCCGGAGGAGCACATGGCCCGCGTCGCGGCGCAAGGCGATCAGCGTCCCATGGCCGGCAACCGGGAAGCCATGGACGATCTGCGCCGTATCCTGATGGACCGGGAAGGCCTGTACCGCAAGGCGGACGCGACACTTGATACCAGCGGACGTACGACTGGCGCCTGCCTGGACGATCTGGCCGCCATGGCGCCTAAATATTGACCGGGCGAACCTCGACAAAATTCGTGTTGTAGGTGGTCGCTCCGCTCGGCGCCGAGACATCCGCCGTGACCGCATTGGCGCAGCCTTCCGTATCAACGCCATCTTCGTTCGGGGTAAACCAGGCGCCTTCGTTCATGGAGGTGACGCCAGGGGCCATGTCTTCCGTTACCTTGGCGGGCAGAATGGTCGCGCCGTGGGCCGAGACAACCTTGACCATCTGGCCGTCGTGGATGCCCCTGGCATTCGCATCCTTTGGATGCATCCAGACATAATCGGGATCGACCTTGCCCAGTTTCTCCTGGTTGGCGTGTACCGAATGGGTGCGGGACCGAGACTTGGCGCTGCACATTTGCAGCGGATAGGCCGCATCCCCGTCCAAGTGCGGCACCCATGTGGGGATCGGCGCCATGGCGCCCAGACCATAAGGGTCCGGGTTGTCGGCCAGGGTGGTACAATAGACCTCGATCTTACCGGACGGCGTGGAGAATTTATGATTATCCGGGTCGTTGATCTGTTGGCTGAAAGCGACGGCATCCTCGGGCGCGGGAAAACGCGCCACGCCCTGCGCCTTAAAGCTTTCAAAATCGTCCACCGCCGGCGCCGACAGCTCGCGCAACAGGGTATCCTCGTCCTTGTCGTTGTAACCTGTAATGCCGACGCGTTCGGCCAAGGCCGCGAAGATGTCCAGGTCGTTGCGGCATTCGTACATGGGTTCGATGGCCCGTTTCATGAATATGGCGTAGTGGCCCGCGCCGGCCCAGGGGGTGTGGACATCATTTCTTTCCCAGAACGTAGTTGCAGGCAGTACGATATCGGCATGGCGCGTGGTCGGGGTGAGGAAATGATCCTGGCCCACGATAAATTCCACGCTATCCAGATTTTCGGCCACCTTGGTCGCGTTGGGGCATTGATTAAACAGGTTTCCACCAGCGGAATAGATCAGTTTGATATCCGCCGGATAACCGCCGCTTTTGCCCTTTTCCAACAAATCCGCCAGCAGTGGCGCGGATACCCGCGCATCGATCGGATTTTTCCCGGCCGCAAAACCGCCCATGGCACCGCGGCCCGTGGCGCCGTTGCTGACGCCGGAGTTACCACCGACCACACCGGTATTCCCCGTGATCGCCGCCAGCGCGTAGGCGGCTCGGTGAAACTGCTCGCCAAAGGCGGTGCGGCCAGGTGCATAGCCGGTCTGCAGGGCGGCGGGCTTGGCGCTGCCGAATTCAATGGCCAAACGGCGGATGGTGGCCGCCGGGATGCCGGTAATTTCGGCTGCCCATTCAGGCGTTTTGGCGATGCCGTCGCTCTCGCCCATCAGGTAGGATTTATAGGAAGCGCCCACCGGCGCGCCCTCGGGCAAACCCGCCTCGTCAAAGCCCAGGACAAAGCGGTCGCAAAAGGCCTGATCGTGCAACCCCTCTGTCACGATTACATAGGCCATCGCGATCAGCGCGGCGGCATCGGTCGAAGGACGGATAAAGATATGTTCGTCCGCCAGTTGGCGCGATGTCCGGTTGCGGCGGGGATCAAAGCAAACGATGCGGACGCCTTGTTTCTTTGCCTGCTTCAAATAAGCCGTCGTGGTGGTGCCGAAGTGGCCGTCTCCGGGGCTCCAACCCCACATCCAGATCAGTTTGGAATTAACATAGTCGGTGGGCTCCCGGCCCGCTTCCTTGTAAATGCGGTCGGGGCCGAACGTCATGCGCACGGCAAAAACCTCGGCCTCCGCCGACATGTTTGACCACAGGTTGGTATAGCCGCCGAACATGCCGAGGAAACGCTGCGCCGGGCCCCGGTTATGCAACATCGATGTGCTGCCCGAGCGGGAGCCGTCCAGGATCGCGGCGTTGCCATATGTCTCGCGCACCCGCAGCAACTGCGATGCGATTTCGTCCAGGGCCTCGTCCCAGGAAATCCGTTCATATTGGCCCGAACCCCGCGGGCCGGTGCGGCGCATGGGGTATTGCAGACGGTCGGGATGATAGGTGCGCTCGATCTGGCCAACGCCTCTGGCGCAGGCCGGCAGGGGCGGATGCTCCGGGTTCCAAGGTCTGGCATCTGTGGATATGCGGGCAATGCGGCCGTCGCGCACATGGGCGTTGACCACGCAGCGGCCGCCGCAATTGTGACCGCAGGTCGAGGTTACGACGGTTTCCCCCGGCTTCGCTTCCGGACGCGGCGCCTCGTATATAGTTTGTACAGACATCACTTAATTTCCCCATCATCCAAACTAGCAGCAACTATAGACCGTGAACCGGCACTGGAAAATCAATGATTTCCCCTCTACGGCGCGCTACCATGGCAACTAGGCTGTAAATCATGGGATTAGGTGGCGGCATGACGGGCAAATTGGCGGGCAAGCGGGTTCTGGTAACCCAGGCGAATGATTACATGGGACCGCAAAGCGTGCAGACCTTTCGCGGGGCGGGAGCCGAGGTCATCGCGGACGTCAGCGACCTGACCGAGCCCGAGGCCGCCGCCCGCGTCCTGGCCGAGGCCGGCACCGTGGATATTCTGCTCGCCAACCTAGCCGCGCCCAATCATCACGGCGTCGCCGTAGCGGATGTGGATGACGAGATCTGGGCCTCCGCCTTCGACGTCATGGTGCATCCCCTGCATCGCCTGGTCCGCGCAACCGCGCCGCAAATGATCGCGCGGGGCGCCGGCAAGATTATCGTTTACGGCAGCGCGACGCCTTTGCGGGGGATCGCCAGACTGGCCGCCTATACCGCCGCGCGCGGGGCCCAGGCCGGCTATGTGCGTTCGGTGGGCACGGAACTGGCCCGCAATAACATCCAGATGAACCTGATCGCGCAAAACTGGGTGGAGAGCGACGTCTACTATCCCGAAAGCCTGCAGGAAAACCCCAAATTCCAGGCCAATCTGAAGCGGGAAGTCCCCTTGGGCAGATTGGCCCGGGCCGAGGAAGATTGCGCCCTGGCGCTGTTCCTGGCCGGCAATGACAGCGATTTTTTCGTCGGCCAGGTGATACCTTTCGCGGGCGGCTGGGTCAGCTAAAGTACCGCGCGACGGGTTAGAAACAGGACCAGCGAAGCTTTGACCTGGGCGTCACAGTCGGGGACAATGGGGAATGCATGCATGGATAGCTCAATTTCTGCGGACATACTCGATTCTGGGTGCCTTGACGGTCCTGGTGATGGGTGCCTGCGGCAATCCAGCCAAGGCCGCGGGTTTCATTTCACTGCCGGGCATCACCTTTTCCGAAGCGACGGATAATTTCCGCCTGTTGGGGGCCACGGGCACGGGCAGCCTGGATGATCCATTTATCTTGGTCGAGGAAGTCTTTGGCGATGGCGAGGTGGTGCTTGGCATAGACGTCAAGGCGGAGGATTTCGGCAGCCGGATCAAGACCATGCACGCGGTGGGCTTCGCCCTGCAAAAAGTGGTGATTAACCGGACCGAGCAGGCCTGGAATTACTATGCCCTGGAACTGGAGTTCAAAAGCGGCCGCGGCAGCGACTATTACGACGGCTTGTCGTTTGCGCAAAAGGCCCAGGCGAACCGCCCCTTCCGCTCTGACAGTTTTGCCGTGGTCGAGGACTTGACCGAACCGCGCGACGTGATCCGCTTTACCAGAGGGCGGGTCATGCCTGGTCAGCAAGCCCGCTTCGTCATTGCCATTACACACACTGGAAATCAGCCGAATTTTTTCCTTGTTCAACACGTCCGCCCGCCTTATGCCGAACTGCAAAGGCCAGTACAATTAGCAGGATGCGCCGTATTCATGGGTCCGAGAGGAAAAGCCCAATGTCGCAGATAGAGACGCCACCTACCCAGTTGCCGATCCCGGCGGAGGCCGTGCGGCAAGGACGCCCGGGCGGTGGATTTGGCGGCCAACATGGCGGTGGCTATGGCGGCGGCACTGGCGGCCCGGGCGGTCGGCCACCGCGTTGGTGGTCGGCGCGCGAGGTTGATTTCCATCGTGGCCTGATATTGGGCCTGGCATTAACCATGGTCTGGCTGATCCTGTGTTTCAGCTATATCAGCGGCTATGTGGGCTGGGATGCCCTGAGCTATCTGCTGCCCCACGAGCTGGCCGCCGTGTTAAGCGCCGTTTTTGCCCCCCTCGGCGTGCTCTGGCTGATGCTGTTCTATCTGCGCCGGGGCAGCGAAATGACCGACCACGCTGAACAGTTGCAGGCCGAGCTGCGCCGCCTGACCTACCCCGACGACCAGGCCGATGCCCGCATCGAAATGATCTCCGCCGCGCTGCGCCATCAGGCGGACGAGTTGACCCAAGCCTCGGAACAGGCCACCGAGCAGGTTCGCCAGGTGGAAACCCTGTTACGTCAGCGGGTCGAGGATATTGGCCGCAGCTCGACCTCGTCCAACGCGCGCACCGCCGCTTTGGTTGAAGAGCTCGGCGGACGGGCGCGTTCGCTGGAAGGTGCGGCCGACCGTCTGGCCCAACAGGGCGAGGAGATGAACGAGCTGCTATTGGGCCAGGCCAGCAATTTCGAAGCCTCCATCGCACAATCACAACAGCGCGCCGAAACGGCGGTCGATGCCCTAAGCACGCAATCCGACGCCCTGGCCGAAGCCATGGACCAGGCCGAAGCGCGGGCCGAACGCCTGACCGAAAGCGCCATGAGCCAGGCCGACCGCCTGGGTGAGTATTATGATGTCCGTTTAGGCGAAATGGAGCAGGCGGCGGCACAGGCACAACAGAATATCGCGGCACGCTCCGACAGCATGGCCGACGGGGTGGCTCGCTCGGTCACCGAGCTGGACCAGAAATTCGGCCAGGCCATTGATCATATGGACCAACGCGGCGGCACCTGGAGCGAGGAAGCCATGGCGCGTGCCGATCAGGTCCGCCAACACTACGCCACCCGCCTGAACGAGATCGAACGCAGCGGCCAGCAGACCCAAACCAACATCGCCAGCCGCGGCAACCAATTGGCCTCGGAGCTGGAGCAAAATCTGGCCCATGTGGAGGCCGATTTCGACACCGCCATTGATCGGTTGTCGGCCCGCACCGACGGCATGAAGGACGAGGCCCAGGCGGGCGCCAATGGCATCGCCCAGCATTTCGAGGCACGCCTGGCCGAAATCGCGCAAAGCACCGATGACAGCCAGACCGCCATCAATGCCCGCGGCACCAACATGGCCGAGGATCTAAACCGCACCCTGGCGCAGATGGCCGCGCGGTTCGACCAGAATATGGCGCAATTGAACCAGCGCAGCGGCGAGATGACGGAAGCGGCGACAGCCCGCGCCGATACCATGCATCACCATTACCGCGACAAGCTGACCGAGATCGAACAGGCCTCTGTTCAGGCCCAAACGGCCATGGCTGAACAAAACGAGCGCATGGCCGGGCATATGCAGCAGAATTTGAACACCATGGCCGCGTCATTTGACCTGGCCATAGACCGCCTGAACGAACGTTCCGACGATCTGCGCGATGGCGCCATCGAACGGGTCGAACAGCTACGCCAGCAATATCAGGACAAACTTTCAACCATTGAGCAATCCACGGATCAGGCCCATACCGCCGTCGCCAGCCGTGCGGACCGCCTGGCCGACACCATTGAACAGAACCTCAATGACCTAGGCGATCACTTCAATCTGTCCATCGACCGCCTGGAAACCCGCACCGAAGAGATGACCACCAACGCCATGTCTCAGGCCGAACAAATGCGCCGCCATTATGGCGAGCAAATGGCGGAAATCGACCTAGCCGGGGCACAAACACAGAAGACGGCCTCGGGGCGCAGCAAGGATATCGCCGATGGCGTCCGCGCCGTCGTGGATCAATTGGGTCAGGAATACAACCAATCCCTGGAGCAATTGCAGTCGCAAACCGGCCAGATGACGGATCAGGCAGTGGCCGCCGCCAAGCGGATGCAACAGCATTTTGCCGAGGAACTCGCCGATATAGAGACGGCCTCGGCCCAAACTCAAAAGACCGTTGCCGGACAAGCCAACCAAATGGCCGAAGGGGTACGCCAGACGGTCGGCAAGGTGGGCCAGGAAATCGACCAGACCATTGACCGCATGGAAGCCCGCGTGACCGCCACCGGCGAACGTATCCAGGTGCAGACGGACGATCTACGCAACGCCACCACCGCCGCCACGGAAGAGGCCGTGCGCCGGTTGGAGGAAATGAGCGCCACCCTGTTGTCCCGTATCGAACGGGTCAGCGGTGATATGAACCGCACGATCGAGGCTATCGATACGGACTGGACCAATCTGCAGGCGAATGTGGACGAGCGCGCCCAGGCCCTGGCGGATGTGGTCCGGCGCATCACCTCGGACGTCTCGCAGCATGCCGACGTGATCTCCGAACGCCTGCGGGAAGAAGAACACGAGGCGCGGCAAACCGCCGACCGTATGACGGACCATGCCGCCGGACGGATCGACGATTTGCTGGCGGACCTGGAAAAGCGGCGTGGCCAGATGTTGACCCTGGCCGAGAGTACGGTCAACGGTCTGCGCGAGACGGTCGCCAAGGTTGAAAGCGAATTGCGCGGCCGGGCCGAAGAATTCAACGCGGCGGTCGCCGACAGCGCCAATCTAAGCGAGGAAAAGGCCGAGGCCGTCGCCGTGGCATTCAAACTGCGCACGGTGCAGATCGCCAGCGACACGGATAGGATCGCCACCTTCGTCAACCGCCGCACGGAAGAAATCGCAAAATCATTCAAGGATGGCGCCGAGGTGGTGACGGGCTATGCCGAGGATGCCGCCCGCCAAGCCGCCCTGAACGCCTTAACCTTGAGCACAACCTTCCAACAGCGCATTGATGATATTGGCGAGTCCGTTGCCGGCAACGCGGAAAAGATCGGCCAGGACGCCAGCCAATCCGCCGAAGCTATCCGCGAAGAGTTCGAAACCCGTATCCACGCCGTGGTCGGGGATCTGGAAAACTTGGCCCAGCGCACCATCGGCAAGGCGGGCGAGGTCGAGGCCGGTTTGCGGGTCCAGGTTGCGGATTTGGGCGTTGCCGTGGACGATATGATCGGCCACGGCACGAAAATGCATGCGGACCTGCACCACGAGAGCAACCGTCTGCACGAGGTTTCGGCCCAGGTTGGCGCCGAGGCCCGGCGCACTGGCGAAGCCATGCGCGCGGAAAGTGATGTGTTGAGCCAGCTTTCGATTGAGGCGGAGACCATCTCCCACGGTATCGAGGCGCGGGTGCAACAGCATATGGAAATCCTGGATGCCACCGCGGAGCGTACCGAAGCGCGCATCGAGGAAGCGGGCGGCAAACTGGCGGCCACGGCGGACCACATACAACAGACCACGCAGCAGGCCGACCAGCAACTCCAACACAGTACGCAGAATATGGACGCCAGGGCGGCAGCCATCGCGGCTGCGTCCCAACAATCCGCCGAGGCGATGGGCCGGGCCGGTGCCCGTGTGCAAGAGAGCATGCGCGGCATGCAGACCGCTGCCGCCGATGCCTCCGGGCAAATCCAAAATCTGACCGACGGCGCCGAGGAACGCATCGAAGCCATGGCCGGCCGGGCCGAGGCCCGCGTCGGCGACATGGCGGGTACGTTCGAGGGCCGCGTGGACGATCTTGCCATTGCCTCCGAGGACCGGCTGCAGGCATTTGTTCAGAATTCAGAACAGCGCGTGGATGACCTTGCAGGCAGCGCCGAACAACGCCTGAATGAATTCGCCCAGAACACGGAGCTGCATATCGACGATTTGACCGGCACGGCGGAGCAGCGCCTGCGTGACTTGAGCGCGGGGGCGGAGACCAACCTGGCGCAAATCGCCGGCGCCACCACGGAAAGGGTAAACGAGGCCACGCAGGCCGCCGAACAACGTATCGAGACCGTGCAGTCGGCCCTGGAGAAAGGCATTGAAAGCGTTAGCGAGGCCGCCACGCGCTCGGAGGATGCCGGACGGCAATTGCAGGAGCGTGTTGCCGGCCTGGCACGGACCGGGAGTGAAGCCGAGGCTAATATTCGGGCCTCTGAAGAGGCATATGTCGCGGCTGCCGACACCCTGGCGGCAGAAGGTGAACGGGCGCTGGCACAGGTTCATGCCACGACATCAAATCTGCGGGAAGAGGCCGACGGGGTCACGGCGGCGGCGCGCCAGGCCAACACGGCCATCGAGGCGACGGGAGAAACGCTGCATCTGAATTCTCAAAATCTCTCCGCCGCCACGGATCGGGCGCAGGCGGAAGCGGCCTCGTTAAGCACCTCCATGCAGCGTCAAGCGGAAGTTCTGGAAGAGGCCGCCAGCCTGGCCGAGAGGCGCACCGCGCGCCTGAACCAGGAGCTGCATAACCGGGCCGGCGCCCTGCAGCAGATTGCCACCAATATCGCCGAACAGGCCGGGCAAATCGAAATGATTTTGGAACAAAGCACCCATGCTCTCGACCGGGCCTCGTCATCGGCCCTGGTGGATTTAGGCAAGGCCGGCGACGCCCTGCAAAAGGAGCTGCAAGGTCTGGACACCGCGGCCACCAAGGGCGAGGCCTATCTGAACCAGATCATGGATTTGCTGGCGCAAGGCAGTAGCCAGACCGAAGGCACCACCGCCAAGGCGGTCGAGGGCATGGCGGAGGTGGCGCAATCCCTGCGCGGGCAAAGCGATCAACTTAACGAAGTGGCGGCGGCGGCGGCAGGGCGGATCGAGGTGGCTTTGACCCGGTTCATCGGACAGAGCCACTCATTGACCCAACAATCGGGAGACGTCAGTCAGGAGCTGTTGGAGCGCGCCGACCAAATGAGCACAACGGCGGCACGATCAAAATCCGATTTGGCCGAAGCCATCGACGTCCTCGGCCGGGGCAGCGCCAGGGTGGCGGAAGCGGCGGACGAAGCGGCGGCGCGGTTGCGCGGTGCGCACATCAACTTTGAAGGTGCCTCTACCGCGTTGAGCGAGGCTTCCGACCGGGAGGCAACGCGAATCCTGGGCGCGGGCATTGCCTTTCGACAGGAGATCCAGAATGTCGCGGCGGCCGGTGAACGGGGGGCCGAACGCCTGCGCGCCGCCGGCTCGGACATGGCTGAACAGGGCAGTGAATTGCGCAGCGAGTCGAACCGGCTGTCGCAGCAGATTGCTGCTTTAAGCAAGGATTTGCGGCATGCGATCGATGATCTGTCCGATCAATCCAAGGGCAGCGAGGCGCGTTTGTTGCACCTGGGCGAGCAATTGAGCCGCAACGCGGGCGAATTGGAGCAATTGACCGAGCGTACCAGCCAGGCCGCCGACACGGTCGGTGAAAGCTATCGCCGTCAAGCCGAGGAGCTGCGCCAGATCAGTGAGCAAGCCCGTGCCGATGCCGCCAACATTGAAGAGAGCAGCGCCCTGAACCGGCGCAAGGCTTTCATGCGCAACATGACCTTCGTCACCGAGCGAATGAATTCGCTTGCGATCGATCTGGACCGGGCCATGGAGAAGAACATTCCCGAGGATGCCTGGGAACGCTATCTGGACGGCGACCGGGGTATTTTCGCACGGCGCATCGTACGCAACCGAGATCGCTTCTCGCTTGATACCATCCGGGCCAATTACGAAGCCGACGATGGTTTCCGCGAACATGTGGACCGTTACCTGTTCCAGTTCCAGGAAGCCCTGGAACAGGCCGAGGAGAACGACCCCGACGATATCCTGGCGGCGGTATTGCTGTCCTCGGACGTGGGCAAATTGTATATGTTGATGGCCAAGGCTTTGGGACGTCTCAACTAAGTGGCGCCGTTCAAGGGGCCGAAAGCCGCGGGGGGCAGAGCCGCCACGGTGGGACAAAACCAGCTGGCGGGCATCGTCCTGGCATTGTCGGCCATCCTGTTATTTTCACTGATGGATTTGCAAGCCAAATACCTGGGCCAAACATTCCCCGTGCCGCAGATCGTCTGGGCCAGATATTTTGGCAATTTCGCCGTTATGGTGGTGATTTTCTGGCCAAAGCGCGGCTTCAATCTACTGCGCACCAAACGGCCGGGCCTGCAAATCTTCCGCTCACTGCTACTGGTGTTGTGCACGGTGATTTTCTTCACCGCCATCCAATACATGCCCCTGGCCGATGCGGTGTCCATCAGCTTCATCTCGCCCCTGCTGGTGACGGCCCTGAGCGTACCGTTTCTGGGCGAAGTCGTGGGCCGGCGCCGCTGGAGCGCCGTGGGCATTGGCTTTATCGGCGCCATGATCATCGTCCGCCCCGGCATGGGCGTGATGCATTGGGCCGCCTGGCTTTTGTTGGGCATGGCGCTTGCCTATGCCATGTACCAGATCACCACGCGCATGCTTTCGCATTCGGATGACCCCATCACGACCTTGTTCTTTTCCGCCATCGTGGGAACCATTCTGGTCAGTGCGGTGGTGCCATTCTATTGGCAAACACCGGTCACCCTGAAACACTGGCTGATGCTGACCAATATGGGCGTAATCGGCGGCATTGCGCATTATATATTGATCAGATCATTTGAATTCGCCCCGGCGGCGGTGTTGGCACCGCTGTCCTACACTGCCCTGTTGTGGAACACGTTGAACGGCTATCTGGTTTTCGGCGATCTGCCTGACCGCTGGACGGTTGGCGGCGCCGCCATCCTGATCGCGACAGGCATCTACATTCTGTATCGGGAGGGGGTCCGCGGCAAGGAAGCCGCCCAGGCAAAAAGCGCGGACAAGTCGGCGACATAATGCCCGGTCGAATTAGGGGACAGAACCAGTTGCTCGGCATCCTGCTCACCTTGGTGGCCATGCTGCTGTTGTCTCTGATGGATTTGCTGGCCAAGTATCTGGGACAAAGCCTGCCGGTGGCCCAGATCGTCTGGGCCCGCTATTTCTTTCAATGCATTATCATGGCGGCATTCTTCTGGCCCCGGCGCGGCCTTGGCCTGATCCGCACCACGCGTCCCGGCCTGCAGCTATTCCGCTCGTTGTTGTTGGTGCTGTGCACTGTTATTTTCTTTACGGCGATCAAGTACATGTCCCTGGCCGATGCCGTGGCCATCAGCTTTGTTTCCCCCCTCATGGTAACGGCGCTGAGTGTTCCGCTATTGGGTGAAGTGGTGGGCCGGCGCCGCTGGAGCGCCGTCGCCATTGGCTTCGTGGGCGCCATGATCATTGTCCGCCCCGGCATGGGCGTGATGCATTGGGCGGCCTGGATGCTGTTGGGCCTGGCTCTGGCCTATGCCCTGTATCAAATCACCACCCGTATGCTGTCCAAAACGGACGACCCCATGGCGACCCTGTTTATCTCGGCCCTTGTCGGCGCCGTCCTAACGAGCCTGGTGGTGCCGTTTTATTGGCAGACCCCAGAGAGCATCGTTATTTGGCTGTTGCTGGCGCTCATGGGCATCATGGGCGGGCTGGGTCATTATGCCGTGATCCGCTCGTTCGAATTCGCCCCCGTGGCCGTGCTCGCACCGCTGTCCTATACCGCCCTGTTATGGAATACCTTGTTCGGCTATCTGGTGTTCAGCGACCTGCCTGACCACTGGACCCTGATTGGCGCGGCCATCCTGGTCGCCACCGGCATCTATATTCTCTATCGCGAAGGCGTGCGCGACGAGTCCGCAACAAGAAAACATGCGAAATAATTCTTGATCTTAATCAATTCTGCATTATAATGCCTATTACTATTTTGAGGAACGGGGCATTGGGGACCAGATCAGATGATCGATTTTCGCACCGAACCGGCATCGTACCGGCATTGGCAACTATCCATCGAAGGCCGCGTCGCGACCCTGGCCATGGCCGTGGACGAAGGCGGCGGGCTGCGTGATGGTTACGAGCTGAAGCTGAATTCCTACGACCTTGGCGTCGATATAGAGCTCTATGATGCGGTGCAGCGTCTGCGCTTTGAACATCCGGAAGTGGCCGCCGTGGTGGTGACATCGGCCAAGGACCGCATTTTCTGCGCCGGTGCCAATATCCGCATGCTGGCGACATCGTCTCATGATCACAAGGTCAATTTCTGCAAATTCACCAACGAGACCCGGAACAGCATCGAAGATGCCTCCGGCCATTCCGGCCAGACCTATATCGCCGCCGTCAACGGCCCTTGCGCGGGGGGAGGTTACGAGTTGGCCCTGGCCTGCGACCAGATCGTCATGATCGACGACGGCGCGACCACGGTTTCTCTGCCCGAGGTACCTCTCTTGGCGGTGCTGCCGGGCACCGGCGGCCTGACCCGCCTGGCCGACAAACGGAAAATCCGCCGCGACCGGGCCGATTTCTTCTGCACCCTGGAAGAGGGCATGCGTGGCCAGCGCGCCGTCGACTGGCGCCTGATTGATGAAATTGCCCCGCGCTCCAAATACGCGGGCGCCGTGGAGGCCCGCGCGGTGGCAGCCGTGGCACAATCCGACCGGCCCGCGGCAGCCCAGGGCATCGCCCTAACGCCCCTGCAGCGCAGCGTCGAGGGCGACAGCATTACTTATTCCACACTCAATATCGAGATAGACCGCGCCGCCGGCACCGCGACGATCAACGTGCAGGCGCCAAATGAAGCGCCCCCCGCGGACGGCGAGGCCATGCAGGAACTGGGCGCCGATTTTTGGCCCCTGCGTCTGGCCCGGGAGCTGGATGATGCCATCCTGCATCTGCGCACCAACGAGAACGAGATCGGCACCTGGCTGTTTCAAACCAGCGGTGACAGCGGGTTGGTCACGGCCCATGATGCCGCCCTGGACGCCAACCAGAAGCATTGGCTAGTGCGCGAGATAACATTGTATCTCAAGCGCACCCTGAAGCGGATCGATGTAACCTCACGCAGCATTTTCGCTATCATCGAGCCGGCCTCCTGCTTTACCGGCACCTTGCTGGAACTGGCCCTGGCCGCCGACCGCAGCTACATGCTGGATGGCCAGTTCGAGGGCGACAACCGGCCCCCGGCCACGGTGTCCCTGACCGCCATGAACTTTGGCCCCTACCAAATGGTCAACGGCCTGACCCGCCTGCAATCCCGGTTCCTCGACGACGAGGCAACGGTCGCGGATTTGGCAGGGCGTCAGGGCGAGGCCATGGAAGCCCTGGACGCGGAAGAGGCCGGCCTGGTGACTTTTGCCCCCGATGATATCGACTGGGAGGACGAGGTCCGCATCGCCATCGAGGAACGGGCCGCTTTTTCCCCGGACGCCCTGACCGGCATGGAAGCAAATCTGCGCTTTGGCGGGCCGGAAACCATGGAAAGCAAAATATTTTCACGCCTTTCCGCCTGGCAAAACTGGATTTTCCAGCGCCCCAACGCGGTCGGCGAAACGGGCGCGTTGCCGCTTTACGGCAGCGGTCAACGCAGCGAATTCGACAAAAGGAGGGTCTGATCCCATGGCCATTGATTATCAAGAACGCATTCCCAACAATGTGGACCTGTCCGAGGACCGGCGCCTGCAACGGGCCCTGGAGGCCTGGCAGCCGAATTATCTGCAATGGTGGCAGGAGATGGGGCCGACGGAATTTCAGTCCCATGACGTCTATTTGCGCACGGCGATCAGTGTGGACTCCAAAGGCTGGGCCAATTTCGGCCATGTCAAGATGCCCGACTATCGCTGGGGCATTTTCCTGGCCGAACCCGAGGCCGAGCGTAAGGTCAATTTCGGCGAGCATAAGGGCGAGGCCGCCTGGCAGGACGTCCCTGGCGAATACCGCGGCATGCTGCGCCGCCTGATCGTGACCCAGGGCGATACCGAGCCGGCCTCGGTCGAGCAGCAACGGCAACTGGGCCTGACCGCGCCGTCGCTTTACGATCTGCGTAACCTGTTCCAGGTCAATGTCGAGGAAGGCCGCCATCTGTGGGCCATGGTCTATCTGCTGCATGGCTATTTTGGCCGCGATGGCCGCGAAGAGGCGGATGAGATGTTGCAGCGCCATTCGGGTGATGTGGACAAGCCCCGCATCCTGGGCGCCTTCAACGAGAAGACGCCGGATTGGCTGTCGTTCTATATGTTCACCTACTTCACGGACCGGGACGGCAAGTATCAATTGGCCTCCTTGGCCGAAAGCGGCTTCGATCCACTGTCCCGCACCTGCCGCTTCATGCTGACGGAGGAAGCCCACCATATGTTCGTGGGCGAGACCGGCGTCGGGCGGGTCATCCAGCGGGCCTGCGAACTGATGAACGAGCATGGCGAAGACGCCGTCCGCAAGTTGGGCGGCATCGATCTACCGACCATTCAGAAATACCTGAACTTCCATTTCTCGGTTTCCCTGGATCTATTCGGCTCCGAACGTTCGACCAATGCGGCCAACTTCTATTCCATGGGTCTGAAAGGCCGCTACGAGGAAACCAAGATCGACGACGATCACAAACTGGGCGACGAGCAATATCCAATATTGGAACTGGACGGCGAAATATTCGTCACCCGCCAGGACAACGCCCTGACGGTGATCAACGAACGCCTGCGTGACGACTACGTCACTGATTGCGAGCGGGGCGTGCGCCGTTGGAACCAAATCATCAAACGCCATGGCATTGATTTTGAACTGAAGCTACCGCATCGCGCCTTCAACCGGGAGATCGGCAGCTTCAATCTGGCCAACACCGGCGGCATCCGCGTCAACCCTCAAGGCGAGGTCATTACCGAGGCGGCCTGGACCGAGGATCACGGCAACTGGCTACCCACCGAAGCCGACCGCGCCTTCGTGATCGGTCTGATGCAACCCATCACGGAACCGGGCAAATTCGCCGCCTGGATCGCCCCGCCGGCCCGCGGCATCAACAACCAACCCATCGATTTCGAATATGTGCACTTAAACTAGAGCGATTTTCAATTAATCGGAGTCGCCACCGTAGCCTATTTAGCGCGACTTAAGTAATTGGTTCAATTGCTTGATTCTTAGGAGTCCGAGCGCATTTTCTTTGAATGCGCTCTAGGCTCAAAAGCCCAAAGCGTGAAACGCCAGACCACAGGTCAGGCCCAGGCCCAGGATCATCGCGCCCTGGGTCAACGCCCGGATTGTAGCCAGGCTTCGCCCAAGGCCCAACCAGAAGGCAAGCCATGAGCCCTGATAGGACGGGTTCAGGAAGATAACAAAGGCGGCGAAGGCCGGGACCGAGGCGAGTGCGAAGCCCATCCCATAGGAATCGGTGGCTGCCAGGATGAGGCCATATATGGCCGGGTAAATCATCATGGCAACCGAGGTGAAAGAGAGCACGCCGCCGGTGACCGTGCCGACTTGACCCTCGGGCGCCAGGCGCGCGGTCTGTGCCAGCAGAATGCCGTGCCAGCTCAACCCGGTGATATTATACAGGATCGCCACCGCGATTATTTCGTTCAGGGTCCAATTAAAGTCCAGCAGCGTCATCAACAACGCGGCAATACAGCCGAACAGGCCGATGCCGGCGAAGATCCAACGCGGCGGCACGAACCCGCCGCCTAGCGCGCCCCACAATATACGGGCCCAGATGGCGGTGAATGAGGAAATGGCGAAGGCGGAGCCCGCCTCGATCTCGGAATAGCCAAGCCCGTCGATCAGATAGAGTATGAAAAAGCCGGAAAAAATCGACTGCAGGCCGCCAAAGGCAAAAGCGGCGAAGGCGATGTCGCGCAGGGCCGGATTGCGGAACACCATGGCCAAGGTGGTCCGCAAATCGCCAAAGCTGATTTTTTGTGTGGGATCCTTTTCCTCATCGAAATAGGTCCGAAGTGGCTGCAAGGATATTGCCACCAGCAAAATGAGCAGGGCCGTTACCAGGGCGGTTCCAAAAGGACCAAGCCGTATGGTCGTGCCCACGCTGGCACTATAGAAAACCAGGCCGAGCAGGAACGGCAACAACAGACCACCGATCAGGCTGCCGACCGGGACGCCCGTTTGCTTTACGGAAAAAATCAAGGAGACAAGGCGCGGCGGGCAGACCCGGGCCAGGATGGTCGAACTGGCCGGGGTCGAGGTTGAACCCGCCCCCAACAGCATGGCGCCAAGCGGATACAGCCAAAGCTGTCCGGAGGCGACGATCAGCAAGCTGCCGCCCATGAAAATCAGAGCGGCCTGGCTGACCCGCATCGGGCCATAGCGCAGAATAAAGCTGCCGCAACCGATAGCGGCAATAATCGACATGACATTCTGCAAAAACAGATAGAGGCCCAACCAAGCTGGTGAGATGCCAAATTCCTCGGCCAGGCGATCGGCCAGGATCGGCATGACAATCTGGCAAACATAGGAGAACGCCTGTTGCGTCAGCATGGACGTCGTTGCAACGGCAAGAATGGTCGCGGGGCCGAAGCGGGATAAATCCATCGCCCCTACCCCGCCTAACGAACCGTGATGTTGACGCTGGCGCGCATGCCGGGGCGAACGGCCCTTTCCATGTTCGGCAAATCGATCAATACCGGGATACGTTGGGCCAGACGGGGATCAACCGTCTTGCCGCTGCCATTGGCGCCGCCACTGCCCATGGAACCCAAGGTGGCGTTGCCGATGGCCCGGACCGTGCCCTCGAAATATTCAAATGGGTAGGCATCGAATTCTATGCTCACCGTTTGCCCGGGCACCACCTGACGAATATCGCTTTCATCGACCTCGGCCTCTAGCCAGAGGGCATCGGGGTCATGCAGCAAAAAGGCCCGGTCGCCATCCTCGACATAAACCCCGGCGGTGACATAAATCTCGTCGATAATGCTGTTGATCGGTGCGCGAATATGCATATCCGTGAGGCGCTGCTTGGATTGGCGCAGTTGCACGCCGATCTTATCAATGGCGCGGTCGATGGCCCCGATCCGGCTGCGGTATACAGCTTCCTTTTTCAGGCCGCTTTCCAACTCCCGGATTTTCTTTTGGCTGGTCTGAATATCGGTCTCGAGCGAGCGCAATTTCGAGGTGATATCGAGCAGACGGTCCCTCGCTTCATCCATTTGACGGGCAGATATGGCGCGCCTGGTCGCCAGCTTCTTGTTCCTGTCAACACTGCCCTGGGCAAGGGTCAACCGATTTTCCCAGGTGGCATGCTCCCGCCGCTGCAACTCCACCGCCGCCGTGGCCGTGGCGATTTTGTCGTTCATTTCTCGTAGGTATTGCGCCAGCTCCGCTTCAACCTGATCCCGGTTGGCCTTTTCCTTGGCAATTTCAGCTTCCAGCGTATCAACGTCCAACCCGGCGACCGCGGTATCCATGGAGGCCAGCAAAGCACCCTTGTCCACCCGGTCACCGCGTTTGACATGCACTGTTTTCACAGTGGCGTTGACATTGGGAGATAACAGCGTGAAATCGACCCTGACCCTGGCATTGGGCTCATCCACATGACGCCACCAATGCAGACTTTCAACCGCGACGACGGCGACCAAGACAATGCCGACCAGGAACAGCGATGGCTTAACCCAGCGGCGGCGGGCTTTTGAGGTGAATTCCGAGATAACCAGGGCCTTTCATTACGGCCCCCCTGTTGGGAGTGACGCATGAAACACATCCCCAACCGCCGCGACCCATATGGACGCACCGCCTGGGAACAGATGAAAAACGATTATAGGCGGTTGCTGGCGCTTACTCTAGCAATCAGCCGACAATCGGGAAGTAATTATTGAACACATTCCGTCACTCGAAGCGGCGGACAATGCCGGGCGGGGACGTCAGAAAATAGAAGAACCTGGCGGGCACATCACCCGTATTCCTGACTTGGTATTTCCATCCGGTGGTGTAATGGGTGCAGTCACCCTTGTTCAGGACGTAGGAAGACTCCAGCGCGTCGGCATCGGTACCCCAGAAAACGGTGAACTCGCCCTCCAGGATATAATAGAACTCGTCGCAGGGTCCGTATTGATGCAGCGTGGTACCGTCATCCTGCGCCTCGATCCCGAAGACACAGGTTTCATCACCCGGCTGCATGTGGCAAACGCCAACATTGCCCACGCCTTCGAGACTGTAATATTGCTGGATCGGCACGGAGATATAGTGGGATTCGTCATGGCCTGGCCCGAACATGGGCACGTCCTTTTCGCGCAGCACCTGCGGCGGCTTGTTTTCCTGAGGCATTCAATTTCTCCCTATGAGCATTGGTTGCAGAAAACGTACCAGAACAAACGCGCTCACGGAAAGCCATTCCAATGACGCGGCGTTTTGGCTACCATCATCAGCAAAATGACTTTCCTTGGATAATGCCAGATCGAGTTTAGCGGCATTATCCCGCCCACCACGTGGCGCGCCCTCGGGCCATGCGCCAACATACGACAGGACCAAATATGCCAAGCATCCTGGATGGGATCACCATACTCGACCTGAGCACGGGCCCTGCGGCGGCACTTGCAACCATGCTGTTGAGCGATCAAGGCGCCCGGGTCATTCGCGTGAGCGGGCCGGATGCACCGCTGTTTCGCGACGGTGGTTTCATTATTTGGGACCGGGGTAAGGAATGCGTGGCACTGGACCTTGATCAGGCAACTGGCGGGACGCCACAAGCCGCCAGGTTCCGGGAACTGGTAGCGGCCGCCGACATCCTGGTGGAAGACTTCGCGCCAAGTTCACAGCACCAGGAACTGGTCACGGCCGAGCGCCTGGCCGAAATCAATCCCCGTCTTATCAGCTGTTCCGTCACCGCCTATGGCAAACGCGGCGCACTAAAGGACGAACCGCCAATTGAAGATCTGGTCCTGGCCCGCATGGGCGTCCTGGGCGGCCTGCCGGGATTTCGCCCCGCGCCGGTGCATCTGGTCCACCCCCTGCCCACGGTTGGCGCCGCCATCCTGGCCTGCCTTGGCATCGCCGCGGCTTTGCTGGCGCGCGAGACGTCCGGGCGTGGGCGCACGGTGGAGACCTCGTTGATGGCGGGCGCGCTGTTGTATCATCCGAAAGTCATCGGCGAACATCTTGACCGTCATGTCTTTCAAACCCACCCATCGGGCAGCGCGCCGTTTTACAGTGTCTATGAATGCGCCGACGGCAACTGGGTGCAATTGGGTTGCGTGCATGTCGGCTTCATCGCCATCGCCGCCAAGTTGATGGGCATCGGCGATCTGGTGGCGGAGCCCCGCTTCAACGGCGGCGGCGCGCCGGCGACACCAGAGGACGATGCCGAACTGCGCGCCGTCCTAACGAAAGTAATCGCCGGCAAACCATTGGCGGAATGGGTTGAGGCCTTCGAGGCCGCTGATGTGCCCTTCGCACCCGCCCGCCAGACCAAGGACGGCATGACCGATCCCCAGGTCATGCACAACGAGATGGTGACGACCCTGGACGATCCCAAACTCGGCCCGGTGGTGCAAATGGGCGTGCCGCTGGTGTTTAGCGAAACGCCCGGCCAAATGAAGGGGCCCAGGGCGGGTACGGAAAACGACGCCGGCATGGCGCTTGACGCCATCGACGCATCCTCGCCCGCCCAGGGCGCGCCGGACCCCCTGCCGCTGGACGGTATTCGCATTCTGGAGATTACCAACCTTATCGCAGGCCCTACCGGCGGGCGCCTGCTGGCCGATCTGGGTGCTGATGTGATCAAGTTCGAACCCCTGGGCGGCGATCTGTCCCGGCCAATCGGGCGGACGTATTTTTACAACTTGAACTTCAACAAACGCTCCGTCTCCGTGAACACAAGTACGGATGAGGGCAAGGAAGTCGTTCAGCGCATCGCCGCCGCCTCGGATGCTCTGCTGGCCAACCTGCGCCCCGGCGCGACCGAGCGCATGGGCATCGGCCCGGCCAATAATCCACAACTGATCGAAACTCATTTGACGGGCTACGGACGCACCGGTCCCTATGCGCACCGGCCCGGCATCGATCCCCTGGCCCAGGCCATGATGGGTATGTCGTGGGCCCAGGGCGGGCCGGAAAATCAACCGGTTTTCCCGGCTCAGTTGGCGCCGACCGATTATACCACCGGGGCCCTGGGCGCCCTGGGCACGGTGCTGGCCATTTACGCCCGCGCCCGCCATGGCACGGTACAACGGGTGGATAGCAATCTCTTGAATGGCGCGGTGCTGTTAAGCTCCGCCTGGTTCTCCGCCTACAAGGGGCGGCCCGAACGCCCCCTTGCCGACAAGGAGCAGTACGGCGTGAACCCATTTCATCGCCTGTTTCGTCTGGCCGATGGTTGGATTTACGTGGCGGCGGAAACCGAGGCGCAGCGCCTGGCTCTCTGCCAGATCGCGGGCCAGAAAGGTCAGACCGAGGCCGGCGGCGGCCCGCATCCGAACCAGACACCCTTGGCCGAGGCGCTGGCGGCGGCCTTCGCTGAACGCAGCCTGGCCGCGCTGCGGGCCGAGTTGCAAGACGCGGACGTACCGTCGGCCGAGGCCCAATCCGGCGATAGTGAACTTTACCTCGACGATCCCCATACCTTGGCCAACGCCATGGCAGCCACCGTGCAGCATCCCACCGCCGGCGTGCTTTCGGTGGCTTGTCAGTATATCCACCTTGGCAATACCCGGCCCTGCGCCTGGCGGCCGACACCGCTTTTGGGTGAACATACCGATGAAGCTCTGCGCGAGGTTGGTTATGCCGAGGCCGACATCCAGGCCCTGCATGAGGCCGGGATCATCAAAACGGAAACAGCGTAGCCTTCCATGTCCGAGAATCTACAGCCCATTGGCCAGAAAGCACCGGCGAAAAGCTTTGTCGTCGAGGATCTTGAAATATCCGACGTACTTGAGGTTCTGGCGAAAGGTCTGCGCGATTTCAGGCGGGCGCCCAGCTATGGCCTGGTATTCGGCGGCATCTACGGCTTGGGCGGCTGGTTGCTTCTCGCCCTTCTGCTGTTGTTGGACCTGCCGTTCCTGGCATACCCGCTTGCCGCCGGCTTTGCCATCATCGCGCCATTTATTGCCAGTGCCTTCTATTGCGTCAGCGATTGTCTGGAGCGGGATGATGAAGTGACCTGGCGGCGGGTGATCGGTTCGTTGCGTCAGGCGGCCAACCAGGAATTGACCTGGATGGCCCTGGTCACGCTTTTCACCCTTTTCATCTGGATGGATATCGCGGCATTTTTGTTCTTTGGCTTTTTCGGCCTGACCTCCATGTCCTTCGGAGATTTCCTCAGTGAAATTCTGACGACGCCGAAGGGTATCCTGTTTCTGTTGATCGGAAATACCGCCGGCGCGGTCATCGCCTTGGCGGTATTTTCCTTCTCGGTGACCTCATTCCCGATGCTGTATCACCGGAACGTGGACTTCATAACGGCCATGATTACCAGCGTACGGGTGGTACGCAAAAATCCGAAATCGATGCTTTTTTGGGCGGCCTTGATTACCATTGCCGTCGGTCTGTCCCTGCTTTCGGGCTTTTTCGGCCTGTTTCTGGTGCTGCCGGTTCTGGGGCATGCCTCCTGGCATCTGTATCGCCGCGCGGTCCGGGTCCGCGAAGATGAAGACTAATGCCAACAATATGAAACCCGCGTCATGAAGCAAGTCAGCCTGACCACCGCGGTCTTTGTCGTCGCCGCCATCCTTTTGGCCGCGCATTCCTTTTACAATGAATATGCCGCGCTGCCCGACGGTCCGCGTTGGTTCAGGACTGTTTTCTATGGTCTGGGGCCCTGGCTGTGCGCGTTCGCCTTCGCGGGCGCTAAGATGTGTTTCCAGATTTTGTTGCGCAAGGAAAAGGCTGGCTTCCGCAACACCTTTGCCTGGGTTACCGGCGTCGTGCTCGCGCTGATGCTCTTCACCAAAATCATTTCCTAGAGCAATTCTCAATTAGCCGGAGTTGCCCCAGACTTGTTTGCGCGATGTAAGTAATTGGTTCAATTGCTCTATTTTTAGGAGTCTTAGCGCAGTTTCTTCGAATGCGCTCTAGAAGCTGCCTAAAACCTTGCCAGTACCGAGCCGTGCCGTATTATTCGGCCTGGATTATAATTTGCGTATGAAAAGAGGCCTATTTTTATGAGCGGACCATTGCAAGGTATCCGGGTTCTGGATATCGCGACCATTCTAGCAGCCCCCCTTGCCGGCACCCTGATGGCGGATTTCGGCGCCGATGTGGTGAAAGCGGAACTGCCGGGCACCGGGGACGGCCTGCGCAACTTCCCGCCCTTCAAGGATGGCAAGTCCGTATGGTGGAAGGCCGCCAACCGCAACAAGAATTTCATCACCTTGGATCTGCGCAGGCCCGAAGGCGCCGAACTGCTGCTGAAAATGCTGCCGAAATTCGATGTCTTGCTGGAGAATTTCCGCACCGGCACGCTGGCCAAGTGGGGCCTGGACAAGGAAACCTTGTGGCAGGCCAACCCGAACCTGATCATTCTGCGCGCCACGGCATTTGGGCAGACCGGTCCTTACGCCACCAAGCCGGGTTTCGCCCGTATCTTCGAGGCAATGTCGGGTCTGGCCTACATTACCGGCGATCCCGACCGCTCGCCCATGCATAACGGCTATCCCATTGGCGATGCCATCGGCGGGCTGACGGCGTGCAACGCGGTTTTGATGTCGTTGCTGGGCCGGGAGCGGGGCACCATCACGGGCGGCGAGGAAATCGATTTATCCCTGACCGAAGCCACCTTCCGTTTGCTGGATTCGATGACCATCCAGTACGACCAGTTGGGCGAAGAGCCCCAGCGTACCGGCAATGCCTCGCACTATTCAGCGCCGGCGAACGTATTCCGCACCTCGGACGGACAATATGTCTCGCTCTCAGGCAGCACCCAGGCAACCTTCGTCGGCAACGCCAAGGCAATCGACCGCCCGGATTTGTTGGAAGATCCAAAATTCGACACCAATCAGACCCGCTTCGCCAACCGCGAGGAAATCAACGAGATCTATACGGAATGGTTCGACAACCATACCCAGGCGGAAGCAATCGAGTCCTTCGCGCGGGAAAACGGCACCCTGGCACCGATCTATTCCGTGGCCCAGATTTTCGAGGACCCTCAGTTCGCCGCCCGCGAAGCCATCGTGCCCGTGCAAGATGATGATTTTGGCGAAGTGCGCCTACAGGCCGTCGTACCCAAGTTGAGCAATAATCCGGGCAAGGTACGCCATACCGCCCGCTCCCTGGGCGCCGATAACATGGCCGTATATGAAGAGTACCTTGACCTGAGCGCGGACGAGGTCGCCGCGCTACAGGAAAAAGGCATCATCTAATTTAATAATGCCGCCATGATCCGCTCGCGCGAGAGGGGCATGTCATGGATGCGGTGGCCAAGGGCATGGGCCACCGAGTTGCCGATGGCCGCCGCCGTCGGCGAAACGGAACATTCGCCGACCCCCAACGAAGGCTGCTCGGGCTGGTTCAGAACTTCCGCCTCGATCTCGGGAATTTCGCTGAACCTGAGGATGGGATAACTGTCCCAGTCCAGGGATGTCACCCCCTGCCCCAGCATGGTCACCTGCTCCTTCAAGGTCCAGGAAGCACCCTGTATGGCGCCACCTTCAAGCTGATTGCGTACGCCGTCGGGATTGATCACCAGTCCGCCGTCGGCGACCACCCAGATGTGGTCGAGATGAACCTGTTCATCCACCCGCAAAGCAACCGCGACGGCGGCATAAGCGGCGGTATTTTTGTAACGCGCAAAGGCTAGGCCCAGGCCCTGCCCCTCGCCGCCCTTGCCGCGTTGGGACCAATCCGCCCGCTTCGCCACGGTCTTGAGCACGGCACGGGCGCGGGGGTCGGACAGCATGGACAGCCGGTAATCCAGGGGGTCCGCGCCGGCCCTAATGGCCAGATCATCGATCATGGCTTCAAGGGCAAAGACATTGGGCAGGGCACCCAATGTGCGCAAGGCGGAGGTGCGGACCGGGGGTGCCGTCACCAGATGGTGCAGAATACGGGTCTTGGGAATGTCGTAATAGGGCGTGGCGTTGCGGGTGCCGCCGCCGCCGGCCTCTTCCAGCGGGTCTTGCGGTACCGGCGCGGCGGGCGGGTTGGGCAGCGCCGCCGCCGCCAGCAGAAAACCACTGCCCGTACCTGGGCGCTGCACATGGGTCGGGCTCCAAACCTCGGCTGTCCAATCGGCTGGCCGCCCCTCTTCATCAAGGCGCACCCGCAGGTCCACCAACATCGCCGGCCCGAAGGGTTCAAAACCAAACTCTTCCTCCCGCCGCCATTGCAGCCGGATACAACTGCCGGGCTTGTGCATGGCGATTATCGCCACATCAAGGGCGACATCGTCGGCGCCATTGTGGCCATAGCAACCCGGACCGTTCAGATGTTTGGCGGTAATTGCCTCGATTGGCAGCTCCAATACTTCGGCAATATTGCGGCGCAGAGGGTGCATGCCCTGGCCATGGGACCAGATCGTCAGATGCTCACCGCTGAATTGCGCCAAGGCACAGGATGGCGCCAACGAGGCATGGGCGATATAGGGCCGCGAAAATCTGGCTTCAACCACCTCGCCCGGCGCATCCGGGTTTACCTCGGCGCCATATTGCCGGTCGTCCGACGGCTGCCCCCGCAACCAAGCGGCCCCCTGCTGACCCGGCTCAATATCCGGCGCGTTAGCCCATTTGGCATGCGCCACCGCCGCCGCCGCGGCTGCCTCCACCGACCTCTCGTCGGCGCCCAGAAAAGCCACGAAGTTGCCCCGTTGGAAGATCTCGATCTCGCCGCCAGCCGCATGCCGGACCGCCGCCTCGTCCAATGCCCGCAGCACCGCATCACGCCCCGGCTGGCGCAGCATGCGCGCATGCACCACATCATCAGGTATCCGGTCATAAATATAGGCGCCGCCCGCCAGCTTTGCCGGCAAATCTTGGCGGGGAACGTTCTGTCCGACAATCCGGTATTCGGCGGGTGCCTTCGGCGCCACACTACCGGTAGCCGTCTGGCCCCAATCGATTTCCGGCGCCACGCTCCAATAGGATATATCCGAGGCCGCGCCATCAACGAAAAACCGCCCGTCCGCGACCGATAATTGTGCCGCGCTGCAATTCAGGCGAAGGGCGGCACGGGCCACGAGCAATGCGCGCGCCTCGGCGCAGACGAGGCGGATCGAGGCACCGGAAACCATGATCGACAGCGAGGACGAGGTATAGCGTTCGTCCGGGCCTTCATCCGAGTCTCCCGACAGCATGACCACGCGGTCAAGAGGCAGATCCAATTCCTCGGCCGCGATCTGTGATAGGGCCGTCACCACGCCCTGGCCGATTTCCACCTTGCCGGTGGCGACACGCACGGTTTCATCAGTCTCGAACTTCAGCCATTGCTCCAACCGCGGATTGACGGTCAGGCTAAGCGGCAGATCGACTTTTTCAACGCTCATACCCCACCCTCCCCACGCAGCATGGCAGCGGCACGGTCCACGGCCCGGATAATACGGCTGTGCGCGCCACAACGGCACAAATGTCCGTCTAAGGCAGCGACAATATCCGCCCGGCTGGGACTGGGGTTGCGGTCGAGCAAGGCTTTGGCACTGATCAAAATGCCCGACAGGCAATAGCCGCACTGCCCCGCCTGTTCATCAAGGAAGGCCTGTTGCAGGGGATGCGGATCTGCCACCGTCCCCAGATCTTCGATCGTTTGCACCGTGCGGCCCGCCACTGAATCCATGGCCCTGGCGCAGGCATAACTGGGTTCGCCATCAATCAGCACCATGCAACTGCCGCATTGTTCCAGGCCGCAGCCATATCGGGTCCCGGTCAGACCAAGTTCGTTGCGCAGCACATAGATCAGCGGCAGGTCGGCTTCCGCCTCGACCTGCCGTGGCTCGCCGTTGACCGTGATCTCGAATATTTGCGCCATGTATACCTGCCTCTCTACCTACGCCAACGGGCCAACGCTATTATCGCGGCCACGACGGTTAAACCCGCGATCAACGGGCCAAAACCGACAAAGCCAATGTCCGCGATGATCCAACCGCCTATCGCGGCCGCCGCCAGCCAGCCGCCGGAGGCCACGGTGCTGTTCAGCCCCATGACCGTGCCGCGTACCTCCGCCGGCACATCCGCCAAGGCCGCCATGATCGAAGGCCGGGCGAGGGCATTGCAGAACATATAGGCAAAACCCAGAACGGCGGACGCCACGACACCTGATTGCCAGCCAAACAGTATGAGAGCAACCACGCCGGATGCCAACAGGGCCATGGCGAATGTGAGCATGCGGTTTTTCAGCCGATCGCCCAATTGTCCGCCGCCGATGGTACCGAGAATATTGCCAGCGGCAAAGACCGCCAGGGGCAAGGCCAGGGCCTCAAGGGATAATTCATAGGTTTGCAGCATGAAGGTTGCGTAATAGACCGCCGCCAGTCCGAAGCAGACCCGTTCGGCGACGATACTGCTCAACACCCGAATGACTTGCCCCGATAGCGCCATGCGCAGGGATGGCCGTGGCCCAGAGGCGGCGCCTTTCCTGGTGCCGGCCATGGATGTTGTGGTGGCGAACATGGCCACCGCCGACAGCAGCGACATTGCGGCCACACACAGATGCACACCACGCCAGCCGACGGAGGCGCCGATCCATGCGGCCAGAGGGACACCGATCAACAAGGTCATGGACTGGCCGGCCATGACCCAGCCAAGGGCCCGGCCCCGTTGGCGGTCAACCACGCGGGCGGCGACCTCCGCCATGGAGACGCCGGTGAACAGGCCGCAAAAGCCGCCGCCAAAAGTGGACCAAATGGCGACCATCAGATAGCTGTCCGCATTGGCCACCGCCGCCAGGGCCGCCGCCAATGCGATCGGCGCGCCAACCAAAAAGGGCCGCCGCCCGATCCGGTCCGAGCCGACGCCGGCGATAAACGATGCCGCCCCCCAGGCGATGGAGGTCAAGCCGAACAGATTGGCGATTACGCCCAGGCCCACGTCCAGATCCCGCGCCATGTGGACCAGAAACGGCGCCCTGGTGGTGCCGGCGGCCGTGATGGCGAAGGTCGCCAGACAGGTCGCGGTGATCAAGATCCAGGGCATGGGAGGGGGCGAGGGGGCAGGCGCCGTACTGTCATGCGTCATAGTGGGCGCCTTTGGAGGTGAATCTGCTGTTCGTAGTCTAGCGGCGATTGGCAATGTCCGCCATGGATGCATAATGAAGCCATGCAAGAATCAACCGAAGATCCAATTCCTACTTCTGATTTCGGCGGCCAAAAGCCGCAGTCCGATATCCCCTTCGCGGTGCGCCGCCGCATCAACTGGGGCGACACGGACACCGCGGAAATCACCTATACCGGCAAATTCATCGACTTTGGCATCGACGCCATGGAAGTCTGGTACGAGGCCGTGCTGGGACAGACATGGCATCAGATGAAGCAGGATAATCTGGCCAACCCCGCTGTTTCATTGCAATACGATTTCCATTCGACCCTGGTGGTGGGCGACCGCTTTGACGCCACCGTATATGTGGAACGCCTGGGCCGAACATCCCTGACCCATCGGATCGAAATGACCAAGGTTGGCGGCCCCTTGGTTTGCACCGGTACCTATACCGCCGCCTTGGTACGGGACGTGCAATCGCCCAATATCAAGGCGCATCCGTTTCCCACTGACTGGCGCGAACGGATCGAAGGCTATGTGCGGGAGTGCGCGCTGCGCGAAACCGGCGTGAAAAGCCGCCGCGAGGTACTGGATTTCTGGTTTGGCCGGCCCGGCTCACCCGAGCGGGGACAGCCGCGCGAAATCTGGTTCGCCCGTCAGGACGCGGGTGGCTCTGAGTTCGATGCGGAAATTCGCGAAAAATTCGCCGCAACGGTGGCGGCGGCGGCTGCCGGGCAGTTGGATCACTGGGCCCATAGCCTGGAGGGCGCCTTGGCGCTGCTTATTCTGTTGGATCAGTTCAGCCGCAACATCCATCGCGGCACGGCGCAGGCCTTTGCCAACGACACCAAGGCATTGGATTTCGCCAAGCGTGCCGTCGCGGCCGGCTGGCATGAAGGCCTGGACATACAGCCGAAAAAATTCCTGATCATGCCATTCCAGCATTGCGAAGATCTGGCCAGCCAGGAAAAGGGCATTGTACTGTTCGCGGCCCTGCGCGGCAGCGAAAGCGGCGACAAGTCATACGACTCGATGCTGAAGCACCGGGATATCATCGCCAAGTACGGCCGCTTCCCGCACCGCAATGCGGCCCTGGGCCGCTCAAACACACCCGAAGAAGAAGAGTATCTGAGCGACCCGGAAGCCGGCTTTTAGGTCGAGTAAGTCGCGAACTTCTGCGTCACCGCCTGAGCCGCCCAGTCGGTCTTGACGTTGACCACGGCAACCCGGCCTTTATCCACCTCTGCCTGGGCACGTTCCAGAGCAGCCTGGATTTCGCCCGGCTCCTCCACATATTCGCTGTAGCAGCCCAGGCCTTCCGCCATCTTGTCATAGCGGACATAGCCCAGATTCCGCCCTGGTTTGTCCTGATCCGGATCGGCGGTCCAACCACCGTTCAGGCTGATCACCACCAGGACCGGAATGTTGTGGCGCACCGCCGTGTCCAGCTCCATGGCGTTCAAACCGAACGAGCCATCGCCGTGGACAACGATGACCTGGTTGTCGGGTTTCGCCACCTTGGCGCCCAAGCCAAACGGCAGGCCCACGCCCATGGTGCCGAACGGGCCCGAATTTAGGCGATGCCCCGGCGTATGGGTCGGCATGGACTGGCGGCCATAGTTGAGAATTTCCTGGCCATCCACGACCAGGACCGCGTCCCGGTCCATGAAGTTCTTCACTTCCTCGCACAGGCGCAGGGGATGAATGGGCACCGCGTCCGATAGACTGTTGGAACCGGGCCCGGCCCGCTTGGAGGCTTCAATATCGGCCAACTTGCCGCGCCAGCCTTCATATCTGGCCGGGTCGGCGGTGCCTGCGATGGCCTTGTTCAACTGCCCCAGCGCCACCTTGGCATCGGCGACAATACCGATATCCAGCTCACGCGGGCTGCCGGCAATCTCTTCCACATCAATATCAATGCGTGCAATCGTGGCATCGCCCGAAAACCGCGGCGCGGCCAGATGGGCCACGATATAGTTCAGGCGG
The DNA here is from genome assembly GCA_018701215.1 of Rhodospirillaceae bacterium. Lineage (GTDB taxonomy): Bacteria > Pseudomonadota > Alphaproteobacteria. The sequence goes on from JABIWH010000050.1 coordinate 378,521, forward strand.
GTACCGACGACGGCGATCAAGTCAGCCTCGCGGAAGGCAGTCGAACGCGCGGCGGGGAAGCAGCAGGGATGATCCTCGGGCACCACGCCACGGCCCTGGGGCGTGGTGTAGAACGGGATGCCTGTGGCATCGACCAGGGCATGCATTTCCTCCCAGGCCTGGGACCAGATAATGCCGCTGCCCGTCAGCAAAACAGGGCGTTCCGCCTTGGCCAGGGCAGCGACCAGTTCCGCGATCTGTTCCTCGGGTGCGGGCGGGCGGGCATTCAGAATGGCCCGACCGGACTGCGACCAATCGATAGCGTCTTCATCCACCATCTGATAGAGGGTGTCGCCCGGCAGATCCAGATAGACCGGACCCGGCTTGCCCGACATCGCCTTTTGAATGGCCACGTTCAGCATTTCGGGAATACGGCGGGCGTCGTAGATACGGGCGGCATATTTGACGCAGCCGGACATGATCTCCATCTGATCGATTTCCTGGAAGACCTGTTTGCCGTTGCCCAACATGGGACTGGCGCCGCCCAGGGCCACCACGGGGCAGCAATCGATCAAGGCATTGGCCAGACCGGTGGAAAGGTTGATGGTCGCGGGACCTGATGCCGCCATGCAGAAACCAGGCTTTTGCCGCAACCGGCTATAGGCCTGCGCCATCATGGCGGCGGCCTGTTCATGGCGCACGTCGATGCAGCGAATGCCCTCTTGGATGGTGGCCGCTTCCGCCGTCAACATGGGACCGCCCATGAGAAAGAAAAGCTCCTCCACCCCTTCCCGTTTCAAGGCCTTCGCCAGAATTTCCGAACCGTTCAACTGTCCCATGATCTTCTCCTCCTCCAAAAATTCCAGTCCAACCCGTCGCACCTAGCGGCGGGCAATCTTATATCCAATCGTCTCCCGATCCCAAGTGCCATCGGTCAGGCCGTCATCACGCAATGACTGCTTTTGAATCTTGCCTGTCGCAGTCTTCGAAAGATCGTTGATCCATTCCAGATAGCGGGGCACTGCAAAGCGTGGCATATGCTCGGCGCAATAGTCCAGCAATGCCGCATTTTCGATCTCCTGGCCCGGCGCCAGGATCAGCAAAGCCTTAACCTCTTCCTCACCGCCCGCGCCATCGACCCTGATGCCGACCACGGCGCTTTCGGCAATAGCGGGATGATTGTTGAGCACCTGCTCAACCTCGAACGAAGAGATATTTTCGCCCCGGCGGCGGATGCAATCCTTGATTCTATCAACGAAATACAGCCTGCCGCTGGCATCGAAGCGCCCCGCATCACCGGTGTGAAACCACAGATTACGCCACGCCTCGACGGTTTTTTCCGGCATCTTGAAATAGCCGGCCATGAAACAGGACGGCTCTTTCGGCCGCACCAGGATTTCGCCGATTTCATCCGCCGGCAACGGCTCGTCCGTATCCATATGGCCGATACGCACCTCGAAAAATTCATCCAACACCTGGCCGGCGCAGCCCACTTCCAAAGGGTCATCGGGGCCCGTATAGGCGGGAATGTTGCACTCGGTCATGCCAAAGCCCTGACGAATACTGACATCGTAGCGGCGCTCAAAATCTGTGGACCATTCGTCGGCCACCGGCGCCGCCATGACGACACGCAGGTTGTTGTCGCTATCCAGGGGGCTTTCTGGGTGGCGAAAGATGAATTCCGGCATCACGCCCAGGGCATTGGTCACCGTCGCCTGGCTGGCACGCACATCATCCAGCCATCTGTTGGGGGAAAACCGCTCCACCACATAGACCCAGGCGCCGGCGATGAAGGACCCCAAAAATTGCATCAAGAGGCCGTTGGCGTGGAATAACGGCATGCAGATGTAATAACGGTCGGCTTCCGCCAACTCCAGGGCCCGCTGGGTGCCCAGGCCGAACAGATAACAATGGGCATGGGGCATCAACACGCCCTTGGACGGCCCCGTGGTGCCGGAAGTGTACATGATAAAGGCGATGTCTTCCGGCTTTGGCGTTACCAAAACGCCTGCGTCGGCGGCGGCCAGCGCCGAAAAATCCTCGTAACTCAGTTGCCGCGCCGTGCTGAAAACCGGTGGCACCTGATCGGGGATGCCGCCGGCGATGAAGACCACCGCCACGATATCGCCATCGCCCGCATCGACGCCATGGAAGGCATCCGCCAAATCCGTATCGACCAGCACCACCTTCGGTTCGGCATTGCGCAGTTGATGCTCCAGGAAAGCGCCCTTCAATTCGGTATTGATGGGTACATAAATAGCGCCCAGTTTGAAGGTCGCAAACATCGTCAACAGCAGCTCGACCCGGTTTTTAACCAGGGCCAAAACCCGGTCGCCGGGACCAACACCAAGGGCCGCCAAGCGTAGCGCGGCCGCATCGCTTTCCCGGTCAAAGCCGGCAAAGGTCAACCGCGCGCCCTGTTCGAACGAAATGAACTCCCTTTCGCCAAGGCGGGCGGCCTGGTTGCGGACCAAGTCCACCAAGGTCCAACTGGATTTATCAATGCTCATGGGAAATGTACTCAAACTACTCGCAAGGATGGTTGGCATTATCTTGGCATAGAGAAACCGGGGCCGCCAGCACTGTCGCCAGCGCTTGGCGCGGGGCGCGGCAATTTGTTACAATGGGATATGGAAAATACAAACAGTGATACACGATACCTGATCGTCGCCTTTGACGGCCTGCGCCCGGACATGGTGAACGATGATTTGACCCCGAATCTGGCGGCCCTGTGCCGAACAGGCAGCCACTGCACGGACAGCCGCGCGGTCTTCCCAACCCTGACACGGGTCAACCAGGCCAGCCTGATCACCGGCTGTCATCCGGCCCGCCACGGCATGGTGGCCAACAAATTCATGGAGGCGGCTGTCGGCGGCTACCTCAACACCGCCGATTTCGACGCCTTAAGCCGTGCCGACGAAGTATTGGACGGCATCCTGACGGCGCCCTCGTTGGGTGAAATCCTGCATGGCGCCGGCCTTGAACTGGCCGTCATCGGCTGCGGCACCCCTGGCGGCAACCGTTTGATGCACCATCGGGCCGAGGCCGTGGGCAGCCTGAATATCTCGCTGCATGGGGTCGAGAAATCCGCCGCACCCGGGGCGGCGCAGGCGCTGGTCGAGGCGCATGGCCCGATCCCGAAATCCACCCTGCCAAACCACGCGCAAATTAACTGGGTTATCGAAGCCTATATGCAACAGGTCGCATCGAACCGAGACCCAGCCGTGACGATCCTGTGGTTCTCCGACCCCGACACGCCATTCCATTACCGTGGCATTGAAAGCCCGGAAGCAGCTGACTCCATCCGGCATGCGGATGCCGCCCTCGGCCGGTTGCTGGATTGGCGCCGTGACAGCGGACGGGAGAACAGCTTGCAGATTGTCGCCATGTCCGATCATGGCCATGTGGCGACCCATGGCGAGCCTTTGGCCTTGGACGAGAAGTTAGCCGCCGCGGGGTTCGAGATGAGCCCGGACCTGGGCGCGGGCGAGGCCAACCTTGTCCCCGGCACTGTCGCATCATTGTATGCGCGAGACGCAGCCGTCCAGGCGCGTTTGGTTGATTGGTTGCAAACCCAGCCCTGGTGCGGCCCGATCTTCGCCCGCGCCATGGAAAATGGGGCATTGCCCCGGGGCACCCTGCCTCTGTCCGATGCCAACCTGGATCACCCCCGTGCGGGCGATATCGTCTTGACGCTACACCGGGATGATCATGCACCGAACGGCGGCCTGGCGGGCCGTTGCCTGCATGACGAACCGGATATTCCCACCGGCTGTGGCATGCATGGCGGCCTCTCCTCGCATGAGATCAATACGGTCTTGGCTTTCTCTGGCAGCCAGTTCGGCAATGGCGCGCGGGTCACCACGCCCAGCGGCATCATTGATATCCTGCCCACGGTGCTGCATGGACTGGGCCTTGATCCCGGCTCGGTCGACGGGCGTATCCTGCATGAAGTCTTCCAAGACCATGACGGCGGATCACTCAAAGCCGAACGGATTTCGAGTGCCGCCGAGGCAGGTCCCCACTACCGCCAAGGCCTTGCGGTCGACCGGGTTGGCGACAGCCGCTATCTGGCTCATGGGGCGCGCCACGATGCCCCGCCTATTGAATGATCTAGTTGGGCAGACCAGCCAGGAATTTCAGCTCGATATCGACCAGGCCATGTTCGAACAAATCGTTGTGCCCGGCGCCGGGCAGGAAATGCGCTTCTTTCGGTTGCGGCGCGGCCTGAAACAGACGGCGTCCGAAGCGGGTGGGAATTATCCTGTCACGCTCGCCATGGATCACCAACAGCGGCGCCTGAATGCCGCCAATAATATCTATCGAGGGAAAGCGGTCGTACATCAACATCTTGACCGGCAGGAAGAAATAGGCGGCCTGGCCCACATCGACGGTTGAAGTATAGGGCGCTTCCAAAATTATGGCCCGAAACTTGGTTTCCGTCGCCATGCGCACGGCAACCCCGCTACCGAGAGATTCTCCCAACATGACAAGCCGTTCCGAGGGCAGGCCTTGACCTTGCAAATAGGCCAGGGCGGCGCGGGCATCATGATACAGACCATCTTCGCTGGGCTGGCCCGGATTACCGCCATAACCGCGATAGCCGACTAACAGCAAGCCATAGCCGGCCTCGATCAAGGCCTGGGTCTTGAAAATTCGATGTGAAATATTGCCGCCGTTACCTTGGAAATAGACAATGGTGGCAAAGCCCTTTTTCGCCGGGCGGTACCACGACACCAGTTCCAGCGCATCGGAGGTTCGATAGCTCACAACCTGAAATTCCGGCGCACCGACATCGCCGGGCACGGGCAGATTGGCGTCGGGAAAATACATCAACGAACGCTGGATCATCGTGCAACCGGCCACCAGGGCCGCGTAGGCAACCAACGCCAGACCGAGAATTTTCACCACAGCCTCCATATTGGCGGTATTCCCATGCTAGAGTGACCTCATGAACCAGACATCATACGCGAAAATGCCACTGCCGCCCTCTCTTTGGGCCGCCACCGCCGTACCGGCCCCTGACACGCCGGCCATGGAAGGCGACCAACAAGCCGACGTCGCAATTGTTGGCGGCGGCTTTACCGGGCTTTCCGCTGCCCTGCATCTGGCCCAAGGTGGCGCGGATGTGGCGGTCCTGGAAGCGGCGGAGCCGGGTTGGGGCGCCTCGGGGCGCAACGGCGGCCAGGTTATTCCGGGCCTGAAGGAGGATCCGCGGCAGATCATTGCCCGCTTTGGCCAAAAGGATGGCGAGGCCATGGTACGCGCATCCGGCGCCGGCGCCGACCTGGTGTTCGGCCTGATCGCGGAACACGGCATTGAATGCGATGCCCAGCAAAACGGCTGGATCCAGGCAGCCCATACCCAAGGCATGCTGGGCGATTTACGCAAACGGCACCAGGACTGGGCCCAGCGTGACGCCAACGTCGCCTGGTTGGAGCCGAATGAACTAGCCCAGCGCATGGGCGACGGCCGCTACAAGGGCGGTTGGATCGACAAGCGCGGCGGCGGCGTGCAGCCCCTTGGCTATGCCCGCGGTCTGGCCCGCGCGGCGCAAGATCTTGGCGCGCGGGTACATGGTTCGACGCCGGTGCTCTCGCTGAACCAGACCACCAACGGCTGGCGTCTGGCAACGGCCAACGGCAGCCTGACCGCCGGCAAGGTGATCCTGGCCACCAATGGCTATACCGACGGCCTGTGGCCCAAGTTGGAGCATACGGTGGTACCGGTCTTCAGCGTGCAGGTGGCCACCGCGCCCCTGGGCGAGAATATTCGCGGCAAGGTCCTGGGCGGGGGCGAGGTGTTGTCCGATACTCACCGGGTGTTGTGGTATTTCCGCCAGGACGGTCATGGCCGTCTGCTCATGGGCGGCGGCGGCTCGGCCTATGAAAGCGGCGCGGTGAAAGTCTACGAAGGATTGCGCCAAAGAATTCACAGCCTGTTGCCCGAGGCCGGCGAGATCGAATTCGAATACGCCTGGAACGGCAAGGTTGCCATCACGCCGGATCATTACCCCCATCTGCATGAACTGGCGCCGGGCCTGTTGGCCGGCCTAGGCTTTAACGGCAGGGGCGTGGCCATGGCGACCATGATGGGCAAGATCCTGGCCGACCGGGTGCTGGAAACGGCACAGCCGGAATTTGAGTTTCCAAACATGACGCCGCGTCCACTGCCACTGCATTTCATGCGTGGTGTGGCGGTTACTGCAACGCGGGCCTATTATCGCTTCCGTGACGCATTGGACGGTTAAAGACAAAAAGAAGTTGAGGAGAGTTTCATGTCGAGCGCAATCGAGGCGATCGCCGATTATCAGGTCGAGGCCTACAACACATCCAAGGATTCCGACAACAAGATCCACGATGATACCGTGGCGAAAAAATTCGGCTTCTCCGGCGGCCTCGTCCCCGGCGTCGATGTCTATGCCTATTTGTCCCATCCGGCGGCGGAATGCTGGGGTGAGGACTTTTTGACAAGAGGCTCCGCCGATTGCCGCTTGCTGCTGCCGGTTTATGACGGCGCCACGGCCACTGTCTCCGCCAAACCGGTCGCCGGCGACGATAACGCCATGACGATAACAGTGGAAAGCGCGGGTCAACTATGCGCGACAGGTACCGCGCGCCTGCACGATGCGGCACCTGCATTGCCCGATTTGGCTGATTTTCCCACCGCGCCGCTGCCTGAAAACCGCCCGCCGGCCTCGCCGGAAAGTCTGCCCACGGGCGGCATGCTAGGTACATACGAGCTGTGTCTGGACGAGAAAACGATGGCTGGATATTTGGCGGATGTGCGCGAGACCCTGCCGCTTTACGGGGACGCCGGCCTGATCCATCCAGGCATGATCTCTCGTTTCGGCAACCGCGCCCTGGCGGGAAGCGTCGTCCTGGGCCCCTGGATTCACGTGGGCAGCGATATCCAGTTTTTTAGCCCGGCCAAGGTGGGCGAGACGGTTTCGGTCCGCGCCCGCGTCACCAATAACTACGAGCGCAAGGGCCATCTGTTCGTACAAATGGATGCCGTGGTGCTGGCGGGCGGCGAACGGGTCGTGGCGCGGATTGACCATACGGCAATTTATGAACCGCGCCAGGTCCGCGCCGCCGAATAGAGCCCCAATAGATCCAACCCTACGCCTCGGCCCCTATTCCTCGGCCTGGCCCGGTACCGGGGTCGCCGCTTTCGGCCCGATATGGATAGCCTTTTCCCTGCCCCCATGTTTGGCGATCAGGGCATTCTGCATATTCTTGGCATCGCGGTCGGTCGCTTCCGGATCGCAGATATCGCGTAGATGCCGCTCGTATTCCGCCATTATGCCGGCATGGGCCGCATCGGCGGCAATATTCGTGCTTTCCTCCGGATCGGCCACAAGATCGTAGAGTTCGGGCTCGTAACCGATGTAGTAGATAAATTTATACCGCCCCTTGCGGATCATGAAGGCGCCCGAGGGCGAGGATGCGGCATGGTACTCGGCGAACACGACGCGGTTGTCATCATCCGTCGCCTTGGCAATGTCGAACCAGGAAGCACCTTTTAGGGTTTTTTCCTCTTCGTTGGGCTCGACGCCGACGCAATCCAGGATGGTCTGATAGCTGTCCAGCAGCGACACCGGGGTCTGGCAGACCTTGCCGGCGGGCACCCCATCGCCGGCCATGATCAAGGGTATGGCCGCACCTTCCTGGTACAGGTTGGATTTCCCCCACATGCCCCGCTTGCCCACATTATCGCCATGATCGGAGGTGTAGATCACCCTTGTATTGGCATCCAGGCCGGCAGCCGCCAGGGCGTCCAGTACCCGGCCAATCTGGGCGTCGAGATAGGTGCACAGGCCGAAATAGGCCGCCACCCCCATCAAGCGCCGCTCTGGCGTTAGGTTTCGGTCAACCTGCTGAAAATCGTCCATGCGCTGCAGCCAGGGATGGCGGACATAACCCTTTTCGGGATCCAGCATTCTGGGCGGCAAATCCTCGATGGGATACATGTCGTAGTATTCCTGCGGCACCACCAGCGGGAAATGCGGCGCCACGAAGCCCAGATAAAGCACCCAGGGCTGCTCATCGGCCCCTTTGTTGCTGCTGTCGGCGGCAGCCTGCAACCAAGTGCAGGCCTCGTCCGCGATGGATCGGTCGTAACGGTTATAGTTGGACTCGCCCGGTCCGATCTCGTTCAGCATCTGCGAGGGCCGCTCATCGGGCAGAGGGTCACGGATCGAACCCCAGATCTGGCCAAGACCGCCCATGACGTGCATGGGAATGGTTTGCTTGGAAAACCCGGTCGGCAATTCCTCGGCGCGGTAATGCAGCTTGCCAATAGATTCAACGCGCAAGCCTTCATCGATCAGGCGGTGCCCCCAACCCTTGACCTCGCCATCGTAAGGCATGGCGTTATCCCAGTACTTCGTTTCATGGGTATAACGTCCGGTCGCGAACGCCGCGCGGGAGGGAATGCATATGGAGGAATTGGTATAGGCGGAGGTAAACCGCGTGCCCTGCGCCGCCAACCTATCAAGGTTCGGGGTTTTGACGTGGCTATGGCCATAACAACCCAGCATCTTGGAGTTATGCTCATCCGACATGATGTAGAGAATGTTCTGCGGTTTCATATTAATCGCCCCAATTTAGTCGCCCTAATTTAGTCGCACCAATTTAGTCACCCTGGGGCACGTCGCGGATATCCAGGTTGCCGTCGTTCATGCGTTTCATCAGTTTATTGGCATCGTCGGATACCAGCAAATCCAGAAATAGCGTGCGCTCCATCACCAAGCCCTCTTCCAGGGGCTTTTCCAACTCTATGCGCAACAGGCGCTTGATGTGGGCAAAGGCCAAGGGCGCCATGGCGGCATATTCCCGCGCCAGCTCCAAAGCACGCGGCAGCACCGGGCCGTCCGTCACCTCGTGCACCATGCCCAGCGCCAGCGCCTCGCGCGGGGGGACGGTACGGCCACGCAAAACCATTTCCAGGGCGCGGGCCTGACCGACCAGGCGGCCAAGTTTCTGGGTGCCGCCGCCGCCCGGCAGAATGCCCAGCTTGGCCTCTGGCAGGCCCAGGGTATGCTCGCCATCCTGGACGATACGCAGATCGCACGATAGACAAAACTCAAAACCGCCGCCCATGGCAAAGCCATTAATGGCCGCGATGGTTATCTTTGGCGTGGTGGCCAGGCGGCGAAAGACCACATCAAGTTCCCGGTCCCGGTCCAGTAATTTCTGGTCAGAGAATGTCTTGCCTCGGGCGCGCAGGTTATCGGACATCTCCGCCAGCACCTTGACGGAGAAATGGCGGATGAAAACGCCCTCTTCACCGCCCGTGAAGACCATGGCCCGGCAGCTTTCGTCCCGGTCCAGCTCCTCCGTGACGGCATTCAGCTCGCTGACCGTATCGTCGGTCATGAATTGATCGGGCAGGGTGATGGTCACAATGGCAACGGAACCTTCACGGCGCACGGATAGTTGGGGCATGAGTGCCCTCCTCAGAATGGAATCAATCGCTAGGCAAAGATACGATAGAGCACCGTGCCGCGTGCGACCAGCCGGCCCGTGGCGGCGTCGGCGACCTCAATATCATTCCAATACATCTCGTTATCGCGATAGCCGACATTGCCATAGGCGACCAGATCGGCCTTTGCGGGCGGGGCCAAGACCTGTGCCTGGATCGATGGCGTCGAGGCCTTGAACTTGCCCAGGCCCGTGATTGACCACGAACACATGGCTCCCGCCGTATCCAACAGCGCCAGCGCCGCGCCTTCATGCATGCCGCCGCCCTGATCGCCATTGCTGTCCTGCCACGGCATCAATAGGCGCACCTGGCCGTCGCGCATGAAGTCCATGGCGATGCCCCGGCCCGAAATGAACGGATTGGCCGCGATACGGTCGCCCATGAAGCCGGGCTCGACCTCGCCATGATCGCCGGCGGCCATTGGCGTCTCGATGCCATCGCGGCCCAGGCGGCCGCGCACGGCGATGGAACATTGCGCAATGGCCTTGCCGTCGTCGCCCGTGACATCCACGGCCATGAAGCACAATTCCTTGCCCCGGCGCAGCAGCCGCGCGGTAGCTTGGATATCCTCGCCTATCGCGGCGGCCAGATAGTTGATCTGGAAATCCATGCTGTGCCAGGGACCGGTTTCTTCGCCCAGCACATGACGGGCCAGGGCATGGGCGGCGGTGACGGAGGCGGAGGCCGCGACGCCGCCATGCAGGGCGTTGCCCGGATTGGCATTGGCCTCGATAAACGGCAGCGCGATAGCCGCCGCATCATCGCGCAGGCTGGCCAAACGCATGCCCAGGGTTTGGCAGTAGGCCGATTGCTCGACCCAATTATTGACAAAATCACTCATCGTTCAGGTTTAACCCCTTAGGCTAAATTCGGTATCAGACAGGAATGGATGGATTCCTCGTTCGGGATTTCGCGGGCCAGAATTTGAATGGCGCGCTCCGCCTCTCGCAGATCGAAATTATGGGTGTGCATCATCTCCAACGGCGCCCTGCCGGACTCGATTAGGTTGATGGCCTTTTCATAGCCCGTCGAGGTGACGCCGACCACGCCTTTGATGGTGATCTCCTTCATCATCACTTTGTCAGAGACGAAGCCGGGGATCTCCTTGTAGCCTTTGGCACCCGCCAGCACGATGGTGCCGCCCGAACGCACGTAGCTGAGAGATTCGGCCACCGGCTCGACAGCGTAGGAAGTGACATCGACGACGATATCGGCGCCCCTGCCATTGGTGATTTCCCGGATCCGCTGTTTCGCGTTCTCGTTCTCCACATCGATGGTGTGATCGGCTCCAAGCGCCCTAGCGACCTCCATCTTCTTGGCATCCGCTGCCAGGCCGGTGACGATGACCGTGCCGGCGCCTGCATCCTTGCAGGCCAGGACCGAGGCCAGGCCCCGCTGCCCCGGACCCAGGATCACCACGATATCGCCCGGCCCGGTCCGGGGCACTTCGACGGCCCAGCGGTAGCCCGCACCCAGGGGATTGAACATGACGGCGATTTCCGCCGGCAGGCTCTTGTCCATTTTGTGCACGATGGAATTGCCGTGAATGAACATATATTCCGAATAGGCGCCCCACAGGCCCGGTTCATCGCTCAACGGGATGTAGGAATAGATCCGCCGATCATCGCACAGGTGATAATTCCCGCCCAGGCAGGATGAACAAAAACGGCAAGACAGCATGGTCTCCACCGCCACCCTATCGCCCACATCCACGCCCCAGCGCCGCGCCGCCCGGTCACCGATCGCCTCAATAATGCCCAGAGGTTCATGCCCCGGCACCGCCGGGATAGGGGCGCGGAGGACGCCTTCATATTGTTCATAGTCGCTGCCGCAAATGCCACAGGCCTCCACCCGCAACAGGGCGCTGTCCTCGTCAATCTCCGGAATTGGCAGGCTTCGCGCTTCCAACGTGCGCGGCGCCGTCTGCACCATGGCCAGGCAGGTTCGTTGCACCATGAATTCATATCCTTACATCAGCGATGTTTTCTGCTGCCGACAGTTTAAGACAAACCGCACGAGGGCCCAAATTTTTTCTAACGGCCGTTAGTTTTTTGTTGTCACCAGCCCGGGAAAGCGGCAATTTGCGGGTCGGATATTCGCCATGAGGAGTTAGCAGAGATGACGGTGACAGAACCACGGGTACCCATGCTGCCGGAGGACGAGGCCCGCGCCATCGGCAAGCAAGCCGGCGTGCCATCGACCATGTCCGGCCTGAACGTGTTTCGCGTTATGTCACGGCATCCTGAATTGGCCTCCGTCATGGCCAAGGGACTGGCCATGTTGCTGTATCGGGGCAACAAGCTGGATGACCGCCTGCGCGAGTTGATCATCATGCGCATCGGCTGGCGCACGGGCGCGATGTATGAATGGACCCAGCATTGGCCGGTCTCACTGCGTATCGGTTTGAGCGAGGAAGAAACCCTGGCCGTGCGCGATCCCGGGAATGCTACCTGCCTTGGCGCCGCCGAACTGGCTGTCATCGCGGCCACGGACGATGTGCTGGACCATGGCGGCGTGGGCGAGGCGAGTTGGCGGGCCTGTGCCGAGCATCTGCACAGCCACGAAGAACGCCTCGAACTGGTGGCGGCGATCTGTAATTGGAATACCTTTTCGATCATGCTGAAAAGCCTGCATATCCCGTTGGAAGACGGCGTGACGGCCTGGCCGCCGGACGGTGTGCCCTCGCCACACGCCGACTAGAGCGCATTCGAAGAAAATGCGCTCAGACTCTTAAGAATCGAGCAATTGAACCAATTACTTACGTCGCGATCGCGACTCCGGTTAATTGAAAATTGCCCTAGATCGCCAGCATCGCCACGATGACATAGCGCCCGGTCTTTCCGACCGCGACCAGCAGAACAAATATCGGCAACGGCACCCGCAGTACACCCGCCACCACGGTCAGCGGATCGCCCACCACGGGCAGCCAGGCGAACAATAGGGACCACAGGCCAAAGCGTTGAAACCAGGCACTGGCCCGTTGCTGTTGCCTTGGTTTCAGCGGATACCATCGGCGCCCCGAAAAACCTGCAAGAAAACGCCCTAACAGCCAATTGACCACCGCGCCCGCGGTATTGCCCGCGCTGGCCACGGCGATGGCGGGCCAGAGCATGGCCGGATTGTCCGCCACGATGCCCCATAGCAAAAACTCCGATGCCGCCGGCAATATGGTCGAGGCGATGAACGCATTGAGAAATAGCAGGAAAAGAGAAATGATCATCGGGTCTCATTTTGCTAGCGCGCTAGGTTGTGACATTCTAGAGCACCGATGTCGCGTGCAGTAGTTGTTTGAATAGGGGATAAAAATGCTGAAATTTTACTATGCGCCAGGCACCTGCGCCCTGGCCTCGCACATTGCCTTGGAAGAGGCCGGCGCGGACTATGAAGCCGTCCGCCTGAACTTCGCCACCGAGGATCAGAAGGCGGCGGACTATCTGGCCATCAACCCGAAAGCGCGGGTGCCCTCATTGGTCACCGATCAAGGCGTGTTGAGCGAAACGCCGGCCCTGTTGTTGTTTATCGCGCAAAGCTATCCAGACGCCCAATTGGCGCCCCTGGACGATATCTTTGCCCTGGCCCAGGCCCAGGCGTTCAACAGCTATCTCTGTTCCACCGTCCATGTCGCCCATTCGCACCTTAGGCGCGGTCACCGCTGGGCCGACGACCCGGCGGCGATCGAGGCCATGAAGGCCAAGGTGCCGCAATCGGTCGGGGAATGTTTCGACCTGATCAACCAAGAGATGATCAAGGGACCATGGGTATTGGGTGATCATTACAGCATCTGCGATCCTTATCTCTTTACCCTGACCCGATGGCTGGAAGGTGATAGCGTAGACCGCACAAGCCTACGGTCGGTGGATGCGCATTTCCAACGCATGATGGACCGCCCGGCGGTGCAAAAAATCGTCGCGGAGCATACAGGATAAACAAAACCGCGCTAAGAACAGGAGGAAGAGCCAAGATGAAACCCGTCGATTATGTCAATCGTATCAATGAGAGCTACCAATCCATGGGCTACCCGCCCTATCAATGGTCCATCAATGACGCGGCGCCGCTGGCGAAGCTGAAAAAGCCGCTCTCGGAATGTACCGTATCCATGCTGACCAGCGGCGGCATTTCTTATCGGCATGCCGAACCGTTTGAGCCGGCGGCAAAGAATAATTTCCGTCTCGACGAGATTGATCCGGGAACCTCCGCCGACGGCTTTCAAATCAACGACGCCTATTACGACTACCGCGATGGCGAAAAGGACATCAACGTCATATTTCCGTTGGAGCGCCTGCGCGAACTGGCCGCCGACGGTGTCATCGGCGCCGTCGCGAACCGACTGTGGAGCGGCTTCATGGGCCGTATCTACAAACGCCGGCAGATCATCGAGGATGCAGCGCCACGCTTTGCCGATGCGCTGCAGCGCGACGGGGTTGACGCCGTCGTCATGGTGCCTGCTTGACCGCTGGATCATCAGACCGTGAGTCTGGTATCCCGCGTGGTCGAGGAACGGGGCATCGCCACTGTTAATGTTTCCACCGGTCGCGACATCACCGCCCTAGCGATGCCGCCGCGTACTGTTTTTGTCAATCATCCCATGGGCAATCCGTTTGGCCGCCCGGAGGAACAAGCCTTGCAAAGGGAAATCCTGCTGCATGCCTTGAAGCTGCTGGAAAGCTGCGAGATGCCAGGCGAAATCGTGGACCTGCCCTATGATTGGGGTGAGCCGGTAAAAACCATCTATGAGCTGGACTTTGCTTTCCGGCCCAGCGCACCCGACCCTGTAACCGGCAAGCAGCCGACTTAGGCGGACAGGTTTCAGGGACTGGAGCTTCGATGCAATTCCGGGCATGATGATGCGTGTCATGATAAGGGGGATGAACATGCAGATAACACCGCTGAATGAAACCATTGGGGCCCGCATTGACGGGCTTGATCTGGCCGCCGGCCTTGACGACGAGACGTTCGCCGCCTTGCACCAAACCTGGCTGGATCATTGCCTGTTATTGTTTCGCGGCCAGTCCTTGACGCCGGCTGGGTTGACGGCGTTTGCCGCCCGCTTTGGTCCGTTGGAGCCGCCGCCCGGCAGCGAAAAAGACCTGCGCGCGGATGCCGGCGCGGATCAGGATCAAAACATGTGGATCATCTCCAACGTGGTGGAGGACGGCAAGGCCATCGGCGCCCTGGGCTATGGCGAGGCGGAATGGCATTCCGATATGACCTATCTGGATATCCCGCCGACCGCATCCGTGCTGTATGGCCGGGAGGTGCCCAGCGACGGTGCCAATACCTGGTTCGCCAATATGTATGCGGCCTGGGATCGGATGCCGGCGGACCTGGCGGCGGAGGTCCGGGATGCCCAAGCCTTGCACAATTCCTCCTATACCTCCGCCGGTGAGCTGCGCAAGGGCATGGACGCGGTAACCGATGTGCGTGAAGCACCGGGTGCGACCCATCCAGTGGTGGTCCGGCATCCCGAAACCGGACGCCAGGCGTTGTTTCTGGGCCGGCGCACCAACGCCTATATCAAAGGCCGCGAGCTGGCCGACAGCGAGGCCCTGCTGGACCGGCTGTGGGACTACAGTGTGGGCGATCAGTTTTGCTATGTACATCACTGGCAGCCCGGCGACGTGCTGATCTGGGATAACCGCTCCACCCTGCATCGCCGCGATGCCTTTGATCCCAACGCCCGGCGCATCCTATGGCGCTGCCAGATCACGGGCACCGCCCTGCCGTCGGCCAGTGCAGCCTGATCTGGAAACCCGGCGCCTTCATCTGCGGCCCTGGCGTTTGGATGATCTGGAATTCTGCGTCGCCATGAACATGGACCCGGATGTGGGCCGCTATCTGTTTCCCCACGGCGCCCCCGTGGAAGCCGAACAACGCGAAATTTGGCATGAGAAGATCAGCTCCGACTGGCCGCCATTGGGCGCCATATGGGCTGTTGAGTGGGCCGATGAAAGGAAGATACTGGGCTGGTGTGGTTTGTTTCCTTTGGAAGCTTCGGGCTTGATCGAAATCGGTTACCGTTACCTCACAGCCACTTGGGGCAAAGGCGTCGCCACGGAAGCCGCCATGCGGGTTCTGGACTACGGCTTTCGTGAATTCGCCTTCGACCCCATTGTAGCCGTCACCCACCCGGAAAATAGCGGCTCGCAGCAGGTCTTGCGTAAAATCGGCCTGAAATCAGGCGGTCTGCAATATCATTACGGCCTGGATCTCAGTTTCTTTTCACGCAGTCGCGACGACTATCTTACTTCTCAATAAATGAGCGCCCGACAAGCTGGCGGTGGACCTGGTTAGTGCCTTCATAGATCTGGGTGATCTTGGCGTCCCGCATATAGCGTTCCACCGGATAGTCCTTGGTGTAGCCATAGCCGCCAAACAATTGCACCGCATCCGTGGTGATCCGCATGGCCAGGTCGGAAGCCCGCATTTTTAGCATCGAGGCTTCGATACCGATATCCTCCTCGCCCGCATCAAGCATGGCGCCGACGCGCCACAGCCAGCTTTCGCACATGGCCAGATCCGTCGCCATATCGGCCAGCATGAACTGTATGCCCTGGAATTCAATGATATTGCGGCCCGACTGCCGCCGTTGATTAATATAGCCCACCGCGTCTTCAAAGGCGGCACGCGCAATGCCCAGAGCATGGGCCGCAATGGAGGGGCGGGATTCATTCAGGGCGGAAAAAAGAATTTTCAAACCATCGCCGGGCTCGCCCAGAAGATTGGTGCGGGGCACACGAAGGTTATCGAACGACAGCGGAACAATAGGCGCGGCGCGCTGGCCCATCTTGTCTTCCTTGCCCCCAATGGTCAGGCCCTCGGCACCTTTTTCGACGATGGCGATGGAGATCGCCGCCCGGTCATTTTCAATTTCCGACCATTTGCCGAAAACGCCATAAAATTCCGCGTGGTTGCCGCAGGTGATGAAGATCTTCGAGCCGTTGATGATGATGTCGTCGCCATCAGGGGTAAACTTCGTCTTCATGCTGGTCGCATCCGAGCCGGCGGAGGGTTCGGTAATGCACAGCGAAACCATGCCGCCATCAACGATTCTCGGCAACAGGCGGGTCTTTTGTTCGTGCGAGGCAAAGTTAAGAAACGGCTTTACCGCATGAAAGGTATTGCCCCAGACCATGGCGGTGGAGGCGCAGGCCTTGGCCATCTCGCGCATCGCGGCGAGATAGCTGACATAGGACATCTTGCTGCCGCCATACTCGTCGGGAAGAAACATGCCATTCAGGCCCAGCTTGGTGATCTCTTCCACGTTATCCCAGGGAAACTCGCCGCTAAGGTCATAGGCGGCGGCGCGCGGTTTCAGATGATCCCGGCTCAGGGCGCGCACGGCATCCAACAGCAGACGCTCCTCTTCCGGCAGGTTAAGAGACGCGTCGATGCGATTAAGAACTTTCATGACGTACCTATTGGTTGATGTTCTGGGCGCCGTCCATGACGATGGTCTCGCCTGTCAGAGAGGGCAAATCCTCGATGGCCAGCATGGCAACCAGGCGGGCGACTTCATCGATGGAAGCGGCCTTGCCTATGGGGATGCGGCGTTTGATGAAGGCCTGGAAGCTGTCGTGGGCCATATATTCGGCGTTCAGATCCGTCGATACGAAGCCGGGTGCAACATCGAGCACGCGGATTTTGTCGCGGGCCCACTCAACCGCCAGGCTGCGGGTCAGGGCGCCCAAGGCCGCTTTGGAGCAACAATAGGCCAGATTGCGCTGAATTCCGAGGCGATCATAGAACGAGCCTATATTGATAATCACACCGCCACCGTTGGCGACCATATGCGGATAGACCTCGCGGCAGGCCACGAAAGGGCCGGTGATATTCGTCGTCAGGGTTTGTTCGAAGTCGGCCTTTGCCAGTTCAGAACTGACACATTCCTCATGCATGCCGGCATTGTTGATCAACACATCGATCCGGCCCGCCTGTTGCGCAAGTTCGGCCAGGGCGGCGGTGATCTGCGCCTCGTCCTCCATGTCACAGACCAGATTGATCAGGTTGCCGGTGACATCGCGATCTTCGGGGCCCTGTCCCTTGCGCGACAGACAGCCGATGGTATGGCCGCGTCCGGCTAGCTCGGCCACCAGGCCGGAGCCGATACCCCGGCTGGCGCCGGTAATGGCGATGACCTTGGGCTCTTCCGTCCTGGCCGCCATATTCAGCAATCCTTGAAGTTCGGTTTACGTTTTTCCAGGAAGGCGGTCGCGCCCTCTGTCGAGTCCTCGCCCTGAAACGCCAAAGTGTTCAAATCCCGCTCGATCATCAGGCCTTCCCCCAAGGCGGTTTGATCGGCCCGCATCACCGCCTCGCGGCCATAGCGCAGGACGGGCAGGGAGAAGCCCGAGAATTCACGGGCATAAGCAATGGCACCATCCACCGCCGGGGCATCGACCATACGGTTGATCAGGCCCATGCTCAAGGCCTCCTCGGCAGCCACCATGCGGCCGGTCATCACCATATCCAGGGCGCGGCCCTGGCCCACCAAACGCGGTAGACGTTGGGTGCCGCCATAACCGGGGATCAGGCCCAGCTTAATCTCCGGCACGCCCAACTTGGCGTTCGCCGTGGCCACGCGCAGGGTACAGGCGGTGGCCAACTCCAAGCCACCGCCCAGGGCAAAGCCATTGATCACCGCCACCGACGGTATGGTCAGGCTGTCCAGCTTGGCGAAGGTGTTCTGGCCCAGCTCGGTCGCGGCAATGGCTTCAACGATGTTGCGGCCCATGAACTCGGAAATATCCGCTCCGGCGCAAAAAGCCTTTTCACCGGCGCCGGTAATCAATAAGGCCCGGGCATCGGAGGCGGCGGCCTCGTCTATTGCTGCGCCGATATCCTTGACCACCTGGACGCTCAAGGCATTCAGGGCTTCCGGCCGGTTCAGGGTGATCAGGGCGAATTCTTCGATCCGTGTCAATTCAACGGGCATGACGATGGTTCCTCTGTTTCATGTTTTCAACAGTTTATACCAGGCCGCGCCTCAAAGGGCAGCGATCTCCTGGCGCAGTTCGGCCAAAAGATCCGCGCTCATGCCCAGATGCATGGATTCCGCGTCCAAGATCGCGTTGAAAGCGCGCTTTTTCACCGCCCGCACATTGATGTCCTTGGCAGCGCCTTCCAACTCGGCGGAGGAGACAATGATGTCGATCAGACGTTCAGCCCCGTGCAGGCGGCCCCACAGATAGTCATTTTCCCGATGCCGGCGGCTGAAGAAGGCGGCAAAATGGCCCAGACCGACGCCCTTCAATATGGCTTCCTCACCGCCGCGACGCAGGCTATTGGCGTCATCGGGCGATATACGGTCGACGCGGATTTCATCGAACTCCCCGACATCGCGCCACGACGTCACGGTAAAGGCCAATACATCCCAGAAAGCAAAACCAAGAAAACTGTGCAATAGCGCCCGTTGTGCTTCACCGGGCAATGCCGATTGGCTCGTCTGATCAAGTACATGATCAACCCGCTGGCCGATCCCGCTTAATCCGAAATCGTCGGCCACCAGACCAATCAGGGCACCGATATTGTCCTCCCGTCCCGCCTGAATGGCGGCGGCCATATCCCGGCAACGGCGGCTTAGTACAGCGGCGTCGCGGCAGCGGCGCAGCTCTTCCAGCAAATCATAGATACGGCGCTTGATTTGATCCAACGCCCCCGTGACATCGGTGGAGCGAAACGCGTCGTACATTTCGTTCAGGGCACGCACCACGAAGCGCAGCCGGCGGGCACGATAGTCCGCATCCAGGCCGCGCAGGAAGGCAGCCTGGGCCGCCTCATTGCCGCCGCCTCTGCGTGGATAAACTCCGGCCTCGTTGGCCCAGTTTCGCAAGCGCACGGTCCAGGCTGCAATGGCGGCCCGGTCCGGCCGGGTCAATGTCGCCTGGGCCAGGATCGTCGCCAGGCGCTCGATCACCGCATCGATCCGCAGGCGCAGATAGCCTTCATAGGCATAACCGGATCTTTCCGCCGCGAGGCGGCCGGCGGCGGCGCGCCATTCGGCGATGCTTTCCACATCCGCCCGCGGCGCCTCGCCGTCGCCGACGACTTCCGCCACCAGCTCGCCGATCTGCGGCATGGCGCTGTTCAGCACGGTCTTCAGGCGCCCGACCCGTACGTTGAAGCCATTGATCCAATCCAGCTCGTCCCGGATCGGCTCGTTGCGGGGAATATCTGAAAGCGCGCCCTTCAGGGTTCTAAGCATACTGGGCGCCCGGCGCGGGCCGCCAAAACTGGCATTGTCGGCCTGTTCGGGATTGGGGTCGATATAGACCAGCCGGCGGTCCACTTGACGATAGGCGGGGCGTTGCTTGATGGATTCAATAGCCTGGGCAAAGGGTTTGTTATTGAGGACACTGCCATCGATGAAAGCGGTTTCCTCCGGCTTTTGACCCGCGGTGTCATAGGCTATGAAGTTATTGCTTAAAAACTTCTCCCGGCCACTCCAACTGGCCTTGCGCCGGTCCAGCAGGCGGTCCACTTCGGAAATCCTTGCCGGCGGAAATGCGCCGGGAAAGGACGAGGTCGCCCTTGCGGCAAAGACCAGGGCCGGCAGATCCGCGGCATCAAAATCCGTGGTCATGTTGCCAGCCGTGAAATAGCGGTGGCGAAAATGCAGCGTATGACGGTGCTCCCGCTCGGTGATCAGGGCCGGATCGTGCAGGGGGATGGATTGGCTGTAGCCAAAAAAATCGGTCAGGGTGACGTATAGGTCCAACCACTGCCCGGGCGGCGTCAAGGAACCCCGAATATGACTACTCCCGCCACCCTTATTCGATGCCATCGCCGTCATGGCATCGAACAGCGCTTCACACAACGCATTGCCGCCAAAGGGCGGGCGAAACCAGCGCGACCGGATAAACAGGGATAGTTTTTCCCGCATCTCTTGATCGGGCGCCAGGCGGGCAATCTTGCGCTGTGCGAGGCCCCAGCGCAGCACCGGGCGCAGGAGCCATTTGCTCCACATGGACGCCCGGCGATCCGGGGCAAGCAACTTCGCGACATCCGCCCCATCCAGCCACATATCCCGCAATGGATCAAAAGCCAGATCCAAGGCCAGGGCGCGGGCCAGCAAGATACCATTGATTCCGCCGGCGGAGGCACCCGCGATGACATCGACAACGATGTGCAGGTCCAGATGCCGGCCAATATCGCGCAACAGATCCAGATAGACCGCCTCGGTATCCGTGAAATCGCTGTTGGCGGCACGCCCGCCCGCCGCCACGCCGGCCTGGTGATCAGCCGAGGCCCGGACCAGTTTCAAAATCTCCTTGCTGACCCCATGCATGTATACGGCCAGCGAAACACCGCCGTAACAGACCAGCGCCAAACGTAATTCCTTTCCCCGCATTGCTAATTAGGGCCGGATACCGAAATGCCGTGGGCCCAGCAGCTGCGGCAACAGGGGCTGCACCAGCTTGATCCACTCGCACAGCATGGGCCGGGTTTCACGCGGATCGATCAATTCATGGAAACTGTAGGATTCCGAACGTGGGAACGGCGACAGCCGCGCCGCCAGTTCATCCTCCAACTCCCTGCGCCGGGCTTCCGGATCATCAGCGGCGGCAATCTCGCGGCCAAAGGCCACCGCGACGCCGCCTTCAAGCGGCAGGGCGCCCATCTCGGCCGAGGGCCAGGCCAGGACATAGGCATCGGGGCCATAATGGGCCGCCGCCGCGACACCATAGTTCTTGCGCACCAGGACAGAGGCCCAGGGTGCGGAATAGTTCGCCGCCGCCAGCACGGCGGAGGTGCCATAGCGGATTGCGCCGCCGCTCTCCGCCTCCGGCCCGATCATGAAGCCGGGTTCATCGATCAACGAAATCATGGGCAGATGAAAGGTGTCGCAGATCTCGATAAAGCGGCGGACTTTCTGGGCGCCCTCGGAGGTCATGGCGCCGGCATAGAAACGGCCATCGTTGGTCAGAATGCCAACGCTCTGCCCGTTCATCCGCGCCAGGCCGGTAACCTGGCCGGGGCCGTATTTGCGCCCCATCTCGAAAAACGAACCCTTGTCGACCACCGCGTCAATCAGCTTGCGGACATCAAAGGCCTTGCGCCGGTTGCGGGGAATGATATTGGCCAGTTTGTCCTCGGCCCGGTCAGGGGGATCGCCGCTATCAACGATAGGCGCCAATTCCCAGACATTTTGCGGCATGTAGCTTAGGAATTGGCGGATCTGGATCAAGGCCTCGGCCTCGTCGGCGGCTACGGCATCGACCACGCCGTTGGCGGCATGCACATCCGCCCCGCCAAGTTCCTCCTTGGTCAGATCGACACCCAGGGCACGTTTTACCACCGCGGGGCCGGCAATCAGGATCTGTGCCGTATCCCGGCTCATGGTGACAAAATGCGAGGCCACCAAACGTGCTGCGGGCAGACCCGCGACCGGCCCCAGGGCGGCAGAGGCGACGGGCACCATGGCCATGGCCTCGCCCACGGATTTAAAGCGGGGTTGCGAGGCGGCGCTGTCGCCGACCGGGCCGCCGCCGCCGCGGCCTTTCTTGCCCGCCGCGCCCAGGACCGAGCCGCCGCCGCCTTCATGCAAACGCACCAGGGGCACCTTGTAACGGCAGGCCAGTTCCTCGGTATAGACGCTCTTGCGCAGGCCCGCGACCGTGGGAGAGCCACCACCGATAGTGAAATCCTCGCCACCAACAATGATCGGACGCTCGTCCACTTGGGCGAAGCCGAGGATGAAGTTGCCCGGTGTAAAACCTGTCAGGTTACCGTTCTCGTCCTTTTCCGCCCCGCCGGCACCCATGCCGGTTTCCTTGAAGCTGCCCGGATCGATCAAACCATCAATGCGCTCGCGCAAGGTCATGCGTCCCTTGGCGTGATGGCGGGCAACAGCCTCCGGACCGCCATGCTGCTTGGCCATTTCGCGGCGTTGATGGATCTCCGCGATCTCTTTATCCCAGTTTTCCGAACTCATGGATCGGTGAACTCCCGTGTGATTCAGTTGCGCGCATGGTACAGCGGCAATGGGTTCGGATGCCACAATCCGTTACAATGGCCGTCAACTAATTGCATGCGGCCACTTCGCGTGGCGCCAGGCCGGCAACACGCGTATCGCGACGCTAACGAAATAGCAATAAAGACCCGGTTTGATTGCGATAGCGACAGTTTGCCACATTCGAATTCTGAATTTTCCGTATCGCAAAAATGCGGTATTGCAGTTACAAAGCGGGACGTAGTTGGTTGATGCAAAAACGCATCCAGCGCGTGGGGAACCATTGATGCATATTCTATCCATGTTGATCTTGGCGCTTGGCGCCGCAGCAACGCTGTTGCTTGCCATCCAGGCCAGTGACGCCGTGATGAGTTTTCACGCCGGTCTGATGGCGTTGTTCTTCGTCGTCGGCATCGTGCTGGTGCAGAAGCGGCGAAATAACCTGACCAATACGGACGGCTATGAAGACGGCATCATCCGTGCCGGCGCGATCGCCTCCACCTTTTGGGGCGTCGTCGGGTTCCTGGTTGGCTTGGTTATTGCCTTGCAATTGGCTTTCCCCGTACTGAATTTCGATCTGCCCTGGACCAATTTTGGCCGTTTGCGGCCGTTGCATACCTCAGCCGTGATTTTCGCCTTCGGCGGCAACATCCTGCTGATGACCTCGTTCCACGTGGTACAGCGCACCTGTCAGGCGCGCCTTGCCGGTGGCTGGGCGCCGTGGTTCGTCTTTTGGGGCTATCAGCTGTTCATTGTCATGGCGGCAACGGGCTATGTCCTGGGCGTCACCCAGTCAAAGGAATATGCCGAGCCGGAATGGTATGTGGATCTGTGGCTGACCTTGGTGTGGGTGGTTTATCTCCTGGTCTTCCTGGGTACGTTGTGGAAGCGGCGGGAGCCTCATATCTATGTGGCCAACTGGTTCTATCTGGCCTTCATCGTCACCGTGGCGATGCTGCATATCATCAACAACCTGGCCATTCCGATCAGCTGGACGGGCACCCGCTCCTATGTGATCTGGGGCGGCGTCCAGGACGCGCTGACCCAGTGGTGGTACGGCCATAACGCCGTCGGCTTTTTCCTGACCGCCGGGTTCCTGGCGATCATGTACTATTACGTGCCGAAACGGGCGGAGCGGCCGGTTTATTCCTACCGCCTGTCCATCGTGCATTTCTGGTCGCTGATCTTTCTTTACATCTGGGCCGGGCCGCATCATTTGCATTATACCGCCCTGCCCGAATGGTCGCAGACCCTGGGCATGACCTTTTCCATCATGCTGTGGATGCCGTCCTGGGGTGGCATGATCAACGGCCTGATGACCCTGTCAGGGGCCTGGGACAAGCTGCGCACTGATCCTGTGTTGCGCATGATGGTGGTTTCCGTCGCCTTCTACGGCATGAGCACATTCGAAGGCCCGCTGATGTCGATCAAGGAAGTCAATGCCTTGAGCCACTACACGGACTGGACCATCGGGCACGTGCATTCCGGCGCCTTGGGCTGGGTCGCCTTTGTCTCCTTCGGGGCGCTCTATCATATCGTGCCGATCATGTGGGGGCGGCAGCGCTTGTACTCCCTGAAACTGGTCAACATGCATTTCTGGGTCGCCACCCTTGGCATCGTGCTCTACATCACGGCGATGTGGGTATCGGGCATCCTGCAAGGCCTGATGTGGCGCGCCTATGATCAACTCGGCTTCCTGGAATATTCCTTCGTCGAGACGGTGGAGGCGATGCATCCATTCTATGTCATCCGCGCCTTGGGCGGCTTGCTGTTCGTGCTTGGCTCGTTCGTCATGGCCTATAATTTGTGGCGTACCATGCGTGGCGATCTACGGATTGAAGCGGCACCTATTGGATCAACCAACCCCGTGGGAGCCGCATCATGATCAAGCACGCGGTATTCGAAAAGAACTCAATCCTGCTCACCGTTGGTATCCTGATCGTGGTGGCGATCGGCGGCATCGTCGAACTGGCGCCGCTGTTCTATCTGGAAAGCACGATCGAGGAAGTGGAAGGCATGCGCCCCTACACTCCGTTGGAGCTGGCCGGGCGTGACATCTATGTTCGCGAGGGCTGCTACAATTGCCACAGCCAGATGGTCCGCCCCCTGCGGGACGAGGCTGAACGCTATGGCCACTACAGCCTGGCGGCGGAAAGCATGTACGATCATCCGTTCCAGTGGGGCTCGAAACGCACGGGCCCGGATTTAGCCCGTGTCGGCGGGCGCTATTCCGACGAATGGCATGTCGCACATATGGTCAATCCACGGGCGGTGGTGCCGGAATCCATCATGCCGGGCTATCCATTCCTGGCCACGACAGCCCTGGATACGTCGGACATTGTGGATCATCTGAAAGCCAATCAAATCGTCGGCGTACCCTATAGCGACGAAATGATCGCCAGCGCGGCGGCGGATCTGGCCGCCCAGGTTGATCCCGACAGTGACGATTTGGACGCCATGATGGCGCGTTACCCAAAGGCACAGGCACGGGACTTCGACGGCAATCCGGCGATGATCTCGGAACTGGATGCCCTCGTCGCCTATATGCAGATGCTGGGCACCCTGGTCGACTTCGGCACCTACAAGGCCGAAGGCGAGAACCTAAGATAGGAAGGGAGGATTCCATGACCTATTCGGAAGCTTACGAATTCGCCCAGACCTATGGCCTGGTGTATCTGGTGTTGTTGTTTGTTGGCATGCTGATCTACGCCCTGTGGCCGGGCAACCGCCGGCGTTTTGACGACGCGTCCAAAATTCCGTTGCGGGAGGATTAATCCCATGAGCGAAAAGAAAATTGACGAAGTCAGCGGCATGGAAACCACCGGCCATGATTGGGACGGTATCGGCGAGCTGAATTCACCCCTGCCCCGCTGGTGGGTTTGGACTTATTATCTGACGATCCTATGGGCCATCGGCTATTGGATTGCCATGCCGGCGTGGCCCTTGGTCTCGGACTATACCCGCGGCATGCTGGGCTATTCGCAACGGGCCCAACTGTCCGATCAGATCGCCGCCGTCAAGGCCGGCCAGGCCGAGCTGATCGCCAGAACGGCAAAGGCCAGCGTAGCGGACATCAAGGGCAATGCGGAATTGCTGGAGTTTGCCCTTGCCGGCGGACGCTCGGCCTATGCGGTGAATTGTGTGCAATGCCATGGCTCTGGCGCCTCGGGTGCCAGCGGCTATCCCAATTTGAACGACGATGACTGGCTGTGGGGCGGTACGGTGGAGCAAATCCAAGCCACCATTCAATACGGCATCCGCTCCGAACATGACGAGACCCGCGCCAACGAGATGCCGGCCTTTGGCCGCGACGAAATCCTCAATCCGCAACAGGTCGACGAGGTTTCCGATTACGTCATGGCGCTGTCGCAGAACCCGGACCTTGCCAAAACCCTGCCCGGCAAGGCGCTGTACAAGGAATACTGCGTCGATTGTCACGGTGCAGGCGGCATGGGCAATCAGGAGCTGGGTGCGCCGAAATTAAGTGACGGCATCTGGTTGCACGAAGGCGGCAAGCCGGTGGTTGTGGACGTTATCACCAACAGCCGGTCCGGCATGATGCCCGCCTGGGTTAACCGCCTGGATGCCGTCACCGTCAAGCAACTGGCTGTCTACGTCCACTCCCTGGGCGGCGGAAAGTAGCGGTGTGAGCCGTGACAACGGCAGAGCAAAAGGAGACGCCGCTCGATAATATCGAGAGCGTGGAAACGGTCGACGTCGAGGCGCTGAATACCAGGGTCACGGGCGCGCTCTACAAGAAGCGGGAGAAAATTTTCCCGCGCCGGGTGCGGGGAACATTTCGCAGCCTGAAATGGCTGGTCATGACCATTACCCTGGCGATCTATTATCTGACCCCTTGGTTGCGCTGGGACCGCGGTGGGGAGGCGCCGGATCAGGCCATTCTGATCGATATACCGGCCCGGCGGTTCTATTTCTTTTTCATCGAAATCTGGCCCCAGGAGATCTACTACATCACTGGCATTCTGGTGATCGCCGCCCTGGCGCTGTTTTTGTTCACCTCGGTTGCCGGCCGCATCTGGTGCGGTTATTCCTGTCCGCAGACAGTCTGGGTTGATCTGTTTCTGATCATCGAACGTTTTATCGAAGGCGACCGCAACGCCCGGATACGGCTTGAAAAGGCGCGTTGGAGCCTGTCTAAGATCGCCAAGCGTGTTGCCAAGCATGCGATCTGGCTGGTCATCGCGACCCTTACGGGGGGCGCCTGGGTCTTCTATTTCGCCGATGCACCGACATTGCTGGTGGATCTGTTCACTCTGCAGGCAGACGAAATCGCCTATATCACGGTTGCCGTACTGACCGCGACCACCTACACCTTTGGCGGCATGGCGCGGGAGCAGGTCTGCACTTATATGTGCCCCTGGCCGCGTATTCAGTCGGCCATGATCGATGAAGAATCCCTGATTATCTCGTACCAAAAGCATCGCGGAGAGCCGAGAGGCAGAGGCGCCCGCCGAGAGGGCTTGGGCGATTGTGTCAGCTGCAATCAATGCGTCGTGGTCTGCCCCATGGGCATTGATATTCGGGACGGCATGCAACTGGAATGCATCTCGTGTGCCCTCTGTGTCGATGCCTGCAATGGCATCATGGACAAGACCGGCAAGCCGCGCGGCCTGATCGGTTATAATATTCTGGCCAACTTGGATACCGGCAACGCGCTGCAACGCGGCCGGCTGCGCTTGTTGCGCCCGCGAACCATCATGTACGGCGGCCTGATCGCTGTCGTCGGCGCTATCATGCTGGCGGCCTTGGTCAGCCGCCCGACGCTGGAACTCAACCTTCAAAGAGACCGCAATCCGCTGTTCGTATCATTGTCCAACGGTGATATTCGCAACGGCTACACCCTGAAGATCCTCAACAAAATTCATCAGACACGACATTACCGCCTGCAACTCGACGGCCTGCCCGGCGCAACGGTGAAAGTCATTGGCCGGGATGATGGCGCCGCGCGGTTCACGGTCAAGGCGGACCGGCTGGCCTCTTTCCGGGTTCTGATTTCCACCGCCAAGGCAAACCTGAAATCGGAAACCACGGACATCACCTTGCGCATCCTGGATCAGGCGGATGGCACCTCAGCCGGCAATGACACTGTTTTTCGGGGGCCGCATAAATGAGCGGGCGTGAAATCACGGGACGCAAGGTCTTGGCCATGCTGCTGGGTTTCTTTGCGCTGATCGTGGCGGTCAACGGTGTTTTCATCTATTTCGCGCTGGACAGTTTTAGCGGCCTATCGACGCAAAACGCCTATGTGAAAGGGCTGAACTACAACCGCACCCTGGCCCAGAACCGGGCACAGAAAGCAACCGGTCTGCAGATTACCGCCACCGCCTCGCAGCCGGGACAGGCGGTTGTTCTCGACGTCGTGGTCAAGGACCGCCACGGCAAACCCATCGAGAACCTGACCCTGTCTGGCCAGCTGCGCCGGCCCACTCATGAAGGCGAGGACCTGCCCCTGGAGTTCCAGGCCATGGGCGCGGGCAGCTACCGTGCGACCGCCACACCGGAGGCCTTGGGGCAATGGGATCTGCGGTTGTTGGCGCAAGTCGCGGACGCGGACGACTATCGCTGGGAGAAGCGGCTATGGCTGAAATAGCGCCCGAGGCAGAGGCTTATATCCGCACCGACGGACAGGGCATTTCCTCGCTTAATTTAGCGGTGGAAAACCTGCATTGCGGCGGCTGCGTTCGGCGGATCGAAGATACTTTGGCGAAAAAAGATGCCGTGACCTCGGCCCGGGTCAATCTGACCACCCGGCGCCTGGCCCTGCATTGGCAGGCGGATCAGGCAAGGGCGGGCGATCTGCTGGCCGCCGTCTCGGCTCTGGGCTACCGCCTGGTGCCGTTCGACCCGGACCTTTTGGCCAATGAAGCGGCAAGTGAAGACCGCGCCCTGCTGCGCGCCATGGCCGTGGCTGGTTTCGCCGCCGCCAATGTCATGCTGCTATCCGTGGCGATCTGGGCCGGCGAAGCGTCGGGGGATATGGGCCTGGCACTACGCGATTTGCTGCATTGGATTTCCGCCCTGGTGGCCTTGCCGGCAGTGGCTTATGCGGGCCGGCCATTCTTCCGCTCGGCCCTGGCCGCGTTGCGCCAGGGCATGATGAACATGGACCTGCCGATCTCGTTGGCGGTCCTGCTGGCGGCGGCGACCTCGCTTTTTGAAACCATCAATCATGGCCAGCACGCCTATTTCGATGCCTCTGTGGGACTATTGTTCTTCCTGCTGATCGGCCGTTATCTCGACCGCCGGGCACGCAGCAGGGCGCGTTCGGCGGCCGAGCAATTGTTGCTGTTGGGTGCGGTCGCGGCCCAGGTGGTCGAGGCGAGTGGCATGGTGCGCGCGCTGCCCATCGGCGCGGTCCGGGCCGGGATGACGGTACGCGTGGCGCCCGGCGACCGCGTGCCGGTGGATGGCGTGGTCAGCTTCGGCCAGGGCGAGGTAGATGCCTCGCTGATCAGCGGCGAAAGCGAGCCTTGTGAGATCAAAGTGGGTGATTGGCTGCACGCGGGCACCATGAATTTAAGCCATCCGCTACAGATCGAAGTTGCCTCCGCCGGCGATGATACCCTGTTAGCGGAGATCGTGCGACTGACGGCAGCGGCAGAACAGGGCAAGGCGGCCTATGTCCGCCTGGCCGACCGGGCCGCGCGCATCTATGCCCCCGCGGTGCATTTGTTGGCGCTGGGCGGTTTTCTGGGCTGGTGGCTATTGGGAGGTCTGGCCTGGCAGCCCGCATTGCTGATCGCCGTGGCGGTGTTGATCATTACCTGCCCCTGCGCCCTGGGTCTGGCGGTGCCGGTGGTCCAGGTGGTGGCGTCGGGGTTGGCCATGCGGCGGGGTGTTTTGGTCAAGGCCGGTGACGGCTTCGAACGCCTGGCGGAAGTTGACACCTTGGTGTTCGACAAAACCGGCACCTTGACCCACGGGCGCCCCGAATTAGTCAACGGCGATACCATACCGGCCCCGGTTTTGGCACAAGCAGCAGGGTTGGCGGCGGGTAGCCGGCATCCCTTGTGTCAGGCTTTGGTACGCGCCGCCGGTCCTGTCCCGGCGCAGTTGCAGGTTCAGGAACATCCCGGCATGGGGTTGCAGCTGGATGATATGCGCCTGGGCAACCGGGACTGGTGCGCGGTGGACGAGGCAAGTCCGGATGACGGCAATAGCGAACTGTGGTTCCGCCAACCGGACCAGGCACCGGTCCGCTTTGCTTTCCGGGATCAACTCAAGGCGGATGCGGTGGCGGTTATTGGTGAATTGCAAGAAGCCGGCTGGCGCATCGAAATTGTTTCCGGCGACCGGGCGGTGGTGGTGGAACCCTTGGCGCGGCAACTGAAGATCTCTAACTGGCGGGCGGACTGCCGGCCCGATCAGAAGGTCGCATATTTACGGGATCTGGCGGCAACGGGTTGCAAGGTCGCGATGATTGGCGACGGTCTGAACGACGCCCCGGCCCTGGCTGCCGCCCATGCCTCACTATCCCCGGTACGGGCGGCGGATGTGGCCCAGGCGGCCGCTGATTTTGTTTTTCAGGGCGAGACCCTTGCCCCCGTTGCCATGACCCTGGCCCTGGCCCGGCGGGTGCGGCGTCTGATTTTGCAGAATTTCTCCCTGGCGCTGGCCTATAACCTCCTCGCGGTACCACTGGCCCTGGCCGGCGTGGTAACGCCGCTATTTGCCGCGATCGCCATGTCGTCGTCATCCCTGTTGGTAACCTTGAACGCCCTGCGTCTACGCGGCGGCAGGGCGTCATGACGGCGTTGTTGGTACTGATCCCGGCGGCGTTGTTCCTGGGCTTGTTGGGTCTGGCCGCCTTTCTGTGGGCCCTGCGCTCCGGCCAGTTCGATGATCTGGACGGCGCGGCGGAACGAATCCTTTACGATGACGATGAAACCGAATGCGGACCCAATGCTGATCCGCGAAGATGATCTTACAGGCGCTGAGATCGCGGCGCTTCTTCAGCTGCATCTGGATCATATGAGCCATAACTCTCCACCGGAGAGCATCCATGCGCTGGACCTCGACGCCCTGCGGCGACCGGAGATTACGTTCTGGACTATTTGGGATGACGCGGAATTACTGGGCTGTGGCGCGCTAAACGAGCTCGACGCCAAACATGGCGAAATCAAGTCAATGCATACCGCTCAGGCCCAACGCGGCCGGGGTATTGCCGGGCGCATCGTCCGCCATCTGATCGACGTGGCCCAGACACGTGCCTATCAACGCCTTAGTCTGGAGACCGGTTCGGCGGCAGCTTTCGCCCCGGCCCGTGGTCTTTATGCCGGATATGGTTTTGTGCCGTGCGGCCCCTTCGCGTCCTATCGCGAGGATCCCTTCAGCGTGTTCATGACTTTGGAGCTGGCGAAAAGGCCGTAACTGCGGACCAGATGAGGCGGCAGGTTAGGACGCCGATATCTGCCGCGTAAGTTCATCGATATCCTGCAGCACGACCTGCCTACCCTTGAACCGTACAAGACCCTCATCCTGAACCCTGGTGATACTGCGCGAAATGGTCTCCGGTGAGGCCCCGATCAGAGCCGCAATATCCTGCCGCGAGAGGGGCAATTCAAGCACGGACTCGCCATTTTCGTTCAAGTGCCCGAATCGCTCGTAGAGCACCATAAGTAGGTTTAAAAATCTATTTTTCACCGTAAAAGTTATGCTTTCGAAGTGCCGTTCCTCGAAATCAGTCGCGACTTTTACGTTATGATCCAGAAACCGCAGGCCCAAATTCGGGTTCCGTTCCAGCAAGGTGCGGACGGTCTGGCGGTGAATAAAACAGACGATGCTGGGCATCATGATTTCCGCCGTCGTGCGGTGCTCGGACTTCAGCAAAAACGATCGATAGCCAATCGTATCGCCGGGGCTGCATAATCGTAATAAAGCGGTGTTTCCCGCCGAATCTAGGCGTCTAATGCCGACCAAGCCGGGCTCCAGGCAATAGATGCCATCGCAGTTGTCGCCTTGATGAAAAAGGGTGCTGCCAGCCTCAACCGGTTTTTGTACTTTCGTGCTATTCAGCAGTGCCAATTCATCCTCGTCCAGGACACACCATTCAGACGAAGGGTGCGCCTGACAATCAAAACAGCCAATGCTTTGCTTACCATTCATCGACCTGTCCCCACGGACAAAACAAGGCCCGAAATCACCATGCCGTCATCGTTCCAATCCATCACTCAAGGAATAGATTTAGACAGATGCGGCACAAAAGCAATGCAGAAAACCAAGATACCGATTGACGCTCGTCAAGGCAGTGTTTCGAGGAAATCCTATTCTTTCTATTAGTTTGGGGATAGGTGCGACCTGAATGCACGATAAATCACAAATCGAAGCAGCCGCCCGTAATCTGGTCCGCCGGTTCGGGGAAGACGCATCGCATCAGGCCGACATCCGCATTGCCGAGCTGGAACAGCATGGTGAGGCAGATAGCCTCGAATTTTGGCACTTCGTGCGTGATGCGGTGCAATGCCTGTTGCGCGGCCATGGCTCTACCAAGCACTAATCCATAAGAAAACCGGCTATACTGGCCCCAGGTAAACCTTGGGAGTAGTCATGGACTGGCAGGATGAATTAGACGAGTTGCGGCGGCGCGAGGCGCTGGCGCAAAAATTGGGCGGCGAAGACAAGATTGAACGCCAGCACAACGGCGGCCGCCTGACGGTGCGGGAGCGGATCAACGAGATCCTCGACCCCGGCAGCTTTCAAGAAATCGGCGGTCTGGCCGGCGCCTACAGCTATGACGATGAAGGCAATCTGACCTCCCATTCCCCAACCAACTGCGTCATGGGGCGGGGCATGGTCGACGGCCGGGCGGTGGTTATTTCCGGCGACGACTTCACCGTGCGCGGCGGCTCGGCCGATGCAACGATCAAGGAAAAGGCTCAATACCCCGAAGTCATGGCGAATGAATTGCGCTTGCCGATTATTCGGCTGATCGAGGGATCGGGCGGCGGCGGTTCGGTGAAAACCATTGAAACCAAGGGACGCGCCAATCTGCCGGGCGGCTATGGCAGTTCTTCCGGCTTCAACCTGCTAGCAGAGAACATGGCCACGGTGCCCGTGGTGGGCCTCGGCCTGGGCTCGGTGGCGGGCCTGGGCGCGGCCCGCCTGGCCGCCAGCCACTATTCCGTGCTGGTCAAGGATATCGGTGCCATGTTCGTGGCCGGTCCGCCGGTGGTGAAACACATCGGCGAGGATCTGGATAAACAAGAGCTGGGCGGTCACGCCATTCAAACCGCGGCGGGCGGCGTTGATCATGCCGCTGAAAGCGAAGAAGACGCCTTTGAATGCGCCCGCCGGTTTCTCTCCTACCTCCCCCCCTCGATCCATCAGTTGCCGCCGCGCGGCGAACAGGTAGATGATGTGAACCGCCAGGACGAAAAGCTGGACAGCATCGTTCCGAAGAACACGCGCAAGGTCTACCGTATGCGCAAGATTATTGATGCACTCGTGGATCAGGACTCGTTCTTCGAGATGGGCAAGATGTTTGGCCGCTCCATCATTACCGGGCTGGCACGCCTTGACGGTTGGCCGGTGATGCTGATGGCTTCGGACCCGCATTTCTATGGCGGTGCCTGGACGTCGGATGCTTGTGATAAAATCATCCGTTTCGTGGATATGGCCGAGACTTTTCATTTACCCGTGATCTATCTCGCCGATTGTCCCGGCTTTTTGGTCGGCGGCGAGGCGGAACGCACGGGCACGATCCGCCATGGCGTTCGTGCCATGACCGCGATCAACCAATCCACCGTGCCCTGGTGCACCATCCTGGTGCGCAATTCATTCGGCGTTGCCGGCGGCGCCCATCGTCCCGTGGGCCGTTACTCCGTACGCTATGCCTGGTATACGGCGCGTTGGGGATCCTTGCCCCTGGAAGGTGGGATCGAGGCCGCCTATCGCGCCGACCTTGATACCGCCGACGACCCGGAAGCCAAATTGCAGGAGATCGAGGAACGCCTGAACCGCCTGCGCTCTCCGTACCGCACGGCGGAGGTATTCTGGATCGAGGATATTATCGAGCCCCATCGGACACGGCCGCTGCTATGCGATTTCGCCAATCTGGCGGCACCCTTGCGCACGCCGGGTCCGGTCAGTTTCGGCATGCGGCCCTAATCTTGCGCTCACGCTGGTGCGCTTGCGCGCACCGCTCCGCGAGGGCGGCGCAGGGGCGCCGGGCCGCCGTCGCGGCCTCAATCCGCCCCATTTAGGCGCCAATCATAGGTGGCGCTGTCCAGGCGGCCATGTTCGGCCAGTTGTGCATCGAGCGCGGGCTTGGCGTATCGGCGCAGATGCGTCAGAACGCCGGCCTCGTCACCGCCGAAGTCGGCGATGAACCAATCATAGATGCTGGAGACGACCAGTTCTCCAGCTTCAAACCGCGCGCCTCTGGCATGGTTGATGAAGGCCCGCGCGGCAGCATCCAAGCGGGCGTCCATGTCGCCCGCCGTATAAGCCCTGGCTGCCAAATTTGGACAGCCGAGGGAGGCGCAGTTAAGGGCATAGTGGATGCGCGGGTCGTCCCACAGAGGCCGCAGAATGCGGTGCTCGATATCATTCAGGCTGACCGCCTCGCCCTCGATCCGCAACAGCTTCTTGTCCCAGGGGCCAAAGCTGAAGAAACCTGGCGATATGTTGATGTCCATGATGGTCGCGACAGGATAGTGCGCCAACACCACCTTGATGGTCGTGGCATTGTAAAGATTGATCCAATAGGCCAGTTGCTGGCCGCGGTTGTAAGCACTGATTGGCAGAGCGGCCAGTCCGGCCACCATACCATCCAGGGCCGTATTATCCGCGTCCGTGACCGCGCCATAGCGGAACAAGCTGATGCCATTGGCTGAGGCCGCCAAATAGCGTTGCAACAGGCCATCCCAAACAGTGAAATCGATTTCGGCGGAATTATTCGGATCAGCCGCCTGCCAACGGGGCCATGGATCAGCGCTGGGTGCGGCCAAGGCCTGGAACGAGCGGAACCCAGATGGCACCGCCAGCCAAATGACGGCTGCCAGGGCGAGCATTAGGCCGAGACCCACGCGATAGCCACGCCGTTTCATGCACTCTACCCCTCTTGGCCGCTCTCCGCTCTCGTCCGCTGCCGCGCCCGGGCTTCGCGGTGCGCGATATAGGTGGCCGAGGTTACGATAATGCCGCCACCCACCCAGGTCCAAAGATCAGGCTCTTCACCAAAAACATAAAAGCCCAGCAGCGTGGCCCAAACCAATTGCAGGAACGTAATTGGCTGCAACGCCGTGATCTCGGCGCAGCGAAAGGCCTGGGTCATGGTCAAATGCCCCAATGTAGCCAGCCCGGCAAGACCAAACAGCCAGATCATCTCTTCAACAGTTGGTGAGCGCCAGACGTACAAAGCAGGCGGCAGCAGGGTCAAGGTGACGAAGATAGCCATCACCGCGACGATCGTGCCGTTATGTTCGGTCTCCGTCAGCTTCTTGGATATCAGCAGCGAGGCGGCAAACAAAGGTGCGGCACAAAGCTGCGCGACGGCGCCCAGTTCAATAACCTGGACACCGGGGCGCAGGATCACCAAAGTGCCGGCAAAGCCGATGACCACGGCGCTGATACGCCGCACATACAGCTTTTCGCCCAGGAACAGCGCCGCGCCGATGGTGGCGAAAATAGGCGCGGTGAAGCCCAGGGCGGTGACCTCTGCGACCGGGATATGGGCCATGGCGTAGAACCACAACATGACGCCTATGGCATGCAGCACACCACGGGCGGCGTGCAGACCATAGCGCCGGGTCCGGCTGCGGTAGTTCCTGATTTCGCGAAGAATGATCGGCGATAGGAAAATCAAGGCGATGGCATAGCGCAGAAACGCCAATTGCACCGGGTGCATGCTGCTGCCCAGATGACGCACGGCGCCGGTGACAATGACAAAGATCAATCCTGTCAGGAACATCCAGGCAATACCTTTGGCATTGCCGCTGCTGGCGGCAAGAAACGCGCTTAACCTGGCCATCTGAAGTTAGGTCCCCATGAGTTCGGAGGCGCACTATGTCACTGATCGGATTTTCCTGCGCGTACCAAGATGGCAACCCAGCCATGCGTCGTACACAAGCGGCAACCCTGATGTATAGTTATGATCTGGATTTGATACGAAGATCAGAGGAGACGGCAATGAGCGAGAGTGAAAATTATAAAAAGGGCCGCGAGATCCGGCGGCAATTGATGGGCGATGCCATGGTCGAAAACATGGCCTCCAACACCTACAATAATCCGACCATGGAGAAATTTGGCCAATACACCTCCGAGGCCATCTTCGGCATGCTGTGGTCCCGGCCCGGCCTGGATCTAAAGCTGCGGACATTGATTTGCGTGATCTCGGACACTTGCACCGCGCGCTGGCCGGAGCTGGATATCCATATCCGCATGGCCCTGCGCCAGGGCTGGACCGAGGATGAAATCGGCGAAGTTCTGCTGCATCTTGGCGGCTATATCGGCGTACCGTCGACCCGCGAAGCCATGATCATCGCCAACGAAATATTCCAGGAAACAGCAGCGGCAGGCGCGGGAGATTGAAGCAGGGGAGCTTTAACCCAGCGCCCGCGAAAGCCAACGCATGGGCCTCAAGCCAGGACGCTATAGGACGCCAACGCACCGCGCCGATATTGGTGAGGCTTGTGCGCCGCAGGGAACATAGCCGGGACGGCATAGGTGACATTCTTGTTCCAAAGGCATTGACAATTAGCAAATGTCTCAAAATAACACCAACAACTTGGGGCGAATTTTTAATTTTTTGGCAATAGGAAAAGAACATGAAACTAAATGTCAATCCTAAGCATCGAATATTTTTGCAGCCGAAAGATAGTGCAAAATTTCTATTTAACATTATTCAAAAATATTCTATTGAATTTATTTTGATTTCAATAATTTTAATTGGATTTATTCTTAGAGCATCATTTAGCAAAACAGGCCTTCCGTATTTTTATGTAACTGATGCAGTACATACATTTATACCAGCAATAAAAATGTTAAAAACAGGTGATTTTCACCCCAGAGCATTTAATTACGGATCTTTGAATATTTACCTAAATCTTATCGTTGATTTTCTTCACTACATCTCACTAATGGGAAAGCCAGAAACAGCAGAAGCCTTTTTGACCCACATTGACGATCTTATAATTGGCAGCAAATCGATCGGCATTAAAACCCCCTGGCCTTGGCATATCTCTCATCCAAGCTTCTTACATTGGGGCAGATTATTCACGGCGGTTCTCGGCTGTGGAACTGTTATCGTGACCTATGTTCTGGGCCGGTATCTTTGTAATCGCTGGATCGGGCTGATGGCGGCGGCATCAATCGCCTTTCTTGGCAGTCATATACAAATGTCAGCCAAGATATTGCCCGATGTTCCAGTCGGTTTGTTTTTCATATCCGCCACAGCGTTTTCAATCGCCTTTATCCGCAACAATAACAGAGCGTATTTTTTCCTGGCCTTGATTTTTTGTGGTGCGGCGGCGGCGACAAAAATCAATGGCGGGTTGGTGGTGATCGCGCCAATCATGACATTGGCATATCTCCAATTGCGTCGGGAGGCGTGTGTTCGCCCGTATGATTGGTTCTGGATATTTTTGATCCCGACGATCGCGTTTATCGCATTCATGCCCTATTCGGTGATTGATTTTACTGAATTCATGAAAAATTTTGGACGCCATATCAGAATTTATAAGGTCACTTATAGCGGTGCCAACGCGTTAGAACCTGGTTGGGAAAATTTTGTATTTCAAATTTCATTGTTAAAACAGAGGTTTGGACTACTGCCATTATTGCTAACATTACCCGGAATTATTTACATACTTAGGAGTCCAATACGGATCGTCGCATTTGCGCCGGCGGTTTTGTATCTATTGTTCCTCGTGGGAGCGAGAACCGGTTTTTACCGGAACCTCGTTCTGCTTTATCCATTCGTTGCGCTTTTGTCATCATTCGGCGTGTATGTGTTGTACCGCGCACTAAAGAATTGGCAGAACTATGTGCCTCTGAAATTCAGCGCTTGGAAGCAGCATTTACCACAATTTGCGACAGTGGTTGCGTTACTGGCCATTGTGCCAAACGCCACGTCGGCAATAGATATTGCAGCAAAACAATACGGCAGACATGATAACCGAACACTAGCCAGCATTGAGCTGGGGGCGCATGCCCGTCAGAAAAAGGTGCCGCAAATCATCATCGCGGCGGAACTGCGGTTCCATGCGCATGATCTTAAGAGAATTGGCGTGCCTTATCGTGTCGTCAGCATGACCGATATTCAATCCTGCAAAATCCCGCACAAGCGCAGTCTTTTGGTAGTGCCTGAACGTTTGAAAGTTATTCATTCAAAGAACAAAAAAACGCTCAAAAAAATGGTGACCGGACACGGCCAACTCATGAAGATGCTTAAGAAGGGTCGAACCATCTCCAAATATAGAGGAGCCACGACATTGATCGATACACTTTTCAAGAATCCGGCGATCGTGATCGTGGATATCAATGTCTCTGCCATTTGCTGACAAGACGGCGATCAGGAACGTTCTCTGTTGCCGGTTTACAGTTGAACTCTGCCAGACGATCTGCGCCGGAGCCACAATTCAGCGCCCAGTTCTTGCCCGAGCTCATATTCGTGGAGTGTAATTCAGGCAATGTCAAAAGCGTGGGACCTTAGAAAACTTAGCGCCATAGCTCGCCAAGAATTCCGTCGCTATTTCGCCGCCAGCATTTTGGGTTTATCGGTCGATGTCGGGCTTCTAATGCTGCTGACGCAAGCCTTTTCATTGCCGTACCTTTTGGCAAACAGCTTTGCCTTTTTATCTGGAAGCGCCGTGGTTTATTTGGCATCCGCGCACTGGGCGTTCCAAAAGCGCAGGTTCGGGAACGCCATATTCGAAAGTTTTCTTTTCGTTTTGATCGGTGTCGTCGGACTGGCGATAAATGATGCCATGTTGTGGATATCCGTGGAAATTTTGGTTTGGTCTTTGCTACCCGCAAAATTTCTGGCCGCCGGTTTTAGCTTCCTGACCAACTTTGCACTACGAAAAGTAGTCCTCTTCAATTGAATTTCCGCGACCAATTAGAGCAGGTCGCAATAGCGCTGCCGCAGTTCCGTGATGATGCCGTCCAGCGGCTCGACATCGGCCATTTTCATATCCATGTCGAAAAGATTGGCGCGATGGGCCGTCAGGCTGCGGTCGCCGACGGCTTCCTCGGCAATGATGACCCGGAAATTGTGTGAAAAGGCATCGTTAGCAGCCGCGCGGACGCAGCCGGAGGTCGAAATGCCGCAGATCACGATGGTATCGACATCGTCATAGCGTAGGAAAGCTTCCAGCGGCGTTTGGAAAAAACACGACGCCTTGTTTTTGAAAACAACGACATCCTGCTCTCGCGGCGCGTAGGCATCCGGCCATTCATCGGCCCTGGGGTCGCGGCTGTAGATCATGTCGCCGGCGATGCCGAGTTTGTCGTTCCACATGCCACGGCGGATCGGGTGGCTGCGGTCATCGCGGCGGCTGTAATAGATCGGCAGTTCCATATCGCGAAAGGCCGCGACCAGCCGGGTGATGTTTTCAACCAATTCAGGGTCGCCGTCGCCGCATTGCGGGTACGCGGGATCGACGAACATATAAGTGGTATCGATATTCAGCAACGCGGCGCGCCTGCCAAAGCCGACCTTTTCGCCAAATTTGCCTTTCGCGTATGTCGCTAGTTCCTCGGCTGGCAGCAAATCCGCCCATTTATCCAGTTTGCTCATGATCTCGCCCCTGTCCCTTAGCGCCCCGTCCATTTCGGCGGCCGCTTTTCAGCGAAGGCCCGCGGCCCTTCGAGAGTATCCGCCGAATTCTCGCGGCGGAGGTTGGCGGGATAAGCCGTGTAGTAGGCTTGCGGCAGGGCATGGTCGAGGCCGCGCATGGTGGCCTCCTTGGTCGCCCGCACCGCCAGCGGCGCGCAACGCAGGATATCCCCGACCCATTCCTCGACCTTCTCGTCGAGTTTTTCGGCGGGGACGACCTGGTTGACCAGGCCAAGCTCATAGGCGCGCGCGGCGGTCATATGCCGCCCGGTCAGCATATAGCCCATGGCCGGCTTCAGGCCAATCTGGCGCGGCAGGCGGTGGACGCCAGCCGAGCCCGCGATCAGGCCGCGCCGCGGCTCGGGCAGGCCGAATTCAGCATGCTCGGCGGCGACGATGATGTCGCAGGCGAGCGCCTGTTCAAGCCCCCCGCCCAGGGCAAAGCCGTTGACCCGGGCGATGATCGGTTTGGGAAAATGCCAACGTTCGATCAGGCTGGTGCTTTCAGCCGCCATCTTTTGCCATTGCGCCCGCTGCACCTCGTCCGCATCGCGCTCGCGGGCCCGGTGCTTCAGGTCGGCGCCGGCGCAGAAAGCCCGCGCGCCGGCCCCGGTCACGACCGCAAGCCAGATATCATCGTTCGCCTCTACCTCGTCCCAATGCTGGGAAAGCTCCCAGCGAAGCTCCGGATTCAGGGAGTTCATCGCCTCGGGCCGGTTGAGGGTTATGCGTGCGACGTGATCTTTCACCTCGAAAGTAGAGACGTTCTGGTTTTCGGCGCCCATGGGAGTGCCTCCTATGAATGGTTTTACTTTGCGATCAGGATTTCCCGGCACCCCGGCTGGCCAGAAACGCCTCAATGATCGCTTGGGCCTCGCCCTTGGCGTAGGATTCCTGTTGGCCGAGGACACCGGCGCGGAAGGCTTCGTCAAAGCCCGCCAGGGCGATCTCGCGAAAGCGCGCCTTGGTCCTGGCCCAGGCCACGGCCGGCTTGCCGGCCAGGGTTTCGGCGACCTCGCAGGCCTTGGCGACAACCTGATCCTGATCGACCATATAGTTGATTAATCCGAGGCGATCGGCTTCGTCCGCCTCCATCAGACGGCCGGTCATGGAGAGCTCCTGATTCTTCGACCAGCCCAGATGCAGGGACATCCAGTAAGAACCCATGATCGATGGAATGGCGGCATTGATCTCTGGCTGACCCATACGGGCGCCCGGATGGGCGACGCGCAGATCGGAGACCATGGCGATCTGAAAGCCGCCGCCTGCCGCGATACCGTTGATGGCCGCGATGACAGGCTTGTTGGTTAGCAGGATCTGTTTGTAGATATTGCAGGCGGTACCGAACCAATTTTCGATATCAGCCACCTGCATGCCGCGCGCTTCGAAAAGATCGACGCCGGCGCAAAAGGCACGCTCGCCGGCACCGGTCAGGACGATGCCCTTAACCGTATCATCGCTGTCCAGCTCAATCAGGGTGGCGGCAATGCCCTTGGCCAAGGCAATGGATATGGCGTTCAGATTGTCGGGGCGGTTAAAGCGCAATACGGCGATATCGCCCGCGCGTTCAATTTCAACAACATCAGACATTTGCTACCGAACTCCTCTTTACCCAGCAATATTACCCGTCAGAGCGGACCTTGACGTAACTGCCCGGCGCGTCCTCCAACACCGGCGCATCCTTGCTGCCCGGCTGCCGCGCCTTGATCTTGCGGCCCGAATGCCTGGCCACCCATTTGCCCCATTGCGGCCACCATGAACCCTCGTGCTGGGTGGCACCGG
Source organism: Rhodospirillaceae bacterium (assembly GCA_018701215.1). Lineage (GTDB taxonomy): Bacteria > Pseudomonadota > Alphaproteobacteria. The sequence continues at coordinate 419,515 of JABIWH010000050.1, forward strand.
CGAACCAGTCATCAGGGGCAGGGGGATTATCCGCATTGCTCCAATAACCATATTTATGGGCGCTGGGCGGGTTGACGATGCCGGCGATATGGCCGGACCCGGCCAAGGTAAAGGTGGTCTCGCCAGTGTACAGCTGTGTGGCCACATAGGTGCCCTTCCAGGGCGCGATATGATCTTCCTTGGTGGAGATTATATGCACGGGAATTTTCACCGCGCGCAGGTCAATCGGACAGCCGCCCATTTCAATGCCGCCCGGCTGCGACAGCAAGTTTTCCTGATACATATTGCGCAGGTAGAAGCTGTGCATTTTCGCCGGCATCCGGGTCGAGTCCGAATTCCAATACAGCAAATCGAAGGGGAACGGATCCTTGCCCATCAGGTAATTATTAATGACAAAAGACCAGATCAGATCGTTGGAACGGAGCATGTTGAAAGTGCTGGCCATGGCCGCGCCTTCCAGAATGCCGCCCTGTTCCTCCATCTTCTGTTCCAACTGACCCAGCTGTTCATCATCAATGAAGACGGATAGTTCGCCCGCCTCCTGGAAATCCACCAGGGAGGTAAAGAACGTCGCCGATTTGACCCGTTCATCATTGTTGGCGGCCATATGGGCCAAGGTGGCGCCGGTCAAGGTGCCGCCCAGGCAGTAGCCGATAATATTGACCTCGTCCTCGCCACAGGCCGCCTTGACGCCGTCCAGGGCGGCATAAATACCCTCGAACATATAGTCCTCGAAGGTTTTCTCGGCCAAGGCCAGATCCGGATTGACCCAGGAAATCACAAATACCGTCAAACCCTGTTCCACGGCCCATTTGATGAAGGAATTCTGCGGTTTCAGATCCAGGATGTAGAACTTGTTGATCCACGGCGGCACGATCAGCAAGGGCGTCTTATGGACCTGTGCCGTCGTCGGCTCGTACTGGATTAGCTGGATCAGGTCACTTTGCCAGATCACTTTGCCGGGACTGACCGCGATGTTCTCTCCCACCTTGAAGGCGTCAAGGTCGGTCATCTTGATCGCCAGCTTGCCTTTGCCCCGTTCCAGATCATCCAGCATGTTGGAAAGACCGCGCACCAGGTTCTCACCCTTGCTCTCCACCGTCTCGCGCAGGACCTCCGGGTTGGTGGCGACGAAGTTGGTCGGCGCCATGGCATCAGTGAATTGCTGGGTATAGAAATCCACCTTGCGGGCGGTCGCCTCGTCCAGGCCGTCCACCTCATTCACTGTGTTCTGTACCCAGCGCGAAGTCAGTAGATAGGACTGTTTGATGAAATCAAAAATCTGATTGCTTTCCCATTCCTCGCCGCGAAATCTCTTGTCACCCTTTTCGGGCGTTATCACTGGTTCCGCCCCCTCTCCCAGCATGCCCTTCGCCGCGTTCTGCCACAGGTTCATATAGTCCTGCCACAGGCCCATCTGCGCCTCGACCATTTTGGCCGGATCGGCCATCATCTGGGCCGTCAGCTCCATGAAGGCGGCGCCAATGTTCATCGGATCTGGGTCGCTCGGGCCGCCATCCTTGGCCTGCTGTTGCAGGAAATCATTAACCAAGGTCTGGCATTGTTCGGCGACTTTGATCATATTCTCGGAGAATTCAGCCGCTTGCTGCCCTGCATCAGAGGTCGTGGGATTTTCGCTATCTTGGGTCATGACTACTCTCGATCCTCGGTTTGACGAATACCTGCTTCGCCATACAATGCATAAGTGATTCGTTTTACATGGCAGCGGTTGTTAGCAAGGTACCTGAAGACTATAACAATGGCCAATAGTGTGCCACTTGGGCCGGCGAAAAATTCGCCGCCGGCATCGTCAGTAATAAGGAGCATGTGCGGGATGAATGGACAAACAGCCAAGGAGCGCGGGGGCCGCGCCTTCCCCATGGCCGCATCACAAGCCACCCGGTCTTCAATTGCCTCTTTATTGACGGCCCCCTCATTGACCGCGATGGCATTGATCCTCGTTCTCGCCGGCTGCTCCCAGTTGCCCGACGTTCCCGAATGGGTCAATCCGACCAGCTGGAATCCGACCGGCTGGGTAGACGGCATGTTTGGCAACGATGTAGATACGCTGCCGCCGGCACCGAAAAGCGCAAGCAAGACTTCCCCAGCCCCCGGCGCCGACAAACCTTTTCCCAAGCTGGGCGCATTACCGCCGGCGCCAAAAACCACCAGCTCCGCCGAGACAAGGGAAAAACTGGCCAATAGTCTGGTCGCTGATCGTGACAATGCCCGCTATACGAAGGAAAATCTGCGTGCCGGTGATACCCGCATGGCCGCCGCACCGCCGCCGCCACGGTCAGCCCCGCGGCCCAAGGCGAAGCCGCCAGCGCCAAGCGTGGATCAGCAGCCCCGTAACCAGCAGCTGGCGGCCATCCCGGCGGCGAAAGGCACGGCCGCCCGGCCCATATCGCCCTCCTTGCCCGCACCGCCCAAGCCCATTGCCCGCAGTGCGGTGAATTCCTCCGACTTGACCCGGGTACCGTCCATCGTCCAGCGCCGGGGCGCACCGCCACCCCCGCCCACCCCAGTGGCCGAAGTATCCCGCCGTCCAATCCCACAGGTCATTCAGAAATCCGCCGCCAGCGTCGGCAGGCGACAATCGGCGGGCTTGGCGGCCTTGCCAACGCCGCCCACGGCAATGACCCCCGCCGCCCCTGTCGCGGCGACACCTGGCGTCGCATCATCCGCGCCGTCGCCAGCGATGCCGGTCGTCGCCCCCCTTGTCGCGCCGAAATTGGCAGCACCGCGATTGCTTCCATCATCACCCGGGGCGGCAACCCAGATCGCGGCGCTGCAGTCGCCTTCTGTACAGGTGAACCTACCCCTGGGGCAGGATCAATCGATACTGGCACAGACTTTTGCCTCGTCATTGGCAGCTCAAGGCAGCCCGGTCGTCCGCCAGCCCGGCAACATTTTCAATGCGCCCAACGCCGCGCCGATACAGGGACAATGGCCGACAAATGTACCCGGCATCGTGCAACAAGCTTTCAACGCCTCGCTGAGCGGTACCGATCAGGGCATGCACATGGGTGCAGGTGCTGCCCCCATGGCGTCGCCACAGATGAGCAATCAGGCCATGCGCCGGCTGCCGGGCGCGCCCGTGCTGATCCGCTTTCGCCATGGTTCAACCCAGCTGAGCGGAGCGGAAAAAAGGCGGTTGGGACAATTGGCCAGCCAGGCCCGCCAGCAAGGCAAAACCATCTATGTTGTCGGGCATGCCAGCCAACGTACCGGGGATATGAATTACGCCAAGCATAAGCTGGTGAATTTCAATGTTTCCCTGGACCGGGCCAACCGGGTCGCGGGTGAATTGCGCCGCCAGGGCGTGGCTTCGCAACAGATCGTGGTACAGGCAAAGGGTGATGCCGAACCGCTGTATTTTGAATTCATGCCCGATGGCGAAGCGAAAAACCGCCGGGTTGAGGTCTTTGTTCGTTAAGGCTCGCCCCAGCCTGAAAAATCGGGCATAAAGCCTGCCCTTTGGACGGTGGTTTGTCTGCCGTGCCGATGACCGCGAAACGTCAAGAACAAATGATGACGCCCCATGCCCTTTGATTTTCACCGCATCAAGCGACTACCGCCCTATGTCTTCGCCGAAGTGAATGCGATGAAGGCCACCGCGCGGGCGCGGGGCGAGGATATTATCGACTTTGGCATGGGCAATCCCGACACCCCGCCACCCCAGCATATTATCGACAAACTGGTGGAGACGGCGCGGGATCCAAAGACCCACCGCTATTCCACCTCGCGCGGTATTCCGGGCCTGCGGCTTGCCAACGCGAATTATTACCAGCGCCGCTTTGGTGTTGATATTGATCCGGAAACGGAAACCATCGTTACCTTGGGTTCAAAAGAAGGCCTGGCCAATCTGGCCCAGGCCATTACCACGCCGGGTGATGTCATCTTGGCGCCCAATCCCAGCTATCCGATCCATCCCTATGGCTTCATTATCGCGGGCGCGGTGATCCGCCATGTGCCGGTTGGTCCGGAGCAGGATTTTTTCACAAATCTGGAAACAGCCGTGCGCCATTGCGTGCCGCCGCCAACCGCCCTGGTGCTGAACTATCCCTCCAATCCCACGGCGGAGGTGGTTGATCTGGCATTTTACGAGCGCATGGTGCAATTCGCCCGGGAGAAGAACTTATTTCTGCTCTCTGATCTGGCTTATGCGGAGATTTATTTTGACGGCAATCCGCCGCCATCGATCCTGCAGGTGCCTGGCGCAAGGGAGGTCGCGGTGGAATTTACCTCGCTGTCCAAGACCTATTCCATGCCCGGCTGGCGCATGGGCTTCGCCACCGGCAACCGGCGCCTGGTCGCGGCCCTGACCCGGATTAAGTCCTATTTGGATTACGGTGCCTTTACACCAATCCAGGTAGCGGCCTGCGCCGCCCTGAACGGCCCGCAGGACTGCATCGACGATATCCGCACACTGTACCGAAACCGCCGGGATGTTCTGATCCAGGGCCTGGGTGCAGCCGGTTGGGATGTCCCCTCACCGCAAGCAACGATGTTTGCCTGGGCCCCGTTGCCCAAGGGCTTTGAGCATCTGGGCTCGTTGGAATTTTCCAAGTTGCTGTTGGACAAAGCCTCTGTCGCGGTCTCGCCGGGGATTGGCTTTGGCGAATATGGCGACGGCTTCGTACGCATTGCCCTGGTCGAGAACGAACATCGTTCGCGTCAGGCGATACGGAATATCAAACGCTTTCTGCAGGATTATAAAGATATGGATATCGCGGATGCACGCGACGTACAGGGAGCGGCGGCGCAATGAGTGGTGCAGCTGATACGCCTTTACGATTGGGCATTGCCGGCCTGGGCACGGTCGGCGGCGGTGTTGTCCGCATGGTGCAGACCCATGGCGAACTGCTTGCCGCGCGCAGCGGCCGGCCTATGCAAATCACGGCTGTCTCGGCCCGCGACAAAAACCGCGACCGCGGCCTGGATTTAGGCGCCTTCACCTGGTACGACGATCCGGTTGATCTGGCTCGCAGCGACGAGATCGATGTATTGGTGGAATTGATTGGCGGCGATGATGGCCCGGCCAAACTGGCCGTGGAAGCCGCGATTGCCAACGGTAAGGATGTCGTGACCGCCAATAAGGCATTGATCGCACATCACGGCACCGCCCTGGCCGGCGCGGCGGAAGCCAAAGGCGTGGCCCTGAATTACGAAGCGGCGGTGGCGGGCGGTATCCCCATCGTCAAGGCCATGCGCGAAGGGTTGGCCGGCAACAGCTTTTCCCGCGTCTACGGCATCCTGAATGGGACCTGTAATTACATTCTCTCCGCCATGCGGGACAGCGGCCGGGATTTCTCGGATGTCCTGGACGAGGCCCAGGCCCTGGGCTACGCCGAGGCGGACCCGGCCTTTGACGTTGATGGCGTGGATGCGGCCCACAAGCTGGCGATCCTGACCTCTTTGGCATTTGGCTGCCCCGTCAACCTGGACGCCGTGCATATCGAAGGCATCCGCCAGGTATCCGCGGTTGATATCGAATTCGCCACCGAACTGGGCTATCGCATTAAATTGTTGGCTATCGCGCGCCTGACAGATAACGGGGTCGAGCAACGGGTACACCCCTGCATGGTCGCCGAGGGCACCTCGATCGCCCATGTTGATGGCGTCTTCAATGCCGTGGTGGCGGAAGGCGATTTCGTGGATCGGGTGGTTTTCGAAGGCCGGGGTGCCGGCGAGGGGCCGACGGCTTCCGCCGTGCTCGGGGATCTGGTGGATATTGGCCGCAATATTCGCCTACCCGCGTTTTCCGTGCCCGCCGCCGCCCTGCAGACATTGCAACCCGCGCCCATGGATAGCCACGTTGGCCCCTACTATGTCCGCCTCTCGGTACTGGACCGCCCTGGCGTGATCGCCGATATTTCAGCCATCTTGCGGGACGAGCATATTTCCATCGGCTCCATGCTGCAGCGGGGCCGTAATCCGGGCGAAGCGGTCACGGTGGTATTGATCACCCACGAAAATGAAGAGGCCGCCATGAGCCGGGCAATGGCCTTGATCGGCGGCCTGGAAGCGGTGCTTGAAGAGCCAAAAATCATTCGTATCGAGGCGCTATAGTTTCGCTACAATACCTAGTACAGAGAATCATAGGGGCGCGTAATGGCCGAAAATATCATATTGGACCGTAATCTGACCATCGAGGCCGTGCGGGTCACGGAGGCCGCCGCCATAGCAGCCGCGGAAACCATGGGCCGGGGCGATGAAAAAATCGCTGACCAGGCCGCCGTGGATGCCATGCGCACGGCCCTGAACCGCCTGCAAATGGCGGGTACGGTGGTTATCGGCGAAGGTGAGCGGGACGAGGCGCCGATGCTGTTCATCGGCGAGGAGGTCGGCACCGGCAATGGACCGAAGATCGATATCGCCCTCGACCCGCTTGAAGGCACGACCATTACCGCCAAGGGCATGCCCAACGGCCTGGCCGTTTTGGCGCTGTCCGAGCATGGCGGGCTGCTGAACGCGCCGGACGTCTATATGGACAAGATCGCGGCGGGGCCCCTGGTGCCCCCAGGCGCCATTGATCTGGACAATACAGCCGGTGAAAACGTCGCCAATGTGGCCAAGGCCCTGGGCAAGGATACCAAGGACGTGGTGGCCTGTATTCTGGACCGGCCCCGGCATGGGGAATTGATCGCCGCCGTGCGCGAGGCCGGCGCCCGCATCGTCCTGATCGGCGATGGTGATGTCGCCGGCGTCATGGCGACCGCCATGCCGGAAACCGGCATTGACCTTTACATGGGCACCGGCGGTGCGCCTGAAGGCGTGCTCGCGGCCGCCGCCCTGCGTTGCATCGGCGGCAATATTCAAGGCCGCCTGCTGTTCCGCAACGATGATGAACGGGGCCGTGCCGCCAAGGTCGGGGTCGAGGATCTGAACCGCAAATACGAGATTACCGATCTGGCCTCGGGCGATGTGATCTTTGCCGCGACCGGTGTTACGGACGGCAATATGTTGCAGGGTGTGCGCCGAACGGCGAAATATCTCTCTACGGAATCCGTTGCCATGAGGGCCCGCACGGGCACCGTGCGCTGGATCCGTATGCAACATCCCATCAAATAGTGACGCCATGAACGACGCGGCGGCGGCGCCTTCGCGGACCGGGGACACGGCTGTTCTGGATGTGGAGCAATCGGTCTCAGGCCGCTTTTGGCGGCAACGGCACGCCGATGACCGTACCGCGCTGGCGCTTTCGCAACGCCTGGGCGTGCCGGATATCGTGGGCCGGGTTCTGGCCGGACGTGGCGTCGGGATCGAGGATGCCGAGGGTTTCCTGAACCCGACCCTAAAATCCGCCCTGCCCGACCCGTCGCGATTACGCGACATGGACAAGGCCGCCGAACGCCTGGCGAAGGCTATCGAGGGTGGCGAACAGGTTGCGGTGTTCGGCGACTATGATGTGGACGGGGCCACGTCGTCGGCGCTTCTTGATCGTTATTTCAAGGCCATCGGCGTGGCGCTGAAAGTCTATATTCCGGATCGGCAAAAAGAAGGCTATGGCCCCAATGCGCCAGCTCTTTTGGCGCTGCGCCAACAAGGCGTGGCCGTGGTGGTGACCGTGGATTGCGGCATCGCGGCGTTCGAGCCGCTGGCCGCCGCCGCCGATGCCGGCCTGGATACCATCGTCGTGGACCATCATCAGGCGGAGCCGCGCCTGCCGACCGCCGTCGCCGTGGTCAATCCGAACCGCCTGGATGATGACAGTGGCCTGGGGCAACTGGCCGCCGTGGGCGTTACCTATCTGCTGGTCGTGGCCCTGAACCGAGCCCTGCGCCAGCGCGGCTGGTTTAAAGGCAGCCGGGAGCCGAACCTGCTGCAATGGCTGGACCTGGTTGCGTTGGGCACGGTTTGCGATGTTGTGCCCCTGACCGGACTGAACCGGGTGCTGGTGGCCCAGGGCCTAAAAATTGCCGCGAACCGCGACAATCCGGGCCTGGCGGCCCTGTCGGATCTTGCCGGCGTGGATCAACGTCCCGGTGCCTATCACCTGGGCTTTGTCTTCGGGCCGCGCCTGAACGCCGGGGGCCGCGTGGGCAATTCCCATCTGGGCGCCAAATTGCTGGCCACGGACGATATGAACGAGGCCCAGGCCATCGCGGCGAAATTGAATGACTTCAACCTGGAACGGCGCGAGATCGAGGCCGCGATCCAAACCCAGGCCATAGAACTGGCCGAGGCGAAGTGGGCTGGGGGGCCTGGGCAACAGCCCCTGGTGTTTCTGGCCGATCCGCGCTGGCACCAAGGGGTAATCGGTATCGTTGCCTCGCGCCTGAAGGACCGCTACCGCCGGCCCACCATTATCGTCGCCATGGATGGCGAGGTGGGCAAGGGATCGGGACGCTCGATCCCCGGGGTCAACCTGGGCGCCGCCATCACCGCCGCCAAGCAGGCGGGTTTGCTGCTGGCCGGTGGCGGCCATGCCATGGCGGCGGGGCTGACCGTGGCGCTCAACAGGCTGGCGGAACTGGAAACATTCCTGAGCGAACGCATTGCCGAGGCCATGGCCGGGCAGCCGCAAAGTCACTCCTTGGGTCTGGACGGCGTGCTGACAGTATCGGGGGCCAGCCGGGATCTGTTCGACACTTTGGAAAGCGCGGGACCATTCGGTGCCGGTCACCCCGAACCACGCTTTGCCATCGCCAATGCGGATGTGGTCAAGGCGGATCTGGTGGGTCAGAACCATGTGCGCATGGTGCTCGCCGGCGCCCGCGGCGGCAGGCTGAAAGGCATCGCATTTGGCGTCGCTGACAGCCCGTTGGGCCAGGCCATGCTGTCGGCCCAGGGCCGCAGCTTGCACCTGGCGGGTCATCTGCGGGCGGATGATTGGCAGGGCCGGCGCGGGGTGCAGTTGTTCATCGAGGACGCGGCATTTCCAGAAAATTAATGTCCATCATGCTAAGAACCCGTGGCAGTCAGAAATATCGCAGATCAAGCTTGCTTTTTGCCGCTGATTTAGCTACTTCCTCCTGCACCGCGACCCCGTAGTCTAAAGGTTAGGATGTCGGCCTTTCAAGCCGAAGATGCTCGGTTCAAGTCCGGCCGGGGTCGCCATTTTTCCCATCCGAAATAAGTTGATAAATCCCGACCGGCTGGCCAAGGCGCGCGGCCATGCCCTAGGCTGACCTTGGCGCATGGCAAAATTCCCCTTCCCCACGGCCATCCTTGTGTATGATGCAGGGCAAAGCCAATGTTATTCAGGAGGCGCACGCATGAGCGGGATAGAAACGGAATTCCTGTTCGAAATTTCCGCCAATCTAGCCGCGATCCGGGACCTGGGGGCCACGCCGCTGGGCAACCGGCGCATTGCCGAGGTCTCCGGCGGCAGCTTCGAAGGACCAAAATTGCGCGGCCGGATTTTACCGGCGGCGGGCGGCGATTGGCTGGTCATCCGCAACGACGGCGTGCTGCAGCTGGATGTGCGGATCACCCTGGAAACAGATGACGGCGCCTTGATCTACATGACCTATCGCGGTGTGCGCCATGGACCCGACGATGTTATCTCGCGCCTCAACGCGGGCGAGGACGTGGATCCGTCGGAATTCTATTTCCGCACGGCGCCGTTTTTTGAAACCGGGACGGAGAAATATGCCTGGCTAAACAGCATCGTCTGCGTTGCCAAGGGCAGCCGCGCCCCAGGTGGCGTGGCGTACCGGGTTTTTGAAGTTCTGTAGGGAAGCGAGCGGAGCATGGGTAACATCGATATTCGTAGAATTCTCGGCACCGGCATAAAGCTGCTGCTGGTCTGCCTGTTGGTCGGCTGGGTGCTGTCGGTGATCGAGGTGGATGCCTTGGGCTTTATCCGCTTCCTCTCCCAATCCCTGCGCCATGCGGGGGAATTGGCGGCGGATGCCGTGCGCTGGGGTGTGCCCTATATCCTGTTGGGCGCGGTCATCGTGGTGCCCTTCTATATCATTAAACTGGGCCTGGATATGTTGAAACGCCGCAAACGCTGATCCGGGCGGTAATGGAAAATCGAGCGAGGCGGGCAAGATTATGATCCAGTTCGGCTTGATGAACCGGGGACAGTTTCCGGTCGGCGGGGATGCCGCCCAGCACTGGGCGGAGATGCTGGAACAGGTGCGCTGGGCCGAAAAAATGCGCTTCGATTCCATCATGAAAGGCTCCCACTACACCACGCACCCACTATCGGAATTCCAGCAAGTGCCGTTCCTCTCGCGCATCATGGCCGAGGCGCCCTCTTTGCGCCTGATCGCCGGCGTGGTACTGCTGCCCCTGCACAAGCCTCTCGATATCGCCGAACAGTTCGCCAACATCGATGTCATGTCGGGCGGGCGGTTGATCTTTGGCGTCGGTATCGGCTATCGCGATGTGGAGTTCCGCGCCTTTGGCACCACGCAAAAGCAAGCCGGCCCGCGCATGGAAGAGGGGTTGGAGGCCATTAAGCGGCTGTGGAGCGAGGACAAGGTCTCCATGCGGGGCTCGCATTTTGAATTGATCGATGCGGTTTGCACCATCAAACCGGCGCAACAACCCATGCCCCCCATTTGGACCGGCGCCAATGCCGACGTCGCCATCCGCCGCGCGGCCAGATTGACCGATGCCTGGTTCGTCAACCCGCACAACCGTCTGGACACCATCGAGCGGCAGATGCAGGTTTATCGCCGCGAGCTGGACGCCTGCGGCAAACCTTTTCCAAAAGAATTCCCCATGATGCGCGAGGTCGTGGTGGCCAAGTCCCGGGAAGAGGCCATGCGCATGGCACAGCCGTATCTGGAGGCGAAATACAACGCCTATCATCAATGGGGCCAGGACAAGGTGATGCCGGCGGGGGATAACAATTTTGACATCGATTTCGAGGAACTGGTCCAGGACCGCTTCCTGTTCGGCTCTCCCGAAGAAATCGCCGAACAGATCCTCGATCTGACGCGCCGCTTTGGCGTCAATCATTTCGTCATGGGCGTGCAGTTTCCCGGCATGCCGCAACAAATGGTCCTCGACGAGATGCAGATGCTGTCGGAAGAGGTGTTTCCCCTGGTGCGGGCGGGCATCAACATGTAGCGAGAAAGGCGAAATGAATGCCTGCTCCATCGGAGCTAAAGCTTGAACATGTCGTCATTCGCGTTGACGACCTGGATATCGCCACCCGGGACTTCACGTCTCTGGGCTTCAATGTGGTCTACGGCGGGGTGCATGGGTCAGGCTTCACCCACAATGCGCTGATACATTTTCAGGACGGTACATTTTTCGAGCTCATCGCATTTCGCAGGAGGCTGCTTTTGAAAACCCTGCTCAATTCGGGGCTCTTGAACATTGTTCTGAAGAATACCGATAACCACATCAAATACCGCTTCGTCGAGGGCATCCGTTTTCCGGAAGGGTTCATGCATTCCGCGCTGTTGTCCTTGGATATCACGCAGGACACTGAACAGGCGAACCGCCGAGGCCTGAAAACCACGAAGCCGATACCGTTTCAGCGGGAAAAGCCCAACGGCGAGACCGTCAGCTGGAATATTATGTCGCCCTTCACCGATGCCCTGCCATTCCTCCGGGATGCCTATGTCCCCGAGCAGAAAATGAGCGAGGCTGATACCCGCCACGACAATGGCGCGCTTGGTATTTCAAGCGTCGTCTACGCGGTCAACGATTTGGCGGCGGCAAAAAGCAGTTACGAGCAACTGCTGGGAACGGAGATTGCTATTTCAAATCAGGATGGGACGCAGCGGGCCGAATTCAAACTTGCTGACGTATCCATGGTGCTGCTGCCCGATAATGCCCAAAACAGTAGTAGAGAGACGCCTATTCAGGTGACATTGAACGCCGATGAAAACGCGTCTACTGGCCAACTGCCCTTGGAAAAAACCCATTCCGCCAGGATTATTTTTTGAGTCCCACGGTCTTTACAGCTTGGACCATACCCGTTGCATGAAATGCTCCATGGCATCGGTGTTTTCCGCCACATCCGCACTGGAAACGCCAACCACGATTTCATCCAGCCCGGCTGCTTCATAGGCCTTGATGGTTTCGACGATATCATCATCCGTACCGGTCAGCGCGGTGCGGTCCTGCACCGGGGCGCTGGGCGCTTTGCCGGTAAAACGTACGGGCAATGTCAGCGAAAATTGCAGATCCGCAGGATCGCGGCCCGCCGCTTCCATTTCCTTGATTATATCCTGACGGCCCTCGGCGAACTGGCTGGGCGATTGCCGCAGGGTGTGCCAGCCGTCGCCGAAACGCACCACGCGGCGCTTGGCGGCGGCGCTGGAGCCACCGATCAACAGTGGTGGATAGGGGGCCTGCAATGGTTTTGGGGAAAACTTCAGGCCGGAATAGCGGTAATATTCGCCCGCGAACTCCGGCGTATCCTGGGTCCATAGCGCCTGCAGCGCGCCCAGGATCTCGTCCGTACGCTTGCCCCGCGTGGCGAAGTCAACGCCCAGGTTCTCGAACTCATCTCGGGTTACCGCGACGCCAACGCCCAGGTCCACCCGCCCACCGGAGAGTTGATCCAACGTGGCGACCATTTTGCCCAGCCGCGCCGGATCGTGCCAGGGCAGGACCAGGACCGAGGTGCCCAGGCGAACCGTTTTGGTGGCGCAGGCAATGGCGGTCAGTACCGTCAGGGCATCATGATAAGGCTTGTCGCCCAGGCGTTCCGCCACATAGGTGGAATGAAACAGATGCTCGCGGACCCAGACGCTGGCAAAGCCCAGCCGCTCCGCCGTAACGGCAAGAGCCACCAGATCGTTCGGGTCTTCGACGCCCTGATTATTGGGAATACCAAATCCAGCCTTCATGACGACGATCCTCTACGTGTTCTGAACCTGTAACAACGCCAATAGATCACGCAGCCCATGGAATTGCCAATGAGATCCCGAATGGCTACTCTGAAAGCAAGGAACAGAGGTAGGGATGGGGCGGAGGAAGATACAATGCAGAACACGGCAACAGCAACCACGGCGGCGACAGGTTTGAATTCGATCAATCCCGCGCGGGAAGCCAGACTTGCAATCCGTAGCGGCGAACACAACACCCATACGGGCGGCGTGGCGCCGGGCCACGTTCAGGCCAATATGGTCATCCTGCCAAAAGAATACGCACAGGAGTTTCAAACCTATTGCATGCTCAACCCCAAGCCCTGTCCGCTGCTGGCGGTTGGTGATGCGGGCGATCCATCCTTGCCGACGCTGGGCGAAGATATTGACGTGCGCACTGATCTGTCAGGCTACCGGGTGTTTGAGAACGGCAAGGAAATCGATGTTGCCTCGGACATCACCGAATACTGGCGTGATGATTTAGTTTCGTTCCCTCTTGGCTGTTCGCTCTCATTCGAAGAGGCGTTGGTGCAGCACGGGGTGCCGCTCTATCATCGCCAACGGGGTGGCCGCCCCGCCACCTACGTCACCAATATCGACACCGCGCCGGCGGGCCGATTCAATGGCAAGATGGTCGTCTCCATGCGCGCCATGAGCCCGGCGGACGCCATTCGCGCCATCCAGATCACCACCCGTTTTCCAAGTGTGCATGGCGCGCCCGTGCATATCGGCCATCCGGAGGCCATTGGCATCGATGACTTGGACTATCAGGAATTCGGCGGCACGCCGCCGCAAATGCGGGAGTACGATGTTCCGGTCTTCTGGGCCTGCGGCATCACACCGCAAATCGTCGTCGAAACAGTCAAGCCCAGCTTTTGCATCACCCATCTGGCCGGGCGCATGCTGGTGACCGACCTGCTGAACACGGATCTCGCGGTTTTATGACCGGACGGCCCTACTTCAGGCCCTCATCGACCTCGACGCGATAGGAATTGACCAGGGCATTGGTTTCGTTGGCCATGCCGACCACGGCCATGACCTCTCTAAGCATGTCATCGCTCATGCCTTGTTTGCGGGCCGAGGCGGTATGGCTTTTTATGCAATATTCGCAATTGTTGGACATGGAGATGGCGATATAGATCATCTCCTTGACCATGGGGTCGAGCGCGCCCGGTGCCATTACCTCTGCCAAACTTTCCCAGGTACGTTTCAGGGTCGCGGGATCGTTGGCCAGATATTTCCAGAAGTTGTTGACGTCGGGCAAATTGCGCGCGGTTTTGATCGCATCAAAAACCGCCCGCACATCGTCGTTGGCATCGGCATACTCGATCGGGTCAAACATACTTTTTCCTCTCACTACATAATTCTTGGGTTTTATCGAAATAACGTTTCGATGAACGGACAATCGGGGATGGTGCCGTCCGCGCATTGCTCCGAGATCTCGGCCAGCGTGGTTTCCAGCCGCTGCAGATCGGCGATTTTTTCCCGCACGTCATGCAGATGGCTGACGGTCAATTCGTGCACCTCGCCACAAGTGTAATCGCCGCCATCGACCAGCGCCAACAGGGCCCGGATTTCCTTCAGGGTAAAGCCCAACTCCCTGCTGCGCTTCACGAAAGTCAGGCGTTTTAGATGCTCGCGGTCATAGCGGCGGTGCCCGGCGGGGCTGCGCGGCGGCGCGGGCATGATGCCGATATTTTCGTAATACCGCACCGTCTCCAAATGCACGCCGGTTCGTTTGGACAGTGCGCCGATTGATAGCGTCACTGATTCCTGTGAATCCCGGGCCGTAACGTCTGTGTGAATGGCCATAATCCAGCTTGATCCCGTAGTTACTACGGGATGTAATTTAGCACGGATAAATATCTGGGGAATAGAGATCATGCCAAGCGAAGCGAAATCAAACAGGCTGTTGAGTATCGGCATAGGGGGTGCCGCCGTCATGGCGGTGTGCTGCTTTACCCCGGCACTGGTGGTGTTGCTGGCCGCCGTGGGGCTGTCATCCATTGTCGGGGCCTGGATGGACTTTATCCTGCTCCCCGCCCTGGTCTGTTTTCTGGGCCTGGTGGTCTTTGCTCTTGTTTTGCGCGGCAAAGCGAAAGCTGAAGCGGGGGAAGAGCCATCATGAGCAGCTATGATCTGGCCGTGATCGGTGCGGGGTCGGCGGGATTCTCCGCCGCCATTACCGCCGCCGAGCAAGGCGCGCATGTGGCGCTCATCGGCCACGGCACCATCGGCGGCACCTGCGTCAACGTGGGCTGTGTGCCGTCAAAAACCATGATCCGGGCCACGGAAGCCCTGCACCAGGCCAACACGGGGCGTTTCGCCGGCATTCAGGCCAGTGGGCAGTTGGCGGACTGGGGCGCCATCGTCGGGCAAAAGGACGAGTTGGTCGCCAGCCTGCGTCAGAGCAAATATACCGACCAGCTGGAAAATTATCCCTCCATCGACTACCGCCCCGGCGCGGCGGCCTTCAATGGCGACGGCCTGCTGTTTGACGGCGCGCCGTTGGCAGCGGAAAAAACCGTCATTGCCTGCGGTTCCCAGGCCAGCGTGCCTGACATAGCGGGCATCAAGGACACCCCCTTTCTGACCTCAACCACCGCCTTTGCACTGGAGCAGCTACCAGGCTCCATACTACTGATCGGCGGCGGTTATATTGGTTGCGAGGTGGCACAGATGCTGGCCCGCGCAGGCGTAGCGGTGACCATCGCCTGCCGCAGCCGGTTGCTGCCCGAAGGCGAGCCCGAAATCAGCGACGCCCTACGCGGCTATCTGCGCGACGAGGGTCTGACGGTAATGGACGGCCTGAGTTATGAAAGCATCGAACGGACGGGAACCGGCGTCGCCCTGAGGGTTGAAACGGATGGCGCGGCGCAGGTTCTACAAGCCGAGCGCCTGTTGCTCAGCGCCGGGCGGCGGCCCAACACCCAGGGCCTGGGCCTGGAACAGGCCGGCATCAAGACCCGTGCGAATGGCGGCATTGCCATTGACGAGCGTATGCGCACCTCGCGGGCCAATGTCTATGCCGCCGGCGATGTCACGGGCCGGGATCAATTCGTTTACATGGCCGCCCATGGCGCCAAGATCGCGGCGCAAAACGCCCTGAACGGTGACAGCCAGGTCTATGACAACAACGCCATGCCGGCGGTGGTCTTCACCGACCCGCAAGTCGCCACCGTGGGTCTGACCGAGGCTGATGCCATCGCCGCCGGGCACGATGTAGTGACCTCGCTATTGCCGCTGGAATTCGTCCCCCGCGCCCTGGCCGCCCGCGATACCCGCGGCCTAATCAAACTGGTGGCCGATAGCGGGACAAAGAGGCTACTGGGCGCGCATATTCTGGCGCCCGAGGGCGCCGACAGCATCCAGACCGCCGCCCTGGCCATCCGACAGGGGATGACGTACGTGGAACTGGGCGAGATGATCTTTCCCTACCTGACCACGGTGGAAGGCTTGAAGCTGGCGGCGCAGACCTTCGAGAAAGACATCGCCAAACTATCCTGCTGCGCCGGCTAAGAGCTCGATGCGACCGGCAAGCGTATCCGCCAATTGCCGATCGGCGACCAGTTGAAGAATATTTAAACAAACAGGGGGCCTTAGCTATGGGGACAGCGGTGAAAGCCGCTGTCCCTTCTTTTATTGGCCTGGCCAATCTTGCCTTGGGCGATCATTGTGGCAAATAATGGCTGAAGACAGCTGCTCGGAATAGGAGGAATCATGAAATCGAAAATATGCGACAAACTGGGCATCGAATTTCCACTGTTCGCGTTCACCCACTGCCGCGACGTTGTTGCGGCGGTGACAAACGCCGGCGGCTTTGGCGTGTTGGGGGCGGTCGGCCATACACCGGAAAGCCTGGAGATCGAACTCAATTGGATCGACGAACATGTGAACGGCAAGCCCTATGGGGTCGATCTGCTTATTCCCAACAAGATTATCGCCAAGGGTGAAATGCCGTCGGCGGCGGAGCTCGAGGCGCGGATCCCACCGGAACACCGTGCCTATATCACCGATTTACTGGCGCGGCACGGGCTCGACGTTGATGATCTGTGGGAGCCGGGAAGCGACGGAAGATACGGCGAGAATCTGCGCCCGGAAGGGGCGGGACGGCTTCTTGATGTTGCCTTCGCCCATCCCATCAAACTGATCGTCAATGCCCTGGGGGTGCCGCCGGACTTCATGATGGAACAGGCCCGGGCCAACGGCGTGGCGGTCGGTGCCTTGACCGGCGCGCGCGAACACGCCCTCAAGCACGCCGAGGCCGGGGTCGATATTCTGATCGTCTCAGGCACCGAAGCTGGCGGCCATTGCGGCGAGGTTTCGACCATGGTGCTGGTGCCGGAGGTGCTTGAGACGATCAAACCCTATCCACATATGTTTGCCCTGGCCGCTGGCGGCATCGCGACGGGCCGGCAGATGGCCGCGTGCATGGCGATGGGGGCGGCTGGCGTGTGGACAGGTTCGGTGTGGCTGACCACGGCGGAGGCGGAGACAACGCCGACGGTGAAGGAAAAGATGCTGGCGGCGCATTCCCGCAATACGGTGCGCTCGCGCAGCCGAACCGGCAAGCCGACCCGGCAATTGCAATCCGCCTGGACGGATGCCTGGGGCGCTGCGGGCGCGCCTGATCCGCTACCGATGCCTTTGCAGGGTGTCCTTAGCAAGCCGGCCATGGAAAAAATCGACAAACTGGCGGCAAACGGCCACGAGGGCGCAAAGGAATTGGCGACCTATTATGTCGGGCAGGCCGTCGGGCTGATGAACACCGAACAGTCCGCCCGCTCGGTCGTTTACGACTTCATGCAGGACTACGCCGAAGCCGCCGAACGCCTTGCCGCGACGTTGGAGGAGTAGCGCAAGCCCATGGACTGCCAAAGATCGGATCTTCTGCTAGTATCTTGAGCGGGGGGCGTCATGGCGGAAGATATTAGGCAATGGCTCGTCAGTCTTGATCTGGCAAAATATATCGATGTCTTCATCGATAACGAAGTTGGCATGCGCGATCTTCCCGCTATCAACGACGCGGATTTGCGCGAGCTGGGCCTGCCATTAGGGCCGCGAAAACGGGTCCTGACCGCGATTGAGGCCCTGGGCGGCGAAACCGCCACCGCATCGCCACGGGAACGGGCCCTCCCCGGCGTCGAGGCGGAACGCCGTCAAGTGACGGTGCTATTCGCCGATATTTCCGGTTTTACAGCCCTTTCCGAGCGCCTTGGCGCGGAACCGACCCACGATCTGCTAAATCGCTTTTTCGCGGTTGCCGATGACGCGGTGATACGCTTTGGCGGCACCATAGACAAACATATCGGTGATGCGGTGATGGCGGTATTCGGCGCGCCCATCGCCCATACCGATGATCCGGAACGGGCGATACGGGCCGCCAGCGCATTGCACGCCGCCGCGCGGGCGATGGAGCCGCCTTTGGCCATTCATGCCGGCATCGCTTCCGGCCAGGTGGTTGCGAGCCGAATGGGAAGTGCTGGTCATCAGGAATACACGGTTACCGGAGACTCGGTAAATCTCGCCGCGCGGCTGACCGACCTGGCGGGCCCGGGCGAAACCTTTTCCTCCGCCGACATCGCCCGAAGTTTAGGCAATCGGATGAAGGGCGCTTTGCTAGGCCCGCGCGCCATTGAAGGACTGCCCGTTCCGGTGGAGGTTTGGCGTGTCGAGGGCATGTTCGAGGCGGACAACCTTGCCGCGATGACCGCGTTCGTCGGGCGGGACGCGGAACGAGCGCGCTTCGTCGACATGCTCGACCGCTGCCGTACCAAAAAAACCGGCGAAACCATCCTGGTCCGGGGCGAAGCCGGTATCGGCAAGACCAGGTTGCTGCAGGAATTCGAGGGTCTGGCGGGGGAACACGGCTTCGACGGTTGTACCGGCCTGGTCCTGGATTTTGGCACCGGCAAGGGCCAGGACGCGATTGGCGCGCTGGTCAGGGACCTGCTTGAGCTGCCACCGGGTAGCGGCAACGAAGCCCGTGCCCATGCCGCGCAACGGGCGATCATCGATGGCCTGGTTCCCGACGAACGGCGCGCGCATCTTTATGATTTGCTGGACCTGGCCCAACCCGACGATTTGCGCGCCCTGTTCGAGGCGATGGACAACGAAACCCGCGGCCTAGGCCGCCAGGATGCTCTGGGTGATTTAGTGCGGGGGCGAAGTGCCAAGCGGCCCTTGCTGCTTAGGATCGAGGACATGCACTGGGCCGATGCCGCCGTTCTGGCACAGGCCGCCGCGCTGACCCGAACGGTCGCGGACTGCCCGGCGCTGCTGGTTCTTACGACCCGGATCACCGGCGATCCGTTTGATGGGAACTGGCGCGAGCAGACCAATTCGATGCCGGTTTCGACCTTCAATCTAACGCCATTGAAAGCGACCGAGGCAGCCGGTCTGGCACGGGAATTCGCTGATCTGGAAGACGGTATTATCGCCACATGCATCGCCCGCGCCGACGGCAACCCGCTTTTCCTGGAGCAATTGCTGCGCAACGCCGACGAACTGGTAGGCGGCAATATCCCCGGTACGGTGCAGGGCATCGTACAGGCCAGATTGGATGCCATT
Source organism: Rhodospirillaceae bacterium (assembly GCA_018701215.1). Classification (GTDB taxonomy): domain Bacteria; phylum Pseudomonadota; class Alphaproteobacteria. The sequence continues at coordinate 438,873 of JABIWH010000050.1, forward strand.
CCCGAAAAAGATCGCCGGGCGTTGCAAGCCGCCTCCGTACTCGGCCAACGCTTCAGCCTCTCCGCGATGCTGGCCGTCGCGGGCTTCGATGACTACCAGCCCGACCGCCTTTTGGCCGCCGCCCTGATCCGCCCAGTCGATGATGCCTATCTGTTCGGTCACGCCCTGATCCGCGAAGGCGCCTATGGCACACTGATGAGCCAACCCCGGCGGGAGTTTCATGCCAAGGCGGCGGAGTGGTTCCGCGAACGCGATGGCTTGTTGCACGCATCCCACCTGGACAAAGCCGGCGACGATGGCGCCGCGCAGGCCTATCTCTCGGCTGGGCGCGCCTTCGCGGTGAGTTTTCGCTATGACGAGGCCCTGGCCGCCGCCGAACGTGGGGTGGAAATCGCCACCGCGACGGATGTGCGTTTTAACCTCGAACGCCTGCGCGGAGACGTCCTGCGCGGGGCTGGACGGACGGACCATTCCATCGAGGCTTTCCGCGCCGCACTGGATAGCGCCCCCGATGACGACGCCCGTTGCCGGGCTCTGATCGGCATTGCCGCCGGTCTGCGTATCCTGGGCCAAGCGGAATTGACCCTGGACGCCCTGGATCAGGCCCAACCGCTTGCCGAAAGCGAGGACCTGCCGCTGGAACTGGCGCACATTCACCATTTACGCGGCAACATCGGCTTCCTAAAGGGCGATGCGGCACTTTGCGAGCGCGAACAGCAACTGGCCCTGAGCCATGCCCGCACCGCCGGTTCCGTCGAAATTGAAGCTCAGGCCTATTCCGGTCTCGCCGATAGCCAATATATGGAAGGACGCATGGGCTCCGCCTACCGCAACTTCCAGCTGGCCGCGGATATCGCAAAAACCAATGATCTCATTGCTGTACAAGCGGGCGGCGTGCCGGCGATCGCCCATACGCTTGTGTTTCAGACCAGATTGAATGATGCCCGCGAAACCGTGGTTGAAGGGTTGGAATTGATCCGTCGGGTAGGCCACTTCCGTGCGGAAGCTATCGTGCGCCTCAATTACAGCTCCATATTATGTGAATTTGGCGACGCGGAGGCGGGGCTGGAGCAAGCTGAAATCGCGGGAAAAACAGTCCAACGCATTGGTGCCAAGGTCTGGGAACCGCTGGTCTGGAGCAACACAGGCTTGTGCCGGTTGTACCTCGGTGATCGCGAGGCAGCCATCACGGCGGCACGCAAGGGGGCCAGCATGGCCGTCGAAACCAGCCGTGCCCTGCTTGGCCCTTGGTCATTGGGCTTTTTGGCGTTAGCCACCGACGATGTCGAAGAGAGCCGAAAAGCCCTGGACGAAGGCGAGGCGATGTTGGCGGAACGCGTGGTGGGGCATTGCCACCTTTGGTTCTTTCGCTACGCTATCGAGACTTGCCTGAACGCCGGTGAATATGACAAGGCCGAACGCTATGCGGATTTGCTGGAGGGTTTTACCCAAGTCGAACCGCTGCCCTGGTCCGATCTATTCATCGGCCGTTGCCGCGCCTTGTCCGCCTACTGGCGCAACCCCAACGACAGGCAAAACCGAACCCGGCTAGCCGACCTGGAGACGGAAATTGAGCGGACTGACATGGGCACCGCATTGCCGGCGGTGAAGCGGGCGCTGGACGGTCGGACCGCCTAGTCGCGGCATGCGGATATCGGCGAACAATCCTGTTGCGCTGGCTAGATCACAACGCTATAAACCGCCGTTCTGAGCGGCGCGCCGGCGCGGGCTAATGCCCGGGGCATGCCCGGCCGCCATTTTTAAGACTTATCCTAACGTATAGGAGGATCGAAATGCCCAAGATGAAGACCAAATCAAGCGTGAAAAAGCGCTTTAGTCTGACCGCGTCCGGCAAGGTTCGCCGCAGCTACGCGGGCAAGCAACACGGTATGATCAAACGCACCAACAAGCAGATCCGCAATCATCGTGGCACCACGTTGATGTCGGACGCGGATGCCAAGATCATCAAAAAATTCATGCCATACGGCTAGGCGAGGAGATTTAGAAAATGGCGCGCGTAAAACGCGGCGTGACATCTCACGCCAAACACAAAAAAGTTCTGGCTCAGGCCACCGGCTATCAGGGCCGGCGCAAGAACACCATCCGCATTGCCAAACAGGCGGTCGAAAAAGCGGGGCAATACGCCTACCGCGACCGGCGTGTACGTAAGCGGAATTTCCGGGCTCTGTGGATCCAGCGGATCAACGCGGCCAGCCGGGAGCTTGGTGTCAACTATGCCCGATTTATGAATGGCCTCAAGGTAGCGGGTATCGAGATTGACCGGAAAGTCCTGGCTGATCTTGCCGTGCGCGAGCCTGAGGCGTTCAAGGCCCTGGTTGAGCAGGCGGAGGCCGCATTGGCCTAACGCACGACGGCACGACCGGGCCTTCGATCTAAAGATCGGGCCCCCAGAGACAAGTTACAAATACGACGATATGAATTTGGGGCCCGTCCAACAGCGGACCCCTTTTTCATTTTCTATTCAGCCGCATAGCATTTGCGGGAAAGCGATATCATGACGACGGAAATAGAGACCCTGCAGGACGAGCTTTTGGCCGAGGTGGCCGGCGTCGCCGATCTGGCTGCGCTTGAGGCGAGCCGCGTTGCGGCCCTGGGCAAGAAGGGCCGGATCACGGCCCAGATGAAGGGCCTGGGTAAAATGGACCCCGACCAGCGGCGTGAGGCCGGTGCCGCCCTGAACAAGGTCAAGGACGTTGTCGCCGAAGCTATCGAAGCCCGCCGGCTTGGCCTGCACGAGGTGGAGTTGGAAGCCCGCCTGGCGACCGAAGGCATTGATGTTACCTTGCCCGTGCGCCAACAGCCCCAGGGCCGTATTCATCCCGTCAGCCAGGTGATGGATGAAATCGCGGCAATTTTCGCCGATATGAGCTTCACCATCGCCGAGGGCCCCGATATCGAGGATGACTTTCATAACTTTACGGCCCTGAATATACCGCCCGAGCATCCCGCCCGGCAGATGCAGGACACCTTCTATTTGCCCCAGCGCGAGGATGGCATGCCCATGGTGTTGCGCACGCACACCTCGCCCGTGCAGATCCGCACCATGCAGGACACCCCCCCGCCCCATCGTATCGTGGTGCCGGGCCGCACCTATCGTTCGGACTCGGATCAGACCCATACCCCGATGTTTCATCAGATCGAGGGCCTGGTGATCGACCGGGATATCCATATGGGTCACCTTAAAGGCACGCTGGAGGCCTTCTGTCAGGCCTTTTTCGAGGTCGACAATGTGCGTTTCCGCTTTCGCCCCAGCTATTTCCCCTTCACCGAACCTTCTGCAGAAGTGGACATCGGCTGCTCCTACGAGGGCGGCAATCTGCGCATTGGCGAGGGCGATGATTGGCTGGAGATCCTAGGCTGTGGCATGGTCAATCCGCGGGTCCTGGAAAACTGCGGCCTTGATGCCAGCGAATGGCAGGGGTTTGCCTGGGGCATGGGCATCGACCGCATCGCCATGCTGAAATACGGCATTCCAGATCTAAGGGCCTTTTTCGACAGCGACCTGCGCTGGTTGCACCATTACGGCTTTGTCCCCCTGGATGTGCCGACCATGTCGGGAGGGTTGTCACGATGAAGTTCACCCTTTCATGGTTGAAGGACCATCTGGACACCGATGCCACGTTGGTCGAGATCACCGACAAACTGACCGCCATCGGCCTGGAGTTGGAGGAGGTCGAGGACCGCACGGAGGATCTGGCGCCGTTTACGGTAGGTTATGTGGTCGAGGCCAAACAGCACCCGAACGCGGACCGGCTGCGCGTCTGCATCGTCGATACGGGCGAAGGGCAGATCCAGGTGGTCTGTGGCGCACCCAACGCGCGCACCGGCATGAAGGGCGTCTTCGCCCCATCCGGCACCACCATCCCCGGCAATGGCATGCTGTTAAAACCATCCAATATCCGTGGTGAGGATTCCAATGGCATGCTCTGTTCCGAGCGTGAAATGGGCCTGAGCGACGAGCACGACGGCATCATCGAACTGGCCGAGGACGCCCCCGTCGGCGCGCCCTTTGCGCAGATCATGGGCCTGGATGATCCGGTAATTGACATCAACGTCACACCCAACAAACAGGATTGCCTGGGCGTACGCGGCATTGCCCGCGATCTGGCCGCCGCCGGCATGGGTACTCTGAAACCCCTGGACGCGACACCTGTCGAGGGCAGCTATGACAGCCCCGTCGATGTGGAGCTGAATTTCGAGGCCGGCTACGAGGCCGCCTGTTCCTGCTTCCTGGGCCGGCATTTTCGCGGCCTGAAGAACGGCCCCAGCCCGGAATGGCTGCGCCGCCGTCTCACCGCCATCGGTCTGCGGCCTATTTCGGCCCTGGTCGATATGACCAATTTTATCACCTATGACCTGGGCCGGCCCTTGCATGTCTTTGACGCGGGCAAGGTCACGGCCCCCATACAGGCCCGCATGGCCACCGCCGGCGAGACCTTCCTGGCCCTGGATGGCAAGGATTACGAGCTGGACGGTGAAATCACGGTCATCGCCGACCAGAAAGCAGCCGAGGCTATCGGCGGCGTCATGGGTGGCGAGGCCTCGGGCTGCACCGACGAGACCACGGAAATGTTCCTCGAAGCGGCGCTGTTCGACGCTCACCGCACCGCCGCCACCGGGCGCCGTCTGGGTATCGAGAGCGATGCCCGCTATCGGTTTGAGCGCGGCGTGGACCCGGCCATGGTGCGCCCTGGCGTGGAAGTCGCCACCCGCATGGTGCTGGAAATGTGCGGTGGTGAAACCTCGCACACGGTTTTGGCCGGCACGCCGGATGTGCCCGCCAAGGTTGTCGCCTTCCGCCCGGCCCGGGTCACCGAATTAATCGGCATCGACGTGGACGAAGAAGAACAACGAAAGATCCTCTCCGATTTGGGCTTCGGCATCGCCGGGAAGAGCGGAAACTGGCAGGTCACCGCGCCAACCTGGCGCACGGACATTGACGGCGAGGCGGATATTGTCGAGGAAGTGGCGCGTATCGCCGGTTTCGACCGCATTGTTTCCACCCCCCTGCCCCGATTATCGGTTACCGCGAAACCGGCCCTGACGTTGTCGCAACGGCGACGGCCCACTGCCAAGCGGGCCCTGGCGGTCCGCGGCATGATGGAATGCGTAACCTGGTCATTCATGCCGCGCCGTTTCGCCGAACTGTTCGGCGGCGGTACCGAGGATATGCTGCTGGCCAATCCCATATCGTCGGAATTGGACGCCATGCGACCCTCCATGCTGGGCAATCTGATCCTGGCGGCGGGCCGCAACGGCGACCGTGGCTTTGACGACGTGGCTTTGTTCGAGGTTGGGCCGCAGTTCCGCGACGCCACGCCGAAAGGTCAGGATTTTGTTGCCGCCGGCCTGCGCCGGGGTCGCGATAACCGCCGCCATTGGGCCGAAACGCCGCGTCCAGTCGATGCCTACGACGCCAAGGCTGATGCCCTGGCAGTGTTGGAAGCCATCGGCGCGCCCACGGCCAGCATACAGATCGCAACGGAGGCGCCGGGCTGGTACCATCCGGTCCGGTCGGCGGTGATGCGCCTGGGCCCGAAAAATGTTCTGGCCGCGTTCGGCGAGATCCATCCCCGCATCCTGGACCGCATGGATGTGACCGGGCCCATGGTGGCTTTTGAAGTCTTCATCGACAACGCGCCCCTGCCCAAGGCCAAGGCGACCCGTAACCGGGCCGAACTGCTGGTCAGCGACCTGCCCTCGGTGCAGCGGGATTTCGCGTTTGTGGTGGACGAGGCAACCACGGCGGACAGTATCGTGCGCGCGGCCAAGGGTGCCGACAAAGCCTTCATCGGCGATGTCAATGTGTTCGATATCTATGCCGGCAAGGGCATTGAGGACGGCAAGAAATCCGTCGCCATCACCGCCCGTCTGGCGCCCAAGGACGCCACCCTGACCGACCCGGAGATCGAAGCCATCGCCGCCAAGATTGTCGCCGCCGTCGCCAAGGCAACGGGAGCCGTGCTACGGGGATAAGCGGTCCCCGATCCTAACCTGCGGCAATTCGCGCGGTTGCTAATTCCTGACAACGATCTATGAGCTATTTGAGTTTTGAATTTTCCAATACAAATTCAGTGAGGAAACCGGGGCGTTGTTCAGTAATGAAGTCCCAGAGACGCGCCCGGTCAGTATTTCGCCTGCGGCACAGGTGGGGATGGCGGGCGTCCAGGGTATCCGGGAGCAGCTCAGCCGGCGTGTTTTCATTGACGGCGTATGGATCTTACCCTTCATCCAGGGCGGCAAGGGTGTCGGTGCAACGAACGGCGCCAACGCGGGCGCCTGGGCCGCAGAAAACACTGCCGGCACCATCTCGGGCACCGGCGCGGCTATCGGCTACGACAACGACGGCCATCCCATCACCTATCCTTACACCGGGCGCACACGCCGCGAACGCCATGAAGAGTTAGTGGCATGGTCCATCGAAGGCGGCATCCTGCAGGCCACGACGGCTTACGAAGCCTCCGGCGGCAGGGGCGGCATCCGCATTAATTTCCTGAAAGAAGCTGGTGGCGCCATGCGCGTGATGCGCGGCGTGCTGGCCGCAACGCGGACGCCCGGCGGCGGTAATATGATCCATGCCGTGACCATGGGCGCTGGCCTACCGAGCGAGGAAGATGCCCGGATCTGCGCCGATGAAGGCGTCTACCTGGACCCGATCATTTCCTCCGTCATGGCCTTGAAAGTATTATTGAAGCGGGCCTTCAAGAATTGGCAAGGCAGATACGCCGAGTTGATCGGCGCCGTGGTCTATGAAGATCCCTGGCTGGCCGGCGGACACAATGGCATTACCAGCCGGGAAAATCCCGCGATCCCCGAAGACCCCTACGAGCGCGTCAAGGCGCTGCGCCGGGTGATGAACGACAACGGCATGGAAGATGTCGCCATTATCATGGCGGGCGGTGTCTGGCATCTGCGCGACTGGGCCCATTGGCTGGACAATCCTGAAATCGGCCCCATTGCCTTTCAACTGGGCACGCGTGATCTGCTGACACGGGAAAGCCCGGTGACGGATGAATGGAAACAGCTGGTGCTGTCCATGCGCGAAGGCGATGTGGCCTTGAATAAATTCAGCCCCACCGGTTTCTACTCCTCGGCCTACCAAAACGGCATGATCAGGGAAATGTACCAGCGTCTGGAGCGCCAGGTATCCTTTGCGCGCAAGCCCGATGAAATCATGACCGAACGCGTCGAAGGCCTTGCCGCCGCGAACAAACGTTATTTCGTCAGTCGGGACGACAAGGTAAGGATTGCGGCCTGGATTGCCGAGGGCTTCGATATGCCCTTGCCCACGCCGGATGACACATTGATTTTCGTCACTTTCGAAAAAGCCCGTGAAATCAAGCGGCTCGAAACGGAGTGCGCCGGCTGTCTCGCCAGTTGCAGCCTGAGTACGTGGAGCCAAGATCCGGAGAAAAACCATTCCACCGGCAAGCGCGCCGACCCCCGCGTCTACTGCATTCAAAAAGGTCTGGTAGGCGCCATTCAGGGCGGCAATTTGGACGAAAAGCTCATTTTTGCCGGCCACAATGCCTATAAGGCAGGCGATGATCCCTTCTATCGCAACGAAAAGGGTGATGTTTTCATTCCCACGGTAAAGCAGCTAATCGAACGGCTAATGACCGGCGACTGAGGGCACCGGCGCAGTTTCAGGTGGCTTTAGCGCCCCTTGAACACTGGCGGGCGCTTTTCCATAAAAGCACGCGGACCTTCCTGAGCGTCTTCCGTTGCCGCCACCTTTGTGACCTCGGCGCTTTCCAAGGCCAGCGCCTCGGCCTCGCTTAGATCAGCCGCCTGACGCATGACTTTGCGCGCCGCCTGCACGGCCAAAGGGGCGTTGGCGGCAATGGTGGCGGCCAACTCCAAGGCGACCTCTTCAACCTTCTCGGCACCGACCACATAGTTGACCAGCCCAGCGGCCAGGGCGCCGTCCGCATCGATAGGATTGCCCGTTAGAAGCATTTCCGCCGCCAGGGCGGGCGCGACCAGACGGGCCAACCGCGCCGTGCCGCCCATCCCAGGGATCAGGCCCAATTTCACCTCGGACAGGCCCAGGCGGGCGCCGGTGGCGACCACGCGCAGATCGCCGGCCAGCAGCATCTCCATGCCGCCCGCTATGGCATGGCCGTTGGCGGCAACGATCAGGGGCCGGCCCAGATCGGTATCGCGCAAGGTCGCCTTGGCTGCCAGGCCCGGATCCTCCACCACGGCCCGGTCCCAGTCGTCCTCCGGCTCCCGCACGCCAGTCAACAGGGGGATATAGCGGGCCAGATCGAAACCAGCGCAAAACGTGGAACCCATCGCGGCCGTCAGCACCACCACACGGACGTCAGCATCGGCCTGCAACTGGGCCCAGCAATTGGCCAAGGCTACAATCAATTCCGGATTCAAGGCGTTCCGCGCGTCCGGCCGGTTCAAGCGGACCAAGGCGATACCATCGCTGAACTCCACCTCCAATACAGACATTGCTTTCTCCTCCGGTAGTCATCGACATTGGCAAGCAAGTTGACTACGGTTTGCAGCATTAATACAGGGACCCGACAGATGGATGCTATTGAGAATGGCCTGGTGGCCGTCGTCAAGGAAGATTGCCAGACTTGCGTAATGATCGAACCTGTCCTGGCCCAGCTGGCGACTGGCGGCATGGCCGTCTACAGCCAGGATAATCCCGGCTTCCCCGCCTCGGTGCCAAGCGTTTTGGATGATCGGGAGCTGGAAACCTCGTTCAATCTGGAGATTGAGACCGTCCCCACCCTGGTACGCTATGAAAACGGCCTCGAAACCGGCCGCCTGGTGGGTTGGGTACGCGATGAATGGCAGGACTTCACCGGCATCACCGACCTGGGCGCGGAACTGCCGGAATTTCGCCCCGGCTGCGGCTCCAAAAGCGTCGAGCCGGGTATCGCCGAGGAACTGGCCGTACGCTATGGCGATCTGGCGATCAACGCCCGCCGGATCGAGGTCGCGCCCCTGGAGGACGAGATCGAAGCCTGTTTCGACCGGGAATGGAGCGACGGCCTGCCCGTGGTGCCGCCGACGCCCACCCGTGTCTATCGCATGTTGCAAGGCACCACCCGGGCGCCTGACGAGGTAATCGGCATCATCCCACCAGATCTGGCGCCCTGCACGGTGGAAAAAGTCGCCATCAACGCGGTCATGGCCGGATGCAAGCCGGAATACCTGCCCGTGGTGCTGGCGGCGGTGGAAGCTGCATTGATTGATGAATTCTGCATGCATGGTTTGCTTTGCACCACCATGTTCGCCGGCCCCATGGTCGTCGTAAATGGCCCCATCGCGCGGAAGATCGGCATGAATGCCCGGGAGAACGCCCTGGGCCAGGGCAACCGGGCCAACGCCACCATTGGCCGGGCCCTGCAACTGGTGATCCGCAACGTGGGCGGCGGCAAACCGGGCGGTATTGATCGGGCCTGCCTGGGCAATCCGGGCAAATACACCTTCTGCTTTGCCGAGGATGAGGAAGGTTCGCAATGGGATAGCCTGGCGGTAGAACGCGGCTTCGAACCCGATGTCTCGACCGTGACCCTGTTCGCGGCTGATGGCGTACAAGCAATTGCCGATCAGAAATCCCGCACGCCTGAATCTCTGTCGCGGACCCTAGCGGCCTGTCTGCGGATCGTCGATCATCCCAAAATGGTCATGGCCGGCGATGCCTTTCTGGTCGTCTCGCCGGAGCACGAACGGGTCTTTAACGACGCCGGTTGGAGCAAGGCCCGGCTGAAGCAGGAGCTCGACAAATTGCTCATGATACCCGGCGCCGAGCTGGTGGCGGGTGCCGGCGGTATCGCCGAGGGGCTGCCCGCCAGCATGGCGGATAAGACATTGCCAAAATTCCGGCCCGGCGGCCTGAATATCGTTCGCGCGGGCGGCGGCGCCGGCATGTTTTCCGCCGTGATCGGCGGCTGGGCCGCCACCGGCGAAATTGGATCAATCCCTGTAACCAAGGAGATAACGTTATGAATGACAGAACGGTCATGCTCGACCCGACGTCCGAGCAGACACCGGCCCGGCGGCAACTGCTGCCCCGGCCCGAGACGCTGGATGGATTGACCGTCGGGCTGTTGGATATTTCCAAACCCCGCGGCAATATCTTCCTTGATCAACTGGACGCATTGTTGGTAGGCAAGGGCATTACGGTCAAACGCTATGCCAAACCGACCTTTACCCGCGTCGCGCCGGTGGAGCTGAAACAACAGATCGCCAGCGAAGTCGATGTGGTCGTGGAAGGCCTGGCCGATTGAGGCTCGTGCACATCGTGCTGTATGCATGATATCACGGACCTGGAAGGTCGCGGTATTCCTGGCGTAGGCGTTGCCTCCACCGAATTCACCGAAGCCGCGGCGGCCCAGGCGGAAAGCCTGGGCTTTGATGCGGCCATGGTCTTTGTCCAGCATCCCATCCAGGACCGCACCGACGACGAAATGCGCGCCTTGGCGGAAGCTGCCTATAAGGAGATCGTGGCCAGGGTGTCGCAGGATTAGCTGTCGATGCGCGCGCCTGGCACGCAATGTCGGCTTTATCCCGAATACCGGGCGCAACATCAGAGAATGCTAACGGGGCGCTTTTGACCCAGAGCTGTCCCCGCACAACCAAGAAAACTGATGGCGTACTTGTGCCAACGTCAACCCTCACCATCACTTTCTGGCATCCATCACCTCACGCACCTGCTGGGCCAAGGCCTGGGTCTGATACGGCTTATTCATCAAGGCCGCGGCATCCTCAAGCCCGCCACGGCGATTGAGGACTTCGCGCGTGTAGCCTGATGAATAGAGAACCCCGGATGCCGGATGTTGTTCCCGGAAGGCATTAGCAACATCGCGTCCGCTCATCCCCCGGGGCAGGATCATGTCGGTCAGCAACAAATCAATTGCGCCGGAAGCCGCCATGACCTCTAGCGCCGCCGGACCGTCCTCCGCCTGCAAGACAGTGTAGCCAAGGCGGCCGAGCACGGTTACGAGATAGCGAAGCACTTCCTCGTCATCCTCCACTACAAGAATCGTTTCATCGCCTGTTGGAATATCCTGTTTGCCTTCCTCGGCGCTACTATCGACCGACTCTGCCTGATCCTCCCTGGGCAAGTAGATTCTCACCGTCGTGCCTTCGCCCTCCTCGCTGTAAACGGAAACCTGTCCGCCGGATTGCTGGGCGAAGCCGAACACCATGCTGAGACCCAGGCCGCTGCCCTTACCGACATCCTTGGTCGTGAAAAACGGCTCGAACACCCGCGCCCGCACCTCTGCCGGCATCCCGGTGCCATCATCGCTGACAGTGACCGTTACGTAATCTCCGGGCGTCAGATCATCGTATTTCGACGTGTAGTCCTCGTCCAGAACCCGGTTGGCGGTCTCGATGGTCAAATGACCACCTTCAGGCATGGCATCACGGGCGTTGATGGCAAGGTTCAAGAGCGCATTCTCAAGCTGCCCGGCATCTACCACGGTCAGCCAAAGATTGGCTGCCGGCCTAATCTCGATTTCAATATCCGCGCCAATGGCGTGTTTGGCCAGTTGCTGGAACTGGGGCAGAATATCGTTGACTTCGATCACCTTGGCATTCAGATCCTGCTGCCGCGAAAATGCCAGCAAGCGGTGTGTCAGATCCGCCGCCCGGAACGCCGCCTGCAGGGCCGTTTCTATGTAATCTTTGTCGGATTCATCCTTCTTGCTGCCGCTGATTTGGAGCAAATCAAGATTGCCGATAACGGCGACCAGCATGTTGTTGAAATCATGGGCAATGCCGCCGGTAAGCTGGCCAACCATTTCCATCTTCTGGGACTGCCGCAGTTGTTCTTCTAGCGCCAATAATTCGGTGATGTCCGCAAAACTAGTGAACACAGCCGCTTCGCCCTGGAAATCGATCAGCTCCGCCGAAAGCAGCATCCAATGCAAGACGCCGTCCTGGGTTCTGGCCTGATTTCTAAGATCTCGCACCTTGCCGTATTGTTTCAGTTTCTTCAGGAAATCTGCCCGCAGGCCCGGATCGACCCACATTTCGATTGATGTATGGCTAGCCAGGTTCTCCCGGCTCCAACCCATGAAGTCGAGAGCCGCCTGATTGGCGTAGAGGAAACCAGCATCGGACAAGCGAGTGATCACCGTCGGCGCCGGGGTGGCCTCGGCCAGGATACGGAACCGGTCTTCGCTGGCAGCCAAGGCAAGCAGAATGAAGCGCCGCCGGCGATTGGCGTTGGCATAGCCGGTGATCAACTGAAAGGTAGTGATCAAGATACCACCTACCACCGCCGGGCTTGGGTCCAATAGCAAACGAGATTGTACAAATAGTCCGAAGGTTGTCGCCGCCAAGGCCGCTGACGGAACAAAGCATAACACTGCCAGACGCCAGGGCGATGCATTCGGCCCGGCCAGAACCAATATGCCACCTAATATCAGCAACAAGAAAATTTCGACTTGGATCGTCCAGGTTGGGCGTAACAACTGGCCACCCGATATCAAATTCTCGATCATCTGTGCCTGAATTTCGGCAGCGTCCATATTGCTGGAAACCGGCGTCGGCGGCGCATCCCGTAATCCCAGCGCTGTTGTACCAATCAGCACCACTTGATGGGCGAAAAAATTCTTATCAATTTTGCCTTCCAGCAGATCCAAGGCCGAGACCCGGCGCCTGGGGTCGGCATGAGAAAAATGTAGCCGCACCGTGCCATCCGAATCCAACGGCACATAGGAATCTCCGATATGCAGCCCCAGTGCACCGTTACCGTCACTATCAAGCTGCACCTTTTGTTGTCCTAAGGCCAAGCGTAGCATTTCCACTGACAAGCTGGGGTAGACTTCGCCGCCAACATGGATGACGGCGGGAACGGATCGAATTGTGCCGTCGGAATCGGGATCGCTATTTAGAAATCCATTGCCCATGGCGGCATCATCAATAACTGCGACGTTCGCAAGATATCCGGTGAAACTCAGTAATCGCTTGTGTGGTGGCGGGCCCACGATTTCAATCGTTGTTGGCCGGTTCGGCTTTTTTGCGTCCGGGTTGTTCAGTGCGGCGCGGCCCACGGCGACTGGCAAGGCAAAAATGCGATTGGCCAAGAAGTCGTCGTTATTGGGCAACGCCGCCAGCCGGCTACGGATATTCGCTTCTAGTTCGGGATAGCGCGCCACCAATTGGGAAGGACTGAAGCGATCTGCATCGGGCATTATAATATTCAAGCCAATGGCTAAGGCGCCTGCATCCGCAGTCTTTTCGATCAGCTCGGCTAACACAATTCGCGGCCAGGGCCACTGACCAATCGCCTTTATGCTAGCATCGTCGATACTGACTATGGCAACGGGTAAGCGTGTGATCTTGCGGGGCGAGATACGTTGATAGCCATCGAACACAACGTTTGTCACGCTGGTCCAAATATTGGGCATGGCGCTGGGAATAAGCAGAAGGACCGCAAGCAGAATCAAAGCCGGCCAGCGCGACGCCAGCCACTCGGCCCGTCCCGTCTTCTTTATGGATGGATCGCTCACCCAGAGCCTGCCTACCGCTTCATTCTCAGGTCGTTGTTCGGACCGGAAATCTTCAAGGGCGTTTTTGGGTTCATCATTTCCTCACAGCAAGCAGTTTAATGCATGTAACTTGTGCGGTCGATACTGTCACACTGTCAGCGAGTTTTTCGGTAAAAATTTGAAATTCTTTGTGACTTTTGGCAAGGGCAACATGCCCGGTCTTTGGAGCAACCCGGCCTACCCGAGCACCCATTTTCGCCTGTGTCGCGCTCCTGCAGACGGGGTGCGTTTCCTAAGGTTGCTCGCCAGTCTTTCGCTGGCGAACCTTTGTGCCTCAGCTATACACGGCCTGATCCCTCATTCTCGCGCGCTCGGCGCAGTCATTGCTGCCTTACCCGCGAACAAAAAATTTGCGGCATCCCAGCAATTGTCAGTAGGACAATTCATAGAAATAGCGAATTCTTATTTAGCTGGATAATGTTTCAGAATATTTAAAAGAGCGTAGGAATTTATGTCTGCAAAAATGGAAATATCCAAATTTTGGCGCCGCCCTTAATTAGAAATTCCTAACAGTCCGCTGTTGGCACGAAGGGTGAAGATCGACCGCCTGATGCGATTTCCGCTCTTGCCTCGATAGCGCCAAACGCGAAGACATCCCAGCCCGGTACAAACACATTATCCGTTTCCGAACCAAGCCAGGCGGCATGGAACAGGGCATGCGATGTGCGGCCTGGGTCTCACCGCTCAATTGGCGGCAAGCATCGCCTCGGCGCGGGCCCGCACATCGTCGGCGATCCGCGATGGCCGCCGGGCATCGAGGTCAAGCTGAACGCCGAACTGGCTGAGGGTAGAGATAATCGCGCCGGTCCGGGCGTTGCGCATGCGGTGGTAGAGCCGCAATGACGAGCCGCCAAGTTGGGCGATGGTGCTTTCGATATCGATCATGTCGCCGGAGCGGACCTGTTCCTGGAAGGTGAGCTGGAATTCGAAGGTGGAAAGCCCGACGCGGGTTGTCGTCATATATGCCGGGGTCATGCCAAAGGCCGACATGATAAAACTGTTGGCGGTCGAAAACCGGTGAATATAACCGGCCAGAGACAGATTACCGGCCCAGTCGACCTCGTTCGGGCGCACCATATTGCGTAGTGCGGGCACCCAGCCGGCATTCTCGCCGGGTATCGACCGCTCTTCGCGCGCATCGCCATCCCAAACCACGGCTGGCCCCGTCAGGGACACGCCCGCCAGGGTCTGCTGCATGGCCGTGCAAAGCTCGCCCGTCTCGGCGTTGAAAAGCTTGTGCGCAATGGTTGGTGTATCGCCGGCGCTGATCAGCGCCGTATCGACCCTGTAGACATCGCGGCTTCGCAATTCGGCCTTGTAATGGGTCAATGCGTCGGTGGTTCGCGCCTTGGCCGGATCAACACCGGCTTCATGCAGAAAGCGCCAGGCGGCGGCCTCGAACTTCTCATAATAATAGGCAACGGTGAAATGCTCGGTCGCATCGACCTCCCAAGGAGAGACGTCGCCACGGAATGTTTCGCTATATCCGGTCACGGGGATTCCTTTGTTTGCAGTCACGAACGCCCTTTATAGGACATTTTACCGCTGCCAGAGCGCATTTGAAAAAATGCGCCCAGACTCTTAAGAATCGAGCAATTGAACCAATCACTTAGGTCACGCAAATACGTCTTGGGCGGCTCCTGTTAATTGAAAATTGCTCTATTCAGCCGGATAACGGCCCACGCCCCAGCCGCCGTCAACGGCCAGGACCTGCCCGGTGATAAACGAAGCGTCATCGGAACAGAGGAAAGCCACCGCACGGGCAATGTCTTGCGGCACGCCAACCCTTTGCAACGGTGTATCGGACAACATGCGCTGTTGCACCGTGCCCGCTTCATGGATCCGGGCCGTGGTCATGGGGGTTTCAATCAGGCCGGGGGCGATGGAATTGACACGCACACCGACCGGGCCGAATTCCGCCGCCAGCTGCCGGGTCAAACCGTTCAGGGCGGCCTTGGAAGCCGCATAGGCGCCTGCGTTGGGGGTGCCTGAAAGGGCGAAGATCGACGACATATTGAGGATCGCGCCGCCGCCGCTGCCAGGCATGACCTCTGCCGCCGCACGGCAGAGGGCGAACACGGCGGCGAAGTTGATGTCCATGATCCGGGACAATTCCACCGCATCGGTATCCAGTACCGAGCGAGCCTGGCCGACGCCGGCGTTATTAACCAGGATACGCCAAGGTGCGTCCACCGCCTGGGCCGCCGCCTTGACCGCGCCGGCGGCGCCAATTTCCGTCAGATCAACCGCCAAAGTCGTGATCGATCCGGCCTCGTCCACCAGACTTTCCAGTCCGTCCGGGTTTTGATCCACCGCCAGAACCCTGGCGCCGCGGGCCGTCAACAGCAACGCCGTGGCCCGCCCGATGCCCGAGGCCGCGCCCGTTACCACCGCCAGGCGGCCATCTGTAAATCCATATCCGTCCGTCATTACCCTAAACTCCCTTCACATCCCTGCGAGGCAGTATAACAACAGTTCGCATTTATGGCGCATTCGCCCTTCCGCGCATGGCCCAGCGGTGCTAAAAGCGCCCCGCAATGACAGATTTAAAATATATCCGCAATTTCTCCATCATCGCCCATATCGATCATGGCAAGTCCACCCTTGCCGACCGGTTGATCGAGTTCTGTGGCGGCTTGGAAAGCCGCGAGATGCAGGAACAGGTCCTCGATTCCATGGATCTGGAGCGCGAACGCGGCATCACCATCAAGGCCCAGACCGTGCGCCTGGAATACAAGGCCAAGGATGGCGAGACCTATACCCTGAACCTGATCGACACGCCGGGCCACGTGGATTTCGCCTATGAAGTGAACCGCTCGCTGGCCGCCTGTGAAGGTTCATTGCTGGTGGTGGATGCCAGCCAGGGCGTTGAGGCGCAGACCCTGGCCAATGTCTATCAGGCGATCGAAAACGACCACGAAATCGTCCCGGTCCTGAACAAGATTGACCTACCGGCAGCGGAACCCGAACGGGTACAGGCCCAGATCGAAGATGTCATCGGCATTGATGCATCGGATGCTATTTTTACCTCGGCCAAGTCCGGCATCGGCATCGAAGAGACGTTGGAGGCCTTGGTGAAACGCCTGCCGGCCCCGACGGGCGATGCCGAGGCGCCGCTGCAAGCGCTGTTGGTAGACAGTTGGTATGATGCCTATTTGGGCGTGATCGTGTTGGTCCGCGTCATGCAGGGGCGCCTGGTAAAAGGCATGCGGGGCCGCCTGATGGCCACGGACAGCCGCCACCTGATCGAACAGGTGGGTGTCTTCAAGCCAAAGTTGGAGAAGGTCGATAGCCTGGGCCCTGGCGAATTGGGCTATTTCACCGCCTCCATCAAGGATGTCTCGGAAACCCGCGTCGGCGATACCCTGACCGACGACCGCAACCCCACGGATCAGGCCCTAGCCGGCTTTAAACCTTCCATTCCGGTGGTGTTCTGCGGCCTGTTCCCCATTGATGCGGCGGATTTCGAAGACCTGCGTGAAAGCCTGGCGCGGCTGAAACTGAACGATGCCTCGTTTCAATTCGAAACCGAAAGCTCCCCCGCCCTGGGCTTCGGCTTTCGTTGTGGTTTCCTCGGTCTTTTGCATATGGAAATTGTACAACAACGGCTGGAGCGGGAATTCAATCTCGACCTGATCACCACCGCACCCAGCGTGATCTATCATGTCTACATGAACGACGGCAGCATGGCGGAGATCCACAATCCCGTCGATATGCCCGATCCCGTGCAAATCGATCATATCGAAGAGCCCTGGATCAAGGCCACGATCCTGGTGCCCGACGACTATCTGGGCCAGGTGTTAAAGCTGTGCGAAGAGCGGCGCGGCAGCCAGATTAATCTGACCTATGCCGGCAACCGGGCCATGGTGCAGTACGAGCTGCCCTTGAACGAGGTCGTATTCGACTTCTATGACCGCCTGAAATCGGTCTCCCGGGGTTATGCCAGCTTTGACTATGAACTGGTCGATTATCGCGCCGAACGGCTGGTCAAGATGTCGATCCTGGTCAACCACGAACCGGTCGATGCCCTGGCCATGATCGTCCATGGCGGACGGGCCGAACAGCGGGGCCGGGCACTGTGCGAACGTTTGAAGGATCTGATCCCGCGGCAGCTGTTCGCCATCGCCATTCAAGCCGCCATCGGGGGCCGGGTGATCGCGCGGGAAACCGTGCGCGCCATGCGCAAGGACGTCCTCGCCAAATGCTATGGCGGCGATGTCAGCCGCAAGCGCAAGCTGCTGGACAAGCAGAAAAAGGGCAAGAAACGCATGCGCACCTTCGGCAAGGTGGAAATCCCGCAGGAAGCCTTTATTGCGGCCCTAAAAACCGGCGAATAAAAACCGGCGAATAATATTCACCGGCCGCCAATTCATGACGGTTTATGAAAACGAGGTGCGGCCTCGGCGGCGGCGTCCGAGCAATAGAAATATCCCCGCTGGGATAACAGCGGCCAGCCAGGTTGGCCACTGCAGCACCGCAATGACGCCGGGATCCCAGATCGCGGGTGCTAGATAGCGTTGCACCAACGCCTGCATCAGGTTCAGGCTGCCACGGTCCAAGTTGTACCAGAACTGTCCCAGCGCCATGGGCTGCCAGGCACCCGCCTGTAGCGAGGCCACGGCCTCGGCGCCCGCCGCCATCAATGCCAGCGCCAGCAGCAGCCAGCCCAGGGTGCGGCATATGATTTTTATCTTCCCCATCGCCCTGCGAATATCATTTCAGAAAATGCAATCGCATTCTGGCGGTAATCACTGGAAAAACAACGATAAATGTCAATTTGTGCCCCATCACCATATTGCTCCCCAAGCCATTCATCACTATGTTCGGCCCGCAATGGCGCATATGGAGGGGTGGCCGAGTGGTTGAAGGCGCACGCCTGGAAAGTGTGTATACGGGAGACCGTATCGTGGGTTCGAATCCCACTCC
>JABIWH010000035.1 GCA_018701215.1 Rhodospirillaceae bacterium
CGTCCCGTTTCGATTCACCCATCGGGTGTGCCATGCCAACCACTCCATCAACTCCTCAACATATTGATTCTTATAGCATAATCTCCATCTCAGGGCATCGATTAACGAGTTCATCTGGGAAATGGGGGTTAAGACGCCTTGGCGGCGTTGACTTCCGGCTATTGAAACCGTATACAGCGCGTCTTGTTTTTGGCCCCTGATGGGCCGGATAATTGAATGGAGGTTGAAGGGTGAAACGTACCTTCCAACCCAGCAGACTGGTTCGCAAACGCCGGCACGGTTTTCGTCATCGCATGTCGACCGTTGGTGGTCGCCGTCTTCTGGCAAAACGTCGGTCAAGGGGCCGCAAGCAGCTTTCGGCATAGGATGAAACCGGCCCGAATTGCAGCGAAGCTTTTTTCGTTGGAATTTTCGGTTTGGCCAATCCGTGCACAACGAATTGGGGCACGGCGAAATGCGGCACGATGAATTGGGGCTCGTGCGCCTGAAAAGGCGCGCGGACTTTTTGCGCGTCGCCAGGACGGGCCGGCGCCATGCGGCGCCTGGTCTTGTTTTGCAGGTTGCCGACGGCCGTGCCGAATCCGGCCGTGCCGGCAAAGGAGTGGAGGCTTCGGTGGATGCTTCGGTCGGTATTGGCTTCACGGCCAGTAAAAAAGTCGGCAACGCGGTGGCGCGCAACCGCGTCAAACGGCGTTTGCGTGCGGCCGTGACAGAAGTGATGCCCAAGCATGCAGCCCCTGGACGTGATTATGTGCTGATCGGGCGCAAGGCGACCCTGCGCCGGCCCTATGCGGATCTGCTGGCGGATCTGCTGGTGGCGTTGCGGCGGACCAAAAGCCTCGCGCCCGGCAACGGTAAGCAGGCGACACCATGAGCAACCCCGTCAGCCAATTTCTGCGTGGCCTGATCCTGGCCTACCGCTATTTGTTGGCGCCCCTGATCCCGGGGCGCTGCCGGTATCTGCCCTCCTGCTCCCACTACGGCCTGGAAGCCTTGCAGGTTCATGGCCCGGTACACGGCAGTTGGCTGACCCTGCGGCGTCTGTTGCGCTGTCATCCCTGGGGCGGCCATGGTTTCGATCCCGTACCAGCGCGCCAGGGCGGCGCGACAGTGGCAACAACCGAGATATCCACCAATATCCCTTTGGCCGAGCAACGGTCATCATTCGAAATCGATAAAGCGACCCGACATGTCTGATCAACGTAATCTAATCATCGCCATTGGCCTGTCCCTGGCGATCCTGCTTGGCTTTCAATTCTTTTTCGAGGCGCCCAGGCAGGAACACATGCAGAAGCTGGCGGACGAACAGGCTGCGGAGCAGGCAAGACAGACGGGCCAAGGCCCGGATGGCTCGCTTATTCCCACCGCGCCGGCGCAATCCGGCACCCCCGGCGCTCCGGGTACTGCGCAGACAGGCAGCATACCAGGCGCGCCGGCCATTCAGGCCGCGCCAGGCGCGAGTCGTGATGCGGCGTTGCGGCAATCGCCCCGCGTGCCGGTCAACGGTCCCCGGCTGGGCGGTTCCATCGCCCTCAAGGGCGGCCGCATCGACGATCTGACCATGCTTGACTACAAGGCGACGATTGACGAGGGCAGCCCCGCCGTCACCCTGTTCTCGCCGCAAGGCGCGCCGCAGCCTTATTTCGGCCAGTTCGGCTGGGTTCCCATCGGCGAACTAAAGGTACCCGACAGCGATACGGTCTGGCAGGCGGATCACCCCTCGGTGCAGCCGGCCCGGCCTCTGACCTTAAGCTGGGACAACGGCCAGGGCGTGCGGTTCATTCAGGTCGTCGAAATTGATGACAATTTCATGATGACGGTGACCCAGCGGGTGGAAAACAATTCCACCCAGGCCATTTCCACCCACCCCTATGGCCGCATCGCGCGCACCCATACGCCCAACACATTGGGCTTTTATATCCTTCATGAGGGGCCCCTGGCGGTCTTCAACGAGACCTTGAAAGAGGTCGACTACGACGATTTGCAGGAAGGCCCGGCGGACGCCACGAAAAGCACCGGCGGCTGGATCGGCATTACCGACAAATATTGGCTGGCCGCCCTGATCCCTGATCAGAAGCAGCCGTATACGGGTACCTTCCGCTATAGCAAGCCGAACAAACAGGATACCTACCAGGCCGATTTCATGACGCAGGCGCCGCAATTGATCGCGCCGGGCGCCACGGCGCAGACGGTCAGCCATGTTTTTGTCGGCGCCAAGGAGGTTACCCTTCTGGACCGCTATGAAGAGCAGCTGGGCATTGCGCGCTTTGATCTGGCGGTGGATTTCGGCTGGTTCTATTTCCTGACCAAGCCGCTGTTTTTCGTCCTGGATTATTTCTTCAAGATGTTGGGCAACTTCGGCTTGGCGATCCTGCTGCTGACTGTTTGCGTCAAGGCGGTTTTCTTTCCCCTGGCCAACAAGTCCTACAAGTCCATGTCCAAGATGAAGGCGCTGCAGCCGGAAATGACCAAGCTGCGCGAGCGCCATGGCGACGACCGAACCAAGATGAACCAAGAAATGATGGCGCTGTACAAGCGGGAAAAGGTCAACCCCGCCTCGGGCTGTCTGCCGATCATGGTGCAAATTCCGGTGTTCTTCGCGCTCTACAAGGTCATGTTCGTGACCATCGAGATGCGCCATCAGCCGTTCTTTGGCTGGATCCACGATCTCTCGGC
Organism: Rhodospirillaceae bacterium; assembly: GCA_018701215.1. Classification (GTDB taxonomy): domain Bacteria; phylum Pseudomonadota; class Alphaproteobacteria. The sequence continues at coordinate 2,677 of JABIWH010000035.1, forward strand.
GCCTGACCCGATGTATCTCATCACCCTGTTCGGCGCCGTGCCCTGGGACCCGCCGCAATTCCTGATGATCGGCATCTGGCCCGTCTTCATGGGCATCTCCATGTATGCCCAGCAATTACTGAACCCGCAGCCCGCCGACCCGGTGCAGGCCAAGATCTTCCTGTTCATGCCGCTGTTCTTTACCTTCCTGCTGGGTAGTTTCCCCGCTGGTCTGGTGATCTATTGGACTTGGAACAACCTGCTCTCGGTGACCCAGCAATGGGTTATCATGAAGCGCATGGGCGTGGCCATTAACCCTAAGTAAGATGACCGAAGACGCCCTTACAGCTGAAGAAGCCGCCAAAGCGGCGGTGGCCATCGAAAGAGGGCGCCTGCTGTTCACCCAGGAATGCGAATTCGTCATGGGCGTGCGCACCGAGGCCGACCTGCCAAAGGCCGAGCTGCCCGAAGTGGCCTTCGCGGGTCGCTCCAACGTGGGCAAATCCAGCTTTCTGAACGCCCTGACCAACCGCAACAGCCTGGCCCGGACCTCGAACACGCCGGGACGGACGCGGGAGGTCAATTTCTTTCGTCTTGGCGGCGAATTGATGTTGGTGGATCTGCCCGGCTATGGCTATGCCAAGGCCGGCAAGGAAGAGATCGAACGCTGGAATAAGCTGATCGAAGATTATCTGCGCGGACGGGCCAATCTGCGCCGGGTCTGCCTGTTGATCGATGCCCGCCGCGGCATCGGCGCGCCCGACCGCAAGGTGATGGAGCTGTTGGACAAGGCGGCGGTGGTCTACCAGGTGGTGCTGACCAAGGTCGATAAGGAAAAGGCCGGCGCTCTGGCCAAGATCGAGCAGGGGGTGGCAACGGAAATTGTCCGCCATGGCGCCGCCTATCCTGAAATTCTGGCAACATCAGCGGCCAAGCGTCTGGGGCTGGAAGCGGCCCGCGCCTCCATCGCGGCTCTGGCGGATGAGGAATGAGTGGGTTAAAACCGGCACCATGACTGATAAGCAAAGCGGCACACAACACGAAGAACAATTGCACACCGCCCACACCCTGGCCGAGGCGCTGCCCTATATGCGCCGCTTCACCGGGCAGACCTTCGTCATCAAATATGGCGGCCATGCCATGGGTGATGCGGAGCTGTCGGACCAGTTCGCCCGCGATGTGGTGTTGATGAAACAGGTCGGCATCAACCCGGTGGTGGTGCACGGCGGCGGGCCGCAGATTGGTGCCATGCTGGAACGTTTGAAAATCCAAAGTTCGTTCATCGACGGCCTGCGCGTCACCGATGCCGAAACCGTTGATATTGTCGAGATGGTGCTGTCGGGTTCCATTAACAAGGCGGTGGTGACGGCGATCAACGGGGCAGGGGGCGTCGCGGTCGGCATCTCGGGCAAGGATGGTCGGCTGATCGAGGCACGGCAATTGAAACGCACGACCCAGGATCCGGACTCAAATATCGAAAAGGTGCTGGATCTGGGCTTCGTCGGCGAACCGGTGCGGATCAACCCAATGTTGCTGCACACTTTCGCGCAGTCGGATCTGATCCCGGTGATCGCCCCCATTGGCGTGGGCGAAAACGGCGAGACCTATAACATCAACGCCGATACGGCGGCCGGCAAGATCGCCGAGACCCTGAAGGCGGCCAAGCTGGTCATGCTGACCGACATCGCCGGGGTGCTGGACGGCGACGGCGAGTTGATCTCGAAAATGACGGCGGAGCAGGCTGATCAACTGACCCTGGACGGCGTTATCAAGGGCGGCATGATCCCCAAGTTGGAGACCTGCCTGAGCGCCGTGGCCCAAGGTGTCGGCGCGGCCCACATCCTGGATGGCCGCCTGCCGCACGTATTGCTGTTGGAAGCCTTCACCGCCGCCGGCGTCGGCACCATGATCGAGGGCTAGCGGAGCCTGGCCTTCCCGTTGCGGCGGTCCGGCGTAGGAACCACGAACCTTTTCCACAAAGCACAGCCGCTGGCGGCGACGGCGGATGATCCTCTATCATGGCACCGCCACATCCGCACAGTTGGGAGAGAGATATGTTGACCCTGGTATTTTGTCTGCGCCGCCGCCCGGAATTGAGCCGGGAAGAGTTCCAACGCTATTGGCGCGAAAATCACGGCCCCCTGATGAAAAGCAACATGCAGGCCTTCGATGCCCGCAAGTATCAGCAATGGCATACCATGGGCGGGCCGGATGCCGACCGGATCATGTACTCTCGCGGCGGCTCTGATGACTATGACGGCGTTGCCGTGGTCTGGTGGGACGACCTGGCGCATTTCGTTGCCGCTACTGGCACCGATGACGGCCGTGTGGCGGGGCGGGAGATGTACAAGGACGAGCTGAATTTCATCGATCTGGAAAATTCACCCATCTTCATGACGGAAGTGGGTTACGAAGCTACAGGTGTGGGCGGCACCGACGGTGCGGACGGTGCGGCCAGCCTCTAAGGCTGTTGCCTTGTGGAGACCGAGGGCGCAGTCTGGTCGCCGTTATGAGCTTGATACACGGAACCTGCATCGCCATTGGATCTTGTGGCGTACTGCTGCGCGGTGCGTCTGGGTCGGGTAAATCGGACCTTGCCTTGCGTCTGCTGGGCCGGACCTATTTGGATGCGCGGTTGGTGGCTGATGATCAAATTCAACTGAGCCGCCGCGGAACCGAATTGTGGGCCCGGGCGCCGGCCTCGATTGCCGGTTTACTTGAAGTGCGCGGCGTCGGCATTGTCCGCCTGGATGCGCTGGAGGAGGCGCGGTTGCGCTTGATTTTGGATCTGAGCGACGCCGCCGATGTGCCGCGGATGCCCGAGGCGGCAACTTGTACGATTGACGGCGTTGACCTACCGCTATACCCATGTGCGCCATTCGACGCTTCGGCACCGGACAAGGTTGCGCTGCTTGTGCGTGCCCTGGATGAGGATATTCTGCGCTCATGACGGTAACGGCCCAACAGCAAAAAAACAGCCCCACTCCGGATGGAGGCACGCGCCCACGTGTGCGCCTGGCGCTGATCACGGGGCTGTCAGGCGCCGGGCGGACCCTGTCCCTGAAGGCGTTGGAGGATGTGGGCTATGAGGCGATTGATAATCTACCCCTGACCCTGATTGGGCGTCTGCTATACCCATTGACCCAGCAGGACGACGGCGGCGCGCGGGCCATTGCCATCGCCGTGGATTTTCGGCAGCGAAACTTCTCCGCCAAGGCCTTTGACCAGGCGACAGCCCTGTTGGCGGCGCGCGACGACGTCGATATGACCGTGATTTTCCTGGACTGCGACAATGACGTTCTGGCCCGCCGCTTTACCGAGACCCGGCGCCGCCATCCCCTTGGTGAAGACCGCCCCGTGATGGACGGCATTACCCGGGAGCGCCAGTTACTGGCACCGATCAAGGACCGGGCCGATCTTTTGATCGATACCTCCAATCTCACCGTGGGTGAATTGCGCGCCTTGGTTGGCGGCCATTTTCGCCTCTCCGATGCGCCCAACCTGGCGGTATCCGTGTTGTCGTTCTCGTATCGGCAAGGTCTGCCCCGGGAGGCGGATCTGGTCTTTGATGTGCGCTTCTTGGCCAATCCCCATTATGTGGACGAATTGCGGCCTTTGACGGGCCAGGACCCGGGCGTCGGTGCATATGTTGCCGCCGATCCCGCCTGCGAGCCGTTTTTGGCATCATTAAGCCAAATGCTGGAGACCCTTTTGCCGCTTTATCAACGGGAAGGAAAAAGCTATTTGACGGTGGCGATTGGTTGTACGGGCGGTCGTCACCGCTCGGTTTTTTCTGCCGAGGAATTGACGCGGCGGTTGACGGCGGCGGGACATGAAGTACAAGTACGCCACCGCGATGCTGACAAGCAGTAAACGGAGCTAACGAATAGATGTTTAACAGATGCCCAACGAATGCCCAAAACGTCTGGGAGGGCCGGCAATAAATGATTGGCATGGTTTTAGTGACCCATGGCCGGTTGGCGGATGAGTTCATCGCCGCCACGGAACATGTGGTGGGCCCGCAAGAGGCCATCCGCGCTGTCAGTATTGGCCCGGATGATGATATGGAACAGCGCCGCAAGGAGATCGTGCAGGCGGTGGACGATGTGGATACAGGCAACGGGGTCATTTTGTTGACCGACATGTTCGGCGGCACACCGTCTAATCTGGCCATATCCCTTTTGGACCGCGCCAATGTGGAGGTCATCGCGGGCATGAACCTGCCCATGCTGATCAAACTGGTCAAGGTGCGCCAGGAGAACGATTTGCAGGGCGCCGTGGCCAAGGCTCAGGAATCGGGCCGCAAATACATCAATGTCGCGTCCATATTATTGCAGGGCGACAAGTGAGCAGCGCTACGGTTTACCGAATCCTGCCCATCATCAACCAGCGCGGCCTGCACGCCCGTGCCGCGGCCAAATTTGTCAATTGCGCGGAACGTTTCGAAGCCGAGATTTTCGTGACCCGGCAGGGTATTGAAGTGCCGGGCCGCTCCATCATGGGTCTTATGATGCTGGCGGCGGCGCCTGGCACCGAGATAGAGGTCCGCGCCACCGGCGCCGATGCCGCCGAGGCCATCGCCGCCCTGGCCGCACTGACCGAGAATAAATTCGACGAAGACTGACATCTTTCCGTTTGCTACGGAAACGCCTAGCCAGCCCCCTCCCGGTCACCCTCAGGATCATACCAATTACGCGGCCGAGAGCAGCCGGGTAGGTCAATCTCGAAAATGGTCTATTCCTTGGGCGAGCGCTTGGCCAGGATACGTTGCAGGGTGCGCCGGTGCATGTTCAGCTGGCGGGCGGTCTCGGAAACGTTGCGGTTGCACAATTCATAAACCCGCTGAATATGCTCCCAGCGCACGCGGTCCGCGGACATCGGCCGTTCGGGCGGAGCCGGGTTTTCGCTATCACCGGCCAGTAGTGCGGCTTCGATCGCATCGGCATCCGCCGGTTTGGATAGATAATCGACGGCGCCGAGCTTTACCGCCGCCACGGCGGTCGCGATATTGCCATAGCCGGTCAGCATGATAATGCGGCCATTTGGACGGACCTCGCGCAAAACACCGACCACATCCAGCCCGCTGCCGTCTTCCAGGCGAAGGTCGATCACCGCATAGGCCGGAGTATGCTCGCGGGCCTGGGCGATGGCATCCCGCACCGAGCCAGCGGTAACCACGGCGAAGCCACGTCGTTCCATTGCCACGGCCAAACGCTGCAGCCAAACCTGATCGTCATCGACCAATAGCAGGGACCGTGTCGTATCCAGCCCAGCCTCTCCAGCCCCATCGCCTTGCATCGTCAATATTCCCCTTGGCTCGCCTGTTGTAATCGCCTGCCCGCTTCAGTACCGAAGCCGGAATCATTTTCGGCTAGGTCTATTATGTGCCTTGGCCAGCGAATGACAACCGTTGCACCCATGCCCTGCCGCCGGTTAAAGAAATGCAGGTGCGCGCCAGTTCGCTCCAACAGGGTTTTCGAGATGAAAACGCCCAGTCCCATGCGGCCGCTGCCGGGTCGTGTGGAGATATAGGGATCGCCCAGCAAACCAAGAATATTCGCCGCGAACCCGGGGCCGTCGTCACTGATCGATAGCTCCACCTGGTCCTCGTCCCAGGTGAATTCGAGATTGACCTGGGTGCGCGCGAATTCCGTGGCGTTTTCAATCAGATTGCCAAGACCCTGGACCAACTCCGGGCTGCGTTTGATCAAGGGTGGATCGATACTGGCCTTGGCGGTGACCAATACGGTGGTATCGGCAACGCCATAGCGCGCCGCCATATCCGTTACCAAGGCGCCAAATGTCATTTTCGACACCGCCGGATCAGCGCCGGCGGAAGGATCGCGGGCCAGGCTGGCCAGGATTTCCCGGCAGCGCGCGACCTCGCCATTTAGAATCTCCAGATCCGCATGGGCCTCGCTGTCCGGGGTCTGTGTATGCAATAATTCCTTGGTGATCAAAGCTATGGTGCCCAACGGAGTGCCCAGTTCATGAGCCGCCGCCGCCGCCAGACTACCCAGGGCGGATAATTCCCGTTCTTGCGACAGATGGGCCTGGGTCGCGGCCAAGGCATCGGCCATGCGTCGGGTTTCTTCAGCCACCCGCCAGGCGTAAAACATCAAGAAGAGCGTGCCCAACGCCAGCGAAACCCAAATCGCGGCGGCATAGATTTGCGGCAGCTCAAATCCCGGCGCGGGCCAGGGCAGGGGTAGATGGAACAGCGCCAACAGCGAGACGCAAAACAGCGCCAAAAGACCAAGCAGGATGGTACTGCGTAAACTGAGGATGGTGGCCGAGATGGTCACCGGCACCAGAAACAGCAAGGCGAAAGGGTTATCCAGACCGCCGGTGAGGTAGAGCAGCGCCGCCAACTGTAGGATGTCAAACGCGAGATAGGTCGCGGCGGCTCTATCATGATGCCATTCGCTCAGCCCATGGCGCGCCAAGATCCACAGATTGACCGCCGCCGAAGCGGCAATGGTCACCATCGCCGGGAACATGGGCAAGTCGTAGGCCAACAATTTGTCGACCACCAGCAGCGCCGCCAACTGGCCAAATATGGCCAGCCACCTGATCAACAACAACGTGCGCACCCGTACCCGCCCCATGGCCGGACGCGGCAGGCCGGGTGGCTTAATTCGATTGCTCATCATCATGGCGCGCATCATAGGCTAAATAGTTGCCGCCCGGCACAGAGACTTCTGCTGGAAGCCCTTAGTGCGCGGACGCGCCTGCCTTAAGAATGAACCTGCGGTCACAATATGGGCATTCAACCCAGCTTTTCGTGCCCATGTTCAGATAAACCGTCGGGTGGCCCATGGCGGCGTCGCCGCCTCCATCGCAGCGGACAGTGGCATCATCGACTTCAATTGTTTCCGGCGCTTCATTGGCCATGACGTTTTCCATTTGCTAAACAAATCTTCCTTTACGGCCCTGCCCCGCCGAGGAACAGGCCTCGTGGTCAGGGGGAGCGGGTGTGCCCGGGGTGATCCCGGCGGCATTGAAAATGCTCCATGCGGATGATACCCATTGCAGCCCGACAATCAACAGGCGCGCCATGGCCCAAACACCCTCCTTTACTGCTCCCTCGCCGGAGCCACTGCCCGATTTGGCCATCAAAACCCGCGGTCTGGCTAAGACCTATCGCGGTCGCAAGGTGGTCGAGGCCTTGCGCGGCATTGACCTGGACATTCCCCGGGGCGCGATTGTCGGCCTGTTGGGTCCGAATGGTGCGGGCAAGTCCACCTTTATCAATATTCTGGCCGGACTGGTGATAAAGAGCGGGGGCGAGGTGGGAATTTGGAATTTCGATATTGACCGTGACGGTCGCCAGGCGCGCAGTGCCATTGGCGTAGTGCCGCAGGAAATCAATATCGACGCCTTCTTCACGCCGCGCGAATTGCTGGAATTTCAAGCCGGCCTGTACGGCGTACCGCCCGCGGAGCGGCGCACAGACGAAATTCTCGCGGCCATGCATTTGAGCGCCCTGGCGGACCGGCCGTCGCGCAGCCTTTCGGGCGGGATGCGGCGGCGGGTTCTGGTTGGCAAGGCGATGGTGCACAGTCCGCCAATCCTGGTTCTGGACGAGCCCACGGCAGGTGTCGACGTGGAACTGCGGCAACAATTATGGGACCATATTCGCGCCCTGAACCGGGCCGGGGTTACCGTTATGCTGACCACCCATTATTTGGAAGAGGCGCAACAGCTCTGCGATTCCATTGCCATCATCCATCACGGCGAACTGGTTGCCCATGACAGCACGGAACAGCTGATCCAACGCCTGGACCGCAAGGAACTGACCCTCCTGCTGGCCGAGGACCTGGCCGCTCCGCCGGCGGAGTTGGCAGCTTTTGATTGCCGGTTGCGGCCACCCCGGCGCCTGTCCATTCGCTACCGGCCCTCAGAAGCCGGGATTGAGGAAATCCTCGCCGCCGTCCATCAGGCGGGACTGGTTATTGCCGATCTGACCACGGAAGAGGGCGATCTGGAGGATATTTTCCTGGCTCTGACCTCCGGCACGGAGCCTGCGGCGTAGATCAGAGGCAGCAAGCCGGACGCATGAGGGGCCAATACTTCATTGGGTGCATGAACTTTAAGCGGATCGGCAAACGCGCCCTTGCGATACGGCACAAAATCCCCTAGCTTGCGCCCGTTCCGGACAAATGCCGTCTGGACACTTTGGCACCCGTAGCTCAGCTGGATAGAGCGCTGCCCTCCGAAGGCAGAGGTCGCACGTTCGAATCGTGCCGGGTGCGCCATTTCTCTCGTAAAATCAGATAGTTAACTACCACGCGAAAATTTTGTTTTCGCGTGTTGCCAACTATCGTCTCGTGTTGCCAAATTTGGAGTGGTTCGGCGTCAGATTGACAGGTCGCTAACGGCCTGCCGTTTTGCTTCATCGGATGACGAAACATAGTAACGGTCCGTCAC
>JABIWH010000043.1 GCA_018701215.1 Rhodospirillaceae bacterium
AATTTTAAAAATGAATATAAAGCAGATTGAGGGTGTCCAACGACGAATGGTTGCCCTCCAAAACGCAATGAACGCATTGGCGTCGTTAGTACACGAACTCTACATGGGCGAACTGAAATCGCAGGTGCGGGCGCTGGAAGACGATTTAGCAGCACACTGGAAAGAATCCGAAACCGAGAAGGATTTTGCTGAATGAACACCATCACGACCAATAAGCGCATTACCAATAAGCGAGATTTGATAGCAGCCCTGAATGGGTTGGATTTCAGTAAGTTTGATGTTCAGGACATAGCTGAGCGTCAGGATGTCTCAAATCTCACCAGATCACTAAATCGCATCGTCGCAAACAAGGCATTATCAGCGACGGTGATCGTCATTGATAGAAAGGACTAGAATGGACAGTTTTCAGGAGTTCGTAGAGTTGGACGGAGCGATTGGGCGGCGACAACCAGCGACAGGAACATTTTTCGAGGCATCAAAGGAGGCAAGCGTTGAAATACAATAGAACGATGAATCTGCGGATTGATGGGGATTTGAGAAACCTCGTTCGCAGGGTATCAACCGAACTCAACATCAGTGAAAGCGACATGATCCGCAATCAACTGGCGGCATTCTGTAGTCAGTGGGAGCAGCAAAAACGGCACGACCAGATGATGCGTGGGTTTGAGGCATATTGACGAAAACAGCGTAGTTACAGGTTTCTTGTAAGAAACTGACTTGTAGGTATGCTGGGATCTTAGTGTCGCCATGATCAATGCCATTGTGCGTTGTGCGAGGCAGAACAGTGATGTCTGACGGCTGAAGATCCATTTGCCGATGGCGGCTACATATGGCGACACGCCGAGGCGAAAAATAACTGCCAATTTGCCGCATGAAATTTATTTGCATGACACGAGAAGAGTCGTCGGATTAAACTATCAAAGAGAACGACGCCGACAGCTTCGGTACGCGTGATGAAATCGGTTCAATCAAAGACTCAGGCTCTGCTCCAGTTTTATTCGCGCTAACTCCTATAACCATTTTCGCTCCTGCCAGTCAGCAGGAGCGTTTGGCTACGGAAGAGCTGCTTGGCGGAAACGCTGGGCGGCTTTTTTTGTGGGAGGACGGTAATGGTGAAGAATTTTGCCTTCATGGTAGGCACGGTGGCGTGGATTTTGGCAATAACCTTGCCGCCTCATAGAGCATATGCTCTTGAAACATATGTAATCGAAGTTTCTCATAATGATGAGTTGTTCATAATAAATGGCGAAAAATTTGAAGCACAGTCGTATTGTTTTGATGTGGAGGCAGGGGATCCAGTTGTTTTTATTGACGGCAGCCCAAATGGCGTCTGCGTTTCAGCGACGGTATTGAATTTGAGGACGCAGGAGAAATGCGACGTGTGGTGTGAGTAAACGTCGTAGTGCTGAATATAGATCGCTTTCCCAACAATTTATTGGAGATGGAAAATGATGAAATTTGTTTTGATCCTGACAGTCGTTATTTTGTCATCCTGCACAAAAAGTCCAGAATATTATAGAAACCAATCATCTATGGATTTATGCGTGAAGTATCTTAGCTTGCCATCATTAAATATACATCAAAATGATAGAGCGAAAGAACTTGCACGTAGAAATGAAAATTGCTCACAATATGCTGGAGCAGCCGAAGCAAAGCGGAGATCGGACGAAGGTTTTCAAAGATCGTTACAGTCTTTGAGTAATACTCTTAATCAACCATATAATAATGCCGTACAGTATAGGCAGGGTACACATACCTACATTATGAATGGAAAGCAAGTTACTTGCACGACTACTGGAACGGTGACAAACTGTTTTTGATATATACGCAAATGTAGGTTGCGTTTAGATGGTGTTGCATGGCGAGTAATACAGGAACTTGAAAGATCAATCGTAGCGCGGGAAATATCCCGTCAAACCACAGATATAACTAGAATACTGTTTCATACTAAGTCTCATACAAATGACAATAACGCTTATTTTTCAATAAGATAAAATACGACAGTCGCGCTGAAAATCCGCGTGTCGGTGGTTCGAATCCGCCCCTGGGCACCACTACTTTCCTTGGAATTAGCGGCTAGATGGCGTTTGTCGCTTCCTTGCGCGGTGCGCCATGTCGGGTCGGGCGGGTGGGGGCCGTTTATGGAATTTCAGGACCTGTGATCAAAGTTGTCCAGAGAAGCCGCGAGGGGGTAAGCAGGGAATGATCCGTCATCGTGGGATGCAGATTATTCCCATGGTTCTGCCGGCGCTGTTTTCAATGATCCTCAAATGATGCCGGGACGAAATGCCGCCTTTAGATCAATTCTGATCCAGCCCGGTGCCGCCGTACAGCCATTCCAGGCGGTCGTAGTAATCCTCGACCGTCATGTTGCCCATGATGTGGTTGCGCACCTGGGCGTGTGCGCCGTCGGGATGGTAGATGTGATCGCCGATGGCGCGGGCACCCAGCTGCACCCGGGCGGTGCGGATCATCCGTTGTTGATTATAGGCGGCGAAGGCGCGGTCGATATCGCCGCCATGGCGGTCCATCATATGGGAGAGGCAGACCGCGTCCTCCATGGCCATGCAGGCGCCCTGGGCATAGTATTGCAACATGGGGTGGGCCGCATCGCCCAGCAAGGTCACCCGGCCATCGACCCAGTTTTCCACCGGGTCCCGATCGCACAGCACCCATAGTTTCCAATCGCTGCCGTGGCGGATGACTTTCAGGATTTTCTCACTGATATGCTGAAAGCCCTGCAGCACTTCGTCATGGCTGACCGGCTTGCCCGCAACAGGTTCGGGGGCGTGGTTATGATAGGTGGCGACAAGGTTGAAAACCTTCCAATCCGACAGCGGGTAATGCACGATGTGACAGCGCGGCCCGGCCCACAGGGTGGCGGCGTTCCAGCGCAGATCCTCGGGCATCTGTTCCGTCGGTATCACCGAGCGATAGGTGGTATGGCCCGAAATGCGTGGTTGATCATCGCCCACGACACCTTTGCGCACGTTGGACCACAGGCCGTCGGCACCGATCAGGGCGGTGCCGGTGACCCGCTCGCCGTTCGCCAACCTGGCGCTGACACCGCTTTCGTCCTGATCATAGCCGGTGACGTCGGCGTTGACGCGCAGCTGGATTAAGTCGCTGTCCTGGCAACCTTGCAATAGGACGCCATACAGATCACCCCGATGCACCACGGCGTACGGATTGCCGAAACGTTTGCGAAACGGCTCATCCAGGGGGATGTGCATAATCTCGTCGCCGCTCATGGCATCCATCAGGCGCAATTTATCCACATAGACCGCGTTCCGGCGCGCGGCATCGCCCACGCCCAGATAGTCAAAGGAATGAAAAGCGTTGGGGCCCAATTGAATGCCGGCGCCGATCTCGCTCAATTCCGGCGACTTCTCCAATACGATGGAGGCAAAGCCTTTTTGCGCCAGGCCCAGGGCGGCGGCCAGGCCGCCGATGCCGCCACCCGCGATGATGATTGGTTTGTTTGTCATGGCGGCGATTTTATACCAAGCTGCAGGCTTGGGAAGCATGGGAGTTTATCATGGTAGCGGATCGCCCTCATTGTCTGGTTGTCGGCGTTGGCGCGGGTACGGGCCTGGCCTGTGTGCGGCGCTTCGTCGGGGGCGGCTACAAGGTCTCGATGATCGCCCGGCACGCCGAACGCCTGCAAAGTTTCGCCGAGGAGACCGAGCATACGACCGCCTATGCCGCGGATATCGTGGATCTGGATGGCTATCGCGCCACCCTGCGCCAGATCATCGCCGAACAGGGCCTGCCTACCAAGGTGATCTACAACGCTGCCCTGGCGACGTTCGCGCCCTATACCGAGCTGGACACGGATTTGTTCGAACGTAACTTCCGGGTCAACACCACCGGCCTTTTGGTGACGGCCCAGGAACTGGCGCCGGGCATGGTGGCGGCGGGTGATGCTGCCTTGGTGATCACCGGCAATACCGGGGCCACGCGGGGCACGCCGCGCTTTATCGGCTTTTCCCCGACCAAGGCCTCACAACGCATTCTGGCCGAAAGTCTGGCGCGGGAGCTTGGCCCCCAGGGTCTGCACATCGCCTATGTGGTGATCGACGCCATGATCGACATGCCCATGGTGCGCCAGCGCCTGACGGATAAGCCGGATGACTTTTTCGCCAAACCCGCCGACATCGCCGGCGAAGTCTTCCACACCGCGCATCAACCACTGTCCGCGCGTTCGTTCCTGGTCGAAATCCGCCCCCATGCCGAACCCTGGTAATAGGATCTTGTCGCTCACGCTTGTGCGCCCCAAAAGATTTAGGGGCGCATTGCTGCGCGAGGGCGGCGCAGTAGCGCCGGGCCGCCGTCGCGGCCTGGCATTGCCGCGGCAAAATTCGGTGGACGCCGGAGACATTGACCGTTCAGGTCAATGTCTCCAAGGACTAGCGCCATTGAGGCGCGCCGCGCTTCAGCGCAACAAAGACTCTAGGTTCCCGTGAAGTTGGGCTTGCGCTTTTCCACGAAGGCGGCGACGCCTTCGCGGTAGTCGTTGCGCTTGGCGCAGTCGGCAAAGCATTCCGCTTCCATCTGCAATTGGCTCTCGAACTCGTTCTCCAACGAGCGGTACATCAGCTTCTTGCCCATGCCATAGACATGCGTCGGACCGTTGGCCAGGCGGGCCGCCAGCTTGCCGCATTCGGCGTCGAGATCGGCGTTGGGCACGACGAAATTGACCAGACCCATATCGGCCATCTGCTGCGCGCTGTAGCGGTCACCCAGCAAGGTCATCTCCAAGGTGCGTTTGATGCCGATGGCGCGGGGCAGATGGAATGACGATGAACCGTCCGGCGTGGTGCCGATGTTGCAATAGGCCAGGGTGAAAAAGGCACTTTCCTCGGCCATCACCAGATCACAGGCGGCGGCGACGGAGACGCCCGCGCCGGCGGCGGCGCCGCGCACTTTGGCCACGATGGGTTTGGGCATGCGGCGCATGGAGAACATGATGGTATGCAGAGCGTGAATGCGGTGCAGGAAATAGGCCTGGGTCTCGGCCGGGCCGTGGCTGCCGAGGTATTCGTGCATGTTCTTAACGTCACCACCGGCCATGAAGTGATCGCCGGCGCCTTCCAGCACGATGCAGCGGATGGCGTCGTCGAACTCGGCCTCATGAAACAACCGGTCCATCTCGCTGCGCATTTCCATCGATAGGGCGTTGCGCGCCTCGGGGCGGTTCATGGTCATGGTGGCGATGCCACTGTCTATGGTCATTTCACAATCGGCCATGGTCTGTATCCTTGCGGTAATGAGAAAAATCTACTGTCGGCAAGCTAGCGTCTAGCCGCGCGCCTGCCTAGACTGATTCTCTCCCAATAGCTGACAAAGCGCCTGCGTGGTGTCCCGGACCGGTTGCGCGCTGCCCTGCACCCGTGCCAGCAACAACGCGCCTTCCAAACCGGCGATGACCGCCGTGGCCGTGGCCGGAATTTGCGCCGCCGGCCAATGGTGTTGCGTCAATAGCGTCTCCATCACGGCCCGCCAATCTGCGAACACGGCCCGCCCTGCCTCTGTTATGGCCTCTGAATCCGGCGCGGTCTCCAGCAGTGTCGTGGTGATGGGGCAGCCGTCGCGGAAGTTCGAGGCTTCCAGCCAGCGCACCAGCAGATCGGTATAGCGGCGCAGGAAATCCGCCGGATTATCCGCTTGCCGGACCAATTCGGCGAAGGTCTCCGTCACCAGGCCGCCGGCCGCCGTGACCGCCGCCGCGCCGATCTGTTCCTTGCCGTCTGGGAAATAGTGATAGAGGGAGCCGCGCGCGGCACCGCTGGCGGCCAGAATATCGCGCAGCCCGGTGCCGCTGTAGCCCTGGCGGCGGAACAGTTTCGCCGCCGCCCAGATCAGGCTGTCCCGTTGCTTGCGGCCTTTTTGCAGTTGCGGCATGGCGGTTTCTGTAAATATGTCGACCAGTCGTCATAGTAATAGTGATATGCGGATTTATCAACCAAGTATCTGCGCGGCGCCGACGGCAACATGGATTGCCGGGTCAGGCCCGGCAATGACGACCTATTTTTCAGTTAGTGTGTGACACAAAGAGCTGGGCAAAAAATCGGCCGGCTGCCTCGTAGCCCTGGATGCCCGGATCAAGTCCGGGCATGACGCATTTCTCGGCTTTTAGCCGATTACTCTCCCAGATCGTCATTGCCGGGCTTGACCCGGCAATCCATACCGCAGCCGCGCGAGCGGCCGTTTTCATTGGCCCGGTTTCGCCCAAGGCGATCCCTGGTTAACTCAAGCTGTCGTATACCGCCGTTTCGAACGCCAGGAACAGGGGCAGGGACAGCGTGTCGCAAAAGGGATAAATCTGCGTCGCATAGACGCCCGCGATATCCTTCGCGGGATCAATCCAGTAATAGGTGTTGGTCAGCCCGGCCCAGGCCAGGCTGCCCGCCGAGCGCCCGGTCGGCGCAGGGCCCAGGTTGATCATGAAACTCAGGCCCCAGGCCTTTTCCACGCCGGGAAAAAATTCCGCATCGTTGGAAAGAGGCGGCACCGCCGTCATCATGGGCCCAACACGGGTATCGCCCATTTGGTTGGCTGACATCATGGCAACGGTCTCTGCCGCCAAGATCTGGCCACCAGGACATTCGCCCCGGTTCAGGATCATACGCAGGAATTTCGTGTAGTCCTCCACGGTTGATAACAAGCCGCCGCCGCCGGTATCGAACTCCGGCTCGGGCAGGCCGGCACCGCCGCCGGTCGCCCTCAAGGCGCCATCATCGCCACGCAGATGTATCGCGGCCTGGCGCGAGGCCATATCGGGACTGGCCTTGAAACTGCTGCTGGCCATGCCCAAGGGGGCAAAAATGCTGGCTTGCATGTAATCGCCAAGGCGTTGGCCGGTGACGGCTTCGACCATCTGTCCGGCCCAATCGATACTGATACCATAGTTCCATTCTGTGCCTGGATCGAACAGCAAAGGCGTCTTCAAGGTCGCCAGTTTACGGGTACGGATCGAGGGACTGTCCGTCGCCGCCTGATAATCCAAAATCTCCCGGTTCCACATCTCGTAGCCGAAACCGGCGGTATGGGTCAGCAGGTGGCGCAGGGTAATGGCGGTTTTAGCCGGACGCAGTATCGGCTGGCCGCCGTCATCAAAGCCGTCCAATACCGGCACCTCGCCAAGATACGGGATGACCTTGGAAGCCGGGGCATCCAACTCCAATTCGCCCTTTTCCACCAATTGCATGGCGGCGGTGGCGGTGATCGCCTTGGTCATCGAGGCGATGGAAACCACCGTATCGAGGCTCATGGCGGTGCCGCCGCCCAATTCGCGCTCGCCAAAGGCGCCTTGATAGAGGGTCTCCGCGCCATTGGTCAGCATGGCCGAGACGCCGGGCACATCGCCCCGGTCAACGCCAGCCCGCAACAGGCCATCCAGGGAAGTTTTCAAACCGGTCACGATACAGCCTTTCAAATGGTCTAAGTCGCGAATGCTTTCTTCAGGCCCGGACGCTCGTTCAGGCGCTTGATATAGGCCGCGACGTTCGGTTTGTCGGAGATATCGGCGCCCAGGCGGGCCGCCACCGTGCAGGCATGACCGGTCATGATATCGGCGCCAGAGAACTCACCGGCCAGGAACTCACGGTCTCCCAGGGCTTGATCAACGGCGCCCAGCATGCGGGTCAGCTGTTTCCTGGCGCGGTCGATATTGACCGGGTTGCGCCGGTCCTCGGGCAACAGAATGGTTTCCACCACCAGGACGTTGACGTGGGGCATGATCATGCCTTCGGCATAATGCAGCCATTGCAGGTAGGCGGGAAAATCCGGCGAATCCGTGCCGGGCCGCATGCGGCCGCCAGCGTGTTTTGCCAAGATGTATTCGACGATGGCGCCAGATTCGAAAATCGTCACATCGCCATCGGCCAGCGACGGCACCCGCGCCATGGGATTAATTTTCAGATATTCCGGGTCACGCATGCTGGGATCGCCCAGCTTGAACATCTCCAACTCGTAGTCCAGGCCCAGTTCCTCGCACAACCAGACAATGCGGACGGAACGGGTATTGGGTGCGTGATAAATCTTCATGGAAATGCTCTCCAGGCGACGTTCAGGTTAATCAACAATACTAAACGCACCATAGGCCGCGCCATTGCGCCGATCAATCGCCATGCACCTCATGCACCGGCCCCAGGGGATAATAACGCACGCCGGAGCGCAGTTTTTGGTAGGCGCAATCGGCAGGATTGGCGGCATGGCCGCCGGGCGCGATGGCGGCAAAGGTGGTTTCGGAAATCGGATCGAAATGGGCCCGGTAATGGCAGGTGCTTTTCAGGACAATAATATTCTGCTCTTCCAGCACCACGCCCAGATGCTCGAATACCGTGCGGTCCAGGGCCTGCACCCGCCGGCTACTGACAGCCACTTTGACGCCGCCAATGGATAACAATGCTGACGGACCCACATTGTAGGCCTTGCCCTGGGCCACGGGGCCGGTGGTCTGATAGCGGCCATCATTGATCACCTCGACCTTGAAGCGACCATGAAACGGCACCACGCCGGGCAAGTCCGTGCGTCCGCCCAGATCCAATTCGATCACCGCGCCGACACCGGCCGCATGGGCTGCTTTGGCGGCAAGGTCGTCGCAGACCGCACCGAACAGCGCGCCCTGGGCATCGTGCGCGACCAGGGCCGCCAGCATGCCCACCGTATCGGCACTGCCGCCGCAGCCTGGATTGTCTTGCGTGTCGGCGACAACGATGGGTTTGGAGGCGCTCTCGGCCAGGCGCATGGCCTCGACCACCGCATCGTCGGGGGATCGCACCGGCTGGGCGAACTCCGCCTCTTTCAGGGCGATCATCTGGGTTATTTCGTCCACCGCGGCGTCCGCTGCCTCTTGGCTGTAGGCGTGCGCGCTGACCGTGACGCCGCAGGCTGCCGCATCCGATGGTGGGAAGCCGGCCAGATAGGCCAGCGACAGCATATCCTCGGTCTGCCGCGCCGCCGCCGCCTCGACAATGCCTTTGGACGGTTCCACCAAGGTGCATTGAAAATTCAGCGGCAGCAGAAACGGCAGCTGGCGCAGAGCGCGGCCCGCCGGCCGGCCCTCGATCAACAGCCGCGTCATGGCGGCGTGCGCCCGTTCACCCGTGGCGTATTGATCCACATGGGGATAGGTGCGGTAGGGTAGAATGGCGTCCGCATGCTCGACCATGGCCGGGCTGACATTGGCATGATAATCCAGGCTGATCACGATCGGCACTTCGTCGCCGACCACGGCGCGGACCCGGCGCAGCAATTCCCCCTCGGCATCGGCATGCTGGGCCGAGACCATGGCGCCGTGCAGGTCCAGATAAACCCCATCCACGGGCAATACATCCGACAGCCGGCCCAGAATCTCACCGGAAATGCGTTCATAGGCATGCGCCGTGACCATGCCGCCCGGCGTGGTCGAGGTCCACAACAGCGGTGCCAGTTCATGATTGCCATCATTGCCGGCCATGAAGCCGGCGGTGGAGGCACCGGAGACGGCGAACTCCTTCAAAACCTCGTCGCCGCGCAGAATACCGGGCCGGTCGGGGGGCCGGGCAAAATGCTCATAGTCAGTTGGTTCGGGCACGAAACAATTGGTTTCGTGCATGAAGCCGGCCATTGCGATGCGTGCCATGTCTATGCGCCACCTTTGCTATTTTCCGAAAGCCTAGCGCAAGCTCAAAACGATGTCACGACAGGTGCCGTGGGCAATGGCGTTGACGCGTTGCTGGAATGCCGCACCTTGGTATAGGCTGTGTGTGATGTCGTGTTGGAAAGCAGGATTTGGACCAGATTGATGTATGACGAACCGCCGCCAATGGAACCGCCGCAGGACCCGCCGCCAATGGAACCGCCCTATTGGTTCGAACAGGCCCTGAAAATCACCCCGGCCTCGCACCAGTTGCAGGTCATGGATTGTGATATCAACTATTTGCGTTGGGGGGCCGAAGCTTCGAAGCGCCCCGGCATATTGTTCATTCACGGGGCCAGCGCGCACGCCCATTGGTGGGATTTCATCGCACCGTTTTTTGCCGCCGACCGTCCAATCGCGGCCATTGATCTGTCCGGCATGGGCGACAGCGGCTGGCGCGAAAGCTATGGCAGCAAGGTTCACGTACCTGAAATCGCCGCTGTGCTGGCGGATGCTAAATTGGGCGAAAAGCCGATCATCGTGGGGCATAGTTTCGGCGGTTTCATGACCATGTGCTACGCCCACGCTCATGGCGAGAAGCTATCGGGCGCGGTTATCGTTGATAGTCCCTTGCGGCCGGAAAACCGCCCCGATAATCGACCCGGCGGGGAAAAACCACGGCTATATGATCCGCCCAAGCGTCCTCCCAACCGGATCTATACCGACAAGGACGAGATGATCTACCGCTTTCGCCCCATTCCACCGCAATTTTGCGACAACGAATATATTGTCGAACATATCGCCCGCCATTCCCTCAAGGAATGCGAAGGCGGATACACCTGGAAATTTGATACCACCGCCCGCGTCTCCGGCCTGCATGACGAGCCGTTGGAGGATTATCTGCGCCAGCTAGCCTGCCCCAAGGCCATGATTTATGGTGACGAAAGCGCCATTTTCGGCCCGGACGTGGTGGATTACATGGCCCCCATATTCGATACCGCCAATCCCATGATCGGCATTCCCGATGCCCAGCACCATTTGACCATGGACCAACCGCTGGCATTCGTGACCGCCCTGCGCGCCATTTTCGCGGTCTGGGATGTTTGAGGGCGATTAGCAGCCGGTCATGTACCTTCGGCTAATTCCGGCGCCACCAGCTCACGGCAGTCGGGGGCGAATATCAGCGGTGCGCCGGTGGCCGCGGTCAATTCTTCGCGGCTTAGACCGGGGATGATCTCCCGCGCCACGAAGCTGCCCCCGGCCAAACCGACATCCACGTCCAGCACGGCCAAATCAGTGTAGACCCGCTTGACACAGGCCGGCGCCGTCAAGGGATAGCTGCATGTCGTGACCAGACGGGCGCCGCCGTCGCGGGTGCTGTGACGCATGATCACGTGCACCGCCTTGGCGCCCGCCGCCAGATCCATGGCGCCGCCGATCAACGGGCCCTTGTTGGGCACCTTTGCGTCCCAGTTGGCCAGATCGCCGTTGCCCGCGACCTGAAAGCCGCCCAGGATGGTGATATCGATATGTCCGCCCCGGATCATGGCGAAGGAGGCGGCGGAATCGAAAACCGATGCCCCATCCCGCAAGGTCACCCGCTGACTGCCGGCGTCGACCAGTTCCGGGTCGATCTCCGCCCCCTGGGCCACTGGGCCGACGCCGAGGATGCCGTTTTCGGAATGATAAAATATCTCGCGGTCCCCGGGGGCGTAATTGGCCGCCAGCACCGGCATGCCGAGGCCAAGATTGACATAGGCACCGTCGGGCAGGTCCTGGGCCGCGCGCCAGGCCATTTGATCGCGTGTCAAAGGTGTCGCCATATCTTAGTCCCGCCTCTAGTCTTTCCGCGCGGCCTGCAGCACCCGCTGTACATAGATACCGGGCAAATGCACCTGTGCGGGCGGCAGGGTCTGGTCCGATATCTCTTCCACCTCGACAATGGTCAGGCGTGCCGCCGTGGCCATTGCCGCGCCGAAATTCGACTGGGTGCCGCGAAAGAACAGATTGCCATAGCGGTCCGCCTTCTCTGCCCGCAATAGGGCAACGTCGGCGGTCAGGGCTGTCTCTAGGACACAGGTCTGGTCATTGAAATCACGCTGCTCGCGCCCCTCGGCCAACGGGGTGCCGGCGGCGGTGGGGGTATAAAAGGCGGGAACGCCCGCCCCGCCGGCGCGGATCCGCTCGGCGAACGTGCCCTGTGGCACGATTTCAAATGTTAACTTGCCGTCCTGCCATTGTCGTTCAAAGGCCGCCGGCGCCTGGCCCGGACCGCGAAAGGCCGTGGTGATGACATGGGCGATTTGCCCTTCGGCGAAGAAGACCGGATTGCTTTCCTCCAAGCGGCGGATGGCGTTCAGGATCATGGTCAGGCCGCTTAGCCCCATGCCGCTAAGGCCGTGAAGCAAATTGCCGGGGATGCCGGCATTGCCGAAACCACTGATCATGATCGAGGCGCCCGGCCCAATCCCTGCCAGGGCCGCTTGCAGATCGTCGACGCGCTTGTCAATCAAGGCCGCAACTCGTCAAACATCCGCTTGATAACAACAGGCGTCACGAAATTTTCCGCCCCTATTCGGCGGCTTCGTCGGCGATCTCGACCGGCTGGCCATCGACGCGGATTTCACCGATCATGTTGTCGACCGTCAGATAATGATCGAAATAGGTCAGGGTTGGCCTGGCGCCGAAGCGCTCTTCGATCCAGCCCCACCAATCATCGTTGAACCAGGCTTCCGCCGCTTCCCGCGATTCCCACAAATAGACCCCGCCGCCGCCGTCCTCGCCGTTGAGGAAATCCTTGCGCAAAAGGCCCTTTACATGCCGGTATTGCGGCGCGCTTTTCGAGGCGCCGGCGATGGAGGTAGCCTTGTCCGGCTTGGCCGTGCTGCGGGGAATTTGAACAATCGTGATGACCATGATGTGCGTCCTCTGATTTGCTCAGGGCAATTTTCAATGAATCAGTGTCGCCACAGCGGCTTAATCGGGCGATTTAACTAATTGCTTCAACTGCTCTACTGTTAAGGGTCTGAGCGTATTTGGAAATAAAGCGCAGTGGTTTAGTGTGATCCTAGCAGAACTTGACCGATTGTGCGCGGAGTTCAGCCGACCACCTTGATATAGGTATCTTTTTTCAGGATTTCGCCCTCGCCGAAGGTGTAGACATCGACGCCCAGCCAGTCCTGTTTCTCGCCGCTTTTCAAGGTGGCCCGGCGGTGCCATTCCGTATAGGCCTTGTCGCCAACGACCCGGGCATCAAGCTTATCCCAGCTCACTTCCTCGGTGGCGGCGAACAGATTATCAAAATAGCTTCTGATCTCGTCATGCCCCTCATAGCGGGTGCCGAACGGATCGGGCCCGACCGCATTCACGAAGGCGCCCTGCTTGGCGAAATAGCCGACCATGGCGCCGACATCGTGGCGGGCAAAGGCGGCGCCGATTTCTTCCAATAGGGCAAATGTTTCCTGTTCCGTCATAACCTCACCTCTTTCGTTTTGCTTTGGCTGCTACTCTAACTCACATTGCGGGAACCGCGCTACAACGCCCGGCGGACTTTCGGGAATACTTCTTCGGCCATCAACTGAAAGGTATCCAGCACCTGGGCTTGGGGCATGCCGACGCCCTGCACGCTCATGATGATATGGTTGGCGCCCAAAACCTGGTGATAGCGCAGCATCTCTTCGGCAACCTCGTCAGGGTCGCCGACAATAAAGCGGTCGCGGGCCAGATCCTCGTAATCCATGGTGATGTCCTGATCGCCCTTGGCCATGGCCTTGTCCTGGCCCCAGGTTTTGTACAGGTCGTATTGCGCCTTGATATAGGGTGCGGCGATCTCGATTGCCTGGTCATGGCTGGGCGCGCAGAACACTTCGCGGCGGATCGGCAGTTCGGCCGGAAATGGCCGGCCCAGCTTGTCCAACTCCGCCCGGTACAGATCCATCTGCCGCGACAAGGTCGGTAAATTCTGATGCGGATTAAGGTACCAGCAGTCGCCCAGGCGGGCGGCACGCCTGACCGCGTTGTCCGCATTGGCGCCAATCCAGATCGGCGGGTGCGGCGTTTGCACCAGGGGCAGGGAGACCACCGCTTCATCAAGCTCGAAATGAGAACCTTTCATGGAGACCTTTTCCTCGGTCCAAAGCCGCTTTATAGCCTCCAGATTCTCTTCAAAGCGGGCCACGCCCTCGCCTTTCCTAACGCCGAAACCCTTGTATTCCACGTCGCGGTAACCCAGGGCGCAGCCAAAGATCACCCGGCCTCCGGACATCACGTCCATGGCCGCGAAATTCTCCGCCACCTCCAGCGGATTGTGCAGGGACAACAGGACGATGCCGGCATTCAGGCGTACGTTCGGTGCCTCGGCCATGACCCGGCACAGGTAGGGCACCTGCATGAATTCGCGATGGGGAAAGGTGGAAAAGTGAGAACCCGTGGTAATCGAGTCGTAACCCAGCCGGTCCAACACGCGGGCCTGCTCCATCAGCTCAGCAAAATGAGCCGACATATCATCACCCCATTCAAAGACGCCGCGCTGCATCACGCCAAACTGCATCTTCCCGCTCATGAGATCAGCTTTCCAATACGTTCGATATTTGCCAGCACCTCGCCCTGGTCCAGGCCCGGCCATTGCATGCGCATGAGGAAATGATCGCTGCCGGTCTGCTCGGCGCATTGCTGTAATTGATCGCGGACTTCCACGGCGTCGCCAACCAGGAAATGGCTGGCAACGTAATCATCGAAGGCGCTTTCGAAATCGCCGGCGGCGGCACCTTCCTGCCCCCAGGCGGCGTAGGCGGAATATTTTGCCAGCAAAGGCCCGCGCGAGATTTCCCGGGCATGGGCGCCGTTGCGTCCGATGAAGCATTCCCGCACGATCGGGCATTTAACACTGTCGTCCAGGCCGGCCCGGCGACGTTCCTCGCGAAACATAGCCATGCATTCGTTCAGCCGCTCGAAAGACATGGTCGGCGCCACCAGCCAGGCATCGGCCAGACGGGCGGCGCGCCGGACTGCGCCTTCCACATCGCCGCCCAGCCAGATCGGCGGGCGCGGCTGTTGTTGCGGGCGTACGCCGGGGCGGGCATCGGTCAGCTGGAAATAGCGGCCCTCGTGGTTGACGCAATCCTCTGTCCAAAGCCGCTTGATGACCGCTAATCCTTCCGTCAGGCGGCCAACGCGATTCTTGATGTCCACCCCCATGGCCTGGAATTCCTCCACGCGATAGCCCAGTCCCGCCGCCAGGACATAATTGCCGTCACATAGCCAGTCGATGGTGGCGCCTTCCTCGGCCGCCAGCACCGGGTTCATCATGGACAGCAACAAGACACCGGGGCCGATCTGCATGCCGGCGGCATCCTCGGCCAGCAGGCCCAGCAGCGGGTTGGTCTGGAACATGCCCATGGGTCCGCTGACCAAATGCTGACCCAGCAGCAGCGAGGAAAAGCCGGTCTTCCGGGCCGCCTGAACCTGTTGCCGCAAATTAGCCAGTACCACCTTGGGGTTTTCCTCCGCCCGCCATTGCGATGCGGTAAACATGCCGATGCGCATTCCGTGCTCCATTCCTGCTGCTGTTTGCCGGCACTATGCTACACTTGCCATGACCATTGGTGGGGTATTTTTGTCGGAGGTAAGGCATGAAAGCGGGTTTCATAGGCACGGGCAGCATTGGCGCACCCTTGGCCGGCAACATCCTGGATCAGGAAAAATCACTGGTCGTCTTTGACATCAACCCAGCGGCAACCAGGGCCCTGGCGGAAAAACAGGCCAGCGTCGTGCAATCGCCGGCGCAGGTCGCCAGCCAGGCGGAGGTGGTTTTCGCCTGCATGCCCAGCATCGATAGTTTTCACGCCGTGGTGTCGGGCGCCGACGGCGTGCTGGCGGGCGATAAAATGACAACCTTCGTCAATCTGGGCACCATGGGTACCGAGGCCGTGGGCGAGATCGAGGCCGTCTTGTCGGCCAAGGGCATCGCCATGCTGGACTCGCCCATTACCGGCGGCGTGCAACGGGCCAAGGCGGGCGACATCACGGTTGTCACGTCTGGCCCACAGGAAGTCTTCGACCGGGTTGAGCCGTTGTTGCAGGCCTTTGCCCGCGATATCCATTACGTGGGTGACAAGATCGGCCAGGCGCAATTGGTCAAGATCGCCAACAACATCATGTCGTTCACCAACCTGGTGATCGCGTCGGAGGCCATGGTGATGGCGGCGAAAGGCGGCGTTGATCCGGAAAAGGCCCTGGGCGTTTTCAATGCGGGTTCCGGCCAGAACAGGGCCACCCTGTTGACCATGCCCAATTTTATTCTGAAAAAAGACGCCAACATGGAAGCACCCATGCACATCATCGAAAAGGACGCGATGCTGTGGCGCATGGAGGCCGAGCGTCTCGACGTACCGCAAAACGTCGCCGCCGCCACCTATCAAACCCTGCGCCAGGCCCTGGCCATGGGCCTGCACGACGGCGATCTCAGCGACATTGTCCAGGTGGTGGAACGAGCCGCCGGTTTCAAATTGCCCAAGACGCGGGACTAACGCGGGACTAACGCGGAATTAGAGCAAGTTTCAATTAATCTGAGTCGCCCAAGACTTGTTTGGCGCGACTTAACTTATTGATTTAATTGCTCTTTTCTTGAGGGTCTGAGCATGTTTTGCAGCAACATGCTCTAGAGTTTCACGGCCCGGCTCAAACAACTCGGTTCAAATTACGCGAAGACTTCAGCAAACAGCTGCTTTTTCAGGTATAATCTTACAGGAAATAACTGCCGCTAAGGTGTCTTCGTGGAGCGGTTTGAAAAGGTCTCTGTTAGCCCCAACCTGGGCCTATTACTGGACTATTGGTCCGGGCTTTGCTTTGGCCGGCGAATGCCCGCGCGCGCGGATATCGACCCGATGGATATGCCGCGGCATTTGTTGCCGAATATCTTGTTAATCCAGGTTTTCCACGATCCGCTAAGGTTCTATTATCGGCTCATGGGCACGGCCATAGCGGATATCTTGGGCGAGGATTGGACCGGAAAGTTCAGCGATGAAATCCAATTAGCGCACGAGAATGTGCGGCTGCAATACATCGAAACGGTCGAAAAAGCGGCCCCGACCATCTACCTGAACCAATATAGCAAGTATGACCCTTCGGTCGGATACGAACGATTGCTGAATTACGAGCGCGTACTGTTACCGCTCTCCGACGACGACGCGGTGGTGCATCATCTATTGGGCGCCACTTTGGCCAAGCCGGCGGAAAGACCCTAAATCATCTAGACAAAAAAAGAACGTGGGGCCAAAAGGCCCCACGTTCCCATACAACGTGTATGTTTGGATCGATTAGAACGAGAATTTCGTTCCAATGACACCAACAGTAGCTTCGCCCTCGGTTGCGGGAGAAGCATTAGCAATGTTGGCCGAGTCCTCGAAATCCCAGAACTGCACGCCACCAAAGAGCTTGATCCCAGGCCCGAGATTGTAAGTACCACCAACGGATACATACTCGGTCTGGTCATCACGCGTGGATTTCACGCCACCGACGA
>JABIWH010000065.1 GCA_018701215.1 Rhodospirillaceae bacterium
CGCAAATAAAGCTCCACGGTGTACATCTCCCACCTTCCATCCCAAAAGGACCGAAGGTTACAGGTGGCAAGGTTTTATCCCGCCCGCAGCTGGGAAAATCCCGCCGCTACCGTGGACCAATTTGTCACCGCCGTTCTCACTCGATGGATACTCCATCGCACCTCTGGGCAGTGGTTTATCGCATAGGCGAATGCACGATATTGTGAATGCCGGTCTTGAACGCCGGGGGCTTGAAGATTTAGCCTTTGATGAAAAAATCGAAAAGCAATTCGAAAACTCCACTCCCACATTTCTTGTGTCGTACGAAATGGTGGTAGCAGCCGATCACGATGATGCGCTCGACCATTGCCGGTCACATGCCGACCTCATATTTCAGATATTGGGCTTGGACCGAGGGCAGATGCCACGAGAGTTTGCGAGCATGGTAATTGAGCACGGGTCCAATCAGCTGTGGTACCTGTATCAAATGCCAGGCTACAGAGGCAATTTGGCGTCGGATTTCAATCCTGTCTCGACGGCAAACCGGATTGAGCGACTCCTGCCAAAACTAATGGCCGATCCCTTTTCGCGATTATTGATTAAGACCTATGCTGAGGCAACGGCTGAAATGGACTATGGCTTTTCTTTAATTCGCTACTGGTCCGTTATGGAGTTGGTCGCAGATAAGAATATAGCAAATCGCGGCGCCCCACTTGCACATCCCGATGGCACGCCGATACTAAACAGAAAGGGAAATCCAGAAACCACGAATTCAAAGCTCGGAAGAGTCTATGCATATATTTTGGCAAATAATGCTTTCAAGTCGCACGGAACGTACACAGAGAATGGTTCACAAAAAAGTTATATGGTTGGTAGGGATCCATCCGATCCGGCTTATACGCCCGCTACTGAATTGATACCGTTGTGGGATCTGGTTCGCGCTGTTTACGCGATTAGAAACGCTGTTGCTCATGAGGGACAGTTTGATCTGGACCAAGCCATGACAGGAGATGCGTATCAAATGCTCGCCGCCCGGCTGAAGAAGTCGAGCAATCCAGATCCTCTTCGATTTATCAAACAACAAGCGCAGCTGGTTCTTTGGCGTGAAGTGTAGGTGGCTCGGACAGGTATCCGGTCCTACCAAATGATGACAGAATCGGCCAAGCGCGGTGTCCGTTGATGGTCTGAACGCTCTCAATGCCCCGAAATAATCAATTCGTCGCTGTGTCGATGTGCCATGATTGTTCTCCTTGATGGCTGTAATTCCATTCAAGGACGCGGAACAAAACTGTGGCAAGTCCAGTCTGCTGTACGTGGAATGTAGACATGTCATAAGCCTCGTTTCAAAGACTCGAGCGCGGCAATTGCCATTGCTTCGTCAATGTAAGCATCCGTTTCAGGTGTGGCATGTTCGAGTGCTGTGCGTCTAATGGCCTCCCATTCTCCAGGCCCATCGTCAAAAGATTCTTTGTGACCTTCGACCTCACCTGCCAAGTATTCAGCACCCATTACAACTGTGAATGCCGCGCGCATCGCAAATGCAGAGTGAGCGCCATTGTCAAACGGTCCCTGAGCAGCCCAGACCGGCATTACCTGTTTGGCAACGTCCGATGCGACATCGAAGGCGCGCGAATTTACCCAATGGCGAAATCCCAACCAACTTCCCAAAATAACCAACAGTACGACTAACAATATCGTGATTGCAGTGGTGTTCATTGGCCAATTTCCCCGCTTAACGCCAGCGTCCGTGATCTGGATTAGCGCGCGTCCGCGTGCCAGATGTTGCAGCTTGTAATATTCTCGCAGAGAAGCCGTTGGTTGTACATGGTGTGAGCCGTGCGCGGGTGGCGACGATTAGCGCCACATGATGATCTGCTTACGGACCACTTAAACGGCTATCTATCAGCCATTGTTCGGATGGGTTGCGGTGGTGTGGTGCGGTGCTACGATGGGGCACATGGAATGGCTGAGGAAGACAATCGCGTCTACATTGCGGGCATCGTGAATCAAAGGGGACGCTACCCATTACTCGGTGGGCGCAATACCCCTAGAAATTTCGGTGACAAAATTTGTCACTGAAAACCTTTTTAAATAGCGTTATTTCCGGAACGTCCCTGCAAATCCGGCTCGATCACTTCGCCTGGATAGTCCGGCTGCTGGCGCGGCGTGGCGGCGATGAAGGCGGGCAGGTCCACGCAGGCTTTGTAGACGTCATGGATCAGGGGATAGGGCGCCATGTCCACGTTGAAGCGGCTTAGTCCCTTGGCCACTTGCGGGATCAGATGCAGATCGGCCCAGCCCGGCGTCTTGCCAAAGCAATAGGGCCAGGCTGTTGGCCGCCGCGCCAACAACGCCTCCAGGGCGGCAAAACCGGTGGCGAACCAATGACGCTGCCAATGCTCTATGCCCGCCTGCGCCACCCCCAGTTCGTGGTGCAGGAAGCGCCGCACCCGGATCACGTCGATGGCATGCATCTCGGAGACCACATGCTGGGCGAAGCCACGGGCCTGGGCGCGGCGCACCGGGTCGGTGGGCAACAGCGGTGGTTCGGGAAAGGTTTCCTCCAGATACTCCAGGATCGCCGTGGCCTGGGGCACGATTTGATCGCCGATTTTCAGGGCCGGCATCAGCCGCTGCGGATTGATTGTCTCGTAAGCGTCCCAGCCGATTTCGCCGACCGAGACATAGTCATAATCAATGCCCTTCAGGGCCAGGGCAATGCGCACCCGCTCACCGGCGGAATTGAGGTAGTTGGAATAGAGGGTGAGGGCCATGAGGATTGCAGCTCCCTGTGAACTTAATGCAGCAACGCGGCCAGTCGGCCGATATCGCTGACGTCTTCCAGATTTTCGATCATGGCGATGACCTCTTCCGTGCGGCCCTGTTCCAGCACGGAGCCGGAGGCCAGGCGGAACTTTGTCTTTAGCTCAGCGTGGCTCATGGGATTGTCGCGGTGGCCTTTCGGGTAGGTGGCATGGCCGCTGAAGCGTCTATTGTCCGCCGTGACGATTTCCACCTGCACCGGCATCCAATAGCCGTTCCAGTAGTTTCTGAATTCGTGGTTCAGATCCGCGTCCTGGGCGCCATCGGCTTTCTTTACCTTTTTCACCATTTCCAGCACCTTCGGGCTGTGCATGTTCTCGTCGGCGTACCAGTGCGTGCCGGGCTCGGGCTCGTACGCCGCGATGGCCAGGGCATAGGCCAGGGAGAAGGCAGCATCCATGGTGCCGTTGGCGCGATAGGTCATCAACATGGCCAGCGCCGGTGCGACGTTGATCTCCGCTATCTCGTCCGCCACGATCTGGTGCGTCTTCAGCAGATCGGTGAAGACGTCCAGATAACTCTGCACCCACAAATTCGCCGGCCAGCGTTTATACAGCGTCTGCATGATCCAATAGTCCTTGCCCAAGGTGCTCAACAGCGCATCCAGCCGGTCGAAATCGCACTGATCGGAGCCGGCCAGAACCCAGAACCCGGTGGGCCCTTCCAGAATGGTATTCATCCCCGTCAGGCCCTTATGCGCATGCATGGCCGCGAACAGCCCGGACATGGCGGTCATGCCGTGGTTGTAATGATAGGTATCGGAGCGGGTTTCGACATATTTCCAGCACGCCCCCAACGGCGCGAAGGCGCCCGCGGTGCCGATCGCCGTGGCCATCTGGGCGCCATCCAGGCGCAAAATCTTGCCCGCCGCGATTGCGGAATTGAACGGTATCCAGGTCAGCATGCCCCATAATGCCTGTTGCCGTTCCTCCGACGGCTGGACGCAGATGCCAACGCGTCCGAACACTTCATAAGCCGCGACCACCGCCTCGATCAGCTGTTTGCCCGATGCCCCTTCCCGTTCGGCCATGGCCAGCCCGGCACCAACAGCCGCCGTTCCGGGATGGCCGACATAGAGCATATCGTTCCAATCAAGCACGTCGGAGAGGGCGCCGTTGGCATAGGCGGCGGCAACGCAGGAAACCTTGGCGCCGCTGCCAACAATGGTGGCTTCCGTGGCGCCTCCGCCCATGTCCTGGGCCAGTTCGACGATTGTCTTGCCCAGGGGCAATGGAACGCCGCCGATCATGCAGCCAATGGTATCCATGATTATGCGTTTGGCCTGGTCCGTGACCTGTTCGGGCAGATCTTCGTAGCGGAGGTTCGCGGCATAACTGGCCAGAATTTCCGTGGCACCCATGACATCTCCTCAATCGGCTAACGGTTCCGCATTCCAACCGTTTCAGAATGCGCGCGCCATTTGTTGTGAGTTTTCTGTTGCTGGAAGCGTCGCCCCGGCGACGAAACCTGTCAAGGCCATCGCCCTTTCGTAGCCGCCGAATTGATCAAATCCGCAATATCCGCCACTATTCCACCTGAAGCAGGCTGGCCAGTGTAGGGAGGAAACGAAAATGAAGATCACCAACGTCAAAGTGGACACGTTCAATTGGAAGTCCGAGGGCTGGAAGACCGGCGTTGGCACCACGTTCGGCGCCACGCAACAGCTGGGCATCGTCACGGTGGAGACCGACGAGGGGATCAGCGGCAATGCCTTTTTGGGTTCCTCGCGGATGAGCGCAAATCATTACGCGCCGGGCCTGATCGAATTCATCAAGCCCATGATCATGGGCCGCAACCCCCAGGATATCGGCACCATCTGGTGGGAAATGTGGAAGATGAACCGTTCCGTCGCCACCAACGTGATCGGCGCCATCGATGTCTGCCTGTGGGACATCAACGGCAAGATCGCCAACCAGCCCATTCATCGCCTGCTGGGCACCTGCAAGGAAGTGGTGCCGGTCTATTCCTCCACCGCCTATCACGCCACCCCCGAGGAGTATGTCGAGGAGGCGCTGCGTTTCAAGGAAATGGGCTGGACCGCGCATAAACTGCACCCTCACGGCACCGCCAAGGCGGATATCGAAATATCCCAGGCCGTGCGGATGGGCGTCGGCGACGATATGAAGCTGATGATGGATAGCATGTGGGCCTATCAATACGAGGACGCCATGCGCGTCGGCCGCGCCATCGAGGAGCTGGATTTTTATTGGTACGAAGATCCGTTGGTGGAGGAAGACATCTATAACTACGTCAAGCTGAAGCAAAAGCTGGACATCCCCATCATGTCGACGGAATACGCGCCGGGGCGCTTTTACGGCATGGCGCAATGGATCACCCAGAACGCCACGGACATGCTGCGCGGCGACGTCGCGGCCACGGGCGGCATCACGCCCATGGTGCGTCTATGCCATCTGGCCGAAGGCTTCAACATGAAGTGCGAGATCCACCACGGCGGCAACTCGCTCAACAACGTGGCCAACCTGCATGTCACCATGGCGGTGCCGAACTGTGAGTTCTTTGAGTTCTTCCCCTGCACCGGCAACAACGAATACGGCCTGGTGGAAGACATCCAGTATGTGGACGGCTACGTGCACGCACCCACGGAACCGGGCCTGGGCTATGAGATCGACTGGGATTTGGTGAAGCGCGAACACACGGGCACGCTCGAGTAGGCCGCCGTTATGTCTCGCGCTTATGCGCCCAAGAACGCTTTGGCCGCACCGCTACACGGGTGCGGCGCAGCGGCGCCGGGCCGCACCCGTGGCCTGGAGTAGCCATATCAGAAATAGTCCAGCCACCCGCTCCCCCAAAGAGTTGGCCAGGAGGAGCGGGCGGCTGGGCCGGGAACGATAGCCCGTTAGTAGATATTCTGCGCCGAGACCATGGCAAAGAGCATGGGGATCGACAGCAGCGTATTGGTGCGCGAGAACAGCATCGCCGTCCGCGCCGAGGCCGCCTTGGTGTCTGCATCCGCCTCAACAATACCCAGCGCCTTTTTCTGGTTCGGCCAGATGATGAACCAGACGTTGAACCACATGATGGCGCCCAGCCACATGCCGATGCCGATGGCGGTGTGCTTGGGCACGCCGTCGGTCAGGCCCAGCGCGATGGCGTCAATGACGTAACCGCTCATCCAGGCCAGCAGCAGACCGGTGACAATGGTGCCCATGGCGCCCCAGCGGAACCAGAACAGGGCGCACGGTGCGATATGCTTGCCAATCGCCGGTTTCTGCTCGTCCGGAATGGAGGGCATGGTCGGGATCTGCACGAAATTGAAATACCACAAGATGCCGATCCACATCACACCGCACAGCACATGCAGCCAGCGCATGAAGAACGTCGCCCAGGCCATATCGAAGGCAAAAGCACCCGCATGCCAACTCATGAGCACAACAATCATGATCACCGTCAGCACGACGCCCGCGATCACCGTGTTCCGTAAATTTGTAAGAATACCCGCCATTATTCGTGTCCCCTGCGTTAATTTGTTGATTCACTGATAACAGAGTAGCATTAACGTAACGAATTTCAAAAATATCACCTACTAAGACGCATTATTATTCGCCCCGTAACGAGCAGCCTCAGCCAGAAAGTCCCCAGCCATGAGCTTTGACTACACCCCCCTCTTCCGGAATAATCTGCCCGCCCCCGCCGCCGCCCGTTGGGGAGGCTTTCCCAAATACAGCTTCATCGGCGGCAACAACGATGCCGCCTCCGTCCCAGTGCAGCCGCTGCTGGATGCCCTGGCCAAGGTGATGCAGCGCGATGGCCAGCAATTGGCAACCTATGGCATGAACAGCGGGCCCCAGGGCTATCGTCCCCTGCGCGAGGCGATCGCGAAATTGCTCGAAACCAACGCTCACATGCCCACGGACCCGGACGACATGCTGATCACCACGGGCTCCAACCAGGGGATTGATCTGGTCAACGATGCCTTTTTGAGCGCCGGCGACACGGTGATCGTGGAAGAGGTCTGCTATGCCTCCTCGTTGAGCCGGCTGCGCTATCTGGGCGTCAACTACGTCCTCATCGACGTCGACGAAGACGGCATGAATATGGCGCAACTGGACCAGGTTCTGGCGGATCTGCAGAGCAAGGGCAGCCAGGCGAAATACATTTACACAATTCCGACGGTACAGAATCCGTCCGGCACCATCATGAGCGTCGAAAAGCGCCAGAAAATGCTGGATCTGGCACGGAAATACGGTGTGCCGATCTTTGAAGATGACTGCTATTCCGATCTGACCTGGGACGGCACACGCCCGCCCACCATCCGTTCCATGGATGATGCGGGACAGGTGATCTATTGCGCCACTTTCTCGAAATCCATCGCGCCGGCCTTGCGCATTGGCTATGTGGTCGCCGATTGGCCGGTGCTCAGCCAGCTGATACCGTTGAAGACCGACGGCGGCTGCGGTGCGTTGGAGCAAATGGCCCTGGCGGAATTCTGCAACACGCAATTCAACGACCATGTAGCGGAATTGCGTGGCACCCTGAAGGCGAAATGCGATCTGATGCTCTCGGTGCTCGACGAACAGTTCGGCACCACGGCGGAAATCATCCCACCCAAGGGCGGCATTTTCATCTGGATCACCATGCCGGAGGAGGTCGATACGGATAAGTTGGCCAAAGTCGCGGCGGCCCAGGGCGTTGTCATCAATCCAGGCTCTGAATGGTCGGCGGACCCGGTCAGCGGCCGGCACCGCTTCCGCCTGTGCTTTGGCAACCCGACGCACGCGCAAATCCGCGAAGGCGTGACGCTGCTGGCGGAGATCTGTCATGAGGAATTCGGCGTGCCCCTACGTGGTGCCAACGTCGAACGCTAGGCACCACCCAACCGTATGGATTCGCTGACCCAGATCGTGCTTGGCGCCGGCGTCGGTGTCGCCGTTCTGGGCCGGCGGCTGGGACCGCGCCGGGCCGCCATCGCCGGCGGCCTGCTGGGCACCCTGCCGGATCTGGATGTGCTGGTGCGCTTCGACGATCCGGTCGACGCCTTTATCGGCCATCGCGGCTTCAGCCATTCACTGCTGGTGCAGGCTGCCGTCACGCCGTTGCTGGGCGAGGGCATGGTGCGCTTCATCAAGGTGCTGCGACAACAACGCCCGCCGGTTTATCTGGCGGTCTATCTGTGCCTAGCGACCCACGCCCTGCTGGACGGCTTGACCATCTATGGCACCAAGCTGTTATGGCCGCTCTCGATGGAGCCCTACGCGGTGGGCTCGGTCTTTATCATCGATGCGCTGTATACCCTGCCCTTGCTGGTGGCCACGATCTGGGCGCTCTGTCTACCTAAATGGTCGCGGCGCATGGGCACCGTTATCACCGCCGCCCTGGTTTTGTCCACCGCCTATCAGGCCTGGTGCCTGGCGGCCCAACAAATTGTCACCGCGCGCGCGGGCGAAATGCTGGAACAGGCCGGCGTCAGTGCGGAAAAAATTCTGGCTATCCCGACGCCCTTCAACAGCTATCTCTGGCGCGTCATCGTTCTGGACAGCGAGCGTTATCTGAACCTTTACATACCGGTCCTTGGCGGTAGGGAACAGATAACCGTCTATGAGCACCCCCGGGGCCGGGCGTTGGCGACGTGCCTGGACGGCAACCCTAATCTCGACAAACTAGCCTGGTTCAGCCGTGGCTATTTCCGCCTGGATCTACACAGGGGGCTGCGCGGGGATGAAGTTGTGTTTTCCGATCTTCGCATGGGTCTGACACCCAATTATGCCTTCCGCTTTGCCATCGCCCGCCATGACGCGGGCGGCAGCCAGGCCATTCCGCCGCGCCACCTGGGCGGTCCACGGGGCACCTGGGCGGATGTTGAATGGCTGCTGGCCAACATGGGCCACGACCCCGTCATGCGCCTGGCCGAGGCCAAGGCCTGGTTGCGCACCGCCGATCTGTCCACCACAGCCAGATCCCAAGCCGCCGTCTGTTAAAAGCAGGGAATCTCGTTTAGGATCATGGCCACAGCGTCATATGGCCCACCAGTAATCGAAAGCCTAGTCCCATGAAATTCTATGACTGCAAGACCGCCCCCTCGCCCCGCCGGGTTCGTATTTTCATCGCCGAGAAAGGTCTGGATATCGAGACCGTGGACATCGATTTGCGCAAGGGCGAACAGATGAGCGCGGAATACCGCGCCATCAATCCCAATTGCACGGTACCGGCCCTGGTGCTTGACGACGGCAATATTCTGCAAACCACTGCCGGTATCTGGGCCTATCTGGAGGACCTACACCCCGAACCAGCCTTGCTGGGCGCCACGGCATTGGAAAAAGGCCGGATCGCGGATGTCCGCTGGAAGATAGAGTTCGCCGGTTTAATGGCCATGGCCGAGGCCTTGCGCAATTCAGTGCCGGCCATGAAAGGCCGCGCCCTGCCGGGGCCGGATGATTTCGAGCAGATCCCGGAACTGGCCGAACGGGGTAAGCAGCGGGTGCAGCTGTTCCTGGACCGGGTCGATACCATGATCGGCGACAAGCCCTTTGCGGCGGGAGACAATTATTCGGTCGCGGATATCGATCTGATGATCATGGTCGACTTCGCCGGCTGGCTGAAAATGGGCCTGCCCAAGGATGCCGACAACGCCCAGCGCTGGTACGAGGCCGTCTCCTCCCGGCCCTCGGCCAAGCTGTAGTAGAAGGCTTTAGAACCAATTCGCATAGACCAGATTGCCGCCCAAAATCAGGAAGAAAAACGCCACGAAGCGGCGGAACAGCTCCTGTGATATGCGTTCGCGCAGCCAGATCCCGGCCAGCATGCCCAGCAACGTCGGCACCAGGGCGAAGCTGGAAAGCAGCACCGCCGGGCCGTCGATGGCGCCCTGATCGTACAGGGCAGCGGCCCAAGCCACGGTGCCGATGAGAAGCGAAAGACCGGCCGCCTGGACAAAACGATTCTTGTCCAGTCCCAGGGCCTGGAGAAAGACAACCACCGGCATTAAGAGAGAGCCTGTCGTGCCGGTCAGCATGCCAGCGGCGAAGCCCACAGCGGGTGCCCATATGCTTTCCCGCCCACGTGTCACCGTTGGCCGAAACGACATCAGGTTCATGATCGCATAGCCGCCGATCACGATACCCAGCAGTCCGGAAAGCAACTTCGGATCGACCCGGAACAAGATGATGGTGCCAAGCCAGATGCCGATGCACGCCATGGCGTTCATCAGCCAGAAGCGTCGGAAAAGAGCGGCCAGTTCACCGCCACGGGCGATTTGCCAGATGTTGGCGACCAGCGACGGCACGATCAGCACCACCACCGCATCGCGCAAACCAAGCGATAGGCCCAAAATGGCAATCGCCGTTGTCGGCAGGCCGACACCGATGGCGCCTTTGATGACACCTGCGGTCAGGAACGCGATGGCGATAATCGAGAGCTGTGTTACGTCCATTGATCTGTCACAGCCGCGCCCCAGCGTTTTCCATCGAATTCTTCCTGTCCAAGGAGCTTATACCAACCAGCACCTTCGAGGTAGAGACATGGTGCCGCTAACTGTGCAAAGATTGATCAGAAACCTGAAACCTGGGAGGAATTGTCATGCCGAAATGGATCGATCACATCGTGGTCCGCGTCAAGGATATCAACGAAGCGCTGGAGAATTACGAGGGCAAACTGGGCATGAAGGCCAGCAAGGGCCCGGACGCCATCCCCGAGATGGGCATGACCCGGGCGATCCTGCCCCTGGGCGACGATGGCCGCTTTATTGAACTGGCAGAGCCGCTGGGCGAAGGCGGAGCGATCGGCGGCGCGCTGGAAAGATATGGCGAAGGAGTGCATCTGGTGGCGCTCGCCGTGGACGACCTGGCCGAGGCCAAGGCTGAGATGCAAGGCAACGGCGCCCGCATTATCGAGGCCGGCACCCAGGTGTTCGTGCATCCCCGCGACGGCCACGGCGTGATGTATCAGCTGATCGAACGCAAGTAGAGTTTTATCGCCTGGAGAAATCGTTAATTCGTTGTCATTGCCCGGCTATCGCGGCTAATCGTTCCATGAGCGGCCAAAGCGCAGCCGGGCAAGGTCCGCGTGTTCGTAGGATAGCGTGGAAATATCTGAGGGTGCCGGGCCTTTCGTTTCGACATCAATGATGGCGTCGAACTTGTCGCCAAAGGCGGCGTGGAAATGGTTTTTGCCCTTCACATAGACCACGGGATAGTCCGTAAGATCGATCTGGTGCAGTTCGAAATACGCCGGATCATTGGCAGGAACACAGCGCGAAGTAACGATAATGCGCATGCCGCCAACCCGGATGACGGCGGTCGGGCCAAGTTCGACCACCAGGCCTTTTTCCATGGGTCCATGATTTACAAAGCGGCCCTGGGTCAAGGTCTCGACCACGCCGGTGGCCTGAACAGGTTCGCCGAACTGATGGCTTAAGCGCCCGCCAAGGGCGCAATCCAGGCTGGCGCCCAAACCGGCTGCATGGGCACGGGCGGCAATCTCGGGATCCCAGAAAAAGGCGAAGATGGACGCCACCTCA
Source organism: Rhodospirillaceae bacterium (assembly GCA_018701215.1). GTDB lineage: Bacteria > Pseudomonadota > Alphaproteobacteria. The sequence goes on from JABIWH010000065.1 coordinate 11,276, forward strand.
GGCGCCTGTTCAAGGGCGGCCCGCAACAGGCCCGGCGTATCGCCGGCACCACCGGAAAAAACATTATCCGACGGCTCCAACACCGCGACCCTTTCGCCGTGCCGTCCCCGGCAAGCGGCAGCGATAACAGCGCCGGGATCTGGCAGCATTATGTCGAAACGATCCGCCTGCCCCCGATATGCCGCATCCAATTCATCCAGCATAACCGCCAGATCATCGCGCGTGCCGTTGTAGCAGGCGGATATGCTGGCGCCCGTGAAAGGGCTGTCCGCATAGGGGAAACCACCAAAGACGCTGACATCAAACAGACCAAGGCGTACTTCCGCCCTGGTCGCCAAACCGACCATGTCTGCCATGGGTCCCGCCGCAGTCCGCATGTTATGGCTGGTCGGCGCGAACGCGACCGGCCTGATGACGGCGGCAGGTTGGATCTCGCCCGCCATGGCGCGGTGCAACAACGTCATGGCCTTCCAGCCCGTTTCGTACATGTCCACATGCGGATGGGTCTTATAGCCGACAACAATGTCGGCCAGATTGGCGATAGCTGGGTCCAGATTGCCGTGAATATCAAACGATGCCGCGATCGGCACCGGCCCCACGGCGGCGCGGATTTTTTCCAACAGATATGTTTCGCAACCCAGCACGTCATGCGCCACCGTGGCGCCATGCAGGGAGGCATAGACCCCGTCCCAATGCTGACCGCTTAGCCCGGTGATGACCTCGTCGACAAAATCGGGAAACAGGCCCGCTTCGACCTCACCGGCGGGGTAGGCCGCCGCGCAGCGCAGAAAATAGCCTTCGATGTCACCATGGGCTTGCAGGAAATCCACGGCGGCGCCGGTTTCCACGCCCTTGCCGGCATAAAACGCCATGGCCTCCGCGCCCTTCAACCACTCGCGTCTTTGAAAATCCGCGAACGCGGCGGGGGCGGGAGAAAAGCTGTTGCCCTCGTACCAGAATCGTAGAACGGCGATTTTTTTCATCAATAGCCGCGCCTAATAACCGTTATCTATATCAACCTGCTCGGCCAGGCGCTGGCCGTTGCGGGCCCGGCGCACCTGCTCGGCCAGGACCAAGGCGGCGGTATCGGGCGCCGACAGGGCGGCGATATGCGGTGTCACGCGCACCTTTGGGTGCTGCCAAAGGGGGCTGTCGCCAGGTAGCGGTTCTGTAACGAACGCATCCAGGGTGGCAGCGCCCAGACGGCCACTGTCCAGGGCCGCGATCAGGTCGCCCTCGACCACAATTTCGCCGCGCGAACAATTAATCAAATAGCTGCCCGCCGGCATGGCGTCGAACGCCGCCCTGTCCATCAGGCCATCGGTCTGCTCGGTCAGGGGCAGCAATAACACCGTTATGCTGGCCTGCGCCAACATAGCCGCCAGGCGCTCGGCTCCATGGCTGCATTGTACGCCGTCGATGTTTTTGGCGGCTCGGCTCCAACCCAGCAGATTGAAGCCCAGAGCGCCCAGGCGCTTGGCACAACGCTGGCCCATCTGTCCCAGACCCAACAGGGCAACCGTGCGGTCCCTGGCATCGGTGGTGGGATGGCGCTGCCAAAATTTCCGGGCCTGCTGCCTATCATAGCGGTCAAGGCCCAGATGATGATGCAATACCGTGGCGCAGACATATTCCGCCATGCGGTCGGCCATCAGGGGATCAACTAGGCGGGCAATGGGGATATTGCGCGGAAGATCGGGATCGGCGATCAGGGCGTCGACACCGGCGCCCAGGGAAGATATCGCTAATAGTTTTGGAAAGCCCGCCAGGGCGCCCGACGGAATGCGCCAGACCATGGCAAAGTCGATCTCGTCGGGATCGCCCACGTCAGGCCAGATGCGAAATTCGTCTTTGGGCAATGCCGCCTGCAACGCGGCCAGCCACTGGTCCGCATTGTCCCAGGGGCAGTGAAAAAGAATTGCCAAGGAATAGCCCTCGTTTCGTCCTATCGTTCTATAATAGAATGCACACAATTCCGATACCAAGCCAGCAGACAATCGCAGGAGCAAATATGTCACGCTTGATCACCGTCGCCTCCGCCCAGTTGGGTCCCATCGAGCGGGAGGAAAGCAAGGACAGCGTCGTCAAACGCATGACCGATATGATGCGCCATGCCCATGACCGCGGCGCCCGCCTTGTGGTCTTTCCGGAAATGGCCCTGACCACGTTTTTCCCGCGCTGGCATATCGAGGATGAGGCGGAACTGGACGCCTTTTACGAGACCGAGATGCCTTCGGCCCAAACCCAGCCGCTGTTCGACCTGGCCAAGGAACTGGGCGTCGGCTTTTATCTTGGCTATTCCGAGATGTTTTTTGACGATGACGGCAAGAAACGCCGCTTCAACACCGCCATCCTGGTCAACCAGCAGGCCGAGATCGTCGGCAAGTACCGCAAGGTACATCTGCCGGGTCATGCCACGTACGAACCGGAACGGCCCTGGCAGCATCTGGAAAAAGGCTATTTCGAGGTTGGCGACCTGGGCTTTCCGGTCTTTCGCACCATGGGCGGGGTGATGGGCATGTGCCTGTGCAACGACCGCCGCTGGCCGGAAACCTGGCGGGTCATGGGCATGCAGGATGTGGACCTCGTGATGCTGGGCTACAACACGCCGGTCTATAACTCAGTGGCGTCTGAAAGTCCGCATCTACGCATGTTCCACAATCATATCTCCATGCAGGCCGGCGCCTATCAGAACGGCACCTGGGCCGTGGGCACCGCCAAGGCAGGCATGGAGGGCGGCGTCGATATGATGGCCGGTTCCTGCATCATCGCGCCGACGGGAGAGATCGTGGCGCTCGCCACCACGGCGGAGGACGAGGCCATCGTGGCCGAATGCGACCTGGACCGGGGCCGCTATATCCGCGACACCGTATTCAATTTCGCGCAACATCGGCGGATCGAAAACTATGGCCTGATCACCGAACGAAACGAGGCCATCACGCCACCGGAGTGAGGACACATGTCGGAACGTATCGTCGTTATCAATCCCAACTCGTCCGTCGATGTCACGGCGGGCATTGATAAGGCCATGGCGCCGCTGCGCTTCGCCGATGGCCCGGCGATTGAGTGCCTGACCCTCGCCGAAGGCCCACCGGGTATCGAAACCCAACGCCATGTGGACGGCGTGGTCGGACCGCTGTGCCAAATGATCGAGCGCGAGGATAACAGCGCGGCGGGCGCCGATGCCTTCGTCGTGGCCTGTTTCTCCGATCCCGGCCTGCACTCGGCACGGGAGACGACGTCCCGGCCCGTGATGGGCATCTCCGAAAGCGGCATAACCACCGCTCTGACCCTGGGCGAACGCTTCGGCATCATCGCCATATTGCCCGCCGGCGTAGCGCGCCACAAACGCTATATCCGGCAAATGGGCCTGGAAGGCCGCCTGGCGGGCGACCGCCCCATCGGCATCGGCGTCACGGGCCTGGGGGCCGAGGACGAGGTCGAGGGCCGCATGACGGCGGTAGGCCAGCAGTTGATCGAGGAAGACGGCGCCGATGTCCTGATCATGGGTTGCGCCGGCATGGCGCGTTATCGCGGACGCTTGGAAGATACTCTGGGCGTGCCCGTGATCGACCCCAGCCAGGCCGCAGTGGCACAGGCTATCGCCGCCGTGCGCCTGGGTTACCGCAACAACAAAACCAACATTTAGATCAGCACCAAACCAACCGCCATACCAACATATTAGTGGAGCAACCCCATGCAACTCATCGGCCGCAACATGTCGCCTTTCGTGCGCCGCACCTCGATCGTTTTGAAGCTTTTGGGCCTGGATTACGAGCAGGTCGAGCTGTCCACCGCCGACGACACGGACAAGATCGCCAAGATCAACCCGGTTATCCGGGTGCCGTCCATGGTCCTGGATGACGGCGAAACCCTGGTCGACAGTAACGCCATCATCGATCACCTGTTGGAGGTCGGCGATCCCGAGCATCGCCTCCTCCCCGCCAGTGGGGCCGAGCGGCGCGCGGTCCTGCGCCTGGCCGCGATTGGCCACGGGGTCATGGAGAAGGGCGTTTCCTCATCTTACGAACGCAACCGCCGGCCCAAGGACAAGGTCTTCGACGGCTGGGTCAAGCAGGTCGAGGGCCAGGTGGAGAGCGGCCTGGCGGCCCTGAACGAGGCAGCCTCGAATGGTGACTACCTTTGTGGCGACCACTTGACCCTGGCCGACGTCAACGCCGTCGTGGCCCACGACTTCGTCAGCATGGCCGAGCCTTATCTTATGAAGAACGATCCCTACCCGGCGCTTAGCGCCCTGGCCAAGCGTTGCGGCGAACAGGCCGTCTTCGCCGATACGGTGTTCAAGCCAGGCTAGCAAGCCAAGGCAATGTCGAAGGAGTTTGTGGCGTGAAATTTGGTGTGTTGCAGTTCTTTAGTTGGCCGGGCCGGCGGGTGCCCCTGGCCACGGTGTACGAACGGGCCTTTCAGCGCATGGAGATCATGGACAAGACCGGTTACGACGCGGTCTGGTTGGCCGAGCATCATTTCTCCACCTACAGCGTCTGCCCTTCGGTACACCTCATGGGCACCCATATCGCGGCGCGCACCGAAAATTTGCGCGTTGGGACCGCCGTGTCGCTGGCCTCGTTCTATCATCCCCTGCGCCTGGCCGAAGAAGTGGCGCTGTTGGACAATATCTCGGGCGGGCGGGTGAACTGGGGCGCGGGGCGCGGCTTTGATGCCACCGAGCACAAGATTTTTGGCGTCGAACCCAAGGAAAGCTACCCCCGCTTTCGCGAGGCGGTGGACATTGTTCTCAAGGCCTGGGGCGATGACAAGCTCAACCATCAGGGTGAATTCTGGCAGTTTGAAGATGTCGAGGTGCTGCCGAAGCCATTGCAGGACCCAATCCCGGTCTGGCTTGCCGCGACCTCGTTGGAAGCTTTGGAATGGACGGCCCAGCGCGGCCATTCCATCATGATGGATCCTCATGCCACGCATCCGGAAATCGCCAAAAAGCGGACCTTTTATAAGGAGGCGCTGGAGGGTGCTGGTTATTCCATGGCGGGGCGCGACATTCCCATGGCCCGGACCCTGGCCATGGGCGCCACCCAAAAAGAGGCCGAGGACGTGGGCCGGGCCGGGGCCGAGTTCATGTTCGGCAGCTATCTGCGCAAGAAGGAGAACATCCGTTCCACCGCCGCCGGCGCACAAAAAACCGTACAGGTCGAGGCGCTGGACCAGTCCCTGCGCGACAATGACGACCCAGTGGCGCGCTATATCAACGAGATCGCTATCTGCGGCACGCCTGAGAAGGTCATCGCCGACATCGAAGAAATGCAGGAAACCCTGCCGCTGGAATATCTGATGATCGCACCGTTGAGCCACGCCTCGTTCGTCATGTTCACGGAAAAAGTTCTACCGCATTTTTTATAGACCGGAATCCACTCGTCATGAACAGTCCAAACCAAGATGATCCCTCCGTTTTGCTCCTGGGCACCGGCGGCCCTTGGGTCAGCGCGGACCGTTTCGGACCCAGTACGCTGATCCGCCATGGCGATGAGCGGCTGTTGTTCGATACCGGGCGCGGCGTCGGCATCCGCTTGGTCGAGGCCGGCGAGGAACCGGCCCAAATCAACCCGGTCTTCATCACCCATCATCATCTCGACCATATCTCTGATCTGGCCGATGTGATGATCACCACCTGGTTGCGCGGCCGCACGGCGGATCTAAAGATCTATGGCCCGCCGGGAACGGAGGAGATCGTCGATACCCTGGTCAACAAGGTCTATGCCAAGGATATCGAATGGCGCTCGGTGGGGGAGCCGGCCTTTGGCGGCTGGAAACCTGTGCAGGCGACAGACATCGTGCCGGGCGACATTGTTGAAACGCCGAACTGGCGGGTCAGCTGTGCCTATGCTGTGCACGGCCACGGCTTGAATTTCAGCAAGGAATTCAAGAACAACTGGAAATGCCTCAGCTACCGCTTTGAAGCGGCGGACAAGGTCATCACCGTCAGCGGCGATACTGTGGATTGCGCCGGCCTGCGCAACATGGCCCAGGGCGCCGATATCCTGGTGCAGTGCTGTTTTGCCTCCAGTGCCGAGACGCGGGGCAATGCGCATCTCAGCGACGTGGCCACCTTTACCCTGGCCGATGCGGCACAGGCCGCCACGGTCGCCAAGGAATGCGGCGTGGGGCATTTGGTATTGACCCATCTGCGGCCAAAATCAGAAGCGGATCTAGCGGCCTTGGAAGCCGAAGTGCGCGAGACCTATGACGGCCCGTTGACCATTGGCCGCGACATGACCGCCGTATCGCTGCCGGCAAAATAGGCCGTACAAACTGATCAGCATTCAGCTGGAATGGTGCATGTCGTCCACTTCGCCCAGACGCCAGTCCAGAAGATAACTGGTGTCCGGCATCGGGCGGTCGGCCTCTCCCTTTAAAGGGACCACCGAACTCAAGATGACATTGATGCTATCGTCGGTCTCGCCCATAGGCATAAGCAACACTTCTACCATGGCCCAGTCCCGGTCCGGAAACAGGGCATGTTGACGGACCGCAACGGGTTCGCACCGTTCGACGCAGGATCTAAAGGTCCACAGCAGCTTTTCTGTTTTGTCTCCGTATAGCTCTTCATCAAGCCATCGACCGGTGGCATCCCGGCCGCTCATCGCCGTTATCGCTGTACCGATCAAACGATAACGGAACCGCAGAGGCTCATAAAAGACATCCGTGAGGGCGATTTGCGGCAACAACCCGGGTATTTTGATCGGATCAAAATCATTGCGCGAAGGCATTTGCCGCCCATCCCGTAGCGCCAGCCAAACGTCGCGTAGCTGACGCAAGCTGGAGGATGCCAATGGTTCCCGCAAAGATATTCTGTTCATTGGACCCTACGCAGTTCATCCGCAGTCGCAATATTGCCGTTATTATGCACGATGAATCTAGTATGCGGTAGACAACAGTGGAGATCATTTTTACGTCACCTCAAGGAGTAGATCGAGGCCAATGCCTGAATTGCCTGGGCGTTGGAGGGGGGTGTTGCTGTTTCAGTTGGCGGAGGCTGTATTCATTCAATCCAGAAAATGGTCTAGCCGCCAAGAACGAAGCCGTACTGTCCGAAAGATGGCGTTTGACTCGCGACTTTCGTACTTGTTTGTATTTACCTGGAAGGAAAAACCATCATGGATTTGGATTTATCGGGGAAATTGGCCCTGGTGACCGGCTCGACACGGGGCATAGGCCTGGCGACGGCCAAGGAACTTGCCGGCATGGGAGCCGAGGTCATCGTCAACGGCCGCACCCAGGGCGCGGTCGACAAGGCGATGGCCGAGATTGAAAAGACGGCCGCGGGGGCGGATTTGCACGGCGTGGCGGCGGACATTTCCCATGCGGAAGGTTGCGCCACGGTGACCTCCGCTTTTCCACAGGTCGATATTCTGGTCAACAATACCGGCGTCTACGGGCCCAAGCCGTTCTTTGAGATTGAGGACGAGGACTGGCAGTCGATCTTCGACATCAATGTCATGAGCGGCGTGCGCCTGACCCGGCATTATCTGAAGGGCATGCTAGCGGAAAGAGAAAGCGGCGGCGAGGACTGGGGCCGTGTCATCTTCGTCTCCTCGGAAGCCTCCACCGTGGTACCGAAGGAAATGGTCCACTATGGTTTTTCCAAGGGCGCCCAGCAGATCATCGCGCGCGGCGCGGCGGAAACCACCAAGGGCACCAATATCACGGTGAATTCGGTGTTGCCGGGACCAACCTGGGTCGAGGCCACGCCGGCCAGCCTGGCGGAGCGGGCCCGCCTGCTGGACACCACGGTGGAGGATGCCATGGCCCGCGCCTTCACCGAGCGGCGCCCGACCTCCCTGATCCAGCGTTACGCCACGGCTGAAGAGGTCGCCAATCTGATCTGCTATCTCTGCTCCAAAGCAGCCTCGGCAACCAACGGCGCCGCCCTGCGAGTCGATGGCGGCATTGTCGGCAATCCCTTCTGAAGGCTGAACCGTTCGGCGCAAACACCTAACCGGTCCGTGCATAACAATCTTCAAAACGCCAAGATACGTATCTTCGTCTTTGCCACGCTTGACCCGACAAACCGTGCCGGCCCTGGCCTCGTGCTTTTGATATGCCTAAGCCGCCAACGGGATCCGTTGGTAGTCGTTTTCGCACGGCGGGCCGTCGCAGGCGTACATGACCCGGTCGTTCAGGCTTAGGATTACCGAGGCGACGGTCAGCTTTTTGTTGCCCTCGGGCTCGTCATCGCCTTCGTGGCGGCAGATCGCGTAAGGATGGCCGAAGTGATCGGTGAACAGACGCTTGGCCAGGTTCACATCGACGGGACCGTTGCGCTGTTCCAGCAGGCGGCGCAGGCGCTGGCTGCGGTACAGCGTTGATGGCCCGCCCAGCTCCAATACCGAGTTGATGCCATTCCAGACCTCGAAATGATTGGCGTGGGTCAGGATGCCGTCGGTGGGCAGAATATGGTTGGCCTTTTGCGGCGCGGCTTCCAAATCGATGGCCTCGCCGTCCGCATGGCCGATCAGGAAATTGGCGGAAGTATTTCGCTCCGAGGACAGCACGGCTTTTAGCGCCTGGTTCATGTTCTGGGAATTCATGATATCGCGCACCCGCATGTGGAACGGCCGTTGTTGCAGGTTTTTGCCGTCCTGGTCCGAGATCAGGCCGTTGACGCAGAGGCCAAGGCCGCTTTCGTTCAGGCCGATCATGCCGCCGACGATGCCGGCCTGGGTCAGGCAGATGAAGTTCGGACGCTCGGGCCGGTCCACCCGCATCACGAAACAGCGCCCCCGAATATCCGCCAACCAGTCCCAATTCTGTCCCAACAAAGTACCGCCGTCGTGGGTGACTTCGGGCAGGGCGGCAAAGGCGGTGCAGCCGTCCATCTGGTCTTCGGCCGTCAAGCCAGCCTGGGTCTCGCTCATAGACGAGAGATAGGTCAGCTCGTAACGGGCATTCAGCACCGCGATCTGTTCCAGGGGCAGCGCCGCACCCTCCGCCACGCCAGTCATCTCGGCGAAGTATTCCGCATCGAACGCCTTGATGCGCCGGGCCCAATCGTGGCCGCCCTGCAGCACCGCGTCCCGCTTGTTGCCGGCAAGTTCGAAACGGCTCAAATAGGTTTCGATATTCTCGCGGATTTCAGTGGGGAAATGGCGGCCATGTACCAGCCCGCGTTGGTGCGGGTCGGCGCCAAGGTTGAGAATTTCCATTTCGGGCATTCGCTAACTCCTGCTGCTATTTCTCTAGCCTATACCAAATTATGGCAAAGGTCATTGATGCGGATAACGCAGATCGGTAATCAGGGTTAATCGTCCTCTACGCTTCGTCCTCCGGCCAGACTTCCGCCAGGACGCGAAAGGCAGAGGCAGCGACGGGCCAGCCGGCATAGTGCGCGGCATGCGTGATCATACCTTCGATGCGTTCGCGAGGCAGGCCGAAATTTCTGGCGGCCCGGAAATGGATATGCTGCTCGGCCTCGCGGTTAAGGGCAACCAGAATGGTGCAGGTGACCAGGGAGCGTTCCTCGATGCTCAATTCCTCGCCCTGCCAGACGTCGCCGAACAGATGTTCCAGGTTGTAATCGACGAATTTCTTCGGCACCCGAGGGCCCGGCGGGGTGCCCTCCAGGATGGCCCGGGCCATGGCCTTGCCCTTCTCTCGTTTTTCAGCATCACTCATTTGTTTTCCTCCTTCATGGTCACGCTCAACGGTAGTTCTCGTAGACCCAACAATCGGTTGTTGGGCACCCATCGCGCGGGTCCCGCCAGCTCGAAGTCTTCAATACGGCGCAGCATTTCCTCGATCGCGATCCTGATTTCCAACCGCGCCAGCCCGGCGCCCAGGCAAACATGGGTGCCAAAGCCAAAGCCCACGTGGCGGTTGGGCCGGCGGCTGATGTCAAAGCGGAAAGGTTCGTCGAACACCAAGCCGTCTCGGTTGGCCGACATCTCCCAAATCGTTACCTTGTCGCCCCGTTTCAGGGCCTGGCCGGCAAGCTCGGTATCCCGGGTGACCGTGCGGCGTTTGTAGATCGACGGCGTCATCCAACGGACAAACTCCTCCACCGCGCTTTTCACCAAGTCCGGATCATCGCGCAGAGCTTGTAGCTGTTCGGGATGCTCGATCAAGGCGCGCAAGCCGCCGCCGATAGCGCTGCGGGTGGTCTCGGCGCCGGCGGGAAACAGCAGCACAAAGAAATTTGTCAACTCCTCGTCCGTCAGACCCCGGCCGCCCGTATCACCAAGATGGGCGCCGTCAAGGCGGGCCCGCACGATGGTCGAGAGGATATCGTCACGGGGGTTCCGCCGTTTCTCGGCAATGATACCGCGGGCGTAGTCCAGGATTTGGACGAAGTATTCCTTGGCCAAGACATTCTGCGACTCTGCTTCAAGGCCATTGTCGATTAGTTCACAGAGCTGAACCCGGTCTTCCTGGGGTACGCCAAGGACGATGCAGATGGCCTGCAACGGCAGCTCGCGGGAAAAATGCGCGACGAAATCAAAAGGCCGGCCAATGGGAAAATCATCGATCAACAGATTGGCCCGGCGGCGCAGCTCGTCCTCCAACCGGCCCACGGCTTGAGTGGTGAAGCCCTTATTGACCAGGCTACGCAAAACCCGATGATGGGGATCGTCGGTATAGTTCAGGACCTTGCCGGCGGCGCGTTCGTCCTTCAGGGTGGTGCCGCCGCCCTGGCGATCACCCCCCGTATCAGAGGAATAGATCTCGGCGTTGCGCAAGACCTCCATGGCATGGTCATAACGGCTGACGACCCAGAAACCCTCGCCATCGGGCGTGATGGGCGTCGGGGCATGCCAATGCACCGGATCATTTTCCCTAAGCCAGGTAAAGAAAGGGTGCGGGAAGCCGTGCTTGAAGCTTAAGTCATCAGATAGATCAACAGCTTCGAAATCCGGTGCGCCATCCGCCGCAAATATCATGACGCCCTACTTTTTCCAGCCGCTGGAAAGACCGGCCATCAGACCGCCATCGACAATGATATGTTGGCCGTTCAGCCAGCCAATATGACCTTCCGCCAGCTGCACCAGGGCCTCGCCAATATCACCGGGCTGGGCCGAACGGCCTACCATGTCGATCATGGTCTGCATGGTCTCTGCGCCAACCTCGGTGGTGAAATCTGGCAGGATCGGCGTATCGACGGGTCCCGGCCCTACGTCGTTGACCCGAATGCCCCGGTCCAGACCGCGACCGGCCAGAACCATGGTGTAGACCACCACGGCTTCCTTGGAAAAGGTATAGGCATCGGTGCCGACCGCATCGGCATTGGCGCGCCACCAGGCCTGGCCTTCCGCGAAGGTCTTGGTGGCCAGGGCCTCGCCCAATTGGCCACGCCGCTTGCGCCAGTTGTTGCCGGCGATGGAGGAAACGCTGACCACGGTGCCGTTGTCGGCGATACGGTCCCAGATTTTCTCGGTCAAATAACGCAGACCCAGAAAATTGACGGCAAAGGTCAAATCGCTGCCCACGGTGCCCGGCACCCCGGCCACGTTCAACAGGGAGGATAAGGCGCTGGGCAATTCCGCCACCGCCGCATCGATGCTGGCGGTATCATTCAAATCGCAATGATGATGCGTAACGCGGTCATTGCTGGATGGCTTGATATCCAGCGAGATTACTTCGTGGCCAAGCTCCAACAACTGCTTGGCGGTGGCCTCGCCCACGCCCGAGGCGCCCCCCGTCAAAAGGACTGGATGTTCAAATGCCATGGAATTTTCCCTTATGTGCTGATCAGCTTGATTTGGCACAAGACTAGAGCATTGGGAAAAAATGATCCAGAATAGCCCCGAAGTGTCAGTGGAGGTGATTATGGAATTCGGCATCTGCATGTTCGCGACGGACTATTCCATGCAGGCAGCGGACTTGGCCGTGGCTGTGGAGGAACGCGGCCTGGATGCGCTCTTTGTACCCGACCACACCCATATTCCCGCCAACAGCGACACCCAGTTCACCCTGGGCGGCGATCTGCCGCCTGATTATTCCCACAACGTGGATATGTTCCTGACCCTGGCGGCGGCGGCGGCGGTGACCAAGCGCATCCGCCTGGGCACCGGCATCTGCCTGGTCACCGAACGGGACCCGATCATCACCGCCAAGGAAGTTGCCAGCCTGGATCATATCTCGGGTGGGCGGGTTGATTTCGGCATCGGCTGGGGTTGGAACCGGGAGGAGCTGGAAAATCACGGCGTCGCCTGGGAACGGCGATGGAAAGTGGCGCGGGAACGGATCGAAGCGATGAAGGCGATCTGGACCCAGGATGAGGCCACCTATCACGGAGAATTCGTGAACTTCGAACGGATACAATCCTGGCCCAAACCGGTGCAAAAGCCTTATCCGCCGATCTTCATTGGCGGCGACGCGGCGGGCACCTTCAAGCGCCTGCAGCGTTATGGCGACGGCTGGATTCCCATGCTAGCGACGGTGGGCAGTAAATTTGACCTCAAGGATGCGCGCATGGCTGAGATTGCGGCGTTGGCCAAGGATGCCGGCCGCGCCCCTTATCCCATCACCACGTTCGGCACGCCGCGTGATCCGGCGGCGATTGAAAAGCTGGCGAAATCCGGCGTCACCCGCTGTATTTTTGGCATCAAGGCGGCACCCGGCGATGACGTTTTGATGCGCCTGGATAAGATCACACGTCTAGTTGAAACGGTACGAGGGTAAAGCAAATGGCACGTATGCAGGATCGAATAGTCGTGGTAACCGGCGCGGCGAACGGCCTGGGCCGGGCCACCGCCATACGTCTGGCGCAGGAAGGCGCCAGCCTGGTGATAGGCGATATCGAGGCCGAGGCGCTGGCCAGCACCGCCGCGGAAATTACCGCCCTCGACCGCCCCGTTCATACGTTGGTTGGCGATTTGACCGAGCCCGAGGCGGCGGAACGCCTGATCGAAACGGCGATCTCGCAACACGGCCAAATCGATGGCCTGGTCAACAACATGGGCGGCTCGCGCAACGCCAAGATTTGGGAGATGTCGATCGAGGATTGGGATTACACCCTGCGCCTCAATCTGCGCGGCACCTTTCTCTGTACCCGTTTTGCCGCACCCCACATGATGGCGCGGAAAAGCGGCGGCATCGTTTGCCTCTCTTCAGGTTCCCGGGAAGGCACGCCCTGGACGGCGTTGAGTACCGGAGGTGCGGCTTATTCCGTTTCCAAGGCCGGTGTGCATGGCTTCATCCGCGATGTCGCCATAGAGCTCGCCGAATATAATATCCGGGTTAATGCCGTCGCGCCGGGCCCCATCGATACCGAGCGGGTCGGCCCCCTGCTGCGCAACCTGGAAGACAATATGACACTTGGCCCCATGACCTTGACGCCCATGGGCCGCCTGGGCCTGCCGGAGGAGATTGCCAATGCGATTCTATTCCTGCTCAGTGACGAAGCATCCTATATCACCGGCCACACAATGGCGGTGACTGGTGGCAGATAGGCGGGCGGCAAATAGGCGCGCGCTCAGTCGCCAAAGGCCGGCATCACGCCTTCGCCGAAGCGGCGCATTGAGGTCAGATTCTGTTCCTGGCTCATGTCGCCGAAGCCGGTTTGGCAAAGCAGATGCTGCACGCCGACGTCCCGCAGCTCGGCTACCTGTTCGCGCACTCGTTCGGGGGTGCCGAACAGACAACCGGTTTCCATCACGTAGGGCAAGGCCTCGGTATCGCTGACGGCCGGGTCGGTCCAGGGGTTCAACATCATGGGGTCAATGACGAAGTCCTTGGGATTGTGGGCCTCGCGCACATGGATCATGTGGTGGCGGGTATCCAGGATCAGCTGGGATAACTCATCCTCGGCCTGGGCATCGCTCTCGGCTACATAGACGTTACGCCACAGGGCGATTTGCGCCATCAAGCGCTTGCACGTCGCCTCGTCATGGCCACCTTCGGCCAGGCCGGCTTCGTAGGTAGCCCAGCGTTCCTTGATCTTTTCCACGCCCAGGCGCGCGGTCAGGATGGGAATACCCAGACGGCCGCACTCGGTGAAGGACGCGGGCGAGATGACGCTGCGCCACAAGGGTGGGCCCGGCTGCTGCACAGGGCGGGGGCGCAGGCTGGGTATTTCGAATTGTTGGAACTTGCCGTCGTAACGCAGCGGCGTTTCGCTCCAGGCCGCCGCCCAGGCCTGCTGCAGAATATCAACCGCCTCTTCCATGCGTTCCCGGCTGTCGTCGCTGCGCAGGCCATGGCCAACGAATTCATATTCGTTATAGACCGTGCCCTTGCCGACCCCCACATCGACCCGGCCCTTGGAAAGATTGTCCAACAGGGCCAGTTGGGTGGCCAAGCGGACAGGATGGTGAAACGGCATCTGCACCACGGCGAAACCAAGACGGATGCGTTCCGTGCGCATGGCCAGGGCGGCTGCGAACAACACCGCGTCGTTGTAAACACTTTCGCCGGTAAAATAATGCTCGGTCAACCAGACGTCGGAAAAGCCGAGCTCTTCGGCATAACAGACCTGTTCGATCTGTTGTTCGATGCGGGCGGCGTCTTCGTCCGCCGAAGGGGACAGCGCCAGAGTCAACCAGCCAAACTGCATTAGATACCTCCTACAATCATAAACCCTAGATGATCGCCTTGCGGACCTTGGCGCTGACCACCTCGCTCGCAACCACCGAAAACAGGATGGCGATCAGGATTAAGGTTACCTGGGGCCAAGCCAGAATATTCAGGGAACCCTGCAATTGCAGGCCAATACCCCCTGCCCCGACCAGACCCAGCACCGTGGATTCCCGGATATTGATGTCCCAACGAAAGACCGTGATCCCGGCGAAGGCCGGCATGATCTGCGGCACGATACCATAGGCGATAATCTGGGCCCGGCTGGCGCCCGTGGCCGCGATGGCCTCCACCTGATCCTCGTCAATCTCTTCGATCGCTTCGTACAACAGCTTGGCCACGAACCCGATGGAGCGCAGAGAGATCGCGATGACGCCCGCGAACAACCCCGGCCCCACGATAGAGACCAGCAGCAAGGCCCAGATCAGCGAATTAATGGAGCGCGAGGAAACAATGATCAATAACGCCAGGGGCCGTACAAACCTGGTGCTGGGGGTTGTGTTGCGCGCCGCCAAAAATGCGACCGGCACCGCCATCACGATAGAAAACATGGTTCCCAGGGTGGCGATATTGATCGTATCCCATAGGGGCAGCCACAGTTGGTCAATATAGGACCAGCGCGGGGGAAACATTCGCGAGCCGATATCTCCCGCGATCCGGGGCGCATCGAAAACGAAGAACCACGTTGTTTTTTCAGAAATGATGCTCCAGCAGAACATGAACAGGGCCACGCCACAGAGCCAGGCAAACCAGATGGCCAGCTGTTTTGCCGGCTCCCGACGGCGCCAGACCTGGATCTCGCCCGTACGTACAACAGGCATCACTGCACCCTGGCCCGGATAATGCCCGAGGCATATTCCGTCGCCATGACAATGGCGATAATAGTGATCAGTATGGCCGCCGTGGTGTCGAATTCATAACGGTCGAACGAGGTATTCAAGGTTGCGCCGATACCCCCCGCCCCGACCAGGCCGACCACGGCGGATTCGCGGAAATTGATATCCAGGCGATACATGGACAGGCCGATCAGCCGCGGCATCACCTGGGGCTGGACCGCATAGTTCATCAGTTGCAGCCAGCTGGAACCCGTGGCGCGCACGGCCTCCAACTGTTCGGCGCGGGAATCTTCGATATCCTCCGCCAGCAGTTTGGCCAAAAATCCGATGGTGGCGAAGGATAATGTGACCACACCGGCAAACGGCCCGAAGCCAAAGATCGCCACGAACAGAATGGCGACGATAATCTCCTGAAAGCTGCGCGAGACGGCAATGATACCACGACAGAATAGATAGACTGGCAAAGGTGCAATATTGCGCGCGGCGCCCAACCCAATAGGCACCGAAATCAGAATGCCGATGACGGTGGAGGTTACGGTCATCACCAGGCTTTCGATGATGCCTTCCTTGATATCGGCCCAGCGGGAGACGAAATCCGGTTGCATAAAGCCAAGGACAAAGGCCCAGCCCCTATCCAGCCCCTCCCAGACCCGAAGCCAGTTGACTTCGAGCGAGCCAAAGGCGGCGGCCAGATAAAGCGCGGCGCCGATGCCGAGCAGCCAACGCAACAGGGGTGATTTGATCAGCGGCGGACGCTTCCAGCGCTTTGATCCACCCAACTGCGCGGCCAAACTCATGACGGCTCAGGTCAGCCCAGCCAGACGGTCGCGGTCGGCCTCTGGCATATGACCGCTGGTTGCCGGCGCCACATCGGCTTCTTCTTCATCGGCTTCTTCGTCAACCTCGCGGATTGTCGCGGACCAATCCTCTTCACCATATATCTCGGTCAAGGTCTCGGCAGTCATGCTATCGGGCGGGCCATCGAAAACAATCTCCCCGACCCGCAAGCCGACGATCCGGCGCACGAACATCTGCGCCAGGGCGACATCGTGAATATTGATAATCGCGGCCAGGCCGCGTTCCTCGCACAATTCGCAAATCAGCCGCATGATCTGGCGCGAGGTCTTGGGATCCAGGCTGGCCGTGGGTTCGTCCACCAACAGGATGGCCGGGTCCTGGATCAGGGCGCGGGCGATGCCGACCCGCTGACGCTGCCCGCCCGACAACTCGTCGGCGCGTTTGTCCACCATCTCGGATAGACCGACGCGGTCAAGCAGGCGAAACGCCTCGTCGATGGAAGTCTGGGGAAACTTGCGGAAATAGCTACGCCAGAAACCCACATAACCAAGACGGCCCGACAGCACGTTCTCCATCACCGTCAGGCGCTCCACCAGAGCGTATTCCTGAAAAATCATGCCCATGCGGCGGCGCTGGACGCGCAAGGCGGACGCGCCCAGTTTCGTCAATTCCACATCTTCCAGGGTGATCGAACCCTCGGTGGGTTCGACCAACCTGTTGATACAGCGGATCAGAGTGCTTTTGCCCGCACCCGACGGGCCGATCAGGCCGATAACCTGGCCCTTCGGCACCGCCATGGTAACGCCCTTCAACGCCTTATCGCCGGTCGGGTAGGTTTTCACCACCCCATCAAGACGCAGCACGGGCGTGCCTTTCAAACATACCTAAGGTCATTAACGTCTCTACTGGCAGGAGTAGGAAACGCCGTTGGCCTTGTCGATGGTCCGTATCACCGCCCAATGTTCCTTGTAGGTAATGGGGATGAACTTGCCCTCGTTGGATTTCTCGAACTCGATTTTCAACGAGGTCTTGGTGCCATCGTCCTTGATCCACTTGAAGGTCTTGAAGCTCTCGCGCACCTTGGCGGCGAGATCCGGATGCAGGTTGTAAACATGACCGAAACCCGTGGTGGGGAAGGTTTGCGATTTGTAGATGGTGATGACATCCGTGGCCTTGATGACATTACGTTTGATCATGCGCGACTTCACCGAATTGGCGATCGAGGCGGCGTCATAATCCTTGTTGGCGACGCCAAGGATCGAATTGTCGTGCTTGCCGGAGAAGCTGGCTTTGAAATCCCGGTCCTTCATCATGTCGAACTCGGCCTTCAGGATCGCCGATGGCGCCTTGAAGCCGGAATTCGAGGTCGGCGCGGTAAAGGCCAGGGTGCGGCCCTTCAGGTCCGCGACCTTTTTGATGCCGCTGCCAGGATGGGTGATGATCTCCATCTCATAGCCGAAATGACCGTTCAGACTGGCCATGATGGTGAAAGAGACGAAACCGGCACAATTTACCGCCAAAGGGTTGGAGCCGGTGTTGAAGCCGGCGACATGCAGCCGGCCCGAACGCATGGCTTCGATCTGTGCCGCATTGGATTGCACGGGGAAGAACACCACTTTCTTGCCGGTGGTCTTTTCCATGTGCGTGATGAAATCCGCCCAAACGCCCTTATACACCGCCGGGTCTTCGACCGGCGTGTAGGCGAAGATCAATGTGGACGGATTGATCCACTTGCTTTTGTCCGTGGGTAGATCCGCGGTCAAATCGCCATCCGCGTCGCAATAGCGTTTATCGAGGTCGCCGCGCGCGCAATCCGCCGCCGCCGTGGGCGCCGCCGCAAAGGTAGCCAACATCAAGGCGCCCAATGCGCCGGTAAGCCATGCCAGGTTGATTTTTGCTGTGAGTTTCATGATGCCCCCTTCAAGGTATCCCTGTGTGTTATCCCACGAATTGGATTTCTTGGGGCCATGTGCTGCTACTGGATACTGGGAACTAAATCATGACCCATTGTAGGGCCAGATGATTGGGTGGAGATGGAGTAGAGTCAAGTTCATACTTGCGCCTCTCCTGGCATTTTCAGGCGGCGCCTCTCTTGGCATTTTCAGGCGGCGCCTCTCTTGGTGTAGAGGTAATACTACAGTCCTGGCGCGGGACCAACTCTATGACACCGCAATGGGTTCCTATCAGCGCAATTTGGCTTTAGTGTTTGGGGCCCACATGCAATGGCTTCAATGAACAAGAAAAATGATCTCAGCGTATAATCTAGGCGCCCTGTTTGATCCCGAATTGGGCGGCGATAATCTGGCTCTGATCGATTGCCGTAACTGGGAGACCCCCCGCGAATACAGCCACCGGGAGCTCGATGATCTGGGCAATGCCTGCGCCCGCGGTCTGTTGCAGCGGGGTTTGGTTCGGGGCGATGCGGTCGGCATTTTATCCGCCAACCGGGCTGAATATCTGATCGCCTATCTGGGCATCCTGCGTGCCGGCATGACCGCCGTGCCCATCAGCTACCGCTTCCCCAATGAATTGATCGACTTCGTGCTGGGGGATAGTTCGGTAAAGCATCTCTTCTGCGACGGCCAACGCCGGAACGCCTTCAACGCCGATTTGCCGGTGACGAATTTTGATAGCGCGGATTACGAAGCGCTGCTTGATCCTGGTCCGTTTGAAGCCGTGCGCCCAGATGACACGGACGTGGCCATGGTGCTCTATACCTCCGGCTCTTCCGGCCGTCCCAAGGGCGTGCCATTGACCCAGAACGGGCATTTGTGGGCCCTGCGCGGGCGTATGGCGAATTGGCCCCTGAACCATCACCGTCTGTTGATCGCCGCGCCGCTATATCACATGAATGCGCTGTGTACCTGTTTGTTCGGCCATGCCGCCTCGACCTCCACCGTGTTGTTGCCGGAGTTTGACTCCCGCCATTACCTGAAAGCCATTGCGCGCTTCAAATGCAGCTGGATCACCTCCGTCCCCACCATGCTGGCCATGGCATTTATGGAGGAGGATCTGGTTAACAGCCTGGATTTATCCTCGGTCTCCATCGTGCGCATGGGTTCGGCCCCGGTCTCACCCAAGCTATGGCAACGAGTGGAGGAGATTTTTCCCGGTGCCAACATCATGAACGGTTACGGCACCACTGAAGCCGGGCCCATGGTATTTGGTGCCACGGGCGGCAAACCCGTTCCGCCCATGTCCGTGGGCCGCAAGGTGGCGGAAGTCGATGTCAAATTGATCGACGAGGACGGCAACGAGGCCGACCAGGGCGTCTGCTGGCAACGCACCCCTGCCAATACCCTGGGCTATCTGAACCTGCCCGATAAATCGGCGGAGGTGATCACGGCGGACGGCTGGTATGATTCGGGCGATGTCTTTCGCCGGGACGCAGAGGGCAATTATTACTTCGTGGGCCGGGACGACGATATGTTCGTCTGCGGTGGTGAGAACATTTACCCCGGTCAGGTGGAAGGCATACTGGTCGGCCACGAAGGCGTGGAACAAAGCTGCGTCGTCCCCGTGCCCGATGATATCAAGGGTGAAAAACCCATCGCCTTTGTGGTCCGCAGTTTCGGTTCGACGGTCACGGAGGACGAGGTTAAGCAACACGCCCTGGCCAATGCGCCGGCGTTTCAACATCCCCGCATGGTGATATTCATGGACGAATTGCCCCTGGCCGGCCCGGGCAAGATCGATCGCAAGGGGCTTGAAGCCCAGGGCCGGGAAATTTGGCAAGCAAAAGAGGCAAAAACGTGAAAGCGGCAGTCATAACTGAACACGGCGGTCCGGGCTCTATCGGGATCGACAATAATTTTCCCGACCCCCAACCGGGCCCCGAAGACGTCATCGTTAAGGTCGGCGCGACATCGCTGAACTATCACGACGTTTTCACCCGCAAGGGTATGCCGGGCATTAAGGTACCCATGCCCTGCATCATGGGTCTGGATTTCAGCGGCGAGATCGTCGAGGTGGGTTCGGGCATCACGGATTGGAAGGTTGGCGACCGGGTGATGATTGACCCCGTGGATCGCGTGGGCCCCGGCGGCTTGATCGGCGAGATGTGGCACGGCGGCCTGGCGGAATTCTGCAAGGTGCCCAGCCATCATCTGGTGCATCTGCCCGACAATGTATCGTATGAAGCAGCCTCGTGCCTGCCCGTGGCATATGGCACGGCTTTGCGGATGATGTACACAATCGGCGATGTGCAAAAGGGCGACAAGGTTTTGATCCTGGGCGCCTCGGGCGGGGTTGGCACCTGTGCGGTGCAGTTGGCCAAACGGGTCGGCTGTGAAGTCATTGCCTGCGCCTCGAACCAGGACAAGCTGGACCGTCTGGCGGGCATCGGCGCCGATCATCTGATCAACTATATCGAAGAAGACTTCATGAAGGCGGTCTGGACCAAGTTCGGCAAACCGCATCGCCGCCGCTACGACGACGGCGTCGACGTGGTGGTTAATTTCACCGGCGGCGATACCTGGGTGCCAGGCCTGCGGGTCCTGCATCGCGGCGGCAAGGTACTGACCTGCGGCGCCACCGCCGGCTATGATCCAGCGGAGGATCTGCGTTTCATCTGGTCCTACGAGCTGAAGGTGCTGGGCGCCAACGGCTGGATGCGGGAAGATCTGACCACCCTGTTGGATTTGCTCAGCGACGGCTCGTTAAAACCGGTCATTGATAAGACTCTGCCATTGGAAGAGGTCAACGAGGCCTTCCGCATGCTGGAAGACCGGGTGGTCTTCGGCAAAGTCGTGCTGACGATCTGAGGGACCGGGATCATGAGCGAAAAGCCAAAGTTTTTGAGTGCCGAAGAGATCCAGGGCTTCTTCGACCGCTCACCGTTCATCTCCAGCCTGAAGCTGGAGGTTCTGTCGTCCGACCCCAAGGCTCAGGAAGTAACGGTCAAGATGCCCATGCAGCCTTCCATGGAACGGCGTGCCGGGACCAAACAGTTTCACGGCGGGCCGATTGCCTCGTTCGTGGATGTGGTGGGCGATTTCGCCATTGGCATGATGGTGGGCGGCGGTGTGCCGACCATCAATATTCGCATCGACTATCTAAAGCCAGCGGTGGGTGATGCCCTGGTGGCGGTGGCGCGGGTGCGCCGGCACGGGCGTTCCGTGGCCGTGGTCGATATCGATGTACTGAACGAACAAGATTCGCTGGTGGCCATGGGGCGGGGCACTTATTCGCCGCAAACCGGATAGCGACTTAGAAAACAAAGGTTGGGAGATAAGGCTATGACGGAGCGGGCGCGGTTGGACCACACGGTCATCAATGTGCAATTCGAGATGGACAAGGCTCAGGGCCAGTTTGGCGAACTGGGATTTTTCCTCACGGATCGCGGTTATCATACCTTGGGGTCGATCAATCACTTGATGATGTTCGGCACCGATTATCTGGAACTGCTGGGCCTGCCGCCCGGGGCGGAAAATCCCCGCAAGGATATTGCCGAGGCCCCGGTAGGCATCAACGGTCTGGTCTTTAAGACCACGGACGCTGACGCTACCTTTGCCCATATGCAGGCGCTGGGTATCGCGGGCGATCCACCGAAATCGTTCAGCCGTCCGGTAAAATTACCCGAGGGCGAAAAAGACGCCGCGTTTCGGACCGTGACCGTGCGCCCCGGCGTCTTCCCCGGCGGCCGGGTCTATTTCTGTGAACATCACACCCCGGACCTGGTCTGGCGCCCGGAATGGCAAAGCCACGGCAATGGCATCCAGGCCATACCGGAATTCGTCATTGCCTCCAACGACCACGCGGGGGAGGCCGAGACCTTCGCCAAGTTGCTGCATTCCGATGTCAGCGGCAGCGGCGACAGCCTTAGCGTTGCCATCACCGATGCCCAGATCACCGTCATGACGCCCGCCGCTTACGCCGAGCGCTACGGCGCCTTGGCGTCACCCATGGCGGGGCGATCTTCGATCTTCGGTGCTTTGGTGTTTCGTACGGATAGCCTGGACAAAATCCGCGCGGCTGCGTCCAATACCATTGACGAAGCCAAACGTGTTGTGGTTCGGGTGTCCGACTTCGACGCCGTCCTTGAATTTGTGGAGTAACCCCCAGCATGCGCCTCAATCCCATGAAAACGAAACTCGCCGCCGGAGAAAGCGTCTACGGCATGATGGTGTTCGAATTCCTCAGCCCCGGCCTACCCCGCATCGTATCCAACGCCGGCTGCGACTTCATTCTGTATGATCTGGAGCACAGCGGCTTCACCATTGAGGATATGAAGACGCAATTCGCGCTCTGCGCCGGCCTGGGCCTGGTGCCTATCGCCCGGCCGCCGGGCAAGGCCTACAACATCACGGCCCGTATGCTGGATGTCGGCAGCTTCGGTCTGTTGTATCAAATGGTCGGCAGCGCCGAGGAGGCGCGCGAGTTGGTTAGTTGGACCCGCTATCCGCCAAAAGGCGTGCGCGGCGCCATTTTTGGCGGTGCCCATGACGACTACACAGGCGGCGAGATGGCCGAGAAGGCCGAGGCAGCCATGGACCGGACTTTGGTGGCAGCCCTGATCGAGACCAAAGATGGTCTGGAGAATATCGACGAGATCATGGCCGTGGATGGCATCGACGTGGCGCACCTGGGTCATGCGGATTTGTCGTTGTCCCTGGGTATTCCGGGCCAGTTCGATCACCCTGACCTGCAACGAGGTATCGACAAAATTGTCGAAGCAGCCGCGAAGCACGGCAAGGCAGCGGGCGCCATGGCACCCACCCTGGAATGGGGCCAGGACCTGATGCAGCGCGGCTACCGCATGATGTCCTACAACCACGATATGGGGCTGCTGGGCGAAGCCCTTAGCAGCGGCATCCAGGCCCTAAAAGGATAGAGCGGCCCAAAATGTCATTGCCGAGTAAGACGGTGAAGGATCGATCTTCACGTAACCTATGGCAGCCGTTCCTTTAACAGCATGGCGTGCGCGCCGACATGTTGGTTGACCAGCTGCGTTACTTCCATATCGCAGCAGATGGAACAGAGCGCATAGGCTTCCTCGCGGGATAGCTTGCTGCGCTCACAGATCAGGGTGATCATTTCACGCAAGGCCTGACGGGCGGCTTCATCCAGGTCCGGATCGATGCCCATGGTGATATGATGCGTCGGCGTTTCCGCCCGTGGCATGGTGAAATGCAGGTCGTCGCGGACTATCAATTCGAACCTGCCGTTTAGGCCGGTCTCAATCGCGGTGACGCAAACCTCGCCATTACCCTGGGCCGCATGGCCATCGCCGACGGAGAAATTCGCGCCCTCGACAAAGATCGGCAGATACAGCGTAGTACCGGCGACTAGGTGTTTCAGGTCTAGATTACCGCCAAAATCGCTGGGTATGATTGATGTCAGCGTGCCCCGATCCGCTGGTGGCGACACACCCATGACACCAAAGAACGGCGCCAGGGGCACTTCCTGACCCCACGGCAGCTTGCCGATCTGGCGTGCTCTATCCAGGCCGATATGAAACAGGCGTTCTTCGGAAAAATCATCAGGCAGGGCGCCGGCACCGGGCCGGATGATATTCCAGCCCCAGTCCGCCGCCAGTTCGATATCCAGAATGCGTACCTCCAACACCATGCCGGGTTTGGCACCCTTTACCGCCACGGGGCCGGTCAGGATATGGCCTGGCACCTGACGCCGCGTCACCTGATCATGGATCGCGCGCTGTGCCGCCGCAACAGTGAAGGCCCCGCTGTCATCCGGCGTCACATTGGGAGCGCCGGAATAGGTATGGATAGTGACCTGGTCGCCGGAATTAATCTCCATCACCGGCCCGCGAGCCGCCTCGAAATAACCCCAATGGATATTGTCGGGCCGTGCATCGACTATATTAGCCATCAGGTTTGCCCCAACCATGTTTCACCCATCGCGGCTTCGGCGCGCTGAAAGGCGCTGCGCAGGGCGGCAACCTCGGCCTCGGGCAACGGACCTTTGGCGGCAGCGGCCAGATTGGTGGCGACATGGCTGGCCTTGGTGGTGCCGACGATGGCGCAGCTAAGGCCCGGCTGAGCGAGCGTGAAGCGCAGGGCAATCTCCGGCCAGTCATCGGCGCCATAGCCCAGATCCTCCGGCGTGATGGCCATGGCCGCCAAACGCTGGCCATAGGTCACGGCATAATTCACATACATGCCCCGCTGCTCCGAGATATCCTTCCAGGCAGCATTGGCGATAGAACGTTTGGCGATGGTACCCACGCTGTTCTGTTGGCACGGCGCCAATACAGCCTCGATATTGGCCTGATCGCAGATGGAGATGGAGGTTTCGATCACAGCCACATCGTCCAGACCGGCGGCGTAGGCCGCCGCCTCGTTATCGCCGGCATAACCCAGAAAGCGGATCTTGCCGGCATCCCGCGCCTTGACCAGGGCACCGACCGCCTCGCCCTGTTGCAGGACCTCCAACTCGCAGGAATGCAACAACATGACGTCCAGATGGTCTGTCTGCAGCCGTGTCAAAGCCCTGTTCAGGGTATTCTCGACACATTCCGCCGACCAGGCCTCGCCCGCGACGCCGTCCATGGCCCGGCCGCATTTCGAAACCAGAACATAGTCATCCCGGCGATGGCTGATGGTCTTGCCGATCATTTCCTCGGAGCCGTCATAACCGGCGGCGGTATCGACCAGATTGACACCTTGGTCCAACAGTTTGTTGAGGAGTTCGGCGACTTCAATCTGCTCGGTCTCCAGAAATCCGACGGGCGCGCCGCCGAACCCTAGTAAGGAGACCTCCAAACCGGTCTTGCCAAAACTGCGTCTTTGCATTTTTCTTGTCCTCCCAGGTAATTATTGTCCTAATCTTACCGCAGCCTGCTGGAGAATTGGAATAGAATGGAAATGAGCACAGCTTACGTTCCCGGCCACGAGCCCGGAGAACCGCGTATTGCTTACGACGAAATCGGCGCTGGCCCGCCGGTCGTGTTCCTGCACGGCATCGGCGGCAACCGCACGAACTGGCGCGAACAACTCCACGCCTGCGCCCCTGACTATCGCGCCATTGCCTGGGATGCCCGTGGCTATGGCCTCTCGGACGACTATGAGGGGGCATTGGATTTTGCCTATTTCGCCGACGATATGATCCGCCTGCTTGATCATCTGGGAATATCCAAAGCCTTTCTTGTTGGCCTGTCCATGGGCGGACGGATCAGCCAGGACTTGTATTTCCGCTATCCTGACCGGGTCGCCGCGATGGTCTTGTGCGACACCTTTCCCGGCACCACGCCGACCTTGCCGCCAAAAGAGCGGGAAGAATTTATCAATCTGCGCAAAGGCCCCCTGATCGCCGGCAAGAGTTTGCGGGAAATGGCAGAACCTTTGGCAAAATCCCTGGTCAGCGCCAACGCCGCGCCCGAACATTTCCAGCGCCTGGTGGAGAGCGTCGAGGCATTGCATCAAGATTCCTATATTAAGACCCTGGAAGCCACCATGCGCTACGACCGTTCGGTCGATATCAGCACCATTGCCGTGCCGGTGCAGTTGATCTATGGCGCCGAGGACCGACTGACACCGCCCAGCATCGGCAAGGATATGCAGCGCCAGATCCCGGGCGCCGAGCTGGCCGTCATCAAGGGCGCGGGGCACCTGGTCAATATTGAACAGGGCGAGGCGTTCAATGCCGTACTGCTCGATTTTCTGGCGCGGCAATAGGTGCATTGCGCTGGAACCCAACTGACCGCACAATCGATACCAGCATTTTTGACATTCAGGTAAGTCTTTGCATGACACAGCACATTGTTTGTTTGACGTTCGATTTTGATGTGATGTCGGGGCATATCGCCCGTGGCATGACGACACCCACGCCGATCTCGCGCGGCGAGTTCGGCATCGTCGGGGCCTCGCGCATTCTGCCTTTGCTGGCGGCTCAGGAGATACCCTCCACCTGGTTTATCCCCGGCTTTACCATCGAAACCTATCCCGAAGCCTGCGCCCAGGTGGTGAGCGGCGGCCATGAAATCGGCCATCATGGCTGGACCCATGTGCAACCTGCCCTATTGGACCCGGATCAGGAAGAAGAGGAAATGATCCGCGCCAACGACGCGATCAAGCGCCTGACGGGCCAGACCGCGCGGGGCTATCGTTCCCCAGCCTGGGATTTGAGCCCCCATACCCTCGAATTTTTGCTGAAACATGGCTTCCACTACGAAAGCTCCATGATGGGGCACGACTATTCCCCCTACCGTATCCGCCAGGGCGATGAGATCGATCTGCATAAGCCCATGGTCTTCGGCCCGGAAACCGCATTGATCGAGATGCCGATCAGTTGGTCACAGGACGATCATCCACATTTCGAGATGACGGCGGCCAGGGACGGCCACCGTAACGCCAACAGTGTTATGGAAAACTGGGTCGATGATTTTATCTATATGACCCGCTGCACGGACTGGGGCATCATCACCTATACCTGCCATCCCTATGTGATCGGGCGCGGTCACCGCATGCTGATGCTGGAACGCTTCATCGATAGGCTGCGCGATCTGGGAGCCGTGTTCATGAGCATGGAGGATGCCGCCCAGCTTTACGATGCGCGGGAACCCTTCAACGGCTAGTTCACTTTCTCCAACTTCTTCAGCGTGCTCAGAAACGCCGGCATGGGCCGGTCGCCAAACGAGGCCGGCCAGTTGGTGTAGCTGACTTCGCCCACATAAATATCGCCCCGCGAATCCATGGCCAAGCCGTGCGGCGCCATGAAATGGCCAGGCTCCAGGACAAAGCCATCCTCACCGCCCAGACGGGCTATGCGTTCGCCTTTGCTCGTGACAATGGTCAGCCGCGGACCCAGGTTTGGCATATGGCGGTTGACCGGCATGCCTGGACCCAGTTCGCCAATCACGCAGTTGGGGCAGTTGCCGCGTGGCATGAACAGGCCGCAGGGGCGGTGCAGATTGTTCCATTGGGTTTCGTATTTGCCATTGGTATCGAATACCTGGACGCGGTGGTTCTCCCGGTCCGCCACATAGATCCAGCCGTCATCATCGGCGACAATATTGTGGACGATGTTGAACTGGCCCGGGTCGCTGCCCGGCTCGCCCCAGGACATCACCAATTTGCCGTCCGGAGAATACTTGTGGACCCTGGCATTTCCGTAACCGTCGGAAACAAAGATATGGTTGTCGGGCGATAAAGCGGTGTGGGTGCAGCGGTGAAACGGCTCGCCACTAACATAGGGCGCCGGTTCGCCGGGCACACCGATTTCCATCAGTACCTTTCCCTCCGGCGTGATTTTGCGCACGGTATGATCGCCATCGTCAGTGCAATACAGGGCATCGTCGGGGCCGATATGCAGGCCATGGGCGCGCTGAAAGATATCGCTGCCCCAGGAGCGCAGGAAATTGCCCTCCCGGTCGAATACGATCATCGGCTGGCGGCCCCGGTTGAAGACATAGACCTGATCCTTGCTGTCGATACCAATGCCGGCAACATCACGAAAGTCCCAGCCTTCAGGCAATTTGGCCCAATCTTCCCGCACGCGGTATTTGTAGTCGCCTTCGCCCAAAGTGATCGACATGCCAATTCCTCTCCAAAAATGATGACGTATTGTCCATTAATCGGGCTGAGATGTGAAGACGGACAAATCAACCACTTGGCGCGGGCGCCAGTCCGGGCCAAAATAGCCATAACAAAATGAACTTGAGCGGAGTGGAGCGAAGCAGCCATGAGTATCGATGACGCCGTAAATTTCGAAGACCTGCGCCAGCTAGCCAAACAGCGCTTACCCAAGATCTGTTTTGATTTTATCGAGGGTGGCGCCGATGACGAAATCGGTCTGGACCGAAACCAACAAGCGTTCCGCGACTTGCCCCTGGTACCCCGTTATCTTGTCGATGTGGACAAGCGTGATCTGACAAAGGAATTATTCGGCCGCAAATACGATCTGCCGTTTGGTATTTCACCCACGGGTCTGGCAGGCATGTTCCGCCGCGGCGGCGATATGATGCTGGCCCAGGCCGCCCGGGACGCCAATGTGCCGTTCGTAATGTCCGGCTCCTCTAATGCCTCGATCGAAGATCTGGGCAAGCTGGCGCCGGAGCACGGCTGGTATCAGCTGTATGCCGCGCGGGATAAATCCGTATCCGAGGACATGATCCGCCGCGCCGATGCGGCGGGGCTTGACGGCCTGGTTCTGACCGTGGACGTGCCGGTGCATTCAAATCGGGAACGCAATACGCGCAACCGCTTTGGCCGGCCCTTGCGCCTGAGCCTGGCAACCAAACTTGACGCGCTCAACTATCCCGGTTGGCTGATGGACTATTTAAAGGGCGGCCTGCCGATGTTTCCCAATTGGCTGCCCTACGCGGGCGAGGGCGCGGATGCGGACAAAGTCGCCGATTTCATGTCCTCCATGACAACGCCGCCCCTGACTTGGGACGACGTCGCGCGGTTTAGGGAAATCTGGCCGCGCAAATTCATCCTCAAAGGCATCATGCATCCGGACGACGCCATCAAGGCTGCGGAGCTGGGCTGTGATGGTATCGTGGTTTCCAATCATGGTGCGCGGCAATTGGACCGCGCGCCGGGTTCGATCGAGGTACTGCCCGCCATCTCGGCGGCGGTGGGGGATCGCATGACCATCATGCTGGACAGCGGTATCCAGCGCGGCTCCGACATCGCCACGGCGCTGTGCCTGGGCGCCGATTTCGTCTTTGTCGGCCGGGCCACGCTGTACGGCGTCACCGCGGGCGGAATGGCGGGCGCCACCAAGGCGATCGAGATCCTGCGCCGGGAGCTCGACCTAGTCATGGGTCAAATCGGCGTCTCGGACCTGGCCAGCCTGAACGAGGATTTTATTTTTAGAGGGTAAAAAGAGCGTACTTCGGGGCGAAACGGGTTTCGCCCGGGCTATTCCGCCGCATTGCCAAATACGGCCTGCTCGGCCTCGCTCAATTCCTCGGATAGGCGGCGGCCAGCATGGGCGCGCGGGGCCCTGAAAGGTGCCAGCAGACTGTAGATCACCGGGATCAGCACCAGGGTGAAAACCGTGGCCATGCCCAGACCGCCGAAGACGACCCAACCAATCGCGGCGCGGGCTTCCATGCCGGGGCCGCTACCCAGGATCAGCGGCAGGGCGCCCAGCACCGTGGATAGCATGGTCATCACCACCGGGCGCAGGCGCGTCAGGGCAGCCTCGCGCACCGCGTCATGCACGGATAGGCCCTTGTCACGCAGTTGATCGGCGAATTCCACCACCAGAATGCCGTTCTTGGCCATCAGACCAACCAGCATGACAAGGCCGATCTGGCTATAGATATTGAGGGAGGAATCCGTGAACTTCAGGGCGAAGACCGCTGCCGCCAGGCCGAACGGCACCGTGAGTACGATGACCACGGCGGAAAACACGCTCTCGAACTGCGCCGCCAGGACCAGCAGTACCACCAATATGGCCACCGCGAAGGTGATCGCCACATCGTTGTTGGCATCCTGCAGGGTTGCCGCCTCGCGGATGAAACGCAGGCCAATACCTGACGGCAGGATCTCCTCCGCCAAGGCTTCCACATCCGCCATCGCCTCGGGCAGGGTATAGCCAGGTGCCAGCGGTGCATCGATTTCGATGGCGCGGCTTTGTCCGGACCGATCAAGCTCCGCCGCCACGCCGACTTCCTCCAACGAGATGAAGGCGGACAACGGCACCAGATCACCGCTTGCCGTGGGCACGAACAGATTGCTCAGGTCCGAAGGATCGTTGATGGCACCGGCGGCGGATTCGATGCGCACAGGAATGGTGCGGTCGTTGACGTTCAGTTCAGCCACCTTCAGGCCATCGACCATGGCCCTCAAGGTATCGGCAACACCTTCCACCTCAACGCCCAGATCCTCGGCCCGGCCCCGGTCCACCTTGACCGATAGCTGCGGTTGGGTCTGCTGATATTCAATCTCGGGGTCTTCCAAATTCGGAATGCGCTCGTGCATGGCGGCCAGGAACAAATCGGCGGCTGAGGCGATATCCTTGTAGTTGCCCCCGGTCAGGGTAAATTCCAGCCGCCCGCCGGAGCGGCGCAGGTTCAAGCTGTTAGGCTGGCTGACCCGTGCGGTCGCACCTGGAATGGCCTTCAAAGGCCCACGTAGGGTCTTGGCGATATCGTTCTGGCTGCGCGTCCGCTCGGACCAGGGCGTCAGGGGCGCCATCAGAAAGACGCGATTTAGATCCCAGCGCCCGACGATGGCGAAGATATTGCTGACCTCGCCATTCTCGCGCAACGGCTCCAATATGGCTTCTGCCTGGGCGGATTGGCGGTCCATATAATCCAGGCCGACGCCGTCGGGGCCCTGCATATAGATGACGATTGCGCCCCGGTCCTCTTTCGGCAGCAGCTCCCTGTCGATGCTGGGATAGAGTGCTCCGGCACCAGCCGCAAGTAGTGCCGCACAGCCGAGAACCAGCACCGGCGCACCGAGGGTAAAATCCAACAGGCGCTCGTACAGGCCGGTGATCCGCCCGCCAAACCTCGCCAGCAGGCCGGGTGCCGTCGTTTTGGGCGCGCCCCAATCAGCGGGCAGGCGCGCTGCCAGCATGGGGCAGAGGGTCAGGGCGACAAAGGAGGATATGGCCACGGCAATGGCCAGGACAAAACCGAATTCGCTGAATAGTTTGCCCGCCACGCTGGGCAGGAACGCTATGGGCAGAAATACCGAAATCAAGGTCGCCGTGGTCGCCAGCACCGCGAAAAATACCTGCCGGGTGCCCAATACAGCGGCAGCCAGGGGACCCTTGCCCAAGGACCGCTGACGCTGAACATTCTCCACCACCACGATGGCATCATCGACAATCATGCCCGTCGCCAGCACCAGAGCCAGCAGGGTCAGGATATTGATGGAAAAGCCCAACAGCCAAATGGCGGCGATGGTTCCGGACAAGGCGATGGGGATGGCCACGGCGGGGATCAGGGTTGGGCGCACGGCGGTCATGAAGGCGTAAATCACCGCGATCACCACAAGGGTGGCGATGCCCAGGCTGTAGACCACCTCGCGGATCGAGCCGCGGATGAAGCGGGCATCGTCGGAGATCTTGATCACCTCAGCGCCTTTCAGACGCTTGTTCAGGCGCTCGACGGCGCGGTCGACGCCATCGGAGATGGCGATGGTGTTGGACTTGGCCTTGCGGATCAGCGCCATGCCGATCACCTTGCGGCCATTCAACAAGGTATGGCTGAGGGCTTCCGCCGGGCCGTAGATGGCACGGGCGACATCGCCCAGGCGAACATGGTCGTTAATTGCCAGCTGTTCCACATCCCCTGGCCGCCAAAGTGAGGCATCGGCGCGGACCAGCAACATCTGATCGTCGGATTTGAAACTACCCGCCGGCACATCCATGTCCGTGCTCTCCAACACCTTGGCGACATCACTGATGGACAGGTGATAGCTGGCCAGTCGCATGGGATCGACCACCACGCGCAACACGCGTTTGCGGTCGCCGAACAGATTGACGATGGCAACACCTTCGATCGCCGCCAGCTCTGGCTTGACGTCATCCTCGGCCAGCTCGGTCAGGGCCTCTTGCGAGAGATGCTCGGATGTCAGGGCCAGGCGGATAATGGGGCGGGCGTTACTGTCCGCCTTGACCACGACGATATCCTCCACCCCCTCGGGCAGGCGCCGTTCGACCCCAGCGACGGCCTCGCGCACATCGTTGGCGGCGACGTCAATATCAACATTGGCGCCAAACTGCGCAAAGATGCGGGCGTTGTCCTCTTCCGAGGCCGAGGCGATAATCTTGACGCCGGCGACCCGGGCCACCGCACTTTCAATAACGGAGGTCACTTCCGCATCCATGGTTTCAGGCGAGGCACCTTCGAAGAAGGCGCGGACGCTGACCCACGGGCGGTCCACGTCCGGCAGCTCGCGGACCTCCACGCCCAACAGGGCGCCGAGCCCGGCGACGATGATCAAAAGGTTCAGAACGACAATCAGCGTCGGCCGGCGCACGGCCAGGGAGGGCAGATCACCGAGCCCGACCATTACGACGTCCCGGCCTTGGCCGCGCCAACTTTAAATGGCGCGGTCTTCACCTTTTGCCCCAGACGCAGGCCCTGAACGCCCTCGACCACGATCAAATCGCCCGGCTGCAAAGGTCCATCCACCAGCACCCGCCCCTTGTCGCGCCGCACCAAGCGAACAAAGACCTTTTCCGCCCTGCCATCCGCGATCCGCCACAAATAGGCACCATCCCGGCTCCATAACACGGCGACCTCGCGGACAATGGGATAGGCGTCGCCCTTGAAAGCCAGCTGTACCTGGAAGGAGCCGCCGGGGCGGATACGGTCCTTTGGATTGGCGATCCGGGCCTGCACCCGAAGCGAACGCGTGGCCCGGTCGATACGGCTGCCCAAGGCAGAAATTTTGCCCTCAATCGCCGTATCCGGTGCCGACCATGGCCTGACCGAAATGACATCGCCCACGGCGATCCGCGCCGCATGGGCTTCAGGTACGGTAAACTCCACCAGGATGGCGGAGCGGTCATCCAAGGTCACCGCCATGGTATCCGTCGTGACCCGGTCGCCCCGGTTCAGGTCCGTCATGCCGACGACGCCGGCGAACGGCGCATGAATGGTACGGTCGTGCAGCTCGGCGTTGGCCTGTTCCAGGCGAAGCTGAGCCAGGTCCAGCTGCGTCTGCGCCGTATCCAATCGAGTACGCGCGGCATAACCCGATGGTGTCAGCTTTTGCATCCGCTGTAACTGGCGCCGGGCCTCGGCGATAGCGACCTCCATCAGACGAACTTTCAGGCGTTGATGTTTATCGTCCAGGCGGATCAGGGTCTGGCCTTTCTTAACCCGTTGTTCCGCCTTAAAGGCGATCTGGCGCACCTCGCCGGCCACCGCCGGGTGCAGCTGGGCCGACCGAATGGCCTTGCCCGTGCCCACCAAGGTTAGCGAAATATGGTCGTCGGTTAGTTTGGCTTTTTCAACCAGAACCAATGTTACGCCGGAACGGTTGGCCTTTTTTGCCACCGCGCTGCCGCCGCCCCAAATGTCGAACGACCACCAACCGGCCGCCAATATGGCGGTCAGCAACCCAACGATCAGAATTTGCAAGCGTATGGACATGGCAACGGTTTAAATTGGCTCACCAAAAATTGGAAGCTGTCATATTCGGCGCAATCCGCCGGGGCCGCAATCGATCATTCCACCATCGTAGCCAATTATGCCAAGTTATTGCTGCCATTCTTCGTTGTAATTGCCAGCTACACGACGAAGATAGGCGATGCTCCAATTGGGTCTGTTAAAACACCAGGAGCATTGATGGCAAGCCGCCCGGATCTTCGATGATCGAAACTGATTTTGATCTGCATCCGGGGGCCCATTGCGAGACCGGGCCCCCGGAGGCAAGCGGATACAGCTTTATGCGGCGCGGCTCATGATCTGTTCAATGACCTTGTCCAATATTGTCAGCATTTGGTCGACCTCCGCTTCACTGACATTGAGCGCAGGCATGAACCGCAGGCTATCAGGGCGCGGCGCGTTGAGGAGCAATCCGGCCGCAAGCGCCGCCGCGGCAATCTTCCCACCCACCGGCGCTTTTAGATCGAGCGCCAGCAACAGACCCCGGCCCCGGACCGCACCCATACCATGCTTGGCCGATAACCTTTCCAGCCCCTTGGTCAGATAGGCACCGACGGCCACGACACGATCGAGAAAGCCGGGCTTGTTCAATTCCTCCCAGACGGCCAAGCCGGCGGCCGTCATCAGGGGATTGCCATTGAAGGTTCCGCCCTGATCACCATGGGCGAAGCAACTGGCGGACCCCGTTGCCAGCAAGGCCGCCAATGGCACACCGCCACCAATACCCTTTCCCAAGGTCATGATGTCCGGCTGGATCCCGGCATGCTGGCAAGCAAACATCTTGCCGGTCCGCCCCATGCCGGTCTGAATTTCATCGGCGATCAGCAGAATGCCATGCTCTTCGGTCAGGGCCCGTAGGCCCCGCATATAGCTGTCCGTTGCATCGACGACACCGGCTTCGCCCTGGACCGGCTCGACCATGACAGCCACGGTTTTGTCCGTGATCGCCGCCGCCGTGGCCTGCAGATCGCCAAATGGAATTTTCGGAAAGCCCGGTATGTTTGGGGCATATAATTTGTCCCAGCCGTCCTTGCCCGAGGCCGCCATGGTCGCCAGGGTGCGGCCATGGAAGCCATGCGCCATGGTAATGATCTCATAAGCACCGTTGCGGTGCAGCCGGCCCCATTTCCGAGCCAGTTTGATCGCGCCTTCGTTGGCCTCGGCACCGCTGTTGGCGAAGAATAGCTGATCCAGGTCGGCGGCATTCGTCAGGGCCGCCGCTAGATCCAGCATGGGTTGGTTGAAGTAAGCTGGGCTGCAATTGATCAATTGGCCGGCCTGGGCCGTGATCGCCGCGACCAATGGTTCGGGGCTGTGACCCAGACAATTGACCGCCCAGCCCTGGACGAAGTCCAGATAGACGTTGCCTTCGCTGTCATGCAGCCAACTGCCCTGGCCTTTGACGAAGACGGTTTCGGGCCGTTGGGTGATTTCCATCAGTGGCGATGGTGGTGTAAACGTGGAATTTTGCATTGTTCTGTCCTTTCAGGTGCATGGGCGCCGCCCACGACAGGACAAGAACAAACAAGCCCGACCCGCCGAAGACCCGGCGGCGGGAGGTAAATTTTTGCTGTTCAGAGAATAGAAAAAGTTGACCACTCGCCCCTTAGGTGCGGCGGCGTCGCAAACTCGGTATGTTGCCCAACTTATCCATGTCGCGGGAGATAGACCGTCGAAATTGAAAACGCAAGAGAAAGATTTTCTTCGCGGAGTGGTTAGTTGCTTTCGTGGTTACGAGCAGGTACTGCGGATGCAGGACCAAGTTGCGGAGTAATCAGTATGGAAACCACAGGTCTAGAGATCGTCAGAACGGTGGCCGCCCTACGTGATCAGGTCGGTGAATGGCGCCGCGACGGCCAGACCGTCGCCCTAGTCCCGACCATGGGCGCGCTGCACGAGGGGCATCTGTCGTTGATGCGTCAGGGCCATGAAATATGCGACCGGGTTTGCGCCACGATTTTCGTCAATCCAAAGCAATTCGCGCCCTCGGAAGATTTCGAAACATATCCCCGTGGCGAGGGTGAGGATGTGGCGAAGTTGATAGCCGAAGGTGTCGACCTGCTGTTCGCGCCTGATGTCAGTGTGATGTATCCGGATAATTTCGCTACCACGGTTAGCGTCACCGGGGTTAGCGATGGTCTGTGCGGCGCGGCGCGTCCCGGATTTTTTGACGGCGTCGCCACGGTGGTCAGCAAGCTGTTGTTGCAGGCCCTGCCGGATGTGGCGATTTTCGGCGAGAAAGATTATCAGCAGCTGTTGGTGATCCGCCAGGCAGCCCAGGATCTCAACATTCCGGTTGATGTGGTTGGCGGACCGACAGTGCGGGAAGCCGATGGCCTGGCGTTGTCATCGCGCAATGCCTATCTCAACGAGGCGGAGCGGCAACAGGCAGCAGCCATAATTGATGCCCTAGGCACAGCGGCGGCTAACATTGCAACAAGGCGCGGCACGGCCAAGGGTGAAATTGCGGCAGCGGTGCAAAAGTTGAATGACGCCGGTTTCACGAATATCGATTATCTGGAGCTATGCGATGCCGAGACCTTGGTC
Organism: Rhodospirillaceae bacterium; assembly: GCA_018701215.1. Taxonomy (GTDB): domain Bacteria; phylum Pseudomonadota; class Alphaproteobacteria. Next base: position 47,042 of record JABIWH010000065.1, read on the forward strand.
CCGGTCGATGATGTGACACGGCCCGCCCGCTTACTGGTCGCTGCCTGGCTTGGTGAAACCCGTTTGATCGATAACATTGCCGTCGTTGCAACAACTCAAACAAAGTGACGAAAATGCGCTAGTCTTCTCCAACGTCCGAGGAGGCGGCCATGAGCGAAACAATTTCCATTCCACTATGGCTGGCGGTGCTGGTGCTGCTATTGGCGGCTTGGGCAGTACTGGACAGATTCCTACTGCCCGGCGCACGCTGGTTCTTGCGCCGCCGCGTCACCCGGGTCGTGGATGAGATCAACACACGGCTCGATCTGAAGATCCAGTCATTCAAGCTGACCCGGCGCGAGGTTCTGATCGACCGCCTAAGCTACGATGCCGAAGTCATGGACGCCGTGGCAGCGCAAAGTGCCGCTGACGGTATCCCCCGGGAAGTTCTGATGGCCAGGGTTGCGCGCTATGCCCACGAAATCGTGCCCGCCTTCAATGCCTATGTCTATTTTCGGGTCGGTGCCTGGGCGGCACGGCGGCTGGCTGAATGGCTTTATCGTGTCCGTTTGGGCGATGCCTCCGATGAAGGCTTGGCGGCCGTCGATCCCGAAGCCAGCGTTGTTTTCGTCATGAACCACCGCTCCAACATGGACTATGTGCTGGTCGCTTATCTCGCAGCGTCCCGTACGGCGTTGAGCTATGCGGTGGGCGAATGGGCCCGCATATGGCCGCTGCAGACATTAATCCGTTCCCTTGGCGCCTATTTCGTGCGGCGGGAGTCCGGCGATCAACTCTATCGCCGGGTTTTGGAGCGTTATGTCGCCATGGCCACGGCGGCGGGCGTGGTACAGGCAGTCTATCCGGAGGGTGGATTGAGCCGCGATGGCCACCTGCGCCCGCCCCGGCTGGGATTGTTGAACTACATGTTGAAGGCCCTCGAAAGTGATGGCGCAAAGGACGTTGTCTTTATTCCGGTTGGTATCAACTACGACCGGGTGCTTGAGGACCGTTCCCTGGTGCGATCCCTGGACCCCGAGGCGGAACGACGCTCAACAGGCTTCGCCCTGAAAAAGACCTTTGGCTTTATCGGCCATAATTTAGCCTTGATGATCAGAGGCCGCTGGTTCCGCTTTGGTTATGCCTGCGTGAACTTTGGCGCGCCGGTATCGGCCCGCGCATGGATAGAAGAAAACGATGTCTCCGATGAAGCGGCGCGGCAGAAATCCGTCGATGCTTTGGGCCGGCATTTGATGCACAGCGTCGGACGGGTCGTACCCGTGCTGCCTGTATCCCTGATCGCCACGGTTTTTGCCCGGCGCGGCGGGGAACCGATCAGCGAGCTCGACCTGAAGGTCGCGGCCCATGCCCTGCAAACAGAGTTGGAAGAGAAGAAGGCGCGGATCTATGTGCCCCATGCGGACACTGATTATGCCTTGTCTGTGGGCTTGCGCATGCTGACCCTGCGCCATCTGATCATTGAAAAGGACGGCCTGTTTACCGTCGGGCTTGATGAAATGCCCATGCTGCAATATTACGCCAACGCCATAGCGCATTATTTCGAGCCGTTGGAGGGCCCGGAATGAGCGATCAAGTCGTATTGCTGCACGGCCTGGGCCGTAGCTGCGCCAGCGTGGCGCGGCTGCAATCGGGCCTGGAAGAAATGGGCTTTGCAGCGCTATGCTGGTCCTACCCCAGCCGCCGCCGCCGTCTGGCGGGTCATATTGAGGCCTTCCGGGAATGGCTGCGAAGGCAAGCGTTCGCGGGGCCTGTCCATTTCGTGGGCCATTCCCTCGGCGGCATCATTATTCGCGGCGCCCTGGCGGATACACCGCCCGTGGCCATTGGCCGGATCGTCATGATCGCCTCGCCCAACCAGGGCGCGGGCGTGGTCTCGCGCTTTGGCCGGTGGCCGTTTTCCCGCGCCATATTCGGCCTGCCCTTGCAGGACTTGGGCGAGAAATCTCCCGCCCTGATGAGTTTAGGCGTACCCGAGGCCGAGATCGGTATCATCGCCGGCCTGCGCCATTTTCACCCACTCAACGCCATTTCATACGTCAATCTGTTCCACCGCGCCGGTCACCAGCACGACGGCACGGTCGAGCTCGCCAATACGCAGCTAGAAGGTGCCACGGACAGCATTGCCATCGACGCCCATCATACCTTCATCTGCGACCACGACGAGGTCATCGCGCAAACCGGCGCGTTCTTGCGCAACGGGCAATTTAGCCGCTAACCGGCTTTGCGCTGCTTCTCGATGAAACCAATCATTTTAACGATATCCGGCGGGTTCATGCGACCAACCGGACCGGAACTGTAGGTGTTGTAGAATACCTTTTTATCCGGACCCAACAGGAACTCGCTGGGCTGGATTATGCCCCGGCGGTCCTCCCACCACGAGCCAAGTGCATCCGCTTGTTCGCGGGTCACGCCATGGGCCACCGGGAACGACAAATCGGCAGCGACTTCCGCCGCCTTTTCCTCGTCATCCACGCTGGCCGCAATGACCGCAACATCAAGATCCTTCAGCGCCTGTAGTTCTTCTTCCATGCCGACCAACTGCCGGCGGCAGTAGGGTCACCAGTGGCCCCGATAGAAAAAGATTACCGTGTAGGTGGTTTTAAGATCCGCCGGCAGATTAATACTGCCGCCGCCAACCAGGTTCAGCGTCATGTCGGGGAAGCTATCGCCGGGCCCCAATTTCTCAGCCATGTGTCCATCCTTGATGCAAAGGTGTTGCCTTCGACATAGGATCAGAGCGGGGCACCCGTTGCAAGCGCCTCACGGAGAGTTGATACGCTTGTCAGTCAAATACCGGATGCTTGCCATGCCAATCCGTGGCCTGTTCAAAGGCCCAGCCGATGCGCAGTGCCATGGCCTCGTCATAGCCGGCACAGGCGATTTGCAGGGATGTGGGCAAGCCGTCTGGCGACATTCCGTTGGGTAGGGACAAGGCACAGAGGTCCAGGCAATTGCCGGCGCGGGTAAAGCGTGCGGGCGTGCCGCCCTCGTCCGCCTCCGCCACGGGAATGGCCGGCGTTTCGGTACTGGGCAGCAGCAGAGCATCGAAATCCTGCATGATCTCGTCGAATTCCGCCTTGGCGGCTTCCTTCTCGGCCAGGGCGTCGAGATATTCATGCGCCTTGATGTCGCGTCCCAGTTGAATACGCGGGCGCACGTTGGGATCGACGGGCAGTTCGTCATCATCCGCTAAATTGCCCACGAACCGATAGCCCTCCGCGCCGATGATCCGCCCGGCAATGGCGGCAAAGTCAGTGAACGGCCGAGGCATCTCAACGGCCGTGATCGTGGCGCCCAAGGCCCGCAATGTCGCCTGCGCCGCATCAAACGCGGCCAGGGTCGGGGCATCAACGCCGAGTCGCTCGGCGCCGGAAATCGCCGCCAGACGCAGGCCCTTCACGCCACGGCGCATGCTGGCAAACGGGCTCTGCGCGGTATGGGTCAAGGTCGGCGGCCACAGGGGATCATGGCCCTGAATGGCGTCATATATCATCGCCGTATCTTCCACCGAGCGGGTCATGGGTCCCGGCGTATCCAAGGTGGTGCTGAGCGGCAGAATACCATGCAAGCTGACCCGGCCCACGGTGGTTTTCAGCCCGGCCAGACCACAGTAGGAAGCGGGCAGGCGCACGGAGCCCCCCGTGTCCGTGCCGATGGCGGCGGGCACCATGCCAGCGGCCACCGCGACGCCGGAGCCGGATGAAGAGCCACCGGGCGTACGGTGGGTGTGCAGATCCCAAGGATTCCACGGCGTGCCCATGTGAGTATTGGTGCCCCAGCCGCCCATGGCGAATTCCACCGAATGAGTCTTGCCGATGACAATCATGCCGGCGCCGATCAAGCGTTGCGCCACCGTCGCCGTGGTGGGAGAGATGCGCTGCCGCCAGACCTGGCTGCCGCCCGTGGTGATCCGCCCCTCCATATCGATGATGTCCTTCAGGGCGATGGGGATGCCATGCAGTGGGCCCAGGGAATGGCCGGATTTGATGGCTTGGTCGGCGGCCTTTGCCGCCAGGCGCGCTTCGTCCGCATAGACGGTCACAAAAGCATGCAGTTTTTCGTCATGCGTGGCGATCCGCTGTAGGCAGCATTCGACAATATCGGCGGAGGTCAGGCTGCCATCGGCAATGGCGGCGGAGAGGGCGTGCACGGTCATATAGGTGGGATCAAGGGCGGCTTGGGTCACGGTGCTTCTCCAATATTCAACATGGCGATATCACAGTCTTCACCCTTCCGCCCGTTCAGTCTACACTGTCCTTCTAGGGAGGCACGTGCCATGAGTTTTAGTTTCACCGATGAGCAAACCGAATTCCGTTCAATCCTACGGCGTTTTCTGGCGGATAAATCACCGACCACGGAAGTACGCCGCCTGATGGAGACAGAGGACGGCTATGACCCTGATATCTGGCGTCAACTTAGCCAGGATCTGGGGGTAATGGCCATTCATATACCCGAGGAATACGGCGGCCAGGGTTTTGGCTTTGTCGAACTGGCCATCGTGCTGGAGGAAATGGGCCGCAGCCTGTTGTGTGCGCCCTATTTCTCCACGGTCGTACTGGCGGCCACGGCCATTCTCAATGCCGGTGACGAAGACCAGAAGCGTGCCTTACTGCCACCCATTGCCGCCGGCGAGACCCGGGCGGCCCTGGCTTTCACCGAGGAAAATGGCCGCTGGGACACTGGCGGTGCAGCGATGACGGCAACTGCCGTCGATGGCGGTTATCAGCTGGACGGCGTCAAAAGCTACGTACTGGATGGCCATACGGCGGACTTGATCGTGGTTCTGGCGCGGGCGCCGGGCAGTACCGGAGATGATGGTCTGTCGTTCTTCACCGTGGCGGGAGACGCCGACGGCATGGGCCGAAGGCGCCTGCAAGGCGTCGATGACACGCGCAAACTGGCCCGCCTGGAATTCAAAGGCGTTCAGGCACAATTGCTGGGCAGCGAAGGCGGTGCGGCCGCACCCCTGGCTAGGACTCTGGATCAAGCAGTCGCCTGTCTGGCCAACGAAATGGTCGGCGGCGCCGAGGCGTTGCGGGAACAGGCCCTGGATTATGCCCAGTTGCGCATGCAGTTTGGCCGCACCATCGCCTCGTTCCAAACCATGAAGCATAAATCAGCCGATATGTTGATCGATGTAGAGCTGGCGAAATCCGCCGCCTATTACGCCGCCGCCGCTGCCGATGGCGATCATGACGGCGATGAGGAGCTTGGTGCCATGGCGTCGCTCGCCAAGGCGGGCGCGGCGGAGACCTATATGCAGACCGCCATTCATACCATCCAGATCCATGGCGGCATCGGCTTTACCTGGGATAACGATACCCATTTGTGGTTCAAGCGCGCGAAAAGTTCCGAGGTGTTTCTGGGCGACCCCAGCTATCACCGGGAACTGATGTTGCAGCGCTGGCAAGGTTGAGGGCAGGAATATGACCGAAGTTAACGAAGCAGAGGTTCTTAAGGAAGTACGCACCTGGCTGGAAGCCAACTGGGACCCGAACCAGGGCCTGGTGGAATGGCGTAACAAGCTCGCCGATTCCGGCTGGGGCATGCCAGCCTGGCCCAAGGAATGGTATGGCCGGGGCCTGCCCGACGGCATGGTCTCCGCCATTGAGGAAGAATTCCAAAAAATTGGTGCCATCGGCGTGGCCCGCGCCGGTATCCGCATGCTGGCCGCCGCCACCCTGTTGGAACACGGCAGCCAGATGCATAGGGAGAAATTTCTCCGCCGCATCCTGACGGGCGAGGATACCTGGTGCCAGCTGTTCTCGGAGCCGGGCAGCGGCTCGGATCTGGCGGGTGCCGTGACCCGGGCCGATCTGAAGAACGGCAAGTGGATCATCAATGGGCAAAAGGTCTGGACCACATCGGCCCATCATGCTCAATGGGGCCTGTTGCTGGCGCGTACCGATTGGGACCTGCCCAAGCACAAAGGCTTGAGCTATTTCGTCCTGGACATGACCCAGGATGCGGTCGAGGTGCAGCCTTTGAAACAGATGAACGGCCACGCTTCATTCAATCAGGTGTTCTTCACTGACGCCGTGATCGATCCGGAGTTCCAGGTCGAGGGCCTGGGTGATGGTTGGAAAATTGCCACCACGACCCTGATGCACGAACGCCGGGGCGCCGATGGTCTGCGCCGTTGGGCCATGGGCACGGACCGCCCCGAGCGGGCATACGTGGAGGAGCGCGAAGAACTCGCCCACGCCATGGCGCCCTACAAATGGTATCCCCAACGCATGGGCCGGGTGGACCTGGCGATCGAACGGGCCAAGGCTACGGGCAAATATGCTGATCCTGTGGTGCGCCAGGAAATCGCCAAATTGCTGACCATGGCCAAATCCGCTGAATGGACCGCGCGCCGGGCCCGCGCCGCGGCCGTTTTGGGACGCAACCAGGGCCCGGAAGGCTCCATCGGCAAACTGGCGGCCAGTCATGTGGCCCGCCTAGGCAACCATGTACACACCATGATCACGGGCGCTGATGCCATGCTGACCGGCAGTGACAGTCCCATGGATGGCGTCATAGCCGAAATTTTGGTATCCACCCCCGCGATTTCCATCGCCGGCGGCACGGACGAAATTCAGCGCAATATTATCTCCGAACGGGTCCTGGGCATGCCCAAGGAGCCGCGCAACGATACCGACCGGCCGTTCCGGGACGTACCCAGAAATATGATCCGCTAGCCGAACGGGGAGAAAGCAAATGGGCGATCTGAAACGCAGCGATGACGAACAGGCCTTGGTGGATCTGGCGGCGAAGGTCTTGCCGGCGGGCGGCTTTGGCAATCTAGCATCCAACATTGTCATCAAGGAAGGCCGTGGCGGCCGGGTCTGGGATGTCTCGGGCAATGAGTATGTGGACTTCCTGCTCGGCTCCGGCCCCATGCTGGTGGGTCATGGCAACGAGGAAGTGTTGGCGGCGGTACAGGAACAAGTGCAGCGCGGCACGACGTTCTTTGCCAATAACGAGGCCGGCATCCGGCTGGCAGCGGAAATCGTCGATGCGGTCGCCTGTGCGGACAAGGTCCGTTTTGTCTCCACTGGCTCGGAAGCTACCTTCTATGCCATGCGTCTGGCCCGGGCCCATCGCGGCCGCGACAAGATCCTTAAGTTCGAGGGCGGCTATCATGGCATGAGCGACTATGCCCTGATGAGCATGGCGCCGAAACGGCCGGGCAATTTTCCCCAGGCTGCACCGGATTCTGCTGGTATCCCGCAGAGAATCCGCGATGAAGTTCTGATCGCGCCCTTTAATGACCCCGAAACGGCGGCCAGCCTGATCAAGGAACATCACGACGATCTGGGCGGCATCATTGTCGAGCCATTTCAGCGTCTGTTGCCCCCCGAACCGGGCTTCCTGCAAATCCTGCGTGATCTGGCGACGGAATACGGCATTCCCTTGATCTTCGACGAGGTGGTAACCGGCTTCCGCTTTGCCTATGGCGGGGCCCAGGCCTATTACGGCGTGACGCCGGATCTGTGCGCCATGGGCAAGGTGATCGGCGGCGGCTTCCCCCTGGCAGCTATCGCGGGCGGGGCCGACATCATGGCGCATTTTGACAAGAATGCCGTGGCGGATGAAAGCTTCATGCCGCAAATTGGCACCCTTAGCGGCAATCCAGTGGCCGCCGTCGCGGGTTTGGCTACGTTAGAGATCCTGCGCCGGCCGGGCACCTACGAGAAAATCTTCGCCACTGGTACGGCGTTGATGCAGGGCCTGGACGATCTCCTACAGGACGCCGGCATCCCCGCCGTGGTGCTGGGTGAGCCGCCATTGTTCGACGTCTTTTTCACCTCTTCCAAGGTCAAGGACTACCGTGGCATGCAGGGCAATGACACCGAACGGGCCCAACGCTTCAATGGCGTGCTGCGCCAGCACGGTATCCTGAAGGGAGACAGTAAATTCTATGTTTCCCTAGCTCATGATGATACAGACGTCGCGCAAACTTTGGCTGCCTTCGCGGCAGCCGTGAAAGCTCTTTGAACTCTCTTTAGAATCAGACGAAAGAAAATACCCGTGAATGATGCCAGCGAGACTATTGCGCTATTGAACAACCGCGTCAGCGTCCGAAGCTACAAGGACGATCCGGTGCCCGAGGAATTGATCGATCAAGTTTTGCAAGCTGCTTTTCGGGCGCCCACGTCGTCCAATATCCAGACGTATAGCGTCATCATTGTGCAGGATCCGGTTATCCGAAAACAATTGGCGGCAGTCGCTGGCGGTCAGAAACATGTGGAAAAAGCGCCTGTCTTCCTGGCCTTTTGCGCCGATCTGACCCGCCTCGAGTATGCCCTGGCCAAAAATGGCAACACCCTGGTGGACAATAATCTGGAGGTTGGCCTGGTTGCCTCGGTCGACGCCGCGCTGGTGGGCATGTCAACCTACTTGGCCGCCGAGTCCGTTGGCCTGAAAGGCGTCATGATCGGCGCCCTACGTAACGACGCCGTGGCCACGGCGCGCATTCTCGGTCTGCCGTCCCAGGTCTATTGCGTTTTCGGTATGTGCCTGGGCTTTCCCGACGATGTACCACCGCAAAAGCCACGCATGGATTATTCCACCATGGTGCATTACGAACGCTTTGGCGCCTTGCGGGATAACCGGGATACCGGCAGCAGCCTGGACGACTATGATGCCGCCCTGGAGGCGCATTATAAAAGTATCGGCATGGCAACAACGCCGGATTCCTGGACCCATGACATGGACAAGAAGTTCTCGCCGCAGCTACGCGAAGGCTTGCGCGAGCAGCTCAAACAACAGGGATTCGACTTCCGTTAACGGTCTATGGACTCGGGATTGTTGCGCCGGGTGGTGAACTTGTCGGTTTCGAAAACACCCTCGGGGATGTCGTAGTAGCCCGCTGCGTGCTGGGCCGGCGTTGTTTCGGCCATTGCGATGGCGCCAAACGGGCAGACATCATAACACAGCTCGCAACCGATGCAGCTTTCGGGATGCATCTCGACCTTGCCATTGGCTTGGCTGAGCGCTTCATAGAAACACATCTGGATGCAGACCGTGCAAGTCGGGTTCTTGCAAGTGTCGTGATCAATGGCGGCATAGCGGCGGGCGCGGGCGAATTGCTCGCTATAATCGCCGGCGGCCTGGGCCGAAGCGATGCCGTACATGCCCCGGATATCGTCATAGCCCTTTTCGTCCATGAACCGCTCCATGCCCTCAATGACCTTGGTCAGCCATTTGATGCCTTTGATCATCAGGACCGAGCCGATTTGCACCACCCCGGCGCCAGCCATGATGAATTCGATGGCATCGCGGTGATCGAAGATGCCGTTGGAGCCAGCCACGGGCATGCCGATCTCCTGATGGATACGATGCACCCAGCGCAATGACAGCGGCTTGGTCCAGGTACCGCCGATACCCGCCGGGCCGCCGATTTGCGGCGTCGCCGTATCGATATCGATGGAAAATCCGGTATAGCGGTTGGTCGCGGTGACGGCCGCGGCCCCCGCGCCTTTGACGGCACGGGCGATGGCAACGGGGTCGGCCTGATCCGGGGTCAGCTTGACCACGATTGGGATATCAACAACTTCGGCGACCTGCCGGGTTACTTCCGCCGCCATCTCGGGATCCTGGCCGATCATCGATCCGCCATGTACGCCAGGCATCATGGCCGGATGAGGACAGCCAAAATTCAACTCCACCATGGGCAGGCCGCAGTCCTCGATCGTGCGGGAGATATCGCGCCAACCGCCGATTTCCTTGGCCCCGACGCTGCCGATCAAATGCGCGCCCCGTTCGGCGCCATAGGCCTGACATTCCTTAAGATAAGGAATCCAGTCCTTGTAGGCGGTAGAGGCGTAGCCGGAGCGGCTGTAGAAGACAAAGTCCTTGGCCGGCTTGCCGTGGATAATCTTCCCCTGAGCATTCATTACCGCGTATTTGGAATTCTGCGTCAGCTGCGCCATGTCCTCGATATCGGTCAGGGTCTTAACGATGGCGCCGCCTGCACCGGCATCGAAACACTGCTTGATCAGGTCCGGGCTGTTGGTCGGCTCGATTGACGCGACCACCACGGGGTTCTTGAAATTCAGACCGCAGAATTCAACTTCAGTATTCGCCATTTCTCGCTCACTCCGTTACGCAGACTAAAACGCCTCATCATCCGGCATCATCAGAACCTCGGCGCCAGCGGTGGCGCGAGCTTTCAACGACGCTGTATCGGGCATCACCCGCCCCATGTAAAAGCGCGCCGTATTTAGCTTCATTTTATAGAACGCCTCGTCATCACCGCCCTTGGCCAGCTGATCCAACGCCACCCGCGCCATCCGGGCCCACATGTAGCCGACCGCCACGGTGCCCATCATACGCAGAAAGTCAACCGAGGCGGCACCGGCTTCCTCGTGGTTCTGAATCGCATTCTGGGCCAGCCACATGGCCACGGCCATCAGGTCATTCAAGCCTGCTTCCAACGGCTTGGTATAGGCCTGCATATCCTCGTCGTCTTTTTGCGCGGCAATGAATTCGCTTATCAGGGTGAACAACGCACGGGCGGGGCGGCCATTATCGACGCCCATGCGGCGGCCCACCAGGTCCAGGGCCTGCACCCCGTTGGCGCCCTCGTATAGCTGGGAAATACGGGCATCGCGGACGAACTGCTCCATGCCGTGCTCGCGCACATAGCCATGACCGCCAAAGCACTGCATGGCCATGTTGGTGCATTCAAAACCCACATCGGTGAAATGCGCCTTGACCACTGGGGTCAGAAGATTGAACAGGTCGGAAACCTGTTGCTTACGTTCGTCATCGCCATCGAAGCGGCCGACCGTAGCCTCGTGGGTCAGCCACATCAACAGAGCGCGGGCGCCTTCATTGAAGGCCCGCATGTGCAACAGCATACGCCGCACATCGGGGTGCACCACGATGGGATCGGCCTCTTTATCGGGGTATTTCGCACCGGTCAGGGACCGGCCAGCGAGGCGCTCGCGGGTATACTCAGCCGCATTCTGATAGGCCACTTCCGACAGAGCCACGCCCTGGTAGGCAACGCCGATACGGGCGCCGTTCATCATCTGGAACATGCCCGCCATGCCGGCGCCCGAGCTTCGTTTCTTTTTCTTGCTATCCTCACCCTCAACCTTTGGTTCCGGTTTCGGCCCGAGGCGATGACCAATGGCGCCTTCGTAATGTAGGACGGCGGTGGATGAGCCCTTAATACCCATCTTGTGCTCGATACTGCCACAGACCACGTTATTGCCCTGGCCCAGGCTGCCGTCGTCGTTGACGCTAACCTTGGGCACCAGAAACAGGGAGACGGCGGAAAGCCCCTCGCCTTCCCCTTCCACCTTGGCCAGGACCAAATGGACGATGTTGTCCGTCATATCGTGGTCACCGCCGGTAATGAAAATCTTGGTGCCCGTAATGGCATAGGTGCCGTCGTCCTGCTCCACCGCCTTGGTGCGCATCAATTTTAGGTCAGTACCGCAATGGGGCTCGGTCAGGTTCATGGTGCCGGTCCACTCCCCCGACATCATCTTGGGCACATAGAGCTGCTTCAAATGGTCCGGCGCTATTGCCATCAAAACGCTGGCCGCGCCACCCGTCAGGCCGACGTAGGTCGAAAGCGACAGATTTGAAGACATGGCCATTTCGCCAACCGCCATGCCGACGACACCCGGCAGGCCTTGACCGCCCCAATCGGGCGAAGTGGCGATCGCATTCCAGCCACCTTCGTTCCAGGCATCGAAGGCCTCCTTGAAGCCTGTTGGCGTCCGCACCACGCCGTTTTCAAAGCGGCAGCCTTCCTCATCACCAACCTGGTTCAAGGGCGCCCAGATCTCTTCGGCTATCTTGGCGCCGCCATCCAGGACCGCATCGATCAGATCATCACTGACATCGCCATAGCCGGGGATCTCGGTACAATCCGTAATCGCCAACAGCTCGTTCAGAACAAAACGGAGGTCTCTTACCGGTGCGGTGTAACTTGGCATGGTTCGGCTCCCTAACAGGGGTTCGTGGAGAGGCAGGTAACGTTATTGCGTGAATATGCTTTTACAATAAATCGCCGCACAAGGCTTCCGCTTCCTTCATCATTTCCGCGACTACCCCACACGGCGGCCTTGGCCGGCCCAATAGGTCTCGCGCAGGGCTTTCTTATCTGGTTTACCCAAGGGCGTAAGCGGAATTTCCTCTACGATATCAACCGATTTCGGCGCTTGCACCGCGCCCTTGGCATCGCGGACCCTCTGGATCAATGCGTCGACATCGATCTCAGCGCCTGGGCGCGGGATCACCACGGCCTTGACCGCCTCACCCCATTTGTCATCCGGCACACCGATCACGGCGGCCATGGCGACGTTCTGATCCGTGGTCAGCACATCCTCGATCTCGCGAGGGAAGACATTGAAGCCGCCAGTGATGATCATGTCCTTCTTACGATCGACGATGTAGAGAAAGCCGCGCTCATCGGCGAAAGCCATATCGCCTGTATGCAGCCAGCCATTCGCCAGAGTTTCCGCCGTCTGTTCCGGGCGCTGCCAGTACTCGTCCATCACTTGCGGTGCCTGGGCACAAATTTCGCCGACCTCGCCCACCGGCACTTCGTTACCATCTTCATCCAGCAACGCAACTTGGACTGACGTGCAGGGATGGCCACAGGCCGCGAATAGATCTGGATCATCCTTGTTATGATCGCCCTTGCGCAGCACGGTCAGGGGATAGCCTTCCGTCTGGCCATAAAGCTGGCAGAACACCGGGCCGATCCGCTCCAACCCCTCCAGCAGACGGGTTGGCGACATGGGCGCCGCGCCATACATCAGCAATTCCAAACTGGAAAGATCGGCACTATCCAGTTTTGGCTGGTCGAGTAGCATATTGACCATTGTTGGCACCAACAACGTGGCCGAAATCCGCTCCATCCCGATATCATTGAGGACTGCTTCGGGATTGAAGCCATGATGCATATGCACCCGCCCGCCACGCAACAGGGTGGGTGGAATTTTCGTCCCGCCGACGTGGGATATCGGCGCGACGGCAAGATAGACAATATCCTCCGGCCATTCGAAATCCGCCATCACCGCATTGGTCATGGCGACAAAGGAATGATGCCGGCGCATCGCGCCCTTGGATTTTCCCGTGGTACCGCCGGTATAGCCCAGCATCCCATCGTCATCCGGCTGGCATAAGATGACTGGGGAGACAGCGCCTGCATCGTCCGCGGCGGCACGGATATCGAGGCCATAGGCGGCCGGACCCAAGGTGAAGGTTTTCTGCAAACGCGGCGTCGCCACCACCAATTCTGCGCCCCGTTCCAGATAATTTTCCGCATCCACGAACAGGTAGTCAATTGCAGCGTCTTCGAGAATGAATTGCTGGTCCTCATATGCGCCCAGGGGGTGCAGCGAGGTGGCGCACAGTCCAAGACCCTGTGCCGCGATATTCGCCAGCCAAGCCTCGGCCCGGTTGGCATTCAACAGGGCAATCCGTTGTCCTCGGCTAGCCCCCGCACCTTGCATGACCGCTTGGTAACGCCCCACCAGATCCCAGCACTGGGCATAGGTGAAGGAGCCGCCATAACCGCTAAAGGCAACCCGGTTACCCCAACGGGCCAGGGCCCGCAGCATCAATGCTGGATTGGTCAGACCTTGGTGCAGTTTGCTCATGTCATACCCTTTTAGGTCACCGTTTTAGGTCACGGTCAAACTGGCCCGGCCCAGGCCGTCGACTTCGGTCACCATGTGATCGCCCGGTTGCAGCCACTTGGTGGCAACGATGGAACCGGTCAGGACCACATCGCCGGCCCGTAGCATGGTGCCCCGATCATTCAAATTATTGGCCAACCACGAGAGCGGCACCAGGGGATGGCCCAAGGCATCGCCGCCGACCCCTTCGCCCACCACCTCGCCATTGATCAGCATGCGGCCCGCCAATGCAGCCAGGTCCAGATCCTGCCAATCCGAGATCTCATCGCCCAGTATGCAGCCGGCATTAAAGGAATTGTCGGCGATCAACAAAGGTGCATCGATCAGGCTGTAGTCGATGGCCCTGTCGTCAACGATTTCGATGGCCGCCATGCAGGATGCGACCGCTTCGCGGATACTGTCCTGATCATAGGGACCGCCGGACGCTGGCAGATCATGGGCGATGCGCACGGCAATCTCCGACTCCACGCCAATATTGACGAAGTTATCGTAGGGCAAACTGACTGCGCCGCGATGCACTCGGGAGGCGAAAACTGCCCCTTCGCAAGGCTGACCCACGCCGACCAATTCCTGCATCACCTTTGAAGTCAAGGCGACCTTCCACCCCGCCACCTTTCCGGCACCCGCCTCGACCCAAAGGGCCTGCAGTATGTCTTGGACCAGATAGGCCGTTGCGACGTCGGGCGGTGCCAGACCGGCGGGCAACGGCGCGCCTTGCTGCTTGGCCTGGGCAGCGTCGAACAAATAGCGCGCGGCGCCGGTGATGGGATCAGATGCCATAACCGCTCACTCCTTCACGGCGACCAGCATGGTGAAGATGCCCCCAATGGCATCGCGGGCGATCTCTTTTAAGCCAGCGCCGGCGAACAGATCCCGCTGCATCTCGATGGTGGGCACCACATTGCCCCAGATCAGTTCGTTGAACTGGGTCTGTACGGCGAAGTTGTAAGCGGGGTCCCGCAGTCCCTCCAGATCGGACGGATAGGTTTCATCCAGGATGAACATCACGCCGCCGGGTTTAAGCGACTTGGCCACATCCTTGATCACGTCGGGCCTGATGCCGTCATCGATCTCGTGCAGCACCTCGAACATCATGGCCAAATCGAATTCTCCCTCGCGGCCGATACCATCAGGCCCAACGGCCTGCACCGTGACCCGGTCGGCAACATCGGAAGCGGCTATGTTGGCCTGGGCCGCCGCGACACCATGGGGGTCGATATCGACGCCATGGCAACGGCTGTTGGGCCAGGCCTGGGCCACCTTCATCATCAGACCGCCGATGCCACAGCCGACATCCAATACCGACGCGCCCGCCGCCAGTTTGTCCTTCATGCCTGGGATACCACCCAGCATATGGCGCGCCACGACCGTATGGAAACCAGCAGTGGTAGCGCCCACGTGACGAGAAAAGTCGTCGCCATGTTCCTGAAAGCGGTTGGTCCCGCCGGTGCGGAAATTTTCGGCATATGTCCGCAAATCGTCACTGCCGTAGTGCGCCGTTGAGATAATATAGGGCGCCAAGTTGCGCGGGTCGTTGGTATCCACCAACAATTGATCCATCATCTCGGCCAAGCGGAAGCAGCCGTCATCACCCGCCTCCAACAGGCCATAATGGTATCCGGTCTTGCACCAGACATCGATATAGAGGCCATGCAGATCCAGATCGGATGCCAGGCTGGCCGGATTGCAACCGCCCGCACCGGCCTCGTTGATCTTGGCGAACAGGCCCAATTCGGTGCCGATCGCCATATGATGCACGGCGTGAAAACCTTTCAGGTATTCCCACATCCGATCCGTGGGGTCTTTCGCCGATATCTCCGTCATGATCGCGTCTCCCTAATCTTTTGTTATTTCAATGCAGCGTAGGCGGCGGTAAATCCGGCCAAAGAAACCGGCACGGTGATCTTTTGCTGCCGGCTATCATAAAAGGTCAACGTCGCCTGGTGCCCGACCTTCAGAGTTTTCAACAAGGGACCTTCCAGGGCCATGCGCGTGTGGCAGCCATTGGCCAGGCAGATTTCCAAGGGTATGTTCAGGATCTCGCCCTCGTCGATCTGCAGCAGCAAACCACCGGGCAGATAAACTCCCAGGGGTAGGGTCAGAAAAACCATGGCCGGCTTTTCCGATTCCGGATAGCGCACCCCGATACGCAGGATATCCCGCTTGTCCTTCAAGGTCTTGGCGATCTGCATGATAAAGCAGCGTTCGGGATCATTGTCGCTCTTGCGCTCGCAACGAAGACGCCAATCCTCGAAGTCCTTTTCCCGCGCCGAAATAGCCTGCGCCGGAGCCAGAGAGGTCAAGAGATACAAACCAGCGGCAAGCGCGGCAATAAGGCGGGCATTAGCGGGCATATTGTTGTCCTTACGTTGATCGGGGCCGTGGCGACAAATGTAGCCGCTTTGCCCAAGGTCCAACAACTGCTTTGCCACTTTAACCTTGGCGGCGCTATTGCCATACTGGCGTAGCGAAAATTCCAAGGAACAAGATCACATGAGCCAGATTTCACTAACCGCCGAGAATACGCTGCCTGACGGTGGCCTAACCGGATGCTTTGTCGGGCGCGCATGGCTGCCGGGTGATTGGGGCGGCCCGACACCAGTTTTGGTCAGCGACGAGGGCGTGTTTGATCTGTTGTCCGTCGCGCCCACTTTGTCTGGATTGCTGGCCATGGATGATCCCGCCGCGGCCGCCCTGGGAGGCAAGGGCGTGCGCCTGGGTGATGTGGAGGCAATGCTCGCCAACAGCGCCCACAATAACCAGGATCCCGACCAATCCTATTTCCTGGCACCGGCCGACCTGCAAGCACTAAAAGCCTGTGGCGTGACCTTTGTCAGCTCCATGCTGGAACGGGTGATCGAGGAACAGGCCAAGGGCGATCCGGACAAGGCGGCCGAAATTCGTGACGCCATCGGGGCAGAGATCGGCCAATCCCTGGCCGATATCACGCCCGGTTCCGAGGAAGCTGCACGGGTCAAGGCGGTGTTGGAGGAACAGGGCTTGTGGTCACAGTACCTGGAAGTCGGCATCGGTCCCGACGCGGAGGTTTTCACAAAATCCCAACCCATGGCCGCCGTCGGCATGGGCGCGGAAATCGGCATCCACCCCAAATCGACCTGGAACAACCCGGAACCTGAAATCGTTCTGGCCATTGCGCCGGATAGCCGCGTCGTTGGCGCCTGCCTGGGCAACGACGTCAACTTGCGGGATTTCGAAGGCCGCAGCGCGTTGTTATTGGGCAAGGCCAAGGACAACCGCGCCTCCTGCGCCGTGGGCCCGTTCATCCGCCTATTCGATGATGGCTTCAACCTCGACCACGTACGTGCCATGGACATCAGCCTTTCGGTTTCGGGTACCGATGGCTTCGAATTGCAAGGCAGCTCTTCGATTGCCGAAATCAGCCGCGATCTGGCCGACCTAGCCACCTATGCCTGCGGTCCGCATAATCAATTTCCTGACGGCCTATTGCTGTTCACGGGCACCATGTTTGCCCCTACCGAGGACCGGGATGCCCCCGGCCAGGGCTTTACCCATCACCTGGGCGATATCGTCACCATCGCCAATCCCATGCTGGGCAGTCTGACAAATCAGATAAACCATACGGACAAAATCCCGCCCTGGACCTTCGGCGTCGGCGCCCTGATGACGAATTTGTCAGCTCGGAACCTGCTATGAAACCGGAGGTATTGAAGCAATTGGGCGGCATTTCCACAGCCACGCTGACCATGCAATTGCTAAAGCGCGGCCTGCGCAATTGCTTCATTGTCGGCGCCCGCCCACTTAACCCATCAACGTGTCATTTCGCAGCACAAGCTTATACCCTTCGGTTTATACCCATGCGCGAAGATTTATCCCGTGTAGAGGTACTGGGCGACCCGGAATATCCGCCACGCAAGGCGGTTGAAGACATCCCCCCAGGCCAGGCCATGGTCATCGATGCCCGCGGCGAAACAGGCGCCGGCGTGATCGGCGATATTTTGGCGGCACGATTGCAGGAGCGCGGCATCGCCGCGATAGTCAGTGACGGACCCGTGCGTGACGGGGTCGCGGTAGCAGCCGGATCACTACCGGTTTTTTGCGCAGGTAGCGCCGCGCCGGCCAGCCTGAATGTCCATTTTGGCGCAGATTTGCAGTGTCCTATCGCCTGTGGCGGCGTTGCGATCATGCCGGGCGATATTCTGGTCGGGGACAGCGATGGCGTCGTGGTTGTACCACAAGCCATGGCCGAGGAAATCGCCAACGACGGCGCGGAACAAGAACGGTTGGAAGAATTTCTGAAAAAACGAGTCGAAGCCGGCCATCCCACCATAGGCACCTATCCGCCCAATGCCGAGACTTTGCGAGCGTATGAAGACTGGAAGGCGACCAACCTGGTGTCCTGAACCAGAAATACGCCGTGTTTAGGACACTAGACGGCTGACGCTTCTTTCTGGGTCAGGGCTGTTAGCATATTTTCCACTACCTCTCGGCCCAGGCCGCGGGTAATGAAGACGATGCGGGAGCGATGGTCGTCATCGGGCCATTCGTCCAACTGCACGGGGGGATGGAACATATGCTGTACGCCATGGACGACGATAGGCGTCTCGCTTTCCGCTACGTTCAACATGCCCTTGATGCGCAGAATATCGTCGCCGCGATATGTTGTCAGCAGCTCCAGCCAGCTGGCGATCTGGTCCCAAGGCAGGCGGTCTTCTAGATAGACGCAATAGGCCTGAATCTGGTCGTCGTGACGATTGACGTCATGCTCGTGCTCATGGCCATGAGCATGCCCGTGCTCGTCCGGCTCATCATAGGCTTCCGCACGCAACCAGCGTTGTACGTCCAGGGACTTGGTATCCGGGTCATATAGGCCGGCGTTGAACAATAGGGCGGGATCAATCTCGCCATGAGCCGCGCGGTGAATATGGGCCGCCGGGTTTAGACCACGCAGGCGTCGTTCCAAGGCGTCAAGGCTGGCGTCATCGGCCAGATCGGTTTTGGAGATCACGATACGGTCGGCCACGGCGGCCTGTTTCACGGCCTCGACATGTTTTTCCATTGTCGTCTCCGCCAGCATGGCATCCGCCGTGGCGATCACGCCATCCAGGCGGTAGCGGCCCATTAGGAACGGATCGGCCATCAAGGTATGGAGGATGGGCGCGGGATCGGCCAGGCCGGTGGTCTCGATCACCAAACGCTCGAAATCAGGAATTTCCTGTTTGGCCCGCCGGGTAAAAAGGCTCTTCAAGGTATCAACCAACTCGCCCCGGATAGTGCAGCACAAACAGCCGCTGGACATCAAAACCACATCATCGTCGACGCTTTCCACCAGCATGTTATCGATCCCGATCTCGCCAAACTCGTTGATCACCACGGCGGTTTTGGCCATGCCCGGATGCTGGATCAGACGGTTCAACAGGGTCGTCTTGCCGCTGCCCAGAAAGCCCGTGATCACGGATACGGGCAGGCTATCGACCTCAACCTTCGTCATGATATTTTCCTTGTGGTCTTGGGGCGGTTCGGGGCGGCTCGTGATCAAGAGACCAGAATGGCAGCACTAGCATCCAGATCAGGTTGGCGCAAACGCTGCCGCCATAATTGGGCAGGCCAATCTGCATTTCATCGTGGCCCAACGCCGGCTGGGCCCGGTAAGAGCCGAACAGACGGTCCCACCAGGGCAGGTTGAAGCCGAAATTGCTGTTATACTCAGCTGCCTCAATAGAATGATGCACCCGGTGCATATCCGGTGTCACCACCACAAGGCGTAGCCAGCGGTCCAGACCAGGGGGCAGGCTCACGTTGCCATGGTTGAACATGGCGGTACCGTTCAACAGCACCTCGAAAATCAACACAGCCAGGGCGGCGGGTCCCAGAATTGCCACCGCACCTAGCTTGATCACCATGGACAGGGCCATCTCCAGCGGATGAAAGCGTAGCGCCGTGGTGACATCAAAATCCGGGTCCGCGTGGTGCATCCGATGCAGACGCCAAAATAATGGGATCTTGTGGAACAGGCGGTGCTGCCAATAAACGATCATATCCAGCAGCGCGGCGGCCACGGCCACCTCTAGCCAGCCGGGCAGCGCCAGCCAATTGAACAGGCCCCAGGCGTTTTGTTCGGCCCAAAAGGCAGCGCCCACGGCCAGGATGGGAAAGAGCAGGCGCACCAGGACTGTGTTCAACGCCACGATGCCCAGATTACCAAACCAGCGAAATGGCTTGTTCTGGGTCAGGGCTCGGCGCGGCACGGCAACTTCCCACAGCGCCATAATGATCAGAACGCCTAGAAAAATCACCAGTCGGATTGTGCCCTCGTTATGTATTATGCTCTCGGACATGGCTGATTTCCTGTACGACGGCCCGGATCGGGCCGATACCACTCTGGTTCTGGCCCATGGCGCCGGCGCGGCCATGGATAGCCCGTTCATGACAACCTTCGCCGAGGGCTTGGGCGCACGCGGCCTCAAGGTGGTACGCTTTGAGTTCCCTTATATGGTAACCCGCCGCGCCACGGGCAACAGACGGCCGCCGGACCGACAACCAATCCTATTGCAATCCTGGCGCGAGGTCATCGCACGGCTGCGCGAGGAGGGCATCAGTGAGCGGCTGGCCATCGGCGGCAAATCAATGGGCGGTCGCATGGCATCACTTTTAGCGGCGGAGCCTGACACGCCGAATATTCAGGCCTTGGTCTGCTTGGGTTATCCTTTTCATCCCGCCGGAAAGCCGGAACGCACGCGGACCGAACACCTTAGGAATTTATCCCTGCCTAGCCTGTTTCTGCAGGGCGAGAGGGACAAACTTGGCAGCAAGGCGGAAGTTGCGGACTACGCCGTGGCCGACAGCATCCAATTCCATTGGAGCCCGGACGGCGACCATGATCTGGTGCCGCGCAAACGATCAGGTTTCAGCCAGAACGAAAACTGGGCGACAGCGATGGACGCCGTCGCCGAATTCCTGAAATCGCTTTAAATTTAGAGGCTGGTATGGCGGGCTCGGACGCCGCGTTCGATGGCGGCGGCGATCAGGCGGTCGAGTTGCAGGCTGTCGCGTAATTGTTGCAACAGGCGCAGTTCCTCCTGCTCTACATGCAGGTCGGCAGCGGCAACCTCGCAGGCCAGGGCGTAGGCGGTCTCGCTCAGTTTCGCCGGTAGGGAGGCGACGATCAGGTCAAGCACCTGGTCCAACCCGCCGGGCAGCCCCAGCTTGGCGGCGCAGTCCTCGGCCAAGGGGACCAATTCCTCGACATTGAAATCTTCGAAGACGGGCAGATTTTGCACCTGATCGCCAATCCGCTTCAATTCCCGGTCGGTCATGTCGTTATCGGCCGCGGACATCAACACCATGATATAAATCAGGGCACTATGGGGGTTCAGAATATCGTCGCTCATGGTGTTCTCCTAAGCTTCGCCCTCCTGCGGGGCGCGGCGAAATACATAGGCGAGGCACCGGGTGACTGCAAGGTTTCATCTAAGTCTTCATCCCGAGGCAGCGATAATTTTCCCAAGACGCCGGGTGGCGGCCGCGATCGCGGCTTCATCGTGCGCGGCATAACCCAGCATCAGACCTTGGCGCAAGGGTTTGCCAGCGTATGTGGTGCTCAAAGCCATGGCCGTGACACCGGCCTCGGCCGCCGCCCGGGCGATCCGTCGATCATCCATTGCACCCCGTAGTTCGGGGCCCGGCTTGGCGATCAGATGCATGCCTGCTTCATCGGCATCAATCTCCAACAAGCCGGGCAAATCGGCCCTGGCGGCCGTTAATAAGGCCTCCTGACGGCCTGCGTACAGCCGGCGCATGCGGCGCACGTGAGCGGCAAAATGGCCATCTTCGATGAAACTCGCCAAAACCGGCTGGGCCAGCATGGCGGTGTGATCATCCAGCACCCTTCGGGCCCGGATGAAAGGATCCACCAGATCGGTGGGCACCACCAGATAGCCCAGGCGCAGCGCCGGAAACAGCACTTTCGAGAAGCTGCCCACGTAGATCACCCGCCCCGTGGTGTCCAAACCCTGCAGCGCCGCCAGGGGCCGGCCCGCATAGCGGTATTCACTGTCATAGTCGTCTTCCAAGATCCAGCCCTGGCGGCGGCGGGCCCATTCGATCAGGGCAAGGCGGCGACGCAGGCTCATCACCACACCCAAAGGATGCTGGTGCGATGGCGCGACACAGGCCAACCGGGCCATGGGCGCGCGGGCTTCACCGGCGCCGATATCCAGGCCTTCTTCGTCCACCGGCACCAGCGCGATGCGCAGGCCGGCGGCAGTCAGAGCCCCGCGTATGCCGCCGTAACCCGGCTCCTCCACCATGGCCTGGTCATCATGATCCAGCAAAACTTGTGCGGCCAGGCCGATCGCCTGCTGGGCTCCGCTGACCACGATGATCTGACCGGGATCGCAACGCACCCCCCGCATGACACCCAAATAGGCCGCGATTGCAGCTTTCAGCGGGGGATAGCCTCCGGAATCGCGGCTGTTTGCCAGTTCCGGGCCTGGCCGACGCCAAAACCTAGCCATCAGACGGGCCCAAATGGCAAAGGGAAAGGCGTTGATATCGGGTCCAGGGGCAAAAGCCGCCTCGCTTCCCACCGAGACCCGGCTGATCGCCGCCAGAGCCTGGCCGCGCCGGGAGAGGCCATAGCGGCGGGCAACGTCATCGGCTTGCTCCGTTCGGTAGCTACCCGGCCGCTCGGTTTGGCGCCGGTCCGGGCGACCCAGCACATCATCGGGCAGTTCCGAGGCCACGTAGGTACCGTCGCCCTGCCGGGTTTCAACATACCCTTCGGCCAAAAGCTGCTGCAGGGCCGTGGCCACTGTATTGCGGGAGAGGGATAAATCCTGGGCCAGAACCCGATTGGCCGGCAGGCGGCTGCCCGAGGGCAGACGACCATCCAGGATCATCAAGCGCAAACGGTCGTATAACTGCCGATACAGCGGCCCTGCGTTGTCTTTATCCAAGTCGAGAGCCAGCAAATTAGCGCCGCCAGGCATACATTTCTCCTTCCAGAAAAATTGGCTCCATATAATTATCACAAATAGGACTTTTATATGAGCCATTTTTAACCTAAACTAGAGACAGTGTAATTTGCGCCTCAAAAAGGAATGGATTATGAAGCTGGCCACCGGAACACCTTGGATGCCCGCCCCTGAATATGGGCGTGGTTTGCGTGGTCTAGGGGTCAATCTGCTGGTACGCGATGTTACCGCTGCTCTCAAGTTCCAGGTTGAGGTGCTGGGTGCGGAGGTCGTGCACTCAGACCCGGATTTTGCCGCCGTGCGCGGTTATGGTGCCGAATGGATGCTGCATGCTGACCACACCTATAGCGACCATCCTCTAAAAGGCAGCCTGGATGAGGATCTGGCGCGCGGCATCGGCGCGGAACTGCGGCTTTATGGCCGCGACCCCGATGCTGCCGAGGCAACCGCACGGGAGTTGGGATACGAGGTTCTAGCCGGCGCGCTGGACAAACCGCACGGCCTGCGCGAGGCCTATATTATCGACCAGGACGGCTATCTTTGGGTACCCGGCGTGCCTCTGCCGTAGCGCATAACTAGCCCTGGACGATACCGCCACGCAGGGCGCCCGCCTCGACATTCTGCCAAAGCACCGCGTGATCTTCCGGCAGGTGCCGACTGTTCGGCATGGATAGCCACAAACGGTGCAGACAACGGCGCTGATCAATGCTGTTGCCGGGATGATCTTGGTATGCCGTGCGGGCATGGTAGATCACATGGTTGTTGATAAATTGCATATCTCCGGCCTGCATGGTCATCTCCATACACAGCTCGTCCGCCAGTTCATTCAACATATCCAAGGCCTGCCAATGGCCCGCCTCCATGACCGGAACACCAGCCATTTCCTGGGCCGCCTCCACGTAAGTCCGGGAATAATGCGAGGTAAAACGTCCGTCCCGTTGCCCAAACACGGGCAGGGCATAACTCATGGCCTCGCCACCGCGCTCCTCGCCCAGGCGGGAGCGGTGATAGGGCCCATATAATAGCGCCGCCAGCTCCGGATGCCTTTGCAGCATCACGTTATGCACTGTGGCTGACGAGGCGATGCGGCTGACACCGCCGATAGGTGCCTGGCGCAAACACAACAGCGCCACTACGTCCGTGCGGTCGGTATGAAAACGCAACAGGTTATTGGACAGGGTGCGCGCCTTGGACGATTTGAAAGTACTGCCGTCCCGCGCCGTCAATTTATGCCCCAGAATGGTATCCGTATCCTGGCTTTCATCCTGGATATCGCGCATCAACAGACCTTTGCTATCCTGACAGACCGGCTGCCCCATATGCAGGCCAATACCGTACCAGACATGACGCAGACCATCGCCGAAAGCTTCCACGGGCAGGCCGGATAGATTGGCAAGGCCGCTGCCCTGTTCCAACTCCTCCGCCATATCCGCTAGCTTGGCAGGCAGATTGACGAGTGGGAAATCCGCCTTGGTCATCCGCGCCCAAGGGATTCCGCTTTTCAGAGCAGACTCGCAAGCAGCTTTTAGCTCCGCGACATCATCGCTGGACAAAACAAACCGCCAGCGAGGATCGTCCTGCATATCGGCGCCCAGCCAGGCACAGGCCCCCTCAATTGGTATTTGGTTTTCCCTCACCATTCCGTCTACTCCCCTGTTTCCGCACCCAACATGGCCTCGACCAGTTCCTGTACCCCCAGAGCATCTGCAGCACTGGCCAGGACATTTGGTTCACCGTCCATCCAAGCCGCCACATTGTCCAATTGCAAGCCGAAACCTTCAACACGCGGATCCTCGACCTCCGGAAATTCCTGGATCCATTCACCGCCATCGCTGGATTGGAGGAAGAACCAATCATGGAGGCGGTGGCTACGTTTGCTACCCCAAACGGTCATTTCCACCCGATCCGGTCCCGCCCCACCACTGGAACCCAACACGGACACTGGCACTCCGCCGCAATCCAGCACCGCCGAAATATGCGTCTCACACAATTCTGGATCGTCCTGGTAGACCGGACAGGAGGTGATTAGTGTCGCCGGGCCCAGCAAACGCTGGGTTACGAACAGGAAATGCGAGAGCACTTCGCGAGTGTAGCCGCCTTGATCGCGAAATCGCAGCCAGTCCGCATCCGCCTGCCAGTCACGGGGCCAGCGGGTGAAATGCACGATGATATCCACGCCGATGATTTCGCCCAGAGCACCGCTGTCGATGCGTTCCTTGGTCAGGGTCACGGCACGGGAAGACGCCTGAATGAAATTCACCACGTTAGGTGTGTAGGTATCATCCAACGCCGCCACCAGGTCGCGGCTGCTCTCTATTTCAATGCCCAGGGGTTTTTCGCAATAGAGCGGCTTTTCGGCCGCCATGGCCCGGTCTGCATAATCCCGGTGCCACAAAGGCGGCGTGGCGACATAGACAAGATCGGCAGCGGCAATGACCGCGTCCGCATCCGCCATGATCGTGAGGCCGGGTGTTTCCGCCGCCGCGTCCGCGCAGGCCTTGGCGTCGGGATCCCAGGCGCCGCTGATCGCAAGGCGAGAATGCTTGACCACATTGGTGATCATCCGCCGCCCCATGATGCCGAGGCCAATGACCCCAATGCTGTGTATTTTTTCACGCATCCGCTAATTTTTCTCTCGGCTGGGCGCGACCACATCGAACATCATATCGAAATCATCCAGAATTTCGAACAGCTGCTCAACCAGCGTTGCATCGCCTTGGATTTCCATATCGCCAGCGGCCAGGGCCTCCGTCACGCTGGTCCTGCGCACGTTTACCGCCACCAGCACCTCGCGGCTGACCCGTACGGAAGCAGCCGCGTCGTCCGCCACCTCACCGGGCATATAGGTCATGGTACAATTCTGTAAATTCATCACCAAACGCTCGTCGATATCATTTAGATGCCAATTAATCCGCCAATGCAGACCCACCGCCTTGGCACCATTCAGGCGCACGGCCATGAAATCAAACAGCGCACCGGCAGTCAGGGCGGTCAGCATATCCGGGCTGATCATCCGGCGCGGCGGCAGTTTGGCTAGGCCATGGCGCAGCTCTTGCGCACCATAAAGATAGGCGTTGCGCCAGGTTGCACTT
This sequence comes from Rhodospirillaceae bacterium, assembly GCA_018701215.1. GTDB lineage: Bacteria > Pseudomonadota > Alphaproteobacteria. The sequence continues at coordinate 72,740 of JABIWH010000065.1, forward strand.
TCAGCCTGATAGCCGAGTTGTTCAAAGGTATCCGCCAACAGCGCGCGCCCCGCTAGATTCTCAGGTTCGGAAAAGACCAGATGGCTCAACACCTGGGCCACCCAACGATATTCACCAGCCTCGAAATCCGTCTCAGCGCGTTTAAGCAGCGCCTCGGCACCGCCCATATATTCCACCATTTTTTTCCCGGATTCCCGCCTGGGCAGCTGATTCAGATTGGCCGGATTGGCGTCATACCAGCTAAGATACCGCTGATAGACCGCCTTGGCGTTATGACTGACGCTGCCGTAGTAACCCCGGACGGACCATTCCTGATCCAAACCAGGCGGCAGGTCCAATTCCTCGGCGATTTCCTCCCGATTTAGACCATGGTTCATCAAACGGACCGTTTGATCGTGAATATATTTGTACAGATCCCGCTGTTTCTCCAGATAAGCCCGGACCTCGTCCCGGCCCCAGGTGGGCCAGTGGTGCTGACCGATCAGGACCTCGGTCTGCTCGCCAAACATCGTCATGGCATCTGAAATATGCCGCGACCAGATGCGCGGATCACGCACGACGGAGCCCCGAAAAGGTATGAAGTTGTGCAACAGGCGGGTAGTGTTCTCCGCCATGTTCAAAACGCCGAACTGGGGCAGAAACATATGCATCTCCGCCGGCGCCTCGGAATCGGGCGCCAGCTGGAAAACTATCTCGACGCCATCGATTGTGTGGGTCTCCGTCGGCGCGGTTATCACCAGCGTTGGCGCAATCAAGGTCACCCGTCCCCGCGCCGTAACCTTGCCCAGGCCGGCATCCACCTGGCCGCGCGCTCCCTTGCGCAATAAACCGCCAAACTGGAACTGCGCCCGGCGCATCATGGCATTGCCGGCAATGACGTTTTCACCGCTCAGTTCCTCCACGAACTGATCCGGCGCAATCACCCTGATCTTGCCGGCGACCGCATCCTCGGCGCTGGCCACGCCCATGGCACCGCCATAGTGATCAACATGGCTATGGCTATAGATCACGCAGAGCACCGGTTTTTGCGGGCGATGGGCGTAGTATAGATCCAACCCGGCGCGGGCGACCTCCGCCGTGGTCATGGGGTCGATGATGATCAGACCACTATCGCCCTCAACAATGGTCATATTGGCCAGATCAATGCCACGCAACTGATAGACGTGCTCGCAGACCTTGTAGAGACCGTTGTTCATGTTCAATTGCGCCATGCGCCACAGGCTGGGATTGACGGTGTCGGGCGCTTCGACTTCGTTCAGAAACTCGTACGCCCGCAGATCCCAAAGTTCGGCACCACGCGTATTCTTGACCTGACCATCTGGCACGGCGGCAATAAAACCGCGCTGGGCCTGCTCAAAATCCGCGCGGTCGGTAAATGGCAATTCCTCCAGAACTGCTTTTTGGGCGGCCTGAGTGGTCGGCGACGCTGGTTTTGCCTTGGTCATGGTCTTCGGTGCCTTCTATTATCCAATTTCCTGGCGATCATATTGGACCACCCAGGCTCCCGGCGATAGGATAAGGCAAACAGGGAGCGCCAAAATGAATGACTACAAGGTTTTTGAGCTGGGTAACCTGCGTTTGCAACGGGGCATGACCCTGCCGAACGCGCAATTGACCTATCAGACCTATGGCCAATTGGCGGCTGATAAATCCAATGCGGTGCTATATCCCACCTCATACGGCGCCCAGCATATGGATATCGAATGGCTGATCCGGCCGGGCGGTATTCTGGATCCGGAAAAATACTTCATCGTCATCCCGAATATGTTCGGCAATGGTCTCTCCTCATCCCCCTCGAACATGGCGGAGCCTTACGGCATGGGCCGCTTTCCCACCTTCAGCCATTGGGACAATGTACAGGCGCAAAATCGCATGCTGCGGGAGGTCTTTGATATTGAACACCTAGCCCTGGTCTATGGCTGGTCCATGGGCGCGCAACAGGCCCTGCATTGGGGCGCCATATTCCCCGACCAGGTGGACAACATTTGCGCCGTCTGCGGCTCCGCCCGGACTACGCCCCACAACAAGGTTTTCCTCGAAGGCGTGCGCGCCACCTTGACCGCCGACCCCGCCTGGCACGAAGGCGGCTTTACGGCCCGGCCCGTGCGCGGACTACGCGCCATGGGACGCCTCTATGCCGGCTGGGCCATGAGCCAAGCCTTCTATCGCCAGGAAAAACACCTGGAACTTGGCTTCGCATCGCTGGAAGACTATCTGGTGCGCGGCTGGGAGGCGAACTTTCTGCGCCGCAACGGCGATGATCTACTTGCCATGCTAGCGGTCTGGTACGATTCCGATATATCCGACAACGAGATATATGACGGTGATCTGGCCGCCGCCCTGGGCGCCATCAAGGCCCGCGCCATGATCATGCCTTCCCGCACGGATCTATATTTCACGCCCGAAGATAGCGAGATCGAATGCGCCCAGATGCCAAATGGAGAATACCGGTCTATCGAATCTATTTGGGGCCACCGCGCTGGCAACCCCCTCGACAATGCCGATGACGAAGCCCGCATCCGCGGTGCTGTGCAAGATCTGTTAGGGGATTAGTCCATGGACGATACAGTTGGCGCACTGGTACCGGGTTCATCGGTACACATAGATGGCTCATCGGGTGGGCGGTTGTCAGGCCTAACCTTCGTGGCGAAGGACCTGTTCGATGTGGCGGGCCATCCCACGGGCGGCGGTAATCCGGACTGGCCGGGCAACCATGAACCGGCCAAACAACATGCCTGGGCGGTGCAAACCCTGCTGGACGGCGGCGCGGCCTTGGTGGGCAAGACCATTACCGATGAAGTCTCGCTAGGTATTCTGGGCGAGAACATCTTTCACGGCACGCCGGTGAACAGCGCCGCGCCGGACCGGGTGCCAGGCGGCTCCTCCGCCGGATCGGCCGCCGCCGTGGCCGCTGGTATGTGCGATATTGCTCTCGGCACGGACACGGGCGGCTCGGTGCGGGTACCAGCCAGCTTTTGCGGCCTATACGGCATTCGCCCGACCCATGGCCGCTTGGATCTGAGCGGTATGATGCCCCAGGCGCCAAGCTCTGACACCACCGGCTGGTTTGCCCGCGACGGTGAAACTTTCGCCAAGGCCTCCACCGTAATGCTGGAGGAGGCTATTCCGGACGCGCTGCCGGACCGCCTGATCGTTGCCGTCGACGCCTTTGGCTTTACAGACGGCAAAATGCGCGCCGCACTTCGTCCCATGATTGAGAGATTGAGCAAACTGGTGGGATCGGTCGAGGAAGAGGTCATGGCGCCGCCTGGCTTGAGCACCTGGGCCAGGGCGCAACGCACCTTGCAGCCCTATGAAGGCTGGCTGACCTTCAAGGATTGGCTGAATGAAACCAACCCCGCCATGGCCTACTCCGTCGCCCGCGGTCTAGCCGCCGCCGCCATTCCCAGCGCCGAGCGTGAATGGGCCGATATGATGCGGCAAGAAGCCCGGGCCAGACTAAATTACCTGTTGGCACCAGGCACGGTTATCTGCCTGCCGACCACGCCGTTTCCGGCCCCTATGAAGGGCCTGTCCATCAGTCAGACGGATCCACTGCGCATGCAGATCGCCTGCCTGTGCAGCCACGGCGGTCTAACCGGCGTACCGCAAGTTTCAATTCCCGGCGCAACCCTGAATGGGCTGCCCATCGGGATATCAATTATTGGCCGCTGGGGCACGGATACCCAATTGGTGGCCTTGGCAAAAGCAATGGAGACGGCCGCGTGAATACTTTGGTTGAGAACGATCCCACCGTGGTGGCGGAAGTCACCGCCCTGTTTGAAGAATACGAACAGGCCTTGATCGACAAGAATGTAGATGTTCTGGACAACACATTCTGGAACAACCCTAGGACGATCCGCTATGCCATGCATGAGAACGGCTATGGCTTTAGCGAAATTCACAAGCACCGGACGTCGCGGGCACCTGGCCCCGGCATTAAGGAAGTCCGCCGGCGCTTGGAAATTCTGACCCTGGGCGATAACTTCGCCACGGTGAATTTGGAATTCAAGGTGCGTGATCAAGATGAAGTGGGCCGGCAGTCCCAGACCTGGGTGAAATTCCCGGACCTGGGCTGGAAGGTCGTCGCAGCCCATGTCTCAATTCAGGACAAAGCCCCCAGATGGTGATGCAAATTCAGCCCGCCGCACCCTGGCGCATCGGCGTCGACGTGGGCGGTACTTTCACCGATATGGTCTTGCGCGATCAAAGTGGCGCCCTATGGGTTTTCAAGGCCCCATCGGTGCCGGCTGATCCCAGCCAGGGCGTCATGTCGGTGCTCGCGCGGGCAGCTGATCAGCTGTCAATCGCGCTATCCGATCTGCTGGGCAATTGCGCCTTGTTCTTTCACGGCTCCACTGTCGCCACTAATACCATTCTGGAAAAGAAAGGCGCCAAGGTTGGCCTGCTGACCACCACCGGCTTCCGCGACAGTCTGGAAGTGCGCCGAGGCATCCGCGAGAATATGTGGGATCACCGTGCGCCCTTTCCCGATGTCCTGGTGCCGCGCTATCTACGCCAACCCGTTAGCGGCCGCCTGGACAAGGACGGTATCGAATTGGCGCCCCTCGCATTGCGCGACGTGGACACCGCCATGGAGATCTTTGCCGATGAAGGCGTAGAGGCTATTGCACTGGCTCTGATCAATAGCTATGGCAACCCGACTCATGAAGACGCAATCGCCGAACATTTGAATGGTCATCCCTGGCTCTCGCTGTCCAGCCGCATCGCCCCGATAATGGGAGAGTACGAACGCACTTCCACCGCCGTGGTCAATGCCTATATCGCGCCCAAGGTCGTTGGGTATCTGCGCGATCTGGATAGCCATCTGCGGGACAACGGCCTGGCACGGCCCATTCTGCTACTGCAAAGCAACGGCGGTGCGGTTTCCGTCGAACAGGTCTCGGAACGGCCGGTCAACCTGGTGCTCTCCGGCCCCGCCGCCGGTGTCGGCGCCCTAGGCCTTTACAGCCGCGCCGCGGGCACGGACAACCTGATCGCCATGGAAATTGGCGGCACTTCTTGCGATGTCACCCTGATGGGCGAGGGCCTGGTGGGCGTGACGGACGAACTGATCATCGACGGCTACCACCTGGCCACACCGTCAGTGGAAATCCATACCGTGGGCGCGGGCGGCGGCACTATTGCCCATGTGGACGAGGCCGGCCTGCTGCACGTCGGCCCGCAGGGCGCGGGCGCCATGCCGGGCCCGGCCTGCTACGGTCAGGGCGGCGAACAGCCCACGGTCACGGATGCCTATATGGTGCTGGGTCGTCTGCGCCCCGGGCCCTATGCAGGCGGCAGTGTGATCTTAGATGACAATCTGGCCTGCCTTGCCATCGAGAATAAAATAGCCAAACCTTTGGGAATTCCGGTTGAGGAAGCAGCGGCGGGCATTATTCGACTGCTGGAGCAGAACCTGCTGCATGCGGTGGAACATATCTCGATCCAGCGCGGCCACGATCCGCGCCGCTTTACCCTGGTCGCGGCAGGCGGCGCGGGGCCCATGCATGGCGCCTCGGTGGCGCGCTCGTTGGGTTGCAGTCAAGCTTATGTGCCGCGCCAGGCGGGCGCCTTTTGCGCCCTGGGCATGTTGCACACGGATATTCGCCAGGATTATCTACAAGTGCATTTTGATAATCTGGACACTGTCGACGGCGGCACCTTACAACAGGCGTTCGAGCCACTTGCGGAACGGGCACAGGCCGCGCTGGCGGCGGAAGGCTTCAGCGGTGACAAGGCGATGGTACAACGGGAGTTGGATTTGCGCTATCGCGGCCAGTTGTGGTCGATCCGCGTGGCCCTGGCTGCTGATACCTTTGATCCTGCCGCCGTGCGGATTGCTTTCGATGCGGATCATCAACGGCAATACGGTCATACCCAGCCGGGCGGCACCATCGAGATCACCGCATTGCGCGTTACGGCACGAGGCCTAATGGACGTATCGGACCCCCTACCGCCGGCGCCATCGGTCAAACGGTCCGAACCCATGGCGCTGCGTCAAGTCTATACAGACAGTAGCCATGGCTGGCAGGAAACCCCTGTTTTTGCTGGTGCTGACCTGCGGCCCGGCTTTAGCCAGGACGGCCCCATGTTGGTGGAGGAACTGACCACAACGGTGTTTGTCGGACCGAAAGACCGCCTGTCCGTGGACGCGGCGGATAATTTCATGATCGAAATCGGCGGGGCGGAGAGTTGATATGAGCACGCAAGACAATCTCGACCCCATTGTCCTCGCCTTGGTGCAGAACCGTTTGGACCACATCTCTCGGCAGATGGGCTGGGTCATGACGCGGACTGCGCGTAGCCCCATTTTCTCGCAAAGTCATGATTTTTCCTGTTTTATTGCCGATCCCGATGGCACTTTGGTCAGCCAGGCCGACGGCATTCCCATCCATACGGGCGGCGGCGGCTTTGCCGTGCGCGCCTTGTTGCGGGATTTCGCCGGCGACATCAACGACGGTGATGTCTTTCTGTTGAACGATCCTTATACCGCCGGCGGCAACCATCTGCCCGATTGGGTCATCGCCCGACCGGTATTTGTTGGCGGAGAGCTGGTCGCCTTTGCCTGCAACCGGGCCCACCAAGCCGATATCGGCGGCGGCGCGGCGGGGACCTATAATTCCGAAGCTCGGGAAATTTTCCACGAAGGCATCCGCCTACCGGTGATGAAGCTGATCGCCGGGGGCGAGACCCGGCAGGACATCTGGCGCCTGGTGATGATCAACACGCGCACGGCGGAGGCGCTGGATGGCGATTTGCGCGCCATGATCGGTTCCACCAAGATCGGCGCCGACCGTATCGCCGCCCTGGTGGACGAGCTTGGCATGGACCAATACCGGAACTATTTCGAAGGTATTCTGGAACATGCCGACCGCAGTTTCCGCCGCTGCGTCGCTGCCATGCCCGATGGCGATTATCACGGCGAAGAAGCTATCGACAACGATTGCTTCGAACCTATTGATGATGCCATCCGGGTGCGCCTGGGCGTCAAGGGCGAAGCCTTGGAAGTCGATTTCACCGGCACCGCGCCACAGGTGAAGGGTTTCAAGAACTCCTCCGTCGCAAATACCTGGTCCGCCGTCTATATGGCATTGGCTTCGTATTTCGACCCTGATCTGCCGCGCAACGAAGGTACCTTTCGTACGGTGGCGATTACAGCGCCCGAGGGCACCATCATAAATGCAAGGCCGCCCGCCGCCATGACCATGAATACGGTCTTTGTCGCCCACGAGATCGTGCATGCAATCTGGAAAACCCTGAACCAGGCGCTGCCTGAACGCAGCTGCGCCGGCTGGGCCAAGGCGATCCATGGCACCACGTCCGGGCGCCTAGGTTCAGGACAGGAGGGAGAAGAAAGCCCCTTCGTGATGTATCAGTGGAACTCCGCACCCGGCGGCGGCGCGGTCGAAGGCCGGGACGGCTTCAACCAGATCGGCCATTTGATTGCCCTGGGCGGCTTGGTGCTGCCCAATGTAGAAACTTACGAGCAGCTTTATCCGGTATTATTCAAACGGCAAGAATTCCGCACCGATGCCGCCGGCCCCGGCGCCTACCGCGGCGGCACGGGCGCCGATTTCGAGGTTGAGGTCAAGGTCGATGCCGAATACGCCTTTCGTGGCGAGGGGTTGTACAATACATCCTGCTTCGGCGCCTCGGGTGGTGCGGCTGGTCAGCCCGGCGATATGGAATTGACCTTCGCCCATGGCGGCAGAGAAACACCGCCGAAATACGCCGTGCGCCATTTCGGTCCCTTGGCCATGTGCGCGTCCTCGCCGGGCGGGGGCGGCTGGGGCGATCCGAAACAGCGGGACCCGGAGCGCGTGCTGCGCGATATCCGCGACGGCGTCGTCAGCCAACAGGCCGGCGAAGAGATCTATGGTGTTAAGCTAAGTGGAAATGGTAAATCTATAGACGAAGCCGCCACCGCCAAGTTGCGCGCCAGCTGACATTGAATTTAAAACTAGGAGCCATCTAACCATGAGCAGCGAAACAAATTCCGATGAGATGAATGGCGAGATGAATGGCGCCGAAAGCCTGGTCCGCACCCTGATTGACGGCGGCGTCAATGTCTGCTTCACCAATCCAGGTACCTCCGAGATGCATTTCGTCGCCGCCCTGGACAAGGTGCCCGGCATGCGTTGCGTCCTGGGCCTGTTCGAAGGCGTGGTGACCGGTGCGGCAGATGGCTATTACCGCATGCTGGGCAAGCCAGCCTCGACCCTGCTGCATTTGGCGCCTGGCCTGGCCAACGGTCTGGCTAATTTGCACAACGCCAAAAAGGCGGATTCCGCCGTCGTCAATATTGTCGGCGAACACGCCACCTATCACATCAAATACGATGCGCCCCTGACCGCCGACATCGAAGGCGCGGCGGCTCCCATGTCCCATTGGGTCAAAACCTCGCCGACGTCGAAAACCATCGCCGGTGACGGTGCCCTGGCGATCGAGGCGGCGACCCAGACACCAGGGCAGATCGCCACGCTGATCCTGCCCGCCGATACGGCCTGGGGCCCGGCAGACGCGGTTGCCGTAACCACCGCACCCAGCGCGCCGCCCAGGGTTTCCGACGATGCCGTCAAGGCCGCCGCCGATTTACTGCGCACATCCCAGAATGCGACCCTATTGATGGGCGGCGCGGCCCTGCGCGAACGCAGCCTGAACCTGGCCGGCCGGATCGCCGCCAAGACCGGCTGCGGCATCCTGACCGAGGGCGCCAATACCCGCCTGGAAAGAGGCGCTGGCCGGGTACAGGTCAACCGGGTGCCGTATGTGGTGGAACTGGCCTTGGAAGTCATGAAAAAAGCCGGCGATCTGGTTTTGGTCGGCGCGCGGGAGCCGGTGGCATTTTTCGCCTATCCCGACAAGCCGTCCCTGTTGGTGGACCCGGATGCTAAAACCACCCTGCTGGCCGGCACGGACGAGGATATGGAAGCCGCATTGGAGGCTCTGGCAATTGAATTGGACTGTCTGGATATGGAGCCCGCCGGCGTTGCCCAGCCGCACCGCCCGCCCCTGCCCGCCGGCGAGATCACGCCCGCGGCTATTGCCGCCGTTTTGGGCGCCATGCTGCCCGAAGGCGCCATCGTGGTTGATGAAAGCGTCACCACGGGGCGGGAATTCTTCCCCAGCACGGCCGGCGCACCGCCCCATGATTGGATCAATAACCGGGGCGGTTCCATCGGTTATGGCCTGCCCGTGGCGGTCGGCGCCGCCGTGGCCTGCCCCGACCGCAAGGTCATCGCCCTGGAAGGTGACGGCAGCTGCATGTACACGGTACAGGCGTTGTGGACCATGGCGCGGGAAAATCTCGATGTTACAGTGCTTGTTTTCGCCAACGGCACCTACAATATCCTGCGCGGCGAGTTGACCAACGTCGGTGTGCTCAACCCCGGCCCCCGTGCGGTGGATATGCTATCCATTGATCGGCCGAACTTGGATTGGGTGCAAATGGCCAAGGGCATGGGTGTGGAGGCATCGCGGGTGAGCACCGCTGAAGAATTGGCCACTGCCTTCGATAGCGGCCTGCACAGCGACGGTCCGTATCTGATTGAAGTCGCGTTATAGGGAAATTTGGATGTATCCCCATGGCTGAGCAGGTCACCATCGTAGGTGCCGGCATTGTCGGCATCTGTACCGCCATATATCTGCGTGAAAAAGGGCTGGCGGTCGAGGTCATCGACCGTGCGCCACCGGCGGAGGGCGCCAGCCATGGCAATGCCGGAGTGGTCTCACCCTGGACCTGTGTGCCGCAATCCATGCCGGGCCTGTGGCGCAGCGTGCCGCGCTGGCTGCTCGACCCGGAAGGACCCATCGCGCTCCGCTGGCCCCACCTGCCCTCGTTTCTACCATGGGCGCTGAAGTTCCTGCGCGCCGGCGATGCGGCTGGGCTACCCCAGATCGCCGATGCCATGAAAGCCCTGAACCGGCCCAACATCGAACTCTACCGCCAGCTTTTGCGGGGCACCGGCTCGGAACATCTGATCTCCGACAGTTTCTACGTCCATATCTACCGCGATCCAGGCCAGATTGATCTGAAGCAATTGGGCTGGCAACTGCGTCTGGACCGTGATGTGCCCCTGGAAGTCGTCGATGACGGCGCCCTGCACGAGCTTGAACCCGCACTGTCGCCCAGCTACAAGGCGGCGGTTTTGATCAAGGCCCAGGCCCGCGCACTTTCGCCCGGCGGCGTTGGCAAGGCCTTGGCCGCCAAGGCCCAGGATATGGGCGCGGTTTTCAGGCAAACCGGTGTCAACCAGATCGCACCGCAAGAAGATGGCGGCTGGCGGCTGCAGACCGATGACGGTGAAGTTGTCAGCGATAAGGTGGTCATCGCCGCCGGTGCTTGGTCAGCGCGGTTGTTGGCGCCGCTTGGTTTCAATCTACCGCTGGAGGCTGAACGCGGCTACCACCTGATCCTGCAGGAGCCGGGCATCACCATAAATAATTCGATCATGGATACGGAGAGCAAGTTCGTCGCCTCCTCCATGCTGGCAGGAGTGCGCTGCGCCGGCACCGCCGAATTCGCCGGTCTTGATGCAGCACCAAATTATCGCCGGGCCGAAATATTCAAGAGCCTGGCGAAACGGCTGTTCCCTGACATTAATACCGACGATCCTATAGAGTGGATGGGCAGCCGGCCCTCGTTCCCTGATAGCCTGCCCTGCATCGGCACAGTGCCGGGCCAGCGTGACCTGTTTGCCGCCTTCGGCCACAGCCACTATGGCTTTGGCATGGCGCCTAACACGGGCCGCCTCACCGCCGCCCTGGTCGCCGGCGAGCCTATCGATGTCGACCTGGCGCCCTACCGGATGGAGCGCTTCAAATAGGGCGTCGATAGCTCGGAATATACCGCAAATCGGCCTCGGCTTCGCGGCACTATGCCGCAGGGTCATCGAGGCGGCGGCATGGAGCAGGGTTGGCTGGTATGCTAAATTCGCCGACTATGACCGATTTTTTGAACGAAACTCTGGATAGCTCCGAACAAGGTGGCCGAGGCGCTGTAGGCGCCGGCCGCAGGAGCATGGTTCCACCCTTCTCGCCGGTGCTGCTGGGCGGTTTGTTGCTGGCACCGGTACCTGATCTGTTGCTTCGGCCTCTGTTGCGCGCTGTGATGGCGGCCGTCGCCAAACAGCATCAGGGGATGTTTGAACGGCTGGGAAGTTATGCGGACACGGTATTCTTGGTCGATCCTATCGACCTGCCAATCCGCTTCCTGTTGCAAGCGAATGCCAAACAACCAAAGCTAACAATCGCTCGCGAGGCTGATGCGCCCCAGGCCACGGCGGCCATCCGCGGCTCTCTCCTGGCCCTGATCGACTTGCTGGAAGGCCGGGTCGATGGCGACGCATTGTTTTTTTCCCGCCGCTTGTTGATCGAGGGAGATACAGAAGCGGTGGTGGCCCTGCGCAATGCCGTTGATGGAGAGGAAATCCACATTATCGACGATATCCTTGTCCGGGCCGGGCCGCTGGCGCGGCCCGCGCGGCGGGCGGCCAAACACCTGCTGCGCCTGACGCGCCGGGCTGGAGCAGACATGGCGATGCTGCAGAACGCGCTGTTGCAACCCGCGATGGAGCGGATTGAGGCGCAAACCGCCGCGGTCGATCATCTGCGCCAGAGTATGTCGCGGGGCAGTTCACCGCGCCGCCGCCGCGCGCCGAGAACACTAGCGGTACAGGAATGAACATGGCTGTAACCGGTGCCAGAGCCAAATCTAAAGCCATTGCGGGCGATCTGGAACTTATCTGCCCAGCGGGCACACCGGCGGCGTTGCGAGCTGCTGTCGATGCCGGGGCGGAGGCGGTCTATCTTGGCTTTCGTGACGAGACCAACGCGCGCAATTTTCCGGGCCTCAATTTTAGCCCGGAAGAGCTTGCGACCGGCCTGGAATATGCCCACGCGCGCAACTGCATGGTCTTTGTCGCCATCAATACCTTTCCCCGCGCCGGCGCGCCCGAGGCCTGGCACAGAGCCATAGATTGCGCCGCCGATCTGGGCGTTGACGCGGTAATCCTGGCCGATATCGGCGTGCTTGATTACGCAGCCAGGCAGCATCCTGATTTGCGCCTGCATCTATCCGTGCAGGCCTCCGCCTCGAACGCCGAGGCGATCCGCTTTTATCACGAGGAGTTCGGCGTACGCCGCGTGGTCCTGCCCAGGGTGCTGACGGTGGAGGATATCGCCGAGCTGAATAGCCGAATTCCGGTCGAAACCGAGGTCTTCGCTTTTGGCGGCATGTGTCCCATGGCCGAGGGGCGGTGCTTGTTATCATCCTACGTTACCGGCAAGTCGCCGAATATTACGGGGGTGTGCTCGCCTGCCAGCCATGTGCGTTATGAGGAGCGGGGATCCGAATTGGTCTCGCGTCTGGGCGATTTCACCATCAACATTTTTCAACAAAGCGACGCCGCCGGTTATCCGACCTTGTGCAAAGGACGCTTTGTTGCCGACGGCCGCGCCTCTTACCTGTTTGAGGCGCCGACCTCCCTCAACGTCCTGCCCTTGCTGCCGGAGCTGATGGCGGCGGGTGTTTCCGCCTTGAAGATCGAGGGCCGGCAACGTGGCCGCGCCTATACGGCACAGGTCGTCGCGGCCTTCCGCGCCGCAATCGACGCCTGCCGTCGGGGCGAGTCTATCCCCGAGATGCCCCAGTTAGCGGATGTAACCGAGGGCCAGCGCGAGACTTCCGGCGCCTATCGGAGGGCTTGGCGATGATGGCCAGACCAGCACCGGGCCTGACACTGGGCCCAACGTTGTTTCATTGGGATGCAGAACGTTGGCGGGATTTCTATTTCCGCATCGCCGATGAAGCGGACATCGAAACGGTGTATTTGGGCGAGGTTGTCTGTGCTAAGCGGCGACCGTTTATCCTGCCGCATTTGGCCAAGGTGCATGAGCGTTTAAAAAAGGCTGACAAGGATGTCGTGCTCTCGACCCTGGCGCTGATCATGACGGCCGACGAGTTAGATGAGATCAGACAAACCATCGCCGATCCGGATCTGATCTTCGAGGCCAATGATATATCGACGGCTTCACTACTGGCCGAGCGGCGCCATGTTATCGGCCCCTTCGTCAATGCCTACAACGAAGGCACCATCAACTATCTGGCCAAGCGCGGGGCGTATCGGGTCTCGCTGCCGGCCGAGCTTTCGCTTGATATGCTCGAAGCTCTCGGCCAAACCGACGCCGTCAAGGATATCTCGCTGGAGGTGCAGGTTTTCGGCCGACTGCCACTGGCGATCTCGGCCCGCTGCTATCACGCCCGGGCCCATGACCTGCACAAGGATGGCTGCCAGTTTGTTTGCGGCAACGATCCCGACGGCCTGACTATCGAGACCCTGGATGACGAGCCGTTCCTGGCCATCAACGGCACGCAAACCATGTCCGATACTTATTGCAGCCTGCTGGCCGAATTGCCCGCACTGATGGCTGCCGGCATTGATAAATTTCGGTTGTGGCCGCACAGCTGCGACATGGTGCAGGTCGCCGTACTATTCAAAGACGTGCTGAACGATACAATTGCGGTGGAAGAGGCAGAGGCGCGGCTGGACGAAATCGTCGGCGATGTACCGCTGGCCAATGGTTACCTGCATGGCCGGGAAGGCCGGCTTTGGGTTGAAGCTGCGGCGGAATAGTGACCGGGCCATGATCGATCTTACCCTCGGTAGATTCATCGACCGGCTTGAGAAAGCTAAACAGTTGGTGCGGATCAAAACCCCGGTCTCGACCGCGCTGGAAATGACCGAGATCCAGACCCGGCTGTTGGCCGAAGGTGGGCCGGCGGCGCTGTTTGAAAATCCCATCGGACCCGACGGCCAGACCTACGATACGCCGGTGCTGATAAATCTATTCGGTACCGTTGACCGGGTCGCCATGGCCATGGGACGAAAGGCCGATGAGCTACGCCAAGTCGGTGAAATGCTGGCCACTCTGCATCAACCCTCGCCACCGGCAAGTCTGAAGGAAGTGGCGGACGCCATGCCACTGTTAAAGCGGGTCGGGGCAATGACCCCGAAAAGGACGCGGCGCAAGACACCGCCCTGTCAGGAGATTACCTGGCGCGGCGATGAGATTGATCTGGCAAAGCTGCCAATCCCGTGTTGCTGGCCGGGTGAACCCGCACCGCTGATAATCTGGCCCATGGTCATCACCAAGGGACCCAGTAATAGCGCCGAGGATCAGTATAATATCGGCATCTACCGGATGCAGGTGATCGACCGCAACAAGGTCTTGATGCGCTGGCTGCCCCATCGCGGCGGAGCGCAGCATTACCGCCGCTGGGTCGAGGCCCACGGCAAACCGATGCCGGTGGCCGCCGCCATCGGGGCCGACCCATGCACTATGCTCTCGGCGGTGACACCACTGCCTGATACTCTGTCGGAATATCAATTTGCCGGTCTTTTACGTGGCCGCCGGATCGGCATGGCGAATTGCCTGACGGTGCCGCTGCAAGTGCCGGCGGAGTCGGAAATCGTGTTGGAAGGCCATGTCTCCCACGAAGAATTCGGCGACGAAGGACCTTATGGAGATCACACCGGGCACCTGAACGCGGTGGCGCCGTTCCCGGTCTTTACCCTTAGTGCCGTGACCATGCGGACGAAACCGACCTATCTCTCCACCTACACCGGCCCCCCCCCTGACGAGCCGGCGATCATGTCCATGGCCCTGAACGAGCTCTATATTCCGATCTTGCAGCTGCAATTTCCTGAAATCGTTGATTTCTGGCTACCGCCGGAGGCCTGTTCCTACCGCATCGCCGTAGTCTCTATTCGCAAGGCCTACCCTGGACATGCCCGGCGCATCATGATGGCGGTCTGGTCGTACCTGCGGCAATTCACCTATACCAAGCTGGTCATCGTGGTCGACGACGATATCGACGCGCGTAACTGGAAAGAAGTGATGTGGGCCGTTGCCACCCGCATGGATCCGGGCCGCGATAGCTTGGCAATTGAAGATACGCCCATCGACTATCTCGACTTCGCCTCGCCCGAGGTCGGACTGGGCGGCAAGCTCGGCCTTGATGCCACCGTCAAGATACCACCAGAAACCAAACGGACCTGGGGCAAACGGCTGCGCATGAGCGACGAAGTAATCGCCGATGTCAGCGAGAAATGGACCGATTACGGACTTCCTGGAACTGGACGGCCGATCTGGCGATAGCAATTGGCGGAATGCCGCAATACTGCGACATACCAGCAACCTATCACAGCACTAGCCATGGCCCGATAGCGGCAAATCCCTATTGCGCGCTTCATAGATTGGCTATTAACATCAGGGCGTTGTTGAATTTCGTTGCATTTGGGGGCAAGATCACCAGCAAGCACCGAGTAGGGGTCGGTCTGAATGGGATTAAAAAATATACAGAGGCGGATATTAATCGTTTAAGCTGGTAGGCGCCTTTTAATTAGGCTGGCCAATGCCACTAGCAGGGCCGAATAGTCGAATATTAGTGATGGGACGGATGACCATGACGCAGGAAACCAATTGGTACCGTAGGTTTTACGGAGCAGGCGCCATCATCAAGGCTTTGAGTACGGCTTTGGGGGTGGTTGTGACCGGGTTCTTATTGATTCCGGCGCCACTTGCTGCCGCACCGTCATCTGATCTGCCCACGCTTACCCATTCGGCTCCTGCCTTGCTCTTGGCTCAGGCAAAGAAAGACGAAGACGATTTGTTGGAGAAGGATGACGATGATGATGATGACGATGACGACAAATTACTGAAAGACGACGACGAAAACCAAGAAAAGTCCGCGGGGAAAGACGATTCGGTAGAGGCAAAAATTCGCAGCGATGCCGGCAAGGAACACGCGGCGCTGTTCGCGGAAAGCCGCTATCCCTCTGCAACGACCTGCGGCACCTGCCATCCCCGCCATTTCGAGGAATGGGCGGTTTCTCAGCATTCCTATGCGCAATTGAGCCCCGCCTACATGGCACTACAGAATTTCATTAATCTACAAGTCAACGGTACCAACGGCGACTTTTGTATTCGCTGTCACAACCAGGTCGGCATGAACATGGAGGAGCGGGTACAGGTTTCCAATCTGGAGCGTCATCCGACCTCACGAGAGGGCATCACCTGCATCGTCTGTCACCGGGTCGCCAATATTTATAACAAGGCCTCTGGTCGTGTCGCCCTGGTCGAGGGTGATCTGCTGCAGCCGGTTTATGGCCCCGCCGGCGACAAGGAGCTGAAACGGGTACTTGCGAACCGCAATGAATACCGGGTGGTTACCAAGGCGGACGAACCCGGGCGCAAGATTCATACCGAGGCTATCGAATTCAAGCAGATCTCAACCTCTACCTTCTGCGGCACCTGCCATGACGTAACCCTTCTAAACGGGTTCCGTCTGGAAGAGGCATTCAGTGAATACCGGGGCTCGCCGGCGGCGGCCAAGGGTATTTCCTGTCAGGATTGCCATATGGGCAAGGTGCAAGGCATTGTTTCTGGCTATCATGAAGGCCCGGCCGCCGTGGTGGGGGGCGTGCCGACCAAGTCGCGAAAGCTGACCAATCACATAATGGCGGGGCCGGATTATTCCCTGCTGCCGCCGGGTATCTTCCCCCATAACGCCGAGGCACAGCAACTTGCGACATTATCGGAATGGCTCACCTTCGATGTAGCAGCCGGCTGGGGCACCGACAAATTCGAAGATAACGTGCCAGAAGGCATTAAATTTCCCAAGGCGTGGGACTCGATCGATGCCCGCTACGACGCGCGGGAAATCATCGAATACCAGCTCAAGCGACTGGCATATGTCCGTACATTACGCCTGGAAGTCTTGCGCAACGGCTATCTGTTGAGCGATGTGAAGGCGACTAGGGCGGATCGTGGCGGCATCGACATCCAAGCCAGGGTTTCCAACATCACCGAAGGCCACAATACCCCGACCGGCTTTACCGGTGAGCGTCTGGTCTGGGTCCGCATCACTGTGATGGACGCAGACGGCAAGGTGGTATTTAAATCCGGCGATACGGATCCCAATGGCGATGTCCGTGACAATGAATCAGCCTTTGTACACGCCGGCGAAATGCCCCTGGATACACAATTGTTCAATTTGCAATCTCGTTTCTTGGTACAAAACATCCGTGGTGGCGAGCGCGAACGTACAGTGACCATTCCCTATTCCACCACCGCGTTGCCGTTCCTGCGGCCAACCCGGCTTTCATTGATCCTGACCGGTGAATCCACCGTTGAGCGGAACCACCGAAAAGGCATCGAACCTTTGGGCCATCGGATCGCGAAATTCGAGATTACGGGCGATCAGTTAACTGGTAAGGGGCCCTACAAGGCCAAGGTCGAGCTGTTGGCGCAGATGTTCCCCATCAATCTGATCAGTACTATTCAGGTCGTTGGCTTTGACTACGGCATCAGCCCGCGCGCGGCGGCCGACGCCGTGGTTGCGGGACGCGAAGTGCTTTACGAAGAGAACCTGACCATAGACGTCAAATAGACGGCCACAGGACGAGCAAGTGGCGGCGAAGCGGAGAGGCAAGCTTAAGATGGCACCGATGATGACGAATCGAGATGGACAGCAAGGTCGGATTCGAAAAAGCATGAGGGCCATGTTTCTAACGATAGCGGTCGCCACGGCCGCGGTCACAACCGGGGCCACTGTCGCCATCGGCGGCGGCGCACCCGCTCAATCCAAGGGATTTTTTGACAACCTGTATCCATTGGGCGAGACCACTCCCGTGCCACGGTTGTCGGACAAAGCAGTGCCGTACGTTATTCCACCAGATCGGCCGGAACTGCTTGTGGAGATGGGCTGTAAATTTCTCGGCAACGGCAATCTTCCCCAGGGCATAAAATTGCCCACCGGCGCGGTATGGACGCCGTGTCTGTGGGGTTTCGGGACCTGGCGGACGGCCATGCAGACCTATGAATCCGTGGGCGCGCCGGGGCGAAACACGGAACTGGTGACCCGTCTCGATTTGTTCGCAAACCTGAATTTGACAACTACCGATAAATGCATCGTCGGCGTGGCGCCATTGGATAAGAACCGTTTCACCAATTTCACCCGCTATAGCTGGGAATCGAACCAAGGCGAGGAAGGCGGCCGTTCCGAAGCGGGCGTCTTCCTGCGCACCGCCTTTTGTGAAGGTGACTTCGGCTCATTATTTCCCAATCTTGATCCCGAGGGCAACAAGTTCATCGATTATGGTTTCTCTTTCGGGCGCCAGCGCATTCATTTCCAGGAAGGAACCATGATCAATGATTTCCTAGATTCGGTAGGCATCGTACGCAACAACATGCATTTGCCCGGCCTATCCAATGTCCGCGCCACGGGCGTCTATGCCTGGGGTTCCATTGATCGCGGCTCACCAGCGACCCGGCGTCGTTTGAACCAGCCCGGCGGCCTGTATGGCCTCTTCATCCAGGCCGATGATCCGACCACCACGTGGGGACTGGACTTCATCTCGGTGGACGATGACGATCAGGCCACGGGTGGCGACGGCATGTATATTGGCCTCTCCGCCGCCCAGCGCGCCTGGACGCCCTGGTCACGCCTGGCCAGTTTCAACACCACCTATCGCATAAATGCATCCTTCGCTGAAGACACCGATACCGCCAATGTCGCCGACGGCGTTCTGATTTCGGCGGAAATTTCCTGGACGCCCCACAGCTCGGATGACGTGGTTTACATCAATCCCTTTTATGGCTTTGACCGCTATACCCAGGTCAGCCGGGAACCGGTGGTGGGCGGCCCCTTGGCGCCCTTGGGCATTTCATTTGCATCACCCAGCCTAGGCAATCATCTTTCCGAGCTCAGCAGCTTCAACACCCAGGCCGCCGGCATCGCCATAGGCTACCAGGCCTTCTGGGACAACCATCGCCGCAACCTGGTACTGGAACTGGCTGGCCTAAAGGACAATACTCGCAACTTGTTCAAAGACGATGGCCTTGGCACGGACGCCGCTTCGTTTACGGTGCAGTTTCAGCAAGCCATTGGGCAGCATGTACAATTGCAGCTTGATGGCTTCGTCGCCTATCTCGAAGGGCGGGACAACGGCTCGGGCGCCAGGGCGGAGATCCTGGTTCAGTTCTAGATATTTCCACGACCATTAGTCTGCTATGTTTTCGATTGGCTGAAACTGATCAAGCCGGAGCGGAATGAACATGGACGACGATAACTTCAAACATGCCGACGAGTGCGAGGAGGAAATCCGCGAGTTAATCGATAAATCGGTCGGTGGGGATTTGATGACGGCCATGATTCAGGAAAACATCTGTCCGAAATGCATGGCGCTGACCCTATTGGAATTTGCCGCCTACGCCGCGACCTCGGCTGGCTCCACAGCCGGCGAGATCCTTGCCGCAGCATCCACCGGTGCCATGAGTGCTGAAGATGATATCGACCTGGCCGTGGAAGCACCACCTACGCAGTCAAGACATTAACTCACGGCTGTCCGCCGCCGCTTTTCAAGTTTCTCCATGAAAGGCGCGATATCCGGGGCAAACGCTTCGTGGGCGCACAGCTTTGCAAAATGATCCAGGGCGGAGGGATATTCCGCCGCGACCGCAACGTGGAAGATTTCCGGCAAGTCCTGCGCTGCCAACCGTTCCAAATGTACCGCTTCCCGCGCGAACGAGCATAGCTCCGCCGTGAAGACGATATCAGCCAGAGACAGGTCATCCCCCACTAGATAACCGCGCGCGCCGGAAAGCGTCGGCGACAGGGCGGCTTCCATGCCATTCAAAAAGGTCTCGAAGGCCTTGGCGGCCTGAGCATGAATTTCCGCATTAATTGTGCCATTATTCAAGGCCAGCAGGTAAGTCTGGCCATCGCGGGCAAACACCAGACTGACGTCAAGAAAGCTGTCGATCCGTGCCGCATCATAGGGATCATCGCCATACAGCTTCGGGCCACGGCGGCGCAAGCGCGCCACCGCGCGGGCAATACTATTTGATTCGAATATGCCCACCGTACCGTCTGGGCTAAACGCCGCCGGCACCGCGCCAAAGGGATGCGCGGCAAGAAAGGCATCGGTCTTATAGAGCTGTCCGGAAAAGCCGGTCCGGCTTTGCCGGGCAAGGGCATTGCCAGATTGGCGGTCCTCGTCCGTCAGGGGACGGGCTTCAAAATCCCACAGCCATTCGGCCAACTGGCCCGGTTTGGCCCCGCGCAGATCCAACTCCACTCCGCATAAACGGGCGGCAATAGTCGCCTTCCAAATGCGTGGGTTCGGTATATAGGAAAATATTCGCAAATCGGTCATGGCGGCATCATAGACTAATTGCGAGTTTATCGGACAATCCCATACATCTGATCTACAATTCGTCAAATCGTGGAAATGGAGTGATTGCAATATGGCGATGAAACGCATGGTGCTGGAGATCGGCATGGGCACCGATATCCGCGGCACAGATCCGACCAAGGCGGCTGTCCGCGCCCTCAAGGATGCGCTCTGGCATAACTCGCTAACCATAGCGAAGGCGTTGGATCTGGATGTAGATTCCATGCAGGTGGCCGTCACCATTGGCGTGCCCCAGCCAGATCAAGTGGATAAGACTGCCGTGCTGGCGGTTCTGCCTCATGGCACCGGCACAGTGAATGTTGTCGAGGGCGGGCTAAAAATCCAAAATATGGAGGGTACCGACGCCACCCTTCTGGCCCATGCGGCCGCCGTTGTTTATCTGGATGTGGCGTAGGGGGTAACACCATGACTAAAAGACGCGTCATATTGGAAATGGGTGCCGGCAATGACCTGCACGGCGGTAATTATACCAAGGCCGCCCTGCGCGCCGTGGACGACGCCCTGCATCATTCCTCCCTCACAATGCTCCGCACCCTTGGGGTCGATCCCAAGACCGCCATGTTTGTGGACGTCACCATTGGTGTGCAGCAACCCGGCGAAGTGGACCAGGCGGCGGTGCAAGCCGCCCTACCCTACGGCACGGTCACGGTAAACGTGGTCAAGGGTGGTCTGGATGTTCCCGATGAAGCCATCGGTGACGTAGCGGTGATCGCTTCCGCCGCAGTGATCGTGAACCTGGATCTACCCTAACGCCGCCAGACTTGGATGCTGCCAGACCGTGGCCGCAATATCGGCCGGCGGACATAGGTTGCCGTCCGCATCCAGGGGTTCAACACGAAGCCAACGATCGCCGCCCGCCTTGGCCAGGCTGCCATAAACATCGGCCACGATGGAGAGGAAATCACGATTGGCTTCGTGCAGATCGCGGGCATCATCGGTATAGCTGCGCGCGGCTTTCTGACCAACCAATTGGTCCGCCAGAGCGGTGGAAGTCGCCAGCAAAAGGGTCAAGTCCGGTCGCGGTAGATCGAACTGGCCGTATTCAAGCTGCTCAATCCAGGTGATCAACTCACTGCGCTCGTCCACGGGAACTTTGGCTGCATTGTAGGCTATGTTAGAGGCGACATAGCGGTCGAGGATTACCAGATCGTGGGTCGCGATCAGCTCCAGTAGTTGGTCCCGGCTTTCAAAACGATCGCCGCCGTACAACAGAGCGGCATAGCGTACGGGTACCTGGTCGATCTCACCCATCTCGCCACGCAAATAGCGCCCGATCAAATCTGAGAACTGCGTTTGTTCATAGCGCGGAAAGGACAGCGCGGCGGCCCGAATGCCGGCGGCATTGGCGCGGGCCAGCAGTTCCCGGCACAGGGTCCCCTTGCCGGCGCCGTCTATGCCTTCAATGGCGAGAAGCATGGTGCTAGTCTGTCCTCTTTTCTGATGGAATAGTGGAGTACATCATGGATAGCGCGCTTAGCCCTTCTGAACAACGGATGATCGCGGCGGCGGCCGATTTCGCCGCCAACGTAATCGCACCGAACGCCGCCCGGTGGGAGCTGGAACGCACCATGCCCGACAACGGCATCCGCCCCGCGGCCAAGGCCGGTTTGACCGGGATGCTGCTGGATGAGAGTCTGGGCGGCCAGGGCATGTCAAAGGCTGGCATGGCGCGTGTGATGGAGCAATTATCCATGGCCGACATGGGTTATGCCTTTTTAATGATCGTGCATAATAATTTCATGAATGCCATTGCGGACGGCGGCACCGATGCGCAGAAGCAACGCTTTTTGCCAGACATGCTGTCGGGCGAATGTTTGGGCGCGTTTCTGTTGACGGAACCACAAAGCGGCTCGGACGCGGCCAATGTGACGACCACGGCGCGCAAGGATGGCGATGGCTGGATCCTGAACGGCGCCAAGGCCTGGATTACCTCCGCCGCCACCGCCGACCTGCTCAGCGTCTATGCCCAAACCGATGCCTCGAAGGGCTGGCGTGGAATTGCCACCTTCGTGGTGGAGGCAGATCTGCCTGGCGTGATCCGGGAAACACCGTATTCCACCATGGGCGCGCACGTGATGGGTACTGGCGGTTTCCGCTTTGAAAATTGCCGCGTGTCCGACGATGCCATGCTGTATGCCCCCGGGGACGGCTTCAAGGGTGCCATGGCTGGAATCGACCTGGCCCGCGCCAACGTCGCCGCCATGTGTTCCGGCATGATGGCCAACAGCCTGGAGGTGGCCCTTGCCTATGCCGCCAAGCGCCGCGCCTTTGGCCAACGGATCGTGGATTTCCAGGGCGTGCAATGGCAATTGGCGGATGTGGCGACTGATCTGCATGCCTCGCGATTGATGGCCTATTCAGCCCTGGATGCCATTGACGCCGGCGAACCAGCGGCCATTCCGGCGGCGCATGCCAAGAAATTCGCCACCCGCGCGGCCCTGACGGGCATTGCCCAATGCATGCAGGCCATGGGCGCCGATGGTTACAAGCACGACTTTCCCCTGGCCCGCCACCTAGCCTGCGCCAAAATGGCACATTACATCGACGGCAGCACGGAAATTCAGAACGTCGTGATCAGCCGCTATTTATTGCGGCCTTTTGATTAAGGAATTTGCAATGCACGACATCAAGGCACTGACGTTCGATACGGGTGGCACCATTCTGGATTGGCACACGGGCATCTCGGCCGCCCTGGCCGAGGCCGGCGGGCGCCACGGCTTGGAGCGGGATTGGGCCGCCATCGCCAACGACTACCGCGCCTCGTCCCTCAAGGCCATGGTGAATACGGGGGCGGAAGCGCCAGCCACATTCAATATTGACGATGTACATCGTGAACAATTGGCCGAAATGATCAAGAAATACGACCTCGGCGCGTTCTCCGAAGCCGAGCGCGCGGCGATCTGGTACCGTTGGCACAAACTTGACTGCTGGCCCGATTTCCCCGCCGCCCTGGCCAGGATGCGGGAAAATTACATCGTTGCCTCTTTCACCATTCTGACGGTGTCCTTGATTGTGGACACGGCCAAGCGTAATGGTCTGTCCTGGGATGCGGTGATCTCCTGCGAGATGATCGGGCAATACAAGATCCTGCCCGGCGCTTATCAGCGCGCCGCCCAATGGCTGGCATTGGAGCCGGGTGAAATCATGATGGTGGCTTGCCACAATTTTGACCTGAATGCGGCCCGCGACGTGGGTTTCAAATCCGCCTTCGTGCGCCGCCCCGATGAATGGGGCGCCGCCGGCCCACCTGACCCTGAGCCCGATGACCATCACGATATTATTGCCGACGATTTCCCAGATCTGGCCCGGCAGCTTGGTCTTAGCGCTTTAGTCGGTTAAACAATTGATCGCCGGCCTGTTGCCGGTCAGGGGAATAAAATATGACACGGCAACTTTGGATCATGCTGCTCTGCGGCGTCCTAATCATGCTAGCAAGCAACGGCTTGCGCCTGACATTTGGGGTCTTTCTGCGCCCAATCTCTATGGATCTGGAGATCGGGCGGCAGATATTCGGCCTCGTGATCGCCGGACAAACCCTGCTTTATGGCCTGACCCAACCGGTTGCCGGAATGATCGCCGACCGCTATGGCGCCGTAAAGGTGATCGTCGCGGGGACCTTGTTTTATGCCCTGGGTCTGTGGTGGACATCGCTCTCCTCCAATGCCTTTGATCTGTATATTTCGATCGGTCTCTTAATTGGCCTGGGTTTGAGCGGGGCAAGCCAGGTCATCGTGCTTGGCGCTGTCGGCAAGGTGGTGCCAAACGAACGCCGAGGCTTGGTGTTTGGGACAGTAATCGCATCGGGTTCTCTCGGCATGTTCTTCTTCGTACCCGGTGCGCAGGGTTTGATCGACGTTTTTGGTTGGCGAGAAACCCTTGTGATTTGCGCTATCTTCATCGCACTGATATCCTTCCTGGCGATCGGCCTTCGGGTCAATACGACGGGCGGCGGTCAAGGCCCGGCGCAATCATTGCGCGAGGCCATCCGCGAGGCGAGAACACATAGGGGCTATATTCTGCTGGCAACCGGGTTCTTTGTATGCGGTTTCCATGTCACATTTATCTCCACACATTTTCCAGCCTTTTTAGCGGACAACGGCGTCTCAACCACCGCCGCAGCATATGCAATGGGAGTTATCGGGTTGTGCAACATCATCGGTGCCTTTGCTTTTGGTGCCGCCGGCGACCGCTTTCACAAGAAGAACGTCCTAACTCTGATATATCTGCTACGCGCGGTCATCATGACCATTTTGCTGTTGGTGCCCATCAACGACGTCACCGCCATTATATTTGGCGCCTGCATGGGCCTCGTCTGGCTGGCAACCGTGCCCTTGACCTCGGGCATCGTCGCACAGGTGTTCGGCACACGGCATTTTTCCATGCTGTTTGGCGTAGTTTTCATGAGCCATCAGATCGGCGGTTTTTCGGGTGCCTGGCTGGGCGGACTGATTTATGACGCGACCGGTTCCTACAATCTGATGTGGGGTGTCTCCGTGGCCCTTGGCCTGACCGCTGCGGCCCTACACTGGCCGATCAGCGACCGACCTCTAAAACGGCTAGCGGAAGCCGCCTAAGGTAGCGGCAGGCGCACGGTAAAACGGGCCCCTCCATGGGTGCCAACCCGGTTTTGTGCCGTGATGGTGCCGCCATGGGCTTCGATAATTTGCCGGCAGATGGATAGGCCCAGGCCGGAATGCTGACCAAAGGTCTCACCAACCGGACGTTGGCTGTAGAATCTCTCAAAAATGGCTTCTTCCTGTCCGGGCGGTACGCCGGGTCCATCATCCTCCACCACCAATTGCGCCATTCCCCCCTGACGTTCCAGAGATAGCCGGATCACGCCCTCAGATGGGGAAAACGACAAAGCATTGCCCACCAAATTATCGACCACCTGGCCTAGACGGCTGGGCAGTCCCTCAATCAGGATTGGGCTAGCGGCGTTAACTTGTAGCTCGAACTTCGGACCTGGCGTCGCCGTGGCTGACTGCCGCATGGCGATCAGGGTTTCCAACAAGGCTGCCAAATCAACGCTCTCCGATTCCTCCCGCGCCAATTCCGCATCGATACGGGAGGCATTCGAAATATCGCTGATCAAACGGTCCATGCGGCGTACGTCCTGTGCCATAACTGCCATCAGATCGCGCTTTTGGCCTGGATCTTCCGTACGCTCGATGGATTCCAAGGCACTGCGTAGCGAGGTCAGGGGGTTTTTGATTTCATGCGCCACGTCCGCCGCGAAGACCTCGATGGCATCCAATCGGCCATATAAGGCCTCGGTCATTTCATGCAGGGCGACGCTCAAATCGCCGATTTCATCATGCCTGCGGCTTAGGTCGGGGATCTGCGCGCGACGGCCCCGCCAGCGCCGAACACGGTCGGCGGCCTTCGCCAAATGGCGCACAGGCCCGGCAATGGTTCCGGCCAGAAAGAACGACATCAAAACCGTTACTGTCAACGCCAGGGCGGAGGCCTGCAATATGGCCAGGCGGGCGTTACGCACCCCTTCCTCGATATCGGCGCTGTCGCCGGACAGCAACAGAGCGCCAACCACGCGGCGCAATTGCTGCACCGGCACCGCCACCGACAAGATCAAGGTTTCGTCCTTTAGTGTACGAATGGCGCCGCCAACTTCACCGCTCAAGGCGACCGTCAATTCCGGATAATCCGATAGACCGCGGCCCAGCCGTTCCTGGTAGGGCGGAAACGCAGGGCCACTTGGGAGACTGGGCAAAAGCCAGTCATAAATACGATTGAAAAAGTGCATGACATGATCCGACGGGTCAGCGGGCGGCAAATAGCGCAGGTGTACTTGCCGCCCAGCACCAACGAGCTGCCTAGAATCCGCCAACATACCGCCCCCGGGTAGATACAGCCGGGCCCTGGTCAAAGTGGGCGCCACCAAGCGGCGGATAATGCGGGCGGAAACATTGCCGTCGAGGCGGCGGCGGTCCTCTGGCCCGGTCAGGGCGCTTTCACCCAGTGCGCCTGCTATTACTTCGGCCTGGCTTTGCAGCGCCGCGATCTTGGCGTCGAGCAGGCCATCGCGGTACTGATCGAGGTAAAATATGCCGCCAACCAGAACGCCAAGGGCCAGCACATTGGGCGCCAGTATGCGCAACGTCAGTGTCGAAAAGCGCCGGTGGCGACCCGGATCAGGACCGCCGCGGCCCGAGAGCTGCATCTGTATCGAACCGGCGGGGCGGGGCCCGGGTTGGCCAAGCTGTCTTACCACCGCCCCCCTCCTGTTCTGGTTCCGATTCTTGCGCGGCATTTACTCCTGGAAACGATAGCCCAGGCCGTACAGAGTTTCGATGCGGGTAAAGTCATCGTCGGCTGCCTTGAACTTTCGGCGGAGGCGTTTGATATGCGAATCAATGGTGCGGTCATCAACATAGATATTGTCGCCATATGCCGCATCCATCAACTGATCCCGGCTTTTCACATGGCCGGGATGCTTGACCAGGGCCTGCAGGATCAGGAATTCAGTCACCGTCAATTGTACCCCGGCATTGCGCCAGGCGCACTCATGTCGGGTTGGGTCCAGGCGTAGATCGCCCCGGATCAACAACGCTCCTTCGTCGCTTGTACCGTTCTGCCCCGCCGCTTCGGCCCGGCGCAGGACGGCACGAATACGTTCGATCAATAGTCGTTGGGAGAACGGCTTCCGGATATAGTCGTCCGCGCCCATCTTCAGGCCCAGCATTTCGTCGATCTCTTCGTCCTTGGAAGTCAGGAAAATCACCGGCACGGCAGAAACCCGGCGCAATCGGTTCAACAACTCCATACCGTCCATGCCGGGCATTTTGATGTCCAATACAGCGAGATCTGGCGCCCTGGTGGTCATGGCCTGCAATGCCGCCTGGCTATCGGAATAGGTCGCGACCTTGAAACCCTCGCCCTCCAACGCGATGGAGACGGAGGTCAGGATATTTCGGTCGTCATCAACCAAAGTAATAAGCGCGACCATGCTGTCTTCCTTTTTTCCTGGTCGTAATGTAAGCAATTTCCATATTAGTGCCAGGGCTGGCCGTCATTGCGGCCAGAATGTGGCCATATCAAGGCAGGCTTAAAGGCGGCGAACGGGTCGTTTGCTAATCAGATGAAACCGGCCAGCCAAAAGCACCGCCGCCAGGGTCACGCCGCAAAAAGTGCCCATCATCAGACCAGGCGTACCAATATCTGCCCAAATGGCAAAGCCATAGGCCGCCGGCACCATGACCAGCAGAAAGGAACATAGATGCAAGGCCGAGGGGATCCAAACATCACCCGCGCCCCGCAGCGCGCCCATCAACACGCCTTGAGCGCCATCCGTGATCAGGGTGGCCGCCGCAACAAATAGGGTTGGCACGGCGATGGCCAGCAAAACCGGATCGCCGGTGAAGATTTGCACCAATTGGCTGGGAAATAGGGCCATGACAGCGGCCATGACCGCCATAAAAATAGCAATGGTGAAAAGCCCGCCCCAACCCGACAACATCATTTGCCGTTGATCACCACGGCCTATGGCCAGACCTACATGCACCGCCGTCGCCGTGCCGACACCAATAGCTGCCATGAAACAAGATGCCACCAAATTCATAACGATTTGAAAGGCGCCCACCGCCTCCGCGCCCAAAAGACCTGCAAATAGGGTGAGTGAGGCAAAAGCCGCCGACTCCAACCCTTGGGCGAGACCCAGGGGATAGCCTAGGCGGCGCAGTTTCCTTCCCAGGATCCGGACTTGATGCAATGGTCCGGCTACATTGTAGATCGCGGCGTCCTTCATAGAGAGAATGTAAAGCACGGCCGCTACGGCTATCAGCCAGCGAACGGCAGTCGTCGCCCACGCAGCCCCCTCGCCACCCCAGCCAATTTCGCCACCGATCAACAGCCAATTCACGGCCGCGTTTAAGATATTGGCTCCGATCATGATCGCCAAACCTGGCCCGGGTCGATTCAAGGCTTCGAGGAATAGAATCGACGCAGTAAACAGCAATTGCCCTGGCAAACCATAGGTGAGAACGACAAGGATACCGCCGGCCCCCTGGGCCAATCCTTCGTCATAGCCAAATAGCTGGTAGAGATAACCGCCGCCCTGGGCCAGAAGCACAAACAGGCCGCCCAGAGCCAGTGCATGAAAGGCGGATACCCGCCAAATCACGCCGCACTCCAACTGACTTTCCGCGCCAACTGCTTGGGCGCACAGCACTGCGGTGCCTATCAGCATCCCTACGCCGATCAACATACAGACCATGAACACCGCCTGCCCCAGACCGTAGTAAGCTAATTCCGTACTGCTGAAGTGACCAACCATCGCTGTATCCACGATGACCAGTACCAGCATACCCGTGCGTGCCACAGCGACCGGCATGGCCAACTTGGCTATCACCCGCACGCGAGCAGCGAAATCCGCCGCCAGCCCGTGGCTGGGGTTGATGGTTGTGTTGGTATTCATGCCAGCGACGGAGCCGCGGTCCTATTGTCGGCAACTGTTCATCACCGCGCTATACTCGCCTTTTACCGCAATAGCCACGGAACAATGCGATGACGGATAGCGCAACCAAGGCACGAAATCTGATGCGGGCCCATGACTGGGCCAGTCTGGCCACCAACATGACGGGCGACAACCATCCCTATGCCTCGTTGGTTCTAGTGGCGGCGGATTATGACGCCTCGCCCATACTGCTAATATCCGGTCTGGCGGAACACGCCCGCAATATTGCGGCGGACGATCGGATATCTCTGCTGTTCGACGGCACCCGTGGCTTGCCCTCGGCTCTGACGGGGGCACGGGTCAGCGTTCAGGGCCGGGCACAACGCTCTGACGCGGCGCATATTCGGCTGCGCTTTCTGGCTCGCCATGAAGATGCCGCCGAATATGCCGACTTTGGTGATTTCAACTTTTACCGAATCGCGGTGGAGCGGGGTCATTTGGTGGCAGGCTTTGGTCAGATCGCATGGATCGGCAGAGATGAATTGCTTCACCCTGCCGCCAAACCTGACGCGATGAGCGCCTGGGAAGCCGATGCGGTCAAGCATATGAACGAAGACCACTGCGACGCCATCCAGCGCTATGCGCTATACCTGTCGGGCGCGGAAGGCGACGGCTGGGTCATGACGGGCTGCGATCCGGAGGGATGCGATCTACGCCAGGCGGGTGAAGTGCTGCGCCTGGACTTCGCCGAAGCCGCGAACGATCCCGATTCGCTGCGGCGGCAATTCGTAGCCCTGGCTAGGTCCGCAGAGGCTAAAACAATCTGACCATCGGGATGCCTCGAACTGTTTCTTAGGAGCCAAACTGCGCCATATTGCCGCATCCCACCCTTGGAGATGAATTTTTGCTGATTCACATTATTGCCTCATAAACCAATGACGCTTATCTTGGCCGAAGGGGCAGTATTAATAACGGCGGGCGCATCGTCGCCATTTCGCAATTGGTTTAGCAGTTATCGGTTTAACATTAAGGTCTATCGGTCTCACGCCGGTGGACGTTTCGTCGTCTCTCAGGAGAGTACAGTGACGCAAATTGGAGCTAACATCAGCCGCCATGGGCTGAACACGCAGGGCATTAACAATCCCGGCAACGAATATTGGAACTTGGCCACACCGGCATTGTACCAAATGGCCCTGGCCAATGGTGAGGCGGAGTTAAGCGACGGCGGGGCGTTGGTCTGCCGTACGGGTGTCCATACCGGCCGTTCAGCCAACGATAAATTCATCGTGCGCGAGGCCAGCAACGAGGCTGATTTCGATTGGGGCTCGGTTAATAAACCAATCGAAGCCGATGAATTCGATGCCATTTTAAAAGCCCATCTGGCGCATTACGAAGGCAAGGACCTGTACGTTCAAGATGTTTGGGCCGGCGCCGATAAAGGGCATCGACTAGGCGTCCGCATTATTACCGAACAGGCTTGGCATACGCTGTTTGCCCGCAACATGTTCATCCAACCAACGCCTGACGAACTGGCCAATTTCCAGCCTCAGTTCACGATTATGCAAGCACCCAGCCTGGAAGCGCCGTCTGAGACGCCGGGCCTGCGTACGGGTACGTACATCCTGGCTTCGTTCGAACGCCGTGTAGTGTTGATTGGTGGAACGTCTTATGCGGGTGAGATCAAAAAATCCGTATTCTCAATTCTAAATTACTTGCTGCCGGCGGACGATGTTCTGCCCATGCATTGTTCCGTCAACGTCGGCGCTGATGGTGGATCCGCGATCTTCTTTGGTTTGTCGGGCACAGGCAAAACGACCCTGTCTGCGGATCCTAACCGGCAGTTGGTTGGTGATGACGAACATGGCTGGGGCGAGAACGGTCTGTTTAATTTCGAAGGCGGCTGCTACGCCAAGGTGATTAATCTTTCGGCGGAAGCGGAGCCGGAAATTTTTGCCACCACCCGGCGCTTTGGCACGGTGTTGGAAAATGTCGTGATGGATCCCGACACCCGTATTCTGGACCTAGACGACGGCAGTCATACGGAAAATACCCGGGCCTCCTACCCTTTGGATTTCATTCCGAATATTGCCGCTTCGGGAACTGCGGGGCATCCGCGCAACGTGGTGATGTTGACGGCGGATGCCTTTGGCGTGTTACCGCCGCTGTCACGGCTGACACCGGAACAGGCCATGTATCACTTCCTCTCTGGCTATACAGCGAAGGTCGCGGGCACGGAAAAAGGCATTGGCAGTGAGCCCCAGGCCACTTTTTCCACCTGCTTTGGCGCCCCCTTCATGCCGCGTCACCCGGCCGTATATGGCAACATGCTGCGCGACCGGATTGCCCAGCACGGCGTCAATTGCTGGCTGGTCAACACAGGTTGGACAGGAGGCATTTATGGCACCGGCTACCGCATGCCAATCCAGCATACCCGCGCCCTATTGAGCGCGGCATTGGAGGATCAACTGGCCGATGTGCCGTTCCGCCAGGACGAAAATTTTGGCCTGATGGTACCTGAATCCTGCCCCGGCGTGCCCAGCGAAATGCTCGATCCACGCAGCACCTGGTCCGATGGCGCAGCCTACGATGCCCAAGCAAAGGATCTGGTTGCCCGCTTCCGCGACAATTTTGCCCAATACGAAACCCACGTGGACGACAGCGTAAAAGCAGCGGCGCCCAAGGCCGCTTAGCGGTTTCAACACGGTTACCGGTCGGCTAGCGGCTGGGCGGGGGTCAGGTGTGGCCATCTGCCGCATTGGCGGTTCCCGTGCAGTCCCCTAGTTTTCGCCCATTGATTGATGAACACCAAATCAGTTTGGACTTCATCAACGGGGAACTTTTTGGGGACGTGAACGCGGGGGCGTTATGTACAAAGAAACACTTAGCAAGGATCTGGCCAAGTTCGACCGGATTGGCGCGGCGACGATAGAACAGGCCAGACCGGTTACGAAGCTCGGTTTGGCCCTGTTGTTTTTGCTGATCGTCTGGATTGGTGCAACGATTGCCAGCGCTGGTGGGGAACAGCGCATCGTGGTCATCATAGCCGGCATTATCGGCGGCTATATGGCTCTGAATATTGGCGCAAATGACGTTGCCAACAACGTGGGCGCGGCCGTCGGCTCCCGCGCCTTGACCATGCTGGGGGCGTTGATAATCGCCTCCATATTCGAGGCCATGGGTGCCATTGTCGCGGGCGGCGACGTGGTCAGCACGATTTCCAAGGGCATTATTGCGCCGGAAGACTTTCCCAGCTCCGACCTTTTCATCTGGAGCATGCTATCCGCGCTGTTGGCGGCGGCATTGTGGGTCAATATCGCCACCATGCTCAACGCGCCAGTGTCTACCACCCATTCCATCGTTGGCGGCGTCATCGGCGCCGGCATCGCCGCCGTGGGCTTCAGCGTCATCAATTGGCCCAAGATGGGCATGATTGCAGCTTCGTGGATCATTTCACCGGTCATGGGCGGGGCCATCGCAGCGATATTTCTTGCCTTTATCAAGGCCAACATCATCTACCGCGACGACAAAATTGCCGGCGCAAAACGTTGGGTGCCGATCCTGGTCGCCATAATGGCCGGCGTGTTTTCCGCCTATCTGGTCATGAAGGGCCTGAAACGGGTCTGGCGCCCCGATGGCTGGACCATAACGGCGATCGGCGTCGCGATCTTTGCCTTAACTTATGTGATCGTTAACCCGCTGATCAAACGTCAGGCGGAGGGTATGGAAAACCGGAATAAATCGGTGCGCGCTCTATTCACCATTCCGCTGATATGTTCTGCCGCACTGTTGTCCTTTGCCCATGGTTCCAACGATGTGGCGAATGCAGTTGGCCCTTTGGCGGCCATCGTTGGGGTCGCAGAATCAGGTGAGGTGGCGGCAAAGGTTGAAATACCCCTTTGGGTCATGTTTATCGGCGCTGCCGGTATATCGGCAGGCCTGCTGCTTTTTGGACCGAAGCTGATTCGTACCGTGGGTCAGCAAATCACCAAAATGAACCCCATGCGGGCCTATTGCGTGGCGCTCTCGGCCGCCATCACAGTGATCATCGCCTCGACACTGGGCCTACCGGTCAGTTCCACGCACATCGCCGTCGGCGCGGTTTTTGGCGTCGGCTTTTACCGGGAATGGCAGACTGCACGCCGCACCCACATCAACCATGGTCGCTATGGCGAAGCAGGCAAACCAAAAGCCGCGCGGGACGCGGATGCCGCCGAATTGTCAGAGCGGGCGCTACGGCGTAAACTGGTCCGGCGCTCGCACCTGACTACCATTGCTGCCGCCTGGGTCATTACGGTCCCCGCCTCTGCCGTCATTGCCGGCGCCATATTCTGGGTCATACAGACCGTTCGTGGCTTTTAATCTGTGACGGCATCCTTGGCAATCCTGGCAAAGATAACGTCCAGTTCCCCTGCCATGGCGTCAAGATCGGCGCTGCCATAGGGCTTGAACACGGCCGAAGGGCGGCGGTAGCTGAGCCGCGCGGTGCCATTGACGTTCTGCGTAACATAAAACCGCAACGGTGCCTCGATCCCAGCCGGGACGCTGGCCCGCAACATGCGTACGGCATAGTCGTTGCGGAAGACGCCATAGACGGCGTTGCCTGGATTTTCGACCCCTTGCCGCGCGGCACCCATGGAGGCCGAGGCTCGGCTGACCACGCCCATGCGGTGTTTTCGCACTGCTGCATCCAAGTCGTTGAACAGGGTCTTGAATTTCTTTTGAGATTCGATCACCCGCACGCCATCATAGGGATAGCCCTGGTCCGCCCGCCCGGATAGAGGCAACAGGGCGGCAATAGTAAGCAGCCCCAAAAGTCGCGCAATATTTCGAAACAAAGGCATGGCCGGCACTCCCCTATCATCAGCGGTTTAGCCAATCATAGGGAATCACCGCTGCCTTGTGGCGGCATCTCACCCAGACGTGAAGTGAAGTGTTCTAAACCAGTTGCTGGTCAAATAGCGCCATGGTGCGCTGTCGCGCCAAGTCTCCAGCCGCCTCGTTATACGAGCCGCGATGATCGCAGTTGAAGCCATGGTCAGCGTCATATATGTGCACCTCCGCATCCGAGTGCGCCTTGCTGATCGCCGCCACATCATCAAGGGGGATTCCCGCGTCATGCTCGCCGAAATGCATCAGCATGGGGCACCCTGCCTTTTCATTCACATATGGCATGATTTGGCCACCATAATAGACCACCGATGCCGCAACCGGCAGCCGTGTACCCGCCAGATATGAAATGGTGCCACCCCAGCAATAGCCGACAGTGCCAACTTTTAGGCCCTCTCCCGACATCACATCGATGACGGATTTCAGATCCAGCATGCACAGATCCCAAGAGAACGCATCCTTCAGATCACGGCCAATGGCAATGTCGTCGGGGGTGTAGCCAAGTTGGCAGTTTTTGTTATCGGTACGGTCGTACAACGCCGGTGCGATGGCCAGATAGCCTTCCGAGGCGAAACGATCACAGGTCTCGCGAATATGGTCATTCACGCCAAAGATTTCCTGAATGACGATAATACCGCCCTTGGTCGCTCCCGCGGCTTCCGCCCGGTAGGCACCAAATGAATGACCGTCCTCGGCCGTTAAGGTGATGTTCGCGCCCATGTTCATGGCCTCCCAATGCCTGGTTTCAATTTATCTGACTATAGCCTGTTTGGTCCGTCGAATTCCATTCCGTCCTGGATCACCAGCTGCCGGTATTTTCCATGGATGCCCATGGCTCCCGCGCGGGCAAGGGATCTCCTGTTTGCAATAGTTCCAGCGAGATATTGTCCGGCGTGCGGATGAAGGCCATGTATCCGTCGCGCGGCGGTCGGTTGATGGTGATGCCCGCGTCCATCAGGCTTTGACAGGTCTCGTAAATATTATCGACCTGATAGGCCAGATGGCCAAAATTGCGTCCACCGGCATAATCTTCCGGGTCCCAATTATAGGTTAGTTCGAGCGTCGGCGCCCGGCTCGCCCTGGCGGCATCTTCATCGACAGAAGCGGCAAGAAAGATATTAGTATAGCGGCCTTTTTCACTTTCCACCCGGCGTACTTCGATCATGCCCAGGAGGTTGCAGAAAAAGTTCAGCGTGTCGTCGAGGTTCGAGACGCGGATCATGGTGTGAAGATATCTCATGGGCGGTTCCCCTTTGTTGTGTCTATAATATTAGCGCCCACAGAGGAATTGCCAATTCCCTTCATTCGTCGCGCCGAACGCCATCGTTCTCCGCTCAGCATAAAGGAAGATGTTCATGAACGGCACAAATTCGTCCAAGACCCTACCTGCCCTGCACGGTATCAAAATACTAGATCTGACTCAGTTCGAGGCGGGACCGTCGTGCACCGAAGCTCTGGCCTGGATGGGTGCCGACGTGGTCAAGGTGGAAGAGCCGAAGAAGGGCGAGCCGGGGCGTTGGGGCTTCACCGACAAACCGGGCATGGATGCCAACTATTTCCTCTATTTCAATCTCAACAAACGCTCCATCACCTGCAATCTCAAGGACGACGAAGGCAAGGCGCTGCTGGCCAAGCTGATCGAGAGTGTCGACGTGGTGATCGAGAACATGGCGCCGGGCACCTTTGCCAGACTGGGTTTTGATTATGACCGCCTCAGCGCCATCAACCCCCGGGTGATATTCGCCCAAATCAAGGGTTTCGCGCCCGACAGCCCCCACGCCAACTATCTCTCTTTTGACATGATCGCCCAGGCGACGGGCGGCACCATGGGCATCAACGGCGAGGCAGGGCGGCCACCAGTCAGGCCGGGATCCACCATCGGCGATACGGGCACCGGCATGCTCTGCGCGATGGGTATTCTGGGCGCGTTGTTTCAGCGCCATACGACGGGGCGCGGCCAGCACATACAGATCGCGATGCGCGATGCCATGCTGAACTATTGCCGCACCGCCATGAGCAAGCAGGTGCCGTTCGATACCGCCAATCCACGGGCCGGCAATGACATCGTCGGCTCCACGCCGGGTGGTTTATATGCCTGCAAGCCGGGCGGCCCCGATGACTATTGCTTTATTTTTGCCTCCCGCGCCAACGAGGAACATTGGCGCCGCCTTGCCCGCATCATCGGGCGCGAGGATATGATCGACGATCCCAATCTACAGGATCCCTCGGCCCGCTACGAAGCACGGGAACTGGTTGATGGCGCGATTACCGAATGGACCATGCGGCACAGCAAGGATGAGGTGATGCAAACCATCGCCGGCGCAGGCGTGCCCTGCGGCGCGGTCTTCAATACGCTGGAGTTACTGCATGACCCAGATCTGCATGCCCGCGGCATCATGACCAAGATTGATCACCCACAACGCGGTGAGGTCAACGTCACCGGCTGGCCTCTTAAAATGTCGGACAGTCATGTGCCGGTCCAGTCCTCGCCCCTGCTAGGCGCGGACAACGAAGCCATTTATGGTGGCTGGCTGGGTTATTCGACCGACGACGTCAAAGATATGCGCGAGCGCAAAGTCATCTAATATTCATTTAGGCGAAAAACAGGAGTTGAGCATGGCCAAAGTCACGGGCGCCACCCTAATGGCAAGAAGTCTGAAACAACAAGGCGTCGAATATATGTTTGGGATCGTGGGCTTCCCAGTCCAGCCGATCGCCGCCGCAGCTCAAGAGGCGGGCATAAAATACATAGGCATGCGGAACGAGCAATCTGCCTCATACGCGGCCCAAGCGGCCGGCTATCTGACCGGACGCCCCGGCGCCTGTCTCACGGTTTCCGGCCCCGGCGTCGTACACGGCTTGGCCGGTCTGGCCAATGCACAGCAGAATTGCTGGCCCATGATCATGATTGGCGGGGCCTCGCCGACCTATCAAAACGGTATGGGCGGCTTTCAGGAGGAACGCCAGGTGCAAATCGCCTCGCCGTTCTGTAAATTCGCCCACGCTGTCGAACATGTTCACCGGATCCCGTTCTATGTGGAGCAGGCGGTGCGTCAGTCCATCTATGGCCGTCCCGGCGCCGTCTATCTGGATATGCCCGACGACATCATTCAGGGCGAGGTTGAAGAAAGCGAAGCCCCCGCCATGGCTACCATCCCCGAACCACCCCGCATGCAGGCCATGCCGGAGAATGTGGAAGCCGCCCTCGATGCCATGGAATCCGCCGAGCGCCCCCTGGTGATTGTCGGCAAAGGCATGGCCTGGAGCCGGGCCGAGGACGAGGTGCGAGCGTTTATCGAACGTACCCAGCTGCCGTTCCTGGCCTCCCCCATGGGCAAAGGCGTGCTGGACGACAATCATCCGCTTTCCGTCGGCGCGGCGCGTAGCCACGCCTTGAAAGAGGCCGATGTTATCTTCGTGATGGGCGCACGCCTGAACTGGATCATGCATTACGGCATGCCGCCGCGCTTTAACAAGGATGTACGCATCGTACAGCTGGACATCTCCGCTGAATCCATCGGCAATAATGTACCCACAGAGGTCGCCTTGGTTGGCGACGGCAAGGCCATCGTCGGGCAACTCAACAGCTCTTTGGAGAACCGGCAATGGTTCTATCCCGCAGGCAGCGAATGGATGGCGGCAATCAAGGAGAAAGCGGCGGCCAATGCCGAGGCGATCCAGCCGATGATCGACGATAACTCCACACCGACGAACTATTATCGGGCTCTGAAGGATATCAGTGCCTGGGCCACCGAGGATGCGGTGATTATTGGCGAAGGTGCCAACACAATGGACATCGGCCGCACTCAGCTGCCGAATGCTTCGCCCAGATTGCGCCTGGATGCAGGTAGCTATGGCACCATGGGCATCGGCATGGGCTTCGCCATCGCGGCGGCCGTGGTGCATCCCGACCGCCCGACCATTTCGGTCTCGGGCGACTCGGCTATTGGCTTTTCCGGCATGGAGATCGAAACCGCCTGCCGCCATAACCTGCCGATCAAGATCGTCGTGCTGAACAACGGTGGCATCGGCAAGGGTATCGCGGAATTTCCTACCGATGTCCCCCTGCCGCCAGGCATTCTGACTATCGGTGCGCGCTATGACCTGATGATGGAGGCTTTCGGTGGCAAAGGCATCTTTATTGAAGATCCGGCGGACCTGGCCGGCGCCTTGGAAGAGGCCAAGGCGCATCCCGGCCCGGCCCTGGTCAACGTTGTGCTACACCCGGAAGCAGGTCGCAAACCGCAGCAGTTCGGCTGGCTGACGACCTAATCCGATGCTGGCCTACCCAGTAGGCCGGCGGAGGTAGCGGCCCATTGAGGTCATTTCCAGGACAATCTCGTTCTTCTGGTTGCTGACCCAAATCTGAATGCGCATGGTACCCCGGTCCTGTTTGCTGCGCGATGGCGTGGCGGACAGGATCCTGGTGCGCACGGACAATATGTCGCCGGGGCGCACCGGCAGCAGCCATTTCAAATCATCAAAGCCGGGAGATCCCAGACTGGCCATTCGTTCCCCGCCGCCCTCATCGTTCTGGGCATCGCAGGCCATGCGCATGAACATGGCGCAGGTATGCCAGCCCGAGGCGATCAGGCCGCCATAGATACTGTCCTTAGCGGCCTCCTTGTCGATATGAAAGGGTTGGTTGTCATAGCGGTTGCCGAACGCAATGACCTCTTCTTCCGTGACCTCGTAGTGGCCGAATTCTCGCTCGGCGCCGACCACGAAATCCTCCAGGTACATCATGCGGAATCTCCCGCTACCATAGGACGGCGGCCATACATGGCAACGCCTTCCAACTGTACGACCTTGGCCTGGTCTTGATTGAAGACTTCCGTGCGCACGGTGATCAGGCCCATAGGCTTGGAGGCGGAGGGCCGGGCGGCCAATATGGTAGTTCGGCCATGCAGGACATCGCCAGGCCGGACCGGCACCAGCCAACGGCAGCTGTCCATACCCGGTGCGCCCAGACTGGCAAGCTTCTCGGCCTTGATGTAGTTAGCCAGCAGCTCCATGACAATGGCGCAGGTATGCCAGCCGGATGCGATCAAACCGCCGAAAAAGCTTGCCTCCGCCGCCGCCGCATCCGTGTGAAAGGGTTGTGGATCATACTGACTGGCGAACTCGATGATTTCCGCCGCCTCTACTGCTCGTTGCCCGAGATCCCAGACCTCACCTACCTCAATATCTTCAAAATACTTCATACGCATATTCCGTTCCAAACTCGGCCACCGATCCTCTATCATGACGGCTATACAAAGTAAGAAATTTTTTGCGGCTAAGACGGACAGGAGGCAAACATGATGCGGATGCAAGGTAAACTCGGCATGGTGACGGCGGCGGCATCAGGGATGGGGCGCGCCGGCGCAATACGTTTCGCCAAGGAAGGCGCAGCGGTGGCCGTAATCGATATCGACGAGGCAGGCGTCAAGGCCGTTGTTGACGAGATCGAAGCGGCGGGTGGTAAGGCCTTTGGCATCGCGGCTGATCTGACCAAGGATTCCGAGTCTCTACGCGTCGTCAAGGAAGCCGCCAATGTCCTTGGCGGGCTCGATTTCGCCTGGAACCATGTGGGCCACCCTGGGCCGGCGGCGGTTGAAGGCATCGACATGGCGGATTACGACCTGGCCATGACCTTGAATCTACGCACCATTCTAATCTCGACCGAGGCGCAATTGCCGGAGCTCCGCGCGCGCGGCGGCGGCTCGTTACTCTATACGGCGTCCACCTCCGGGCTCCAGGGCTCGCAATTCAGCCCGGTCTATTCCGCCGCCAAGCATGGCGTGGTTGGCTTTGTCAAAGCCATGGCGAAGCGTTACGGCAACGAGAATATCCGCCTCAACACAATCTGCCCAGGTGCAACGGACACACCGATGCTGCGTGTCTTCGTCGCCCGTCCGGATCAGCAGTCAACCCAAGGCCGGGATCCCGAAGAATTGGTGCAAACTCGCGCTGGACAAAACGCCCTGGGCCGCCCGGCCCGGCCAGAAGAAATGGCGAATGCGGCTCTGTTCTTATTGTCGGACGAGGCATCATTCGTCACCGGCGCCGCGCTCGCCGTCGACGGCGGCACCACGGCCTGATGGAACCGCATCGTCGTGCGATGGGATCGGGTTGAGCTGAGCCAATTACATACGCACTGCATCGCTGGATGTGTAGTTGTCTTGTTCCAAGTGGCTCGACGCATTGCGCCAATTTCTACAGGGTAGACAGCGCATTTCGTGTGCCTGCGATAGGGGTGCCTCACGCCTTGTCTCTGCTATAGTTATCCCAACAACAACGGAACAATGAATAATAGGAGCGCCCAATGAGCAAGGTCCTGGTGGATATCAATGGTCCCGTGCGGACTGTCACCCTGAACAGGCCGGAAAAACGCAATGCCCTGGATACCGAGACCTTGGACGGACTCAGCGCCGCCTTTCCGGACGAGCCTGGTCCGGATGAACGGGTAGCGGTCATACGCGCGAACGGACCATCCTTTTGCTCGGGCATGGATTTGAGCCAGCGGGCCGCCGGCCTGGGCAAGCCCGGGGCGATTGAGGTCATGCTGCGCCGGGTTGAGGTCTATCCCTTGCCCGTGGTTGCCGTCGTACACGGTCCGGCCATTGCGGGCGGCAATGAACTCGCCATGCACTGCGACTTTGTCGTCGCCAGTTCCACGGCAGTTTTCGGTATGTCCCTGGCACAAATCGGCTTGGCTCCGACTTGGTTCCTGGCTAAGAAATTGATGGAAGTTGCCGGGCCGGTGGCCATGCGGGAGATACTGTTGCTAGGTGATCCATTGCCCGCAACGCGTATGCACGAACTCGGCATCATCGCCCGCGTCGCCGAACCTGATGACCTACAGGACGAAGCACAAAAGATCGTTGACCGACTGGCCGCAAATGCACCGCTGTCGCTGCGAAACATGAAGGCCATGATGGTTCGGCAAATGGCCTTCCGCGATGCCACCAACTACGATGACCTGAACGCCGATGTGGCCAAGGTTGCCGCATCCGCCGATGCCAAGGAAGGGGTCAGGGCCAAGCTGGATCGCCGTCAACCCGATTTCCGTGGCGAATAGCGGGGTTTTGGAAAATGGCTATACGCTTAGAAAAGGCCTGGCGCCCCCTCACGGATGAAGTTGTGAAAGGTTTAGCTGCACAGTTGGGCGTCTATCAAATTTCCAACAATAAAGAGGAAATTGTCTATATCGGCTACGCCGGTGGCCGCAGCCTTTGGGGTCTGCGCGGCGCTTTGCAAGACAAACTGGCGGAGTTGGGCGAAGGCTATCAATTTCGCATTGAAGTAAACCAGCAATACTTGAGCAGATGGGAGGAGCTGTTGAAAGTGCATAAGGGCGATCACGACGCCCTGCCTCCCGGCAATAAGGATCATCGGCCACGGCGCGTCGGTCAATTGAGTTTGGGTTAGGAGACAAACAAATGGATTTAGAACTTTCCGATGAGCAAAGAATGTTGGTTGAGCAAGTGCGGCGCTTTGTCCGACAGGAAATCGATCCTCTCGAAGCCGATATGGACCCGGATGCCAGTGAACTAGCAGCGGAAGAGCATGAACGCCTGGTGGGCATGACAACCGGAATGGGCCTCTACCAGATGGATGTGCCGGAGGAATTCGGCGGCGCGGGCCTGGATGTCATGACCCGAACTTTGTTGGCCATGGAAATGTCGCAACACCGTGCCGGTTTATACACGCCCTGTTACGGCACCTTCGGCAGCATGGGTCTGGCCCAGCTTTACGATGCCAATGATGATCAGAAGGAACGTTATCTGTACCCAACCTTACGCGGTGAAAAGCGCGGTTTCTTTGGCCTTACAGAGCCATCGGGCGGCAGTGATCCGGCCCGTGCTATCCAGACCCGTGCCGTACAAGATGGTGATGACTGGGTCATCAATGGGCAAAAGATTTTCATCTCGGGCGCGGACCGGGCGGATTTTGGTTTGGTTTTTGCCCGCACCAGTCCCGACAAGGGCCGCGCCGGCGTTACTTGTTTTATCATCGATACGGACATGCCGGGCTTCCATGTCCGCCGTATCGTGCACACCTTGCGCTCAACCCACTATGCAACAGAACTGCAGTTCGAGGATCTGCGGGTGCCAGCGGAAAATATTCTTGGCAAAGTCGACGGTGGTTTCTCCATTGCGAATGAACGGCTGACGCGTAACCGCATACCCTATGCCGCTGCCTGTCTCGGGGTCGCGATGCGGGCTCAGGATATGGCTATCGAATACGTCAAAATTCGTGAAACGTTTGGGGATCTGCTGGCAACCCGGCAGACGGTCCAGAATATGCTTATCGACAATGAAATGGATATTCGCACTGCGCGTTGGCTGACCTTGGCTGCGGCCCACAAAGCGGACCAAGGCGAACCCTTCCGAACTGAAGCCGCCATGGCCAAAATCGCCGCAACCGAGGCAGGCGGCCGAGTTGTCGACCGCGCCATGCAGATACATGGCGGCTATGGCGTGACCAAGGAGTTTCCGTTCGAACGCTGGTTCAGAGAAATGCGGATTCGCCGTATTGGCGAAGGACCAAACGAAGTACAACGCCTTATCATCGCCCGCGATCTGATCGGCGGTTCGTTTCACTAATTGCGGCGAATCTTTGAAAGCCTATCGCTGGCACTTGGAACAAAAGAAAGTGGAACGGCCTGCCTGCACGAGGCGTTTGATGGGTTGGCTGCATTGGATGCAGGGTTCGCCCTCGCGCCCGTAGACGCTGAATTCATGCTGGAAATATCCCAGTTCGCCGGAGGCCTGCACATAGTCACGCAAGGTGGAGCCACCCTTGGCGATGGCTTTTGTCAGGACATCTCGAATGGCGGGGACCAATCGCTCGGCCCTGCGGCCGGCGACGGATGCGGCCAAACGGCGTGGCGAGATACCCGTATGAAACAAGGCTTCGCAGACATAGATATTGCCTAGACCGGCAACGATCTTTTGATCCAACAAAGCTGATTTGATCGGTGTCCGCCGGCCCCGAAGGGCATCGGATAGAACTACGCCGTTGAATTCGTTGCCTAAAGGCTCCGGTCCCAAATCCCGCAACAGGCGATGGCCGTTTAGATCCTTTTTCGCCACCAGATCCATCATGCCAAAACGGCGATGATCTTGAAACACCACTGTTTGGCCGCCATCGGTCTCCAACAATATATGATCATGCTTGCCGGGCGTTGGCGCCAGGCCATCGTGGATAAACATCCGGCCTGACATGCCCAGATGGGTCATCCAGACCCAGCCGTCATCGAGTTCAGCCAGGATGTATTTGGCGCGCCGGTACAGGCGCTGGACGGTTCGCCCCTGCAATCGAGCCGCAAAGTTCCCGGGCAGGGGCCAGCGCAATTTGTCTCGGCGCTGGGTGATTTTCATCAGGCGGTGACCGACCAGAGGGCCTTCAAGGCCACGACAGACGGTTTCTACTTCGGGGAGTTCAGGCATGCGGGGAAGGTTAGCTGATCTTTGGTGCAACTGCCATGCGTATGGTGAAACGTGCTATGATGTTTCGCCTATATGGATAGTGGAGTGATGCCAGCATGGCGCCAACGGCGAGCACTGATTTTGGTTTTGAGTCTATCCCTTGGGAGGAAAAGACATCCCGTGTGCGTGGCGTCTTCAATTCCGTGGCCGGCCGCTATGACGTAATGAACGATCTGATGTCGGGCGGAATGCACCGTCTTTGGAAAGCGGCATTTATTACCTGGCTGCGGCCGCGGGCGGAAATGCATTTACTGGATTTGGCGGGAGGAACGGGAGATATCGCATTTCGCTTTCTAGCCAGCGGCGGCGGCCGGGTCACGGTGACGGACATCAACCAGGAAATGCTGTTTGTAGGGAAAAGCCGCGCTAGGGGGCGGCGGATCGACAGCAACATCGAATGGCTCTGCGCCGACGGAGAAAGTCTACCCATCCCCGATGCATCGGTCGATGTAGTGACCTGTGCCTTCGGCATTCGTAATATGACCGACAAGCCGCGGGCACTGGCCGAGATGTGCCGGGTGTTAAAGCCAGGCGGACGCTTCCTCTGTCTGGAATTTTCCCGTCTCGCCTTGCCAGGCCTGGAAGGATTATATGACAAATACTCCTTCCAAGTGGTGCCCAGCCTGGGCCGCTTGGTGGCTGATGACGAGGAATCCTATCGATACCTGGCCGAGAGCATCCGCACTTTCCCCGATCAAGATACCTTTGCGAACATGATTGCCAGCGCCGGACTGGACAATGTCAGCTATCGCAACCTCTCGGGCGGTATTGCGGCCATGCATTCCGCCTGGCGGATCTGAACGCAGGCAACCCCAAACCGAGTCAAACTTGTCCCGATACTGAAATCAGCATCGTGGATCCTCAATTGGCATGATCGCCATAATGTTTTTTTGGGGGAGGTCTAGGCGCGCTTTGCTGATCGAAGACGACACCGCAATGGCCCGGACAGTGGATCTGTTGCTTCAGGGGGAAGGATGGCGGGCGCCTATATCTCACCCGCGCCGATATATTCGAATTTCTGTCATTGTGGTGACAGCATCAGCCATTTGGTTTTAGCTTAGCCAGAGCGCCCGCTCCGCCGCGC
The DNA here is from genome assembly GCA_018701215.1 of Rhodospirillaceae bacterium. GTDB lineage: Bacteria > Pseudomonadota > Alphaproteobacteria. Next base: position 116,861 of record JABIWH010000065.1, read on the forward strand.
GGCGGAGAACCAGACCACGCAGTACCCTGCCGCCTGCCCGCCGCCATTTTGGAAACTCCACCCCTGCGCCAATCATGTCGCCTCGGTTAGCCTTCATGCGCAGGGTCGAACTTTGCAGGTTACCGCTGCCAAGGTTATAGGTAAACGACGCCAGGGCGGAGAACTGGTCTTCCGATAACGGAACCCGGATCAACCGTGCCACGGCCCGTTCGGTGTGCTGCAGCATCCGGGACAACATGACTTCGCCGTCATCGTCGTTGATTTCCGGATGCGCCATGGTCACCCGGCGCCAATCCAGGCCCCAGATGGAGCCGTAACCGATGGTGGGAATGCCTACCGGGTCCATGTACGGCACCGGCGAGAAACCTTCAAAATGCTTGATAATAGCCAGGCCAGCGGCGTTGATCTTCATTTTGGGTAGAAGGTCTTCAAGGCGCGGTGGCCAAACCAGAACGACAGAATAGCGGCGAACAGAGCGCGGGTTTCGGCGTCCCAAACCTGGTTCAGAGTGTCTAAGCTGACTCCATCCGTGCCGAAGATCAGCCACATGGCCGCCGACTTGATGAAGACGAACTCCAACACCATGATATAGGTCCGCTTTCAGCGATTGTCGAAACCGCCGCATGGAGCCTAACGGATGAAAGAATTTGAGTGGGCCTTCACCATGCTCCTTGCCCGTTTCTTCGGCGGGACGACCATGCATTTGCCAGAACAATTCGGCCAACTCGCCGTCATTGAGGGCCTTGAATTCGGACGGCTTGAAAACGTATTTAACGACCTCCGCGGGCTCGCGGATCGGGCTGTCATGGATATAGCCTTTGGGGAAATGCCGTCGTAGGCGGTCCATCATCGCCCGCCATTTTTTCTTCCCCAATCGGCGGGTTGACCGGATTAGGATATGGGAATGGAGGTTCAACATTACGCGGCCGTCATCGCCGCGTTGGATGGTGTTCTCCACATTGTAGTAAAGCGCTTCGACGCCAGCGGCCTTGAGATCGTCGAGAGCGGCCATCTTCGAAATGCGCCGGCAATGGGCACGGTGGTAGTCCCGGTAGCCTTCCAGGGGCACCCAGCCGCCACTGACCACCAACATGCGCAACTGCCCTTTCCGCGTTGTGTCAAACACGTAGCGGACGTGTTTCATCATGTCGTGCATGTTTCGACTTTGCATTTGGGGGATCAGATTGCAGTTTCGGAATGTGGTCGATTTCTCCGACAGGCCGGTGACCAAGCCAACCATTGTGATTTCCCGATCCTGGCGCATGGCGATGCCCTGGCCTTCCAAACGCCTGGCGATGTCTTCTGACTGTTCACGCAACAGCCGGGCCCGCGTTTGACCATCAATCCACTGGTCACGCGAAATTTCCCGCCCGATCAGTTTTTCGTCAATCTGTCCGCCTGTGACCTCACCGGGTCGGCTCAACCAACCGCATTTGTCCTGGGGGCCTAGCGTCTCGGGCTTTTCCGGCAGTTTGGAAACACTGCCAACGTTCTTTTCAAGACGGGCAGCGCCGGGCCTGGCGGAGAGGCTGGTCTCGCCTGACGGCGAAATGGTTAGTGCTTTAGGAGCGCGGTCGGGTTTCTGGGGCGCGGCAGCTTCGGAGAGGGAGAAAGAGCGGCCCGAGGGCAGGCTGATACCTGAGGCCTCGGGACCGCGCTCC
>JABIWH010000061.1 GCA_018701215.1 Rhodospirillaceae bacterium
CCGCCATCGCAATTGATTCAGATCAAGGTAGTCTAATGTACCTGACGATAGGGTTAATAAGGTAATAGTTATTTAGCCTAGGCGTGGTGTATGCTCGCATTGGGCGAATGGTCTGATCTTGAGTCTTTATCGTATTTGTGGCGCGGCACTGACATCACGGGTTATTTCTGATGTGATGGATGCCGCTTCAGGCGGCTTGGTGCGATCCGCGCGCTTTTCCTCTATCCGGTACCAAGCCGATACCGAGCCCTCTCCTGATTAGGGATTTTTTTGATGTTTTGGCAATCTAAGTTGACTGTTCCGCTTTTCCGGCCACAGGTTCATTTTGTATTCCAGTCGATGAATGTTCGGTTCACTGTCATGTTGGCGCTAATATTGTCTCTGACATTTGCCATGGCGATACCAGTATCGGCTTTGGCGCAAAAGGCGCCTGATGGGAAAAGCGGAGCCACGGCCCATGAGGATCTATTCCGCAACAAACAATTCCCCTCCGCCTTCGAATGCAAAGTCTGCCATCCGGTACAGTTCCGGCAATGGTCCGTTTCGCACCATGCCTATGGTAATTTGAGCCCCTTCTTCACCTCGGTGGAGAACGCCATTTTGTCCAAGACCAACGGCACCTCGGCCGATACCTGTTCGCGCTGCCATGCGCCGCTGTCGGCGGTCTTGAAGACGATGCAGATTTCCAACGTCAAACGGCAGCAATTCGCCCAGGCCGGTGAAGATTTCCTCGGCCCGGTGGTGGAAGGTATCACCTGCGTGGTCTGCCACCGCTTCGACAAACGCTATGGCAAACGCTCCGCCCGGTCGCTGATCACCCAGGGCGATATCTTCGCGCCGATTTTTGGCCCCACCAACAATGATATCCAGGCCGAGACCGAAAAGGACAGCCGGCTAAACCTGGTAACGGAGCGCGGCAAGAAGGGCCGGGCGATCCATAAGGTGGTGGAGCCTTATCCGTTCCTCCGCGCCTCCCGCTTCTGCGGCAACTGCCATTCCTCGCGCCTGCCCACCGGCGTGCATAACGAGGAAACCTTCGACGAATACCGCACCTCGCAATCGGCCAAGGACGGCGTGACTTGCCAGGATTGCCACATGGGCAAGGTTCCGGGCGAGAACAAGGGCTTTGACTTCGCCCCGGCGGCGGTGATCGGCAAGACCGAGACCAAGCCGCGGCGCCTGTCGAACCATTATTTCGCCGGCCCGGATTTCTCGGTGCTGCATCCCGGCATCTTCCCCCACAACCCCGACGCGGTACAGCTGGCCAGCTACGCCCAGTGGCTCGAATTCGACCACAAAAAGGGTTGGGGCACGGATGAATTCGAGGACAATGTCGCAGACGACCATAAGTTCCCAAAACATTGGGAGGATCAGGATCTGCGCTATGAAGCCCGCGAGATTCTGGAAGCCAATTTCGAGTTGATGGACTGGGCCAAGGATCAGCGCAAGACCCTCATGCTGGCCGGCTACAAGGTCGATGACGTGGTCATGAATAAACCCAGCATGAGTGATGGCCTGAACTTCAAGATCAAGCTGCGCAATGCCGTGCTGGGCCACAACGCACCATCGGGCTTCATTCACGAACGCATGATATTCTTCCAAGTCACGGTCAAGGACGGCCAGGGCAATACGGTCTTCAAATCCGGCGACCGGGACCCCAACGGCGATCTGCGGGAACGCTATTCCCGCTATGTCCGTAATGGCGAAATGAAATATGACAAGCAATTGTTCAATTTGATGAGCCATTTCATGGCCCGCACGTTCTGGGGCGGCGAGCGCACGCAGCTGCGGGCGGTGCCTTTCTCGGCAGCCGTCAGACCGTTTATCCGACCGCCGACCAACCCGACGGCGATCCACATGCGTCCGGAAAGCGCCCGTTCAAAGAAGAACAGTATCGAACCGGGCGGCCACCGTTGGGCCGAGTACCATGTCGATCCAAGCCTGCTGAAGGCGGGCGAGACCTACACGGTGCATATGAAGCTGATCGCTCAGCAGATGCCGGCGTATTTCATTCACGTCTCCTCCGGCCCCGGTTTCGACTACGGCTTCTCCCTGCGTGAATTGGCGAAGCGCGTCGTCGATCTAAGCATAAACCTGTGGGAAACCACGGAAACCGTAACAATCGCGAATTAGGGTGGCCGACATGCTGAGAAAATCAATCATCATCGCCGCCTTTACCCTGATCGGTTTTGCCGGTTATGCCGCGGCCCCTTCGAATACGGCCCTGGCCGGCGACAAGAACGCAACGTATAGCGGCGACGACAATAGCCCCTCCCGCTTCTCGGATGTTCCGCCCGGCTTCAAGGGGCAGGACCAGCAGCCGGCCCGGCCAGTTCCCCTTATCGAATTCTGGCAGCCTTATGTGCATGAGGGGCCATATGAGTATGAATTCGAATTGCCCACCGGCATGGTCGTCTCGCCGGGGCTGGTGCTGTTCGGCAGTATCAACACCGGTTTGGAGATCACCGACAACGGTGTGACCGAAACCGCATCCACCTGGGTGACCACGGCCAATCTTTTCCTCAACATGACCCTCAGCGGGACCGAGCGGATCCTGCTCGGCATGGCGCCGCTAACACAGGAAAACGGCGCCAAGAGCCGCTACCTGATCGATCCGGGCAGAGGCTGGAAAAGCGAAGCCAACGCGCGTCTGTCCACCGCCTTCTTTGAAGGCGAGATTTCGGAAATGTTCCCTAATCTGGACATGGACGGCCGGCTGCCGCTAGATTTTGAGATCGCGGTGGGGCGCCAACGGGTGGTTTCCCAAGGCGGCATGCTGATCAACGATAGTCTCGATTCCGTCGCCCTGACCCGCAGCACCATACCCTTCACGGGCTCCAATTTCGCCCGGATAACAGGGCTGATGGCTTGGAACAACGTACAGCGCAGCAACAATATCGATGATGATGAGGGTGAATTATATGCCATCTTCTCCGCCGTCGAGGCGCATCATGCGACAATTGAGCTGGACATGACATATATCGACAGCACCCGTGCCATCGGTGACCAGTTCAATATCGGCGGCGGCTTCATTCGTCCCTTCATTATCGCGGAACATGATGTGGATACGACGATCCGGCTGGCTCATTCCCATACGCCGGGCCAAAGCACGGCGCAGGCGACCGATGGAACTTTGCTCTACACCTCTTTCTCCTGGGCTCCAAAACGCACCGATAATATTATGTATCTGAACCTGTTCGGGGCAGCCAACGACTATGCGCCGGCTGCGCGCTCGGCTGGTGGGCCGCTGGGTATCATGGGGCTGTTGTTTTCCGGTAATGGCCTGGCCGGTGCGGCGATCCCGAACAGGGCCAGTGATGCCTTTGGCGGCACTATCGGCTATCAGATGTTTTTCTCGCCAGCCTTGCGGCGCAACTTGATCTTAGAAATTGGCGGCAAGGTCGATGACAACACCGGCGGTACCGACCGTTTCGGCGTGGCGGTGCGTTATTCCCAGGCCGTTGGCCGGCATGTCTTTTTCGAGCTTGGCGGTTTCGCGGTATCACAGGAATCCATTGATGAGGCCTTCGGTGTGCGCACCAAGATAAACGTCGCCTTCTAGGACGAAATTGGGCAGCACCGTGATTGGCGGTCTTTGCCGAACGGTGTGTGGCGGAAATTGCCGACAAACGCGGCATTGCGTCTTACCGTCCAATTGGGCACACTGTCCATAAGCCATCATGGCAATAATATCAAATGCTGGTATAAGGGGGGCCGTGGTGCTCAAATCCATCAAACGCACAGCTTTGCTGGCAATTTTGCCGTTGATGACGGCGCTTGTAATTTTCACTGGGACACAACGGGCAAATGCGGAACCCTATGTGCAAGGTCCGACCTTCTGCGAGGAATGTCACAAGGAAGAGACCAAGATCTGGGCCACGACCAAGCATTTCGAGACCTACCGCACGGTGCACAAATCCAATTACGCGAAAAAGATCGCCAAAGCGGTGGGCGGCAAGAAGAATATGAAGCGCAACAAGAATTGCAGCGTTTGCCACTATTCGAAAGAACAGAAAAAGCCGACAGGCAAATCGAAGATAAAGTACGGCCCGTCCTGCGAGGACTGCCATGGTGCCTCATCCGAATGGGAGACGGTCCACGCCGATTATGGTGGCAAGAATGTTAAGCGGAAGGACGAGACGCCGGCGCATAAGGCCAAGCGGGTTGCCGATTCCACCACCGCCGGCCTGATCTGGGCCAGGATGACTTATGACATCGCGGTCAATTGCATGAAGTGCCACGGCCTCGCCCGCACGGAAATCAGCGGCAAGGCCTTTGGCAAAATGTTGAAGGCGGGACATCCGATCAACCAGTCTTTCGAAATCGTCATGTTCTCCCAGGGCAAGATGCGCCATTGGCTCGAGCCGCGCTCACCTGCCCAACTGGCGAAACTGTTTGTCGCCGGCCAGGCAGCGAAGCTGGTTTCCGCCACCGAGATGGTCGGCAAGTCCAAGAACAAGAAGTACAAGGCGGCGCAGATACAACGCGTGGCGAACGCCAAGGCGGCCTTGCAGGGTGTGCCCGGGGCGGCTGCCTTGATCAGTTCACCGAGCGATGCCGCCGCCCGCGCCATGATGAAGGCGATTGGCGATCAGGATATATCCGGTTTGGTCGGTGGGCGAATTCCCTGTGCCGGTCCGGACCAGGAAAATTTGCGGAAGTGCTGAGCTATCCCTGAAATCTGCTCGCCGCCGCCCCGCCGCGGCCCGGTACCACCGGATAGCCTCACCGCGCTATGACCGCGAGGCATGAGAGCATGCGACGAGCGCGGGCGGGTGGTTCAATCTCGAAGAGGTCTGGCGCCTAATCGGCTGCCGTCTATCCACGATAGGCCTTGGTTACCGATGGCTATTTCGGAGGCTTTCCCGCCCCATTCTTGAGCATGCCCTTGGTATGGGCCACGACTGATTGGAAAACACCAAGGTGATAGTTATGGCAGGTCAGACAGCTATCACCCGCCTTGGCCGCGGTATGACATTCGGCACAGACGGCGCGCGGCAAAGGCTTGAAATTGCTGTTGAATTTGGCTGGATCCCTATGTTTGAACGCGGCGGCATAATCAGCCTTTGAATCCCTCTCGTGACAGGTCAGGCAGCCCTTTTCATCCAACAGGCTAAAATGGGCGGCATGGGAAAAGCGCACCGACTTTTTCAGGCCGTCCGCCGACCTGTAGCCACGCCAGTTGACGACTAGGGTTTGGTCCGCCCGTTGATCCACGGAGTGACACTTGCCGCATATCCCAGGCGCCTTTTTATCGACCAGGGCCTCGAAAATCTGTGCGCTTTCGTCCGGTCGTTGGATTGACCGCCCGGTCAGATCCAACCAGGCCCGGATGAAACTATCGCCGTGGCCCGTGGGCCGGTAGCGCAAAGTGAATTCGTCGCGGTACCAGCCGCCCGAAATATTCCATTCCTCGCCGCCGACAGTTTCAATAGCCGGGATGGCAGCCTTGTTGTCATCCTCGTCATCACCCTCGTCGTCGTCATCCTCGTCGTCGTCACCCTCGTCCTTGCTGGTTTCGGTCTCTTTGTCATCGCTATCGTCGTCCTTTTCCGATTCTTCCTCGTCGTCCTCATCCTCCTCTTCATCCTCCGCTTCCTCATCGGGTATGGGAACCGTCTCACCTGCCCGCCAGCGGGGAATTTCCGACCCCAGCATTGGGAACCACTCCCTTTGCACCGCCGCGATCGTCTCAAAGGGCAATAATGCGGTTAGCTTGGCCCTTTCCGCCGCCGTTAGAGGGCGGCCCAGAGTTTCCTGCAGACGTCCATGCAGGGCGGTCGCGCCCTGGGCGCGAATATCGAACAGCAATGACTTCACGGCCCAGGCCAGGGTCTCCACCGCCGCCAGTTGCTCTTCGCTGGCGTCCGACAGATCCAGCGGGTCATCAATTTCCACCAGAACGGCTTGCACCGCCCGGTATTTCGGATCAGCCGACAACAGTAGGCTCATGAACGGCGTCACGGTGTCTTCGGCATATTCCGGCCATTCCCCGATCGCCGCTTCTTGATCGCGCAGACTTTCCACATCCAAGCCAGGCACGGCAAAGACGGCCAGGCCCTTGGCGGAGGCGCGTCCGGTGCCCGCAACCTGGTCGCCGTGGCAACCACCGCCGCAACTGACTTCGAACGGCTTGACCTGCATCAGACGGCCGTTTGCGTCTGTCTTGTGACAGTCGCGGCATTCCTCCGGCGCTAGCTTTGCGATCTTGCCGTCACGGAAATGCTTGTCGATATGGCTACTGTGATCGAATTGCAGCAGCGTCCGGCGTTCGTAGGGATATTGCGCGAAATCCGGATGGCCGGATGCCAGGCTGTGGAACTGCGCCTGGTGACAGGTCGTGCAGCGATCATTTGAAAGGCTGGTCAGGTCCATGTCGGCGCCACGGTGTTCTCCATGGCAGGTCATGCAGGGCAACGAGACCGCATTTTCCCGCGGTTTGCCGTATACAAGGTTCGCCAATTGCACGCCAAGGGTCCGCCCGCCAGCCGTCGCCGGCGCGGCGGCTTTGCGCAAAGCCTGCATCTCCTCCACCGGCAAGTTATGCGGTAGCAGGCCGCGCTCCCCCATCTTGTGGCAGGTGTTACAGGGCCTGCTGTCTTCAAACGTACCGTCTTCCGACCAGGCGGCGCGCCACCATCCCGCCATGCCCTGATGGAAGACGGCGTGGCAGCTGCCGCAGTCGGTCAACTCGGCATGTTGAAAAGACAATTCGCCCGGATCGATAAATGCTGCCCGATACCCTCCCGCCATGGCAAAGACCATGATGCCGGCGACCAATGCCAATACCCATGACACAACGGCCCCGCGCCGGGCCCGCCAACTGCGCACGGGCCGGCATAGCGGCACATGCCGGCAGCAGGTGCCATCCGCCAGCGGGCCGTCCGGGCAGGGGCCGCCACTGAATTGCGAACGGGTGCAGTGCCAACGCTCACCCACACGCACCGGGTCGCATTCGTAGCCCCCCCGGCAATGCCCGCCGGCATCCGGGCCATCTTGGCAAGGGCAGCCCTCCGCCGCATGCCCGCAGACCCATTTCTGGCCGGGACGGATAAAGGGGCTCTCGCGATAACCGAATGGTTGTAAAGGCTCCGACATCAGCGCGCGCCACCAAACGAATAGACCAAAAGCAAGTGCAACAGCGTCAACAGAATTAGACCGTAAGTCGCCGGTATATGAACAAACAGCCAGGCCTTAAGGACGCTTTGCAGAGCATGAGCGTAGTCCAACCGGTTCTTCCGCTCCACCAGGGCACGCAACTTTTCGGCCTGGATCATTTCCTGATCGTTCAAATACCGAGTCATGCTTGTCAGTTCGGTCATAAGAGCGAAATAGGCCCGTCGGGAGCCTTGCAAATGCAGCCACATATGCCGAGGCCGGGCAAAATAGTCAGCAAGCTGGCCGCCATAGAAATCGGCAATGGTCGATGAACCGGTTTCCGCGGCCGATTCCAGGGCCACGGCTTCCGCCTGCTGCCGCAACTGGGCAATGAACTGGGGGATACGTTCCAGGACCACTTCCTCGGTGCGCCGGGTCAACATCCGGGCGTAACGGCGGGCAATATAGATTCCAATCAGGCCGCTGCCCGCGGCCGCCACGAAAAACAGCGCCAGAATGCGCTCCAAAAGCCCATTCGGGATCCGCCAGTCGACATGCAGGGCGAAGATCAGCACCGTCAGCAGTCCCAGATAGATATGCACCTGCAGCCAGGACGATGCCGTGCCCATGGGCACCATGGACAGTTTCTTGCGCCCATTGTAAAGCGCCAGCACCAGGATCGCCGCGAACAACAGCCATCCGCTTAGGAATGCCGATTGGTAGAGGGAGACATCGTAGGCCGTATGCCAGGCCAGATACGCCACGCCGGCCAGCAGGGTGATAAAGCCGTTTCGCCAACGGCGTTTGGCGAACGTAATCACCGGCTCAGCCATCTGCTAAGATCAGTCATATCCCGCATATCCACCCGTTTCAGCGCATCGCGGGGACAGGCGCGCTCACACGAGGGGCCGCCGGGTTGATCAAGGCATAAATCACACTTGGCTGCCTTCGCGATTGGGGCATTGGTCACCGTATCGCGGATGAAGGCGCCGTTGCCGTCACGCACTTCAACCATGCGAATGTTGTCATAGGGGCAGGAATTGGCGCAGGTCGCACAGCCGATGCAGGTCAGATCATTGATCATCACCTGGCCGCCCGGCGAGGCTCGGTGAATGGCGCCCGTCGGACAGCCGATCATACAGACGGGATCGACGCAATGCATACAGGCATTGGCCACCATGTAATGATCATGGCGGGGACCATGGCGGTTGAAGCGAGGGTTGTTGTCATGGGCACGGGCGCAGGCCAGCACACACTCATCACAGCGCACGCAACGGTCCAGGTCCATCAGCATGGTCGCCGTGCCGTTGATAAAGCGATGCTCCACCAGGAATTCCAACATGCCGGGATCTATCGTCGTATTTTCCCGTCGGCCGTTGTCGCGACCTTTCAAGGATTCCACCTCGTCACCGTCGAGCTGTCCGTACAAAGCCAGTTCCTGCTCCGACAGGGTCGGCAGCACCAATTCCTCTATCATCGCCGTCGGCACCCGTAGAATATCCACATAGCCCAACGCGCGCAGGGTGGATCGCAGTGTCGTTGGCTGGCCCTGTTCCAAGCCATCGCCACTGCCGCCGTTCTTCTTATCCCCGAGCCAGTTTTGGATGATCTCGGCCATGCCGAAAACCGCACCGCGGCCGATATACCGGATGGTCCGGTGGCCGTTGTTGACCGCCAGGCTGACCCGCGCGAAACCCGCCCGCACCAAGAGCAGGCCATCGGAATAATCACCTTCGGCCACGATGACTGGTTCCTCCGCAAGCCGGCGGCCAAAGCTCTCATCCCGGTGCCGTCGGTATCGCGTATGCCAATCGAAATCACCATAGGTCTCGAACAGAGTTTCATCCACGATGCGGCTGATCGCGTCCGGACCAAGGTGGTGAAACATCGGCATGGCCCGCAAATGCGAAGCCAGGCTCCGCTCGCGATACAATCGGTCAACATGTATGCGGAAATCATCGACCCGGCGCCGGATATCGCGCAGGCCCTGCCAACGGATTTCAAGCAATTCCGAGGGGCCATCGGAAATCACCGTCGCCGTCCGCTGGGTCCGCCCCAACGCGGCGATTTCACCGAACATGTCGGCTGGCCCCAACGTCGCCGTGCGGTATTTGTCGAAAACCGCGTTGACATCCTGAAGAAAAATCCGTGCCTGCTGCGCGCTATCGCCACGGCTGGCAGTGCCGCCATCCTGCGCCGCCGAAAATGCTGTCCGCACTTCCGGATAGTCCGGATTGCGCCACAATTGCGCCACCGCCTGGAACAGACTTTTCCTGGCGCTCGGAGCCCGGCCGAGCATGGTTTCAGGCAGGCCCGGCGGCAACAACACGCGAACCTGACCGGCAATCACCAAAAAGGCGGAATTACCGTAATCGCCCTCGCGCATGACAATGTCACCATCCTGATAGCGGACGACGCGCGTATCGTTGGCGATGATGCCGGTCAGGGACAGGGTTTGGGGGAAACGATCGCGGTCCATATGGCAAAAAGGTTCCAGCGCCAGGACGCGCTCCACCTCCGTGCCATTCATATCCTCGGAAAAGCGCGCATCCCATCGCTTGGGCCGCTCTATAGTGACCGCTTCAACCATGGCAGGCCGCCATTAATCCATCTCCGCCGGCTCCCGGCTCCACGCCGTCAGGCATCCAAGGCCAAATCTGTTTTGGGCACTGCAATACATGTCAGACATGAACCGTCCTCGGGCAATGTGCCCGGTTCCTCCATGTAGCTCACTTCTCCGGTCTTCACGGCAGTGATGCACGAACCACAGCTGCCGGCACGGCAACCGGAATCCAATGCAATGCCGCTATCTTCCGCCAATTCCAGCAACGACCCGTGGCTGCCGTCCCATGTCACTTTCTTATTCGAACGAGCGAAAGTCACCACCTGGCCAACTGACGAAGTTTCCGCCGAAACTGTTGCCGTCGCGGTTTTCTTGACGCTGGCCGGGCCAAATGCCTCAAAATTGACATCTCTATCAGGCACGTCCCATTCGCGCAGGTCCGACGTCAGGGAATCCATCATCGGGGGTGGCCCGCAAATATAAAACTCGAAATTATTCGACGGCAATATCCGTTTGAACAGTTCAACACTGATGCGGCAGCCGTGATCAAAGTCCCGGCCCTCTACTTCGTCGTCTTTGGGATCGCTGTAACAGATCTGCACATGAACGTGTTCGTGTTCGGCCTCCAACGCTTCCAGATGCTCTTGCACTATATGCTCATCGCCATTGCGGACCCCGTAAAAGAGCCAGGTTTCACGCTGGGAACCGGATTCACAGATCGCGTTCAGCATGGAGAGCATCGGCGTCAGGCCAACGCCGCCGCCAATCAGCACAACCGGATTGTGCTTCGATAGATCCAAAAAGAAATTCCCTGACGGCGCCTTCACATCGACAATATCACCGATGTTCAATGCATCGTGAAAAAAGTACGAGCCCAAGCCGGGCGGGGCTTCGGGCTCCCGTGGCGGGGGTCCCTGACGCTTAATGCTAACCCGGTAATAATCGGTCTGAAACGGACTATCGGAGAGAGAATAACAGCGCACCAAGGGTTTATCGCGGTCCGGCAGGCGCAGGTTAAAGGTCAGATACTGTCCCGGCGCAAACGGCGGCAGCGCCTTGCCGTCATGGGGCACGAGATAGAACGAACAGATATCGCCGCCATCCTGGACCTTGTCACGGATGCGGAATTTGCGGAACCCCGACCATGTTGCGACGGTTTTATTCCGCTCAACCTCTCTATTCAACGTCTCGGCGGCGACCCGTTGCCGCAACAATTCGTTGTCCAGGTCTTGCCGCACCCTGGCCAGCGCAGCGCCGCGCCACGTGCCATAAAGCAGGACCGCCAACTGCGCAAAGGCGGCAACGATTATCAAACCGCCAATGGCTTGAATTACCTCAGTACCGATCACCGTTTCCTCCACTCTCGACGTTTCTTATGAGCCTAGCAGCAAATTATCGAAACCTAATAGAAAATTGCCAAGACTATTTGGTTCGCGCCGCGACGCCGATATAGTTTACAGGTTGTTCCCAGCAGCCACTCCCTATTCCATTCTCTCATATCTAGACGGTGCGATATGAGAGAATGTATCAATTATATCGAAGCTATGGCTTCCGCCAATAGCATGCACCAAGCTCTGACCTAGGTCAAAACGCAACAAGCTCAATATTTCCTTCGAACAATCAAACCAATTCCGACAACAGACATCCTGGCAGAGGATTTGGCCGAGGAACTTGGCGTGTCCATTCGCTCAATATATCCGACATTTCCCAGATGGCACATAAATCGAAGCCAATCGTAGTCAAATCCCGTCAGCCCTTCCAGGCGGCGCAGATTTCAAGGATTCTCGGGCGGGCATGAGCGCGGCGGTATGTTCCACGCCAGCATTCGAAACGCCCTCACTCGGTCCAATCAGGAGCGCGAATTCACCTTGGTTGCGCTCCCAACGGTTTGAGGTGTTGCGCTCAACACTCGAAAACGGCGACAATGAATCATGCGGCTTCGCAAGATATTCAGATGGAGTGGGATGCCAGAATGATAAAGATTGATTGGCAGGTTGCGGGTTTGAAATGGCCTGTGTTGAAAAATTCGATCCGCGCTTTACCGGTGGTGCTGGTGCTGACTGTTCCGTCAGTCGCTCATGCAGAGGGCGAAATTGGTGCGGTGAAAACCGTGATTGTGCACGCCTACGGGAGCCCGGCTGGCGAACCCCGCAAACCCATTTACGTTCATGACGCTGTCCATGCCCAGGAAGTGGTTGAAACCGTGAGCGGTGGTGGTTTGCATCTATTGTTTCGCGATGACACAGACCTTCGCCTAGGCTCTGATAGCAAGATAACTTTGGACAAATTTGTTTTTAACCCCAGCGACAACAGCGGCGAACTCGTGGCGTCAATGTCACGTGGGGTGTTCCGGTATATCAGCGGCAAGGTAAACAAGCGCGGCGTCTTGCTAAGAACACCGGTAAGTCTGATCGGTATCCGGGGAACGGACCTTACGGTCGAGGTGGACGATGACGGTACAACGCTGGTCGCCGTGAGCGATGGCTCGGTGGAAGTGACGCCTGCGGGCGGTGGCGAGAGCGCGACGGTAAACGCTGGGCAGGGCGCCACCGTGAGCGTAGGCAGCAACAGCGTTGATGTTGCCCAGTCGGCATCCCCGTCTAGCGATGCGGCCCTGGATGACGCATCGGCTGTAGATGCAGACGCTGCTGGCGGCGATGGCGGAGGCGGCGGTCACTGATTGGGTGGTCGTGATGTCATCTTCCGTCGCGCACTAGCCGGCTATGGTGCCAACCTCCAAGGGGCCAATTCTGTTTGTTTGTGAGAAGCCGTGCACAGCGGCATCCCCGGCCTGAGGGGCACTCTCCGTCCATCTGAAGGACCATTTCCGCCTCTTTGGCGCTCCTAGGCGGGGGAAATGGCGATTTGGAGTCAAACGCTACCCCATTCGCTACCCCAACGAAAATGGGTCAGGCACATGATGTCTAACCCATTGAATTTATTGGTGGGCGCAGTAGGATTCGAACCTACGACCCGCTGATTAAGAGTTCGACTAGTATTCGTTACGCGCTCTTAGAGTCCGTCCCGAAAGTTCATGAAGGAACACAATAGCGCACCAGCCGTCGCAGCATAAGCCTGATGGAGGCGAGCCGGATAAAGGCAAGGGCGGTACGGTTGAGATTTTCAAAGTCCTTGCTCAGGCGCCGGCAGCGGTTGATCCAGGCGATGGTGCGTTCCACGACCCAGCGTCTGGGCAGGACTTCGAAGCCTTTCTGATCCTTGGGCTTCTTGACGACTTCGATTTTCCAGGCCGCGCCGGCGATCGCCTGGCGTAACTTCGGGCCGCCATAGGCGCTGTCGGCGAAGATTGTCTCCAGGAAGGGAAACAGCCGGCGGGTGCGCTGATCAAGCACCAGCACGGCGCCGTCGCGATCCTGCAGGTTGGCCGGGTGGACCACGGCCCCGAGGATCAGGCCAAGGGTATCGACCAGGAGATGGCGCTTCTTGCCTTTGATCTTCTTGCCCGCATCATAGCCCGGCGGGTCGATCGAGACCCCCCTTTTTCCGCGCTTTTCACGCTCTGGCTATCAATCGCCCCGGCGCTGGGCGAGGCCTCCCGGCCTTCCAACTCTCGGGTCATGACATAGAGCTCATGGTGGATGCGATCCAAGGTGCCGTCCCACTCCCACAGCGTAAAATAGTTGTGCACCGTGCTCCTGGGCGGCAGATCTTTTGGCAGGGCGCGCCACTGACAGCCGGTTCCCAACACATAGAGGATGCCGTTCAGAACCTCGCGGACATCGACCTCCCGTTTCCGGCCGCCGCGTTTCGCGGGCGGGATCAACGGTGCGATCAGGGCCCACTCGGGATCGGTCAGATCGCTCGGATAGCGAAGACCCTTGCGATCGTAAAGGCTACGGTTCTCGCGCGTCCACATCGGCCACCTCCCAAAAAACGAATCAGTGGCACTACAGAATCATAAAGGATTCAAACGAAGCAACTTCTTTCGGGACGGACACTTACACCTCGTAACATTCTGGAACCTCTAACCCTAGGTTTTCTTTCGGGTTTTTCGTCTGACATCTTACATTTGGGAACATGCCATTACATTTTGGCACACGGTTTGCAGTTAGCCAAGGCTTTGCAGCATGTCGACGGCAGTCTTGCGCACCATGTCGTCATCCTCCAGTACCAAGACAACCTGAAGCCACCTCCAATGAAGTGAAATCGCTTCGTGCCGAGGCGCGTGATCTGAAGGAGGCACTGGCCGAGCAGATGTTGGAAAACCGGCTGCTTAAAAAAAGCATGACCGGGCATGGGGGCGACCAAGAATGAGGTATCCCGC
>JABIWH010000053.1 GCA_018701215.1 Rhodospirillaceae bacterium
ATGGCCTCGATATTGGCGTAATCGTCATCTGTGGCGGTTTCGGGATTGGCCAGAACGTATTTGGCGTTAAAAACGTTCAGGCTTTTATTCTCCATGGCGCCCATGTTGAAGTCGTTGATGGCGACGATGTTGAACAGGTCCAGATCATACTCCAGGCCATATTTCTCCTCGTCCCAGCGCATGGAACGTTGCAACGCTTCCATGGCATAGCCGCAGCGGTCTTCGTTGCCGGGATCGGTGTAGATACGCAAGGTGACCCCTCGCCCCGAGCCAGTGGTGAATTGGTCTTCCAACCAACGTAGATCCCCCGCTACCAGGGCAAATAGATAGGATGGCTTGGGGAACGGATCGTCCCAGACCGCGAAATGCCGGCCATCCGCCAAATCGCCTGCCTCGACCAGATTGCCGTTGGAAAGCAAAATCGGGCAGCTGGTTTTATCGGCCCGAATGGTCACCCGATAAGTGGTCATGACGTCGGGGCGGTCGGGGAAATAGGTGATGCGGCGAAAGCCTTCCGCCTCGCATTGGGTACAGAAGATGCCGCTGGATTGGTACAAACCTTCCAGCTTGGTATTCGCCGCCGGCGCGATCCTGGTGACCACCTCCAACGTGCAGGCCTCGGGCGCGTCCGTCAGGCTGATCCCGCCGGCATCCACGGTATAATCATCGGGCCCCAGGGCGCGCCCATCCAGGGCCAGTGACAGCAGCTGCAAATCTTCCCCCAACAGGCGCCACGGCGTGCCAGAATCCGTATGGACATCGCCATGGGCAGGATTGCGGCGCAGGGACATCCGCGCCAAAACCTGGGTTCGCTCTGGTTCTAGGTCAAATTCCAACGCGACGTTCTCGACCAAAAAGGCCGGCGGTTGGTAGTCGCTCAAGCGGATCGTCTGGGGGGCATCTTTTGTCATGCCCCTGCTTGCCCGGCAGGGCGGCGCAGGTCAAGTCCTTCCCACAATAACCCGGCAAATTAACGATTTGGTATCCATATATTTCGATAATCCGCGAACAGTTTCGTTGAAAAGAGGTGACCGGCATGGCCGTCAATGACTTTGCGCCATTTTTGAATACATTCGAGGGCATGGAACCGTTCGCGGGATACGTGGACAAAGGTTTTCTGACTGACTTTATTGGACAGCGCATTGACGGCAAATTTCGCGTCCTTTGGGGCGTCGACCCGGATGCGGTCGGCGATGCGGAGGCCCAGACGCGTCTGCCGGAACTGGCGGATGGTGAAGGCTGGTTCGAACATTTCAATTGGGTCGCGGCGGCGCGGGAGGCACGCGGCTCCTACACCATGATGACCCTGGGATCGTGCTATGGCGGCCAGGCCGTGGGTAGCTACCTGACTTTGCAGGCCATCAACCCTATGCCGGCCATGCTGGTCGCGGTCGATGGCGTGCCCGAGAACATGGAGATGACCCGGCAGCATTTCAGCAACAATGGCATTGACCCTAATGAGCACTGGATGGTCGAGGCGGCCATGAGCGGCGACAACAAGCCAGTGCTCTTCCCCATCGGCTCGCCCGGCTCCGGCGCGCAGAATTGTGTTGATACCAACTCTACCGCAGCCCGCATGGCAATTCTGGAATTGGCCCGGCGCAACAACAGCACCGATAACCTGGCGGAGAACCTTTTATTGCGCAACGCCACGGACCTCACCGTGCCGTTGGTACCAAATCCGGACGTGGACTGGACCGGCGAAATCACCTTCGTCTCCGCCGTGACCCTGCGGGATCTGCTGACGCCATTTCCCCGCGTGGATTATGTGGAGGCGGATTTACAGGAATCCGAACGGTTGGTCTTTCCCCCCGCCATGGATCTATTGACCAAGAAAGTCCGGCGCGTGCACCTGGGCACCCATGGCGACCCCACCCATGATATGCTGGAAGGCATGTTCCGGGAGCGCGGCTGGGACATTCTGTTCAGTTATAAACCACGCGCATCCTATCAGACGGAACACGCGACCCTCGACATGAACGATGGTGTTTTGACCGCCGTTCATCCTGCCATGGCATACAGCAGCTAGGACACTTTCCGCGCTTGATCCGTCAAATCGTGGGAGCAACGACAGGCGACGGGTCAGGCTTCCCATTTACGGTAGAATGTCTCGATCTCCGGATCGGAGTAGAAATGCCGTACATAGTTTGAGCCATACTGCATATCCAAGAATTCGGTTGGAAATTTACAGGCCTTAACAGCAGCCTGGTAACTTCCGCCAAATTGGCCCGTTGACCCCTCGTTGGTACGGATGAGTTCAAAATCCGAGATCTGGGCAAAGCGGCCTATGGCTTGTATGGCACTTTGACCTAAAGTCTCTTGTTTGATCACAAGTGCGTTGCGATACATCTGATATTCGCGGCCTTGGCCAAACGGCTCGGCGTAGACGTCAATACCGGCGTAGGGTTTTAACTCCCGATCAAATCATTCGACGGGAATTCTCGGTAAAACCGCATCAATCATCTCATCATGATTTCCTTGCATGGATTTTTCCAACAAAACATCGGTGGAAACATCTTTGTACAACATCGCCCGGCGGCACATGATATCAAGCTCACGGCGGAACTGGTTCACATCAAGTTGCCCATCTATTTCATGTGAGCCAACAGGTCGTTGCTTACTTTGGTAATGTTCGGACACAAGCCATCCGACGGGCTCTCGGAATGGACTGATAAATCGAAAAAGCTCAGCCGCCCCCTGATCCGAAAGGTAATAGCGCAACCACGATTTATGAGCAGTTTCTACGGCTTCCTCTACATCGTTAAACCTATCGACACGCTTCGATTGATGCCATTGAGGATGGAGAAAGTGTCCATGATGTGCGGGAACGCCACGGGCTTCCAGAGATCGAACAATCGCGGTCGAGGCAACGCGGCCCATTTGGTAAACAAAAATAGGACACCCTGGGATCATGACGCCTTGGCTCCGAAATTACCTGTGGGATGGTCAGTATCCATCTCATGGATAACATTGGGTTTTAGCGAGAAATCATAAACATACCATTAACCATGCCATTCCCGGTTACCGGCCGAAACGGTGGTATCGAGATGAGGAAGGCTTTAATGGATTGGTATCCATATTCCTCAATAATCCAACTGCATTACTGAAATGAGGAGGCCACCGTGGCGGCAAATGATCTTGCATCGCATCTAAATATCTTTGACGGCGTCGAACCGTTTTCCGGTTATGTGGACAAAGGTTTCACCGTTGATTTCGTTGGGCAGCGGACAGATGCGCGGTTCTGGAGCACACGCACCACGCCAGTGGAAGAGATCGGCGGCTGCGAAGTACGAACAGAACTGCCCGGACTGTCCAGTGGCGAGGACTGGTTCGAGTATTACAATTGGTTCGCCGCGGCACGCGAAGCGCGCGGCTCCTATGTCATGATGACCTTGGGCTCTTGCTTTGGCCTGCAAGTCGTCGGCAGTTATCTGGCGTTGCAGGCGGTGAACCCCATGCCGGCCATGCTGGTCGCCGTCGACGCCGTGCCTGAGAACATGGCCATGACCGAAAAACAGTTCCGCAATAACGGCATCGACCCCAATGATCATTGGATGATCGAGGCCGCGCTGGGCGCTGACAACAAACCCATCCTTTTTCCCATTGGCGCGCCTGGTTCCGGGGCACAGGGTTGCACTGAAACCAACAGCGGCGCCACCCGCATGGAAATCCTTGATCGGGCCAGGCGTGCGGGCGCGACCGAGCATCTCGCCAAAAGCCTGATGCTGCGAAACAGTACCTCCCTGGTGATTGATTTGGCGCCGGACAGCGACCATGACTTCACCGGCGAAATTACCTTTGTCTCCGCCGTGACCTTGAAAAATCTATTGGCGCCGTTTCCGCGCATCGACTTCATCGAGGCCGACCTTCAGGAATCAGAAGGCTTGGTCTTTCCGCCGGTCATGGATCTTTTGACCAAGAAGGTGCGCCGCGTCCATCTGGGCACCCATAGCGACCGCACCCATGACAAGCTGGAAAAAATGTTTGCCGAGCGGGACTGGGATGTTCTGTTCAGCTATAAGCCCAGGCAGTCGTTTGAAACGCCCCACGGCAACTTCGATATGAACGACGGTGTGCTGACCGCCGTTAATCCCGCCGTGGCCTACAGTAGCTAGAGCGTTTCCGGGCTAGAAGCCCAGCTGCCTACCCGCCAGATCCTTCATGATTTCAGCTGAGCCGCCGCCAATAGCCATGACCTTGGTCTCGCGGTAGATCCGCTCCACCTTGCCGCCGCGCATATAGCCCGCGCCGCCGAGGATTTGCATGGCCTCGTTGGCGCAGAATTCCATGGTCGACGTCGTGTTGACCTTCAACATGCAGACATCGGCGACCACCCGGTCGCCCTGCATATCGCGCCAGGTCAGATCCTCCAGATAGGCCTGGCCGGAATTGATCCGCATGGCCATATCCACCAGCTTGTGGCGGATCACCTGGTTCTCGATCAAAGGTTTACCGAACGTGTGGCGCTCCTTGGCATAGGCCGTGGCCTCGTCCAGGCAGGTCCGGGCATAACCCAAGGCGCTGGCCGACATGCCCAGACGCTCGTAGTTGAAGTTATGCATGATCGCCTTAAAGCCTTCGTTCTCCCGGCCGATTAGATTGGCGGCGGGCACCCGCACATCATCGAAATACAGCGCTGCCGTGTCGGAGGCCCACCAGCCCATCTTTTTCAGCTTGGTGCGCTCAAAGCCGGGCCGGTCCCGCTCGATCATCAGCAACGAAATACCGCCCAGGCCGTCGCCACCCGTGCGTACGGCGACGGTATAGAAATCAGCCCGATAGCCGGAGGTGATGAACATCTTCTGGCCGTTGACGATGTAGTCATCGCCATCGCGCTTGGCCGTGGTCTTCAGGCGCGCCACATCAGAGCCACCCGATGGCTCGGTCACCGCCAGGGCGGCGATCTTTTCTCCCGCCAGGACCGCAGGCAGGACGCGGGCCTTCAACTCGTCCGAGCCGAATTGCGTTAAATGCGGCGTACCGATGGTATGGCTCATCAACGAGGCATTGACGCCGCCGGCCCCTGCCCGGGTCAATTCACCGGCGGCAATGACGTTGTAGAACCTATCGCACGGAACGCCGCCATATTCTTCCGGATAACCCAGCTGCAGCAGCCCCACCTCGGCCGCCTTTTTATACAGCTCGCGGGGAAACTCCTCGGCCTCGTCCCAGGCGGCTGCGTTGGGCTCGATTTCCTTTTCAACGAAGCGGCGCATTGTGGCACGGAATGCTTCGTGTTCATCCGTATAATAGAGGCTGTGGCGTTGA
>JABIWH010000038.1 GCA_018701215.1 Rhodospirillaceae bacterium
GGGATAGTTTCTTTCATGGTGAACCGTAGGTTTTCCTGGTGTCGTTGTTTCGGTCTAGACATCCAAAACACTACGATATTTCAACAGGTTAATCTACGTTCACCGCCTAATTCAAAGGCTGGAGTGAATAATTCAGGCTAGAGCGGCGCAAGGACAGCATCAAAATGGCGCCGAACAGTGACATGAAGCTGGGGGACGACAAGGGCAACAGCCTGTTTACGGACATACTGCAGACCATCGGAACACTAATGTTCCAGGTGGAGACGAAGCCAAGACAGAAATTTCAGGTCACGACGCCGTATCTGGCGGCAACCGTGAAGGGTACAACCTTTACCGTGAGCGTTCGAAAGGAAGGCGCCGCCGTGCATGTCACCAATGGCGCGGTTCAGGTCGCGGCACGGGGCAGCCAGCGCGCCGTTATCGTGCGCCCGGGCCAGACAGGGTCGGTGTCTTCAAAACCTGGCGCCGAGGTGGAGGTCCGCAAGCGCGAGAGCAAGAGCAATCCTACCGCGGGTGAGGCTACGGAAGAAAGTTCTGAATCCGGTACGGACGGGCAAGCCGATACGGACGGCCAAGCCGGTACGGACGGCCAAGCTAGTGCATCGGGGCAAGCCGGCGCAGCCGGACAAGCCGGCACGGCAGCCGACAACGCGCAAGGCGTGGGCCTAACCAGTGCATTGGGCACCCAAACCGCCAGTTTTGGCGAATTGACCAACGGTTTTGCCGGCGATGCGAACGCCAACGCCAATTCCAATGCCAGCGCCAATTCCAGTTCCAATGCCAGCGCCAATGCCAATGCGAATAGTGGGGGTAACAGCGGAAACTCCAATTCGGCTCAGAGCAATCAGGTTTCAAGGTCCATCGAACGGTCGTTGACGTCCAACCGATCGAGCAATGCCTCTGCCTCGAATGTTCAAAGAGGCCGCTCAGCCTTGGCAAGCAGTAGTTCCAACAGTGGTAACAGCAACAAGGGCGGCGCCATAAGCGGCAGCTCCAATACCAGCGGCAATAGCGGCAACTCGAATGCCGGTGGCAACAGCAACAGCAACAGCAACAGCAATAGCAATAGCAACAGCAACAGCAACAGCAACAGCAACAGCAATAGCAACAGCAACAGCAATAGCAACAGCAACAGCAATAGCAATAGCAACAGCAACAGCAACAGCAACAGCAACAGCAATAGCAACAGCAACAGCAACAACGGCAACAACGGCAACAACGGTAATAACGGCAACAACGGCAATAACGGCAACAACGGTAATAACGGTAATAACGGCAACAACGGCAATAACGGCAATAACGGCAACAACAAGAACAAGTGATGCCTGCCGATTTGTCTAAACCGTGACGGTGGCCCGGTGACGATCGCCAGGCCTTCGCCACGTGACACGCAGGGGGCGTGATGGGAATAAGGCGCTTTCTTCCGCGGTTGCTCATAATCGGTTTGGTTGCCGTCATCTACTTGTTTGGCGGTCTGGAACGTTTTGAGTATCTGTTGATGGATTTGCGCTTTTCGTTGGTGCAGCGCGATGCCGGGAAGCAGTTGGTTTACGTTGAAATCGATGAGCGCAGTTTGCGCCTGCTTGATGTCTGGCCCTGGCCCCGCTCTTATCACGCAGAGCTGATTGAGCGGCTGCATGATGCCGGGGCACGCAATATCGCCATGGACATCGATTTCAGCTCCCGCTCCACGCCGGCGAACGACGCCTTGCTGGAGCGAGCCCTTGAAAAAGCCAACGGTCAAGTCATCCTGCCCGCCTTCAAGCAATATGCCGGCTTGGAGCGTGACGCTTCATCCCTTGCGGAAACGGGTCCGCGGCCGCGTTTTGCGGCGCATGTACGCCTTGGCTCCGTGGTCATGCGGCCTGAATTCGACAGTCTGGTACGCCGCACGACGGTATCTCTTGCCTGGGGCGGCAAGGAAATTCCCAGCTTCCCAAGCTTGTTGGCAAATGGCCGGGGATCGCCAACAATCAAGAACTACATTGACTTCGGCATCCGGCTAAACACAATTCCGCGCATCGCCTATGTCGATGTCCTGCGCGGTGAGTTTCCGGAGGCGATGTTCCAGGATCGGGATGTCATCGTTGGTGCTTCGGCCATCGAATTGGGCGACTATATTGCGGTTCCGCGGCATGGGGCAATTCCAGGCCCGGCCCTGATTGCCTTGTCGGCGGAATCCTTTCGCCAGGACCGCGCCTTGCGGCGCACTGGCGAATTGCCGACCCTGGCCGTCATGGCCTTGCTGACACTTCTGTTGGCGCCTGGATTGGCGAATTGGTCCTGGCACCGGGGTCTGCTGACACTGGGCGCCGGTTCGTTAGGCCTTGGTGGCGCGACGGTGGGTCTGCAAGCCGTCATGCCCATCAGCCTGGATATAGCACCTTGGCTATTGGCGCCGTGGCTCTGCTACGGCTACAGCATGATCGCCCTGATCGACCGTCAAACCCTGCGCATTTTTCAACAGCGCATGGCCGTCCTGCATCGCAGCGCAATGATGCGGCGCTTTGTCGAAAGTAGTTTCGACGGCATTATCGTGGTCGACCCTTTGGGAAACGTGTCGTTGTTCAACGAGGCAGCCGAAGCGATGTTGGGCTATCGGGCCGAAGACGTGGTGGGAAAGCCGCCTGACCATCTGTTTGATTTCAGCGATGATGCCGCCGATGCCTTTAGGGTCAGCGATCTGCAGGATCTCAAAACCCCGGTCCCGCCCCTGCGCGAGGGCCTGTGTTTGCGCCAGGACGGTGCGACGTTTGTCGTGGAAATATCCATCCGGCGGGCCGTCCTACAGCTTAGCCGCAACCCCCTGGAACGGCGTGAAGTTCCGCGCACCCATCATTTTCTGGCAATCCGCGACATCACCAAACGCCGTTTGTTGGAAGATACTCAGCGCCAGGCGGCGGAAGAGGCGATTGCTGCCAGCCGCGCCAAGTCGGAGTTCATGGCCGCAATTTCGCACGAGCTGCGGACGCCGTTGAATGCCATCATCGGCTTCTCCGAAATGATCAAGGATGAACTGCTCGGCCCGATCGAGAATGACCAGTACAAGGCCTATTCCGCCGATATTCATTCCAGCGGCAGCCAACTTCTCGCCATCATCAACGATATTATCGACATCACCAAGATCGAGGCGGGCACCACGACCTTGCAGGATGAGCTGATCGACCTGGCGCATTTGCTGGAAACGACGATTGCCCTGATTTCCAGCCGGCCCGAGGCCGAGGGCCTGATTATCAAGGACGAGAGCGAAGCCGATTTGCCAAGCCTCCGCGCGGACACCAAGGCGGTGAGGCAACTATTGCTCAACCTGCTATCCAATGCGGTTAAATTTACCGAAGAAGGCACGGTAATTGTGAAGGCCGCCGTGCTTGGGGACGGGGCCTTGGCGATCACCGTGACGGATAGCGGCATAGGTATCGCGGAAGATGAAATCGATAAATTGACCCAGCCATTTTACCAGGTCGACAGCTCCCTCGCCCGGAAATTCGAAGGCACGGGCCTAGGGCTTGCCTTGTCAAAATCACTCGTGGATTTGCATGGCGGCGCCCTGCTTATCGAAAGCGTCGAGGGCGAAGGCACCACCGTGACCTGCCGTTTCCCAGCCGAGCGGGTGGGGCTGGCAATGACAGACGGGAAAGCCAATTCCTAGACCATTTTCGCGATCAAACTTCCGCCGAGTAGGGCGGGGCGGGATCGTATTCCATATTGCGCTGCACTTTGCGGGCAAAGGCGGGCTCGTACATTTCCCCAATCAGCCACAATGACATATCGATGCCGGCGGAGACCCCGGCGGAGCTGACAACATTGCCGTCCCGGACATAGCGGACATTCTCCAGCACCTCGCCCGCCTTGCCCCGCTTGCGAACCATCTCGATCGCCCCCCAATGGGTGGTGATCCGCTTGCCCGCCGCCGGGCCAGCCTCGGCCAGCAACAACGACCCGGTGCATACCGAAGTGACCCATTGGCAGCCCTTGGCCACCTCGGCGATCCAGCTCAGCAAGGCCGGATTGTCAACTTCGGTGCGCGTGCCCATGCCGCCCGGCACCAGTAATACATCCAGCTTTGGCGCGTCGGCGATACTGTGATCCATCACAATGCGCATGCCCTTGTTACAGGTCACCGTGCCGCCATGTTCCGAAATCGAGACCACGGCTATGTCATCGCGCTCCTTCGATGCCATGGTAAAGACTTCCCATGGGCCAATGGCGTCGAGCTCCTCCGTGCCTTCGAAAAACAGAATTCCAAACGTCGTCGTCATGGCAACACTCCCCATAAGTTTCCGGGGCGCGAGTATACTGGCAAACCCGGAAACGCCCTATACTGCATGTCAATGAGCTGCCCGCCACGACAGCAGGCGGACGGCGATGGCCCCGGCCAGGATGACCGCGCCCGTCGCGGCAAAGGCCCAGCCCCAGCTGTCGGCGGTTTGGCCATTGCCCGTGTGATCCAGGATCACGCCGAACAGCACCGGTCCCGACAGGCCACCGGCACCGGCGGCGACACCATAGACGGCGACCGTATTGCCGCGTTGGGCCGGGTCGGAGGCGGTTACCGCGCCGGCATTCAAGACACCCGAATCCGCTAGCACGAATAGATTATGCAACAGCACGAAGCCGGCCAGCAGCCACAACGACCAGGCGGCGGAAAAGCCCACGAACAGAGCCCCGATGGCAGAGGCGGTCATAACCAGAAAAGCCGCGCGGGCATAGCCGGCCCGGTGACCTGCCTCGCCCCCCGCCATGGAGGTGGGCACGCCGATCAGAATTAACAATGTGGCAACCAGCGGCACGTTGAAGCCGGCGGGCATCTCGGGCCGTACGGCAACCACCCAGGTTAGGAAGGCCACGGTCCAGCCGCGCACCGCCAGCAATTCAAAGTGATGTGCGAACGAGGCGATGATATAGCCAAAGGCGGCGCGGTTGCGGACCACCAAAGCAAAATCCGGAATAAACCGCAGCCCCGCGGGTGTGTCTCCCGCCCCTCTGGACGCGGCGCCTTCGGGTTCGACAGGGGGCAGCAGAAACAGGATCAGACCGGCGGCGATCAGGTTGGTGATGGCGGGCAGGACAAAGGCCCACTCCCAGCCAAAGGCGTCCCGGGTCTCCGCCGCCGCCAGCAGGGAGAGGGATGAACAGACCGCGAATGAAGAGACATAGATCGAGGCGGCCCGGCCCTTGCCCTCGCCGCTTATCCGGTCGGCGATTGCCTTGACGCCGGGCAGATAGGTCCAGGCATAGCCCAACCCCTGCAGGATGCGAAAGGACAAGGCGCTCCAAAACCCGTCGGCAAGGCCCATGCCGCCATAACCAATGACGTTAATGATGGCGCCCAGGATCAACAAGCGGCGGGCATCGACGCGGTCGGTGATGCCGATGAATGCGACGCCGAACAAATTCGCCAGGTAGGGAATGCCCGCGATCCAGCCGGCCTCGGTATTGCTCAACGACCACATGTCCACGAACTGCGGCAACAGGGCGGGCACCGCGTGCATGCCGAACAAAGTCAGGCCGAGGAAGCTGCACATCAGGATAATCAAACGGCCCATGGGCATCTAGCGACCGCCCCCGATACAATTTGTCATCCTGCCCAACACCCCACTCAATCCCGCCTGCCACAATAGGCGAGGCTTGGGGTGTGGGCTAGGGTTTACCGGCCGGCCAGCTCAGTCTTGGTGTGAAATGCTCGATTGCAGGGAGCGTGGTTCGCCAAGGGAAAATATGGGATCTTCGCGCTGCATGCCGAAGGTGAAGAAATACGGCGGCGTGCCCCTGAAGTCATGTTGGCGCAAGGTCTCGTAAAAGCGTTGCGCATCACTTGCCGTAACGGGTCCGATGGTTTCGGGCAGGCCGTAACGCGGCGTCAAATGGGCCGAATAGAGGCAGCCGGTCAGGCAATCCGGCCACGGGTTCGCCATTTGGGGAATGATCGCCCGCAGCTCGTTAAGGTCGGCATCGTCGGGCTCGAGCGGCATATGATCCACGGTGAAGTCAGCCGGTCCCTGGAAGGCGCCGGCGATGGTGATCATGATATCCGCCGGCCCCTGCATGCGTTTGACCGCCTTGTAGGTGTTGTAGCCGAGGGGAAAGGAATCATCGACGATCAGGGTGCCGGGCGCCAGGGCATCTATGTCGATGACCTCCGGGCCGGACGTCGCGGAAAGAATAAGGCTAATTTTTGGGTAGAGTTCGGCGGGCAGGCTTTGCTCTTCCTCGACGGTGATGATGTCGATCCGGGCGGCGGGGATTTTATAGTCGCCAATCAGATCCGCCTTTAGCTGTTCCAGATGAGCTTGCTTTTTGGCCACATCCACCAGATAGATCCGCCGCGGCGCCGGTCGGGCGGCCATCAGCTTGGTGATACCCTCGCCGATCGAACCCAGGCCGACGAAGGCGACCCGCTCGTCCTGATAGCTGCGCCCGGCAAATTCGAGCAGGCGGTCAATGTTAAGCGCGAAGGCCGCCACCACCGCCGCATGCCCGGATGTTAGTTGCAGCGCGTTCAGTTCCGGCTTTTCCGCCGCGCGCGCGCGAACGGCGTTGACGATGCTGGTAGCGTAATCGGTGGCGGCGGGGATCATGCCAGTGAAGGAAACGCACTTAGCCCCAAGCTGGGCCGCCAGTTCGACGCCCTTGAGGGCGGCGTCCAGGGTCCGCTGCTTGTCCTTGAACATATCCATATCGGTCACGGGGATGAGAATGATGCCAAGCTTGCCGAATTCCGAGCGCAGCACATGGGAGAGATAGGCTTCCCCGCCCATGGCTTGCTGGCAAATCTGGTTGGCGGCGGACGCCGCTTCGGCGCGATGGGCCGCCGAGGGGCTATGCGCGGGTACGGCCACCAGCGAGGCGGCGTCAACGGTCGGGACTGGCATTTGACGTTTCCTATACGTTTGTTGGCAGGTTCTAAGCCATGCCTTTCAAGAGCTCTCGATGCCGGGCGCCGGTATTGCGAAACAGTCCCCATTTGCCTGCAATAACGGCTACCGGCTAGTCGTGAATCGTTGCGATTGCCTGCCGCTTATGTTCGGTTCGAAGGTAAATCCCGATGATCCGCTCTCTTGCTTCGGGATCAATGGCCTTACCTTCCAGAAAATCATCAATCTGGTCGTAACTGAGGCCCAGCGCGTCTTCATCGGGCTTTGCCGGCGCCAGGCTTTCCAGATCGGCGGTGGGCGCCTTGGTGATCAGTTTTTCGGGCGCGCCCATATTGGCGGCCAGCATCCGCACCTGACGTTTGTTCAGACCGAACAGCGGCGCCATATCGCAGGCGCCGTCGCCATGCTTGGTATAGAACCCGGTGACGTTTTCCGCCGAATGATCGGTGCCGATGACCAGCCCGCCCAGCAGGCCGGCGATTTCGTATTGCGCCACCATGCGCATGCGCGCCTTGACATTACCCTTGGCGAAATCCTGTATGGACTCGCTCTGCTCCGGTATGTTCTGTTCCTGCAGGGCTTTTAGGGTCGATTGATGGATCGCGTCCGAGCCGTCCTTTACATCGACGCTAACGCTCAGGCTAGGCTGGATAAAGGCCAGCGCCGCCTGGGCATCCTCTTCATCCGCCTGCACTCCATAAGGCAAGCGCACGGCGACAAACTTATAGTCGCCGTCGTCGACCGCCGCCTCGTTCAGCTCGTTGACCGCCAACTGCGCCAGCCGTCCGCAAGTACTGGAATCGATGCCGCCGCTAATGCCCAGCACCAGATGGTTGAGGCCCGAGCCCTGTATCATACCCTTGATGAAATCCACCCGCCGCCGGATCTCGAAATCCACATCGATCTCCGGTAGGACCTTCATTTCAGCTACAATCGAGTTCTGGTTCATAATTCCCATCTCCACCGGTTAACAAAGACCGCACAGAATACCCTATTCTGTATCCTAGATGAATAGACGCAAGGGTGGTTGACGAGCATCAAGCCGCCATCAGCCCAGTCCGCCGTCAAACTAGCCCTCGGTCAAACGGTGCGCGGCGGCGACGATGTCCGTTAGTTTCGAGCCGGGCGGATAGACTTCGACGCCAATGGCTTCCAATTCCTTCTTGGCCCAGGGCGCGACCGTGCCGCCGGCGAAGATAGGCACTTCTGGCAGCTGTTCGCGCAGCATGGCGACGGTCCGTTTGACCACATCGATATGACCGCAGATGTTCAGGCCGATCAGGTCCGGTTTGTCCCGCGATGCCGCCGCCGCCGTTTCCTCCGGCGTTGCCATGCCCAGCATCATAACGTCGAAGCCGGCCTCTTCCAACGCGCCGGTAACCAGCAGCGGGCCGCGCCAATGGCCGTCCAGGCCGGTCTTGACGAACAGCACTTTTCGCGTGTTTCGTAGATCCGTACTCATCACCAAAATTCCTAAATAGGTGTGGCCCAGTCACCATAGGCAGCGCGGAAGACCTCGCCGAACTCGCCCACCGTGACCTCCGCATCACAGGCTTCGAGCATCGCCGGCATGATATTCCTATCGGAGCGGCAGGCCGCCGCGACATCTTTCAGTGCCGTGTCGGCACGTTTGCCGTCCCGCTCGGCCCTGACCGCCTGCAAGCGCTCATTGGCCCGGGCCCACTCGCCGCCTTGGCCGCGAAAACCATCCATCTCGAACGGCGTCTCGTCATCCTCGTATTTGGTGACGCCGACCAGTTCGGCCTCGCCGCTTTCCAACCGGTGCTGGAAGGCCAGCTGATTTTCCGCCGCCTTGCCATGCAGCCAGCCGCTGTCCAGGGCGCGCAGGAAGCCGCCCTGTTCCTGGATCTCGTCGAAAAACGCCCAGGCTTTTTCCTCCACTTCCGCCGTCAGGCTTTCGACAAAATATGATCCCGCTAGGGGATCGGCCACGGCGGGGACATTGGTTTCCTCCTGCAGGATTTGCTGGATCCGCAGGGACATCTGATGGGCATGTTCAGACGGAATGGACAGCGCCTCGTCGTAACCCGAGACGCCGAGGGACTGCGTGCCGCCCAGGACCGAGGCCAGGGCCATCAGGGTGCCGCGGGCGATATTGTTCAGGGGCTGTTGATAGGTCATGGCGGAGCCGGCGGTGACGATATGCAGGCGCAGGGCCTTGACCTTCGGATCGGTGATGCCATAGCGGCGGCTGACCAGGTCGTGCCACATTTTGCGCGCCGCGCGCAGCTTGGCGATCTCCTCGAAGAAATCCATGGCGACGCGAAAGTTCATGCCGCCCACCGAGCGCGCCGCCACCTCGACCGGGATATTGCCCCGGCGCTTGATCTCGTCGAGATACTCAGTGGCGTTGGCCATCACCGCGCCCAGCTCCTGCCAGGCGTTCAGGCCGGAATCGGCACCATTGTAGCCCGCGACGGAGACCGGCACCCAGCGCTTCATATGCTCGGCGCAGAATTCGATAATGTCGCAGTTGAAACGCAGGCCGGCATCGGTAGGGATCTGCTGTTTGGTGACGCAACCCAGGTAGGTCAGGAAGAAATCGCTCTGCCCGGTGCCGGGCAGGGTGGCGAGGTCCAGGCCCCGGCGCTTGGCCACGGACCAGTAACACCCAAGCGCGAACGGCGCATGCTGGACCACGCCGCCGCCCGGATGGCCATAGGTTTTCGCCAGATCGATGCCATTCAGCACGGTTTCATAATCCCGGACGCTCTGGATCACCGCACCGGTCAGGCCGACGTCTTCCTTGCGCGCCAGGACTTCGGGGTGATCCACATTGTACATATGGTCGGCGGTGTTGCGGTCGTGCTCCATGATGAAGCCGGTCTCGCCATGTTCGAGGAGAAAGCGGATGCGTTCGCCTTCTTCCTCCGGGCTGCCGAAACCGCTGAGTTGAAAGATCCGCCACGGCTTGCCTCGGTACATTTCCGTGTAGGCGCCGCGCATATAGGGCGCCGCACCAGGCGGTGCCTGCATGGCCTCTTGATGACTGTCCGGAATATCCTCCGGGCCATAAGCGCCCTTCAGCGGGATGTTCGAGACGGTGCGCCACTTATTTTCAGATGTGGACATTTCCTGGCCTCATTCGTTTCCTCGAGAGCAAGCCTAGCAAATTATCGCCTCGGGGACAGCGTTACTTACCCAGACGCTTGGCCTCCCCGTCCATCACCACCGCGACACGGCCCTGGGAGAGACGGCCCAGGACCACCGCCATCGCGTCTTGAAAATCATCCAGGGCGAAGGTGTGAGAAACCCGCGGGTTGAGATAGCCCGCCTCGTACCAGACGAACAGCTGCGCCAACAGCGCCTGCATGCGCGGGCCTTGTTCGTGGCGCACGTCATCAGGGCTCCAGCCATAGTAATAGCCCATGTTCAGGCCGCAGACCGAGATGTTCTTGACCAACAGCAGGTTGGCGGGAATCTGCTGGATGGTGCCGCCGGCGAAGCCCACGGGCATGATCCGCCCCTCGGGCGCGATGCAGCGCAGGGATTGTTCGAACACCTCACCGCCCACCGGATCATAGATCGCATTGGCGCCCCGGCCCTGGGTGATCTCCAGCACGCCGTCGCGAAATGGCCCTTCACGGTAGTTGATCACATGATCGGCGCCGTGCTGTTTGGCGATGGCGAGCTTTTCTTCCGAACCGGCGGTGGCAATGACTTTCGCGCCGAGGATCTTGCCGATCTCGATCGCGGCGATACCGACGCCGCCCGCGCCGCCATGCACCAGTAATGTTTCGCCTCTCTGAACGTTCAATAGATGCGGCCAGGTCAAGGCGGCGGCCGATGTGCCGTAGGAATTGGTGAAACAGATGGCGCGGTTGAATTCCAGGCTATCGGGCAGGGCAAAGGTATTAACCTCGTTGGCCATGGTCTCTTCCCCCAGGCCGCCCCAGTCCAGCACACAGGCGACCCGGTCGCCGAGCTTGAAACCGGTAACATCCGGGCCCAGTTCAGCAACGATGCCCGCGGCCTCGGTGCCCGGCACAAAGGGCAGCGGCGGTTTACGTTGGTAGCGGCCTGAAACCATCAGCGAGGTGGCGAAGCTGACGCCGGCGGCCTGGGTCCTGATGCGCAACTGTCCCGGCTCCAGGGTTGGCGCGGGGCAGTCCTCGATCTTCAGATTCTGAAACTCGGTATATTCCTTGACCAGGACACCGCGCATGACCTTTCCCCTTTGACAATGCTCTCAAGCCGCATAATCTACGTTCCAGATTGCTTCATAGAAAGAGAAGACTGATGGCTAATGAGAAAATTCGTGTCGGCGTGATCGGCGCGGGCGGCAACACCACCAAGCTGCATATTCCGGGCCTGCAAGCCCAGGACGGTGTCGAGATCGTCACCGTGGTCAATCGCAGCGCGGCGTCCTCTCAGCGGGTGGCGGACGAGTTCGACATCCCCAGTATCGCCGCCGATTGGCAGGAAGTCGTCGAGGATGCCGATATTGATGCCGTCTGCATCGGCACTTGGCCCTATATGCACGCACCCATGACCATCGCCGCGCTGGCCAATGACAAGCATGTATTGTGCGAGGCGCGCATGGCGCTGAATGCGGGTCAGGCCCACGATATGCTGGATGCCGCGCGCCTGGCGCCCCGTTGCGTGGCCCAGATCGTACCGGCGCCGCATACCTTGGAATTTGATGCCACCATCATGGATATGATCGGCGCCGGCTATATCGGCGATCTGATTACCATCGATGCCCGGATTACGGTGGCTAGCAGCTTCCCCAATCCTTCATCGCCCATCACCTGGCGTCAGGACCGGGATATGTCGGGCAACAACATCATGTCCATGGGCATCTGGTACGAGGCGATGATGCGCTGGGTCGGCCCCATGGCGAACGTTTTCGCCGCCGGTCAGGCGGTCGTCAGCCACCGCACCAACGATGCCGGACAGCGCCAGGCCATGACCATTCCCGACCATGTGGATATCATCGGGCAAATGGAACAGGGCGGACAGATCCGCTTTAACGTTTCCACCGTGTTGGGCCATGCACCGGCGGGCGTCGATGTCTGCATCTTCGGCACCGATGGCACCCTGCGGCTATATCAGGGCGGCTCCGATCCCATGGCATTGTTCGCGGGCAAGCGTGGCGAGGACGGCCTGGCGCAAGTCAACATCGATGCGGCCAAGCGCGGCGGCTGGCGTGTGGAAGAGGAATTCATCAATGCCATCCGCGGCGTCGAAGAGGTCAGCCACACGGACCTGACGACAGCAGTGAAATATATGGAATGGACCGATGCGGTGACGCAATCGTTGCGCACTGGGCAGGCCATCGCTTTGCCCCTGATGGGATAGTGATGGGCTAAGCGCTTCGCAAGCAAGGCGCGGGCCAGGCCTCAGGCACCTGGCCAGGCTTCAGCTACCTGCATTGCCAGCCAATGGGTCAACGCGGCGTTGACCTCGGCTGGCTTTTCCTGGGCCATCCAATGGCCGCTGTCGATGATCCGCGTCGTCAGGTTGGGACAGAGGTCCGGCATGGCCTTGGCCAAATCGGAATCGATGCTCTCGCAGGTGTAATCATAGCGCGCGGCGAGGAACAGCACCGGCATCTCCAACCTGCCGCCATTCATGGCGGTTTTGGCATAGGCGGCGTTGGCGCCATGGTTCATATAATAGGAATCGGCGCCGAAAAAGCCGTTGCGCGTCATCGCGGCGGCATAGATGGATAGGTCTTTCTCCGAGATCACGGTATCGTCGCGGGGCACATCGGGGGCGGTATTTTCCGGGCCGAACCAACCACCAGACTTGCGGACAAAGGCGGTGCGCGTCGGCTTACCCCGGCCCGCCGGGTCGCCACGGCGAAACAGCGCCTTGGCGGTATTGTAAGGGTTAGCCTCGAAGCCGGCCATGGCATGGGCGAAATTTTCCTCGTAGAAGCGCATGTATTCCCACTGCCCGGCCGGGAATTCGTCTTCCGGATAGACCGTGCGGTCGACCAGGGCGATGGCGGCATCCAGACCATGTTCCAGGCAACCATATGGCACGCATAGACCGGCCACGGCACGGCAGCGGTCCGGGTGATGGGAGGCGATATTCCAGACCACCGGCGCACCCCAGTCATGCCCCACCCAGACGGCGCGCTCGGCCCCTTGAGCCTCCAGCAACTCGATCATATCCGCGACGATTTCCGTCTGGGCGTAGTCTTCATGGCGTTTTGGCACCGACGAGCGGCCATATCCGCGCATGTCCGGTGCCAGGCAACGGAAGCCCAGGGCCGCAAGGGCAGGCAACTGATGCCGCCAACTGATCGAGAGTTCCGGCCAGCCGTGGACGAAAATCAGCAAGGGGCCGTCCTCCGGCCCGGCGGCCAGGTAGTGGTTGGTATGGCGCCCGGATCTGGTGACATGTTCGGTAATTGTGATTTGCATCGCCGTTCCCCATTCTCGATTTGGTCAGATGCCCAACGATGTTGCCAGTTTCCGGGCACGGTCCGCCTGGGTTTGGGCCATCTGACTGCACAGGCCGGTGTAACGGGTTGGATCGAGCATCTCCCGCATTTGACTTTCCGAGAGATAAGCGTTGAAGCGCGGGTCGGCGCCGAGCAAATCGCTGAAGCTCTCGCCGCCAACCGCCACCGCCTGGGCTGCATCGTAAACGATATCATGGGCTTCCTGGCGGCCCACATACTCGCCCAGGGCCAGCATGATTGGTTCCGCCATGATCAAGCCTTCGGTCAGGTCCAGATTGGCGCGCATGCGCTCCGGCTTCAGCACCAGGCCTTCGGCCAGAATCCGCACCCGCTCCAACGTATCGCCCATCAGCACGCAGACCTGATTTTGTGCCTGCCGCATCATCAACGAGGTCTGCCGGTTCGCTTCGTGCTCGGTCATCACCGCTTCCAGGGCCAGGGGCACCATGGTCCGGATCTGCGCTGTATAGGCCATGATGTCTTGCGAAATAAACGGATTGCGTTTTTGCGGCATGGTGGAGCTGCCGACAGTGCCGGCGGTAAACGGCTCCTCAACCTCGCCGAACTCCTGCTTCATGCCGGTGTAGATTTCGTTGGCGAATTT
Organism: Rhodospirillaceae bacterium; assembly: GCA_018701215.1. Classification (GTDB taxonomy): domain Bacteria; phylum Pseudomonadota; class Alphaproteobacteria. The sequence goes on from JABIWH010000038.1 coordinate 13,916, forward strand.
GCCGCAACTGGCCGCCAATAAAGCCAACGCCATGATGTGTTCGGCCAAATGATCCATGATGTTGCGCGCGGGCACGGCCATTGGGGGCATCTCCAGATGAGCCGCCATCCTCGCCTGTACTTCCAATCCCCGATCACCGAATGAGGCGACGGTGCCCGCCGCACCGCCCAGCATGGCCTGAAAGACCCGCGGCTCGGATTGCTCAAGGCGCTCTACATTGCGGGCGAACTCATCGATCCAGACCGCGGCCTTCAGGCCATATGTCGCCGGCACCGCATGCTGGCCATGGGTGCGGCCCGGCAGCGCCATGTCCTTGCTGCGCTCGGCCAGGTCCGCCAGGGCGGCGAGGATCGCGCCGATCTGGCGCAGAAATACCCGGTGTACCTTGCGCAATTGCAACAGATCGCCGGTCTGGGTGATGTTCTGCGTCGTGGCGCCCCAATGCACATAATTGCCGGCGTCACCATCACATAGTCGCGACAACTCCCAGATCAGCGGCACCAAGCTGTGCCCGGTGCGCTGAAAGCCCTCCGTAAGGCGCGCGCGGTCAAACAGGGACAGATCGCACTTTCGCACGATTTCCTCCGCCGCCGGGCCAGGGATCATTTGCAACTCGGCCTCGGCTTTCGCCAGCGCCGCCTCCACATCAAGCCAGGCCTGCCAGCGTGCGTCCTGCGCCAATAAATCCGCGACACCGGGGTCGGGCACGCGCAACGATGTCGGGTTACCCTGTTGCATGATGTCTCTCCCTATTTTCAAATTTCTTGCTACCGTTCCGATTGTGCACTCTCACGCACAATGGTGATAGCCAGTCTGGAAATATAATGCCTTAATCACCCTGAAGAGAGCCGCACGCAGCCGTTGGGAGAATGGTAAATGAAGGGTGTCGTATTTATTGGCGAGAGCAGGACCGAGCTGCGTGAGTTTCCCGACCCGCAGCCGGGCCCGCGCGATGTGATCCTGGAGATCAAGGCTTCCGGTATGTGCGGCACGGATCTCAAGGGCTACCGCGAGCCTTTCATACCCGGCGTGGTGCGCGGCGGTATCAAACGGTCGATGGAGCCGGTGATCGCCGGGCACGAACCCTGCGGCGTCGTGGTCGAGCTGGGATCGGCGGTAACCGGGCGTGAGGCCCGGATCGGTCAGCGGGTGATCGATTTTCACTATGACGGTTGCGGCGTTTGCCGCCATTGCATGGCGGGTTGGCGGCAAATGTGTGCCGAGGGCGCGGTGGTCTTCGGCTCGGTCGCCCATGGCGCCCATGCCCCCTATATGAAAGTTCCGGTCGAAACCCTGGTAACCCTGCCGGACGAATTATCGTTCGAGACCGGCGCGGCTATTGCCTGCGGCACCGGCACGGCCTTTGGCGCCTTGCAACGGCTGTCACTGCATGGCGACGAGACCATTGCCGTCTTTGGCCAGGGGCCGGTCGGCCTGTCCGTTACCCAGCTTGCCCATGCCATGGGCGCCCGGGTGATCGCCCTGGATATCTCGCCGGAGCGGCGGCAGCTTGCCACTGAGCTGGGCGCCGACGTGACCATCGATCCCATGGCCGAGGATCCGGTACAGGCTATTCTGGAACTGACCCACGGCGAAGGGGCCGAGAAGACCTTGGATGCCTCGTCCTCGCCCCAGGCGCGGGCCCAGGCGGTGCGCGCGACGCGGGCCTGGGGCGCGTGCTGTTATGTGGGCGAGGGCGGCGAAGTAACTTTGGAGGTCAGCCCCGATCTGTTGCGCCGGCAAATCACCTTGCTGGGGTCATGGACGTTTTCCAATGTCGGCCTGACCGATTGCGCCCGCTTCGTTGCCGACCGTGGCGTCGATGTGGACCGCTTGTTTACCCATCGTTGGAGACTGGAACAGGCGGAGGAGGCCTACCAATTGTTCGATCAGCAAAAAACCGGCAAGGGTGTTTTCCTGCCGTCTTAAATGTCCACAGGTGCTAATGCATGCAGCGCATATGCCGGCTGCCCTGGCAGGCTTGGCTGCGAAAATTCCACAGGCTTTTGATGTAGGCCACGAGGTTGCGCGCGTCGTCATCGCTTAGACCCTGATCCTTCCAGGGGATCATTCGCTCGTTGCGCGGTGAACCGTTCAAGATCGTGGCGCGAAGTTGAGCGTCCCCGTGGTGCCAGCCATGGGCGCTGTCATCGAGCGCGGGGGCCAGCGGCAAACCATTTTCGTCCGTCGCGCCCGGATCATCCGGTTTTTCGCCGATGCCCTTGCTGCCGTGACAGGCTTGGCAATTTTCGTTGTACAGTTCCCGGCCTGCCTTGATCCGTGCGGGCGTTTGGTCCAGTTGCCCTTCAAAGCTGTGCCAGTTCCTGCCGCTGTCACGGCTCTGCATCATGGCGCCGGTATCGGCCACGGCCAGCATTCTCTGGGGATCGGCCGGATCAATCGCGAGATCGATCAGGGCACGGCCCGCGAACTTGTCCGAGACGAGTTGCCAGGCCGAGCCCGGCTCGTCGCCCACGACCAGTCCCAGGCCATAAAGGAAAGCATAAATTTTGCCATCCGGCGTCACGTGTACCATTGGCGCCGGGTGCTTTCCCGGGTGCGCCAAATTCCAGGACGCGCCTTCATCGGCGCTGCGATACAGGCCAGTACGGGTTGCCGCGTATAACGTTTTCGGCTCCTTGGCCGAGGCCGCGATATCAAACAGCTGCGCCGGCGGCTCGCCGCGTGAGGTCCAGGTCTTGCCATGGTCGTGGCTGACTTGAACGTCCGTCTCGGCGCCATACATGGTCGCTGGATTGATCGGGCTGATGGCCATGGAATGAAATGCGACGGGACCATGGGCGCCATTGGAAATCCGTGACCATGATACACCCCCATCATCGGAACGTATGACGCCCAGCTTTTTGGTCTTCGAACGATAGCCGCTGGAAAATAGGATGTTCGGTGACGACGGGGGAGCCATCAGCTCAGTCAGGAAGCCGGCCTTGTTGGAAAGCTGCGTGACGCGGCCATTCGGCTCCACCGAAAGGGCGCCATAACCCGTTGCGACAAGAAATTTTTGGGTATCGGAGCCCGGAAAGACAATTCCGCCGACCCGTTGAATTTGATGCATAAAAGTAACTTCGCCGGCGAATGCCAGAGGCGAAACCAGCAACAAAACCAAAATGGCCGCCAATTGCTTCAATCGCATCAAGCTTTTTGGCGCCGGTGAGGTTTCGCCGTTCAAAGGGTTGGACGCATCCATGTCTTGGATCTCCTACTGCATGCGATGGGGTTCGTAACCGATACCGTTCGCGACCTGCAGTTCGCGGACATAGCGGATGATCGCCCCGGTATCCGCCGCGCTGACCTGGGGCTGGGGCGGCATGTTGCCGAACCGCCAATGATGCTGGCTGACGCCTCTTTGCAGGGCCAGTGAAAAGGCGCCGTCGGCGTGATGTCCGGGATTGTAAATTTTGTGCACCAATGGCGGCCCGCCTTCACCACCCGCGGCATTCACACCATGGCATTCAGCGCAATTGGCCGCGAAGGCCTTTTCGCCTTGTTGGCCGAGCGCCGAAAGTGCCGGGACATTTACCTCTACCGTCGCCGAACCACTTTGCTGCATTGATTGATTGATCATTACCCATGCGCCGCCCACCACGACGGCCAGCACCGCCAATGCCGGCAGCTTTGCCTTGAGACGTGCCGTGATAGCGGTGTTCTCTGCGGATTTCTCAGTTGCGTTCTTTGCGGATTTCTTATTCATGGCCTGCCGATCTGACTGCCTGGTCGAAATAGTTTCAAGACCAGTATCGTCATTCCAGCCACTGGAAGGTAAAGCCCTTATCCAACAAGACTGATACGTGGGCAAAATGCCGCAGGCGCCTAAAATGCAGTGCCATTGACCCTCCAGTAGGTGGAAGCACCATCTCCCAGCAGAGCGGGCCGCGTGGCCTGGAATTTCCACATTTCGCGAGAAGGACTGAATAGATGAAAAGATCGAAAAAGTTGCTGCTGTCTTTATTGGCGGTTGTCGCCTTGACGGCAAGCGCCACGGTCTCCGCCCATCCGACCGGTAATTCCAGTGGCGCCCATAGCGGTATGATGAACCAGGGCATGATGCATCAGGGTCAAGACAGCGCCACTATGTCCACGCAGCAGCATCAGGGCCAAATGGGCAGTCATCACATGATGATGATGCAGAAAAACGCCATGCACGGTGGCAAGCATGGCGGCTATGGCGGCCATCATAAGTCGGGCGCTAAGAAGAAACGTGTTATCCGCGTGACGCCGATCCAACATCTGAGCGTCGATGATGTCTCGCATTTCTTTGACCACCGTCTTCAACGCCGTGGCAACAAGCGGTTGAAGCTGGGCAAGGTGGCACAGAGGGACGAGAACACCATTACCGCCGAGATCGTCACGGTCGACGGTTCACTGGTGCAGGTGTTCGAGGTTGACCGTCACAGCGGCATCGCAAAACGCGCTGATTGATCCGCGACGGATGCCATCAGTGCAGCTTCGCCACCTTGGCGGATGCTTCGTGCAATTCGCCTGACAGGCCATCCATAATGGGGCAGTCAGGGCGGTGATCGCCGGCGCAATGTTCGACGAGATGTGACAATGTCTGCTGCAGGTCTTGCAATTCGGCGATCTTGCCCTCGATTTCCTCAAGGTGCTTTTGCGCGATATTTTTGACCTCGGCGCTGGCCCGGTGCTTGTCCTGATAAAGGGACAGCAGGGCCCGGCAATCATCGATGGAGAAGCCCAGGCCGCGCGCCCTTTGCACAAAGCGCAGCTTGTGGACATGGGCGTCGGTATAGGTGCGGTAGCCGTTTTCCTGGCGGTCGGCGGCGATTAGATCGATGCTTTCGTAATAGCGGATGGTCTTTGAGGACAGGCCGGTGGCCTTGGCGGCATCGCCGATATTCATGACTTGATCTCCAACCCTATGGTGCGTGGGCACGGCGCGTTGTTGATAACCGATACGGAACTCAAACTCATGGCGGCGTTGCCGAATGCCACCATGCCGCCTATTCATGCAGAGTAATATAAGGCTTCCAGTAACTGGAGGGTCAAGATAGCGCATGTTTGCCTGTGTGGGCACAAATTGTTTCCTTTTTGGTCTGTTCTTGAGGCATCGTTAACCGTGTGGCCGCATGGGGCCAGTTGAAGGAGCTAGACAATGCCGCGACTACCGATACCCTCCGATACGGAGGCGTTTGCCGAGGCAACCCGCGCCGCCGTGCGCCATATTCTCGAGACGCGCAAAAGCCTGCCGCCGCCAAGCAGCTATCTCACATATGCCGGGCAGGCCGGGGCGCGGTTGTCGGACCTGGTGGAACATCTGCGCTATCATACATCGTTGAGCGATGCGGAGTCAGAGCTGGCAATCTGCACCGCGGCGCGGGCCGCCAATGCCGACTTTATCTGGAACGCGCACGTCAGGTTGGGCCTAAAGGCTGGAACACGGGAGGAGGCGATCCACGCCGTCGATACCTACGCGCCCCTGGACGGCCTGACGGCGGACGAGGCGCTGATTATCCGGTTTGGGCGGGAACTTCTGGAGGCGCCACGGGTCAGCGACGATACTTTCGATGCCGTGCGGGCGCGCTATGGTGAAAATGGTCTGCTGGAACTGACCGCCGTGATGAGCGTTTACATGATGAATGCGAGCATCTTGCGGGTAATGGACCACCAAGCGCCGGCCGACGCGCGGCATTTGTCGCCGCGTTAAATCAGGTTCTCAGCTGGTTGATGGGCGCGGAGGAAGCTGCGCGCATGGCGCACGGCGAGCGGAACTCGTCCTTGAACGCCGCCACCGGGAATAAGCAACAGCGGAAAGCCGGCGCCGGCTTCCTCGTAATGAATGCTGACAGGACCATTTTCATGGAGCGGCATGGCGAATCTCTTCTTTCTGTGCGCGCTCAACCCAGGCCCACAAATTAACAAAATACTAGACATGGCCCCGGACCCTGATCACCATAGCCGAGCCGTGGAAATAATGGCTGCCAAGGAAGAAGCAATTAATCTGGAGGACCAGTCGTGACGACGACCCAGCGCGCCCACCTTATCACCGGGGGATTTCCGCCCGGCTCCGCCGCGGGACACGATATGGATTATGCCCGCCTGCAACTACTGCAAAAGCTGCAGGCCAAAGACCATCTCGCCGTCACCGTCGCAAACGATTTCCAGGACATCGAACGTTGGCTGCTGGGGACTGATTTTCTGATAACTTATGTTGCCGGGCCGTATCCGGTGGGAACGGGCAATGCCGCGTTGTCGGACTGGCTAGCGGATGGTGGCCGTTGGTTTGCCCTGCACGGGACGTCCGGGGGTAAGGCGGTCAAAAGCGAACGCGATGGCCGGACGGTCAAGAAAATGGTCAAGGCCGAGCATCACCAGACGCTGGGTTGCTTTTTCCTCAACCACCCGCCGCTGTGCGAGTTTCAGGTCACCGTCACCGCCGGCCATCCCGTCACCCAGGGATTGCCCAAAAAGTTTGCGGCCCAGGACGAACTCTACCTCATCGAACTGCAGGACCCAGGCGCCAGCCGTGTTCTTTTGACGACCGAACTGGCTCAGGACCCTTCGCCGCCCGGGTTTGGCTTCGTCTATGACGAGGATACCTCCGTGCAAGCAGACGGCAAGACGCGGGTGCTTGGTTACGCCCGAGAAGTTGGCCGGGGAGAAGTGGTTTACGTCGGCTTGGGCCATTGCCATACGGGCCGGACCAATACGCAGTCGAAAGTGGATGCAAGCATCGATGCGATGGGTGCCGTGCCGTCGGAATTCCATGGTGTCTGGGAGACGGATGCATTTGCACATTTGCTGCAAAACGCGATTGCTTGGGGAACGGCCAGGCCTTAGACGGAATGTAGGAGCGTGCGGTGATTGTTGGGATTGAGGTCGGCGGAACCTTTACGGACCTGATTGCGGTCCTGGATGATGGCCGCGCGGTGATCCACAAGACCCCCTCGACGCCGGATGACCCAAGCCGGGCGGCAATTTCCGGTTTCAAGGAATTGTTGCAACGCCTCGGCGCCAAGGGCGGCGACGTAAGCGAGCTGCTGCATGGTTCGACCATCGTCGCCAATTCGCTGATCCAGCGCCGGGGCGCCAAGGTCGCCTTGCTGACGACCGCGGGTTTCCGTGATGTGCTGTTCATCCAGCGCCAGGATAAATCGGTCGTCTATGACATGTTCTACCAGAAACCCGCGCCGCTGATTTCCCGCGATATGGTTTCCGATGTGCCCGAGCGGATAGCCGCGAACGGCGACATCGTTACCCCGCTGGACGAGGCCGCGGTGATCGAAAAAGTTGATCGGCTGGTGAGGGAGCAAGGCGTCGAGTCCATTGCCGTCTGTTTGTTGCATGCCTACGCCAACCCGGCCCATGAACGCGCCATCGGCGATCTGATCGCCGCCCGCTACCCGGATATCTATGTCTCGTTGTCGTCAGAGGTGGCGCCGGAGCACCGCGAGTACGAACGCGCCAGCACGCTGGTTATCTCCGCCTTCGTCCGCCCGGTGGTCGAACGCTATCTGTCGAAATTCGAGGCTGACGCACATGGCGTCGGCTTTCAGGGCACGCCTTTGATCATGCTTTCCAATGGCGGTGTCGCCCCGGTGGCGGCGGCCAGGCGGCTGGCGGCGCAGATGTTTCATTCCGGTCCCGCCGCCGCCGTAACGGGCGCGGCGGAAACCGCCGTGCTGGCCGGCACGCCGGATATCATCACCATTGATGTCGGCGGCACCAGTTCCGATGTTTGCCTGATTACCAACGGCAGCCCCGAAACCACGGTCAAGGGGACGTCGGAGTTCAATATCGAGGGCCTGCCCCTTAACATCGCGATGACCGACATCATCTCCATTGGCGCCGGCGGCGGCAGCATGGCGACGATTGATGCTGGCGGTATGCTGCAGGTCGGGCCGCAGTCGTCGGGCGCGGTGCCGGGGCCGGCTTGTTACAACCGGGGCGGCGAACAATTTTGCCTGACCGATGCCATATTGTTACTCGGCTTGCTCGACCCAGGTGCCGAGCTGCCGGGCGGCATTGTCCTCGATCCTGATCTAAGCCGTGCCGCATCGGCGCCGCTGTGCGAGCGGCTCGGGCTCTCCGCCGTTGAATTGTCAGAGCGCGTGTATCGCATCGCCGCCGCCAACATGGCCCAGGCACTGCGCCGGGTTTCCGTCAAACGCGGCCTGGATCCGCGCCGCTATGCGCTGTTCGCCTGTGGCGGGGCCGGGCCCCTGATCGCCGCGGCGGTGGCCGATGAAGTCGACATCGCCGAGGTCTTGATCCCGCCCAATCCAGGCGTCTTTTCCGCCGTCGGACTTTCGCTGTCCAATGTAAAAATGGACTATGTCCTGGCCGAGGGTGCCCAGGCCGTCGCTGCCATGACGCCCGAAATCCTGAAGACGAAACTCAGCACCTTGCGCATGGAGGCGGCGCGGTCTTTTGCCGACGTCGGCTACGAAGCCGCTGATCTGAAGCATGCCTTCGCCGTCGATGCCCGCTATCGGGGACAGGGCTATGAATTGAGGGTGCCGCTGGTGGAGGAGGAACTGCTGCAGGATGGGGCGGGGTATCTGGCTGAATGCTTTCACCAGGAACACGCCCGGCAATACGGTCATGCTTTTAGGGATCGCACGGTCGAGGCGGTCTCGTTTCGTTTGAGCGCCTCCCACGGGCGTGGCGGAACCGTCGCGGCGGTTACGCACACGCCTGATACCGATCGGGAGATATCCCGCAATGTAACCATTGGCGGCAAGAGTTTTGATTGCCCAATGATGCGGCGGGAAAACCTCGCGCCGGGGTTCGAGGCCGATGGGCCACTTATCGTTGTCGAGGCCTCCACCTCTACCGTGGTGCCGCCGAACTGGCGTCTCAGTTCCGAGGCCTCGGGTGTTTTACGGCTGCGGCGAAACGAGCAGGATACACAATCATGAACCAGACAGTAGATCCCGCTGATTTCAATGTTCTCTCCAGCTGTTTCCGCTCCATCGCCGAGGAAATGAGCGACATCATGCTGCGCGCCGCCTATTCCTCCATCGTACGCGAGGCCAAGGATTGCTCGACCTGCCTGATGGATGCCGATGCCCGCACCGTGGCCCAGGCCGAGGCCATCGCGGTGCACATGAATTCACTGGCCGCCGCCGTGCCCTATTTTCGCCAGCGCTACGACATCTCCGCGACCAAGCCCGACGAGATGTACATTACCAATAACCCCTACGAAAACGGCCAGCACCTGAACGATATTATTTTGCTGATGCCGGTCTTCCATGAGGAGCGCTTGGTTGCCTTTACGGGGAGCATTTGCCATCACCTGGAACTTGGCGGCGCGGTTGCCGGCTCCAACGCCAATGCGACGGAAATTTTTCATGAAGGCATCATCATACCCTCCATGAAGATCAACGAGCGCGATCTATATGACGGCCCGGTCGAGGCCATGCTGCGCGCCAATTGCCGGCTGCCCGACATTGTTCTGGGCGATTTTCATGCCCAACTGTCCGCGGTCATGCGGGGCCGGGCAATGGTGCAGGAACTGATGCAAAAACACGGTGTTGCATTGGTCAGCACCTGCATGCGTGAATTGCAGGATTACTCCGAACGCATGCTGCGCGCCACGATCGCCAGTCTGCCGGACGGCGATTACTATGGCGAGGACGCCCTGGACGGACAAACCTTGGACAGCCCGCAACCCATGGTCCGCGCCCGTGTCACGATCAAGGGTGACGAGGCTATTGTTGATCTGTCGGACAGCGACGATCAGGTTTCCTGGCCGGTCAACTGCCCGGTCGCCTCCACGCACTCGGCGGCGATGACGGTGTTCGGCCAGATCGCCGGCAGCGATGTGCCGACCAACGACGGCACCTATCGCCCCATCGAGATACGGACACGCAAGGGCTCAATCCTCGACCCCTATCATCCCGCACCCGTGCGCGGACGCATGGCGTCCGCCTACCGTACCGCGTCGGCAGTCAAGCGTGCCCTGGGCACGGTCATCCCGGAACGCCTATCGGCGGCGGGTAGTGATTGCACGAATATCATCACCATGAGCCGCAAGCAGGGTATGGCATATGAGATGTTCGCCGAGTCCATCTCGGGCGGCAACGGTGCGGGACGAACCATCGATGGCGCCGACGTGGTCGCGCAAATGCTCTCAAACACCGCCAATACGCCGGTTGAGGCCCTGGAAATGGATCATGATTTCGTTCGCATTCGGAGCTATGAGTTGATCCCGGATTCAGGCGGCGCCGGTACCTTTCGGGGCGGCCTCGGGGTACGGCGAACCTATGATGTGTTGGCGGACGGTATTTTGCTCTCAACCAACGGCGACCGGCATATGACCGGGCCTTGGGCCCTGGCGGGGGCTGGGATAGGCAGCCGGGCCATGTTTGGCCTGGTACGTGACGGCCAGCTGAAACCGTTTCCCGCCGCCACCAACATGGCGCTAAAGGCTGGCGACCAGGTGGTGATAGAGATCTCGGGCGGCGGCGGCTATGGCGATCCAAAATGCCGTGAACGCGATTTGGTGCGCCGCGACTTGCATGAAGGCCGGATCAGCCCGGACGCGGCAAGCCGTGTCTATGGATTATTGGAGGGATAAATCATGACAGACTATCGCCGCATCAATGTCGACTCGGGCCGGCCGCTGGAACCCCTGGCGCATTATTCCCGCGCCATGCGGGTCGGCGACATGGTGTTGCAGTCGGGCACCACTGCGATCGATACCAAGGGCAACGTCATCGGGGAAGGTGATATCGCCAAACAGGTCGATGCCATCATGGCCATTGCGGAAGGCACCATGGGGCAGGCCGGCGGCAAGCTGGACGACGTGGTCCGCACCAGGGTTTATGTCACCGACATCGCCTTGGCGGATCAGGCGGGCCGCGCCATGGCGAAATATTTCAAGGACGTGCGCCCGGCATCGACGTTGGTTCAGGTCAGCCGGCTGGCGCGGCCAACGCAACTGATCGAGATCGAGTTGGAAGCCATCGACGGCGCCAAGCAATCGGCGCAGCGGGTCTCTTCAGGCAGCGCAACGGAGGAGCTCTATGCATACTCCCGCGCCGTGCGGGTTGACGATCGGGTTTTCATATCAGGCACGGCCAGCTTTGACGATCAAGGCGATCTCCTCCACCAGTCCCGGGCAATCTATGACACCATCCTAGCAGCCCTGGACGAGGCCGGCGGCACGCCCGGCGATCTGGTCTATACCAAGTCCTTCGTAACCGACATGGCGCAGGCAGCCGGGCAGGGCCAGGCCAGGCTGGAAGCGTTGGGCGAGGTACGGCCAACCGGCACGTTGCTGGGAATACCGGCCCTGATCGCACCGGATATGCTGGTTGAAATTGAAGCCGAGGCAATCATCGGCGCGGCAACAAACCGCCAGGATTTTTATACCGGCGATGAAGACGAGCGGCGGCGTGGTTTTGCCCGGGCCGTGGCGGTGGGTGATGTGGTCCATGTCAGCGGCTGCACCTCGCTGGATGGCAATGGAGAGGTGCAGGCGTCGGGCGATTGGGCGGCGCAGTTCGATCTTTGCCACGAAGCGGTCGCCTCTGCCTTGGCGCAGGCCGGGGCCTCGCTTGACGATGTGGTCCGCCGGCGTAGCTTCACGGTGGCGGGGGCGGAGCAGAACCGACCCTATGGTGAAGGGCCGGCCTGGTTCGCCGACAGCCGCCCGGTCTCCATGGGTTGCCGGATCTCCGGCCTGCGGCTACCGGAAATGCTGGTTGAAGTCGACGCCTGGGCCATCAAAGGCGCGCATAAGAATATCGAATGGCTGGGCCCCGAAGATCTCTAATGAAAGCCCACGCAATACTTGTTTCAGTCAACCACGAAGAGCTTGGCGCCAATAGGGGTCGAGGAACGGTGCGGCTCCGCATTGTCGGCAACTTGATAACTCATGCCCGGTTTAAGGACAAATTCCCGGCCGTCGTCCAGTTCGGTGTGCAACTCACCCTCGACGCAGAATAGAATATGACCTTTGACGCACCAATGATCAGCTAGGTATCCGGGGCTGTATTCAAGCAATCGGACGCGGATACCGCCGAATTCCTGGGTCTGCCAAAAGGCAACGCCTGTTTCGCCGCTGTGTTCCGTGCGCTCGATTTCTGACCAGTCGGTGATCCCAAAGGGAATTTCGCTCATATGCATGCAGAGAGGCTCCTGGATATGCAAACCATCTGCCAACAATACCGTCCGTCGGATCAGCTGGCCAATGCTTCCTCTTTTTTGGCTTTGCGGCGATTGCGGCGGCGCAGCGTGGACGGCCAGGTCTCCAAATCTACCGCGTCGCGAACGTCGGCGCATACCCGGATGATCCGCTCGACCTGGGCATCGGTGAGGGCGCTGTTAATGGACAGGCGGATCAGCGAACGGTTTTGCGGCGTTGCCGGGGCGCAGAAAACCGCACCAAAGATGCCGGCGCTTTCCAATGCATCGCGTAATTGCATGCTGCGCTGTTCCGGTCCAGCTTCCAAGGCAATGACCTGGGAATCACTCTCATCAACATTGTAGCCAAGCTCATTTAGACGCCGGCGCAAATATGCCGCCCTTTGCCACAGCTTGTCACGGCGCCAGCCTTCGCTCTGGATCACCTCGAGGGTGGCCCGCAAACCTGCGATTTCATGCGGCATGACCGCGGAACTGAACAGCATGGAACGGGCCTCATGGCGAAAGAACTCCATGACGCGGGCGGGACCCGCCACCAGGCCAGCCCGTGTCGCGAACGCCTTGGAGAGGCTCAATGTGCGGTAATGCACCCGATCCGATAGCCCCAGGTCGGCAACCAGGCCTTCGCCATTGGCGCCGTACGTGCCGACGGAATGACTTTCATCCGCGACCAAAAGGCAGCCGTACTGTTCCGCCACGGCAACAATTTCCACCAGTGGGCAGACGCTGCCATTGGCGCTGTATACCGTATCCACGACAACGATGCCGGGGCCATGGCGGCGCGCCTTGGCGGCCAGGCTGTCCGGCTGGTTGTGGCGAAACGGATGCACCGGCGCGTTGGACATCCGGGCACCTTCCCAAAGCGAGGCATGGACATAGATGTCGAGATAGATCGGTGTGTCCTTGTCTGCGATGGTTTGCAATAGATCGACATTGGCGCACCAGCCCGATTGACATAGTACCGTGTCCTCGACGCCGAGGAAGGCCGCCAGTTTCTTCTCTACATCGCGGATCGGCGCTTTCTGTGCCAACAAAGCCGCCGACATGAAGGGCCGGTCATGGTTGCCGCGTAGCAGATCGGACTGTGCCCGTACGATCTGCGGATGCCCGCCGATCGACAGATAGTCATTGCTCCACAATTCGATGGCATCTTCGCCAGGCGGCCGGCCGCGCAGGGGATGGCCGTCGCGGATGCGTTCAAGATATTTCTGCACCCGCAGGGTCAGGCCCGGCAGCTCCGTGAAGCGGTTGGCATCCGCCAACACCTCCAGATCGCCCGCGACATCCTTGGCCACGCGGTCGAACTGCAACAGCAGCGAGGGCAGAAATAGAAAGTCCGCGACCAAGGCCAGTGCCAGCACGATCGCCGTCAGCAAGCCCAGGCTGCTTGATACCTTGAAGCCGGATGTGGCCAGAACCAAAAAGCCGGCCACCAGCACAAGAGTGGTCACCAACAATGCCGTCCCGACCGAACGGAAGGAATACAGAATGGCTTCTTCCGGTCCCTTGCCCAGTTCCCGGCGGCCTTGCAGATATTTCGAGAGGAAATGAATGGTGTCGTCAACCACGATGCCGAAGGTCATGGCCGCCACCACCGAGACGGCGACACCAACCTCGCCCTGCAGATAACCCCATAGGCCGAAACCCATGATCGCCGGCACGAAATTCGGCACCAACGAGGCAATGCCGATTTTGATGCTGCGCAATGCCAGCACCAGAATACCGGAAATCAACAGCAATGCGATCGCCGTGCTGACCAGCATGGCGGAAATATTGCGCTCGGAAAGATAGGCGAACATAAGGGAAATGCCGCTGCCCTGGGCCTCCCGCGCGGTATCGCCGTTGCGCGCCAGCCACTGATCAATCCGCTTGGCCAAGGGCCGCAATTCCTTGGAGGGCAGGTTGGCGCCGTCCCGGCGCAACATCACGCTAACGCGGGTTCCCGAACGATCAACCATGACCCGGTCGTTAAGATCGAGGCCACGGGGCAATGACATCTCATACAGCAACAGATATTGCGCCGCCAACTCCCGTTCGCCCGGCAGCTCGTAGGCCTTCTCGCCGCCGCCGTTCAGGTCCCGGTTCAGACGTTTCATGACATCGCTCAAGGACTGCACATTCACGACTTCGGGCTGTTGCCGCAGCCAAGTGGTGAACCTATCCAGCATTGCTAGATAGGACGGCTCGAATATGCCCTGCTCCCCCTCCGCCGCGATGGAGTATTCCAAGAGGTCGATGCCGGTGAGGTTTTCCAGGATAAATTCGGTATCGTGGCGGAACTCGTAACGCTGATCGAAATAGCCGACCCAGTCGTCATTCAGCTCGATGCGGGAAATGCCGGTGGCCAGCAGCACGATCAACGCCGACATGGTCCAGAAAACCCAGCGCCGGTGGCCGACGACGAAGCTGCCCACGGTGACGGCAAGGCGCTGGCCAAAGATACGTTTGCGTGGTTTTTTGATGGGCATGATGGCGAGGATCGCCGGCACGAAGGTGAAAGACAGCAGAAAGGCGGTGGTTACGCCGATCGCGACGATGGTGCCCAGGTCGTGGAACGGCGGCGCGTCACTGCCATTCATGGACAGAAAGCCAATGGCGGACGTGACGGAGGTCAGGGAAACCGGCGATAGGTTGAATTCGACCGAATTGATAATGGCCTCGCGCTTCGACCAACCCGAGCCAAAGTCCGCCAGAAACTTCGTCACCAGATGCACGCCATAGGCCAGGGCCATGGTCAGAATGATCAGCGGCGCCGAGGATGACCCTGCGTTAATGACAATACCAAACCAGCCCGCCACGCCCACCGCCGTCATCGAGGATAAGACCGCCAACAGGACAACGGCGGCCATGCCCGCGAAGGACCGCACCAGAATGGTCATGATCACCACAATGGCAACAAACATGGCCGGTATCAGCACCGACATATCGTCCACGCTGGCCTCGTCGAAGGCCGACATCAGCATGATGTTGCCGGTCATGTAGATGTTGATGTCGGGATACCGCGCCTCGATATCGGTTTCCAGCAAGCGCAGCTGGGCGACGATCTCGCGGATTGCTTCCGGCGTCTTTTCCGGCAGGCGAAAGTTGACCGCGATCCCCGCGACCCGGCCATTGGGCGAAATGAGTAATCCGCCCAGGGCCGGTTCAGCCAGGGCCGCCGCGCGGATGCCCGCGATCGCGGCTTCGGTCAGCGGCAAACCGTTCGGCACCAAATCGTTGATGACCAGTTCATCGCCGATGACATGGGAATGTTGAAAATTGCTGATGGAATCGACACGTGTCGCATGCGGTGTGCTCCACAGCGCCTCGGTCAGTTCACGCAGCAGACTTAGCCTCGGAGCGGTGAAAACGTCACCCGATCCCGGCGCCACCGCAATGAGGACATCATTGCCTTCACGATAGGCAGCCTCCAGCATCTCGAATGCCTTCAGGTCGGGATTGCTTTCACCAAAGAAAACACGGTTATCCGGAGTTGTCCGCAGCTGCAGCGCGCCGGCACTGATCGATAGACAAATCAAAAGCGACAGGGCCGCGGCCAGCCAGCGGTTGCGGAGCAGGAAATCACAATAACTCTGAATGAAGGGGCTGAGGGCCATCAGCTTGCCCGCCCTTGTTCTTTTGCCGGCCATGGCGATTGCATTCCACGATCATCGCATGACGCTGCCGTTTTGACTGGCGTCGTGGCGGCGACGTCGGCAACCCCCTGGCGGAGCGCAATAGGCCAACGGCTGATGGGAATTTCCTCGCGGATACGGGCGCAGGCTCTCACGATGCGCCGCAGGTCATCCTCGATCAGTCCTGAATTGATCGACAAGCGTACCAGGGCGCCGTTGCGCGTGGTCGCCGGCGCGCAAACCAGCGTGCCGAAAAGATCATTTGCTTCGAGCGCGTCACGAAGTACGATCGCCGCGTCTTCGTGGCCAGCCAGCAGCGGAATGATTTGCGAGCCTTCCAGGGGTACATCGAAACCCAACACGGCCAATCGGCGGCGCAGGGAATCACTGTTGTGGCGCAGGCGTTCGCGGCGCCAGTCTTCCTCTTGAATGACATTCAGAGCCGCGCCGAGACCGGCGACTTCATGCGGCAGGACGGCGGAGCTAAAGATCGCGGGGCGCGCTTCAAAACGAAAGAAATCCATAATTCGTGCCGGACCTGTAACCATTCCAGCCCGTGTCACCATGGCCTTGGAAAGGCTAAAGGTGCGGTATGTGATCTTTTCCCGCAGGCCCAGGTCTGAAACCAAACCCTGCCCCTGCCGGCCGTAAATTCCAATGGAATGGGTTTCATCGACAATGATCTCACAGCCATGCCGTTCCGCGATGCCGGCAATCTCCGCCAAGGGGCAGATCGAACCGTCGGAACCATAGACCGCCGAGACGGCGATCACGCCGGCGCCGTATTTTCGAATTTCACTTTCCAGGCTTTCCGGATTGTTGTGGCGGAAAGGTCTGATCAGCGCGCCGGTGCTGCGGGCACCGTCCCAAAACCCGGCATGAACACGGGTATCGAGGTAAACCTGGGTGTTCTGGTCGGTAACCGCCTGCATCAGGCCCACATTGGCGCATAAGCCTGACTGGCACAGCACGGCGTCTTCAGTGCCCAGAAATGCCGCCATTTTTCTTTCCACGGCACGCTGCTTGGTGCCATCGGTCAGGAAAGCCGCGGACATGTAAACATCATCACCGCCGCCAAGCATGATCGCGACTTGTGCCTCGATGATGGCGGAATGTCCGCCGAGGCAAAGATAATCGTTGCCCGACAATTTGACCGCGCCACCGCCCGGTTGCCGACCCAATAGCGGGTGGCCGCCAACGGTACGCTGTTGATAGCGCGCGATGCGGCGGCTCAGTGATGGCAATTCGCCCCAGTTTTCTTCCGAAT
This sequence comes from Rhodospirillaceae bacterium, assembly GCA_018701215.1. Classification (GTDB taxonomy): domain Bacteria; phylum Pseudomonadota; class Alphaproteobacteria. Next base: position 30,923 of record JABIWH010000038.1, read on the forward strand.
GGGTTTCTTCCGAAAGAGGGGCTTTTTCCTGTTGCTCGCTATTCTGCATTGTTACAGACGCCTCTGTTCCGAGGCGCAACTCCTAATGTTGTACACAATTTGCCGGGAACCTGGCGACCGCGCGGGTTCCAACGCTCACTTCACTTTGCAAACGGAAACTTCCGCCATGTAGTTCGATCAGGGATTTGACCAGCGGTATGCCGAGACCGGTGCCCTCGAAACGCCTCGCCAGCGAGGCATCGGCCTGACCGAACGGCACTTTGGCCATGGCAATGTCTTCGGGCGACATGCCGATGCCGTTGTCATCAACAATCATCACCAGATCATTGTTGGGCGCGAATTTCACTTCAACCGCCACCTCGCCGCCAAGCGGGGTAAATTTCACGGCATTGGACAGCAAGTTGGAAAGAATTTGCTTCAGCAACTGGCGATCGGCCAGCAGGTATGCGGGAGCATCGGACAATATTTTCTGCAACGCCACGCCCGCCTCATCAGCCCGCGCCTGCGTTGTATCGACCACCGAACTGACGATCTCGCGCACATCGACCCGTTCCGCGGCCAACGACATGCTGCCGGTTTCAAGCTTCGAGAGGTCGAGAATGTCGTTGATGATCTCGAGAAGACGGCTGCCGCTCAGGTGAATGTCGTTGGCGTATTCCAGATAATGTTCATTTTCGACCGGGCCGAAGGCCTGGTCCTTGATGATTTCGGAGAACCCGTTGATGGCATTCAAGGGCGTGCGCAATTCGTGGGAAATATTGGCGACAAACTCCGACTTGGCCCGATGGGCGGCTGAGGCCGCCTCGTTCGCGGCATCCAGTTCGCCGCGCAGCCGAGCTTGGCCGCGATACAACTGATTGATCTGCCAGGCGAGCGCCGTCAGCAACAAGACGGCAAGCAACAGGCTCATGATCGCCAGGTCAGAACTTACCGCCGGCTGCTGGATCAAACAGATTGCCGCGACGGTGCTTGTAACCAGCAGATACAGGCTGGCCGCCGGCGGATAAATCACCACCGTCACCATTGCCACTCCAGCCACCGCCATGATTGCGATGATCAGAACCATGGCAAAAATATTTGCCGCCGCAATCGTCTCCTGCGGCCACAGGAACAATAAGCCGCTAGCCCACACGCCACCTGCCAAACTGGTGGCCGCCGATACCGCGAAACCCCATTCCCGCAAAGTTTCCTCGGGTGGATCCTCACGTTTGATGTGCAGGCTCAACAACACCCGCAATATGGCGACGACCGATACCAGCGCCATCCACACGCCGATCTGCCGTATATCGCCGTATTGCCAGAGGCCAACAGCAAACAATATCGAAGCAATTGGCTCGATAACGAAATTTTTCCGGCTTATCTCAAGAAACTGACTGATGTCCTCATGACGCAAAGGCGCACGAAACCCATCCGAGGCGCTGTTGGCGCTTTCGGCCGTTGCCGTTGCAAGCTGTGCCGGTTCCCCGGCGGCGTAACTCATGACGCCTTTGCCTTCGATTATTATTCTGGAAGGCGCAGTATTTCAGGAATTAAATTAAAAAATTGATAAATAGATCAAAAAATCAAACGTAATATATCAATAACGCGCGAACAAAATTATGATTAATATTTATTTACTATATATTTTATTGTTTTAACGAAGATTTTTTATTCTATTTTTGTTGAAATAGGCATTGTTATAGCCATTTTTGAACTCATAATTCTTCCACGAAAGATTGGTGCTCTTGTCATTTTGCAGATTGATCATGATCATTAGGGCGGGCCGCCAATATTTGCCCAGGTATTTTTGATAATCCGAGGCTGTAAATCGTTTTAACAAAGCATTGTTGCGGTCGAAGAATTCAATCCGCAAAACCCGGAACTCAGCCTGATCGTACCAGACGATCTGGCGCCGATAGCCGGAATTCTGGTAGGCCGGCGTCCGCTCCACGGCGTGGGCAGGTTGGCCATCAACGGCCTCATCGCGCAGCCAGAGATAGGTGTAGCGTTCCACTTCCGGGCGTATCAGGTCCTCATAGGCGAACTCGCTGCCGACGAAGGCGCCCGAGCGGTTGGTCGAACTGATCCGCTTTACCCGTTTCAAGGCTGGCAGGTAGATCCATTGATCGTCGTTGCCCTTCTTATGCGCGAAGGTCAGCAGCGCCGTGCCGCTGATATCCCGGGGCCGGCTGAACACGATCAGGCTTTTGTCACCGTCGTCCCGGCCCTCCAGAACCTTGATGCTCAGGCGTCTGTGGCTTTCGCTGCCGTTGCTACTGCGCAATGTCATGGTCATGTCGGCGGCATAGTCCTTGAAACCATGATCGCGCCGATCTGCTTCGATAGCGATGGCCAGGCCCTTCCCGGCGGCGTCCTTCCCCGCCGGGCCGGCGAGGGCATCATTGGCCGCATGGCCGCCGGCGAACAGCAGAAACGCGGCCATGATCATCTTGGCCCATGGCGGTGCGATGCGCCGGGTTGAGAACAGGGCGGGGTTGGCCTTTTTCATGGCTTGCTCCAACATCAAAAGAACCGTGACAGTTGCAGTTGCAGGTAATCATCGCGGCGCAGGCCGTAAAGCAGATCGCGCGCCGGAATGCGGTGAAAAGCCAAGCCTTCGATGTTTAATCGCCAACGCTCGGCAAGGCGCCAACCGGCCTCGATACTAAACGATGCGGCGTGGCTATGGCGGTCTAGGATGGCGCCGCCCTTGATCTCGGTGCCCGCCGCGTCGTTGAGGGCGAGGCGAAAGCCGAAGAAGATATCGTCGTCAAAGCGCGTCGGGGGCGCCACGGCATCGCGGTCATCGTAAAGATATTCCGCCAATAGCCCCAGATCGTAGCCTTGCCCCGCCAGATTGAACAATGTGTATTCGAAACCGCCGGCCAGGGCGATGAAGCGGCGGCCCTGACCACGCCGTGAAAAGCCTTCCAGCTTCCAGATCCAGGCATCATGGGTGAACTGCAAATCCAGGCCTGTCTGATCGATGATGTCATAATGCGGCACAAATTGCGCCGTGCCATCGGCGCGCAGGCTGGTTGGCAGTCTAGGCTCGCGTCCGGTGCCGCGAAAATGCGACAGGCCGATATCCCAATCGGCAATCGCGGTGGACCAGCGCAGGGCCCAATCGACATGGCGCCGGCGGGACGAGGCCTCGAACACCGGATTGTCGGCATCAATCGGCAATAGGCCGCGCAGCCGCGCATCATCGTCGGGAAATGTCCGGTCGCGAAAACCGGTCAGCAAATAGGCATCAAAGGTTCCAACCGCGGCGAAATATTGCAGATTGAGCATGCCCTGGCCCAGCTTGTCTTCGGCAAAGGGACTTTCCACCTGATCCGTCTGATTGATGATATCGATTACGTGGCGGGCCTCGGCGACACCCCAAAAGACCCTGTTCAGTCCAACCAATAAGGCCCATGCGTCCCCTTGGCGGCGCCAATACAGCTCGCGCAGATCGCCATGGCTACGTCTGCTGTCGTCTTGATCCGCTTTCAGGAAGGGAATGGCGACGAACCGATCGCTGCCGCTGTCCGATTGCACGTGCAGTTCCGGCTGCAAGGTAAAGGCAGGTGAAACGGTTTCGGAGTTCTGCGCCGCATCAATAGTCGAATTAGGAAAGAGGCGGAGTTCAGCCGCCGCGAATCCTGCCAGCTCCCATTCCGCCGCGATCGCGGCTGGTGCCATCAGTGAGAGGTAGAGACAACCAAGCACAACACCTGGCGCACGAACTAGCACAACACCACACGTCGCCCGCAGGCTACGTCCCACGCAACGCCAATTGAAACCATTTCTTGCCACGCACAAGAAATATCCAACTTTAAACAATAGCACCGCTCGCATCCATCGGCGGCAGCGTAATGACATATTCCGTGAATTGGCCCCGCTCCGTACGGATGGCGATGGCGCCGGCAAACGCTTCCACCAGCTTTTTTGCCTGGGCCAAGGCCGGGCCGGTACCGCTATCGGATTCGAGCACGGAAAATTCGTCGAACAGATTTACCAGCCGTCCCGCGGGCGGCCCGGCACTGCTGTCGCGGATGCGCAATTCGCAATCCCCCGGCGATGTCGCCAATTCTATCAGAACGTCTCCCCTGCCGTGCTTGGCGATCGACGACAATGCGATCTTTATCAATGACAACACCACATGCACCATACCGCTGTCCGAACCAAAAAAGCCAAAATCCGACTTCAAGCGCACCTTTACAATCTTGCGTTCCGCTTCCGAAGCGAACGGGTAGCGTTGCAATGCCGTTTCGACACATTCGGCCATCGAGACCATTTGAAATTCGGTTGGGTCGATCGGTACGCCGCCGGTATTGCGCAGCAGCATCTCGATAATCGCACCGGCATGGCCGGTTTCCCGTTGCAGCCGTTCCAGGCTGTTGGTCAGGGCGCGGCGGTGCATCGGTGATATTTCCCGCACCGCCAAGCCATTTTTCTCGGCCGCTTCATAAGTCTCCAGCAGCTGCGGCAAATAGCGCTTCAGGCTGACGGTGCTGGTACGAATGCCCAACAGCGGCTCACGCAACTCGTTGGAAAGATTGCGCCCGGCCATCAGCATGGCGTCCAGGCGTTCCTGCTTCAGGGTTTCGTTGCGATAGCTGAAGACGGTACCGACGACGAGGGCGAACAACACCACCGGCATCAATTCAACATAGACGTTGGGGTCGCTGACCCGTCCGCCGCCCAGGTTAAACACGGTCCAGGCAAGCAACATGCCAAATACCGAAAGGACAACCAGGTTGAGCCAATCAACCAGGAAAACCAGCAATAATAGGGCGGCGACAAAGGAAACCAGCCAAATCGGTGCAAAATCGTTCCTAAGCGTCATGTAGGTGAAGAAGAACGGCAGCACATATAGCACCGTGAGATACCAAAGCACCGGTGCGTAGCGGCGCATGTTTTCCGGCCAATGGTCCTTGAAGGTCAGCGGTATGCACATGGCGCCGCCGATCAGGCGCAGGGTCAGGTTTTCATAAGGCTGGGGAAACAGATTATGCCAGACGAAATAGTACAACGGCATGCCGAACGCGCCGCAAACACTGACCGCGACCAGATTGCGCTCGCCATGACGATAGTTCCGCCCAATGACCCCGCCCAGTATCACCAACAGGGTCCGCAGCGAATGCGGCAACCGTATTTTCAAACCGTCCTGCGCCATATGTCCTCTACCCCGACGCATTAGCAGATACGGCAACAATTTTAATAAATTGCTAACCAAGGACACGGACCGTAGAAAGCGCTTGGCAATGAAACATCGAGATGACATGAAATTGTCTGACTAGAAAGTTTGTCCTGCAATCGCTCGGATTTCACCATGAATTATCAAAGTATTGGCCGCAGCGGCCTGCAAATTTCGCCATTATGTCTCGGCACCATGATGTTCGGCGGCCGCACGGAGACGGAGGAGGCCGAGCGGATCATCGCCCATGGGCGGGAGATGGGAGTGAATTTCATCGACACGGCGGATGTCTATACCGCCGGCCGCTCGGAGCAGGCCGTCGGCGCCGCGATCGCGGGGGCGCGGGACTATTGGGTTTTGGCCACCAAGGTTGCCGGCAACAAGGGAGATGGCCCGAACCAGCGCGGTTTGTCGCGAAAATGGCTGCTGCAAGCCTGCGAGGATAGTCTGGGGCGCCTGGGTACCGACTATATCGATATCTATTATCTGCATAAGGAAGACCCCAACACGCCGTTGGCGGAAACCGTGGGCGCGATGGCTGATCTGGTTCGCCAGGGCAAGGTGCGCTATTTTGGGCTGTCCAACTACCGCTCCTGGCGGGTGGCGGAAATATGCCGCATCTGTGACGGCCTTGGCCTTGACCGCCCCATTGTCAGCCAGCCCTACTACAATGCCATGAACCGTATGCCCGAGGTCGAGCATCTGCCGGCCTGCGACTATTTCGGACTTGGCGTGGTGCCCTACAGCCCCCTGGCCCGTGGCGTTTTAACGGGTAAATATCCACCCGGCGCAACGCCCCCCGAAGACAGCCGCGCCGGGCGCGCCGATCCCCGTATGATGCAGTCGGAATGGCGGCCCGAGTCTTTGGAAATCGCGCAAACGCTACGTCAACATGCCGAAGCCCGGGGCATCACCGCCGGGCAATTCGCCCTTGCCTGGGTTCTGAACAACAAACTGGTGCATGGTGCCGTGGCCGGGCCCAGAACGTTCGAACAATGGGTCGAGAATATCGGCGCGCTGGAGTACCGATTCACGGCCGAGGATGAAGCCCTGGTTGATGGCCTGGTGCCCCTGGGCCACCCCTCGACGCCCGGTTACAGTGATCCGGCCTACCCGATCGAGGGACGCATCCCGCGTTCTTGAACAGATCATGCCGCGATACAAGCTGAACATTGAATATGACGGCAGCGGCTTTGTCGGCTGGCAGCGCCAGGCGAACGGAATGTCCGTGCAGCAAACCCTGGAGGATGCCGTTCGGGCGTTTTCCGGCGAAACCGTCACCTTGTTTGGCGCCGGGCGAACGGATTCAGGTGTCCATGCCCTGGGTCAGGTGGCGCATTTTGATCTAAGCCGGAATTTTACCTCCGACAAGGTGCGCGATGCGCTGAACTTTCATGTCAGGCCGCAGGCGGTGGTGGTGACGGCGGCGGCGGCGGTCGGCGAGGACTTCGATGCCCGCTTTTCAGCCATCGCGCGCCATTATCTCTATCGTATCTATGATCAGCGCCCGCCCCTGGCCCTGCGCCGGGGCCGGGTCTGGCATGCGCGCGGACCGCTCGACGCGGACGCCATGCATGCGGCGGCGCAATGTTTATTGGGCAAACACGATTTTACCACGTTTCGGGCTGCCCACTGCCAGGCTGAATCGCCTGTCCGCACCATGGATCTTCTGCATGTAGCGCGCGTGGGGAACGATGAAATTCACCTGCGCGCCAAGGCGCGGTCATTCCTGCACCATCAGGTCCGTTCCATTGTCGGCAGTCTGCATATGGTGGGCGTGGGGAAATGGAGCTTCGCCGATCTGGCCGATGCCCTTGCCGCCCGCGACCGTACCCGTTGTGGACAGGTGGCACCGGCGGACGGGTTGTATCTGACGGGCGTGGACTACCCCCAAACCGGCGCCTAGGCCGGGTCTTCCATCGCCTCGGCCGCCGTTCGGGCGCCATCGTCGTCGTAGCTGCCGATTTCGGCCGTTAACCAGCTGGGTCTGGCTTTCAACGCGTCCCACCAGCGTGCGGTCAAGGGGCGCAGCCGGCCCGGCCGTTCCTCCTCGAAGCGGATGACATAAGGTGCCGCATGCAGGTCGGCCAGGGTCAGGCGCTGACCGAACAGCCAGGGCCCGCCGCTGTTTTCCAGATAGGCCTCAATCTGGCGTGTCATGTCCTCGAGAATATCCAGCGCGGCGTCGATCTCTGCCTCCGAGAACGGATCCCGCGCCATGCGCCGCCACAGATCGCGCCGTTCCTGCGTTGGGATCGCGGCCAGACGTTGTTCCAGCTCCGCATCCGACCATTGCTTGGCGATGGGGCGCATGCTCCGGGTCCAGTTTGGCTTTTGTACCGCCGGCAGGCAGACATCGTCGACATACTTCGACCACCGCCGCACTTCGTGCCGCGCCGCCGGGTCGTCGGGCATCAGGGCAGGTTCGGGGAAGGCTTCGTCCAGATATTCATCAATCAGGTTGCTTTCGACCAGCGCCAAACCGTCCACGATCAGACAGGGCACAATGCCGCTGGGGTTGAGCTCCTTGTACCAGGTGCTGTGATGTTGAAAGCGGCCCAGGCTGAGCACTTTGCCCTCGTAGGCCAGGCCTTTTTCGGCCAGGCAGAGCCGCACCTTGCGCGAGGCGGACGAGCTCCAGGCATGATAGAGGGTCAGGGAAGGTTGCGAAGACACGGCCATGGCATCACAGCAGGCGGCTGGCCAGGCCGTTGAACAGCAGGGTCATCAGAAAATCCAAGGCGACGATGCCTACGGCGGTGACCGGTTTGCAGAGCAGACCGGCCCGGGCCACCAGGTAGCCATAGAAAAACATGGTGATTTGCGCCGCCATGGGGATCATCGCGCCCATTTGGCCCGACAGGGCGCCGGATAGAAACAACAGCACCGCCGGCAGGACCACGGCCATGGCCAGCACGTTCGACCAGTTCCAGACGATGATATATTGCACATAGGTGGCGGACAGATCCAGCAGTCGGGATATGGGCACCATGATGAGCGGAAACAGCAGCCAGGTAATATTGAAAGCCGCCATTTTCACGACGATATACCATTCCAGGGCGGGCACAGGTCCGGGCGCCAGCCCCGGCCCCGGACTTTTACCGTGACCGATGATCAGGAATGCGAGATAGAGCGGCAGCACGATGCCAAGCGCCATGAACGAGCGCCAAAAGCCATTAATGGTCAGATCAAAATAGTTCAGCGCACCCCGATCCAACAGGGCAATGCGCCAGGCGCCATGGATCGAGCGGGTCGCCTCAAGCAGCATCACCACTACCGCTCAGAAGCGCATCCCCAAGAGCGCCTGGTGAAAAATAAAGCTCCAGCATCCGGGCATATACCCCGGCCAGACCCTCGATATCACTGACCGTGGCCTGCTCATCCACCTTGTGCATGCTTTCGGAAATCAGGCCGAATTCCGCGACCGGGCAATGGTGATGGATAAAGCGCGCATCCGAGGTGCCCCCCGTGGTGGTCAAGGCGGGGCGCAGCCCGGTGACATCCTCGACCGCCCTGGCGATCAGCTCGGTGAACGGGCCCGGTTCGGTTAGAAACGGCTGAGCCGAGAGATGAAAATCCAGCTCGAATTCACCGCCCACCGCCGCGCATTGCTGGCGCAGCCATTCCTGCAGGCCGTCGGATGATTGCTCGGTATTAAAGCGGATGTTGAAAACCGCCTTGGCCTGGGACGGTATGACATTGGATGCGGTGTTGCCCACATCGATGGTCGCCAGTTCCAGATTGGTGGGCGAAAAATGCTCGGTGCCCTCATCGAAGGTATGCTGGCAGATGCGGTCCAGCATCTGCACCAGGCGGGGCAGGGGATTGTCGGCCAGATGCGGATAGGCCACATGGCCTTGCACGCCGTGCACCACCAGGGTGCCGGTAATGCTGCCCCGCCGGCCGATCTTGACCATGTCGCCCAGGGCCTCGGGGTTGGTCGGCTCCCCCACCAGGCAATGATCCAGGCGCTCGCCACGTTGATCCAGCCAATCCAGCACCTTGCGGGTGCCGTTGATGGAGGGGCCTTCCTCGTCACCGGTAATCAACAGCGAGATCGAGCCGTCGAAACCGCCGCCGCGCTTGCTCAGAAATATATCGACGGCGGCGATGAAGGCCGCAACGGCGCCCTTCATATCCGTCGCGCCCCGGCCATAGAGTATGCCGTCGCGGATATCGGCGGCGAACGGCTCCAGGCTCCAGGCATCGGCATCGCCAACGGGCACCACGTCGGTGTGGCCGGCGAAACAGAAATTCGGTCCGCTGTCGCCCAGGCGGGCATAGAGATTATCCACATCCGGCGTATCGGGGGCGGAAAATGTCATATGGTTGCAGGTAAAGCCCAGGCTCTCCAACGCCGCGCCGGTAACGCCAAGGGCGCCGCCGTCATTGGGTGTGACGGAAGCGCAACGGATCAGGGCGCGGGTCAGCTCGACCGCATCGGTGGGTTTGTTGTCCGCCATCAATATATGACCTAGTCGCGCAGAAGTTCGTTGATCGAGGTCTTGGCGCGGGTGCCGGCATCGACCTGTTTGACGATCACCGCGCAATACAGGCTGACGTTGCCGGTTTCCGAGGCGATGGATCCCGGCACGACCACGGAATAGGCCGGCACCCGGCCATAGCTGATTTCGCCCGTGGCACGGTTGACGATCTTGGTGGAGGCGCCGATGTAGACGCCCATGGACAGCACCGAGCCTTCCTCGATGATCACCCCTTCGGCCACCTCCGAACGGGCGCCGATGAAGCAATTGTCTTCGATGATCACCGGTTCGGCCTGCAACGGCTCCAACACACCGGCGATGCCGGCGCCGCCCGAGATATGGCAATCCTTGCCGATCTGGGCGCAGCTGCCCACGGTGGCCCAGGTATCGATCATGGTGCCGCTGTCCACATAGGCGCCCAGATTGACGAAGCTGGGCATCAACACCACGTTGGGCGCGATATAGGCGGAACGGCGGACGATGCAATTGGGCACCGCGCGGAAACCGGCGGCACGGAATTGATTGTCGCCCCAGCCTTCGAATTTTGATGGCACCTTGTCGTACCAGGTCGCGGCCTCGCCCGGTCCACCCGGGATCGCGGTCATGTCGTTCAGGCGGAAAGACAGCAGAACCGCACGCTTTAGCCATTGATTGACGTGCCAGCCCTCGGGGCGCTTTTCCGCGACCCGCTGCTCGCCCTTGTCCAGGGCCTCCAATGCGGCGTCGACCGCATCCCGTGCCTCGCCCTTGGTATTGACGTTGATGCTGTCACGCTGTTCCCAGGCGGTATCGATGGTATTTTCAAGGCTGCTGGTATTCATGATCTTTCTCTCCCCGCTACAAACGCTGGGCAAACTACCCCGGTCCAGCATTCTGTCAACTGAATAGCGACGTTATCGCGCTATCGCATTAATTCCAGCAGCCATTCGGGCAGATCATCGGTGATGTGGTGAACGTGCGGGACATGCTCCGCCGCCAGATCAAGTTCGCGCCCGCCCCGGACCCAGACCGTGGCCATGCCGAGGCCGGATGCGGGCACCAGGTTTTGCGCGATGTCCTCGACCATCGCCGACCTGGCCGGATCGATGCCGTAGCGTTCGACCATGACGTCATAGGGGCGTTGATTGGGCTTGGGCAAGAATTCGCCGTCAATAATATCGAACGAGCCGTCGAAATGATGCTCTATGCCCAAATGCCCCAGAATGCGGTCGGCATGCTTGGTCGTGGCATTGGTATAGATCAGCTTGCGCCCCGGCAGGGCGTCGAGGGCTAGGCCCAGGCGGTCGTCCAGGGGAATGCCGGATAGATCCAGGTCGTGGACATAGTCCAGATACTCATCCGGTTGCAGATCATGCTCCACCATCATGCCCCTTAGAGTGGTGCCGTGGGCGTGGAAGTACTTTTTCTGTACCTTGCGCGCCTCGTCCAGGGGCAGGTCAAGGTATTGCGCCACGAATTCCCCCATGCGCTGGCCCAACTGGGTGCCCAGGTCGGAGGCGGCGGGATAGAGGGTATTATCCAGATCAAAGATCCAGACGGCGACGTCTTCGGGGTTCAGTCGTGGTGTTTCAGGCATCCGCCTAGATTGCGGCGAATGGCGGCGAAAGACAATAGAAAGCCAGGTACTGAAACCAAATTACGAAACTGGATGGAGCACTGGCTCCGGGCGTTTTCTGTGGGTTTCACGCTTGAGCACACAAGTGCGCTTTGCCAAAACCTCAGTGCATAGTTGGCCCCGCAAGCAATGTCGTTTGTTTTTTTGAGCTGCGGGGACAAGGCTCGTCACGTCCAATTTTCCGGCGGCGGCGGACAAATATTTCCGACCGCTCCGACCTCTGTGTTACGCGAATGCGCTTGTGCAATTTACGGAATCTACAATTTTGACGTATTCTTGGAGTACGGCAATGCCAGCAATGAATTTGCAGCCAAAACACTGGAGGCCGAAGATGAAGTACGTGACCGCCTTAACCATGACCGCATCTATTTTCCTGGGCGCGATGTTTTTCGGCAATGCCGCCGCAAACGAAGTCCATCGCGGCACCAGCGATTTCGATCGGAGTGGCGTCAATTTCCGGCTGACTTGGCGGGCGGAAAAGGTTGCGACGGGCCGTTATGGGAGTAAATCCACAAAGGTCTCCTACACTGTTTACGCCGGATCGAAAATTCTGTATCCGCGTTCGCTCAATGGCGGCACTTTTGTTGGCTGCCTCGACACCCCTCCCAAGCGCGTTGATTGGTGGCGGATCGGTGAACCGCAAATCGGCTGGCTGCTCAATTTGAGCAGTATTTGCGCGATGTCGAACTCGTTCAAATCATTGATCGTGGTGCCATACAAGACAGAGCATGAGTTTTCATCCAAATATGTGACCGCGGATTTCGTCACCAAGGAATGGCCGGTTCTTAAAGTCGCCGAAAATGGAGATGTTCACATCTGGTCCAGCTATCAGAATTGGAATGGGGGGAGCACTGCAGGGAGTTTCTATGTTCCAGAGTTTCGGGTGATATCCCGCAGTATCGATGGCAAATATTGGGTGCGATGCCCTCGATTGCATCAGGATGTCAGTCAATGGCCACGCGACCTACCCAATCGGAGCTTTCTTGGAGATTTCTACGCCGGACTAAATCGATTGAATTCCAGAGTGATGACATCAGCATTGGCCACGTACAAGGAAATCGTTCCCAGAAGATTGCGCAAGCATGGCCTGCCGGCTTCAAGACAGGGATTGGAACGGCTGACAAAAGATGTCGCCTTGATCGACAGGCAGCTCGAAAGTCTTAAGGCAAATTTGTCTGAATTACGGCTGGATTGGGCGGATCCAAACGATAGATGCCGTTAGCGGTATTTCTTCTGTCATGGCGCCGCGCCAGAGGTTGAGGGTTGCCGAATTCGGACACAGAGTAGCCTGGATCTTCAAATAAACTGAAGTAGTTTCGATCTGATCTGACAGCGTCCCTTGAAAGGGACGAGGGTTACCGGTTTTGATGGTGGTGCAAACCCATTCATCGAAACACGAAGAAAAGGTAACCCTCATGCTTCACAGTAATGACAAAATCATCAAACA
>JABIWH010000039.1 GCA_018701215.1 Rhodospirillaceae bacterium
ATTAAAAGAATGCGCGCCAAATTCAATGTCTTGCCCTCAACTCCGGCTTATTGCCTTGTCCGGGGTGGCGCTTGTGCAAACAACGCCCACCACCGATCAGGCAAATTAAACGCCGTACTCCAAATTATGGCCTCTTTTGTGCCTTCTCGTCAATAAGATCAATAAGTTACAAAATAATCTTAAAGAAAGTATTGAGAAAGGAAATATCCAGCCAGATCCTTCAGTTTCTCCATACGTACATATTTGGGCGGCTAAAACGCTTTATCCTTGTTAGACATTCAATATTGGCAACAGCGGGTAAGCCACCAAACCCGCCAAGCCAATGGCAATTGCGTAGGGAACGTCGTGCTTTTTTTCGTGCAACTGCCGCAACGTGGCCATACCCGCAAGGGTGCTGGCCAATGGCCGACGCCGATACAACAGCAATCCCAAGGCCAGAAAGCCGCCGGCCAGCGCGGTTAGTAAAAGGAATTCCAAAAGACGTTCCTGACCTGTCCACAATGTTGCCGCCGCCAATAATTTGCCATCGCCGCCGCCGATGATTTTCACGGCGAACATGACGACCGCGACCAGCAAAGCCAGCATACCCAAGGCGAAAGCCCAGAGGATCTGCTGCCAGGTAAAGCCGGCGCTGAGCGCCGCCAACGGATAGGTCAGCACCAAGATCAATGGCAGGCTGTTGGGAATATTGAAGGTGCGGAAATCGGCGACCATGGCCAAAATCATGACCACGGGAAAAACCAACGACAGCGTCATTGTCACCATGATGTGAAATCCGCATTCCCAACCCGCATCCCGCCTTAACCAGCCGGGGTGCAAACGATATGGCCAATTGCTGAAAAACAATGCCGGGGTGCTGCATGGCAGTCACCCCGGCTTGTCTTGCAACATTCGGTGCAACGCTGATTAGTTCGCGTTGGACAACTGAGACTGGATGTCTTCAAAGAAGCCCTTCACCTCGTCGCCCAAGGCGAACACGGCGGCGATAATGGCAACAGCGATGCCGGCGGCGATTAGGCCATACTCGATGGCGGTGGCGCCAGAGCTATCCTGGCAGAATTCCTTCAGATCAGTTACGCGTGTCTGTACTTTAGTGATGAGACCCAACATTATGAGGTCCTCCTGGTTAATTGTCCGGTTCGCAGCAGTGGCATGCTACGGGCGTGGCATCGTACCTTGGCATTATCGTGTCGGATTCTGCCGTGGCATGTATACCGCCAACCCTGGAAATTTATTGCCGGTTAAGACAATTTCCTTTTGCTGGCGGCGTAACAGACATATACGAATGGCCTCCTCTGCTCGCAAGTGATCCATATCACAACAAGCATTGATGAATGGTAGGACATCGAATCATCAAAGTTTATGCGATTCAGTGTCTGCAGATCAAAGGAAAAACGAATAAATTTGGCCGTTTATCTTTGTCATGGCCTTACGATCCACTGTTTTGGTTTATTTTTTGTTAAGACTGTTTTTGTTTTTGGGCGAAAAAAAAGATTCTGTATTTGGCAGACTTACTCAGCCCCATAGCTCCGGCGTGGGGCCGGAGACGAAGCTATCGCCGTAGATCAGCGCGGCATCGCGGTCCTTGGCCAATAATAACGGTCCATCCAGGTCCACATAGTCGGCCAGACTGGCCAGCAATATGGCCGGCGCCATGGCCAGGGAGGTTCCCAGCATACAGCCAACCATGACGCCGAAGCCGCGCCGCTTGGCCTCTCTGGTCAGGATCAGGCCCTCGGTCAGGCCGCCGCTTTTGTCCAGTTTGACGTTGACCATATCGTAGCGTCCGGCCAGGGCGTCCAGATCGGCGCTGACGTGGCAGGATTCATCGGCACAGATCGGCACGGGGTGTGCGCAATCCGATAGCATTCGATCGCTGCCGCTGGGCAGGGGCTGCTCAATCAGCTCTACCCCAAGTTCGGCCAGGGCGGTTGAAAACGGCAAAAACATTTCCGGCGCCCAGGCCTCGTTGGCATCGACGATCAGACGGCTATCGGGGGCCGCTTGCCGTACCGCCGCAACCCGTTCGGGATCACCGTCGCCACCCAGCTTTAACTTCAACAGACGGTGGTCCTTGGCGCCATGGGCCGCATTTGCCATCTCGTCCGGGCTGCCCAGGCTTAGGGTATAGGCGGTCAACAGATCGGGGGGCGGGGCCAGATCGGCTAGTTCCCAGGCCCGCCGGCCGCTCATCTTCGCCTCCAGGTCGAACAGGGCGCAGTCAAGGGCGTTGCGGGCCGCACCGGGCGCCAGGGCCTGGTTCAATTCAGCGCGGCAGGCGCTGCCGCCTTCGCCCCCCTGCGCGATAAGCGGGCCCATGGCCTCGATTTGCTGGCGGACCGAGGCCATGCTCTCGCCATAATGGGCATAGGGTACGCATTCGCCCCGGCCTTTATGGGCGCCGTCGACGATTTCCGCCACCATGACGTGAATTTCCGTGCGGCTGCCCCGCGAAATCGTAAAACTGCCCGCGATTGGAAAGGTGTCTTCATAAATCCGCAGGGTTCGCGTCATGGCAGCCTCCGCTAAAGATGATCCAGCAAGCCGTCGGCGCCGCCGCGCATGACGTCCAGGCAGGGCAACGATAATTTAGCGGAAATTTCCGCCAAATAGTCCGCCGCCGCCGCGTCGGACAGGGCCGATGTATTGACCGAAACACCTAGCATGCGGACGGCTGGATTGGTCAACCGGGCATTGGCCAGGTTCAGGGCGATACAGTCGGCCAGATCGGGGATCGGGTAATGTGGCAGGCCGCGCATGTGGGTGCGCGTGGGCTCGTGGCACAGCACCAGCAGATCCGGCTGGGCACCATGCATCAGGCCCAGGGAAACCCCGGCATAAGAAGCGTGGAACAGGCTGCCCTGGCCTTCAATCAAGTCCCAATGATCGGCATCATTGTCCGGAGAGAGCCATTCCGCCGCGCCCGAGATGAAATCCGCGATCACCGCATCGATTGCGGCGCCGCGTTCCGCGATCAGAACGCCGGTCTGTCCGGTGGCGCAGAAATCGGCCTTCATGCCACGCGCCCGCATGGCCTTTTCGATGGCCAGGGCGGTGTATTTTTTGCCGCAGGAACAATCGGTACCGACGGTCAGCAGTCGCTTGCCGGTGCGTTTTTGACCCTTGCCGGTGGTGAATTCCTGTTCGCTGTGGCGTAAATCGTGCAGGTTTCGGCCATGCTTCACCGCCGCCTCGTTGATGGCGGGAAAATCCTGCAAACGGCCATGCAGACCCGAAGCCAGATCCAACCCTTGGGCCAGTGCATCACAGATCGCGTCGGTCCAGGTATCGGGCATGAAACCGCCGGAGTTGACCACGCCAATAACAAGCGTCTTGGCGCCCAGGCGGAGCGCCTCGGCGACGTCGACGTCCTTGAGGCCGGTATCGGCGCCGCAACCGGGCAGGCGCAGTTGCCCGACACACCACTCAGGCCGCCAGTCCGCGATGCCCGTGGCCGTCTTTGCCGCCAACTGATCCGGCGCGTCGCCCAAAAACAAAAGATATGGTTTCTCGATCGTCATGTTTTCAATCCCGGCTTAGCGTCCCGCTTCCATCGCTGCCAGCTCCGCCTCGAGCCTGGCCTGTTCAGCCTTTCTGGCCGCCTGGAATTCCGCGCTGTCCCAAAGTCTGTGTTCGCCCCTGGCGTAGGCCAGGCCGTTGTGGTGATAGGAATAGGCGTTGATCCGATTGGCGACAAAATTATTGCGTGATTTCACCACGACGCCGGGTACGCCTGCAACGATGGAGTTATCCGGAATCTTGCTTCCGGCGGTGACAATGCAATGGGGAGCGACAATACAGTTGTCGCCGATCACCGCGCCGTCCATCACCGTGGCGTTGATGCCGACCAGGCAATTGTCGCCGATGGTGGCGCCGTGCACCGTGGCCCGGTGCGCGATTGAGGTATGGCAGCCGATGATCGCGCCTTGCCCGCCGCCGATATGGAGCAGGGCGAAATCCTGCAGATTGCTGAAGGGGCCGATAACATGCTCGCGCGCCTCGGCCCGCATGACCACGCGGGGCCACAGCGAAACGCCTTCGCCGATATGCGCCTTGCCAAAAATTTCCACCGTCTCATGCACAAAGGCTGGCTTGTCGAGCTGAACCAGGGGGCCGAATTTTTGCAAAACGCTACACTCCAAATCTCTCGCTAGGGACTAATTTCACGGCTTGAGATTGCGACTAATTGGCGGCATCGAACAGCTTGTCGGCGGCGCTATCGCCGCCATAACCTGGGCCGACTTGCGTGCCCTTGCGTAACGCCACCTGCCGGGCCTGCCAGAAGGCAGCTTTCAGGCCGGTGTAATAATCGATGGAGTTCTCCCGCAACTCGTCCAATGGCTCCAGCAATCTCTCCCGCCTGACCACCCCCCTGGCGGCGGCAACCGCCAGGCTCTCGGTGCCGCTCAGCAAATAGCTCATCGGCTGGAACACAATGTCCACGATTTTGCCAGCCGCGCCACGGCTGCTGGCCGGGCCAAGCAGCGGCAGTACCAGATAGGGCCCGGGGCCGACGTCATAGCTGTGCAGGGTTTGGCCAAAGTCCGCGTGATGGCGTTCCATATCCAAGGTTTTCGCGGGGTCGAACAGGCCCAGCAGGCCGACGGTGGAATTGATGCCGAAACGGCCAAGGGTGATTCCGGCATCCATGAGGTCGCCTTGCAGCAGATCGTTGATTGCGATGACGGGTGCGTCAAGGTTCAGAAAGAACCTACGGACCGCCAGGATTACCGGATCAGGCAGAATCCAGTTGTAGGCGATGGCAAGGGGGCGCAACACCACCAGATCGACCGTATCGTTGAAAGCGAAGATAATCCGGTTCACGGGCTCGATCGGATCACCGAGTTCCAGATCGGTTTCATCCGCGCTGTCCATCGGCCGCAGCCCGCCTGGCGCGGCGAACGGACGCGGAGCGGTTGCCCGCGCCACGATCGGTTGTACGATGGTGGGCTGCCTTATGGCGGGGACCGCCCTGACGACGGGCGGCTGTACGATAGCGGCCCTGACGGTGCGTTTCGGCAAGATGGCCGCGGGCGGCGCCCGCATCGCGGGCACCCGCGCCAGGGGAAGCTGCCCTCTGGGCGCGCGGGCGGTAGCATTGGCGATATGGGGGGCAAAGCCGGGATAGGCCGACTGCACTGCGTTGACGACGGCGATCTCGCCACCGGGCGCGGCGGCAATGGCGCGGCTCATGACTTCATCAATCGCTCCGGGATTACCGGCAATGGCCGAAATTGCCCAGGCGGCGGCCCTTGCCGCCTGGGCGTTGCCGCGCTTGGCGATGGCATCAACGCGCAAGGTGCGGTTTTCCAGCACGGCCGTTGCCGATGGCCATATAACCGGTTGAACCATTCCCCCCGCCCCTGGTCGGCCCATCGCGGTGCCGCCCGCAAGTCCGGCGGCATGGGCGATCTGGCCAGCAAAGCCGGGAAAGGCGATCATCGCCTGTTGCGCAATGCCCGGGGCAACATGTGGTGCCGCCGACCTAAGGCCGGCCATGATGGCGGGGATTTGCCGTGGCTGCCGGACGATTGATTGAATTACCAGGGGCGACAGTGCGGCGGCGACCCGGCGTTGGCGGATCTCTTCATTCCGCGCCCCGCTGCCAGCACTCAGTGCGGCGGCGGTGAAATAGTTGCCTAGGGCGGCTGCCGCGCCGCCTGAACCTCCCGCACTGGGCGCGGCCAAGGTGCCGCCAACGCCCAGCAGGGCCGTCATCAACACGGCCGCCGCCGTCAAAACTCGTATCGTCATTACCAATGCCCCTCCAAGCTGAGGCTACAGTAATGCGAAATGGCCGTTTGGGCCACTAGTGATCTGGGACTAGCAGGCCAAATATTCGCCCAAACGAGCCTTATTTGCCTTCCTTTATGGGGATGAAGCGGTCGATAAGCCGCGCGCCTTCCGCCCGCTGCTCTGGCGTGAGGCGCGAGGTCAAAACCTTCAGGTTCTCTCGCGCCTGCATATGGCCCTGACGGGCCGCCAGGCTCATCCATTTAAAGGCTTCGATGGCATCCGCCTCGACGCCCTGGCCCTTTGCGTACCGCGTCGCCAGATGGCTTTGCGCCTTGGCATAACCCTGTTCGGCGGCACGGTGGAACCATCTAACCGAGAGCGCATGATCCTGCGCAACGCCGTCACCATCACGATAGGCCTTAGCCAGATTATACTGCGCCTTGTCCAGGCCGGTTTCCGCCGCCGCCTGGTATAAAGCCGCGGCCCGTTTGGCATCGGCGGCGACACCCAGGCCGTAATGGTACATCTTGCCGAGGGTATAGCGGGAGCGGTTCAAACCTGCCTCCGAAGCGCGTTCCAGCCAAAGCACCGCATCCTTATAGCTTTGCGCCACGCCATCACCGGCGATATAGGCATTGGCTAGATTGTGCTGGGCCAGGCGGAAGCCGCTTTCCGCTGATTGCCGCCACCATTTGACCGCCGTTTCCCGGTCCTGGGCCACGCCCTTGCCCTGATCGAACAGGATGCCGAGGTTGTATTGCGCCTTGGTGTGGCCGGCCTTTGCCAGGACCAGCCATTCCTGCGCGGCGGCGGCAAAATCTCCCCGTTGATAGGCCATGTATCCGGTCTTGAAGTCGGCCGCGCCGGCTGTCGAAACGGCGCCGACCATGGCGACGGCAAGAAACAGGCCGGCCCTGAGCAATTTCTCCGGCATTTGCAAGAACAGGGCCCGTAACGCACCGCGATGAAACCGTGTGTTGGCACTCATATCAATATCTCCCCCGTTTCCGCGCGCGTAATTCTTAACCAGACGGAGTCGCTGAAGCGACTTAAGTATTTGGTTCAATTGCTCTTTTTTCAAGAGTCTGAGCATATTTTGATAAATCATGCTAGGATGCCACGCCGAATTTCTCGGTACGCGCGCGCAGGGTCTGCAATAAGCCCCGCATGCCCTGCCGCCGGACCACGGCATTGAACTCCGAACGCTGGGTGACGGCCATGGAAACCCCTTCGACCATGATGTCGATGATCTTATACTCGCCGTTCAGCGGCCGAACCCGCCAGTTGGCTTTGATCGGCGGTCCGCCCGGTTGCACAATATTGGTCTTTACCATGACATCTTTTTTGCCCGCCGTGCTGGCGCCCGCCACGCTGAAGGTTTCGCCGGAATAGCCGCCCATGCGGCGGCTGTACGACTTCAGAACGAACTCGGTGAACAACTTGATATAGTCGGCCCGCTCTTGCGGCGTTGCCTTGCGCCAATGCTTGCCCAGAACGAAACGCGCAATGAAGGGCATGTCGAAGCCGTTGGACAACAGCACGCGGAATTGTGCTTCCCGGGCCTCCATCTTGCCGCCGCTGGATTGCAAAATGGCGATAGCGCGCTGTGCCAGATCGCTGATGAAGGCCGATGCGCCCTTAACCGCTTCCGGCGAAGCCGCCGCGAAAAGCAATCCCGGTACCGCCAAAGTGGCGCCGATTGCAGTGCTTCCCAGTAGAAATTTCCGGCGTGATGGCAAAGTATGTCTCCTCGTACTTGGTTACCCGCGGCCCGCTGGAGCGCATTTCAAGAATATGTGCTCAGGCTCTTAAGAATAGAGCAATTGAACCAATTACTTAAGTCGCAAATGCGGCTCCGATTAATTGAAAATTGCGCTAGAATTGCCGCTGGAATTTCAGCCGCGTGTAACGGTCTTCTGATTTCACGGTCAATTCAAAAGCGTAGGTTTCGCGCAGGACGGTCATTTTGATATCGACCCCGGCAGCGCCGCTGGACCAGGCCCTGCGGTAGAGTTCCGCCATGGAGGCGATGGCCGTGCCATTGACCTTGACGATGGCGTCGCCAAGCTGCAGGCCGGAGCGCTCCGCCGGACCATCCTGGGCCAGGCCAATAACTTCGACCCCGCCCTCGACCTCGGCCGTGAACAGGCCCATCCAGGGGCGGTGCGAGGCCGCCGTGCGTCCCTCGCTCAGCATTTCGTCCAGAATCGGCGTCAAAAGATCAATGGGAACGAACATGTTACCGTTGCGGCTATCATCACCATCCGACGTATCGGCGGCATCTTCCACATAAAGGGAGCCAATGCCCAGCAACTTGCCATCCTGGCCGATTAGGGCCGTGCCGCCCCAGTTGGGATGCGCCGGAGACGTAAAGATCGCTTCTTCCAGCATATATTCCCAATAGCCGGCGAACTCGCGCTTGGAGACGACCCGGGCGCCGACGGCGCCGCCACGGCCGCCATGGCCGGCAACCAGAACCCCGCTTCCTACCGTCAAATCCGCCGACCGGCCCATGGCCAGTGCTGGCAGCTCCAGCGGTTTCAGCGCCCGCACCAGGCCAAAGCCGCTGCCGTAGTCATAGGCGACGACCGTTGCCGGCACCATGTTACCGCCGGCGTCCTTGACGCTGATCGCCATGGCCTCGACGATCAAATAGCCAATCGTCAGAATCAAGCCATCATTGTCGATAACAACGCCATTGCCTTCCCGCTCCGTGCCTAGGAAAGGCGCGGTATAGCCATCGGCGGGAATTTCGGCATGCAGCTCGACCACCGCGCTAAGGGCGGCGTCAACGTCAAACGGCAGCTTTGCCGTTTCCTCCGTTGCCGACAGCGCGGCGGCGAATGCCATGGGCAGTCCCTTGGGGTGGTGTCCGTTGACTTTTTCCAAGTCGCTCATGCAGCTTCCGCCTTGGCTTTTCCAGGATGATGTTGGGCATCAACATAGGCCAGAGATGCTACCGGGCCAAAGGTGAAAATGCCCGCTGCCCTCTATTTAGTGGTGGCGACGAAGACGCCGTCCCAATCAGGATCGGGTGGATTTTCGATATAGAACCCGATGCGCTCTTCATACAGGTCGTACAATCCGCCGAAGCTGCCGTCGGCCGAGCGGCAGCCGCCGACCAGTTTGCGGGCTTCCGGCCAGTCCTGGCGCCGGTAGGCTTCCAGCATGGCGCCGTGCTGCTTTTTCAAGGTTTGAAAATCCTGCTGCGCCAACATCTCCTTGCGGCCCAATATGGTATGAATACGGACTGCTTCCGCCTTGCCTTTCACGGCGATCAGGTCCAGTTCCATGGTCGCGAATTCATCATTGACCAAGGCTTCCGTATCCTCGCCGATGACAATGCCGACGCCATAATTTTTCGACTGCCCTTCCAGGCGCGCCGCCAGGTTCACCGCATCGCCCAGGACGGAATAGTCAAAGCGCTGTTCCGAACCCATATTGCCGACCACGCATTCACCGGTGTTGATGCCGACGCCCACATTCAACGGTTTGTGTTCCTCGTCATTTTCGTCGGCCTCCGCTTTCAAATCCTTGTTTAGCTTCACCAACTCTTCGAACATTACCAGCGCTGATTCGCAGGCGTGTTGCGGGTGTTGGGGATCATCCAGCGGTGCATTCCAGAATGCCATGATGCAATCGCCCATATATTTATCGATGGTGCCTTCACGGGCCAGAATGGCATCGGTCAACGGCGTCAGGAAGCGGTTGATCAGGCGGGTCAGGCCCTGGGGATTGGATTTGAAGCTCTCGGAAATCGAGGTGAAGCCCCTGACATCGCAGAACAAAAAACTCATGGTGCGGCTTTCGCCGCCCAGGCGCAGGCGGTCCGGTTCCTGGGCCAGTTGTTCCACCAAGGCAGGGGACAGATACTGACTGAAGGCGCCGCGCACCCGTTCCCGCTCTGCTTCGGTCTGCAGATACATGATGGCCGAGGAGGCAAGATAGATCATCAGCACCGCGATGCCGGGATAGATCGGATCCAGCAGGAATGATTTGTCGGTGTAAAAATACCAGCTCATCGCGGTGATGGCGATCACCGTGCCGATGGAGATGGAGGCGCCCGGCATGGCGCCGAAACGCGGTGTCAGCAGGATCAGGATCAGACCCATCGCCAGGATGAATAGTTTCTCCATGCCGTCGGCCCAGTCGGGCCGCTCCATGAATTGCCCGGAAAGCATCTGTTCGGCCGCCTGGGCATGGACATCAACGCCGGCTGCCGCCGGGTCCAATGGCGTCGCGCGCAAATCCTTTAGGCCGGCGGCGGAGGTGCCCAGAAACAGGATTTTTCCCGCCACCTGTGAAGTGTCGAAGTCATCCTCGAACACTTTCCACAAGGGGATTATGCGGCCCGGCGCCTCCGGGGCGAAATGTATCCAAAAGCGTCCGCTGCCATCGACCGGGATTTCCAGGCGCCCCACCTTGATGTGGTTCAGGCCGGTAGATTCACCGAAATTCTCCTCCAAATTGGCGCCCGAGGATTTCAGAATATAGGTCGAGGCACCCTGATAGACCCGCAAGGCCTCCATCGTCAGGCTGGGGTAAAGCTGTTCGCCGATGCGGAAGAACGTCGGCACCCGGCGTATGATGCCGTCGGATTCAGGCGCCAAATTGAAACTGCCGACACCCGATGCGGCGGCCTCGATAGCGGGCAGGTTCGCCACGGCACTTTGAAACTCAGTCAGGAACGGCAAGGGATCATCGCCGTTAACGGCATAGCCCGACTTGACCGCCGGGCGAACGCCGCCGGTATCGGGGGTCAGAACCATGCCGGCGACCACGCCGTAATCCTTGGCCGCGTCGCGGATCTGGCCGATGATGGCGGCGAAGGCCTCGTCGTGATCAGGGATCGATTCCAGGATCGGCTTGGAAAAGGCCCGCGCCTCCGGCGTCAACTTAGTGATATCCAGTTTCGGCTGGTTCAACCAAATTGACAGGGCCTGCCGGGGTGAGGTCCGGTCCGGCTCGGCGAAAACGATATCGAAGGCGACCACCTTGGCACCGCCATTGAACAACCGGGCCAGCATTTCGGCCAGCCGGCTGCGCGGCCACGGCCATTGACCACCGCGGGCCAGGGTCTCGTCGTCAATATCAAGAATGGCGACCGGCCCGGGTTGGTATTCCCGAGGCTGTAGTTGATTGTACAAGTCAAACAGCTTCAGGCGGAATACCTGCAGGAATTGGGGATCTTCCATACGCAGACCAAGGGCGGCCAACAACATCAAGGCTGGTATGACGTACACCATCTGGCGTTTTATCAGACGTATAGCCCGCATTTAGTCTTTCAATCGGCGGTAAATTGCATTCATGCCTTGATGCCGTTTCGCCAGCAAGCGCATTAATCGCGGATCAAAGTGGCTGGCCGGGTCGATCCGGTCATCGCCGTGCAACATGATATCGATGGTTTTTTTGTGGTCAAAGGCAGGTTTGTAGGGGCGTTCCGAACGCAGGGCGTCATAGATGTCGGCGACCGCCACGATACGCGCGGACAGTGGAATATCCTCTCCGGCCGCGGCCATGGGATAGCCGCTGCCATCCCACTTCTCATGATGATAGAGGGCAATCTCGGACGCCATTTTCAGGCGCGGCGCGGCCTCCAGAATTTGATGGCCATAGAACGAATGTTTATCCATCTCGGCCCGCTCGTCAGTATCCAGGCCGCCCTGCTTTTTCAGAACCGCGACATCGACACTCATCTTGCCCACATCATGCAGCTGCGCGGAATAGCGGATCTCGTCACAAAAGGCCTTTGGCATGCCATATTCCTTGGCCAGGAAATAGCTGTACTCGTTGACCCGGACAATGTGATTGCCGGTGCCTTCGTCGTGGATTTCCGAAGCCCGCGCCAATAATTGGATGGAGAGGAGAAAGGCTTCCTCGGTATCCGCCTGCAGGGCGAGAACCTGGGCCCGTTGTTCGCCCAGTTCCCGGTTGCGCTGGCGTAACCGGCTGTTTTTTTGCCGGATATTCTCCAGCATATCGGCCCGTTCGATATGGGTGGCGAGGACCCGCGCGATGGGCGTTACCAGTTGCACCTGTTCGTCCGCGAACGGCACGGGTTTGTTTTTGCCGGGGATGCGGCGGTTGATCAACTGCACAACACCGATCACTTGTTCCTGATAGTTCTTCAATGGGAAACAGAGCATCGACTCGGTGTGATAATTCGACAATTCGTTGTCTGGATTGAAGCTGTATGTGCGTTTGGCGGGGATTTTGTAGACATCCTTGATCCGCACGAACTCCCCGGACGAGGCCACGAAGCCGGCGATGCTTTTCGTGGTGATGGGGACGATAAAATCCTGGCTGCCGATGCGGACCGCATCATTTTGCACGCTGACCGGTTCCAGCCAATGTTGCTGACCTTTTTTGCGAACAATGAAAATTGTTCCGGCTTCGGCACCGGTCATAAGACGGCTTTTCAACAACACCTTGTTCATCAACTGACGCACGGATTGGCGCGGTTGCCGTTCCACGAATTCAAGGAATTCAAGCGCCTGATTGGAAGCCGTCATTTCCTCTACCTGAATAAAGTTGCCGGTTGAAAATACGGAAAGCGTAAACCAAAGAAGGATACAGAAGTCGGTGTAACGGTCGCCTGTGTTGATTCTACCGTGTTCAGTTGTTCGAATTCAAGCAAACGGCTCTATGTTCCGTTGCCATAGCTTAGACCATCCGTTGCAGCCGCTCGACGATGAAATTGCTTTTTTCCAGGATCTCGGACGGTGTCAAGCGCAAGACATTATAGCCTCGTTCAACCATGATTTCGTCATGGCTTTGTTCGGCTTCCAATTCGTGGATGCCGCGGATGGCTTCCAATGACGTGGCGATTTCGATGTTGTAGCGGCCACCCAAGGGCGACATTAGGCGAACGGCAAGGGTTTGTTCGCCCTCCGCCACGTTGCACTGGAAAGGGTAACCCGCGTTCAAAAGCATCTGGCGCAGGGCCGGCCATGGGTTCAGCTGTGCCGAGGCTTGTTTGTCGCCGAAGGCGTTGTCGAATTTCGCCTCGAAGTCGTCCGTGATGATTTCGCCATTTTCATCAATAGCCGGCGGATCTTCCGCGAAATTCGACAGGGCGGCACAAAGCGCTCCCGTATCCTTGCAAACATCCCGGTCGCCGACAATATGCAGGCCCAGGCGGGCCGAGCCGATCACGTCATGATACAAATCCTCGGCCCCGGCCAGGGCCTGGTTCAGGGCGTCAGGGGCATCGGCGGCCAGACCCGGCAGCAGCACAATGAAATCAACCTGCCGGCCGAGGAATAGATCCGGCGTCCCAACAGTGATGCGCTCTCGCACATTGTCGCCAAAATTGCTGCGTTTCAAAATCTCGCGGATCTGTTCCGCCTGACCGCTGATCGGTGTCGCAATACCAACAGAGCGCCGGGGCAGGCCCCGGAACAGGCCGTTATCCACCCAGGCGCGGATCAATTTTTCGGTTTCCTTGACTTCTGATTCGTTAACCGTGCCGTTGTTGATGACCGTCATGCGGCCCCGGACATGATGCCATTGCACGCCCAACTGGTTGTCCGGCGCATCGGAGCGCAATTTGCGGAAATTGGTCTGCACCGACATGGTATTGTCATAGAAGGTGGAGGACAGATATTCAGCAATGCGTGGATGCGAGCGGTAATGCTCGGCCAGGGTATAGAGGCGGTTTTGGCCACTGAGCAGACCCGCCAGGTTGCCGATGGCGGTCCGGGAGGCGGGCGGTAGCGCAACATTGGCGGCTGGCTGGGTAAAGGTGCGCTTTTCTTCCCATTCAGGAGGGATCGGAGAGAGGCGATGGTCATGCCGCGCCAAGCCGAATACGGCCGCCCGTTTGCCACGATACAAAATCGGCATGACCAGGCCCAAATCACCCAGGTCCGCTTCATCGACAATAACCAAATCGAAATAGCCAGGTTCCAGCGGCAGGGCATGGCCGGCATCCTCGACGGTGGCGGTCCAGACCGGCAGTTGATCCGCCAGAATACCGATTGCCTGGGCCAAACGTTGCGAGCGGTGGGCGCGGGTCTCGTTTACATCGCCCTCGTTATGTTTATCAATCAGATCGAAGAATGTCGTTACCTGGTGTTCCAACACCCCTGGGTCATCTTCTAGACGGTCGATCCAATAGTCCCGGTAGAGTTCGCGCACGCCGGCGATTTTTCGGGCTGACTGGTTCATGGCCTGCAATTCAAGGGTCCGGCAATCCTTAAAACGGACAAGGTCTTGCGCGGCCTGGTCCCGTTTGGCGACTTTCTGCCGCCAATCGTAATAGCTGCCCAGCGCTTCCAGGCCCTTGGTGATGCCGTCCAGTTGATCCTCGCCGTCCAGGGCGTCCACCGCCTGCTCGGCAACGATCGGAGGAATTTTCGCCACCGCGCCGCGGATGGCGGTCAACAGCTCGCCGCGCTCGTCGTTGCGGGATATCATGCCCTTCATCATTTTCCCCAGACCGGCGCTTTTCTCTCCGCGTAGAACGGCGGCTTCATCGCGCCAGTCCTGCATGGCCTGACGGCTGGGGCAGGGAGTCAAACGTTGGGCGGGCGGCAACTTGCCCAGGCCCAGATCGAAAGCTTCCTGCCGCACCAGGGCGCTCAACGCGGCCAGCCGCTGATGGGCGGCGCGCAGAGGTTCGACGCCTTCGGTATCGGCGGCCGGCAGGCGGTCCAGATCCTGCATATCCTTGAGGGTTGGTTTTTCCCGCGACGGTGCCTTTTTCTCTTCCTGTTTGACCTCGGCATCGGGGTTTTCCGGGTCGAAAACTTCGGCTTCTGGCTGTTGAATTTTGCGCAAGGTCGCGGTCAGCTCCGTACGGCAGACTTCATTGACCGTGCTGTCACCAACCCGCAACACGGCGGACATGCCGCGGCCGATCCAGGCATTCAGATGTTTGGTCATGGCATCCACGGTTTCCCGCCGCCGCGCCGCATACAGCACGCTTTGTCCATTCATCACGGCGGTCGCGACGAGATTGACCACCGTCGCCATTTGCCCGGTGCCGGGCGGCGCGGTCACGGCAAGCAACTGATACTTCATGCCGGCCCGGACCGTCTGGGTCTGGCTATAGCCGAGGCGATGCATATCGAACACCATGGGGGCATCCAGGTGTTCGGGTTGCGCCAATTTCGGTGCGGCGCCATCCGCGTTCTCGGGCGCCTCGGGGTTGCCGTCATCGATAGCAGTGTTCTGGATGCCGCCCAGGGCGGTGCCCGCGATCCGCTGTTGAATTTCGGGATGGCTCAAATCGTTCAAATCCCGCAACAGGGTGGAAACCGACGGCGGCATGGTCGCCGACGCCAGGATAGGCCGGTTACGCCATTGCATGCGGCCCTGGGCGCCGGGTGCGATAATCTCATCTAGCGCTTGGGTATCGAAGCGCCCTTCCTTCAAATCAAGGCGCTTGGCAACGGCCGACAGTTTGTCCGCGAACGGCATCGCGGGATTGGCCATTTGATGGGCCAGGCCTTGGATCTGCAAGGGTTCGACACCCAGGTCTTGGAGCAATGCGCAATTGACTTTCAGATAGCCGTCGGGATCGGGACGCAGCATGTCATCCTCAATCCTGGCCCGCATCAGGAACAATGGCCGGACCGAGCCATCGGCGAACTGCAAATAGGGATAGCCATAGCACAACAGTGAATTGCCATAGGCCGATATGAAACGAGTGATCGCCTCGTCATTGTCAGGCATGGCAGCGGCTTGATTGCCATTTGTGAAGATGGCTTCCACCTGGCCTGGAAATTCCGCATAGGCAGGCACGCCGCTTGCCAGGGGGATACGCAGTTCGTGCAGCCGTTCTTCCTCGATCGCCCACCGGCATGAACGCATCAATGCGGATAGATCCGCTGCCGCGGTTCCATTTTCCGTCCCGGTGTCCGCCTCGGCAAGCCCTGCTTGCCCGGCGTCATCGGTTATTACTGCCTGGCTTGCAGGCTGTGCCATTTTGCGATCCCGGATAGTCTGTAGTGTCCGATCGAAACCAGATTCGTGTGGCGCGGTTCCACAGCAAAAATACGGCAGATTCGGATAACTTTTGGTTAACCGGGCAGCAAAAAGCCGGCGCCTTTTGGGACGCCGGCTTAAATTGCACTAGACTAGGCGGAAATCCGCCGAGAAAAACCTATTTCGTTGCTTCTTTCAGATAGGCGATCAGGTTGTCGCGCTGCGCCTTTTTCTTCAGGCCGGGAAAGGCCATTTTTGTCTTTGGCACCAGCTTCTTGGGCTTGGTCAGGTATTTATCCAAATTGGCATCGTCCCAAACGATCCCGGAGGCCTTCATGGCTTTGGAATATTTGAAGCCCTTGGCGTCGGCTGCCTTGCGTCCGATCACGCCGTGCAAATTCGGTCCGACCTTGTTTTTGCCGCCTGCATTCAGGGTGTGGCAAGCCTTGCATTTCTTGAATACTTTTTTGCCTTTCTTAACATCGGCGGCATCGGCCGCGCTGAACGTCAAGGACATGGCGATGGCGGCTATAACCACCGGCAAACGATACTTTCGCATTTGGATCTCCTTACAGCGAAACAGGCAATAATTGAGTGGTGGCATTGGCCACGCGGGCCCTTCCTAGCACAGGTTTCGGGAACATGGTAGCGGCGGATGGTCGCGATTTGACGAGAATGACGGTGCGGTTATTTACAGCCCGGGCAGGGGCTGACAGGCAACTTTCGGCCTATCCAGCCGGCACCTTTACCGTTGCCCAGCATCCCCTCGCTGATGTCCAGAACCTGAGTATAGCCGCGGTCGCGCAGTAGCCGGCTGGCGTGTTTGGACCGTACGCCGGCAGCACAGATCAGCGCGATTGGCGTGGTTTTATCGCCTTTGGTCAGTTTTGCGATGCGCTCGAGAAAGCCGGCCGTACCCTGTCTGGTCCGGATGGTGGCCCGCTTGGACCCGCTTGCAACGCCGGTTTTCCGCCATTCATCCGGGCGCCGGATGTCTATGATCGTCACCCCGCCGTCACGCGCCAGGCGCAAGGCCTGTTCCGGCGCCACGACGCCCTGTGGCACGGCCCCGCTGCCGGCGCCGAGGAAAATGACCAGCGCTATCAATGCCGCGGCCCCAGCCAGGACCGGGCCCCGCTGAATACGCAACCATCCGCGCCAAGGCATCATCGTTCATCCTTCCCCATTCGGTGTCAGCAATATATAGCGGCCAAGTTTGGTTTTGGCTGTTCATCATCGGATCAATATCACGTGACCGGCTAGCCGACAGACTGATGGTCGATGCGGAATTGTTACTTATTGACGCAGGTCATGTCTTCCCACCGCCGCGGCACCATATTATCAACAGGTGTTGCGTTCAGCCTTGAACATGACGCGGAAGCAATGGAGAGGATAGAAACCATGCGCGCGAAAGATATCATGACAGCGAATGTTGTCACCATTAGTCCGGAGGCCGAGATTGCCGAAATCGCCCAATTGTTGATCGACAAGAATATTAGTGGCGTGCCCGTGGTCGACGCCAATGGCAGGCCCGTGGGTATGGTAAGCGAGGGCGATCTGTTGCAGCAGGCCGGCCTGGCGGGTGAAGCGCGGCGTTCCTGGTGGCTGCGCCTGGTCTCGACGCCGGAACAGGACGCCAAGGATTTCGTCAAAGCTCATGGCCGCACAGCCGCGGATATCATGACCAGGAACATTGTCTCCATTGATGAAAATACCGTAACGACCACGATCGCCCGGTTGTTGGAAGAGAACCGGATCAAACGGGTGCCGGTGCTGCGTGATGGCGTCCTTGTCGGTATCGTATCCCGCGGTAATCTGCTACAAGCCTTGGCCGGCCACCGCGATGATGGTCCCGCCGCGCCCACCGCCGATGACCGCACTGTTCGCCAGGCGGTATACGAAGCACTGCAGGGCAAGGGCTGGACCAGCCACGCCGCCACCAATGTCATTGTTACCGATGGCGTGGTGGAACTGTGGGGCTGGGTCGAGACGGAGGCGGAGCGCCGGGCGATGATCGTTGCGGCCGAAGAAGTCGCCGGTGTGCAAAAGGTTATTGATCATCTGGGCGCGATGCCGCCCGGAACATAGTGGCGGCTTAACGATTTTGAATTATGGGGCGTGAATGACGCGACAACCAAGCGATACGAAACAGGGGCCAAGTGGACGGCGCAAACGGTCCAAGCCGAGCACTGAGCCCATCACGGCCTATAATTCAAAAATCAAACTGGGAATACTGGCCACGCCTTGCGTGTTGGCGGCTGTTGTGTCGCTGTACGCGGCGCTGACGGGCGCCGATATCTGGGGCGGCGGTACGGGGTTGCACCTGGCCGCCGGTTTTATCGGTGGTCTGACGGCCTTCACGTTATTGCAGATGGCGTTCGATAAAAAGCCCGTGCTGGAGATTGATGACGAGGGCATCCGTTGCCGCCGCCCGGACGTGGGCCTGATACCCTGGCGAGCGGTGGTCGGCATCGGCACCTCCAAGGCGACGCTGTTGCGCAAGGTTTTGATGATTGCCGTGGATGAAAATGAATTGGATGGACAAGCGGCCCGCCATATGCGCCGGCGGGTTGGCCTGTTCGGTGCCTTTTCGCCCCAGGTGGCCAAGTTCGAAGGCCAGATGACGGGCTGGCCTTCGATCCATGTGCCGATTTCCTATTTCGCCATGTCCGCGCCGGAGCTGGAAAGATTACTGGCTGAAAAGGTACAATTCCACGGCAAAAAGTAGGCGCAGTCCCAGCGCGCGCCTCAATCGCTGCGCCAAGAGCAACTTATGTTCGCTCGATCGCGGATAAATTGCTCCAAACAAAAAAGCCCCCGGACGAAATCGCCGGGGGCTTTGTTGTTTCTTGTCTTGCTCGAGAGTAGCTAGTTAACCCTTGCCGGCCTCGCCGATCTTTTTCATATCGGTTTCCTGCTCGGTCAGGACCATGCGCTTGTAACCTTCGACGCCGTCGCCCATATCCTCGGGCCACTCCAGGGTCATCAGTTCGAAGCGCAGATCCTTTGATCCAAAGGCCACCATAATGCATTGCAGCCAGACAGCGATGCCCGACAACAAGGCGACGATCAGGCCGACGCCCAGTACCGTCTTGATGATCCAGCGATGGCTCATGCCCACCAGAGACGGTGAAATCTCGTTGGTGACGAAGGAGTCATAGGTGAAGATATAGCAGAAATAGATCACCACGATGGTGTAGGGGATCATGAAGAACGTGGTGCCGATAAGTTCGATAACCGCCTGTGCCTTGGTCTGCAAATGCATGCGGATCAGATCGACCCGGACATGCCGGTTGCGGGTAAAGCCATAACCCAAAACCAAGGAGAACAAGGCCGTATGCACATGCCATTCCAATTCCTGCAGCATGGTGGATTGGAAATACAGGCTAACGTTCTCCACCAGCCAAAGCTGAAAATCGAAGGCCGTGTTGGTCAGCTTGCGGCCGAACACATCAATCATCGTGAAGCCGACCAGGGGCAGGATGAAATAGGCACCCCGCTGGCCAAAAAATTCCACGATGGTCTTCAGCTTGTAGGACAGTAGTACCAGGGGATGAGAACTCATCTCGCGGGTCGACATTGTTTGTTCCGTCATCTCATCGCCTCCTAATCTAAGCGTACACTATGCCAGGCAGCCACAGCGCGATCTGTGGCCAGATCAACACCAGGATAACGCCAATCACTTGGATGAACACGAACGGTATAATGCCCAGGTAGATGTTCTTGATGTCCACTTCTTTTGGCGCGATGCCTTTCATATAGAACAAGGCAAAGCCAAATGGCGGGGTCAGGAACGAGGTTTGCAGGTTGATAGCCACCAGAACCGTGAACCAGTAGACCACCGCTTCGTCAGCCACATGGCCGGAGAAATCCAGCTCGGCAACCAAAGGCGCGAACACCGGCAGCACGATCAAGGTGATCTCGACCCAATCCAGGAAGAAGCCCAAGAAGAAGACGATCGCCATGATCAGGAATAACAGGCCCCAGGAACCAAGGCCGGCTTCCAGGATCAATTCCTCGACCACGTCATCGCCGCCCAAGGAGCGGAAGACGTAAGCGAAGCAGGTGGCGGACATGACGATGAAGAAGATCATCGCGATGGTCAGGCCGGATGATTGGCAAACGCCCTTCACCACATCCCATTTCAAGGTGCCCTTGAAGATGGCGATAACCATGGCGCCAAAGGCACCAACGGCGCCGGCTTCCGAAGGCGTGGCCCAACCCAACAGGATCGAACCCTTAATAAAGGCAATCAGCACCACCGGTGGGAAGAAGCCCCGAACCAATAGCGGGCCCAATTCGTTGGACGGCACATGCAGCAACTCGGGCGGCAGGGGCGGCGCAATGCTAGGCTTTATCTTGGCCCAAGAGGTCACGAAGGTTAGGTACATCGCAGCCAGCACCAGGCCGGGAATAATCGCCGACATGAACAGCGTGCCGACCGAAATTGACAGCAGATCGGCCATGATAATCAGCATGATCGAGGGCGGGATCAAAATACCCAAGGTGCCCGACGCGGCGATGACGCCGGTCGCCAGCGTTTGATGGTAACCTTGCCGCAGCATCACCGGCAGGGCCAGCGCGGTCATCATGGTCACCGAAGCGCCAATAATACCCGTCATGGCGGCCAGGATGGTGCCCATCACGGTCACGGCCAGGGCCAGGGCGCCCGGCACCCGGCGCAACAGCACCTGACAGCAATACAGCATCTCGTTGGCGATGCCGCTTCGTTCCATCATGGTGCCCATGAAAACAAAGGTTGGCACCGCGACCAGAACTAGGTTTTCCGCCGCCATGCCCCAGATACGTGGCATGAAATTGAAATACTCAATGAGTTTAAACATTTCCAGGCTATAGCCGATCAAGCCGAAGCCAATCGCCAGGCCGCCAAGAATAAAGGCCACCGGATAACCGGTGAACAACAAGGCCGCCAAGCTCAAGAACATGAAGATCGGAAGATACTCAGAAATAAATTCCATGATTTGAATTCCGTTCCGGCGCATCGTGCCGGTTACATTGGTGTCTATCGGGATTGATGCCGTCAAACGTTAGATTGATGCAGATTTCTAAACGAATATACGCGGCGTGATTCTTATTGTGGTCGTCTGTCTCAAGTCGTCAATATCACTGGGCCCCGGAAAAACCGGGGCCCAGCTTTATCGCAGTCTTGACCCTATATGGTCAAGTCCGTGTCTTAGTTCAGATAGCCGTGATCTTTCCAGATCTTGTATTTGGCACGGAAAGCTGAATAGCTGGCGTGCACTTTCTTGAACAGGGGATCCTTGGCGGATTCTTCGACCACCACTTCTTCCCATGCTTTCCGCAGGATGTCCAAATCAGCATCTGACCAACGTACGGAGGTCACGCCCTTGGCTTTCAACTTGGCCATGGCTTCAAACTGCTTGGCCTCTGAACGGGTGTTCGACCAGGTGA
Source organism: Rhodospirillaceae bacterium (assembly GCA_018701215.1). Lineage (GTDB taxonomy): Bacteria > Pseudomonadota > Alphaproteobacteria. The sequence goes on from JABIWH010000039.1 coordinate 21,100, forward strand.
TCGAGTCGCCGCAACCGGTCTTGACGATCGCCTGCTGCTGTTTGTCCAGAGCGTCCCAACCCTTTTTGTTCATCAACAGTTCGCCAACAGACGATTGCTGATGCCAGCCGGGGAAGTAGTTGAACTTGGCGATTTGATAGAAGCCAAGGTCATAATCGATCGAAGGCATGGAGAATTCCGTCGCATCGATCACGCCACGTTCCAGAGCGGGATAAATATCCGCGCCGGCCAGCAGCTGGGTGGAGATGCCAAGCTTGGTCATCACGACCGCGCCCAGACCGAAGAAGCGCATTTTCAGGCCCTTCAGTTCGGCAATGGAGTTGTATTTCTTGCGGAACCAGCCCGACGTCTCTGGCGCGATAAGGGCGCAATGCAAACCATGCACGCCATTCTCGTGATAGAGCTCGTCATAGATCTCGTCGCCGCCGCCATATTGCAGCCACGCCAGGAATTCGCCGCCACGAGGGCCGAAAGGCACCGCGGTATAGAACGAAAGCGCTGGGTATTTGCCAACATGATAACCGGCCGTGCCCCACATGGCATCGATTGAACCGGCCTTGACTGCGTCCCAACCCTGCAGGGTCGGTACCAAAGAGCCAGGCTCGAAGAATTTAATCTTCATCGCGCCGCCGGACATATCGCTGATAATGTCCTGATAACGCCGCGCCACTTCGCCGATAATCGACAATTTGGAGCCGAATGCACTTTGCATTTTCCATTTTACTTTCCCAACCGCATTGGCGGATGAAGAAGCGCCAGCCACCAGTGTCAATGACACCACAGCAGCCGTAGATAGTTTAAGTAGTCCTTTAAGTCCCACGATAGCCTCCCTGAACATTTCCGTAGGTTGAAGTCGCCGCCATTACAATGTTGTTAGTGACGTTACGTCAACGTCTAAATTCAGGAAATTGTAGGATTTTTTTCAGATCGGCCTGGAATCAGCCTCTCATGGAAAGAAATTAGCCGCCCATGACCGCAAGAAACAGCAACAGCTGGCCGCCATAGTAAGTGGCCCAGGTCAATTCTCCGCTAAATGCGAAGTCGGATTTGAAACGGCGGACGGCGATACAGCTGTCGGAAAACATGAATAAAAGAGCGCCCGGCACCAGCAGGCCGGGCTGATAATCCGCCTGCAGGGCCATGACGGCCATGGTCACGATGACAGAGGTATAGGCAAGTACCGGCCGCCGCATTTTGCCCAGGCCGGGATACAGCCAGACCGCCAGAATGATCCCTGCCAAGACCACAGCCGCCGCACCCCAAAGGCTGGCCATCGAAGGCGCCCAGGCCTGGGCGAAGATTGCGGCATAGACAATGTGCGCCACTAAAAAGGCGATCAAGCCATTTAGAAAATGCCGCTCGCCGCGCAAGGCCAGGAAGCAATCGCCCAATGCCGATAGTGCCAATGCCACGGCCAGCAGGGGTGCCGTGGGAATTGCCGCGACCGCCAACAGCGCGCAACCCAGTGCCTTGATCACCGGGCTGCCCGGATACGGCGCGCGGTGACGGCTCAACAGAAACAATAGCGCCGCGCCGAGGGAGGGCAGTAACAGCATCTGGCCTGGATCAAGCATGCGCAATCGTTCCGCTTCCAGCTGTTCCGATCCGCCAAGCTAAGCCCGCCCGCGAACAGCCCTAGAGTATGTTTCTTCAAAACATGCTCAGACTCTTCAGAAAAGAGCAATTGAAGCAATAATCTATGTTGCGCCAAACAAGTCTTGGGCGACTCCGATTAATTGAAAATTGCTCTAATCCGTTGTCAGACCGTAATCGGCGCCCCAGCCCAGGCCCGCGGCGGTGCCGGCGCGGGGATTGTATTCGCAACCGATCCAGCCGTCGTAGCCGGCGGCATCAATGGCGTTGAACAGATAGGGGAAATTGATCTCGCCCTCGTCCGGCTCCCGCCGGTCGGGCGGATTGGCGATTTGCACATGGCCGATATCGGGCAGGCAGTCCTCGAACCGGCGTACCAGATCCCCCTCCATGATCTGTACATGATAGACGTCGAATTGCAGGCGCAGGTTTGGCCGTCCCAGCTCGGCCATGATGCCCCTGGCCTGGCTGGTGGTTTGCAGGAACATGCCCGGCACATCGCGCTTGCCGTTTATGGGCTCCATCATCAGGTCCAAGCCGAGGGGCGCCAACTGATCAGCCGCCCAGGCCAGGTTCTCTCTATAAGTATCTTCAAAGGCGGTGCGTGCCGGGCCGCTCTCGGGCGCCAAGCCGGCGACGGCATGGATCCTCTCGCAGCCAAGGGCCTGGGCATACTCAATGGCCTGGCCGATACCGTCGCGGTATTCCGATTTGCGGTCGGGCAGGCAGGTCAGGCCCCTCTCGCCGTTGCTCCAAGCGCCGGCGGGCGCATTGATCAACACCAATTCCAAGTCCCCGGCACCCAGCCAGTCTTTCAGCTCAGCCGTGCCGTGAACATAGGGGAACAGGCTCTCCACGCCCTTGAAGCCGGCCTTGGCGGCGGCGGCGTAACGTTCCTCGTCCGGCATCTCGGTAAACAGAACGGTCAGATTGGCGGCGAATTTTGGCATCTCGGCTCCGACGGTTTGTGGAAAAATTTAACCTGCTGGCCATCTTGCCTGATAACCCCGCGCCATGTCACGTTGGTGTATCGGGAAACAAGGATTCGCGACGCATGGCGGAGGGTTGGCTGAAATCGGCGGCGGGAGAGGGCGGTACGATGCTGTTGCAGGCCGGCGGCCATTGGGATGCCCGCAATGTAACGCGGCTGGATCTTCAGCTGCGGGATCTCACGCCGACGGATGATATGCCGGTGGTGCTCGACCTCGGGGCGGTCGAACGCCTGGATACCGCCGGGGCCTGGCTGTTGTACCGTACCCTCAAGACCTGCCGGGCGGGGGGCGGCCGGGCCGATTTCGCCGGCCTTACGCCGGCCTATCAGACCATGCTGGAGCAGGTTGCCGCCAACGATCAACCGGCCGAGATTGAACCGCCGCACCCAGCCGCGCTGTTGGCGGTGCTGGAGCGGTTGGGCCGGGGCGCCGTCGACGTTGGCGAGGAGGCAAAACAGCAGGTGGCCTTTCTGGGTCTGTTGCTGGTCTGCCTGGCGGGCAGTCTGCGCCATCCCAGCCGGCTGCGTCTGGTGCCCTTGGTCTATCATATGGAAAAGGTCGGCTTTAACGCCCTGCCCATCGTCGGACTGATTTCGTTTTTAATCGGCGTGGTGCTGGCCTACCAAGGCGCGACGCAGCTACAACGCTTTGGCGCCGAGATCTTCGTGGTCAATCTGATCGCCGTCTCGGTGCTGCGCGAGATCGCCATTCTGTTGACCGCCATCGTGGTCGCCGGCCGTTCGGGCAGCGCCTTCACGGCCGAGATCGGCTCCATGGTGGTAAACGAGGAAGTGGACGCCATGCGCACCCTGGGTCTCGACCCCATGGAGGTGCTGGTCCTGCCCCGTGTTCTGGCCCTGGTCATCACGCTGCCCTTGTTGGCCTTCTTCGCCGACATGCTGGGCTTGTTCGGCGGCATGCTGATGTGTTGGCTGGCCCTGGATATTTCACCCGGCCTGTACCTCGAGCGGCTGCAGGATGCGGTTTCGCTCTGGTCGTTTTGGGTCGGCATTATCAAGGCGCCGTTTTTTGCCTTTCTGATTGCCATGGTCGGCTGCCTCGAAGGTTTGCGGGTGACCCGGAGTGCCGAAAGCGTTGGTCAGCAGACCACCCGCTCGGTCGTTACCGGCATTTTCCTGGTGATCGTGGTTGACGCCATGTTCTCGATCTTCTTCGCCGCCGTGGGAGTATAGATCATGGAAGACGCCATTATCCGTGTGCAGGGCCTTAGAACCCAGTTCGGCGATCAGGTGATCCATGACAATCTTGATTTAGAAGTACGCCGGGGCGAGATCCTGGGCATCGTCGGCGGCTCTGGCACGGGAAAATCGGTGCTGTTGCGCACTATCATTGGCCTAAACCGTCCCGCCGCCGGCCGCATCGAAGTGTTTGGTCAGGATCTGGGCCAGGCCACGCCGGAGGAACGCCTGGCGGTGGAGCAGCGCTGGGGCGTGCTGTTCCAGGATGGCGCCCTCTTCTCGTCATTGACCGTGGCGCAGAATATCGAAGTGCCCATGAAGGAACATCTGGGCATGCCGGCGCGGCTGCGCGACGAGATCGCCGCTCTGAAAATTGCCATGGTCGGCCTGCCGCCCGAGGCGGGATCGAAATATCCCTCGGAATTGTCCGGCGGCATGCGCAAGCGGGCCGGCCTGGCCCGCAGCCTGGCCTTGGATCCGGATTTGATTTTCCTGGATGAACCGACCGCCGGCCTTGATCCCATCGGGGCCGCGAACTTTGATCAATTAATCCGGCGCCTGCAGGTCAATCTGGGCCTGACGGTGTTCATGGTGACCCATGATCTGGACAGTCTGCATGCCATCTGCGATCGCATCGCGGTGCTGGCCGAGAAGCGTGTTATGGTGATTGGGACCATGGCCGATATGCTGCGTCACGAACACCCCTGGCTGCAGGAATATTTTCATGGCCCCAGGGCCCGCGCGGCACAGCCCCAAAAGGAAGAGTTGTTAGAAGAGGCGAGTACCTAAGAAATGGAAACCCGGGCCAATCATGTGGTGATCGGATCGTTCGTGCTTGTCGTCGTGATCGGCTTGTTCGGCTTCGTGCTGTGGCTGGCGAAGATCGAAATCGATCAGGAATTTGCCTACTACCGGGTCACCTTCGTGGAGGCGGTCTCTGGCCTGTCGCTGGGTGGCGACGTGCGCTACAATGGCATTCCCGTGGGCGCTGTCACAGCGATTGAAATCGCCAGGGACGATCCTTCCAAGGTTCAGGTCACATTGGAGGTGGCGCGCGAGACCCCGGTCCGCGCCGACACGGTGGCGAAGCTGGAATTGCAGGGCATCACCGGCGTCGCCTTTATACAGCTAGGTGGCGGCTCGGCGGCGGCGGGTCCGCCCAAGCCCGGGCCGAATGGCGAGCTGCCCCTGCTGCGATCGGAACGTTCGGCGATACAGGCATTCTTTGCCGGCGCGCCCGAATTGATCAACCGGGCAATTATCCTGGTTGAAGCGGTGACCAAACTGGCCAACGAGGACAACCGCGAAGCCTTTGGGAATATCCTGACCAATATGGATGATCTGAGTAGCCGTCTGGCCAAACGGGGGCCTGAGCTGGAGCAGATGCTGGGTGATCTGCAACAAATCGCGGGTCAGACCAACCAATTGATGGGCCGGCTGAACAGTTTGATCGATGGCGCGGATGCGACCCTGTCCGTGGCGCGGGGTACCTTAAGTGCGGCGGATAGTTTGATGGAGGGGGAGTTGCGCCAGACCTTGTCGGATTTGAGTGCCGCCTCGCAACAGTTCGAGGCCGTGGGCAAGGAACTGCATACCCTGGTGGCCGACAACCGCCAAGGGCTGACGGCCTTTTCCAACGACGGCTTGCTGGAATTGACCCGGTTCCTGGAAGAGGCGCGGGTGCTGATTTCGTCCGCGTCCCTGTTGATTGAGGATCTGCAAAGCGATCCGGCGCAGTTTTTGTTTGGTGATCAGGGTGGCGGCTTCGAGGCGAAATGATGACGATGACACGCTATAGAAAAAGATGTTTGGCTTGGCTTTGCCTGCTTCCGTTGGCTTTTGCCCTGACGGGCTGTGACGGCCTGTTGCCGTCATTGGGCGGCCCGCCGCCGAACCTTTATACCCTGACGCCGAAGAACACCTTCGCCGCTGGCTTGCCGCAGGCTAAATGGCAGTTGGTGGTGGAGGAACCGGTCGCCTCTGGCGGCTTGAACGTCGACCGCATCGCGCTGCGCGCCTCGGCCACGGAAATGAAATACTTCGCCCGCGCCCGCTGGACCGAACGGGCCCCGCGCATGTTCCAGACCTTGCTGGTGGAAAGCTTTGAAAACAGCGGCGCTATCGTTGCCGTGGGCCGCAAGGCCATTGGCCTGCGCTCCGATTACAATCTAAAGACCGAGATGCGGGAGTTTCAGGCGGAATATTTCGACGCCAACGGCATCCCCAACGTGCGGGTACGCCTGAATGCCAAACTGGTGAAATTGCCCCGGCGCGCGATCATCGCCTCGAAGACCTTTGAAGCGGTCATCAAGTCGGAAGGTACGGAAATGCGCCAGGTGATCAAGGCGTTTGACCGGGCCTTGGGCAAGGTTCTGCGCCACACCGTGGAATGGACCCTGAGGACGCCCAAGAACTAGCTGCAAATTGGGCGCAAACTTGGCGGTTAGGCTTCCGGCCGAGCGCCCGGGCCATGACGTAACCGGGCCAGGGCCGGCAGGGGCGAGGGAATACGGCGCAGCAGTTTCCCGGCCCGCCGCCTAACCTTGCCGATCCGCAAAGTATTTGCGATGCGCCGGTCCAGAAACTCCCACGTCTCGGCGCAATCATCCGATGTATCATCCAGCCAGTGCAGCAGCGTGCTGCTATAGACCGCCGCCAGCATGGCCCGCTTGCTGTAATAGTTGAAATCGGTGCTGTCATCGCCCGCGGCCCGCCAGATGGCATCGACCGTGCGGTACAGACCGCGCATGGCGCTGGGCGCCCGGCCCGGTAACAACTGCAATGTCAGGGCACGGCGAATGCTCTCTTTATGCGGTGCCAGGGCGTCCAGGCGCAGGCGGATAATGCCGCTGATCCGCTCCCGCACGGGGCCATCGGCCAGGCCAAGGGCCGCAGCCTGGGCCACCATCTCGCGGTCGGCTTCGGCTATGAAGAAATGCAGCAGTTGGTTTGCGCCGCCGGGGAACGCGGATCTCACCTGTGCGGGATCAACGCCGGCGCGGATGGCCGCCTCCATGCCGGCGGTCAGGGCGTCCATGGACCAGCCATCAAAAGGCACGGCGTTCAGCGCGGCCTGCAAAATTGTCCGGCGGGTTTCATTTCTTGTCTCGGTATCGCTCATTGTTCTTCCGCCTCTGCTTGGGCCTGTTCCCTGGCGCGGGTTTCGGCGATGACGTGGCGCATTTCGCTTTCAAATATCAATCCGGTCAGATCGCGCATGCGTTGGGGATAGAGAATGCCGTCCAAATGGTCGCATTCATGTTGTACCACGCGGGCGTGAAAGCCATCCACGGTGCGGTCGATCGCCTCACCATCCAATCCGAGGCCGTGATAGCGCAGATGGCTGTACCGGGGCACCAGGCCGCGCAGGCCCGGCAGGGACAGACAGCCCTCCCAATTCTCTTCCATTTCTTCGCCCTGGGGTTCGAGAACCGGATTGATCAAAACTGTCAGGGGCGCGTCACCCCCGGCCAGGCTCTCGACCTCCGTCAGAGGCACGCGGAAGATCACCATGCGCAGGGGCACATGCACCTGTGGCGCCGCCAGTCCGACGCCCGGCGCATCGACCATGGTTTCCAGCATATCATTGGCTAGGGCGCGGATTTCCGGCGCCGTCGGCTCGGCGACATCATCGGCGGGCCGGCGCAGAACAGGATGCCCCATCCGGGCGATTTTCAATATAGCCATGCCCCTATATGGCCCTAGTCCGTGATCTTTTTCCAGTACGTATCCTTGGACGCCAGTTTGCCGTCTCGGAAGGTATAGATATCCACCGCGCGTACATCAAAAGGTCCCGTGGCGTGGAATTCACCCACGGCCCGATAGGTGGTGAAGATCCGCTCGCCGCAAGGATACTGTTCTGCTTCGGTAAAACGGATCGGCGTCTTCAGTTGCCCGGAACGTTCCACCACGGCGGCGCAGGCCGCCGCCGCGCCACGCAAGACGCGGCCATCGGGGCTGTCGGGGCCTTCATAGAAAATCCAGACAAAATCCTCCGTTACCAGTGCCGCCGTTGCCGCCACGTCATTGCCGTTGAAGGCCTTGGAGAAAGCCGCCAGATGCGCCGTTTTGTCATGCTTCTGCTCTGACATCTGGTCTTAGTCCTTTTCGCCCAAGGCCAGGGCCAGTTTGGGCGGCTTCAAGCCGTCGGCCTCTGCCGCCGGGAAGTTAAGCTCCACCGTGATGCCGTTGGGATCTTGCAGAAAGAGCTGATATAGATTTTGCGCCCCGGCCTGCTGCTCAATATAGGTCACACCCTTTGCCTCTAGATGCGCCAAAGTCTGTTTCAGGCCACTGGCCCGGAAGGCGATGTGATGGATGGGACGGCCGCCGCGCGCAATGTTGTCACGGCTGGTGGTAACCGGTGTCTTACCATCAATTTCATCCTTGGGCGCCTGGGCGATGTGAATGACATCGCCGTCGTCCAGGTAGAGCCAGTTGACCGGCACCCCGAAATCAGGGTGCCCGCCCAGGCGAAAGCCCAGCATATCCACATACCATGCGGTGGTTGCCTCGACGTCGTCGGCGATGATCAAAAAATGTTCCAGATGCGAGATCGGCATGCCTGATATTCCTCCCCGATCCAAGGCAAGGTTACGTCAGCCGCCGCGGCGCGGCAACGCGCCCTTGACCTAAACCGGGCTGTGTGATTCTAAGGCCTGGTTCAGGAATTATATTCAGCCAATGAGGATGCTCATGCAACGCTTCGCCACGGTTCTGTTGTCTTTCGCCTTTCTGCTTGTGATGCTGCCGGCGCAGGCGCAACAGAGCACCAATGACAAGATCCGCCAGTTGATCGAGATGGATGGCGCCCGGGCCGTGGCCGATGGGGTGATCGATCGCCAGCGCCCCCTGGTCCGCAAGAGTTTTTTGGCTGGACACTCCGGCGCCTCGAACGAAATGGCCGATGCTTACGTGGATGCCTTCGCCGCTGAACTAACCGCGCGGCGGGACGAGTTCCTGGACCTGATCGTCGCGGTCTATGCCAAGACCTTTACCGCCGCCGAGATCGACGGCTTGTTGGCCTTTCACGCCTCGCCCCTGGGGCAAAAGGCCCGCAACGCCGCACCGGCCATAATGTTGGGCGGCCGCGAGGCCGGCGTGATCTGGGGCAAAAAGAACGGCGCCGCGGTGGCCGCCGCCGCCATGGCCAAGCTGAAGGCCAAGGGCTACACCGTCAAATAGCTACTAAATAGCTTCCAGGCAGTCCATGAAGCGGTCCAGCTCCGTCTCCGTATTGTAGTAATGCAGCCCCATGCGGTTCATCATCGCGATGCCGCGATGGTGCATGTCTTGTTGGGTTGACTGGGCCGATGAGGTCGAGATGTTGATGTTGGCGGCGGCAAACGTGCCGGCGACCTGTTCGGCGGATCTATCGGCGACCGAGAAGCTGATGATGCCGGATTTTTCGGCGCCCAGATCCTGCACCGTAATACCGGGCAGCGCCGCCATGCGCTGACGCAGGCCATCGGCGAGGCCTTGCACGCGCTGGGCAATTGCATCCAGGCCGATCTCCAGGGCGTAATCCACGGCCACGCCCAGGCCAACCTTGCCGGCCACATAATTCTCCCAATTCTCGAAACGCCGCGCGTTGGGCAGCATCTCGTATTGTTCGGGCGCGGTCCAGGCCGCGGCATGCAGGTCGAGGAACGGCGGGTCAAGCCGCTCCAACATGCTATCGCGGACATAAAGAAAACCCGTGCCCCGTGGGCCGCGCAGGAATTTGCGCCCCGTCGCCGACAGCATGTCGCAACCGATGGCCGCCACATCCAGGGGGATCTGGCCGGCGGACTGGCAGGCGTCCAGCAGATAGGGCACGCCGGCGTCGCGGGCTACCTTGCCGATCGCGGCGGCGGGGTTGATCAGGCCGCCATTGGTGGGCACGTGGGTGATGGAGATCAGCTTGACCCGGTCGTCGATCATATTGGCCAAGGCGGCGGCATCGGTTTGCCCCGTGTTGTCGTTGGGCACCACGCGGATTTCGATGCCGTCGCGCGCGGCCCGCTGCAAATAGGCGATATAGTTGGAAGCGTATTCGGACACGGCGGTCAGCACCACATCGCCCGGTCCCATGGGCAGGCCGTAAAAGGCCATGTCCCAGGCGACGGTGGCGTTCTCGACCACGGCAAGCTCGTCCAGCCCGCAGTTCAACAATTTACCCAGCGCGCCATAAGTATTGTCCAAGGCCGCCGCCGCCGCGTCCTCGGCCTCGTAACCGCCGATCTCCGCCTCCAGACGCAGATGGGCGATCACTGCATCCAGCACCGGCTGCGGCATCAGGCCGGCACCGCAATTGTTCAGGTGAATGACCTTTTCGGCGCCCGGCGTTTCGGCGCGAATTCTGTCCATGTCCATGCTGGTTCCGTTCCTGGCAGCTGTAAAATGATGCCTTGTTTTCGCCCATGTATCCAATTGCCGCAATAGCATTCCTGCTTAAAAGCCGCCATTCCCACTAGGCCGGTCACGGTCCCGACGCGAAGGCGATCTTGGTGCTGCTTCAACTATGGCAAAAAAATTTCTAAGATGGCTCGTGTCTTGAATGTCATGGAGAAGAAAGATGGCTGATAAAATCACCGGCGGCTGCCTGTGCGGGCAGGTGAGATATGAAATCAAGGCCGAGCCGAGATTGCAACTGGCCTGCCATTGCGCGGACTGCCGCAAAGAATCCGGCTCCGCTTTTTCCATGTCCGCCCTGGTGCCGCGCGAGGACATCATAATCGTGGGTGAGACGAAGACCTATCTGGATACCGGCGACAGCGGCAATCAGATCAGCCGGGTGTTTTGCCCAAATTGCGGCTCGTCCCTGTATTCCGAGGTTGCGGCCCGCCCTGATGCCCTTGCGTTGAAGGCCGGCTCGCTCGATGATCCTGGCTGGTTCAAACCACGGGTCAACCTGTGGACCGACAGCGCGCTGCCCTGGGTGCCGATCGATCCGGCCTGCAAGAATTTTCCGAAGAATGCCGGATAAGATCAAATTTGATGACTGTATTTGATGTTGGGAGAGATTAGATGACGACGACGCATTTCAAAAACGTCGATTGGATTGTTGCATGGGATGAGAGCCTGGGCGGGCACGGCTATTTGAAAGGCGGCGATCTGGTTTTTGCCGGCAACGAGATTAAATTCGTTGGCCGCGATTACGATGGCGACAGTGACGAGGTGATCGACGGCGCGGGCAAATGTCTGATGCCGGGTCTGGTCGATATTCATGGCCACCCCTGTACCGAGGTAATGTACCGGGGCATCCGCGAGGACCATGGCGTTCCCGCCCATTATATGACCGGCCTGTACGAACGTTCGTGCGCCTACCGCGCCGACCCCGAGGATCTGAAATACGGCGCCGAAGTGTCCTATTCCGACCTGATGTTAAGCGGCGTGACCACTCTGGCCGATGTCACCTTCCCCTATCCCGGCTGGTTGGATGTGATGGCGCGCAGCGGCCTGCGGATGTATGCGGCGCCCGGCTTCAATACGGCGAGCTGGCGGCTGCCCAATGGTCACGAACTTCACGTTGTCGAGGATATCGCCAAGGGCAAACGGGATTTTCAGGCTGCCCTCGATATCATTGACGAGGTCCGGGCGCATCCATCGGGACGGCTCTCGGGCATGGTCTCGCCCAGCCAGATCGAAAACAACACGCCTGAAATTCTGGTGGAAAGCCATGCCGCCGCCAAGGAGCGCGGCATCCCCTGGACCATCCATGCCGCCCAGGCGGTGATGGAGTTCAACATCATGGTGCAGCGCCATGGCATCACGCCGATCCAATTCATGGCCGAGAAAGGCCTGCTGGGCCGGGGCACGATCATCGCTCACGCTATTTTTCTGGATGATAATTCCTGGATTCGCTGGCATACCAAGACCGACCTGAAGCTGCTTGGCGACAGTCATACCGCGATCGCGCATTGTCCGACACCGTTCATGCGCTACGGCCCGGTGCTGGAACATTTCGGCCGCTATAAAGAGGCCGGCGTGGTGCTTGGCATCGGCACTGATACCCTGCCCCACAATATGCTCGAGGATATGCGTTACGCCGCCATTCTGGCCCGGGTCGCCAGTCGGGATGCCCATGCCGCCTCGACCTCGGATGTCTTTCATGCGGGCACGGTCGGGGGTGCCGAGGCTCTGATGCGTGACGATATCGGCAGGCTGGCCGTAGGCGCCAAGGCGGATCTGGTCGTCTTGGATCTGACCAATCCGGTCATGATACCGGTGCGCGACCCCCTGGTCAGCCTGATCCATTCCGCTGCCGAACGGGCGGTCAAGGATGTCTATATTGATGGCCGCCAGGTGGTCCGCGACCACGAGGTTATCACCTTGGATCGCGCCGGCGCGGCGGCCCGTCTGGCCGGCGCCCAGGCACGCATGGAAGCGGGGGTTCCTGACAGGGACTATGCCGGACGTACAAGCTTGAATATCTCACCGTTGAGCTTGCCCGAATTGCAGTAACTGTCATGCCGGCTCAGGCCGGTGTTGCCGTTTCTTGAGTTTGGTCAAGGCATGAGAATTAGCCGTTGGTTACGTTGCGGTTGAGATTCTTGATTAGGGGTTTGTAATGTTTACGAAATGTAACAACGCGCGCCGCTTCGTCGCCGCTTTTTCATTGCCGGCGGTCGCGGCCCTCTCGCTGGCCTGGGTTTCCACCGCACAGGCGGATGATCTGAAAGCCTTGATCGAGGGCGGCAAACCGGTCCTGGATGTGCGCTATCGCATGGAGCAGGTGGAGCAAAGCGGCCGCGCCAAGGATGCCGCCGCGCAGACCGTCCGCGTTCGCGCCGGATACGAGACCGGCCGCGTGATGGGTATTGGCGGCGCCTTTGATGTTGAGTGGATCGAACATCTCGGCGGGCAGCGGTTCAACGATTCCATCAATGGCAAGACCAACTATCCGGTGGTCGCCGACCCTGATGACCTGGCGGTAAACCAGCTTTTTCTGGTGGCCGACGGGGTGATCCCCAAGAGTAGTTTCAAGCTTGGCCGCCAGCGGGTGATCTGGGACAACGCCCGCTTTATCGGCAATGTAGGCTTCCGCCAGAACGAGCAGACCTATGATGCCGCGCGTCTGAGCACCAAGGCATTGCCGGACAGCCAGCTGGAATATTTGTTCATCAACAAGGCGCACCGCATCTTTGGCCGGGACTCGGCCGCCGGGCGCCTGGGTTTAAAGGGCCATGGCCTGCGGGCGCGATATAGCGGCTTCAAGCCGGTCACGGTGACGCCGTTCGCGCTGTTCCTGGATTATGACCGGGCCGCCCAGGCTGCCAACTCCTCGGCCAGCTATGGCGTGCTGGTCAACGCTAAGCAAAAGCTGAACGATGATGTTACCGCCTTCTTCGCGGGCGCCTATGCCTATCAGGAAGATCACGGCAACAACGCCGCCGATTACAATCTTTCCTACTACAATGTGGAACCCGGCCTGGGTTATGGCTCTTGGCGGCTTAGCGCCGGGGTGGAACAGTTGGATGGTAACGGCGCCCAGTCGTTTCGGACGCCGCTGGCGACCCTGCACAAATTCAACGGCGTGACCGATCAATTCCTGACCACGCCAACGGGCGGGATACGGGATCTGTATGGCAAGGCCAAGACCGCCCTGCCAACGATCGGCGGGGTTGGCGGCATCAAGCTGTTCGGCGCCTATCACGAATTCAGCGATGACGACGGCAGCACGGATTACGGCCGTGAGTGGAACCTCGGCGTGGCCAAATCCTTTACCTCCGATATGGGCACCGTCACGGACATGGGGAAAGTAACCTTCGCCCTGCAGTACGCCGATTACGACGCCGATACTTTTGGCGTGGATATCTCCAAGCTGTGGCTGACCGTCAGTTTCAAGCTGAAGCCGTAATAGCCCGCGCTCCATTCGACGCGGCTACGGCAATCATCTATGCTCGGATCTCAAACGTCTCAATTGGGGTTCGATCGTAAAATGAATAAACAAATTGGCAGTATTGAAGAGATCGCCGCGTGGCAGGATGAACTGACGGCGATCCGGCGTGATATTCATGCCCATCCGGAACTGGGTTTTGAAGAAACCCGAACGTCGGATCTGGTGGCGGAAAAGCTGGCCGGTTATGGCTGTGAAGTACACCGAGGCCTGGGCAAGACCGGCGTTGTCGGTACCTTGCGCGTGGGCAATTCCACACGCTCGGTCGGTCTGCGGGCGGACATGGACGCGCTGCCCATGCAGGAAGTCAATACCTTCGAACACCGCTCCACCCACGACGGTAAGATGCATGCCTGCGGCCACGATGGTCACACCACCATGTTGCTGGGCGCCGCGCGCTATCTGGCCGAGACCATGGAATTCGACGGCCAGGTGCATTTCATCTTTCAACCGGCCGAGGAAGGCATCGGCGGGGCCAGGGCGATGATCGAGGACGGCTTGTTCGAACAATTTCCCTGCGACGTGATTTTTGGCATGCACAACCGCAAGAATCTTGAAGTGGGAAAATTCGCGGTGCGGCCCGGACCGATGATGGCGGGCGGCGGCTTTTTTGACATCAATATCGAGGGCGTCGGCGCCCATGGCGCCCGTCCCGAGAGCGGCGTCGACCCGGTGGTCGTGGCCGCGCAAATCATCACCGCGCTGCAGACCATCGTGTCGCGAAATCTTTCTTCCAACGAGACCGCTGTGCTTTCAATTACCCAGATGCATGCAGGCGATGCCTATAACGTCATTCCGCAGACGGCGCATCTGGCGGGCACGGTGCGCAGTTTTTCTGAAAAAGCCATGGCCACGGTGGAGAACAATATGCGCCGTACGATCGAGGGCGTGGCCGCCAGCTTGGGCGCCAAGGCTGATTTCGATTTCCGCTATCTATTTGCACCGACGGTGAATACGCCCAGCGAGGCCAACTTTGTTTCCGATGTTATTTCGGAAATGGTTGGGGAAGAGAATATGGATCGCAACGGCCCTCTGATCATGGCGTCGGAGGATTTTTCCTGGATGCTGCAAAAGGTGCCGGGGGCATATTTCAACATCGGCAATGGCTACGAGGGCGCCGTGCAGGTGCATAACCCAAGCTATGACTTCGATGACGCTGCCTTGGCTCTTGGGGCATCCGCCTTCGTCAAGATCGTCGAGACCCGCCTGGCCCGGGATGATTGATCGACCCTAATACGAGGATACAATATTAGCGAAAACGGCCCCGGCGTGCGATCGCCGGGGCCGTTTTTTCTCAATGTCCGTAAGCCGAAATAGAAATCCGTTTACAGGTTCTTGTGCGCGCCGTTGCAGAACGGCTTGCCGTCGTTGCGTCGGCAGCCGCATAAAGCGTAATTCTTGGCCTCATCGACCTGGAATTTCAGTGGCGTGAATTCGCCCGCCGCTTTGTGGGCACCATCGCAAAACGGCTGTTTGGCGCTCTTGCCGCAGGTGCACCAGTAGTAATCCTTGTCCGCTTCCAACGTCTCCATATAGGGGAACGGCTGGGCGATAACTGCTTCCGCCATAGATTATGACTCCTGTTTAATATTGTGTCGTTGCGTGGAACCTATGTTGTCGATCCATCGAAGACAATCCAGCGCAGTTGCACAACATTGTTTCTTCAAAAGAACAATTGCTCTGCGGCGATTTTACAATGCAGTGCTTAAAACTTTGATGAGGCGGTCAATATCCGCCTCGTTGTTATAGAGATGCGGCGTCACCCGCATGGATTGGCCGCGGACGGAAACATAGACGCCGTCCTGGCTCAGGCGTTCGGGCAGGCTGGCGGGAACCTCGCCGGGAAAGCCCAGGCCCAGGAAATGCCCGGCCCGCATGCTCGGGTCCGAGGCGCTGAGGCCCAGGGGCGCGGCGCGCTCGGCAATGCTGGCGGTCATCACCGAAAGGCTTTGCTGGATTTCCGCGACACCCCATTCCAGTAATTGCTCCAGCGCCGCGACAGCCATGGGCATGGGGATGAAATTGGCCCCTTCGCCCATGTCAAAGCGGCGCGCGCCGGGCTGATACTCGGACTTGTAATCGACAAGACCGGCGAAATTCTCGCTGTCCTTGCGGGCGATCCAGTTGTGTTCAAGGGGCCGACCGTCTTGGTGTTGCGGCGCCACATACATAAAGCCTAGGCTATAGGGCCCCATCATCCATTTGTATCCGGCGGCGACGGCGAAATCCGGTTGGATTTCGGCCACATCGAACGGCAGGGCGGCGATGGACTGGGTCATGTCAATTGCCAGCGCGGCGCCCACCTCGCGGCAACGCCGGCCCACGGCAACGAGGTCGACCAGGCTGCCGTCGGTCCAATGACAATGAGGCAGGGCAACGATTGCGGTGTTGGCGGTGATGGCGGCGAGAATACGCGGCGTCCAGCCATCGTTGCCGCCACGGGGAATGGTGATGATCTCAGCATCTTTGTCCGCCGCCAGTTCGCGCCAAGGATAAACGTGGGAGGGGAATTGATCCTGCAGTACAAGTATTTCCTGGCCCTTGTTTATGGGCAGATTATTCGCCGCCGTCGCGGTGCCGTAACTGCAGGACGGGATGATCGCGATATCGTCGGCTTGGGCATTGATAAGTTGGGCGAATAGTGCGCGGGCCCGCTCCGGCGTCGAGAAAAAATCCGGCGGGCTGATCTGCCACGGTTGCCCTTTCAGCGCTACCGATTTGTGTCCTTCGGCGACGACTTTTTTCATCAGAGGGGACATATAGGCACAATTGAAATAGGCGATGTCGTCGGGGATATCAAACAAGTGGCGCTGGCACGGAATCATCATGAATTTCCAGGTTTGGTTGCAGTTGTAGGCATCTGAAACCAACAGTCCCAATTAAGTCAAACACCAAGTCTTATGCGACGTTATGTTGCAGTGCGGCAAAACACGGTTGACAGGGGCGGGCGCGCACGTAAACTCCGCCCCCGCCTATCACGGTAACCCAAAAAACACGACGAACTCAGCAAGCCAATAATGCGGCAATTTTGTAAGGATCTGGCGCCATGCAGCCAAACCGTAAGCCTGCCATGCCCAACTTCTCCTCCGGACCCTGTGCCAAGCGGCCCGGTTGGAGCCCTGCAGCCTTGGCAAATGCCTCTCTGGGCCGTTCGCACCGCTCGGCCGAGGGCAAGGCGCGGCTGTTAAAGGCGATCGAAGAGACCCGGGAAGTCCTGGGCGTGCCCGACGATTACCGCATCGCTATCGTGCCCGCATCCGATACGGGGGCGGTGGAAATGGCCCTGTGGTCGCTGCTGGGCGCGCGCGGCGTCGATGTGATGGCATGGGAAAGCTTTGGTGCCGGCTGGGCAACGGATATCAATAAGCAGCTGAAATTGGATGACGCCCGTCTGCTGGATGCCGATTATGGCCTGTTGCCGGATCTGGCCCAGGTCAATTTCGAGCGCGACGTGGTGTTCTGCTGGAACGGCACCACCTCGGGTGTGCGTCTGCCCCATGGTGATTGGATCCCCGATGACCGCGCCGGTTTGACCATTTGCGATGCCACCTCCGCCGCCTTCGCCATGGAGCTGCCGTGGCGGAAGCTGGATGTGGTGACCTTCAGCTGGCAGAAAGTCCTGGGCGGCGAGGCGGCCCACGGCATGTTGATCCTGGGCCCCCGCGCCGTGGCGCGTTTGGAAAGCCATACGCCGGCCTGGCCGCTGCCGAAAATCTTTCGCCTGACCAAGGGCGGCAAGCTGACGGAGGGGCCTTTCAAGGGCGAAACCATCAACACACCGTCCATGCTGTGCGTCGAGGATTACCTGGATACGCTCAATTGGGCCAAATCAGTCGGCGGCCTGCAAGGCCTGATCGAACGGGTTAATGGCAATGCGGCCGTGTTGTCCGATTGGGTGGCCAAGACCAATTGGGTCGATTATGTCGCCAGGGACGAAACCAACCGCTCCACCACCTCTGTTTGCCTGTCCATCGTTGACGCGTGGTTCACCGCCCTTTCGCAGGCGGACGGCAATGCGGTCGCCAAGCAGCTGGTGGCGTTGTTGGAGGCCGAGGGCGCGGCCCTTGATATCGGCGGTCACCGCGATGCCCCGACGGGCTTGCGCATCTGGTGCGGTGCGACGGTGGAACGGACCGATCTGGAAGACCTGACGCCATGGCTGGATTGGGCCTATGGCGAAGTGAAAGCCAATTTTTCTCCGGCTAACTAATTGCCGGTACTGAACAGCGCTAGGGATACCCTCTAATCATGGTCAAGGTACTGATTTCCGACAAGATGAGCCCGCGCGCAGCGGAAGTATTTCGCGACCGCGGCGTGGAAGTGGACGAAAAGCCCGGTCTGACACCGGAAGCGCTGGCCGAGATTATCGGTCAGTACGATGGTCTGGCGATCCGCTCCTCCACCACCGTGACGCCGGCAATATTGGACGCGGCCAAGGGCCAGCTAAAGGTCATCGGCCGGGCCGGCATCGGTGTCGATAACATCGATCAGGAGGCCGCGACCGCCCAGGGCGTCTGTGTCATGAACACACCGTTCGGTAATTCGATCACCACCGCCGAACATGCCATCGCCATGATGATGGCCCTGGCCCGGCAAATTCCCGCCGCCGACCGGTCAACCCATGCCGGCAAGTGGGAGAAGAACCGCTTCATGGGGGTGGAGCTTTACGGCAAGGTGTTGGGCGTGATCGGCTGTGGCAACATCGGCGCTATTGTCTGCGACCGCGCCATCGGGTTGAAAATGCGCGTCGTGGCCTACGATCCCTATCTGACCGAGGAACGCGCCGTTGATCTGGGGGTCGAACGCGTCGATTTGGATGAACTGCTGGCGCGGGCGGATTTCATTACCCTGCACACGCCCTTGAACGATGCCACGCGCGGCATCATCAATGCCGAAAACATCGCCAAGATGAAGACCGGCGTTCGTATCGTCAATTGTGCCCGTGGCGGTTTGCTGGTTGAGGAAGATCTGCGCGCCGCCATTGATAGCGGCCATGTGGCCGGCGCGGCGGTCGATGTGTTCTCGTCCGAGCCGGCCAAGGAAAACGTCCTGTTCGGTTGCGATGCCGTGGTCGCGACGCCTCATCTGGGCGCCTCGACCGACGAGGCGCAGGTCAACGTGGCTGTTCAGGTGGCCGAGCAGATGTCCGACTATCTGTTGACCGGAGCCATTTCCAATGCCCTCAACATGGCTTCCGTCTCGGCCGAGGAAGCACCGCGTTTGCGGCCCTATTTCAACCTGGCGCGGGAGTTGGGCAGCTTTGCCGGTCAGTTGACCCAGCATGCGCTGAAGTCCGTGCATATTGAATACCAGGGCCATGTCGCCGGCCTGAACACCCGGCCTCTGACGGCCATTGTGCTTGAAGGTTTGTTGCGGCCGTTGATTGGCAACGTCAACATGATCAACGCCCCTGTCGTCGCCAAGGACCGCGGCATTGAGGTGCGCGAGACCCGCGACGAGGGCACCGGCGACTATCAGACCCTGATCCGTGTCTCGGTCACCACGGAAGCGCAGGACCGCGATGTGGCGGGAACATTGTTCGCTGATAACCGTCCCCGCATTGTCCAGGTCAAGGGCATCAAGCTGGAGGCTGAGTTGGTCAAGCACATGCTCTACCTCACCAACGAGGATAAGCCGGGCCTGATCGGCGCCCTGGGTACGGTGCTGGGCGAGGGCGGTGTCAATGTCGCGACCTTCCATCTGGGCCGGTCCGAGGAAGGCGGCGACGCCATTGCCTTGATCGGCACGGATCAACCCATTGACGAAGCGGTCTTGACGGCGGTCCGTGCCTTGCCCCATGTAGGGCAGGCTCAAGCTCTCAATTTCTAGGCGCCCGACGAGAAATATTGACAAATAACATTGCGATCATGACCGATTACGCTGAACTGGCATTGCTGCCCGAAGGTTTGCACGACGATCTGCCCCCCTTTGCCGGGCACGAGGCGCTGTCTATCGAGCGTCTGGTGGCCCAGTTCGAGGCGCAGGGTTACGAGCGGGTGAAGCCGCCCCTGATCGAGTTCGAGGAGAGCTTGTTGGCGGGTCCCGGTGCCTCTGTCGCGCGGCATATGTTCCGCCTGATGGATCCGATTTCCCAGCGCATGATGGGTTTGCGGGCCGATATGACAACGCAAGTCGCACGGATCGCCGCCACCCGGTTGCGCCAAGCGCCCCGGCCGTTGCGTCTGTGCTATGCGGGTCAGGTTCTGCGCGTGCGCGGCAGCCAGCTGCGGCCGGAACGGCAATATGCCCAGGCCGGCGTGGAATTGATCGGCGCCGACGGCGTGGCCGGTGATGCCGAGGTGGTTTTGCTGGCGGCGGAAGCATTGCAGGCCCTGGGTGTGCAAGGCCTTTCCGTGGATCTAACCGCGCCTTCGCTGGTGCCGTTGTTGACCCAGTCGCTTGGCCTGGAGGGCTCGGAGGCCGAGGCGGCCCGGCAGGCCTTGGATGCCAGGGATGGCGCCGCCATAGAGACCTTGGTGCCGCACGTGCGGCAACAGCTGGGCGATCTCATGCGCGCCGCCGGCCCGGCGGATAGTGCCCTTGAATGTCTGGCCGGACTGGCGCTGCCGGCCCCGGCCCGTGCGCTCTGTGACCATCTGGCCGATCTGGTGGCCTGGTTGAACAAGCATAACGGCGGCCTGACCCTGACCATTGATCCGGGTGAGAGCCGTGGCTTCGAATATCAGACCGGCATGAGTTTCAGCCTGTTTGCCGAAGGCGTGCGCGGCGAATTGGGCCGGGGCGGACGTTATCCTCTGGCCAGCGGTGAAAGCGCGACCGGTTTCACTCTGTATCTTGATAGTTTGATGCGGGCCATTCCCGGACGCGAAGCGGCACGGCGCCTGTATCTGCCTTTCGGCAGCGATGGCGCCCGGGCCCGGCAGTTGCGGGCGATGGGCTGGACCACGGTGCAAGGCCTTGATGGTACAGCCCAGCCCGAAGACGAGGCCCGGCGTCTGGCGTGCGGGCATATTCTGCGTGACGGTGAACCCGCCGCGCTGTCCTGATTTTTCCAGCTTCTAGTTTGGATCGGTAAAACAATGGCAAATGTAGCGGTAGTGGGTGCCCAGTGGGGCGACGAGGGCAAGGGCAAGATTGTCGATTGGCTGTCGGAACGCGCCTCGGTCGTGGTGCGCTTTCAGGGTGGCCATAACGCGGGCCATACCCTGGTTATCGACGGCGAAGTCTACAAATTGAGCCTGCTGCCCTCGGGCATCGTGCGCAAGGGCAAGTTGTCGATCATCGGCAACGGTGTCGTGGTCGACCCTTGGGCGCTGCTGACGGAAATGCAGCGCTTGCAGGAACAGGGCGTGGAAATCACCCCCAGCTCTTTGCGTCTGGCCATGAACGCGTCGCTGATATTGCCCCTTCATAGCGAGTTGGATGCGATCCGCGAGGATGCCAATACAGGCCGCCGTATCGGCACCACGCGCCGAGGCATTGGCCCGGCCTATGAAGACAAGATTGGCCGCCGGGCCATCCGGGTTTGTGATCTGACCGAGCTGGATACCTTGCCAGACAAGATCGATAATTTGTTGCTGCACCATAATGCCCTGCGCCGGGGTCTGGGCCACGCCGAAGTGGACGCCACCGACTTGATCGAGAAACTGCGCGAGGTCGCACCGAAAATTCTGCCCTATGCCTCCAACGTCTGGCGTGATTTGGACGAGGCGCGGCGCGCCGGCAGCCGTATTCTGTTCGAGGGCGCCCAGGCCGCCATGCTGGATATTGACCACGGCACCTATCCATACGTCACCTCGTCCAACACCCTGGCCAGCCAGGTGGGCGCGGGCGCGGGTATTGGTGTTGACGCCATCGACTATGTGCTGGGCATCACCAAGGCCTATACCACCCGGGTAGGCGAGGGGCCGTTCCCGACCGAGCTGTTGGATGATGTGGGCCGGGGCCTGGGCGAGCGCGGCAAGGAATTCGGCACCGTAACCGGGCGTTCGCGCCGTTGCGGCTGGTTCGATGCGGTGATGGTACGCCAGGCCCTCAGGGTTGGCGGCGTCACCGGCATCGCCCTGACTAAATTGGACGTGCTGGACGGCATGGCGGAGATCAAGGTCTGCACCCGCTACCGTATCGATGGCATGGAAGTGGATTACCTGCCGGCCGAGATGAGCCGCCAGGCCCGTATCGAGCCGGTCTACGAAGTTTTCGAAGGCTGGTCAGAAAGCACCCAAGGCGCCCGCAGCATGGCGGAACTACCCGCCACGGCGATCAAATACATTGTCCGCATCGAAGAATTGATCGGCGCCCCGGTGGCGTTGTTGTCGACCTCGCCCGAGCGCGAAGACACAATTTTGGTCAAGGATCCATTCGCGGATTAGATTGCTGATTAGGGAATTTCCATGTCCGAAAATGAAAAGCCAGCCTACCGCCTGCTAACCGGCACCGACGACCACGCCTTCTGTGTCCGGGTCTCCGACGCCCTGGCGGAAGGCTACATCCTCCATGGCTCCCCATCCTGCACCTACGATCCCAACCAGGACCGGATGCTTGTGGCCCAGGCGATTATTTTACCGATAGTGCAGTCGTCCCCATCCGGTTAGGACCGATACCTACTACATTTAGAGTAAACGATGCGCCATGCCGGCACCGCCCGAGAGTCTGCTATTGACCCCGAGCGTGCGAGGCTGCGGTTCTTCGTAATGCTTGCATTTGCGTTCCGAGCGGTCAATTCGGCAGGTAGTGGCGATAAGTAGCGATCCGTCTCGGCAAGTCAGTCTTCAAGGCCGGCCAAGCGAAGCCCCTCAATAAAACGATCCGCGTGAGCGGATTCTCTGAATGGGAGCACCTGCCGAATGTCGTCGGTGCTGAAATCCCGATTCAAGCGGAGCATGTCGGCCAGTGCGGCTGCGGCTTCCTCTCCATTTCCCGCCAGGCCCGATGCGACCGCCAGGGCAAAGTATGCCGTCCAAGGCGCCGTAGGCTGGCGGACGGCTTCGCGCGCCGCCTCGACCGCTTCCGGATTTCGTCCCAACACGATCAACCCGTAAGCCTTCACGGCAAGGATCGTCCACATAAGCGGGTCATGTGGGCTAAGCCGGGCAGCCTCATCGCATGCCTCGATGCATCGCTCGCATTGGCTGTCGTAAAGAAGCGCCGTGCCAAAGCCAAGGTAAGCGTGGGCGAAGCTCGGATTTTGGTTAATCGCCGTTTCCAGCTCCTTCAGCGAAGCGGCAGTTTCCTGCCGGAGATATTGAATGCGGCCAAGGGCGAAGTGGGTGTCGGCGTCACGCTCGTCCGCTGCCACCGCTGCCCGGCCCGTCGTATAGGCTTCATCCAGAGTAGCTTGCCGGTCGCCGGTATGGCCGTGCATGTAGGCGTAATAGAGGGCATGGGTCAAACCGGCATGCGCTGGCGCGAATGTGTTCGACAACTCGGTTGCCCTGCGAAAGAGGCGTTGGGCCACCGCATTGTCTGCGGCATTGAAGCGGTAGAGATGCCAGAGGCCGCGCTGATAGTTTTCCCAGGCGTCGAGATTTTCTGGGGGCAAAGTGCGAGCGCGGTCACGCTCGGCCTGATCAATCTCAGGGCCGATGCGGGCGGTGATCGCCTGGGTCATCTCGTCTTGCACGGCGAAGATATCATCGAGCGTCCGGTCATAACGTTCGGCCCATATGTGGTTCCCACTCTCCCCCTCGATCAACTGAGCGGTGATGCGAACCCGGTTGCCGCCCTTGCGGACGCTCCCTTCCAGCACATAGCGCACGCCCAGTTCAGCCGCTACCTTGCGCAAGTCGGGCGACTGACCCTTATATGCGAAGGTCGAATTGCGGGCGATGACGAAGAGCGAGCGATGGCGCGACAGCGCGGTGATGATATCTTCCGCCATCCCGTCAGCGAAAAACTCCTCTTCAGGATCTCTCGACATATTGTCGAACGGCAGCACTGCAATCGACGGTTTGTTGGGGACCGACAAGGCCTCGCCTTCACCGGACGCTGTCGACACTCGGTTGTTGGAGGCGACCAGGGACCAGCGCCACACCTGAAGCGGACGGGCGATGTTCTTTAGTGCCTGTTCGCCAAAATCTTCGAAAGATGCTTCGAGCCTGTCGCGTATATCCTCATGAACCCGGTTGGAAATCGCAATCCCGCCTGGCTCGGCAATCTCCTGCAACCGCGCAGCAATGTTGACGCCGTCGCCCAGGATATCGTCGCCGTCAATGATAATGTCGCCGAGGTTGACGCCGATGCGGAAGGTAATGCGCCGGTCTTCATCGATGCTTTGGTTGCGTTCAGCCATGCCTGACTGAATTTCTACCATGCATTGGGTGGCATCGACGACGGATGGGAATTCCAGCAACAGGCCGTCACCCATGGTTTTGACAATACGGCCCCTGTATTCGGCGATCTTGTCGTCGATCATCTCCGCCCTATGAGCGCGCAGGGCCGCCAGTGTGCTGACTTCGTCCACGCCCATAAGGCGCGAGTAGCCGACCACGTCGGCTGATACTATCGCGGCAAGTCTACGTTTGGTTCCCTCTGCCATGGCGTAGAGTGTAGCGGCGGGCTTCGAAGGAATCCATGTGCATCATATACGGAGCCGAATGACCGCAATCGGCACATAGCTGCCTTAAGAAATGTGTGCGGCAACCCTATATGTAGTGGGTGTATGCATTAACCGAATAGGCACGGTTCAATCCTAAACCCTACAAGAAACTATACGGGTCCACATCGATCGCCACGCGCACTTGTTGGGGGACGTTGACGCGGTCGACCCAGGTTCGGGCCAGGGCCGAGGCATTGGTGCCGCGTTGGCATTTCATTAACAGGCGTTGGCGGAAACGGCCGCGCAACAGGCTGAGCGGCGCGGGCGCCGGCCCCAGAACTTCCACATCCTGTTGCCGGGGCGCGGCGCGGCCCAGCTCGCGGGCGATGTCGATCACCTGGGCCTCGTTCTGGCCGGAGATAATCAGCGCCACCAGGCGCCCGAACGGCGGCAGGCCCTGGAACTCGCGGGCGCGCCTCTCCTGCGCCATGAAGCTGTCGCGCTCACCCGAGATCAAGGCCTGCATTACGGGATGCTCC
This sequence comes from Rhodospirillaceae bacterium, assembly GCA_018701215.1. Lineage (GTDB taxonomy): Bacteria > Pseudomonadota > Alphaproteobacteria. The sequence goes on from JABIWH010000039.1 coordinate 45,801, forward strand.
GGCATATAGGTCTGCAACAGGGCTCTACCTGGGCGTTGCGCCCGGCCCGCCCGGCCCGCGACCTGGTGCAGCATCTGATAGGTGCGCTCGGCGGCGCGCAGATCGCCCCCTTGCAGGCCCAGGTCCGCATCAATCACGCCCACTAACGTAAGCATGGGAAAATGGTGCCCCTTGGCGACGATTTGCGTGCCGATGATGAGCGAGACCTCGCCCTCGGCAATCTGCCGGATGGCCTCCGCCGCCGCCTCCGGCCCGCGCACGGTGTCCGAGGCGATCAACATGCGGGGCACGTCGGGAAACAAAGCATCCACTTCCTCGCCCAGGCGCTCCACGCCGGGGCCGCAGGCTACCAAGGTGCCTTCCGCCTCGCATTCCGGGCAAGCCTCGGGTTGGCGCAGGTTGAAGCCGCAATGGTGGCATTGCAGGCGGCCATGAAAGCGGTGCTCCACCAGCCAGGCGGTGCAATGGGGGCATTGCAGGCGATGGCCGCAGGTCCGGCACAGGGTCAGGGGCGCATAGCCGCGCCGGTTCAGGAACAATAGAACCTGCTCGCCCGCCTCTAAAGTTTCCTTCATGGCCGTGATCAGGGTTTCGGACAGCCACTGCGATCCGGGCGGCGCCTCGCCACGCATGTCCACCGCCTCGATTTGCGGCAACTCAGCGGTGCCGATGCGGTTGGGCAGGTGCAGGCTGTCATAGCGCCCCGTCTCCACGTTGACCCGGCTTTCCAAACTAGGTGTCGCCGAAACCAACACGATAGGGATTTCGCCCAACGAGGCCCGTAGCACCGCCATGTCGCGGGCGTGATAGATCACGCCGTCCTCCTGTTTGAAGGCGGCATCATGCTCTTCATCGACCACGATCAGGCCCAGGTCCGTATAGGGCAGGAACAACGCCGACCGGGCGCCAACGACGACACGGGCCCGGCCCTGCGCCACGGCGCGCCAGGTCAGGCGCCGGCGCGCGGCACCTAAATCGGAATGCCAGGCCAAGGGCGCCGTGCCGAATCGCCGCTCGAACCGCTCCAGCCACTGCGCCGTCAGGCCAATTTCCGGCACCAGGACCAGCACCTGCCGGCCTTGGGCCAGGGCGGCGGCGACGGCTTCCAGATACACTTCGGTCTTGCCGGCGCCAGTGACGCCGTCCAACAATGTGGTGGAATAACCGCCGCTCTCGACTTTCACTTTCAGGGCCGACGCCGCCGCCAATTGATCGTCGCTCAAGGTCTCGCCGGTTTTTTGCCAATCGGGCTCGGGCACCGGCAGCTCGGCGGGCAGTTGTACCTCGTGCAAGGTACCGTGTTTGACGAGGCCACGGACCACGGCGGTGGACACGGCGGCAAGTTCAGCGATGGTCGCCGCCGGCAGGGCCATGTTGGTGCCATCGGCCAGAACCGCCAGCACCCGTTGCCGCGCCCCGGTCATGCGTGCGGGTGCCGGGCCCGCCAGGGTATAGGCCAGGCGCGGGCGCGGCGGCTCCAACGCCGCCGGTACGGACATGGTCATGCGCAACACGGCGCCCGGCGCGGCGCAGGTATAATCCGCCAGCCATTCGACAAAGCGGCGGGTCACCTCGGCCATGGCCGGGACGGGCAGGCGTTGTGCGATGGGGCGGAGGCGGCTGTCGGCCACCGCATTGTCCGGATCGGCGGAGCCCTCACCCCAGACCACGCCGATTACCGTGCGCCGGCCCAGGGGCACGGCGACGAAATCGCCAACCTCGATCATCTCGCCCGTTTCGCTTTGCGGTGGAACGGCATAATCATAGGCGCTGGCCAAGGGCAGGGGCAGCAGCACATGCACCCGGCGGATCGGTGCCGTCTGGTCGAATTGCGGTTCGGCTTCGCTGGTATGGGAGGCTGCCATCGGGTAGACTTAGCCTGTCCCCGCCGCCCACGACAAGCGGCGATAATGGGGACGGAAAATATTGCTGACTTGATGGGGATTATGATGGGAACTGGCAGGCCATGAAATTTTTTGTTGATACCGCCGACGTGGCTGAAATTCGTGATTTGGCGGCTACCGGATTGTTAGATGGCGTGACGACCAACCCATCCCTGGTGGCCAAGACGGGCCGTGACTTTTTTGAAGTGGTGGCGGAAATCTGCGAATTGGTTGACGGCCCGGTCAGTGCCGAAGTTACCGCGACGGAGGCCGAGGCAATGGTGGCCGAGGGCCGGACCCTGGCCAAGATCGCCGATAATGTCGCGGTCAAGGTACCCCTGACATGGGATGGCCTGAAAGCCTGCAAGGCGTTGAGCGGCGACGGCACGCAGGTTAACGTTACGCTATGCTTTTCCGCCAATCAGGCATTACTGGCGGCCAAGGCGGGGGCGACATTTGTCTCGCCGTTCGTGGGCCGGCTGGACGATATCGGCCATGACGGCATGCAGCTGATCGCCGAGATCCTGGAGATCTATGGCAACTACGATTCGATCCAAACAGAAGTGCTCGTCGCCTCCATCCGCTCGCCCATGCATGTGCTGCACGCCGCCCGCCTGGGCGCCGACGTCTGCACCATTCCGCCCAATGTGATCCAGCAGCTGGCGAAACACACCCTGACCGATAAGGGGCTGGAGGCCTTCCTGGCGGATTGGCAGAAGACCGGACAAAGTATTTTGGACCGCAAGGGATAGAAATGAGCGGCAAGCGCACATCGCCCAATCTAAGCGGCTCGGCGCCCAGCAGCGCCCTCGACGCCGATGCGGTGCGCGACTATCTGTTGGAAAACCCTAATTTTCTGACCGAGAATCCGGACCTGCTGCCCCTCTTGCAGCCGGCTGCGAAGCATAACGGCAGGAATATTCTCGACATGGGGCAGATCGTGGCGCGGCGCCTCGGCGACGAGGTCGGCCGTCTGCAAGAGGCCCAGGATGAGCTGCTGGCCAATGGCCGGGCCAATTTGGCGGCGCAGAAACAGGTGCATGCCGCCGCCCTGGCCCTGTTGGGCGCGCGTAATTTCGAGCATCTGATCCATATCGTGACCCGCGACCTGATCGAGCTGTTGGGCGTTGATACGGTGACGTTGTGTGTGGAAGCCGCCGGTGACGGCCCCACCAGGGCGCCTCCCATTCACGCGCCAGTCAGCGGCGTCTATGTCATTCCCGAGGGCCGGGTCGATGCTTTGCTGGGCCCCGGTGCCCCGGCGCGGTTGGAGGCGGTGGCAGGCGGCGATCATCTGGTTTTCGGCCCCAGTGCCGGCCTGGTACGCAGCCAGGCATTGATCCGCCTGTGTCCATCTCCCGGCGCGCCGCCGGGATTATTGGCGCTGGGCAGCCGGGACGGCGACAAATTCCATGCTGGCCAGGGTACGGAATTACTGCAATTCCTCAGCCGCTTTCTGGAACGGCTGTTTAGGACATGGCTGGATCTGCCGAAATAGCCCCACGATGGGGCGCGGATGTATCCGATGCCCATCGGCGCTGGTACGAATGGTTGCGTTCCGAGCGGCGCTATTCCGAACATACCCTGGTGGGCTATGACCGGGATTTGAGCGGTTTTCTCGATTTCATCGCCCGGCATACGGGACAGGCTCCTGGGTTCGAGGATCTGGCCGCGCTGCGGACCCTTGATTTCCGCGCCTACCTGGCCAAGCGCCGCAACGACGGCCTGGGCCCGGCTTCATTGGCCAGAGCGTTGTCGTCCGTACGCAGCTTTTTTCGATTTTGCGAACGCCAGGGTTTTTTCGCCAATGCCGCCATCCACGGCCTGGGTACACCGAAACAACCCCATGGCGTGCCCAAGCCTCTGGCGGTCAACGAGGCGGTCACGGCGGTGGAAGATGTATCTATTCTTTCCGAGGAGCCCTGGGTGCAAGCCCGCGATGTTGCCGTCTTGACCCTGCTGTATGGCTGTGGACTGCGCGTGGCCGAGGCATTGGATTTGAACCGCGGGCAGGCGCCCCTGAGCGAGGCGTTGATGGTCAAGGGCAAGGGCGGCAAGGAACGTTTGGTACCGGTTTTGCCCGTGGTCGCCAGGGCGGTGCGAGACTACCTCGACCTTTGTCCCTATGAATTACCCGACGATGGCCCGTTGTTTCTTGGCGTCAGGGGCAAGCGTCTGAACCAGCGCATTGTCCGTGTCCAGATGCAGAAACTGCGGCTTGCCTTGAACCTTCCCGCCACGGCCACGCCGCATGCGTTGCGCCATTCCTTCGCGACGCATTTGCTGTCGGGTGGCGGCGATCTGCGTACGATCCAGGAATTGCTGGGCCATGCCAGCCTGTCCACGACCCAACGCTATACGGAAGTGGATGCGGATCATCTGCTGGATGTCTACCGCAAGGCGCATCCACAGGCGCGTTCCAAGGTTTAGGCAAAAAGAAAGGCGGTCCGAAGACCGCCTTTCCGTGAACTGGGCCGTACGATTGGTCCCGATCACTTACGTGAGGTGTCTGCTCAAGACAGAGCGAGGTTTCCCAGCTGTCCAGAACGCATCCCCAGGCCGATCGTTACGGCTCTCAATTCTTTAGACATTGGATCACCTCCTTTCGATTGTTGTTGCCAAGTGGTCAGTATGGCCAAAGTTATGACCAACGCAAGCGATCCGTTGGCCTGTGCGGCAAGATCCAGGGGACAGAACGCCTGTCGGTCGGCACGAAATATTGGCTCAGGCTTTGCAGTTCGTGAAATTCGGCCGAATCGCAGATCTAGCGGATCATCCGATGCCATACACCATGGGGGCCATTTCATCGGCACTGCGGCCCGCATAGTCGATGGATGGCACCCGCTCCATGGAGCGTTTTTGGGCGGCTTCCAAGGCTTCCAACTCCGCATCCAGATCAATGGTCAGGCATTTGCCGTTTTGGACCACCAGTTGGCCATCGACGTAGACATCTCTGACGGCTCGTTCGGCGGCCACGTACATCAGGCTGCGCAACGGCTCGCGCATGGGCCGCATGGCCTGGTGCTTCAGATCCACCAGGACCATGTCGGCCTTGGCGCCCGGCTTTAATCTGCCGATATCGTCCCGGCGCAGGGCCTTGGCGCCGCCGATGGTGACGGCTTCAAAGATATCGGCGGTGGTCAGGTCCTCGACCGTGCCGGCGACGGCGCGGGCCACGGTCGCCGCATTGCGCATTTCGTCCAACAGGTTGTGGGGATAGGTATCCGTGCCGATGCCCATATTGATGCCGGCCCTAAGGTAACCGCCAAAGGTATTCAGCGCGATGCCCCGGCGCATGAAAACCGTGGGGCAATGGGCCACGGTGGCGCCGCGTTCGGCCAACAGGCCGATGTCCCGCCGCGTCGGCCAATGCAGCCAGGGGTGATGATCCAGGAAGATGCCATGGCCAATGATCGTACGGTCGCTCAGAACGCCGATCTGGTCCATCCACTGGATCGGCGTGCAACCGTTGCGGCGGACCATTTCGATGTGCTCGTTGACCGATTGCGCCGCGTGGATTTGCAGCGGCAGATTTCGTTCCTCGGCATAGTCATGGGCCTGGCGCAGCAATTCCGCGCTGACCGTATCGATCTGGGCCGGCGCCAGCATGCCCGTCAGACGGCCCGAGGGATGCTGGTTGGCAAGATCGATAATGCGCTTCGCCGCCTCGAAGCCCTCCGGCCCCCGTTCGGTGTCGCTCCAATCGTATTCCAGCAGATGGCCGTCCTTGGTATACCACGGCGCATCCCGGAACGAGGGTGCGACGCAGGCCCGGATGCCGGCCTCGGCCAACAGGTCCAGCCAGCCATCGAAAGCGATGGAATAATCGACAATCGTGGTGCAGCCACTTTGCAGCAATTCCGCCATGGCGACCTTGTGACAGGGCGGCGTGCCCTCCGCGTCGTTGTTGAAGATGGTCAGGAATTCATACAGCGAGGAATGATAGAAATTCGGGCTGAGGGTTTCATCCGTGATGCCCTTGCGCAAGGGCTCGGACGTGGGATGGCTATGAATATTGACCAGACCTGGCATCACCATCAGGTCGCGGCCGGAAATCTCGGTGTCCGCCGGCCCCCCATAGTCGGCCCCGACATGGCTGATCTCGTTGCCGCTAAAGGCGACATCCACGTCCCTTAGATAATGATGCCCATCGCCGGCTTCATTCCAGGCGACAACCCAGGACGCATTCCGAATGACGGTGGTTTTGTTCATTTAAGTACCGCTTCCCAGTATCTGTACCTGTCGCTGTTAGCCATGCCGGCCGCCGCTATTTGGCATACTTGCCCGTCAATTGCGGCGTATGGGCGCCTTCCAGGCCTTTTTCCGCATGCTGCAGACGGGTATCCCGGGCCCAGGTGCGTTTGAGATCGTCGCGGATATTGATCGCCAGGCAACCGATCCCCTCGATCTCCAACTCTACCTTGTCACCATCCATGAATGCGTTCAGGCCGCGGTGGTTGGTGCCCGTGGCCAGAATGTCGCCAGGTTCCAGCGCGTGGATTGACGAGGTCCATTCGATGCAGCGGGCGATCTGGTGCGCCATGTCGGAGGTATTGAAATCCTGCATGACGGTGCCGTTGTTGCTCAGGCGGACCTGGAGGTTTTGCGGATCGTCGATTTCATCCGCCGTCACGATATAGGGCCCGATGGGGGCAAAGGTGTCCCGTGACTTGACCTGAAAGAAGACATTGTTGGCGGGGCCAACACCGCGGGCCGAGCCGTCGATGAAATTGGTGTAGCCAAAGATATAGTCCATGGCCTCGGCCGCCGGCACATGACTGGCCCGTTTGCCGATAATCACCGCCAGCTCCGCCTCGCCCTCGAACACGGTGGCCGGGATATCGCCCAAAACCATGGTGTCGCCAGGCCCGATGATGGCGGAGGGTGATTTGTGGAAGCCATTGATGGCGGCGGGCTCGTCCCGGGTGCCGTCTTCCATATAGTTGACCGCCATGCAGTCGATATTGCGCGGCAAGGGAATTGGCGCGCGCAGGTTAACCGATGACAGCGGCTGGCCGTCCTGCCGCGCCACGGCGGCTTCCAGGCGTTCGCGGTAATCATCGAAGCGCGCGATCAGGCCATTCATCAGGGCCCGGTGATCGACGGTCGGGATGTCCGCCAGCTCGTCCGTCACATCCACGACGACGTCTTCGCCCTTTAGAATGCCAAGGCGGTAATCATCAAAATATAGCAGTTTCATGTTCGTCCCCGTTGTATGGCCGCACGGCCTTATTTTATCGCTAGGGTATTCTAACCTTAGTCGTGGCCGCTTTCCAATTCCTCGCGCAGCAATTCCAATGTCAGCCATTGTTCCTCGGCCGCCGCTTTCTCGTCATTGGCTTGCCTCAGACGGGCGGAGGCGGCATCGAAGCCGGTGGGGTCGCGGCCATAAAAGGCGGGATCGGCCAGGCTTTGTTCGATCCTGCCAATCTCCGCTTCCAACGCCTCCATGTGGGCGGGCAGGGTTTCCAAGGCGTGTTTGTCCTTGAACGACAGTTTACGGCTGTTGTTCGTCTTGGCTTTGGCGGTCGGTCCGGCCTCTGTTTTCGACTTTGTCGCCGCGATTGCGGTTGCCGCCCCGCCACCCGCGCGCCGTTGCGCCTCCATGTCGCTGTAGCCGCCGGCATATTCCAGCCACCGCCCATCCGTCTCGTGCGCGATGACGGAGGTCACGACCCGGTCCAGGAAGTCGCGGTCATGGCTGACCAACAGTACCGTACCGGGATAATCCGCCAGCATCTCCTGCAACAAATCCAAAGTTTCCAGATCCAGATCGTTGGTCGGCTCGTCAAGGATCAGCAGATTGGATGGTCTTGCCAGCGCCCTAGCCAGCATCAACCGGCCCCGTTCGCCGCCCGACAGGGCAGAGACCACCGTGCCAATCTGTTCGGGTTGAAACAGAAAATCCTTCATATAGCTGATGACGTGTTTGTTCTGCCCTGCCACGCTGACCCTATCGCCGCTGCCCCCCGTCAGGGCCTCGGACAGGGTCGAATTGGGGTCCAGGCTCTCGCGCCGTTGATCCAGCGAGGCGATAGCCAAGTTGGCGCCCAGACGGATATTGCCGCTGTCGGGTTCCAGGGCGCCGGTCAACATGTTCAACAAGGTGGTCTTGCCGGCGCCATTGGGCCCGACGATGCCGACCCGGTCGCCGCGCTGGATGCGGGTGGAAAAGTCCGTGATGATCGCCGTGCCGTCGTATGATTTCGAAATGCCCTTGGCTTCCGCCACCAGCTTGCCCGACAGGCCGCTTTCGGTGACGCTCATCTTGACATCGCCGGCCTGGCGGGGCCGCTCGCGCCGGGCCTGGCGCAGGGTGTGCAGGTCGCGCAGGCGGCGCTGGTTGCGCTTGCGCCGGGCCGTGACGCCATAGGTCAGCCAATGCTCCTCGCGGACGATCTTGCGGTCCAGTTTATGCTGCTCGTCCTCTTGCTGCTGTAGGACGTCGTCGCGCCAAGCCTCGAAATCCGCGAAGCCGCTATTCATTTGCCGGGTCTCGCCCAGGTTCAGCCAGACCGTGGCACGGGATAGGTTGGAGAGGAAGCGGCGGTCATGGCTGACCATGATAATGGCCGAACGCAGGCTGTTAAGTTCCGCTTCCAGCCATTCGATGGCGGGCAGGTCGAGATGGTTGGTTGGTTCATCCAGCATCAGGATATCGGGCTCGGGCGCCAGTACGCGGGCCAATGCCGCGCGCCGGGTTTCGCCGCCTGATATATGAGCCGGATCTTCATCGCCTTGCAGGCCGAGCTGATGCAACAGATAGGCGGCGCGGTGCGGATCGTCGCCCGGTGCCAGGCCCGCTTCGACATACGAAAGCACATCGGCGTAGTCCGACAGATCCGGTTCCTGCGGCAGATAGCGCAGGGTGGTGCCGGGCTGGACAAAGCGTTCGCCGCCGTCTGCCTCGATCAGGCCGGCGGCGATTTTTAGCAATGTTGATTTGCCCGAGCCGTTGCGCCCCACCAGACAGGGCCGCTCGCCCGGCGAGACGGACAGGAACGCGCCCTCCAACAGGGGCGTGCCGCCGAAACTAAGGTCAATGTCGCGCAGAATGAGAATGGGTGGAGCCATGTCGGGGCTTTATAACGGGATAGGCTGACGAGACAAGCCAGCATTCACGACTTATCCCTACCCAACCCGTAACTTGCGCAAAAAAGAGGAATGCCTAAGCTGAGAATATGGAAATTTTGATTCGAGATCTAAAAACCCTGCTGAAAAATTTCGAGTTGGATCACGATCCGGAACCTCAGAAACGGGTATCTGATCTGTTGGATCAGATGGCTCGGGACGTCGCGGAGCATGAAGATATTCTCACGTTGCGGGTAATTATTGATCACAATTTGCGGCGTTGGTCCCGTGCGGGGGATCATTTAACAAAATTGATCGAAAAAGACCCAAACAATCCAGGTCTATATAATGATCTGGCCAATCTAAATTTTAAGATCCGCGATTTCGCGTCCGTGGTAGACAATTTGCAGGAATATTTCAGACTGTCGCCAAATCATTCCGATACGCTTCCCTATCATGCCATGAGCTCGGCTCTGCACGCGCTTGGACGTATGGACGAGGCCGATGCATTTTTGGATGACGCGGTCCGCCAAAATCCGGGCCTGGCAATCTATCTTGACGAAAAATTTCTCGAACACCAACAGGCCGCGCTGGACCGGGGCCTGCCGGCTGTGTTGTTGAATACCTTGTTCAAATCGGCCAGCATGTATATCGCGACCCGCCTGTCGGAAGGCTTGAATTTGCCGCGCTGCTATATCACTCAGGCGGTTTTGCGCGGCGACCGGATCATTCCCAGTTGGCTGGACCAATTTGCCATGGGCGGTGCGGTCTGCCAGGAACACCTGCCTGCCAGATCGGACATTTTGAACAACCTGGACCGCGCTGGTGTTGATCGCATTGTGGTGCATACCCGCGATCCCCGGCAGTCCATGATCTCCGGCATCCATCATTTCGCCGATATGTTTTCCGATACCTCGTACGAGGCGGCCGCATTTGTTACGCGGCTGCCGGCGGATTATTGCCAGTTGAGCTTCTCGGACCAGGCCGACTATTTTCTTGAACACAATTTTGAGCAGGAAGCGCGCTGGGTCGCGGACTGGCGGAGGATCGTTTCGGAGGGTGACTTTTCCGGCCGTATTCTGCTGACCAGTTATGAGGCATTCCGTCAGGATAACCGGGCCTATTTCGAAGCTCTTTTGGCCTTCTATGACATTCCGTTTGAGCTGTTCGACTGGGAACATATCGAGGTTGAGCCCAAAAAGGGTACCCTGCACTACCGCAGCGGCGAGACCAATGAATGGGAAAAAGTTCTAAGCAAGGATCAAATTTCGAGGGCCAACGGAATAATGCTTGCCGTCGGCTTTGATCCCGAGAGCACCGGCGTGGATACGGCTGGCTGAGTGGTTAGTTCAACAGCCCTGGGCGCCACTGTCGTCGGCTGCTAATCTGAGCGCCAACGTTGATTTCAAACCGATCACATCCAAAACACGAAACATGCTGATTTAGGAAGGACAACATCATGGGTAGACTTGCGGGGAAACGGGCCATCGTGACGGGTGCGGCCAGTGGTATTGGGCGGGCCAGTGCGCGGATCTTCGCCCGCGAAGGTGCCTCGGTGGTGGCGGTGGACCGGGCCGAGGAGGGCTTGGCCGAAACCATCGCCATGATCAACGATGCGGGCGGCACGGCAATGGCGGTCAGCGCCGATGTCGGTGACGAGGACGCGGTCAGCGGTTTCATCAACACCTGTGTTGAAAGCTATGGCGGATTGGATGTGATCTATGCCAACGCCGGTGTCTCGGGCGGCCGGGTGCCGGTGGCGGAGCAGACGGTGGAAATGTGGCAGGACATCCTGCGGGTCAACCTGATCGGGCCGTTTCTGTGTATCAAGCACGGCGCCCCGATCATGGCGGCGGCGGGCAAGGGCTCGATCGTCTGCACGGCTTCGGTGGCGGCGCTGCGTGCCAATGCGGGCGGGCCGCCGTATGCCGCCTCGAAAGCCGGCGTGGTCAGCCTGGTGCAGACCATGTGCAACGAATTCTTCGCCTCCGGCGTGCGCATCAATGCGATCTGTCCCGGCTTGATCGAAACCGGCATGACCAAGCCCACGTTCGACAGGGCGCGCACCCGCGGCACCGAAGGCAAGATCGGCCAGCTCAACCCAACCCGCCGCAACGGCGTGCCCGAGGAAATCGCCAACATGGCGCTGTTCCTGGCCTCGGACGAAGCCAGCTATGTCAACGGCCAATCTATTGCCGTGGACGGCGGCCTGACCAGCACCCATCCGTTCGTGCCCAAGGGGTGAAGGCCGCGGCGCCACCGCATCGGCGGCCGGCTTGAGGCCGGCCGTCAATCCGGCGTGTCCGCTTTAGCGCTGGCTTCAAGCGCATTGTCAGAAAATGTTAACTGGGCGCTTGTAACCCTGAGCGGCAATATTCTTCAGGTCGGTTTCAATGAAACCGCCTCAAGGCGTACCGTCAGGCGCCGTTCAACCGTGATCAGGCATCAAATTTCAACTCGCCCGTGGCCCACAAATTGGCTTCCGAATTGCGCCGGCGGACAAGGCCGTCCAAGATCTCGCCGCCGGCCCGCGTCCAGCGCCGCATTTCATTGGGCACCTTGCCATGTTCGCCGGCATTCAATTCCTTGAGCAGCGTGGACGCCTTGAGGTTGCCTTGGCCCAAATTGAATGTCCAGGACACCAGGGCGTCGAATTCCTGTTGCAGCATAGGGACTTCAACACGCCGTTGCACCGCGACCGCTGAGTCCCGCACATCGCCGCGCAATAGTTGTGCCGCCTCTCCGTCAGTGACGACCATACCGCTTCGCACGTTGCTCGTATGGCCGTAACCGATGGTCCAAACGCCAACGGAATCCTGATAGGCCTCGCTTTCGAAACCTTCGAAATGACGGATCAAATCCAGACCGAGATCGCCCATCCGCAGCTCGCCTGGCGGCAGGCGCTGATCCACCGCCGCCGCAGGTGCCGGGGCAGGCGGGGCCAACAAGGACGTGCGAACGTCTTCGCCTATGGTGATCAATCCGTCGCGGAGTTGGGCCGCGATTTCCCTCAGCCTTGCTTCCTCGGTTTCCAGCAAACCGGTTTGCAGTGCCGCGCTTAACCCGTTCAGCCGGTTTGTCAGCATTCTCAATGTCGCCGCTTTTTTAGCGAATGACGCCTCGATCCGCTCCACTTCGGCGGCCAGCAAGGCATCCATGGTTTCCCCCGCAACCGCGGCTTCGTCATCCGTCGCCAGGGGAGAGAACATGACGCCACGCGCCAATGACATGGCCTCTTGATAGAGTTCTCGAGTTTTCGCATCCGTCAGCGCCATGGCTTTCTCCTTTTCGTTGGACAATTCCAGGCCACGAGATTGGCCTGATGATCAAATGGACAACTGGCCGCTAGAATATTTCCAAACGGAAAATGCTCCAGAACTGTGGAATAGAGAAATTTTTCCATTCATTTAAAATAGCTTCGCGACACATACGAGATTGGAATTTCTCTAGCGGCTTGACAGTAAAACTTTGAACACCGCATTCGACTCTTCGCTTAACTTCAGGCCGTTCGGCAAAACGCCACGGACCGCGCCCAGAACGTCGGGGGGACGATTAAGCGCGGCGCGAACCCGCTGTAAATGCACAAGAGTGGCGCCGGCAAGTTTGACATAGCTTTGCAGGCCCGCGCGATAGTCATAAAATTTGTCGACCCGTTCCTGGGCCCGATCCCGAACTACAGCCAGCAAACTGACCAATAGGTTGGCTTTGGCTACATCAATATGCGCGCCACCGCCGGTGCCAAAGGGGGCGATGGTGGTCGCGGCCGTCGATCTGCCTAGGAACAAGACCGCGACAGCCGTGGTTTCCTGGCGCAAGAGGTCCCATGCCTTGCCGCCAGTCGGGCTGGTCGGCCGGCTTGAATTTGTCAACATCCTAATCGCCTCACCAAAGGACTTGCGCTGCGCCTTTGAGGTGTCATTCAACATTTTGTCGATGAGAACCGCTTGTGCACGATCGAATTCCCGCGCGGCACTGGCCAGCGTTTCGATCACGGTCGGGATGAGTGCAATACACCCGTTGTCGCCACTAGCGCAAAGCACCAGCCCGGATTTCGGGTTATTGCTGTCGGCTAGTCGGGTCGGCTCCGCCGCATAGCGCAGCGCCCGATTAAAATCCGCATAGCTCTTCGCCGCGCGCAACTGATCGAAAATGGCGCTTGCGAAGGGCACCGGGACGGCACGGCTCACCAACGACGTGATCAGGGGCTGAATGGTCGAGGTTAAGCGGTCAAGCTTGGTGATGTCTTCACCACGCGCCAGCTTCAAAAGCAGTTCGTTATAAGCCTCAAGGCCCTGCGCCGCATCGCGGAATTTTTTCACGTCAGCGGCCGTGCCGACGGCGGCGGCGGCTTTTAGTTGCAAGGCAACGGGTGGCCATCCAGCCGCACTTTTCGCCGCTGGCGCACCCTTGACGGCCAACAGGGCGGCTTCGTAGTCATTCAACAAAATCCGCACGACGGCGTTGAAGTCTTTGTAGCCGTCCACGTAAGCTTCGGTTTCCAATTTGGGGGTCGTGCACCCGGATAGGAGACCAAGAGTCAAAACTAAAATGGGCATAAAGGCTTTATAGATACCGCTGTTGATCTGTCTCGAATGAAGCATCGCCCCCTCCCCGAATGTATGTGCAATTAATTCCGCAAACTCATTGATGCTACATCATTAACACTCTTGCCACGACCGGATCAGATGCGAATTGTAGCATAAGAATTCAATTACCTCGACCAATTGCACATTCTTGCGATGTTTCGCCACTCGGGCGTCCCTGTTGCGCTGAGGCCTCAATGGCAACGACGGCTGCCAGCCTTCGCTGAGGACCATCCGGCATGGGGCAGAATGTGGCTGCCCATGAACAAGGAATCGATGTGGATTCAAAACGGACCGGACGTCGCTGCTAAAAGTGAGTTTTGTCATACTCGTTTGTCTTCGCGTCAATTTGTGGGACTATTGGTGATCAAGCGGCAATTCGATGGCGTCACTAGAGGGGAGAGCATCATGTCGGGATACCATTTGAACCACATCAACATCCGCACGGCCTCTTTGGAGGATACCCGCGACTTCTACGCCGAGGTGTTGGGCCTCGAGAATGGTTTCCGCCCGCCGTTTCCGAACCCGGGCTATTGGATGTACGCGGGCGAGATGCCGATCATCCATATCTCACCGCTTGAACCCGGTAGCCCGCCTCGGACCAATCCCGACGGCATGGGCAAGGGACTGGATCATTTCGCCATGTGGGGCGCGGGCCTGGGCGAACAGCTTGCGGTGCTGGAAAAACATGGCATCGAATACCGCAAACGCCTGGCCGGCGGCGGCGCCGTCATCCAGGTTTTCTTTCACGACCCCAACGGCGTGCAGATCGAACTCGGTTTCAACCCCGAGACCGAAGGCATAACCAGAGAGAGCTTCGACGGCGAAATTCTCGAATGAGCCGTTGCGGCTTGTTCGTACCTACCTTTGCACCTGGAGGTTAGCAATGGCGATTTATCTGATATTGGACAACAAGGTCCATGACGCCGAAAAATATGAAGAATACAAGAAAGCGGTCCCTGCCATCATTGCCAAGCACGGCGGCGAATACCTTGCCCGGGATGGCAAGATCGAGGTGCCGGTGGGCGATTGGCTCCCGGACCGCATCGTAATGTTCAAATGGCCGTCCCGCGAAGCCCTCGATGCGTTTCAGGCGGACCCGGAATATCAGCCGTGGAAGGCATTGCGCGAATCCTGTACCACGACCAATCAGGTCCTTATTGTCGAGGGCACATAAGCGCTCAGTCGCTCTGTAGCTGTGCCATGAAGCCGCCGCCATCGGCGAAGATTGTGCCTTCGGCAACCTTGCCGTCACGCACGGTGAAGAACGCCGCCGCTGGACGGCTGACTTTATTGCCGGTCGCGGGCATGCCGTTGAATTCGCCGCTATGGACGCCGGTAAAGATGTAATAGACCGCGACCGTGTCGCCGTCACCGAGGATCTTCTGGATGTTAAAACGCGCATCATCAAAAGCCGCATGCCGCGCCTTCAGGTCCTCCACATGTTCGGCCAACGAACCCATGGACGCGACGCCGTGACCATGGCGAGCATAGTCGTCATGGAAGGTGGCATAAACCACCGCCATATCCTGCTTGTTAAAGCCGTCTTCCATGATGTGACGCACCAGTTCCTTGTTTTCCGCCGCTGTCATTCGTAGCTCCCTTTTGTTGCCTACCGCGCTTCGCGCTACTTGAGGCGGGTTTAGGCCGAAATCCGGCCGCGTTCCTTTAGCTTTGTCTTCATGAAGGCATCCAGGCCGCCGGCCATCAAAATCTCATAGGGGGGCGTGCCTTCCTCCCAGGCTTCCGCCTGCAAGGTGGCGCCGGTATCGAGATTCTTTACTTCGCCGGTGACGATGTTGACTTCCAGGCGCTGGCCTTCCTCGACAAAATCATTAATGCCCGGCGCGACCAGTGTGGGCAGCCCGCTATTGACCGCGTTGCGCAGATGGATGCGGGAGACGGACTCGGCCAGGACCACCGCGATATTCAGCGCCTTCAACGACTGCGAGCCGTTGCGCGAGGAGCCGCAGCCGAAATTGATGCCGGCAACAAGTATGTCGCCCGGCTGTACCTCGTCCTCTGCCCAGCCGGGCCGGTTCGCCTCCATACAGAATTTCGCCGCTTCCTCGACCGTCAGATCCGGGTTCGCCAGCACCCGGTGCCCCGGCATCATGAAGTCGGTACTGATATGATCGCCGAATTTCCAGACGCGGCCGGTCCTTACCGTTTCCATCATCTTCTTCCTTTCGTCCGCATCAGATATATTCCCGTGGGTCGACGATCTCGCCCGCGATGGCCGATGCCGCCACCGTGGCCGGGCTGGCCAGCCAGACATTGGCCAGGGGGCTGCCCATGCGGCCCTGGAAATTGCGGTTACTGCTCGATATGCAGGTCTCGCCATCGCCCAGCACACCCAGATGCCCGCCATAACAAGGCCCGCAGGTGGAATGCTCGACCAGCGCGCCGGCCTTGAGCAGGGTTTCCAGATATCCCGCTTTCAGTGCCTCGCCAAAGACCTCCTGCGACGATGGGCTGACCAGCATGCGTACATCCGGATGCACCTGTTTGCCATCTAGAATTCGGGCCGCGACTTCCAGATCCTCCAGCCGCGCATTGGTGCAGGAACCCAGGAATGCCTGATCAACCTTCACCCGTTCAGCCCGAACGCCTTCGACGGGGACGCCGTTGCCCGGGTCGCCGGGCCGGGCCACCATGGGGGTCAGGTCGCTCAGGTTGAATTCATACTCGGCCTCGTAGCTGGCGTCCGGATCAGCCGTGACATGTTCATAGGGGCGGTTGACCCGGCCGGAAAGGAAGGCATCGGTCTTCTCGTCGCCCTCGAAGATGGCGAACTTCGCGCCGACCTCGACGCCCATGTTGGAGACCGTCCAACGTTGCGCCAGGCTCATCTGGCTGGCCACCGGTCCGACATACTCCACCGATTTGTAGAGACCGTAATCGGTGCCAAGTTCGCTCGCCACCTTGAGGATAACGTCCTTGCCGACGCACCAGGCGGGCAGGGTACCGTTCAACACCACACGGACGGACTCGGGCACTCGGAACCACAGCTCGCCAAAGGCCAGAACATGCACCGCATCAAGGTTGGCGTTGGTGACGCAGGCATTGAAAACCCCGCCGGAGGTCGAGTGCGAGTCGCATTGCGCCACCAGATCGCCCGGCGCGTACATGCCATGCTCGGCAAAGACCTGATGCAGGATGCCGCCGCGCCCGTATTCGAAATAATTCTTGATCTCGTATTTCTTGATCAGACGGCGCATCTCCTTGACCTTGTTGGCCGCGGCAATGGTCGGGGGCGGGGCCTGGTGGTCATCCACATGAAACACTTTTTCCGGGTCCCAGACCTTGTCCACTCCCAAGGCTTCCAGATCAGCCAGCCGGTGACCTGATGTGGCGTCCACCTTGCACCACAGGTACTGTCCCGGCTTGGCGGTCTCGACGCCCGCATGGGCGGCAAGAATCTTTTCGGCGATTGTCATACCCATGGCGATCTCCTCTTCCCCTGCGTTCAGTCTATGGCGTAGCGCTGCTCCAACTCGTAGATCTCCGGCAGGCCCAGCAGGTTTGTTATGGTGTTGAACTGGTCCAGGTCACGGCCTTCGCCGCCACCGCCATCCTTGAGATTCACCAGCGCTTGGCAGACGGCGGCATAGGACAGCGCGTGGCCGCCGCCGGTGATCATGATCTTAAAGCCGCGCTCGGCGATTTCCGGACCAGGCAACAGATTGCCGTTGTAGAGGCAGGGCAGGCCCTGCTCCACCAGGCGGCGGGTATAGATGTCCATATCCTCCGCCGTCTTGACGCCATCGACAAAGACCACGTCGGCGCCGGCCTCGCGGTAGGCCTCGGCGCGGCGGATCGCATCCTCCCAGCCATTCGGTGCCACGGCATCCGTGCGAGCGATGATCACCAGATCGGGATCGCTGCGGGCATCAATGGCGGCGCGGATTTTCTGTACATGCTCGGCCATGGGCACGCATTGCTTGCCTTCGAAAAAGCCGCAGCGTTTCGGAAAGACCTGATCCTCCAAATGCAGCGCCGCAGCCCCCGCCGTCTCGTATTCCCGCACCGCGCGCTGGGCGTTGATGGCATTGCCATAGCCGGTATCGGCGTCCGCGATTACCGGAACATCCACCGCATCGGCGATATAGCCCAGATTGGAGACCATCTCGGCCATGCTGGTCAGGCCCACGTCGGGCAGCCCGATCTGGGCGGAGGTGCCGTGCCCCGTCATATAAACCGCCTGGGCACCTTGCCCTTCGGCGATCAGGGCGGTGAAGCCGTCATAGACGAAGGGGGCCAGGACCATGCCGCCGGCCATGGCTTCTCTCAATTTCGCGCCCGGACTACTATTAGGAGTGCTATTGGGACTGCTATTGGAACTGCTCATTGTATTTTCTCCTCTTCGCCCGCCAGGTCGTAGCGTTGTTCCAACTCGTAGACCTCGGGCACGCCAAGAATATCGTTGACGCTCTTAACCTCGCCCGGCGGATTGAACTGCGCCATGGTCTGCCGGGCCGAACCGCTGGCGTTCAGCTCTTGCATCGCCGCAGTGGCGCTCTTGAACACCGCACCCAGGGCCAGGCCGGCCAGGATCTGGATCTTGAAGCCCATGTGCTGCGCCACTTCCGCCGTGACCAGACCGCCGTTATAGAGACAGGGGATGCCCTTTTGCGCCAGTTCGCGGCTGTAGATCTCCAGTTCCTCGAGCGTGCGGATGCCATCGACGAACACCGCGTCGGCGCCGGCTTCGCGATAGGCCCGCGCGCGCGCCAGGGCATCCTCCCAGCCATTCGGGGCCAGGGCATCGGTGCGGGCGATGATAACGGTCTCGGGATCGCGGCGGGCATCCAGGGCGGCACGGATCTTTTGGGCATGTTCCTCCAATGGAATGACTGCCTTGCCCTCCATGAAGCCGCATTTTTTTGGGAAGACCTGGTCTTCGAGATGGAAGCCCGCGACGCCGGCGCGCTCGTATTCCCGCACCGTGCGGCGAACATTGATGATGTTGCCGTATCCGGTATCAGCATCGGCAATCACGGGAATGGTCGTGGCGCGGCAAATATGTTTCAGGTTCTGCACCATCTCGGTCTGGGTAATCAGCCCCACGTCCGGATAGCCGTACCGCGCCGCCGTGCCAAAGCCGGTGATATAGACGGCATCAAAGCCGGTATGCTCGACCGCTTTCGCGAACAATGCGTTGTAAACTCCGGGCGCCAGCACGACGCCCTGCTCCATCAATTGCCTCAATCGCGAAGACGTCCGCATATCGATCACTCCCTGGGCGCTGTCCGCCCATCTGTTTCATCTCGCCAGCTCTGAAGAGTGTAGCAGCTAGGCGTTCTTGTTTGGAAGGGTGCTAGGCCGGCATGGCTTGGCGGATCAGGGGGACGATGGCGATCATCTTGCCGATGGGGCCGTCGGTAAATCGTGCCAGGGCGGCGGCCATCTCCGCTTGCGCCGCATCGCCGGGCATGGCCGCCGGCGTGGCCAGGCCGCCGGATATCCCTGCCGCGCGCTGATGGCCGTTTTCGATCACATTTAAGATCACCGGTTCCAACCGGTCCTCGGCGGCGTACGGCGCGATCAAGGCGTGAACCAGCGCAAGATAGACCGGCCAATTGGCCAGGTGGCGGTACATGCTGGCCAGGATCTCGTCGCGCCCGCCAATACGGTTCAGATCTTCCACCAGGCTACGAACCGGCGCTGCCATGGCGTCCAATGTCAACAGCGGCGGCATCTCGCCGCCTATGGCAGCCTCCGCCCGTAACGCCGCCGCCGCTTCGCCCGCCGTTGGCGCTTGGCCTTTCAGGCGGGCCGACAGGGCGCAAAGGGCGACCATGTTCATGGCGTTGCTGCGTTCATAGCTGCGCAGGATCATGGTGATGCGGCTCAAATCATCGGGGGAAAGGCCGGCGGCGGCTAGCGTTGGCCCGCTTAACCCCGCCAGGGCAGGCACCTGCAACTCCGCACGCAATGCCGCCGCCTGGGCGGCAATGGTGTCATCAGCATACAATGGTTTCAGAGCTTCCCAGGCCCAGGGCAGAGCGCCGGGGAACATCGCCAGATGCCGCCAGATCAGGTTGACCACCGGCACCCCAAGGGTGGCGCGGATATCGGCATACAACGCGGCGACCTCGCCCGTGGCATCGGCTTCGGAGATGGCTGGGACCGGGTCGCCGGAGGGGTTCGTCATTTTCAGGGTATCAGAACAATCTTGCCGTAAGCGCCGGGCCGCAGCACCGCGTGATGCGCCTCCGCCGCCTCGGACAGGGGCAGTTCCTTGCCGATCACTGGCTGTAGAGAGCCATCCGCCAGGCCCCTGCCCAAGGCAAGATGAATGTCCGCGACCTCCTCCGCCGTGGTGTTCGGCAGGGCGATGCCGATGATATCCAGCTCTTTCATCATGGCTTCCCGGGCGTTGATTTCAACTGGGCCGCGGTTGCCGATGATGACAATGCGGCCGAACTTGGCGACCACCTCCATGTCCTTGGCCAGATTAACATTCGCCAGCATTTCCAGGATGATCTCCGGTCCACCGCCGCTAGTCAGACCAGCCACCGCATCCAGATAGCCGTCCTTGGTATGATCGAAAACATGCGCGGCACCATGGGCGCGGACTAATTCTAGGCCCCGTTCACTGCCCGCCGTGCCGATGGTGGTGATGCCATTGGCGGCGGCGATCTGCAGGGCGGCGGTGCCGACGGCGCCGCTGGCGCCATGGATCAACACGGTTTCGCCCGCCTTAGCCCGGCCCCGGTGCATCAGGGCCCAATAGGCGGTGCCGTAAGGCACGCCAAGGGCCGCGCCCTGGGCGAAGCTGACGTTATCGGGCAGGGGCATCAGATGCTCCGCCCGGCGCAGCAGCTGTTCGGCGTAACAGCCGCCCCAGGCATCCGCGCCCACGGCGCCGGCGGCATAGACCCGGTCGCCGGATTTGAATTTGCTAACACCATCGCCCACCGCCAGAACCGTGCCGGCGGCATCGCTGCCCAGGATAAACGGCAGTTCCGGCCTGATCAGATGAATGCCGGAGCGGATATAAGTTTCCACCGGGTTGATACCAATGGCCTCGACCTTGACCAGGACCTGACCGGGACCTGCTGCGGGGTCCGGCACGTCCTCGTATTTCAGAACGTCGGCCTCGCCAAATTCATGGATGCGAATGGCTTTCATGCGGAAGTCTTTCTACTAGTCGGCGCCCTCGACCACGAAGGCGCTGCCCGTGGAAGCTTTTTGCCGAATGCCGACGATGGCCTGGTATTCGTCCGAGTTATAAAATTCCAGGGCGCGGGCGTAGCTGGGAAATTCTATCACCACTACCCGTGGCCCCGCCGCCGCGCCCTCCAGGGTTTCCAACTGTCCGGCGCGGACGATGAATTTGCCGCCGTAGCTGGCGGCAATGCCGGGTGTTTGCGCCGTGTACTTGGCATAGGTTTCCGGGTCGTGCACGTCGATCTGGGCAATCAAATAGCCAAGGGCCATGGGCTCTCTCCTAACGTTCTAAATCATCTCTTCGGGCGTGATGGGGCGGATATTGCTGCCGCCACGCATCACCGCCTCGGCGGCCAGTTCCATCAAGGTCAAATTGGGCATCTCGATATTGCTGTATTCCGACAGCGGCAGGTCGTTGACGTAACAGATCAAGGTCCGAAGCACGCCGCCGTGTACAGCCAAAAACACCCGTTCGTCCGCCTTGATCCCGGCGACAATATCCGTGACGCCCGCGACCACCCGCTTTTGCAGGACTTCCAGGCTTTCCCCGCCCCATGGCGAGCCCTCCCACGGCGCTTCCTGCCAGGTGCGCACGGCGTGCGCGTCTATTTCCGCCGCCTCGGTAGCCAGCAGACCTTCACACCAGCCCAGACCGATTTCGATACATCGGGGCTCGATTTCATCAGGGCGCCGCCCGAACAGGCAATCCACCGTCTGCCGGCAGCGCAAGGCGGGCGACGAGATAATGCGGTCGGGCTGATAGGGCATGCGCTTGCCCAAGGCGATGGCATCATTGCGGCCGGTTTCCGAGAGAGAGCTGTCCATCTGCCCCTGGAAACGCAGAGGCGGGCCGTTCCATACCGTGTGGCCATGGCGGATCAGATAAAGCCGTTTGTTTGTCATCAATAAAGTCGCACAGAATCATTGCTCGAGAGGACCAATCATTCCATGCTTCACCGCGCCTGGACAGAAAAACCTTGAGGAGGAAGCAAATGGTTCAAATCGGCAAGCAGGACGGCGTCACCACCCTGATCCTGAACCGCCCGAAACAGCGCAATGCCCTGGACGCGGGCGTGATCCAAGGCTTGATCCAGGCCATTGAGGAGGCAGAGGCCGATGCCGCTACCCGCTGTCTGGTCATTCGCGGGGCGGGCGGAAATTTCTGCGCCGGGCGGGATCTTTCCATGGCGCCCGAACGTGACCTGGGCGCTGCCCTGGCGGCGGACGAAAGCTGGACCAAGGTCATTCGTCTGCTGCACCGGTTGAGCAAGCCAAGCGTTGCTGTTGTCGAAGGTTATGCGGTGGCGGGCGGTTTCACCCTGGCGATGATCTGTGATTTTGTCCTGGCCGAGGATGGTGCGCACTTTGGCGCCTTGGAAATGCGGCGGAATTTTCCCGCCGCCATCAACACGCCGGTGTTAAGCAGCCTTATCGGGCCCCGGTTGGCTCTGGAATTCCTGCTGTTCGGTGACCTGATCCCGGCCCGGCGGCTCTATGAAGTGGGCCTGATCAACCGAGTGGTGGAAGGGGCGGAGGCCTTGAGCCAGGTCGCCAACCAGTTCGTCGGTGGCCTGGTCGCCCTGGACCCGGACGCGGTGCGCATGACCAAGGAAGCCCAGCGCGCCGCCCGCAACATGCCCCTGATCGATGCCTTGGAGATGGGCAAACTGGGCAACGCCCTGATCGCTGCTTCCGGCCGCATGGAGGCGGCCATGCAGGGCTATGCCGATGGGAAGAAGGACTAACCCCTCAAAGTACCCGCGCCGCGAAATCCATGCCCAGCTCCAGGCCATCCTGGGCGATGGTGTGGCCGGCGCCGGGGCTGACGTGGCCGGCGACATCGAAGCCCGCCGCGCCCAGGGCGCTAACCGCTTCGTGCAGGTTGGCCACCGGCAGCATCTCGTCCATATCGCCATGGATCAGCTGGATCGGTGGTTTCGATATGGCTTCATCCGGCAATAGCTCCAGTCCGGCAAGAATACCGGAATAGCCCAGGATGCCGGCAACCTGACGGGGCCGGCGCAGGGCCACGTGCAAGCTCATCATGGTGCCCTGGCTGAAGCCGATCAGCAGCAATTTATCCTCCTCCAGACCATGGCGCTCCAGTTCCTTGTCAATGAACTGATCCAGAACGGGCGCGGCTGACTGGACACCCGCCAGGCGGGAGGCGGGATCGAACTGGTTGATAGGGAACCATTGATAGCCAAAGGCCGACATCCCGCACTGTTCCGGTCCGTTCGGAGCGACAAAGGCGGCATTGGGCAGGACCCGGGCGAAATACGGCGCCAGACCGATCAGGTCGTTGCCGTCGGCGCCATAACCATGCACCAGGATAACCAATTGTTCCGGCCTATCACCCGTGGCGGGCTCTTGGCGCGGGCCATCGATTTGTATCACCGTCATGTTTGTTTCAGTTCCCTTGTGAGCCTAATAAGATAGTTCCATTTCCGCGCCAAGCCAGTCACGGAAGGCCGCGACCTTGGCTTTTTGCAATGCCTTGGGCGGGCAGACCAGGTAAAATCCGTGGCGCGAGTGGATTGCCATGGGAAAAGGCCGGGTCAAACGGCCCTCGCGCAGATCGGCCGCGACCAGACTGCTTTGCGCCAAGGTCACGCCCTGGCCGTCGATGGCGGCCTGGATCAGGGCGCAGGAGTCCTTGAAACGCGGCCCCTCGGGTGCCACCGTGATCGCCACGCCGGCCAGGTCGAACCAGTCATCCCAGCCTTCCGTAACCTCGCCATGCAGCAGCGGCGCCCGCAGCAGATCCGCCGGTTGCCGCAGTTCTTCCTGTTTAAGGAATTGCGGTCCGCAGACCGGAAAAACCTCTTCCTGCGCCAGTTGTTCCACATGCATGTCCGGCCAATCGCCGGCGCCATAGCGGACCGCGGCGTCAATGCCGTCACGCTCGAAATCCGTATGCTCGTAGGATGTCAGGATACGCAAATCCAGGCCCTCGTTGGCCTGTTGAAAGCGTTGCAGACGCGGCGCCAGCCATTTTACCGCGAACGACGGCACGGTGCTGACCACCAGGGTGTCCCGTCTCGGTTTGCGGCAGAGGCGCCGGGTTTCCTTCGAAATCAGTTCCAGCGCCCGGCGCACCACCTGGGCATAGCTCTGGCCCTCCTGGGTCAGTTGGATGCGCCGCCCCTTGCGCCGGAACAATTGCAGATTAAGGCGGCCTTCGAGCAGTTGGATTTGCCGGCTGACCGCGCTTTGCGTCAGGCCAAGCTCTTCCGCCGCGCGGGTAAAATTTCCGATGCGCGCGCAGGCCTCGAAGACCCGCAGGGAATTCAGCGGCGGCAAATCGTCCATCAATTCATTATGAGTTTTTTGCATAAGCGTGCAAGCATGTTTTCATTTCCAAGTGGCGCTGCGCCCGACTACCTTGCAAGTCAACAAATTGAATGCCCGCACGATTCTGGGAGTTATCACGATGAGTTTGGCGAAATCCGGTTTGACGAAGGCGGCGTTGCCGCGTTTGGATCTGCCGCTGCCGATTATACTGATCCTGCTTACCGTCGCCCTGGGGCTTGGCGGGGGCCTCGGCGCCGATCAGGTATTGCTGACGTTTCGGGCCGGGTTTGGCCGGGCCTTGGGCGATTTTGCTTTGATCTTGCTGCCATCTTTCATGATCGCGGCCAATATGACCCTGCGTCCCCTGCCGACCGTCGGCGGCTGGGTTCGATTGATCTCGCCATTCTCCGCCGCCGGCATGATCTGCCATGTCACCGCCTATGCCGCCCTGGCGCCGATCGCGGGCAAGCACCGCCTGTCCATGGCCATGGCGGCCTATGCCGGTTTCATGCTGTTGGTGCCTGCCGGGCCATTGATCGTTGGCGCGGCGTTGGGCGTTGATGATCCGGGGTTGGTACTAGTGGGACTGATGCTGTTGCTGCCCGTTTGGCTGGCCGGCGAGGTTTGGCTGCGCCTGTTTCCGGCAACCGGCCTAGCCGCGCCCGGTGAACATGAAGGGCCTGCCGAGACGGGCGAATGGCGCGCCTTTGCCCCCTTTGGTGTGCTTGCGGTCCTGCTGATCGTGGGCTGGACGCTGGATCTTGCCGCCTGGCCGGTGCTTGATTTTCTGACCCAGCCCAAGGGGGCGTTGCTGTCCGCTGCTGTCTGGTCCTATTTTGATACGCCAACGGAACATCGCCGCGGGGGCGTCGAGAGTGCCATGCGGCGGACCGCCGGTCTGTTGATCGTGGTGGGGGCCGCCAGCGCCATGGGCGCCATGGCCACGACGGTGTTCCCCATCGATGGTCTGCTGAGCGGTACGACCGGCCATGCCGCCGCCCTGATCGGCCTGTTCGCCATCGCGGCCATGATGAAGCTGTTGCAAGGCTCGTCCATGGCGACCTTCGTCGCGGTGGCGCCCTTGGTTCTGCCCATTGTGGAGCATATGGAGATTTCGCCCATCGCCGCCGTTTACGCCATCTGCCTGGGCAGTTTCGTGGCCATTCTGCCCAACGACAGCTATTACTGGATCGTGCGCGGCGATGCCCTGGAACAGCAGGGTGATGGGGCCGCGATCCGGCGTTTGGCCGGGGCCTCAATCTGTCAGGCGTTGACCGGGTTGGCGCTGTTGTTGGCATTCCTGCATTTTGGCCTCGTCTGACGTTGCTGTTTGATATCGTGACCTGATGCCGTTGACAGTCTTGCCCTTATCATCAAACATTGCGCCTCTGAGAAATGGAGTGCGCATTCGATGCTTTCGATCGAGGACAACGAGCTTTTAACCCGAACCGGAGCGGATACGCCCATGGGGCAGTATTTCCGCCGTTTTTGGCAGCCCGTGGCCTTGGTTGAGGAACTGCCCGAACCTGATGGCGCGCCGCTGCGAGTCAATATCATGGGCGAGCAGTTGGTCGCCTTTCGCGATACCGAGGGGCGGATTGGCCTGCTTGATGGCCGTTGTCCGCATCGGGGCGCCGAAATGTTCTTTGGCCGCAACGAAGAATGCGGTCTGCGCTGCGTCTATCATGGCTGGAAGTTCGATGTCACCGGCAAGGCGATGGATCTGCCGAACATCCCCCCCGGCGCCCGTCATCACGATACGGTCGCGATCAAGTCCTATCCGACGCGGGAGCAGGGCGATATGGTCTGGGCCTATCTGGGTCCCAGCGCCGAATTTCTGCCCGATGGTAAATTGCCGGAGCCGCCACAGCTGGAATTCACCCAGGTCGAGGCTGGGCACCGCTATGTCACCAAGCAGTATGTGGATTGCAACTGGGCCCAGATCATGGAGGGAGATCTGGATACCTCGCACTTTTCATTTCTGCATATGCCCGCGCCCTCTGTCGCCTCGAACGAGAACCCGGACGCCCCCGCCGATGCCCGCCGTCTGCGCTGGATCCGCAATGACCCCATGCCGCATTTTTCCATTTTGGAACATGACCTGGGCTTTGTGATCGGCGGCATGCGGGCCGGCGATGCGGGCGAGAACTATTGGCGTATCACCCAGTTTACCTTGCCGTCCCACGGCACCGGGCCTTCCACGTTCCCCGGCGAGACCTATTTCGGCTTTACCATGGTGCCGATCACGGATCAAAGCTGCTGGATGTATTGTTACGGCTGGAACCCGGAGCGGGCCATCGAGGGCGAGGAACGCGCCAAGCTGGAACAAGGCCACGGCATCATCGCTACCACCGGGGCCGACTATGTACCGGTGCGCAACCGCACCAATGATTACATGATCGACCGGGAGGCTCAGCGCAACGTCAGCTATACCGGCGTTAAGGGCCTGGCGGAGCAGGACCTGATGATCCAGGAGAGCCAGGGCCGCATTGTTGACCGCAGCCGGGAAGTTTTAACGGCGACGGATGCCGCCGTGGTGCGCTTCCGCCGCACTTTGTTGGAAGGTGCCAAGGCCTTGGCGGTATCGGGCAAGGAACCTGCCGCGCCCTGGCAGGCGGAGGCCTACCGGGTGCGCCCCGGCAGCTGGATCGCGGCCGAGGACACCTCGTTCGAAGACGTCATGCTGGAACGCTTCGATGATCCGCTCGGGCGCATAAAATAGATCCGCGATAACAGTGGAGGATGCGATGAACACCGAAAATGAAACAGCAAGCGGTGGGGGCAGGGGGGGAGGCGCGCCAGGCCGCATCGTCAGCCGCAAGGAGGGCAATGTTTTTGTCATGGGCATCGACCGGCCGGAGAAATTCAACGGCTTCAGCCCCAAAATGTTTGACGAACTGGCGGCGGCCTATCAGGCCTACGAGGACGACGACGGCGCCCGCTGCGCGCTGCTTTATGGCGAAGGCAAGCACTTTGCCGCCGGTGCCGACCTCAATCTGGTCGATCTGGATTTCAATATATTTCCCGACGGGGTGGTCAATCCGTGCAACATGGGTGCGATCCGTCGGACCAAGCCATTGGTCGTCGCGGTTCAAGGCGTCTGCTTCACCATCGGGGTGGAATTGATGCTGGCCGCGGACATTGTCGTGGCCGCCTCCGATACCCGCTTTGGCCAGATCGAAGTCGCCAGGGGCGTGCTGCCCTTTGCCGGCGGCACCTTTCAGATGGTCGAACGGGCTGGCTGGGGCAATGCCATGCGCTATCTGCTGACCGGCGAAGAGTTCGATGCGGAAACCGCCTACCGCATGGGCTTCGTGCAGGAGGTGGTGGCGCCGGGCAAACAGTTCGCCAAGGCCATGGCAATCGCCGAACGTATTGCCGCTCAAGCTCCCTTGGCGGTGCAGGCGACCATGGCCTCCGCCCGGACCGCCATGTTGGAGGGCATCCCGGCGGCGGCGGCTGCATTGCCCGCCACCGTAACCCGGCTGCGCGCCACCGAGGATTTCGCTGAGGGCATGCTGTCCTTCAAGGAAAAGCGCGATGGCCGTTTTGTCGGCCGTTAATACCTTTTATGTTGCTTTTTCGCTGTCTGGACGGATGCTGAGGAAGATGAATTTCTAGCGGATTGTTGTGAGAAATTGGATTGCCATTGGGTCAAACTCAAGTCTTGGTCGATAGAAGATGCCGTTTTTGAAATTGTCTGTGAAGTATTGCTATGGTGACGCGTATCACTTGTGAATAGAGGCGAGGGCCTGCATCTATCTGTCATGCCGCAATGACGGGATTGACCGTACGAGGTCTAAAGCCCCTGCCATGAGTATCGTTGCCAATATGCCCGATATATTCGGAGTGGAGAAGCAAGGCAGCATGACTGGATTGAGGGCAAGCCGAAGAGAGAGGATCATTTCGTGACTTCTCATCGTAACGCCGCACATCACAACGCTGGAAAGATGGGCCCGGCCGAGCGCTGGCGCAAGGCGACCGAGGGACGCTGGCATAGCGGTGTCACGGCCATTGAAACGGCGTTGATCATGCCGGTGTTCCTGCTGATCAGTTTTGGCATCATCGAGGTTTCGCTGTTGCACGTTGCGGCCAGCACGATCGAGGGGCAGGTAACGGCGGCTTCGCGTCAGATCCGAACTGGCAATATCCAAAACACCGCTGATCCGATCGGCGAATTCACACAGATTTTGTGCGGCGGCACAACGTTTATCGACTGCAATAATCTGATCATTGATGTGCGCAAGTTCGATTCTTTCAGCGACATCACTTATCCCAGCTATTTCAACGACGATGGCGAAGCGGAAAGCAACACCTTCGATCCCGGCGGCGCCGGCGATACGGTGCTGGTGCGGGTGGCCTACAAATGGAAAATCTTAACGCCGTTCCTGACAGCCTACCTTGGTGATGGCGGCGGCAGTTCGAAATTGCTGCATTCCGCGGCGGTGTTCCGTACCGAGCCTTATGACGGGCCGATAAATTGAACGCCCTGCTGAGAGCGTTCGCCCGTTGCCGCCGCGGTATCGCGGCGATGGAGTTCGCCTTGGTGGCACCGGTTGGCGTGGTGTTGTTGATGGGGATTTCGGAATTTGGTACCGCCATGCTGATTGACCGCAAGGTTACCAGGGCGACCCATGTTGGCGCCGATCTGGTGGCGCAGGAAACGGTGATGGACGCTGATAAGGTTTCAGACCTGTTCACGGCCATGGAAGCAATCTTGGAGCCGTTTCCAACCGATGCCTACATTCGCGTCACGTCTGTGTGGTTGAACCCGGACACCGATGCCACCGAGGTTGATTGGAGCGAAGCGCGCAACGGTGCGGCGGATAGCGGCGACTACGAATTGCCTCAAGGATTGATCGTCGAGGATAGTGGCAGCGTCATCGTCACCCATATCATCTACAGCTACAGTCCTCTGTATGACGATTTTATCCTTGGCGATATTACGCTCGAAGATAAATCCTACCTGAAACCACGGCGGACAACCAAGGTCGCGGGACCATGACCCATTGCATGACGGGTAGCTGTATATGAGGCCCCGGCACGTTCTTGATCAAAGGTAATAGAGTGATGTGATGACGAGGCAGATGAGACAGTTCCAGACCGGGCGGCTGACCGCGCATTGGCGATGGCTGGCTGCATTGTTGGCGGGTTTTGCCGAAGACCGTCGGGGTGTCGTCGCGATTTTATTCGCGCTGGCCTTGATCCCGATCGTGGCCGCCGGCGGCGCCGCCGTCGATATCTCCCGCGCCTACATTGTAAAACAACGTCTGGGTTTCGCCTTGGATGCCGCCGGCCTGGCCGTGGGCTCGGCCACCGGGCTGAGCGATGCTGAACTCAATACCTTGATGCTTTCCTATTTTAACGCCAATTACCCGGTTGATGAAATCGGCGTTACCGCGACACCGGTTCTAACGATACAGGATAGTGAACTTACCCTTACGGCAACCGCCGAGATCGACACGACCTTGATGCGCATTGCGCAAATCAACAGCATAACGGTGTCGGCGACGACAACGATTATCCGCGAGACCTCGGGCCTGGATGTAGTCCTGGTGCTGGACAACACGGGCTCCATGTCGGGTTCCAAGCTTACGTCTCTCAAGGACGCCTCGGAGACCTTCATCGATATTCTGTTTGGTGACGAGACCGAACCGGAGCTGTTGAAGGTCGGCATCGTGCCCTTTACCGGCAGCGTCAATTTGGGTGTCGATACGACGTTCCGGGATACCTATACGACGGTTAATCCGGCCGATGGGAACTATGATCCCGATGATTGGCGCGGCTGTGTGGAGGCGCGCGCCTACCCCTATGATACCACCGATGACAGCCAGCTTGACCCGAACGCGGGGGGCGGCAAGTGGGAGCGCTATTTGTACCCTGATCACTACTATCGAAACCGCTGGAGCCGATTGCGCGACGACCTTTCGAACAATGCATACTATGGGCCAAATAAACAATGTCCGGTGGAGCTTCTGCCCCTGACGAATGTCAAACAGGATATTCTGGACAAGATCGACGAGATGATCGCAAACGGTGTCACCCACGTTAATCTGGGCGCCGTTTGGGGCTGGCGCGTGCTCTCGCCGAGTGCGCCCTACACCAATGGCGCGGCCTATGACGATGAAGAAACCAACAAGGCGATCGTGATCATGACCGATGGCGAGAATTACATATCATCAAGCAGCGGCGCCTATTCCGGCTATGGATACTTGTCCGACGGCAATCTGGGCACCACCAGCCGTTCGGCGGCCGAGGATGAACTGGACAGCCGTTTGTCCGAGGTCTGCACCAACATCAAGGCCACGGGCGTGCTGGTCTACACAATTACTTTCCAAGTCGATTCGAACACAATTCAAAACCTCATGCGCAACTGCGCGACGGACAGCAACAAGTACTTCAACTCCCCATCCGGGGACGAACTAGAGAGCGCGTTCCGCGCCATTGGCGCCGAATTGAGCAATCTGCGGATCGGAAATTAGCCGCGATACGCGCTAAGACGCGAGGCCCCGCCTTCGCAACAGCATGGTGACCGCATAACCGAAGACCAGGCCCCAGAACGGCGCGCCCACATTCAGGATCGCAACGCCTGACAGGGTAACTAGAAAGCTGACCAGGGCGCCCAATGCATGCGGTCCGCCAAAGGCCGTGGTGAAGGCGCCCTGCAACACGCCCAGCATGGCCAGGCCGCCCAGCATGTTGATGAAGACCGCCGGCAGGACCAGGCCCAGACCGGTGGTGAAGGGTGAAAACAGCCCGAAGGCAATGGCGAACAGACCGAACAGAACACCCGCCATATAGCGCCGCTCTTTGGCGCCCGAGGTATTTAGGATGGCATTCGCCGGGCCGGTAACGCAGGTTGGCACCGAGCCGAAAATACCGAAAACCAGGCTGCCCAGGCCGCAGGTCACGGTCAGGCTGTTTTCCGGCGGCTCGAAGCCGGCCTGGCGCAGGATGACAAAACCTTGGGCGTTCTGCGCCGCGATCACAGTGACCGCCAGGGGTACGACCAATTCGCCCAAGGCCCGCAGCGTGAACACGGGCGTATATAAAATCGGCTCGGCGATGGCCAGGGACGGGATCTCGACACCTGTCATTTGGCCGGAAAAGATAATCGCGGCGGTGCCGGCGGCCAGGGCGCAGAGCACCGGTGGCAGCACCCGGCCCAGGCGGGGCAGGGCGGTGGGAATGGCAAAGGCCGCGACCATGACAATGGCCATCACCGTGGCCTCGTCAAAGGCCTTGATGATGTTCAGGCCAAAGGGCAGAAAGACACCCGCCACCATGGCCATGACAATAGGCATGGGGATCGCCGCCATGATCTTGCGCACCAGGCCGGTGACGCCCAGGAATGCCAGCAGCACGCCGCAGACCAGATAGGCGCCGATCACCTCGGCAAAGGTTAAATGCGGCAGCGCGCCGCCGACCAGCACCGCGCCGGGGATGGTCCACATAATGGCGATCGGTTGGCGGAACAGATAGGAATAGGACATGGTCAGCAGGCCGCCGAAACCAAAGGCGGCGAAGACCCAGGAACTGAGATCCCCAGGGGCCAGGCCGCCCTGGCGGCCGACGGCCAGGATGATCACTACCGGGCCCGAGATGGCAAACAGCCAGGCCACCAGGGCGTTGACCAGATTGTGCCGGTCAACGCCCGCAAGGCATTCCTTCAGCCCCGGCAGGGGGCGTGGTAGCGGCTCCAGAATAGCCATGGATGGTGGTTAAACCTGTTGGTTATTCAGCAACGATGGGATTGGAGAGGACGCCAATGCCCTCGATCTCGATTTCACAGACGTCGCCGTCCTTCATCCAGATGTTCGGCGTCCGCGCGGAACCAACACCGGGCGGGGTGCCCATGATAATGACGTCGCCGACTTCCAAGGTCATCACTTCCGAAAGCACTTCGATCACCCGGGGGACATCAAAGATATGCTGCTTGGTCGTCGAATTTTGCAGGGTCTTGCCATTCAGACGGCATTGGATCTGCAGGTCGCCGACGCCGTTGGGCAGCTCGTCAGGCGTTACCAATTCGGGGCCAAAGCCGCCCGAGGCATCGAAATTCTTGCCCAGGGTCCATTGCGGTGCCTTGAATTGATAGCTGCGGATGGAGCCGTCGTTGAAACAGGAATAGCCGGCCACGTGATCCAGGGCGTTGGCCTCAGCAATATGCCGCCCG
Organism: Rhodospirillaceae bacterium; assembly: GCA_018701215.1. Classification (GTDB taxonomy): domain Bacteria; phylum Pseudomonadota; class Alphaproteobacteria. The sequence goes on from JABIWH010000039.1 coordinate 77,984, forward strand.
GCCTTGCCGATCACCACCGCCAGCTCCGCCTCGTAATCATAGTCCGAGGCTGCCTTGGGCAGGATCATGGGCGTGTTATGGGCCGCCAGCGAGGTAGCGGAACGCATGAAGATAATGGGGTAATCGGGGATTGGCATATTGGTTTCGATGGCGTGGTCGCGGTAGTTCAGGCCGCAGCAGGGGATCTTCGGCGGATTGGGCACGGGCGGTAGGTAGGTTACCCCGGCGGCGGGGATCAGGGCATCGTCGCCGGCCGCCTGGGCTGCTTTGTCGGCCTGATCCAGGGCGCCCGCCGTCAGCAGGCCGATCATGTCTTGCGGCAGTTCCGGCGCCGCCTTGGACAGATCAACATAATTGTCGCCCCGCCGCACTGCCAGGGTGGGGGTGCCGTTGTGATTAATGGTTGCGATGCGCATGGTTCGTTCCGTCCTCTTGATACGGTTGTGTGGGCTGAATTTATTGGAGCGCAACTTACGATGTTGCGTCAGCCCTGCCTAGGGTTTCCGTGGATTTATCATGTAGCTGGACAGAGCCCGGTCCGTTGGCTCTAATGGCGCCTCAATTCAGCACAAACAGGAGGGCACGCCATGCATGTTGGCGCCTTGATTTTCGCGACGGACTACACCATCCGCATGGACGAACTGGCCGTGGCCATGGAGGAGCGCGGCTTTGAATCCCTGTTCCTGCCCGAACATACGCACATTCCGGCGTCGCGCCTTTCACCTTGGCCGGGCGGCGCCGATCTGCCCAGCGATTACTGGCATACCCACGACCCCTTCGTGGCCCTGGCCTATGCCGGTGCGGTGACCAAGAACCTGAAACTGGGCACCGGCATTTGCCTGTTGGCGCAGCGCGAAGCCATTGTCACCGCCAAGAACGTGGCCAGCTTGGATATGATGTCCAACGGCCGCTTTATTTTTGGCATCGGCGGTGGTTGGAATGTGGAGGAAATGAACGACCACGGCGTCGAATACAAAACCCGCTTTGCCCAGATCAAGGATCAGGTTTTGGCCATGAAGGCGCTGTGGACCGAAGAGGACGCCGCCTATCATGGCGAGTTCGTCAATTTCGATGCCTCGTGGGCCCATCCAAAACCGGTGCAGACACCGCACCCGCCGGTGATCATGGGCGGCGAGACGGACTATACCCTGGCCAGGGTGGTGGATTATTGCGATGGCTGGCTACCCCGCGCCCGCCATGGCTTCGATGCGGCCGAAAATATGGCGCGCCTGAAAAAATTCGCCGATGCTGCCGGGCGCGATGCCGCCGAGATTTCGGTCAGCGTCTTTGGCGCGCCGGGCGATGCGGACGAGCTGGCCAAATATGCCGAGGCAGGTGTGACCCGGGCTATTTTGGGCCTGCCGTCGGCGCCGCGCGACGAGGTTCTGCGTCTGCTGGATCAATATGCACCTTTGGTCACCAAGTAGAGGAGATTTGCAATGGCACTATATGAAATGCGCACCTATCAGGTATATGTGGGCCAGATGGGCGAGGCGGTGAAGGTCTACAAGGAATTCGGCTGGCCGGCGATCGAGGCCGGCGGCTTCGATGCCAAGCTGGTTGGTTATTTCACCTCCGATACCGGCGGTCTGCATCAGCTTATCCATTTGTGGAAATTTGATGACGATGCGGACCGGCGTGATTTTTGGGCCCGGCTTTTCGCTGACGATGACTTCATGAACTTTGCCGGCAAGATCCGGCCTCTGGTCAGCACACAGAACGTGCAGTTGTTGAACGAAGCGCCCTGGGGACCGCATCCCTGATTTCGAGTTTGAGTTTGTATGAGGAGCTTTAGGCCATGCCGCCTGAGATTTTCGATCTAACGGGCCGTGTTGCCCTGGTGACCGGCTCGTCCATGGGCCTGGGCCGGGCCACGGCGCAGGTTTTGGCCGAACACGGCGCCCATGTGGTGATTTCCTCCCGTAAGCAGGATGCCTGCGATGCCGTTGCCGCCGAGTTTCGCGAGCTTGGCCTGTCTGCCGAGGGCAAGGCCTGCAATATCGGCCATGACGATGACATTGATGCCATGTTCGCGCATCTGCGCCAGAAACACGGCCGCCTGGATATCCTGGTCAACAACGCCGTGCTTAGCCCCTGGTATACCATTCTTGATACTGAACCTGGCCTGTTGCGCAAGGCGTTAGACGTTAATATCGGCGGCTATTGGCAGATGTCGGTCGGGGCGGTGAAATTGATGGCTGAAAACGGCGGCGGCAGCATCATCAATATCTCGTCCACCGCCGCCCGCCATGCCACCGTCATGTTGGGGCTGTATTCCACCTTTAAGGCATCGCTGGACGGCATGACCCGTTCGTTTGCGCTGGAATTCGGCGAACGCGGCGTTCGCGTCAACACCATTCTGCCGGGCCTGTTCGATACCTCCCTGGCGGATGCCTTCACGCCGGAACAGAAACAGCAGGCGATCGCCCAGACTCCCGTGGGCCGTCTGGGCGATCCCAGGGAAATTGGCTACGCGGTGCTGTATCTGGGCTCTGATGCCAGCGGCTACGTGACCGGCACCAGCCTGGTTATTGATGGCGGACGGACGGTTTCGGTCGGCTAGCCCGGAACTGCGCTAGGACCTGAAGCAACATGGAAATACTGGAATGCGCGGGTTTTATTCTGGTCGATGGTGATCGCTTCCTGGTCGAGAGACGCCGGCTGGACAAGCCGCTGGACCCCGGTGCCGTTGCCATTCCCGGCGGGCATCTGGAGCCTGGCGAAAGCCCGCTCGAGGCGATGCATCGGGAGTTGCATGAAGAATTGGCCGTGACGGCGGGCCGGGTCGATTACGTCTGCACTCTGCTGCATCGTTCGGAAGAGTTTCGCAAACTGCATTACCACGCAGTCCGCGAATGGTCCGGCGAGATCGAAAACCATGAGGCCGAGGCGCTTTTGTGGCTGAATTTCGATCAGGTCGACCAATTGGACTTGCCCGTTGACCGCGTCGCCATTGCTGAATATCTGCGCATCTACACGTCGGGTTAGGTGGCGAAATCCTGATCGGTAACGTCGAAGCCGTAGAGCCATAGATGCGCCGCGCGGTGTTTGCCCATGCGCTCGGTCAGATTGGGAATATCGGCGTGGTGAAAGAATTGAATGTTGTCGCGGGACATCTGTTGCACCGTTGCCGTGCGCTGCCGGCGCAGATCTTCATAGCGCTGAAGGGCCGCTGCATGGTTGGCTCCGTTCACCGTCAGGCATTGCGCCAGGGTATAGGCGTCCTCGATGGCCATGACCGCGCCCTGGGCCATGAAGGGCAGCATGGCATGGCAGGCATCGCCCAGCAGAGTGACCCGGCCCGCCCCCCAGTCCGGCATGGGATCGCGATCGAACAAACCCCAGCGAAAGCAGGTTTCCGCATTGCGGATCAGAATTTTCAGATCTTCGTGCCAGTCCGCGAAATCTTTTAGAAATTCCGCCTTGGCGCCTTCGTTTGACCAGGATTCGGCCTGCCATTCATCCTGTTCCATGACGCCGACGCAATTCACCAACTCCCCCCGGCGCACATAATAGTGCACGAAGTGGCCGCCCAGGCCGATCCAGTTCGATGCCACCGGGCGCACATGGCCGGTCGGTAGTGCCGCGACGGGCAGCGTGGCGCGCCAGGCGACGCAGCCCGTGAAGCGCGGCGCATCCGGCCCAAACAGCTGCCCACGAACGGTGGAGTGGATGCCATCGCAGCCAACCAGAATATCGCCCTGAAAGGTTCGGCCATCCTGCGTGCTAACGGTTACGCCGCCGTCCGATTGATCGAAGCCGGCGACCTTGGCGCCCAGGTGGATGGCGCCCGGCGCCCCGACAGCCACGGTGGTTGTCACGGCGTCGGCCAGGACCTGGTGAAAATCGGCCCGGTGGAGGTGAAAATAAGGGAAGCCGAATGTCTCCTCGCTCTCCTTGCCCAACGGGCGGGAGCTCAAGGTTTCGCCGCTTTGCCAATGGCGCAACTCGCCCCGTTCGGGGGTAAACGCCACCGCCCTGAGCGCATCGGCCAGGCCGAGATGATACAGCACCCGGGCGCCATTGGCGCTGATCTGCACGCCCGCGCCGACCTCGCCCAATGTCCGCGCCTGTTCCAGCACGGTGACCGTGAAGCCGGCCCGGGCCAGGCATAACGCCAGGGTCAGGCCACCAAGACCGGCGCCGGCGATAATGATGGTTCCGTTATCTTTATGCATGGCTAGGATGATATTTGTTCAGGGGCAAAAAGGAACCGAAAATTGGCCGCCCGCGTCTATCGCGTCACGGCTATTTATCCGCAATCTCATCCGTGGATTTCACAAATGCCGCCGCACCTTCGGAGCGGGCAAATCTAGGATCATTGGCGCTCGGCAATTTCGCGATGCCGTTGCAACGCAGGACCGGGCCATCGGGGCCGATCATCAAGCCGGAGGCGAATCCCAGGCGCCGGGTGGTGTGGCGAAAGTCAATCTCGCTGACCAGCCATTGTCCTTCGTAAGCAGGCTGTAGAAAATCATAACTCATCTGGATCGTTGGCGAGAAGACCTCGGTCTTGGCGGCCAATTGCACATTCATGCCCACGGCCATGTCCATCAGGGTCATCATCATGCCGCCGTGGCAGATATCGGCCGGGTTCAGGTGAATTTCCAGAACCACGAAACCCATGACGCCGACGCCCTTGTCAATTCGCCAATACAGCGGGCCGATATGATTGGTAAAGCCCTGATCCATGGGAAAGGGTTCGAAGCCTTCTGGTACACCTGGGTACATAATGTGGATAGCCCTATCTTGAGGAAGGATGTCTTGAGGAAGGATGTCTCGAGGAAGGATTGCCGCGCCGGTCTACATACGGCGAAACGCCGAGCTGGGGCAAGTGGGCGCCATCTATTGAGCTGTCGTCACGATCTGCGCGTTCTGATCCCGGCCATAGTAGCGGCGGGCATAGTAGGTCATGGTGCCATCGAGATATTTGGCCAGCTCGGCATAGGCCACCTTGCCGTCGCCGTTGCCGTGGGGTGATTTGTCGGCTTCACCGCCCATGCCGAGGAGGAAGTACTTGGTGAACAGGCTGTGTGAATCATCCTGATCCCAGGACGCCACCTGATCCGCCTTGCCGGCGGAGATGATGGTGATGTTCCTGGGCGCGCGGGGAAGCTTTGGCGTTACCAGAATGCCCGAGGTGCGGTTGATCACATAGCCGCCCTGGCTGGCGCCCGAGAAACAGGATTCCAGCACCAAGGTGATGGATTTCGCCGGGATCTTTTTCAGATTTTCGTAAAGCGTGGTCAGCGGATAGCCGGTTAATTCGATGGATGACGCGGAGGCATCAATGGGTACCAGAAAGGCGCTGCTTCCATCGGATGCAGGCGCCCCGTGTCCGGCATAGTAGACATAGATATTTGAAATATTGGGCTTGGTCCAATTGAACAATTGCCCCTTGTGGGAGCGTTCGTTGCCGAACACGCTTTCGATCTGGGCCGAGGTGGCGTCCTTTAGGAAAATGATGTTGCCTTTGCGGAGTCCCCTGGACTTGATCAACCAGGCCTCGAAGGCATCCGCATCAGCGTGAGCTGGCACAACATTGGGAATATCCTTGCCGTACTTTTTGTAATTACCATTGCCGATGACGACGGCAAAATCGTCGGGTCGAGCAATGTTCTTTACCTTTGCCTTGCGAGCCCTCCACCGACGTCTATTGCGCAAATCCTCGAGCCTGACCGCAGCGTCTTTATGTCCTTGCGCGGCGGCTTTGCCAAGCCATTCCAGGGCCTTTGTTTCGTCTTGCTCTACGCCGTCGCCAGTTGCATACAAGTAGCCAATATTGAATTGTGACCAGTCGTGGCCTTGCGTGGCGGCCTCGCTAAACCACTTCGCGGCCATCCGCATGTCTGCCGCGATGCCGTCACCCCGCATATATGCGAGACCGAGATTATATTGTGCGGGGAAGTGTCCCCCAATGGCGGCTTTTTGGGTCCATTTCAATGCTTCCTGTCGATCCTTGGCAACGCCCCAGCCCCTGTCATACATCACGGCGATATGATGCTGCGAGGCAGCATGGTTGCGATCCGCTGCCTTGCGCAACCATTCCATCGCTACCGCATAATCCCTTGCAACGCCTTGGTCTCCCAGAAAAAGCCGACCAAGACGGCTTTGTGCCAGTACATCGCCCTTTTGTGCTGCTGATGAATACAGAAGGAATGCTTTCTCCAAATCCTTAGGGACAGCCAACCCCATTTGATACATCGAGGCCAAATAGCTCTGGGCGCCTGCGTGCCCCTGTTCGGCCAAGGGAGCCAGTTCTTCCAAAGCTTTTGCATAGTCTTTGGTGAAGTAGGCTTCCCGGCCCGTTTCGAAATCGGCCCTTGCCGCCGGAGCCAGGCCGGTTGCCAGGGTTGTGGAAATCAGCACTACATAAATGAATGTTCTCATCACTTATCTCGCGAATCCATTTGGTGGCGCCTATTCGAGGGTCGTCACGATTTGCGCATTCTGGTCCCGGCCATAGTAGCGGCGGGCATAGTAGGTCATGGTGCCATCGAGGTATTTGCTCAGTTCGCCATAGGCTACCTTGCCATCGCCGTTGCCATGGGGTGCCTTGTCCGCCGCGCCTTCCATGCCGAGCAGGAAGTATTTGGTGAATAGGCTGTGGGAATCATCCTGCTCCCAGGAAGCCACCTGATCCGCCTTGCCGGCGGAGATGACGGTGATGTTCCTGGGCGCGCGGGGGATCTTCGGCGTCACCAGAATGCCCGAGGTGCGGCTGATCACATAGCCGCCCTGGCTGGCACCAGAAAAGCAGGATTCCAGAACCAGAGTGATGGATTTGGCGGGTATCTTCTTCAGGTTCTCATACAGCGTCGCCAGCGGATATCCGGTCAACTCAATAGACGAGGCGGTGGCATCGGCAGGCACCAAGTATGCACTGCTTCCGTCGGAAGCGGGCGCCCCGTGGCCGGCATAGTAGACATAGATGTTGGAAATATTGGCCTTGACCCAATTGAACAGCTGCCCCTTGTGGGAACGTTCGTTGCCAAACATGCTTTCGATCTGGGCCGAGGTGGCGTCCTTGAGGAAGATGATGTTGCCCTCACGGAGCCCTTTGTCCTTGACCAGCCATTTCTTGAAGGCATCCGCATCAGCGTGAGCTGGCACTACGTTGGGAATATCCTTACCGAATTTCTGGTAGTTGGCGTTACCGATTATTACGGCTACATCATCCAGTCGATTGATCGGTTCTTCGATTGCTTTGTGATCTTTCGATCCGATCCGTGCTAGCAGCGCTTGCAACCGTTTGGCCGCGGGTTCGGATCCCTGGGCGGCGGCGCTGCGGAAAAATTCCACGGCCCTATCATCATTCCGTTCCACGCCCTCGCCGTGTTCGTATAAGAGACCAAGATTGTATTGCGAATGAACGTGTCCCTGTGCTGCAGCCTTAGCATACCATTTTGCGGCCCTGAATACGTTGGCATCAATCCCATCGCCATTGATGTACATGAGGGCGAGATTATATTGCGAATCCATGAACCCTTGCTCGGCAGCTTTGCGGTACCATCTCGCCGCTTCCTTCTTATCCTTGGCGACGCCCAATCCATGCGAGTAAAGAGCAGCAAGCGTATTTTGCGCGGATAGATAGCCTTGATTTGCGGCACGCCGTACCCATTCCAAGCCTTTCACTTTTTCCTTGGCAAGGCCGAGTCCACCCAAGTACATAATCCCAAGCATTTCTTGCGATTTGCCGATGCCTCTCTCCGCTGCAAAGCGGTGAAATGTGAGCGCCTTTTTGTAGTCCTTGATGGTGCCATGTCCACGCTCATACATTTCACCCAGAATGCTGTGGGCGCGGGCATCACCTTGTTCAGCCACGGGAAGCAGGTCCCGCAGCGCAGTTGCATAGTCTTTCGCTTCGTAGGCCTTTTTGCCGGTTTCGAAATCAGACCATGCCGTCTTTGCAGTGCCGAGCGCCAGAGCGGCTGAAATCAACACTATTCTTGCGAGGGCCCACATCTCGGTTGCTCCGATTTAGACAGCCATCAGATGTCTCAATGGTAACAATTTATGCGGATATGTCCACGTATTTATAGAATATGTCTGGAAAAATATATCTATTAGCTGTGTTCGTTGGGCTACTCCACGGTCACTGACTTCGCCAGATTACGTGGCTGATCCACGTCGGTGCCTTTAAGAACGGCGATGTGATAGGCCAATAGCTGCACGGGGATGGAATAGAGGATCGGCGCCACGAACGGATGCACGCTGGGCAGTTTGATCGAGGCCCAGGCCATCTCGCCCACGTGGTCGATGCCTTCATGGTCGGAAATCAGTACCACCTTGCCGCCGCGGGCCGCCACTTCCTGCATGTTGGAGGCGACTTTTTCGAACCACTGATCCTTTGGCGCCACGACGATCACGGGCACCTGTTCGTCAATCAGGGCGATGGGGCCGTGCTTCATCTCGCCGGCGGGATAGCCTTCGGCGTGGATGTAGGAAATCTCCTTGAGTTTCAGCGCCCCTTCCATGGCGATGGGATAGCCGGTGCCCCGGCCCAGGTACAGGGCATCGCGGGCCTTGAACATATCCTGGGCCAGCTCGCGGATATGGTCGTCGTGATGCAGCACCTCGACCGCCCGTGAAGGCACCTCGGTGATGGCCTGGCCAAGAATTGCTTCCGTTTGAGCATCCAACTCGCCCCGCTGTTTGGCCGCCGTGATGGCCAGGCAGGCCAGGACGACCAGCTGTGTGGTGAAAGCCTTGGTCGAGGCGACGCCGATTTCCGGTCCCGCCAGGGTTTGCAGCACCACATCGCTCTCCCGCGCGATGGAGCTGTCGGGCACGTTGATGATTGAGAGAATGTGCTGGCCTTGCTGTTTGCACAATCTCAGGGCCTCGAGAGTGTCCATGGTCTCGCCGGATTGGGAGAGGAAGATAGCTACGCCGCCCTTGGGCAAGGGCGCATCGCGGTAGCGGAATTCCGAGGCGACGTCGATCTCAACCGGGATGCGGGCCATGCCTTCGAACCAGTATTTCGCCACCATGCCCGCGTAGGAGGCCGTGCCGCAGGCCAGGATGGTCAGCTTGGGAATGTCGGCGAAATTGAACGGCAGATCCGGCAGCTTGATCGTGCGCTCCTCGGGGTTGAAGAAGGAATGAATGGTGTCGCCAATGACCGTGGGCTGTTCATAGATTTCCTTCAGCATGTAATGGCGGTAGTTGCCTTTGGAGATATCGCCCAGGGAGGCGGCGGTCTGCTTGATTTCGCGCTGCACGACCGAACCGGCGGCATCGTGGATCTCGGCCCCGTCCCGGCGCACCACGACCCAATCGCCCTCGTCCAGGTAACAGATTTGGTTGGTCCATGGCGCCAGCGCGATGGCGTCCGAGCCCAGAAACATCTCGTCCTCGCCATAACCCACCACCAACGGACTGCCGCGCCGGGCACCAACCATCAGGTCATGCTCGCCCGAGAAGATCACTGCCAGAGCAAAGGCGCCTTCCAGCCGCTGCAACGTGGTGCGCGCCGCTTCCACCGGCGTCAGGCCGTCGTTCAAATACTGTGAGATCATGTGCACGACGACCTCCGTATCGGTCTCGGAGGCGAAATTGGCACCACGGTCCTGCAACTCCGCCTTCAATTCCTTGAAATTCTCGATGATGCCGTTGTGCACCAGGGCAACGTTGGAGGTGGCATGGGGATGGGCATTGACCTCGTTGGGAATGCCATGGGTGGCCCAGCGGGTATGGCCAATGCCGACGTCGCCCGCCAACGGTTCCTCGGCCAGGCGGTTGGTCAGGTTGATCAGCTTGCCCTCGGCCCGGCGGCGGTCGATATGGCCATTCACCAGGGTGGCGATGCCGGCGCTGTCATAGCCCCGGTATTCCAGCCGTTTCAGGCCCTCCGCCACGCGTGCGGCGACGTTGCCCTCGCCCATCCTGCCGATGATGCCAATGATGCCGCACATATTCAGCGATCCTCTATTTGCTCTTATCTATTTCTTCTACTTATCGTTTTTTCTGGGCGGCTTTTTCCGCCGCCTTGCGTTCCCGGAACGAAGTGGCCCAACCGGCTCGTTCCTTTTGTTCTGAACGCTCCACGGCGAGCGCATCGGCGCTGACATCGTGGCTGACCGTGCTGCCGGCCCCGACGATGGCGCCGTCGCCCACCTTGACCGGGGCCACCAATGCGGTGTTGGAACCGATAAAGGCACCTTTGCCGATGTCGGTGAAGGATTTCAGGAAACCGTCGTAATTGCAGGTGATGGTGCCGGCCCCGATATTGGCGCCCGCGCCAACCCGGGCATCGCCGATGTAGGCCAGATGATTGACCTTGGCGCCGTCCTCGATGCTGGCCTTCTTGACCTCGACGAAATTGCCGATCCGCGCATCCGCGCCGATCATGGCTTCCGGGCGCAGCCGCGCGAAGGGCCCGATGGAGGCGCCGGCTGCGATGGTGCAGCCTTCAAGGTGGCTGAAGGCATTGATGGTGACATTGTCGGCGACGGTGACGCCGGGGCCGAAATAGACATGCGGCTGTATGGTGACATCCTGGCCGATCACGCTGTCATGGGAAAAATAGACACTGTCGGGATCCAGCAGCGTGACGCCCGCCGCCATCGCTGCGTGGCGAAGGCGGTTTTGCACCACCGCTTCGGCCTGTGCCAGTTGATCACGGGAATTGATGCCATGGGCCTCGATCTCGCTGGCTTCGACCACGGCGCAGCGGCGGCCCTGTTGGTTGGCGATCTCGACAATATCGGTCAGGTAGTATTCGCCCTTGGCATTGTCGTTGCCAAGCGCGTCCAGCAGCTGCGCCAATACCGCGCCATCGATGGCCATGAAGCCGGAATTGCATAAATCGGTCTGGCGTTCCGCCGCGCTGGCGTCGCGGTGTTCCACGATGCGTTGCAGGTTGCCGTGGTCATCGACGATCAGGCGGCCGTATTCCGCTGTATCCTGTGGGCGAAAGCCCATGACCACGACGGCCGGGTTATCCTTCCCCCGCCGGGCCGCCAGCATGGCCTGCAAGGTTTCGACCGAGACCAGGGGCGAGTCCGCGAACAGCATCAGCGCATCGCCGGAAAATCCCGATAGCTGGCCCTGTGCCGCCATCATGGCATGGCCGGTGCCCAGTGGCGGATCTTGAATGGCTAAATCCAGACCGGGTATCGCGGCGTCAATGGCATCGCGATTTTCGGGCGAGGCGACGACAATACGCTTTTCGAGGCGCTGTTCAGGGCCTAGGGCATCAATGGTGGCCAGCAATTGTTCCAGCATGGAACGCCCCGCGAGGGGGTGGAGAACCTTCGGCAGTTTCGATTTCATGCGGGTGCCCTGGCCGGCGGCCAGCACAACGGCTGCGATCGAGTCTTTACTCATTTCTGCAAGTCTTTGTTCCGTTAGAGATTTCTTCTTCTAACCCAGGACGCTAGATTGCCACAACGGAATAAGCGGACCAATTCAATTTCCTTTACAGTGTCTTTCAACGCAGTGTTCAGCATCACCAAATCGGCGAATAAAGGGCGGCAGTCGGAATGAGTTACGCACAAATGGGCATTACCGCCATTCTGCTTGGCGCCGTTGTCCTGTTTATCTGGGGCCGGCCGCGCTATGACCTGGTCGCGTTGCTGGCTTTGTTGGGCACGGCGATCCTTGGTTTGCTGCCGGGGGAGCGGATTTTTGCCGGTTTTGGCCACCCGGCGGTGATTACCGTGGTGGCGGTGTTGATCGTCAGCCGGGGTCTGCGCAACGCTGGCGTGGTGGATGTGATCGCCGGCTGGCTGTCGCCCCTGATCGATCGGCCGCAACTGCACCTGGCGGCGCTGACGGTGACCTGTGGTTTCTGCTCCGCCTTCATGAACAACGTCGGCGCCCTGGCGATCCTGATGCCAGTGGCGCTGGAATCCGCCGCCAAGCAGAACCGCTCCCCCGCCGCCATGCTGATGCCGCTAAGTTTCGGCGCCATTCTGGGCGGCCTGAGCACCATGATCGGCACGCCGCCGAACGTCATTATCGCGCAATACCGGGCCGATGCCTTTGATGCACCGTTCAGGATGTTCGATTTCAGCCCCGTGGGCGGCATCATCGCACTGCTGGGCGTGGCCTATTTGATCCTGTTCGGCTGGCGTCTGATCCCGCGCAGCCGCCAGGGCGAGGGCCGCGCGGACGAGATTTTTCAGATCCGCGACTACATGACCGAGGCGCGCCTGAACGAGGGCTCGGCCCTGGTCGGCGCCTCCATCGCCTCGTTGCCGGAATTGGATGATCTTGATGTTCTGGTCACGGCCCTGATCCGGGGCGAGGAACGCCGGCCCGCTCCCAGCCGGCGGACCAAGCTGCAAATCGGCGATGTTCTGGTATTGCGCGCCGACCCGACGGATCTGAAAGGCTTTATCGAGGCCGCCGGCCTGGAGCTGGTGGGCGACGAGGAACTGTCGTCGGAACATCTGGCCTCGGACGAGGTCGCCTTGATCGAGGCGGTGATCACCGCGCGGTCCAATCTGACCGGGCGCAGCGCGCGCACCGCCAATCTGCGTAACCGCCACGGCCTGAACCTGCTCGCCATTGCCCGGCAGGGACAGCGGGTACGCACGCGCCTGGACCGGGTGGTGATGCGGGCCGGCGATGTCTTGTTATTGCAAGGCGACAGCGGCGCCATGCCCGATACGCTTGCAAGGCTGGGCTGCCTGCCGCTGATGCGCCGGGGTCTGCGCCTGGGCCAGGAACCGCGCGTGTTGGCGGGCCTGGGCATATTTGCCGCGGCCCTTGCGGCCAGCGGTTTCGGGCTGTTGCCGGCGGCGGTGGCGCTGACGGCAGCGGCGGTGGCCATGGTATTGTTCGATTTCCTGACGTTGCGCGAGATGTACGAGGCCATCGATTGGCCGGTGATCGTGCTGTTGGGCGGCATGATCCCCGTGGGCGGCGCACTGGAGAGCACGGGCACCGCCGCCTTGCTGGCTAATGGCCTGGTCGGCCTGGCCGGATCATTGCCCGTCTGGGCGGTGCTGGCTTTCGTGCTGATCCTGACCATGACCTTGTCCGATGTCATGAACAACGCCGCTACGGCGGTGGTCATGGCGCCGATCTCGGTCGGTATTGCCAGGGGCATGGATGTCAGCCCCGATGGTTTTCTGATGGCGGTGGCGATTGGGGCATCCTGTGCTTTCCTCACCCCCATTGGCCATCAGTGCAACACTCTGGTATTGGGTCCGGGCGGCTATCGGTTTTCCGATTACTGGCGGGTCGGCCTGCCTTTGGAAGTGCTGATCGTCGCCGTATCGGTTCCCTTGATTATGTGGATTTGGATTTAGATTTCATGCCTTACCGTAACCGTTTTGACGCCGTTCTGTTCGATCTCGACGGCACCTTGATCGAGACCGCGCCCGATCTTTGCTCCGCCCTCAACCATACCCTGGGCCAGGCGGGCCGGGAGGGCGTGCAACTGGATCAGGTCCGTCACATGATCGGCGACGGCGCCCGTACCATGCTGCGTCTGGGCCTTGAAGCCACCGGCGAGGAACCAAGCGATGCCGAGATCGAAAAGTGGTTCCATGTGCTATTGGACTATTATTGGGACCATGTGGCGGACGAAAGCTTTGTCTTCCCCGGCGCCTTGACGGCGCTGGAGACAATGGCCGCGGCGGGGCTGAAGCTGGCGGTCTGCACCAACAAGCCCGTGGCCATGTCCAACCGCCTGTTTGAGAAGCTGGCCATTGATCACCACTTCGGCGCCGTCCTGGGCGGTGACAGCCTGGCCGTGCGCAAACCAGACGCCGGCCATATCCTCGGCACCTTGGAGGCCATTGGCGTGCCGGCGGAGCGGGCGGTGATGATCGGCGACAGCGCCAACGACCTGAACGCCGCCCGCAACGCCGGGATTCCGGTGGTTCTGGTCACCTTCGGCTACACGACGGTGCCGGTACAGGAATTGGCTGCCGATGCCCTGATCGATCATTTTGATCAATTGCTGCCCGCGCTCTCCAGCCTCGCTTGACAGGGCAAGCCGAGGGGATTACATCCAAGCCGCCCGGTTCGAAATTATCACCGTACCCTGGCATTTTGGTTGGGGCGCATAGCTCAGTTGGTTAGAGCGCTGTGTTCACATCGCAGAGGTCCGTGGTTCGAATCCACGTGCGCCCACCATTCTTCCGCTAATGATACCGCGACCCAGGCGATTGGCCGCGCGGGGTTGCAACATGTTCCAATGATGGGCCAAGCTGTTGGCCTGTCGTTGGAGGATGAAGCTGTATGAGTGCCCTTGAAGGCCTGAAAGTTGTTGAGTTTGGCGAAGGTGTCGCGCTGGGTTATTGCGGTGCCTTGTTGGCGGCCTGCGGGGCCGAGGTGATCAAGCTGGAGCAGCCTGTCACCGGTGATGCGGTGCGCCGGCTGCCGCCTTTTGCCGAAGGCGTCGCCGCGCCGGAAGCCAGCGGCCTGCATGCTTTTCTGAGCACGGGAAAATCCTCCGTTGCCATTGATTTGAATAATCTCGACGGCGTGGCCTTGGCGCGGCGGCTGGCGCTGGAGGCCGATCTGGTGCTCGATGGCATGGGCCCCGGCAAGGCGGATGCGGTTGGCCTGGGCTATGACGCGCTGCACGCCCAGGCACCGAAAATGACCATGCTGGCGCTCAGCTGGTTCGGCGGCGACGGCCCCCGGCGGGATTGGCAGGGCAGCGACGCTATCGCCCAGGCCCTGGCCGGATTTATCTATCCCATCGGACAAAAGGACGGCCCGCCGGTCATTCCAGGCGGCTATTTCGCGCAGATCACCGGCGGTCTGACCGCCTTTATCGCCACCATGGGGGCCTTGGTCGGCGGCCTGTCGGGGGATGAGGGCGTCTTGATCGAGCAATCGATCCTGGAGGCGCAAACCACCTATACGGAATCCGCTGGTGTACGCTTTGCCTATGACGGCGCGGCTTCGGTGCGCAAGGGCGTCAACATATTTACCCCGACCTATCCGCAATCGATCTATCCGGCAGCCGATGGCTGGATCGGCGTTACCGCCCTGACGCCGGCGCAATGGCATGCCTGTTGCGAGTTGATCGGTGCGCCGGAGTTGTTCGACGATCCGCGTTTCATCACCTCGCGGCTGCGGAACGACCGGGCGGATGAACTGGACCCGCTTCTCATACCCCTGTTCCGCAAGCGTACGGCGCTGGAATGGTTTCACGAGGCCCAGGCCCGCCGTGTGCCCTTTGCCCTGGTGCCGACCATGGCGGATTTGGCGGATTTGGATCATTTTCAGGCCCGCGAGGTTCTGGCCGAATATCAACATCCCGATCTGGGCCGCTTTACCGCCGCGACGATCCCCTGGAAGCTGGCGGCGACGCCCCTGGCCAAGGGGGGCAGCGCGCCCAGGCTGGGCCAGCACAGCCGGGAAATTCTGGCAGGCCGGCTTGGCCTGGACGCGGACCAGATCGCGGAGCTGGCAGTCAGCGGAACTGTCGGGTTGGGGAGGATCGGATCATGAACGAAAATCTTCCCCTGCGCGACGTCCGTATTGTCGATCTGACCATGGGCTGGGCCGGGCCATTGGCCAGCCGGCATATGGCCGACATGGGCGCCGAGGTGATCAAGATTGAGGCCTGCTCCCACCCTGATTGGTGGCGCGGCTATGATCATTCGTCCGAAACCCTGGCGGCCCGCGAGCACGAAAAAATTCCGTCCTTTAACATGATCAACCGCAACAAACTGGGTGTTGCCATCGATTTGACCCAGGCCGACGGCCGGGACTTGGCCCTGCGCCTGGTGGAACGCGCCGATGCGGTGATCGAGAACCAGGCCACCGGGGTGATGGACAAGCTCGGCCTGTCGTACGAAGAGCTGCGGGCCGTCAATCCGGAGATCATCATGCTGTCCCTGCCGGCCTTTGGCGCCGAGGGGCCGTGGTCGGGCTATCGCGGTTATGGCTCCACCGTCGAACATGGCGCGGGTTTGCCCCATTTGACGGGGGGGCCGGACGACCCGCCGATGATGACCCATGTCGCCTATGGCGATGCCTGTGGCGGCATGAATGCGGCGGCGGCACTTTTGGTCGGCCTGTTCCACCGTAAGCGCACGGGCCAGGGCCAGCGCATTGATCTCTCGCAAGTGGAAGGCGTGTTGCAACAAGGCGTGCATGGCACCATTGCCCAAGGATTGAACGGCGCGCCGCCCCCGCGCACCGGCAACCGTCATCCGGTTTTCACGCCGCATGGTGTTTTCGCCTGTGCCGAACCTGATAACTGGCTGGTGGTGGCGGTGACCGGGGACGAGCAATGGCCGGGCTTGTGCCAGGTCATCGGACGGGCGGATCTTGGTGCCGATCCGGCGCTGAGCAGTGCCGAGGGGCGGCGGGACCAAGAAGACGAGATCGAGGCGGCCATTGCCGTCTGGGCCAAGACGCTGGCTGGCGATGCCGCCATGCAGGCGTTGCAGGATGCCGGCGTTGCCGCCGGCGTGGCCCGGCGGCCCAGCGAATTGTCGCAGGACCCGGCCTATCAGGCCCGAGGCTTTTGGCGGGACATGGACCGCGAAGTGGTCGGCGTGAAACCGCAGCCGCAAACGCCGTGGCGTTTCAACGGTGAACGCGGCCCGTTGCGCCGGCCGTCGCCGTTGTTGGGGGAGCATAACGGGGAAGTCCTGGGCAGGGTTCTGGGGCTGACGGCGGACGAGATCGCGGCCCTGGAAGGGGCGGGGATAATTGGTGACAAACCGGTGATCCCGGCATAATCGTTCCAACTGAGACACACAACAGGACTTTTTCTTGCAATTTAAACTTACATAGTGTATTGTTTACACACCGAAATTGGCAGGTCTGAAATCTGTTTTTTTTCGGTGACTTAGGCGCCCCTTTGTTCCGCTAGGCTCTGATTGAGCGGCTGAACTTGGCGCCCTTTTTTGTGCCTGGAATCCAAATCTGAAAATCAACGTGCAAGCCTGCAACAGGGTCCGCGCGCGTAGCCGCATGGCTTCGCACTGGGCCCCTTTTGGTTTCTGGGCTCTGCCCCGCGTCTCGGGGCACGTCTGCATTCCACCACCACCTATCCCAACTCAAACATAACCGATCGAAACGGAGAACCACCGATGATCGACTATTTCAATGACAGAAAATCCGATAATGACCTTGACTGGGGACCGGACTGGGAAGACAGTCCCTTCTCCCCCGACTACCTGTCCCAGGCCAACAACAAATTCGATGCCATCCGCCGGGGTGACCTTTACGAGGACTACAGAGATCCCATCAGGCGGCGGCGCAAGAAAACCCGCGCCCCTGAGATGTTCGACCATTTCGACATGCAGGACGAGCCAATGACGGGCCCCGGCTCGATCGTCCATGCCGCCGGCCAGTACGGCAGCAACCGCCGCATCGCCAACGACTACCACGTGGCCGACAAGGTTGAACGCCAACGTATGAAAGGCGAGGCCGCCAACGCCCTGGCCTGGGATGCCGCCGCCTCTCATGAGCAACGCAAGACGCAGATGGATGCGGTGGCCAAGGCGCTGAAATACGACGTGACGCAGAACTACTATGAAGATCTGCCGAACTATCCCGCCGATCCGCCGCAAAGGCATGTCTATGACGTCAATGAACGCCTGAGCGAGCAGGAGGAGTTTGACTATCTCCAGAGCACGCCGGAGGCCCGCCAGGCGGTAATCGACGACCTGAACACCGAGATCGCACCATGGCCGGCCTATCAGTTGATCCTGGAGGATTACGAGCGCGCCGCGACGCCGAACTTCTGGATAGTACCGGCCCCGGAAACGGCGGCGTTGGATGAATTCGGAGTCATGGGGTCAGGTTGAGCCAACCCGACTTTGACGGACAGCAAAAAGACCGGACAAAATTGGATTTCGGTTTTCGGCACTACAGGATTTTTCCATTCCGTACGAAACGAGACTCATTCGCTCAGCTGGGTTAACATTAGCCAGCAAATATCACTTCGCCGCGTCCGCGGTGATCTTCAACCAGACAATGTGAAAGGACGACCCTTGGAACTGCAACGGCCGTTACCAACCCCCATGACCCCCGAAGCCATGCCCTATTGGGATGGCCTGCGGGAGGGAAAGCTGATGCTCCCCCAGTGCAATGACTGCGGCAAGGCGCACTTTTTTCCGCGCATCATCTGCCCTCATTGCCACTCCCGCAACGTCGGCTGGATCCAAGCCAGTGGCAAGGGCAAGCTGTATTCGTTCGAGATCGCCTACCGCTCGCTGAACCCGAACTTCAAGATCGAGCCGCCATATATTCTGGCCATGGTCGAGCTTGAGGAAGGTCCGCGCATCATGTCGAACCTGATCAATATCGAACCCGATCCAGCAGTCATCAAGTGCGATATGCCGGTCGAAGTGGTTTTCGAAAAACAAACCGACGAGGTCACCATTTCTCTGTTTCAGCCGGCCAGTTGAGCCGGCGCGGACGAGACACCTCAACAGATTTTTATGGAAGCGTGAAATGAAAGAATTATCCAATCAGGTCGCCATTGTCGGCGTTGATGAATCCGACGAGATCGGCTCCCTGCCGAACGTCAGTCAATTAAGCCTGCATTTGCAATCAATCCACAATGCCATCGCGGACGCGGGTCTGAAGATCTCGGACATCGACGGCATCTTTACCGCCGGCCAGCATTCGCCGGTGCTGTTGGGCGAGTCCCTGGGCATCACCCCGCGCTATGTGGACGGCACCACGGTGGGCGGCTGCTCGTTCATTATCATGGTCGGCCATGCCCTCGTCGCCTTGTATCACGGGCTGTGCGATGTTGCCGTGGTCTCCCACGGTGAAAGCGGCCGCTCGGGCACCGGCGTGACCCGCAGCCGCGATACCTCTCTCGTCGGGCAGTTCGAAATGCCCTATGGCTTTGGCGGCGCGCCGACCTATTTCGGCATGATCACCACCCGCCATATGCACGAATACGGCACCACGTTGGAGAACTGGGCCGATGTCGCCGTCTCCACCCGGGCCTGGGCCGGCCTTAACCCCAAGGCCAAGTTCCAGGATCCGATCACGGTGCAGGATGTGTTGGACTCCCGGCCTATGTTCTATCCCTTCAATCTGTTGAACATCTGCCTGGTCACCGACGCGGGTGGCGCCGTCGTCCTAACGCGGGCCGATCGCGCCAAGGATTGCGCCAAAAAGCCGGTCTATGTGCGCGGCGCCGGCGAAGGTGCCGAGCATACCCTGGTCACCAACATGCGCGACCTGCCCATGAGCCGGGCCACGACGATTTCCGGCAACAAGGCGTTTGAGATGGCTAGTGTGAGCCACAGCGATTTCGATCACATCATGCTCTATGATGCCTTTACCTCCGGCCCGCCGATCATGCTGGAGTCCCTCGGCTTCTGTAAGCCGGGCGAGGGCGTCGGCTTTTTCGAGGACGGTAAATCGACGCCGGGCGGCAGCCTGCCCATCAACACCAACGGCGGCGGATTGTCATACACCCATTCGGGCATGTACGGCATCTTCCCGATCATCGAGGCGGTGCGCCAGCAGCGCGGCGAATGCGGCGACCGTCAGGTGCCGGGTGCCTCCATGTCCCTGGTCAATGGCATGGGCGGTATGCTCTCAACCGCCGGGACGATCGTGCTGTCGCACGAAAAATAGTCTGTCGTAACGAGGGGGAGGGGGCGGCTAGCTCTCTCCCCCTTTCGTTACGCTGCCATGCCGTCGTCCCGCATGATCACATAGATTGCCGGAATAACCAGAACCGTCAGCACGGTCGAGGATAACAGCCCGAACAGCAAGGATATGGCCAAGCCCTGGAATATGGGGTCGGTCAGGATAAAGGCGGCGCCGATCATGGCGGTCACCGCGGTCAGAAAAATCGGCTTGAAGCGAATGGCGCCGGCGGCCAGTAGGGCCTCTCTTAACGGCGCGCCCTGTTGCTGACGCTGACGAATGAAGTCGATCAGTAGGATCGAATTACGCACGATAATACCGGCCAGGGCGATGAAGCCGATCATCGATGTGGCCGTGAAGGGCGCCGATAGCAACCAATGCCCACCGACGATGCCAACCAGCGTCAACGGTATGGGCACCAGCACCAATAGGGGCAGTTTGAAGCCGCCAAACTGGATCACCACCAAAAGATAGATCCCCACCATGGCCGCCATGAAGGCGGCGCCCATGTCGCGGAAAGTGACATAGGTAATCTCCCATTCCCCATCCCACAGCAATACCGGTGTTGCGTCATCGTCAGGCTGGCCGTGCAAGGCGATTTTCGGCTTTGGCAGTTGGCCCCAGTCATGGCGGTCGATCACCTCCTGTACCGCCAGCATGCCATAGATCGGTGCCTCGAAACGGCCCGCCAGTTCCGCCGTGACCATCTCCGCATGATTACCGTCACGGCGAAATATGGGGAAGGAGGCGGTATCCCAACTGACCTGGACCAATTCGCCCAATTCGACCAGTTTGCCGTCAATGGCGGGTACCGGAGTGGTCAGCAGCCGTTCGCTGAGATAACGCGCCGATTTTGGTAAACCGATGGCAATTTCAATGGGTTCGGCGCCCGCGCCCCGATGGGAATAGCCCAAGCTTTGGCCCCGAAGCAGGGTGGCGATGGTGTCATAAAGCTCCGCCTCCTCAACCCGGTGGAATTCAAGGCTTTCTCGGTCGATGGCCAGGCGCAGACGTTTTCCCGGCACGCCAAAGCTGTCGTCCACGTCAACGATGAAATCGATGCCTTCAAATATGCCGCGTAGCTGCGTGGCGACGGCACGCCGGGTCTCGGCATCCGGGCCGTAGATTTCCGCCAGCAGAGTTGCCAGAACGGGTGGCCCCGGCGGTACTTCAATGACCTTGATATTCGTTCCCGCCGGCGTTTCCAGCTCTGCCAGGCGCTGGCGCACGTCCAGGGCAATGGCGTGGCTGGCCCGTCCGCGATCATCCTTGGACTGCAGGTTGAGTTGTAGTTCGCCTAGGTTGGGCGTGGTGCGCAAATAACTGTGGCGTACCAGGCCATTGAAATTGAAAGGCGCGGCGGTGCCCGCATAGGCCTGCATGTGCAACAGTTCGGGCAGCGTGGCGATGGCGTCGGCGGCGGCGCGCAGCACGCGCTCCGTATCCTCCAGCGCCGCGCCCTCTTGTAGGTCGACGACCACTTGCAACTCGCTCTTGTCGTCGAAGGGAAGCAGCTTGACCACGACATCCTGGGAATAAAACAGCATTAGGGAGGCCAGGGTCGCCAGGCCCACGAAGCTCAGAAACAGAGCCGAACGCCGCCTGCCTTTGAGTAGCGGGCGGGCGAGCATTAGGAACAGCCGGCCCAGCATACCGCCGTGCGCCTCCTGCCCGGGCTCGGTCTTGTTGGTCAGACCCATGCGGAATTTCATCATCAGCCATGGCGTAATGGTCAAGGCCAGCAACAGGCTGAGGAACATGGCGGACGAGGCAATGGCGGGAATGGGGCTCATATATGGACCCATCAAGCCCGAGACGAACATCATCGGTAACAGTGCCGTGATGATGGTGAAGGTCGCGATGATCGTTGGATTACCCACTTCCGCCACCGCATGAATGGCGACGGTGACGGCGCTGTCCTCACCGCCTGCGCGCCAATGACGAACAATATTTTCGACGACCACGATGGCGTCGTCGACCAGGATGCCGATCGCAAAAATCAGCGCGAACATGCTGACCCTATTAATGGTGTAACCCAGCATCCAGGCCGCCAGGAAGGTCAGCAATATGGTGGTCGGCACCACGAACATCACGACCATGCCTTCGCGCCAACCCAGGAACAGGCTCAGCAAGACGACAATGGACACCGTCGCTGATAGCAGATGTAGCAACAGCTCGTCGGCCTTGTCCCGGGCGGTGTCGCCGTAATTCCTGGTGATGATCAGATCCACGCCGCTGGGCAGTTTACGCTCGGCAATACGGCGCAACCGTTCGATGCTGGCGTCGGTAATGTCTACCGCGTTGGCGCCGGGCCGCTTGCCGATGGCCAGGCTGACCGCCAGTTCCTGCTGCAGCCGGCCTTGGGCCTTCGGTGCCAGATGCCAAACCCGGTGTTCGTCCTGGCGTCCATCAATGACCACATTGGCCACGTCCTTTAGATAGACCGGCCGTCCGTTATTGGAGGTTAGCAACAGCCCTTCCACATCGGCGCCACCGCGCAGGGTCTCGCCCGCGATCACCGGCCTGATGCCGCCTGCTTGGCGGACGCTGCCACTGAGGAAGGCGCGGTTGGCGTTTTCCAGCTTTTCCACCAACTGGTTCAAGGTAATGCCTTCCATCGCCAGACGCTCGGGATCGGGTTCGATGCGGATCTGTGCCGGACGGCCGCCGACGATATAGCTCAGGCCGACATCTGTCTGCCGGGTCAATTCGTGCTGGATTTCCTCCGCCAGACTGTAAAGTGCGATGTCGTCCAGCCGCGCCGGATTACCAGGCTTGGCGGCCAGGGTCACCACCAGTACGGCGACATCCTCAATGCCACGGCCCACGATCAACGGTTCGGGAATGCCCAGGGGGATGCGGTTCATATTGCCTCGGATTTCGCTATGCACGCGGACAATCGCCGCATCCGCATCGTGCCCGACCTTGAAACGTACCGCCAGGACGACCCGGTCATCAAATGACTGGGAATAAACATGTTCGACGCCATCGATGCTCTTGACGATATCCTCCAAAGGCTCCGTCACCAGTTCGAGTACATCTTCTGCTTTCAAGCCGTCCGCGCGGACCATGATATCCACCATCGGCACGCTGATCTGCGGCTCTTCCTCGCGCGGCAGCATATATAGCGCCAACGCGCCTATGGCCAATGAGGCCAGCAATAATAATGGCGTCAGGGGCGAGGCAATAAAGGCCCTGGTGATATGGCCTGATATGCCAAGTGCCACGGGCTTCATGGCCGCACCAGGCGGTCACCAGGGCGCAACCCGGAAAGGATTTCGACCATCTGACCGCGGTTTAACCCGCGCTGTACCGTGACCTCGACCGCATTAACCAGATGGACGATGGCGACGCCCATGCGGACGGAGACATAGTCCCTGGGTACCAAATAGGTCTCGCGCTTGCCGGTGGAAAGCCAGACCCGGACCCGTTCGCCGACGAAGAAATCGCCCAGACCAGGCACATCGACGTCGGCGACCACGCGGCCATCTTGGATTTCCGGATAAATCTGCCGTATGCGCCCGGTACGTTTGCCATCGGGCGCGTTGGTCATTCCCCGAGCGCCAACCTGTACCGGGTCATCCACGGCCAGGAACTTGGCATGGCGTTCCGGCAGGCGCAGGCGCAGGACATAGCGGTTGGCGGCGATTAGGGCGATGTCCTCGCCAGGGGCGACGACGCTGCCCTCGGTCTTGCTGACGCGCAGAACCCGGCCGGCGCTTGGCGCCAGCACCGCGCCTTCCCGGGCCCGCTGGCTGATCAGATTCTGTTCCGCCGTCAAAGCGGCAACTTCCTGGCGCAAGACATCCAGATTAGTCCGAACTTCGTCGATGCGGGCCTGGGATACCGCGCCTTTCTTGCGCAGCTCTTCGGACCGTTTCAGAGTGGTTCGCGCCAGTGTCTTGCGCGCGTTGAGGGAATTCAGTCGCGCCGCAAGGGCGACGGCCTGAAGCCGTAGTTTCTTATCAACGACCACTGCCAGGACCTGGCCTTTCTCGACCAGGCTGCCTTCATCCACGGAAAGGTTCCGCAACGTACCGGCAATACGGGTACGGGCCTGGGTCTGGTCAGTGGAGGTGACCTGGCCGAAAACTGCCTTCAAATCATCCACCATGACCGGCTGTACCACGATCTCGGCCCACGCCGGCGCAGCAAAAACCACCCATATGGCGGCCAGGAAATACAGCATGGTGGTTTTCATCATAAGGCTCCAAATTAGTTGAAGGCGTGGCCGGTCCTTTGGCCAAACTTGGCGAGGATCTTGGCCAGAGGGCAAAAGCCGGTGAAACCCGCCTGGAACAGGTTAAGTCCGACAAACAGCGTGAACAACAGAAAGGCGGGATGAAAGAAATGGCCCAGGGCCAGGCTGGCGACGATGAAGCTGCCGGCGATGGTGATAACAAGGCGGTCGATATTCATGGCTGTCTCCTAAGGTTCACATCTAATATTTTAATATTTGAACATTGATACATTTGTATGTAGATACTATATGTATCTTTGACAAGCCCGTTGCGGCAAAATAATTGCAAGATTGCGCTGCATCGGCGCGGCGCGGTCAGCAGCGCCGGGAAGGATTGGAAATGGATATCGATTTAAGCGAGATGAAAGGCGCCGCGGGTAATGCGACGCATCTGATGAAGGCGCTGTCGAATGAGACACGCCTGATGATCCTGTGTCAGTTGATCGATGGCGAGCGCTCGGTCGGCAATTTGTCCGATGTTCTGGCCCTGCGCCAAACCACGATCTCGCAGCAGTTAAGCCTGTTACGGCGCGATGGCCTGGTCAGCGGCCGCCGTGACGGCCATTCAGTGTTCTATTCCATCGCCAACCCTGGCGTTGGCCGGATCATTCAGGTTCTTTACGACATGTACTGCCCGAAACCCTAAATATCGAAAGGTCAGGCCGCGCCCAGTTCGGCCAGAGCGGCATCGGCATTGCTAATGATATTTGTAGCATCGACTGATTGGGCGATGCCGCGGGCCTCTAACAAGCTGGTGCGGGCCCGGTCATTTCGTTTGGCCGCCTTGTCCAACAAGCCCAGATTATACTGAGCACCGGCGATATCGGCGGGCGAATTGAGGCCTTGGAAGCCTTCCAGGGCGTCCTGCAGATGCCGCCGCGCCTTTTTCTTCGCGAAGGGCAGAGTGCGTACTAGGAAGGGCAAATTCGCCAACATGACGGATAGGGACGGCTTCTCGTCCGAAAGGACGAATTGCAGATAGATTTCGCCTAGAAATTTATTGCCCAAGGCGGTGGCGAAGGTCATGCCCCAGTTCTCGGCCTCAGCCTGCGCCGCGTTCACCATGGCAACACCTTTTGCCATGTTGCCCTGCATGATGTTGCCAACGCCCACCGTCATCTTAACTGGCGGTAGCACCATGGCGAGGGATTTTGCCTCCATCTTGCGGATGACATGGCCGCCTAGCGCCGAGACTTCATCTTCCTGGCCACTAAGCGTTCGGGCGACCATTCTGTAACCCTCGGCGGCCATCCGGTCGATGGGGCTGAGGCAGATGCGCAAGGCATCATCCGCCTTCTCAATCGCTCCATCGTAATTGTCGGAAAAGACGTCCGTTACCGCCAGCGCCCACAGCGCCATGCTGCGCGGCCGCGGGTCATTGGTCTCCCGGCTCATGGCCATGAGCTCCATCAACGCGGCCCGGCTCTCACCTGGGCGTCCCCATGCCGAATAGTCCAGGCCGTTGGCAAGTTGTGCTTTCGACGCCAGCCAAATGTCGCTGTGACGGCGAGCGACCTCGACGACCCGCTTGCCCGTTTCCCTTTGTGCGCTGTCGCGCGCCTCGCCCGGTTGCCCCCAAAACATACGGTGCCACATGAAGCCCAAGTCGGCATAGGCGACGGCGAGTTCGTCGCCATCGGCTTTGGCCAAGGCCTTCGAGCGATCCAACAACTGCCGTCCTATCTCGGCCTGGCAAGCAAAGATATGGGCGTAGCCGGTTTCGAATAAAAAGCGTGATAGGCGCTTATTGTCACCCAAAGCCTCCGCCACCGCCGTATAGCCCGCCATGTCGGCGAACAACACGGTCACCTGACGGCGCTGTCCCGCCGGCGCTGTCTGGTCACTGCTCGTTTGGTTCGGTGTTGCTGCCATGCTGACTAAATCACTCCCCAAAGTGTTTAACGCAACTTGTTGATGCTACAGCCGCGCAAGCATGGTTACAATGCCTCCTAGAAGGTTGCGCCGATACTTTGACTGGCCTTGTTTATGGTCTTATTGTTGGATCAACGCAGCAGCTAACATTTGGGGAGATGCCTGATATGGCCAATAAATATCATTTGATCAGCTCGATCACTTGACCGTGGGTACAGCGCGCCGTGATTCTTTTGCGTGCGAAAAATGTCGAATTCGACCTCACCCACATTGATCTAAGTGACAAACCGGATTGGTTCCTGAAAATCTCACCCCACGGCAAGGTGCCCGTGCTGGCGGTGGACGAAGAGCCATTGTTCGAATCCAATGCCATCGCGGAATATCTCGATGACGTCGTCGCGCCTAGGGTTCATCCCGAAGATCCCTTCAAGCGCGCCCGCAACCGGGCCTGGACGGATTTCGTGCCGGATTTCTCCAAGGGCATCAACATCTACTACACCAAATCCCGCGAGGAATTGGATGAAAAGCTGGCCGGCGCGCCGAAGTTCCTGCAGAAGCTGGAAGACGCCATCGCGAGCGAGCGGGACAACGACGGGCCGTACTTCAACGGACCAGAGTTATGCCTGGTGGATGCCGCCTATGCACCGTTTCTGCAACGCTTCGCGCTGGTGGATCAGTTTGTCCAAACCGGTCTGCTGAGGGACTTCCCCCTGGTCAAGGCCTGGTCGGAGGCATTGCTGCAAAACGATGCCGTGATCGGCTCGGTCGCGGATACCTTCGAGGGCGTGTTCTTCAATAATCTGAAGACCAAGGGCTGGTACGTGGGCACTCTGTTGGGTGGCGACGTCGCCGCCGAATAAGGGGCGAACAATGCTCACCGGCAAATGTCACTGCGGGCGGGTCCGGTACGAAATTGCCGGACCCGTGCGCCCGGTCGTCGAATGCCATTGTGAAAGCTGCCGGCGCATAACCGGTAGCCTCTGGCATGCCACCGGCGCGCGGCTGGCTGATGTGACGATCTCGGATGCTCAACAGGCGCTGAACTGGTACCGCAGTTCGGAACATGTGGCGCGCGGCTTTTGCGGCAATTGCGGCTCAACCATGTTTTTCCAGCGGGATGGCGCCGAGACCATCACCATTACCGCCGGCAGTCTGGATCAACCCACCGGGCTGCATTTGAAAATGCGGATCTTCACCGATGACATGGCGGACTATGCCGCCGATAGCAGCGGCGACGGCATCCCCCAGCATACCGGCATGCCGGAGATGCACCATTTCGCTATTCCGGAAGAGTAAGCGCGGCGTCCTTTAGCCAATCATGAATGAAGCGGCCATAGCTGCGCGCCACATGGATATCCATGTATTCGCCGTCGTCGAGGTAGTGCACCAGAATTGTAACGGCGGCCAGCACGCTTTGGGCGCAATGGCCGGGCCGGAATTCTGTTTCGCGCAGGTCCAGCGGGCAGCCCTTGGCCAGGATCTGCCGCGCCGCATTGGCGGGGATGCGAAAGACCGTGCGGCCATGGCTGAGATCGCTTGATGCCGCCTCGATCTGAATCTCTTCGCCCTCACCCACCAATAACCATTCGCCCGGCGCGACCCATAGGGCATGGACGCCGTTATTGGCCGTGGCACGGTTCGGCTGTCTGGGCGGTTCAATTTCAGCCACATCGCCATAGACCCGTTTGATCCATAGATCGGCGCGTTCCTGGATCAGATCACCGGCAGCGGTGCCAGCCAGGGCGGAGCGGCGTTGCGAGGTATCAGGCACGAAGACGCTCCCCCTTTGGATCGATGAATACCGGGTGCACCACTTCGACCGGTACGATGCGGTTGTCCAATGGTGAATGGGCCCATAATTGTGCGCCCAGGCGCCCACGGCCATTGATCACCATGGCCGTGGCGATGGGTTGGTCCAGGTTGGGCGAGAACACGGCGGTGGCCACATGGCCGGCCTTCTCAGCCTCGGGCGCCGCCGTCGCCCTGTCCAATATCAACGCACCGGGGGGAATGGCGGTCTTGCCGTCCACGGGCAGCAGACCCACCAGGTTCAGACGGCCTTCGGGCGCCAGTGCGGGCAGGCGGAGAGAGCGCCGGCCGATGAAATCCTTCCGCTTTGACAGCATGCCGCTTAGCCCGATGTCATCGGCGCTGGCGCGGCCGTCGGCTTCCGGGCCCATGACGAAATGGCCTTTCTCGACGCGCAAGGTGGTCAATGCCTCAGTGCCGTAGGGGATGACATCCAGCGCCTTACCCGCAGCCAACAGCATCTCCCAGCAGGCCTGGCCATGGCCCGCCGGCACCGCGACTTCATAGGCCAGTTCACCGGAAAAGCTGATGCGGTAAACCTGTGCCGGGATGCCGCCGATCTGACCGGCCCGCCAGCCCATGAACGGCAAGGCCTGATTGGCGAATTCCATATCGCTGTCGAGATTTTCCAGCAATTGCCGGGCGCGCGGCCCGGCCACCGCCGTGACGGCCCATTGATCGGTGATGGAGGTTAGATGGACGTCGAGTTCCGGCCAGACTACTTGCAGATAATGCTCCAGATGCGCCATGACCGGACCCGCGTTGGCGGTGGTCGTGGTCATGATGTAGTGCTCTTCATCCATGCGGGCGACGGTGCCGTCATCGAAAATCATGCCGTCATCGCGCAGCATCACGCCATAGCGGCACATGCCAATGGCCAGGGTCTTGAAGCCGTTGATATAGACCCGGTTCAGAAACTCGGCGGTGTCAGGACCATGCAAATCGATGCGGCCCAGGGTGGAAACATCGACGATGCCGACCCCTTGGCGCACCATTCTGGCCTCGCGGCTGACGGCGTCGGAGGGACTTTCGCCGGGACTGGGATAATAATGCGGCCGCCGCCACATACCGGCGGGCACGAACACGGCGCCGTTGTCTTCATGCCATTCCTGCATGGGGGTGCGCCGGGTTGGGGCCAAAAAGGCACCCACATCACGTCCCGCGAAGGCGCCAATGGTCACCGGCGTATAGGGCGGGCGATAGGTGGTGACACCCACATCGGCCATCGGTTTATCCAAGGCCCTGCCCAGGACCGCGATGCCGTTCAGGTTTGCGGTCTTGCCTTGATCGGTGCCCATGCCCAGGGTCGTGTAACGTTTCAGGTGCTCGACCGAGCGATAGCCCTCGCGCGCGGCCAGGGCCACATCCGCGGCCGTGACGTCGTTTTGCAGATCGATGAACTGCTTGCCCGGTGCGTGGCTGAGTGCGATGGCGGCGCTGGCCTGGGCGATGTCATCGCCATTGGCCGCGCCCACCACCTCCAGGCCAGGAACATCCGTATCTGGTACCAGGCTTTGGATATCGTCGCGGAATGCCAGCTTGCCCCCCGCTTGGGAATAGAGATGCACGCTGGGCGTAAAACCGCCCGAGAGGCATAACAGATCGCAGTCGATCCGCCGCTCCGCCTGCGGAACCGCGTCGCCGTTGACGTCCAACGGCGCGATGGTGACGTGCCTCAGGCCGCCTCTGCCAGCGGTGTCGATGACGGCATGGTTGTTCAGGACTTCGCAGCCCGCGATCTCGTGCCGTTCCGCCATATGCCGTTGATCAATGATCGCGGCGACTTCGATACCGCCGTCGATCAGCTTGCGGGCGGCTTCATAGGCGCTGTCGTTGTTGGTGACGATAACGGCGCGCCGGCCGGCCCGCACCGCAAAGCTGTCGAGGTAACGCAGCGCGGCGGAAGTCAGCATGATACCGGGGCGGTCGTTGTTGGCAAAAACCAATGGTCGTTCGATGGCGCCACTGGCCAGAACTACCCGTTTGGCCCGCAACAGCCAGAGGATCTGCCGTGGCGCGTTCGCCGCCTGATCACTGCTGCTTTGCTGCAGCAAACCATATAGGCCGTCATCATATTTGCCGAAGGCGGTGGTGCGCGCCATGACGGTGACGTTGGCCGGTGCCTCCGGAATGCCCTCATCGACCAACCAGACATCGTTGCCTTCGGCTGCCGCGTCCTTTGCCGCGGACAATCCTGTGGCTCCACCGCCAATCACCAGGACATCACAATGGGCGTGCCGCTTTTCGTAGCGGTCCGGATCGCGGTCCGTCGGCGCCTCTCCCATGCCCGCCATGTGGCGGATGATATGTTCATAGTAGGGCCAGAATTTGCCGGGCCATTTGAAGGTCTTGTAGTAGAAGCCGGCGGGCAGGAAGCGCGAAAGCAAGCCCAATGCGGCCGAGATATCCCATTTCAACGACGGCCAGTTGTTTTGGCTGTAGGCCACCAAACCATCGTATAGCTCAACCTGGGTGGCGCGGGTATTGGGTTCGGCCCGCGCGCCATCGCCCAGGCGGACCAGGGCGGAGGGGTCTTCGCTGCCCGCGCCGAAGATGCCCCGGGGGCGGTGATATTTGAAACTGCGTCCCACCACCTTTACGCCGTTCGCCAGCAGGGCCGAGGCCAGGGTATCGCCGTGATAGCCATGATATGTGCGGCCATCGAAGCGGAAGGTGAGTGTTCGGTTCCGATCAATCCGGCCACCGGTGGGCAGGCGCAGGCTCATGACGGATCCTCCGCCTTGATCTCATGGTTTGTCACATCCCGGCCTACCCGGAGCAGTTGGCGGCAGCCATGAACATGTTGCCACAACTCGTCATGCGGGCCCTTAGGATTATCACGCATGTACAGATATTCGATCCAGGCGGCATCGTCCGCATCCTCAGGCGTGGCGGGGCGGGTCACGGTGGCATCGCCGCAATAGCTGAATTCGGTCTGATCGCGCAGGCCGCAATGGGGGCAGGGGATCAACAGCATGACATTATTCCCCTCAGTGCTGCCATGGATAGGGCCCGGCACCTTTTTCATCCAGCACTCTGCCGGTATGAAAACGGTCCAGACTAAGTTCCGCGTTCAGGGCATGCGGCTGCCCCGTCGCAATGGTGTGGGCAAAAACCCAGCCCGATGCCGGCGTCGCCTTGAAGCCGCCGTAGCACCAGCCGCCGTTCAAGAACAAGCCCGGCACCGGCGTGGTGCCGATGATCGGGCTGCCGTCCATGGTCATATCCATGATGCCGCCCCAATTACGCAGAATGCGCAAACGGCTGTATTGCGGAAACAGCGCCACCAGGCAGGCCGCAAAATGTTCGATCACCGGCAGGTTGCCGCGTTGGGCGAACGAATTGTAGCCGTCGATATCGCCGCCCATGACCAGCTCACCCTTGTCGGATTGGCTGACATACAGATGCGCCGCGCCAAAGGTGACGACCGTGTCCAGCACCGGTTTCACGGGTTCGCTAACCACGGCTTGCAAAACGTGAGATTCTATCGGCAGGCGCACCCCGGCCATGGCAGCCAGCTGCGTCGAATGGCCGGCAACGGCCAGGCCGATTTTTTTGGCGCCAATAAAGCCCCGGTTGGTCTCCAGGCCCGTAACGCCATGCTGATCCCGGCGAATACCGGTGACTTCGCAATTCTGAATGATATCGACGCCGCGCTGGTCGGCGCCGCGGGCATAACCCCAGGCCACGGCATCATGACGCGCGGTGCCGCCGCGCCGCTGCAACAGGCCACCTTCCACGGGAAAGCGGACATTGCGCGAGACATCCATGCCCGGCACGAAGGCGGCGGCCTGGTCGCGGTTCAACAGCTCGGCATCGATACCGTTCAGGCGCATGGCATTGCCGCGCCGCCGAAAGGTCTCCAACTGGCCCTTGGAATGCGCCAAGTTCAACACGCCGCGCTGGGAAAACATGACGTTGAAATTTAGATCCCGGCTCAAACCTTCCCACAACTTCATGCCGTGTTCGTAGAATTTCGCATTGCCGTCCAACATGTAGTTGGAGCGGACG
Source organism: Rhodospirillaceae bacterium (assembly GCA_018701215.1). Classification (GTDB taxonomy): domain Bacteria; phylum Pseudomonadota; class Alphaproteobacteria. The sequence continues at coordinate 109,464 of JABIWH010000039.1, forward strand.
ATGGTGGTATTGCGGCCCGTATTGCCGCCGCCCAGCCAACCCTTTTCCAGCACCGCGATATTGTTCAGGCCATGATTCTTGGCCAGATAATAGGCGCTGGCCAGGCCATGCCCGCCGCCGCCGACGATAACGGCGTCGTAGGACGCCTTTGGCTCCGGATCGCGCCAGGCGGGCTGCCAGTCCCGGTGACCGGTCAGCCCGTGCCGGACAAGGCTGGCTAAGGAGTAGCGGCTCACGAAAATATTTTACCTGGATTGAGAATATTGTTGGGGTCCATCATCGCCTTCAGCTGTTTCATCAGGCCGATTTCGGCCGGGCTGCGCGAGACTTCCAGATAGGCTTTCTTCGACAGGCCGATGCCATGCTCGGCGGATACCGAGCCGCCTCGGCTGGCCAGGGGCAGATAGACCGAATCGTCGATCAGTTTTTTCACATTGGCGCCGTTTTCCCCCACCGCATAGGTAATGTGCAGATTGCCGTCGCCCAAGTGGCCGAATACCGCCCGTTTGCGGTCCGGGAATTCCGCCACGATGGGCGCGTCGATCTCTTCCAGGTAAGACGGCATGGAGGCAATGGGTAGCCCGACATCAAAGCCCACGGTCGGACCCCAGGTGCGCAGGCTTTGTACATCGTCGCGCAGGAACCACATGGCCTGGCGCTCGGCCTCTGATTTGGCGATCACCGCATCGACCATCAGGCCTTCTTCCAGTGCTTCGCCCAAAATGGTTTCAAAGCGTTCCGGATCACCCGCCGGGTCGCCGCCCATCATTTCCGTCAAAACATAATACGGATAATCATTGGGCAGGGGTTGTGCCGCGCCCGGCCTCGAGGTCACCAGCTCAAAATAATTCCGCCACATCACCTCGAAAGCCGAGGTTGTGCCGCCCGAGCGGCTGTTGCAGAAATTCAATAATTTCGGCAGCTTGCCGAATTCATCCACGGCCAGAAACGCCGTCTGCTGGCTGGCCGGCATGGGGCGGAGGCGCAGCACTATGCGGGTGACGACGCCCAGGGTGCCCTCGCTGCCGATAAAGAGGTGCTTCAGGTTATAGCCGGCATTGTCCTTGACGATTTTGCCCAAGGGACTCAAAACCGTACCATCCGCCTGCACCGCTTCCAGGCCCAACACCATGTCCCGCGCCATGCCGTAACGCACCACGCGGTTGCCGCCTGCGTTGGTGGAGATATTCCCACCCAGAGTGGCGCTGCCGCGGCCGCCCAGATCCAGGGGGAAGAAAAAGCCGGCGTCTTCCGCCGCTTCCTGTACGGTTTGCAGGGTCACGCCGGCCTGCACGGTCATGGAGGACGAAGCAGGATCGATCTCCTCGATCTCGCGCATGCGCTCCATGGAGAGGATGAGTTCGTCGGCGCCGGCGATATTGCCGTCAACCAGCCCCGTCAGACCGCCATGGCTGACCACGGCCTGGCCGGCGTCGTTGCACAGCTTCAGAACCTTGGAAACTTCGTCGGTGCTAGCGGGACGTACCAGAACCCTGGCTTCAAGTGTTTTGTCCGGATGGCGGTAGCCGGCGGCACGGTTCTGCAAATCCTCATGCAGGACCAAGCCTTTGTCGCCAACAATGTCCCGTAACTGTTCGATAAAATCAGCCATTTTCCAACCGCGCGCTCCAAAACAATTCCAATGCCTGGAGGCAGTCTACGATGGCTGGCGCTCCGCGCCAATATCTGTTGGCTATTCGCCGCCGCCGATACGTGGTTGACCCGAGCGGCTGGGACCAAAGGCCCGATTGAGCAAGGCGGTGCTTTCCTCGGCCAGTGCGACACCCTCGCTCAACATGGCCATGATCTTGATGTCATTGGCCAGGACCTGGCGGGCCTCCTGCCGATCATCATCGGCTATCAGGGCGGCACGCTTGACTAGATCGCTGCGCACCATTGCCAGAACGTCTTCCAGTTGGTGGCCATCTGTATTGTCGTCTGTTACCAGAAAATGGGTCATGGTCGAGATCTCTCACTTTTCGCAAATCTATGGAATTGTGATAACCCATCAACGTTAACAAGCACTTACCGAGCTTGTGCGCCCGAAGGCAGCGGTGCCGTCGGATCCTGGATCCAGGCCGCGATATCGTTCCAGACGACCTTGGCCTGCAGGTCACGCAACAGCATGTGCCAACCGTCGGGATAAAGGCTGAAATCCGGCGCCCTTGGCAGGCGCTTTATGGTTTTGCGCACGGGCGCGGCGGGGACGATTTCATCCTTTTCCCCATATAACACCAAGGCCGGCGGTTTCAGGCCCGGTGCGGCGTCGTAGGCCTGGCCCATCAATTGCGTCACGCCATAAACGGCATCGATGCGGGTATGGCGGATCACCAGGGGATCGCGGCCCAGGGCGCGCAACATCGGGATATTGTCCGAGGCCTGGCGTTTCAGGCCGCGGCCGGTCGCGGTATTCCAGGGCATGGTGTGGGCAGACAGCCAAAGCCCGAAACGCAGTATGGGGTGCATGGAACTGCCGCCCCACAGGCCCGGCGCTACCAGAATGATACCGGCTACTTTTGGCGCCGGTTCCGGTGCCGCCGCGCTGGTCATGGCCAGCACGGCCACGGCGGCGCCCATGCTGTCGCCCAACAGATAGATCGGCAGGCCGGCATGGCGCGGGCCCAACAGGGCCAGGAACGCCCGTGCGTCAGCCGCCATTGCCTCCGCCCCGCCCCAGATCCGGGCCTCCGGCGCGGCGCCGAAACCGCGCTGGTCATAGGCATAGGTGGTAATGCCGCGTCCAGCCCACCATCGTGCCGGATCGTCGAAATAGCGGCTGTACATGTTGAAGCCGTGCAGGGCCACCAGCACCGCCCTGGCTTCACCTTTGGCCGGCCAGCTTTTCAGCGGCAATGGCTTGCCATCCTCGGTCACGAAGCTGTCGGTCTTGATCTTGGCCGCCATAAGGCCGGGCTGAAATTCCTGTACCCGTGGGGCACAGGCGCCCAGTAGCACAAGACAGCACACAAATGCGGCAAATGTCCTATGCTGGGCGGGCAACGGAATCATGGAGGAGACGGCATCATGGGCAAACTGGCGGATCTGGCGGCACAGCGATTTGGCATGGACGTAGGCGCGGGGGAGATCGAAGACGGCCCGGGCCACAGCACATTGACGACCCTGCTGTCGCACCGTACCCATCGCCGCTTTCTTGACGATCCGGTGCCGGAAGAGACCTTGAACCTTTTGTACGCCTGCGCCCTGTCGGCACCGGGCAAGTCCGATTTGCAGCAAATCGCCATTATCCGTATTCAGGATCCGGACAAGCGCCGGGCCATCGCCGATTTGATGCCTGAAATGGCCTGGATCGGAACCTGTCCGGTATTCCTGTTGTTTTGCGGAGATTCCCGGCGAATTCGCAGATTGGGGCAGCTTCGTGGGCATGAATTCGCCAACGATCATCTGGATGCCTTTCTCAACGCCGCCGTTGATACCGCCCTGGTCATGCAGAATTTCATCACCGCCGCCGAGGCCGCTGGTTTGGGCTGTTGCCCGATTTCCGTTGTCCGGAATCATATTGACCGCATCGCCGAAATCACCAATTTGCCCGATTACGTCTTTCCCGTCGCCGGCATGTGTCTGGGCCATCCCTCTCACTCCGGCTTTACCTCGACCCGCCTGCCGCCCGAAATGGTCGTCCATACGGATCAGTATGATGATAGCCAACTGCCAGCGCAAATCGATGCCTATGATCGCCGGCGCGATGGGATTTATCATATTCCGACCGAGAAATACCGCATGACGGCGGCGTACGGCACGCCGGAGTTTTATGGCTGGTCCGAGGATAAGACCCGGCAAACTTCAGTGCGGGAACGGGACGATTTGGCGGCCTATCTACGGCGTCACGGCTTCTGTCTCGACTAGAGCATTTCCGAATAGGAAATGCTCCAATACTTAAGAATAGAGCAATTTTTTCCAATCACTTAGAAGCGCCCTGGACTTTTGGGCGATTCGCAATGGATAGGAATTGCTCTAAATCAGCTCTTTCACCCGACGGCGCAGTTCGGGTAGGACGTCATCATCAAACCAGGGATTTCGCCGCTGCCAGCCCTTGGTGCGCCAGGATGGATGCGGCAGGGGCATGTAGTCCGGCGCATGGTTGCGCCAGGCGCGCACGGTTTCCGTCAGATTGCGCTGCCTGGTTGGTCCCAAAAATGCGGTTTGGGCATAGCTTCCCGCCAGCACGGTCAATGCAATGGCGGGCAGGCGAGCCAACAGCGCGGAATGCCAGGTGGCCGCGCATTCGGGCCGGGGCGGGCGGTCCCCGCCCTTGGGCAGGCGGCCGGGATAACAAAAACCCATGGGCATGATGGCGACCTTGTTCTGGTCATAAAAAATCTCCGGCTCGATGGCCAGCCACTCGCGCAACCGATCGCCGCTGGGATCATCCCAGGGAATGCCGCTGGCATGGACCTTGGTGCCGGGTGCCTGACCAACGATCAATAACCGCGCCGCCGGATTGGCGCGGAGCACGGGACGGGGCCCCAGGGGCAGATGTTCCGCACATAAGCGGCAGCGGCTGATTTCCATCAGCAACTGCGCAAGGCTACCAGGATGATCATGCCGCAGCATCGGTTACATTTAATCGTTTTGGATTATTGAATTGATAGCAAGGAGCGCTTGGTAAGCATAACGTTAACCAAACCTTAACTCCAACGGTTTACTGGTAAATTCGACTGTTTCCAAATACTTGCGGCTAATGTGCCGGTGAAGCGGTCAGGACCTTGTCGTGATCGGAGTAACTCGGTTCAGGCAAGTATCGGGTACCGAGGGGAATTGATGACGGGGCTGGGAATTTTCTTTGCATTTTGTGGCATTGCGGGTGCCATTGCCCTGGTGCTTGCTTGCAAAACGACCGACCGCCGCGCCCAGCAGGCTGAGGTGCAAACGCAGATCATCGACCATGATACTGATTTCGTGGATGCATTACCGATCGCGGTTGCCCTTTTTGATGCCGGCGACCGCTTGCGGCAGATCAACGGCGAATTGTTGCAACTGCTGCCCATGGTGCATGCGCTTAATCACCAAAGCATCAGCCGGCTTGAATTTTTCCGAGCTCTGGCTGAGGAAGGCATTTTTGTCGATGCCGCCGGCCAGGTGTCTGATTTCCTGGCGGATGTCGCCGCGCGGGCTCTGCCGCGGCACATCGAATGGGAAGTCAGCCTGACCGATGGCCGCAGCCTGCATTTCACCGAGCGCGCCATGGAAAGTGGTGGACGCTTGTTGAGTTGCGCCGATATCACCGCACAAAAACAGCAAAGCTGGGCCTTGGACGAGAAATCCCAGTTATTGAATACATCCCTGGAAAGCATCGACCAGGGGGTTTTGGTGCTTGCTCCCGATGGCTCTTTGTTGACCTGGAATGAGCGGTATTTTGGTTTGGCTGGGGTCACATCGGAAATTGCCAAAGTCGGCCTGTCGGCGGAAGGGTTATGCCAGTATTTTGCGGATTGTGGCCTCTATGGACAGGTGAGCGCCGATACCGTGACGGAACGGGTCAAGGCCGTCATGTCGTGCGATCCTCCACAGCTTGAGATGGCGGGCCGAGGGGGGCAGGTCCTGGATGTGCGCCGCACCAGGATGCCGGATGGCGGCGTGACCATCACCATCACCGACGTAACGGAAGCCCGGCGAGATCAGGAAGATTTGCGCCGGCGTTCGTCGGAACTGGAAGCGATTTTCGGCAATCTCGATTTTGGTATTGCGTTCGTGGATGACGAAGGAGATATCGTTGCCCTGAACGAAAAGCTATTGGAACTGCAGGCGCTGGACCCAGATGAGGTTGCCAACTGCCGCAAACTTAGCGACGTGATTTATCTGCTTGCCCGGAACGGAGAACTGGGCGAAGGGAATGTCGATGAGCTGGTCGAGGCGCATGTGAAGATGGCGTTCGGCGCGGTGCCGAATAATTATCAACGTTTCCGTCCCAATGGAACGATTTTGAACTTCCGTTCCCACGCCATGCCGGGCGGCGGTTTCCTGGTGCTTTGCCAGGACGTAACCGCACAACAGCAGTCAGAGCAGGCCCTGCGCGTGGCTAAGGAACAGGCGGAACTGGCCAACCGCGCGAAGTCGGAATTCCTGGCCAATACATCGCACGAATTGCGCACGCCGTTGAACGCCATCATTGGCTTTTCCGAAATCCTCATGGGGGAATTGTTCGGGCCGCTGAATTCGCCCCGCTATGTAGAATATTCACGGGATATCAATGAAAGCGGCCAGCATCTGTTATCCATCATCAATGATCTGCTCGACCTGGCCAAGGTCGAAGCGGGGCATTTCGAGCTGGCGGAAGAACAGTTCCTGCTCTCCGATATGGTTGCGGCCACCTCGCGTTTGACCCAGGAACGCGCCCACCAGGGCCAGGTCAGGGTTGTCGCGGAAATCGATCCCTTGATCGATTTGGTACGGGCCGATCAACGGGCCTTGAAGCAAATCGTTCTCAACCTTCTATCCAACGCCATTAAGTTCACGCCCGAGGGCGGCCAGGTCACCATTGGCTCGGGGCGCAGCCGGGATGACGACAGCGGTGCGGAATGGATCGAGCTATCTGTCACGGACACGGGCATTGGCATGAAGGACGAGGATATTCCCTTTGCCCTGACGCCCTTCGCACAGCTGGATGGATCGTTCACCCGGCGTTTCGAGGGCACGGGCCTTGGTCTGCCTCTGGCGCGGCATCTGTGCGAGCTGCATGGCGGCACATTGGCGATCACCTCCGTCCTGGGCAAAGGCACCACCGTGACCATGCTGCTGCCCGCCGACCGCCTGTTAGGTAGCCGTGACGATGCCCGCAAGGAATTGACCTCGGCCAGCGGCCCGACCGGTGAACAGGGCGAACTTTTGGATTTAGTCGCCGCGAAAGTCGGGTGAGCGTTTCTCGATAAAAGCATTCATCCCCTCGAACCTGTCGTTGGAGGCGAAACAGCGCGCGTGCGCCGCGACCTCTGCCTCGCGGGCGGCTTCGAACGCCATTTCCAGGGATGCATTCAGGGCGCATTTGGTTTCGTGCAAGGCTACGGGACTGTAACCGGCCATCAACTCGGCCAACCGGGCGGTTTCGGCCACCAGGGCGTCCTTGGCCACCAGATGGGTCACCAGGCCCAGTTGATAGGCCCGAGGGGCATCGAACAATTCGCCGGTCAGACAGATCGCGCGGGCATTGGCCGAACCGATCAGGCGGTCTAACAAGATGGTGCCCCCGGTGCCGGGAAAGATACCCAGTTTGATTTCCGGATAGCCAAAGGTCGCGCCTTCGGCCGCCACGCGGATATCGCAGGCCATGGCCAGCAACATTCCACCGCCCAGGGCATAGCCGTTGATCGAGGCGATAACGGGCTGCGGTATGTGGCGCAGCAGGTCATAGACATGCATGCCCAGATAGGAACGCTCGCTGCTCATGGCGCCCTTAATGTCCGCCATCTCCTTGATATCGGCGCCGGCGACAAAGGCCCGTTCGCCCGCGCCCTTGATAACGACGACGCGGATTTCCCGGTTTTTGGCGATGGCGAGCAGGCAAGCGGTCAAGTCCTTAAAGACCTGGATATTCAGGGCGTTCAGGGCATCGGGCCTGTTCATGATAATGGTCGCGATGGGTCCGTTGTTTTCCTGTAGAATAGTTTCGAACTGCATGTCCCATGCTCCTTGTACCAGGAAAGTCGGTGAATTTGTCCCCCATGCCTATTGAAGCTGTAGCGTATAATCAACCACCTAGCCTACGGGTACGGAATATTGAACGCGGCGTCGGTGCCGCCACCGCCACATTCAGGGCCGGGCCGGATCACCTGAATTTGAAGGGTATGCTCCATGGCGGCATCATTGCCGGCCTGATGGATGCCATCATGGCGATCGCGGCGGGCTCGCACCCCGATCCTAAAAAGCGGCAATTTTCCATCACCTTAAGCTTGGCCATAAATTTTGTTGGCGCCGCCGGTGACGAGGAACTTTTCCTCAGCGCGCAAACCACGGGCGGCGGCAAGCGCACGGCATTTCTGGAGGCCAGGATCAACAATGCCGGCGGCGATCCCATCGCCACCGCCCAGGCAACGTTTAAGCTGCTGCCGCCCGGTTCGGAAGTTAAGGAATAGTCCGAAAGTGCTCTATTTAGCGGGCCAGATACCGTCGTCGTCGATGGGATAGATGGCCCGGTCCAGTTTCGTATATTCGAAGCGTTTCAGGTTGGATGCGCAGACGCCGGGTGTGTCCACGTAGATCTCGCCCTTCGCGAAAGTCTGAAAATGCGCCTGCCAGGCGATGGCGGATTTGACCACGATGATCTGCTGCATCTCGGCGGCGATGCCGGCCGCCGCTAGATGATCGGCATCGAAGGGCATGGCCTTGGCCTCGGTCAACATCACGCTAACACCGTCGGCCTGGATCACCGCGACCTCGCCCAAATCGATCCACTGCCCGGTCATATAGTCGCCCCGGCGCTGATAGCGGACCGCTTCCTGAAAGATGATTTCGCCGACCAGGGGCATGGGCGGGCCATGCAGGTCATCGGATTTGCCGCCGACATTGCCGCTGAACACCGCACCGACGCCCAGCGCCTTGGCCGCCCGCACCGCCGCGCCGTCGCACAGTACGATAACCGCCTTGCGGGCGGATTGGTCGATCAATTCGGCCAGAATAGTGGTGCCGTCGCCAGGCGCGCCGCCGCCCGCGTTGTCGGCCACATCGACCAGAATGATTGGCCCCTCGGGCGCGGCCATGGCGCTGCGTACCGCGTCTTCCACCTTGACCAGACCGGCATCGAAATCGCCGCGCTGGCGCCATATGGTCATGGCAAGATCATCGGCGATCCGCGTGGCATGGCCATGATCATCGCCCTGTACCAGGACGCCTACGCCTAGGTGCGCCACATCCGCATACGGAAAGCCCCAGGCGATTGAAGCTGACCAGATGCCGCCCCAAGTTTCCATATCGAGCATTTTCGCCATGATCCCGGCCGCCGGTTCCGAGCCCGTGCCCTGAACCTGGGGCGGCGGGGCAAAGGGCAGCTTGCGCAGGATCTTTGCCGGGCGCCGGGTGCTCCACAACATCCGATGCAGGATCTGGGCCGCTTCCGCCCCCCGCGCGCCCATGTCGTTATGGGGATAGGTGTCATAGCCGACCAGGGCGTCTGCCTGTGCGATCAGGCCTTCGGATAGGTTGGCATGCAGATCGAACGTCGCCACCATGGGCGTACCGGGGGGCAGCTTTGAACGTATTGCGGCAAGGAACCGCGCATCCGTCTCCGTTGTGCCTTCCGCCACGCAGGCGCCATGCAAATGTACCAGAACGCCGTCGATTTCACCGGCGCCCTCCAATAGTTCCAAGGTGCGCGCGACCAGGGCCTGGAAGGCTTCCGCCGTGACCAGTCCCGACGGCACGGCGCCGGCGAACAGGCCCGGTATCAGATTCAAGTCCAGCTCCATGGCGGCGGTCATGGCACCGCCGACTTCCGTATTGGTATCGGCAAACAGCGCAAACATCTCGTCGCCCTCGCCATACTGATAGGCCTGGAAATCGTCCAATCCCGTCCGTCCGTGGGCGAAGGTGTTGGTTTCGTGCCACATGCCGGTAATGAATATGCGTTTTGCCATGCTCTATTTATCGCGTGTTTTTGGGCCGTCTGACAAGTTCATGCGCTCACCGTCCCAGACCCTGGCCAAAAGCAGCGCCGCCAGCAGCGAGGCGAAGGCAATCCCCGCCATGAAGAAAAAGGCGCCGTTGGCAAAGGTCTGATACAACCAGCCGGCCCCCGCCATGACGATGCCGACGGCGATCCCCGCGCCCACCGCACCATGCAGACTTTGCGCCGTGGCCGACATCTCCTCGGGCGCGGCGCGGGCGATGAAGTGCATGGCGCCCAGATGCGCGGCGCCAAAGGTGAAGGCGTGTAAGCCTTGGGTCAGCAAGGCCAGTCCAAGGGAATCCGACAGGCCCATGGCGCTCCAGCGCACGATACCGGCAGCGGCACCCAGGGCCAGCAAGTTGGCCGCGCCGAAGCGGGAAAGCAGGCGGTTACCCAGCCAGAACAGAATGATTTCCGCCACCACGCCCTCGGCCCACAGGGCACCGATCAGGGTGTCGGAGAAGCCGACACTGCGCCAATGCAGGGTGGCAAAGCCATACAGCACCGCATGGGAGGCACTGCTCAAGCCGCCCGCCAACAGGAACAGTAGGAACACCGGTTGGCGCAACAGCTGTAGCATGGTGCCGGAGGTGCGTTCTGGCGCCGGTGTCTGCTTTTCGATTTCCGTGGGCAGCAGTGCGCAAGCCAACAATACAATAAGCAGCAGGCCCAAAATGGCCCACAGCACCGACCAGGAGCCGAAGACCGCAAGCATGGGACCGCCCGCGAAAGACGTGACTATGAACGTGATCGAGCCCCAGATCCGCAACCGGCCATAATCCAGGCCCAGGCGGTAGACCGCGCCCAGAACCACGGTTTCACCCAGGGGCATGATCGAGGAAAAGGCCACCGAGGCGATCAGATTGACAGCCAACAAGCCCCAGAACCCTTCCGCATACAGAAAACAGGAAAATGCCAACATGGCGACAAAGGTCAGGATCAGCAGAGGCCGCCGCCGCTCGCCTCGGCGGTCCGCCATTTGCGCGATCAGCGGATTGGCCAGCACCCGCAACCACAGTCCGGCGGAAAGCAGCAGGCCGATTTCCGTCGCCGTCAGGCCGCGTGCCTTCAGGAACACCGGCCAGAATGGCGCCATGATGCCGACCACCGCGAAGACGGCGCCGAAATAGAACGATAGCCGCCAAGCCCGAAACGTCGTTGTGCCCATCAAATCTAGCTAGCCTATTTTACCCATCGCGGACATTGCCAGCCATGGGGCGGAATGTAACCATTGGGCAATTCTGCTGAATGGAGGAAATATCAATGAACTACGATGAATATACCTGTTTTGCGGCCAGCCGACAGGGCCGTGTTCTAACCCTGACCATGAACAAACCCGACACCCTGAATGCGGTCAACAAGGCCATGCATGACGAGCTGGGCACGATTTTTTATGATGTTCAGCTGGATGACGAAACGGACGTCATCGTTCTGACCGGGGCTGGGCGGGCGTTCTCCGCCGGCGGCGATCTGGCCATGATGAAGCGTATCGCCGATGGCTCGGACGAACCCATGCTGCGCTTGGTCGATGCCAAGCGGATCATCTATTCCCTGCTTGATCTGGAGAAACCTATCATCGCCGCCGTCAACGGCCATGCCATGGGCCTGGGCGCCAACATCGCCCTGATGTGCGACACCATCTTCATGTCGTCGGCGGCCAGGATCGCCGATCCCCATGTCAAGGTCGGCGTGGTCGCGGGTGACGGCGGCTGCGTGATCTGGCCGCAATTGATTGGCTATGCCAAAGCCAAGGAATTCCTCATGACCGGCGATCCCCTGGGCGCGGAGGAGGCGGAGCGTATCGGCCTGATCAATCATGTGACAGCGCCCGAGGACACCCTGGCCGAGGCGCAGGCCTTTGCGCACCGTTTGGCCAACGGCGCCACGGCGGCGATCCGTTGGACCAAGGTCTCCGCCAACATCGGTCTGAAGCAACTGGCCCATTCGATCATGGATACGTCGTTGGCCTATGAATGGCTGACGTTTTCGGCGGATGACCACAAGGAGGCGATCAACGCTTTTCTGGAAAAACGCGAGCCGGCCTTTACCGATACTTGATCCGGGTATGCCCAACACCTCATAGTGGCGCCTGAACTGATGAATGAAGTGGGAGGGGCGTTATGTTGAAGGTTTATGGCCGTAATAATTCGGTCAACGTGCAAAAGGTCATGTGGGTGATCGGCGAACTGGGCCTGGCGTCTGAGCGCCTGGATGTGGGCGGCGCCTTTGGCCAGAATGATCAGGATTGGTACCTGGCCATGAACCCCATGGGCCGGGTGCCGGTGCTGGATGATGACGGCTATATCCTGTGGGAAAGCCATTCCATCATCCGCTACCTGGCCCAAAAGCATGATAGTGATTTGTATACCGGCGATGCCCAGGCCCGCGGCGACATGGATAAATGGCTGGATTGGCAGATTGGTTTTATGCAACCAGCCATTACGCCGGTATTCTGGGGTCTGATCCGTACGGCGGAGGCAGATAGGGACATGGCCGCCATTCAGGCTGCGTCATTGGAAACGGCCAAGCTGATCGGCATCCTGAATGACCATTTGCAAGGACGCGATTTCATGGCCGGTGGGCAATTCAGTATTGCCGACGTACCCGTGGGCGCCATGACCTATCGCTGGTATGGCCTGGATGTGGAGCATCCCGACTATCCGAACCTGCGCGCCTGGTACGAACGCCTGACCCAGCGCCCGGCCTACCAGGAACATGTGATGTTGCCGATTACCTAGGCAAAGTCCGGCAGCAATAGCAGAGCGTAGAATTGCAAGAGGTGAGGTCATGCCAGGTTCGATGGATGTTTGTCCGGGTGTTTTTCTTCGCCACGACCCGGTGGCCGCTTCGGTCCCGGTACTCGTTGATGTGTCTCGCAGCGGGCGCGACTATCCGCATGATTTTCGCTCGCCGATATCGTTTTCCGTTCTGCACGACAATGTCTCAATGTATGTTGAGGAACTTTGCGCCAAGGCCCCGGAAATCGGTGCGACCATGCTCTACGCTTGCTTTCCCAATACCTATATCGACACCAATCGCAGCGCAGCGGATATCGACGAACGTCAGATTGAAGGCAAGTGGCCGGGCGTCATTGAGAAAAGCGATTTTACCGAACGCGGCCTTGGCCTGATCAAGCGCCTGTCACGCTACGGCGAGGAAATGCAGGAGCGGAAATTGAGCGTCGAAGAGGTTCAGGCGCGGCTCGACAACTACCATGAACCCTATCATGTGGAACTGGCGCATATTCTCAAACGGATGAAAGCGGCACATGGCCGCGCCTTTCAGGTTTCGTGCCATTGCATGTCCGCGGTTGGTGCGCCGACCCACGCCGATCCGGGCAAAGCGCGTGCCGACTTCAATCTTGGTGACGTTCACGGGACGACCTGCACGCCGGAATTTCTGCGCTTCGTTACGAAAACACTCGAAGGCCTTGGCCATTCGGTCAGTGTCAATTTTCCCTACTACGGCGGTTATCTGACGCGGCGGCACAGCGATCCGGCGACGGGTATCGAGAGTATCTTCGTTGAAATCAACAAACGTATGTTCATCGACATCGAGACATTTAAGCGGACCGATGGTTTTCCTGCGGTCAAGGCGACGATGGATCATCTAATCCAAGAAATCTGCCGCTACGCAGGCGGATAGCGCCGGACGCGATTGCGGTCACCGCCTACTCTTTTTCGCCCAATTCCTCGATAATCTTGAACTTCTGCACCTTACCCATGGGGTTGCGGGGCAGTTCGCTGACCACTTCGACCCGGCGCGGGACCTTGAAGCCGGCCAGGCGTTCCCGGCAGAAGGCTTCCAGCTCGGCGCCGTCAATGCTGGCGCCCTCTCTCGGCACGACCAGGGCCGTGACCAGTTCGCCCCAGCGTTGGTCGGGCAAGCCGACCACGGCGGCTTCCAGCACGGCGGGGTGCTCGTGCACGATGCGCTCAACCTCGGCTGTATAGATGTTTTCGCCGCCGGAGATGATCATGTCCTTCTTACGATCCACGATGCACAGCCGGCCATCCGTCTGCCAGATGCCGATGTCGCCGGACATCACATAGCCCCGGTGCCAGATTTCTTCCGTGGCGTCGGGGCGGCCCAAATAGCCATCGAAGTGCGTCAGGCTTTTGACGCCCACTTCACCGGCCTCTCCCACGGCGCAGGGCTCCCCCGCCTCGTTGAAGACCGCGACCTCGTTGCCGAAGGTGGGCCAGCCGACCGAGTGCGCCAGCAAGGTATCGGCTTGTTTTACCTCGAATGTCACCCAGCCGCCCTCGGTCCAGCCATAGGCCTCGGTGATCTTGGCGTTGTGGAACATCTGCATGGCGGTTTTGGTCATGGACAGCGGCCCCGGCGCGCCGGAGGAAATCATCAGGCGGAAGGCATCAATGGGCGGTTGGCCCTGGCGGCGCCATTCTTCCTCGACCATTGTTGTCATGGACGGAACGAGAAAGGCGTGTGTGCAATGCTGGCTTAGCTCGGATAGGGCCAGATCGGCGCGAAATTCGGGCATGATGCGGATACGGGCGCCGATACATAGCGCCGCCATGGACAGCCCGGCGTAGGAGAGATGAAACAGCGGCCCCGGCACCAGCATCACCTGATCCGCCGTGATGCCGAACTCCCAGCCCCAGCGCATGATCGCCGTCAAATAATGATCGTTGGAATACAGCGCGCCCTTGGGAAACCCTGTGGTGCCGGAAGTATAGCCGACCACGCAGGCTTCCGCACCGCGCCCCGCCTCGCCCAGTACCGGCCGCGGTACCTCTTTGGGTGTTGCAATATCCTCGACCCTGACAACCGCGATCCCCAGACGGTCCGCCGTTTCGGCGAAAGTACCACCCGTTAGGATCAGCTTGGCGTCCGAATCTTCGACCACGAAGCGGATCTCGGGTTCCGCCAGGCGGGTTGAGATCGGCACCGCCGCCACGCCGGCCACCTGACAGGCCAGATAGACCAGGGCGGCGTCCGCCTCGTTGGGCAACAACAGGGCAACCATGCGGCCATGGCGGCCTGCGTCCGTCCCGGCCAGTGCTTCGGCCAAGGCGGCGACGCGGCACCAGGCCTGGCCATAGGTCAGGGTTGGGCCGCCGTCCAGAACCTCGATGGCGATGCGGCCAGGGTGGGACAGGGCGCGGACGGCGAAGTTTTCGGCGATGGAAAGGCGCATCTGACGCCTCCTAGTTCTTGGTCAGAACGACCGAGGCATTCTGGCCGCCGAAACCGAATGAATTGACCTGCAGGGCGTTGTATTTCATCTGCTTGGGCCCGCCATGGACGATCTCGAAATCCGCTTCCGGATCCGGTTCGTCCGTGTTGGCGATGTAGGTAAAGCGGTCTTCCGCCATGCCATACAGGCCGCTGATCATGGCCATGGCACCCGATGACGCACCGGAATGGCCGATATGCCCCTTGATCGAGGCGACCGGCAGGCCGCGCCCGGCATGCACCTTGTTGATGGCATTGATCTCTGCCGTATCACCCTTGGGCGTGCCGGTGGCATGCGCGATTAGGGCATCCACATCACCCGGCGCCATGTCCGCATCGCCCAGCGCCAGCTCCATGGCGCGGGCCTCCCAAATGCCGGTGGGTTCGGGCGAGGATGGGTGGAAGCCGTCCGCCAACGAGCCATAGCCGCGCAGATAGCCAAGGATATTGGCGCCACGGGCGCGGGCATGCTCGGCGCGTTCCAGTACCACCATGCCGGCGCCTTCGCCGACCACGATGCCGCTGCGTTTAACATCGAAGGGCAGCATGGCCTGGTTTGGGTTGGGCGACGGTGCCTCCATGCCGTAGACATTGCCAGTGTAGAACAGCACCGGCACGAAATCGCCGTCCCGCCCGCCGCCGGCCAAACTAATTCCGCCCTCGGTTCCGCCCGTGATGGCCACGTCCGCCTCGCCGCGCTCGATAATGCGGGCCGCCGTGCCGATGGCATCCAGAGACGAGGCGCAGGCCGTGGTCACGGTCAACGAAGGGCCATGCAGGCCATAGCGCATGGCGATCTGTGCCGCCGCCATGTTGGGCCAGATCTGGATCTGGGTTTTGCGCGGCACCGCGTCGGGACCGTCCGTATCCAGGGCGTATTGCGCCTTCATCACCGCCCGCACACCGCCAATGGAGGTACCATTGACCACCGCCGTGCGCAGGGGGTCTAGCTCGCCCAGGCCGGCCTGACGCACCGCCTGTTCGGCGGCGGCCAGGGTGAATTGCGCAAACAGATCGGTGCCTTCCTCAATGCGCCGGTCCATCCAGTCAGATGGATTGAAATCCTCCACCACGGCCTGCCAGGCATCCCGCCCCTCGACCTCCGCCGCCCAGGGGGAGGCCTTGATCGAGGTTTCGCCTGCCAGCATCCGTTTGTGGAACAGGGCGCTGTCCGTGCCCAGGGAAGAGACGATGCCGGTACCGGTAATGGCGATTTCAACCATGCTGACGTCTCCTATTCGGCGGCGGCCTCCACTTCGATATGGGCGGAGTGCAAGGCCTCGCGCTTGGCACCTTCCAGGTCGTAATGGCGCCGGGTCACGATGCGCTGGGCATACAGACCGCCGCCCGCCTGCAAGTTGGTGACAAAGCGCCAGCCGCCATAGGAATCGGCGGTCAGATCGCGGATGGCATGGAACAGCTTCATGCGGTATTCGCCCGAGGCCCCGTTGCCGCCCGCCATGTATTTGCGCACCAGGGCGCCGACTTCGTTGTTCTCCAGATCGGCAATGGAAGGCGCGGTCACGATGGAGCCGCCGGAGACATCATGCAGATGCCGCACGATCTGGTTGTAGTTTGCGGCGCCATGGTATTTACCGGCGTTGATATACAGCTCGTTCGGGAAGGCGGCGCCGTCGGGGCCGAAATCGCAATTGAACACGGCGGCTTCCAATGAAGCCCGGATCAGAGTGGCATGAATGATCATATCCGAGATTTTTTCCCGGACATGGGCGACCCGTTCCAGGCCATTGGCCTCTGCGATCAATTGTGCCAGACCGACCAGAATATCCGCTTGATCCGCCATGTGCGAAAGGCTGCCCAGGCGCTCCCACAGGCCCAGGGAATGCGCAAAGGTGGCGGCATACTTGATCTCGCCGTCCAGGAAGATGCGCTCGTTGGGCACGAAGACATCATCGAAGATGACAAAGCCTTCGGGGCAGTGATCGGTCGCCGATATGGGAAAATCACGGGTGTCCGCATGCCGCGGCGCATACGAGGTATTGACGATCTTCACGCCCGGCGAATTGACGGCGACGCAGCAGGCGATGGCGTAATCATCCTCGCCCGGTTTCATGGCCTTGGTGGGGATGGTCAGTAGTTCATGGCCCAGCGAGGCGCCGGTGATATGCAGTTTGGCACCGCGCAAAACCACGCCGTCGGCGCGCCGTTCCACCACCCGGCAATAGGAATCGGGATCCGGCTGTTTACCAGGCGGCAACCCACGGTCGCCCTTGGCATCGGTGATGCATTGAGTGATGCGCCGGTCGCTTGCCTGCATCTCGGCCACATAGGCCGTAATGCGTTCGTTATAAACAGGCATATCGGGCATGCGGCCGCCCGCGGTAATCAATGTCATGATAGAGCTGTAGGTGACGTGCGCCAGCATATCGGCGCTGTGCAGCAGCGGGATGCGGTCCTTCAATTCCTGCGAAGATTTGGGAACTCCCATCAGCGGGCTGCGGGCATCCGCCTCGGGAGAATAGAAGCGGTCATAGCAATCCGCGACCACTGTCGCCGCCACGCCCAAAATGGGATGGCCGGGGATATCATCGACCCGCTCACCCTCGAAATACGTTGCCCGGCCGTCGTCCAAGGACGCGCGGTATTCATCACCTGTCATCATGATCGTTTCCTCCAAATTTTCTTTTTGGGCGATCGGCCCATAAATAATTGCCCCTAGGCTAGCATTGAACCACGGGTATCGGTCAATCGCCGTACTTCTTGTCAAACTCCCAGACCGCTTCAAAGCCCATCAGCTTGTTCATATCCTCGAACGGATACAGCTGATCGCTGACCTTGCTCGATATGCCGTCGGCTTTCAGGGCGCCATAGACGTTATGCAGGACCTGGGCAGTGGCCAGAAAGCCCGTGCCTGGGAAAATCGCGATGGCAAAGCCGAGATCTTCAAGTTCCTCCGCCGAAAGCAACGGCGTGCGTCCGCCTTCGACCATGTTGGCGAAACATGGCTTGTCGAAATTAGCGCAGACGGTTTTCATTTCGTCCAGGGTTTCGGGACTTTCGATAAAGATTATGTCGGCGCCCGC
Organism: Rhodospirillaceae bacterium; assembly: GCA_018701215.1. Taxonomy (GTDB): domain Bacteria; phylum Pseudomonadota; class Alphaproteobacteria. The sequence continues at coordinate 127,323 of JABIWH010000039.1, forward strand.
TTTCGCATAAGCCTCGCCCCGGCGCAGGGCTTCGTCCAGGCCCAAAGTCGTGCGGCTGTCGGTGCGGGCGATGATCAGGAAATCATCACTTTCCCGCGCCTCCGCCGCGACCTTGAGCTTGGTCACCATGTCCTCGATCGGGATGACCCGGCGGCCCAGTGTGTGGCCGCATTTCTTGGGGAATTCCTGATCCTCGATCTGGATGGCCTGGACGCCGGCCCGCTCGTATCCGCGAATGGTATGTTGCACATTCAGGGGGCCGCCAAAGCCGGTGTCCGCATCCGCGATCAAGGGCGTCGTGGTGCGCGAGACGACTTGTGAGGCGCGGCCCACCATGTCGGTATAGGTGGCATAGCCCGCGTCCGGTTGGCCCAGGTGCGAGGCGGCGATGCCATAGCCGGTCATGTAGATGGCCTTAAAGCCCATGCTGTCCGCCATACGGGCCGAGATCAGATCGAAGATCCCCGGCGCCAGGACGAATTCGCCATCCCGCAGACATTGCGCGATGGATTTATGTTGTTCGCTCATAGTCAAAAATATCCTTCTAATCTTGCCATTTCGGCGCGCGTTTCTCCAGGAAGGCGCGCACTCCCTCGCGAAAATCGTCCGTGCCCGCCAAGCGGACCACATGCTCTGCTTCGAGGGCGAGGCCGTCATCGAAATTCATGCCGCCGCCCAGGGTAATGCTTTGCCGGATCGCCGCCAATGCCTCCCTTGGCTTGGCGGCGAGGCTTTCGCCATAGGCCTGAACCTCCGCCCGCAGCTCGTCGGGTGTGACCAGACTGTCGACCAGGCCAAGTTCATAGGCATCCTCGGCCGTGATCAAGCCGCCGTCGTAGAGCAGGCGGATCGCCTGAGGCCGGCCGATCAGGCGGGCCAGGGCCTGGGTGGCGCCGATGGGCGGGATGAAATTGATGTTGATCTCCGGTTGCCCCAAACGGGCATCGGTGGCGGCAAACCGCAGATCGCAATGCAGGGTCATTTCCAGGCCGCCGCCGACGGCGGTGCCGTTGATCGCCGCCAGCAACGGTTTATCGGAATGGCGCAGGGTTCGTGCCAAACCGTGCACCATCTCGGTCCAGTCCCGCATGCCGGCTTCGCCGATATCCTCGAACTCGGCGATTTCGGCGCCGGCACTGAAAAAGCGCTGCAAGGCACTGGCCAGAACGATGACCCGGATGCCGGCGTCGGCCAGATACTGCTGTACGCCCCGGTGAACCTCGTCCACCATTCGCCAATTAAACGCATTGATGGGCGGGCGGTCATATTCCAGCCAGCCGACCCGGTTTTCCGTACGCAACCTTACATGTTCAAACTCGCTCATTGATCGTCCTCTAAATAATCGCGGCGGCCCTTTAACGCCATCGCCCCGGCTGCTACGTTAATCATGTACAGTAATCCGAATTGTGAGCAAACATGCATTCCTTCCGATTTGAGCCGACCGAACTGCCACCCGAAACAGCGGCGGTACGGGCGGAGGTCCGGGCCTTTCTGGCGGAAAACCTGGCCGATTATCCAGCCGCCATGCGGTCCCGCTCCTGGCTTGGCATTGATATGGATTTTAGCCGAAAAATGGGCCAGGCCGGCTTCCTGGGCATGATATTTCCCAAGCAATACGGCGGCCACGGCAAATCCGCCTTCGAACGCTATGTGATGTTGGAAGAGGTCCTGGCCGCCGGCGCCCCGGTGGGCGGCCATTGGATGACGGATCGGCAAAGCGGGCCGTTGATTTTGAAATTCGGCACCGAGGAGATGAAGCAGCGCATTATCCCGCGCATCGCCAAGGGCGAGATTTTCTTCTGCATTGGCATGAGCGAGCCGGATTCGGGCTCGGATCTGGCCTCGATCCGCACCCGGGCGAACCGCACGGACGGCGGCTGGCTGGTCAACGGCACCAAGGTCTGGACCTCGGGCGCGCATCTGCACGATTACATGATCGCCCTGGTCCGCACCAATCCCGACGCCGAGCGCAAGCACGACGGCATGTCGCAAATTTTGATCGACCTAAAAAATACTGACGGAATTACCATCCGCCCGATCAAGAATTTGGCGGGTGAGCAGCATTTCAACGAATGCGTCTTTGAGGACGCCTTTGTCCCGGATGCCAACCTGATCGGCACCGAGAATGAAGGCTGGGCCCAGGTGATGGCGGAACTGGCCTTTGAGCGCTCCGGCCCGGAGCGTTATTTGTCCTCATATCAGATGCTGCGGGAATTGCTGAAGGAGGTCTCCAAGGATACCACGCCCGCTGGTGCCAGGGCCGTGGGCCGGTTGGTGGCACATCTGGCGACCTTGCGGAACATGTCCATTTCGGTCGCCGCGAAGCTGCAGGCCGGTGAGGATCCGGCCCTTGATGGTGCCGTGGTCAAGGAGGTCGGTACCCTGTTTGAACAATCGGTGCCGTTTATTGCCCATCAAACCTTTGAGCGGGAGCCGAGCCCCCACCACGGCGATGATTTCGAGCAGACCATGGCCTATACCACCCTATCGGCCTCCGCCTATGCGGTGCGTGGCGGTACGCGTGAAATTGTACGGGGCATTCTGGCCCGGGGATTGGGCCTGAGATGAGTAGCGGGATGAGTAGCGCGATGAGTGGCGATAGCGAACTTCGGACCATCCTGGGCGACCAGGTGAACCGCTTGCTGGCCGACCAGGTCAGCAAGGACAGCCTGGAACGTGCGGAGGAAGGTGCCTCCCAGGCCGAACTGTGGCAGGCGATCGAGGAAAATGGCCTGCCCTTGGTGCTGGTGCCCGAGGACCAGGGCGGTGTCGGCGGCGGCTGGGACGAGGCCGAGGTGGTAATCCGCGCGGCAGGCAAGTATCAGGCGCCGCTGCCTTTGCTGGAAAGCATTCTGGCCGGGTGGCTGCTCTCCAGTGCCGGGCTGGAGATGCCCACGGGGGCCGTATCCATCGCGCCCGTGCGCACGGACGAGGCGCTGACCATCACCAAGGATGGCGGCGGCTATCGCGTTGGCGGTGACGCCACGCGCGTACCATGGGGACGCAGTGTTGAACATATCGCCGTGGCGGGCCTTTGCGACGGGGTGGCACATATTGCCCTTGTCCCGGCGGCAGCCTGGTCGGTAACGTTGGAGGATGCGAACATCGCGGCGGAACCGCGTGACAGTTTGCGCTTTGACGGCCAGGCGGTTGCCGCGGCACCGCTGTCTGAAAGCATCGACCCCGACCGCTTGTTCGCCTTTGCCGCCATGGCCCGGGCCAGCCAGATCGCCGGTGCGTTGGAGCGGGCCTTGGAGTTGTCGGTGCAATATGCCAACGAACGCAGCCAGTTCGGTACCCCAATTGGCAAATTTCAGGCGGTACAGCAGGAACTGGCCCGCATGGCGGGCGAGGTGGCGGCGGCGGGCGCGGCGGTGGAGAACGCCTCCCGTGCCGCCGACCGCAAGGGCAGCAAGGCGGGATTCGAGATGGCCACGGCCAAGATCAGAGCTTCGGAAGCCGCCACGATCGTTGCCTCCATCGCCCATCAGACCCATGGCGCCATGGGCCACACCTATGAACACCCACTGCATTTCACAACCCGCCGCCTGTGGTCCTGGCGGTCCGAATTTGGTTCGGAGAATTTTTGGGCCGAGGAACTAGGCCGTTCCCTGGCGCGCAAAGGCGGGCAGGGCCTATGGTCCCATTTAGTTGACCGAACATAAGGATAATCATGACTTCCAAGATTAAGACAACTGTTGTTGGCTCTTACCCCGTGCCGGCCTGGCTTGCCGCCGCACCGTCCGAACAAGCCCTGACCGACGCCACCCGTGTGGTGCTGCACACCCAGGAACAGGCAGGCATTGATGTGGTCTGCGATGGCGAGATGTACCGTTTCGATGTCAATCATCCTGAAACCAACGGTATGATCGAGTATTTCGTCCGGCCCATGGGCGGCATCCGGACCGAGATCAATTTCAGTGAACTGTTGGATTATCGTAGCCAGGAAGGCATGGGCTTTCGCCGCCGCCCTCCGGCGGTGGTTGATGGACCTATCAATGGCGGCAGCCTGGATCTACCCGGCGCCTGCGAGGCGGCCAAGGCCCTGACCGACAAGCCGCTGAAATTCACCCTGACCGGACCGCATATGCTGGCCAAGACCGTGGTGGATCAGCATTACGGCGATGTGGCGAAAGTGGCGGACGCCATCGCCGATGCCCTGGCCGAACAGGTGCGCCATTGCCACGCCGACGTCGTGCAGTTGGACGAGGCCAATCTGCCCGGCCACCCGGACGAATGGGAATGGGCCGCCGCCGCGATCAACAAGGTGCTGGATGCCATTCCCAGCCCAGGTATCGGTGCCGTGCATTTGTGCTTTGGCAACTACGGTGGCCAATCCATCCAAAAGGGTAGTTGGGACAAGCTGTTGGGCTATCTCAACGCCCTGCACGTAGATCACATCGTGATGGAAAATGCCCATCGCCCGGTCGAGGAACTTGCCGCGTTCAAGGAATTGCGGCCGGAAATCGGCATGGGCATGGGCGTGGTCGATATCAAGCGCACCGATATTGAAAGCGCCGATGCCATCGCAACCCAGATCGAAAAGGCCGAGGCATTGTTGGGGGCGGACCGGGTGAAATACATCCATCCCGATTGCGGTTTCTGGATGCTGCCGCGCAATGTCGCCGATGGCAAGATCCGTGCCCTGGTGGCGGGACGGGATCTATATGAGGGTAAGTAATGACCGAGCTTGATGACTGGCTGGGCCGCATGACGGAGGAGGCTCTGGAGCCCGGTCTGCCGATCTGCGATCCGCACCATCATCTGTGGGATCAGCGGGAGACATTCGTCTACCGCTACCTGCTGGATGAATTCTTCGCCGATATGAGCGGCGGCCACAACATCGTCAGCACGGTTTTCCTGGAATGCGAAGCCTTCTACCGCTCAAAAGTCGATGCCAATATGGCGCCGGTGGGAGAGACCGAATTCGTGCGCGGCATGGCTGCCATGGCGGCCTCGGGTATCTACGGCAAGACCCAGGTCGCCGCCGCTATTGTCGGTTTCGCCGATCTGCGCCTGGGCGAAAGGGTCGGCGACGTTCTAGCCGCGCATATTGAGGCGGGCGGCGGACGCTTTCGCGGCATCCGCCATTCCACGGCCAATGACCCCGATGATGGCATCCTTGGCGCCGAGCATACCAGCCCCAATCCTGGTCTGTTGTATGACGAAACCTTTCGCCAAGGTTTCGCCCAATTGGCGCCGTTGAATATGAGCTTCGATGCCTGGTTCTATCATCCGCAAATGCCGGAGTTGATGGATCTGGCGAATGCCTTTCCCGAAACCCCCATCGTCATGGACCATGTGGGCGCGCCGCTGGGTATTGGGCCCTACAAGGGCCGGCGCGATGAAATATTCGCGGAGTGGTCCAAGAATATCACGGCCCTGGCCAAGTGCCCGAACGTGCACGTGAAGTTGGGCGGCCTGGCCATGAAGCTGACCGGTTTCGGCCACCACAAGCTGGCGACACCGCCGTCATCGCAGGTTCTGGCCGAGGACTGGAAACCCTATCTGATGCATTGCATCGAAGCCTTTGGGCCGGAACGTTGCATGTTCGAGAGCAATTTTCCCGTGGACAAGGCCTCGTGCGCCTACACTACTCTGTGGAATGCCTTCAAACGGGTGACGGTTGATTTTGGCGCCTCGGACAAGGCGGCGCTGTTTCATGACACCGCGACCCGCTTTTATCGCATTGAGGAAGCTTGAGATGATCGATCTTTATACCGCCTCGACACCAAATGGCTGGAAGGCCTCGGTCACTTTGGAAGAACTGGAACTGCCCTACGAGGTGCATGAGATCAAGTTGAGCGAGGGCGATCAAAAGACCGAGAGCTTTCTGGCCATGAACCCGAACGGCCGCATTCCCGTCATCGTGGATCGGGAGGCGGATGATTTCGTGGTCTTCGAGACCGGCGCCATCATGGTCTATCTGGCGGAAAAGACCGGCCGTCTGATGCCCGGCGATGTCAAGGGCCGCAGTGTTGTCATGCAATGGCTGATGTTCCAGATGGGCGGCATCGGCCCCATGATGGGTCAGGCCAATGTGTTCTATCGCTATTTTCCGGAAAAAATCCAACCGGCCATCGACCGCTATCAAAAGGAAACTCGCCGCCTGTTCGAGGTCTTGGAGCGCGGCTTGGCGGATAGGGATTATCTGGCGGGCGACTATTCCATCGCCGATATCGCCAATTGGTGCTGGGTGCGGACCCATAAATGGTCCGGTGTCGATGTTGATGGTTTACCGAATTTGCAGGCCTGGATGGACCGTCTGGCCGAGCGTCCGGCCTGCCAGAAGGGCACCAAAATTCCGTTCGACATGGCCAAGTTGAAGCAGGGTGATGGCAAGGGCGCGAAAAAATTCGCCGAGGATGCCTTGAAAATGGTCACGCGCTAATATCGCCGTATGAGCCCAAGCCCGAAAGAACGAGCCCAGACGGAACGTTTCGCGGAGATCTATCAACGTTCCCAGCTGCCGGTCATGAAGTTGGTGGAACGCAGCGTCTGCGGCTGCGACTATGGCGGCACCAGTTGGACGACCAGGGAAGAGGCGGATGAGAACGCGGCCCAACTTGGTCTGGGTTCGGGCGTGCGTTTGTTGGATCTGGGTTCGGGCTCCGGCTGGCCGGCACTCTATTGGGCGCAGACCACGGGCTGTGCTGTGATGCTGACGGATCTGCCCTTCGATGGTCTAAACCTTGCGGCCCGCCGCGCCGCCGACGATGGTTTGCGCGAAAGCTGTTATTTCGCGGTCGCCAGTGGCGCCGCTCTGCCTTTTCCCGACGGCAGTTTCGATGCCATCAGCCATTCGGATGTGCTGTGCTGCCTGCCCGATAAATTAGAGGTCTTGCAGGCTTGTCATGGGGTTCTTCGCCAAGGCGCGCGCATGGTGTTCTCGGTGATTTCCATTTCTCCAGGCCTCGACGAAACGGATTATCAACGCGCTGTCGATAGCGGTCCGCCGTTCGTTGAAGCGGAGCAAGACTACCCCGCGCTGCTGGCGCAAAGCGGATGGGTCATTGACCAGCGCAGGGAGGTAACCGACAATTTTGCCGCGACCTACAGCCGTTTGATTGATGCGGAAGCAGGTCAGGTGGATGCGCTTCTTGAACTGTTTGGGGAGGCGGGCCTGGCCGAACGCCAGGTGGGACAGCGTGAGAAAATTCGCGCTATTAGTGATGGCGTGTTGTGCCGTGAGATTTTTGACGTGGTACGGGGATAAAATTCGGGAACGGAACATGATTGAAAATGCCGAGCCGCTACAAGATATCGCCCATATTGGCCATGTTGAGTTGCTGACGCCGAAACCCGTGGAAAGCCTTTGGTATTTCACCGACCTTCTGGGCCTGGAAGTGGCGCACGCGGAGGGCCAGTCGGTTTACCTCAGAGGCTATGGTGATTACGCGGCGACGTCCTTCAAATTGACCGAGGCGCCGGCACCGGGCATCGGCCATGTCGCCTGGCGCGCCGTTAGTGAAGCCGCCTTGCAGCGCCGGGCGGTGGCGATCGAGGCAACCGGCCTTGGCATTGGCTGGTCCAATGGTGATTTCGGCCATGGCCGCTGCTATCGATTTCGCGATCCCGACGGCCATCTTATGGAGGTCTATTACGAAGAGGACCGCTACGAGGCGCCGGCGGACAAGCGTTCGGCGCTGAAAAACCTGCCGATGCGTTATTCCGGCCGCGGCGCTGGTGTGCGGCGGTTCGATCACTTGGCAATGCTGACCAGGGAGGTCGGGCCGAACCGGGAATTCGCGGCAGGGCTGTTGGGCCTGCGGCTGCGCGAACAGGTGGTGTACCAGAATGGTGAATTCGAGGTCGGTTCCTGGATGAGCACGACGGCGGTACATCACGAGCTGGCCTATGTGGTGGATGCCAAGGGCGCGCAAGGCCGCCTGCACCATGTTTCATTTTGGCTGGACAACCGCGAGGATGTGCTGCGGGCGGCTGATATCTTGAGCGAGAACGGTATTTTCATTGAAACCGGCCCGGCCAAGCACAACAATTCCCAGGCCTTTTACCTGTATTCCTACGAACCCGGTGGTAATCGGGTCGAGGTTTATTCAGGCGGCTATCTGGTCTTCGCACCGGATTTTCAGCCGATTGTCTGGAACGAAGAGGAACGCGGTACAGGTGTTTATTGGGGCGGTGCCTTGCCGGATAGCTTCCTGCACTATGCCACGCCCGATGTTTCGGCCAGCGGCGATAGCGACAATGACAACAACGTTAATGAGGCGGGCGATCAGCCAATGATTGATCCGCTTTAGGTCACTCCACGGGAGATACCATCATGGAAAGGGCGACGAGATGAAAGCGGCGGTAATCCAGGAAATCGGCAGCCCCCTGGCGATCGAGGATATTCCTGATCCGGAACCTGGTTTGACGGATCTGATTCTGAAAGTCGGCGCCTGCGGTATTTGCGGCACCGATCTGCATATGTCCGAGAACAAGGATCCGAATGTGGGTTGGCGGATGATGCATCCGGGCTGTGTGATGGGCCATGAATTCGCCGGCGAAGTCATGGAAGTTGGGCGGGAGGCCAAGCAGCATTGGCATCCTGGCGACCGGGTCACCGCATTGCCCTGGATTAGCTGCGGCGAATGCCCGGCCTGCCAAGCGGGCCTGGGTTATCGCTGCCCTAATGTGATCAGCCGCGCTACCGCTGATCTGCCCGGCGCCTATGCCGAATATTGCCGGGTTGGCGCGCGGGAGACAATTCGCCTGCCGGATCAAGTCAGCTTCCGCGAAGGCGCCCTGGTGGAGCCCCTTGCGGTGGGCTTCAACGCGGTCCGGCGTGCAAATCTGAAACCCGGCGACCGGGTGCTGATCGTCGGGGCCGGCCCGGTTGGTTTGACCGTAGCCATGTGGTGCCGGTTTTTTGGTGCCCAGCACATCGTCGTCTCGGACCTGGTTCCGGCGCGGGCGCAACGATCAATGGCATTGGGCGCCACGGCGATTATCGATGCCTCTGTTGGGGATGTTCCCGAACAAGCCGCCGCCGCCGCCGGTGGTCCGCCGCGCGTGGTGTTCGATTGTGTCGGTGTACCCGGCAGCCTGCAACTGGTCATCGACTATGCCGCCCCCAATGCCCAGATCGTGATCGTGGGACTATGCATGGCGGGGGATCATCTGTTCCCCACCAAGGCGCTGGTCAAAGAGCTGGATATCAGCTTCGCCTACGTTTATCGCGAGGAAGATTTCGCGACGGTGGTGCATCTGTTGGCCGAGGGCCGTATCGATACAGCGCCAATGGTCAGCGACAAAGTTGATCTGACTGCCTTCCCGACCGCCTTCGAGGATCTGAAGCAGCCAAACCTGCAGATCAAGGTGATGTTGGAGGTTGATTAGAATCCAACCGTTTTGAGTGCGCCGTCTGCTTTTTATGGCCGCTTGGTTATGGCAACTTTCGTCGTAGCTGCTTAACCTATAGGCAATACATTAGCGTTAAAACCATCTCTCGTGACGCGTGTAAATCTGGTGCCCACCGGTTTAGGGATGGAATGGCGTATGTCGAATTTGGATAGTTTTGGAGCGGATTTAGTCGTCAATCTGGCGCTCCTCATCTGTCTGACATTTGTGTACGCGGCTTTGCGGCGATGGTTGCCGGCGGAACGGTCACCGGCGGCCTCCGCGGCCATCGGGGTTTGGTTCGGCGCAATTGCGCTGCTGGGCATGCAAATGCCGGTTCATTTGGGCCCGGGCGTATATATTGATGGCCGCACGGTCATCGTGGCATTGGCCGCGCCTTTCGGCGGCTGGGTGGCGGCCATAGTGGCCGCCAGCTTGACGGGCGCATACCGTCTCTACCTGGGCGGTTCCGGTGCCGTGGCAGGAACCGGCATGATCATTACAGCCGCCTTGCTTGGCATTCTTGCCCTGCGGTTGAGGCCCAAGCGCACTAGTCAAAACATTCTGCTCTTTTGTCTATTTTTGGGCCTTGCTCTTTGTGCCGTCAATATTCTTTGGGCATTTGCAGTGCCGGATTTTCGGCTTACCTCGGATGTTTTCTGGAAAGTGATGCTGCCGCTAGGAGCAGGCTTTACGACGCTGACCATGTTGCTGGGATTTTTACTGGATCAATATGACAGCCTGCAGCAATCCATTTCGGAGCTGGAGGAGACGAAAGACAAATTGAAGCAATATGGCGATGCCTCGGGTGAATGGTTTTGGGACCAGGACGCGGATCTGCGCTTTATTGAGAGCCCGCTGGGAAAACTGCCTGACATTAAGTACAATTTCTCCGGCCGTTTGGGCTCCACCCGCTGGGAGGTGGTGGCCGCGGATCCCGACAATGATCCTCATTGGCGGGCGCATCGCAATGATTTGCTGAACCGGCGGCCGTTTCGCGATTTCGAATATGCCGCCGGGGACCGTGACGGCAACAAGCTGGTAATCCGAACCACCGGTTATCCAATCTTCGATGGCGGCGGCGCCTTTGCGGGCTATCGCGGTACATCGCGCGATGTCACCGACGAAGTTGCGCGCCGGGAAAAGGCCCTGGCGGCGGAGAAATTGCTGAGTGCGGCGGTTCAGGGTCTGGATAGCGCCATTGCGCTTTACGATGCCGATGACCGGCTGGTCGTTTGCAACGATTTCTACCGCGAACTGGTTGAGCCCTGCGCAGATCTACTGGTGCCCGGCGCAACTTTCGAAACCATTTTGCGGGCCCTGGCGGATTCCGGTGCGGTGACGTTTACCGACCTCGATAAGGAGGCCTGGCTAGAATGGCGTCTGGCCGAACATGCCAACCCGTCGGGTCCCACGGAAACCGAGCGCCTGGGCGGGCGCAGCTTTTTGCAGCATGAACAGCGCCTTCCAGGTGGTGAAACCGTATTGGTCATACTGGAGATCACCGAACGCCGGAAGGCGGAAGAGGCATTACGGGAGAGTGAAGAGCGTTACCGCAATCTGACCGAGGGGTCGCTGCAAGGTATTGGTATTCTTCAAGATGATAAGATCGCGTTCGTGAATGGCGCTTTTGCCCGCATACTCGGTTACTTGCCGGAGGACACTATCGGCCAATCAATCGATGAGTTTGTCATGCCGGAATATCAGGACTTGGTGAATGGGCGCCGTGCGGCCCGTTTGCGCGGCGAAGATGTGCCGGCGTACTATGACCTGCAAGCAAGACATTGCGACGGCCATGGCATCTGGATTGATCAATTGGTACAGCCCGTGATTTGGCAAGGCCGCCCGGCGGTGCAGATTTCGATTGTGGATATATCGCAACGCAAGGAGGCGGAGGCCGCGGTCGTCGTCGCCAAGGAGGAGGCGGAACACGCCAACCGGGCCAAGTCTGAATTCCTGGCGCATTTCTCACACGAGCTGCGCACGCCTCTGAATGCGATCATCGGCTTCTCCGAGATTATGCAGCAACAACTTTTTGGTCCTCTGGGCGATGCGCGCTATTTGGACTATGCCAACGATATCCATCAAAGCGGTGCGCATCTGCTGGCGTTGATCTCGGATATTCTGGACTTTTCCCGCATTGAGGCCGGCCAGCTTGGGCGCGACGAGCGGATCTTCGACGTGGGTATGGTGGCAGAGGACTGCATCCGCCTGCTGAACAACCGGGCCAAGGCCAAGGGCGTGCAATTGGAGCTTAGCTCGAATGAACCTGGCTTGCGGTTGGTCGCGGATGAGCGGCAAACACGGCAAATGATTTTGAATCTGCTGAGCAATGCGGTCAAGTTTACCCGTCCTGACAGTCTCGTTACGCTGGCTGTTGAGATCGGTGAAGATGGTGATGTGTCGATCAACGTGGGTGATGCTGGCGATGGCATGAGCGCGGAGGATATCGTGCGGGTGCAAGAGCCGTTTATCCGCCTGGATAGCGCTCTCACCAGCTCCGAGGAAGGCACCGGCCTGGGTCTCGCCATTACCAAACGTTTGGCCGAAAGCCATGGCGGCAGCCTGCGCCTGAACAGCGCGTTGGGCGAGGGAACCATGGCGACGGTTTGCTTCCCATCGACGCGCGTGGCCAACGCGAATTTCTGATAGCAACGCGCTGACGGATAGGTTACGGCAAGGGCGGCAGCTCTTCCGGAGAGGCGGCGCGGGCGGCGTCCTTGCTACGCATATTGAAGCGGGGGCTGTCGTCGAGGTAGGCGTGGGGAATGATCATTACGTTGCCGCCGACCATGTTGACGGCGGCGAAAGTCGGTGGCTCGTGCACGCCCTGGGTAACTGGGTCGCCGAATTTATAGACGAACTGATGCACCGTGGAATGTTGGCTGGATATGGGAATGCCCTGCCAACTGCCATGCATGGGCCGATGTACATGGCCAAAAAATATATGCTTGACCCTGCCGGCGATCATTTTTGCCAATGCCTTGCCGCCTTCGATACGCAAGGGCGGGTGATGCAGGAATAGATAGCTGCTCTCGGCAGCATGATTCTCCAGTTCTCCGGCCAGCCAATCCAGACGTTGCTGACACAATAGTCCGGTCACCTTGCCCTCGTCCAAGGTGTCCATGACGATGAAATGATTATCCTCCACCGTGAAGGCATATTGCACGAAGCCATTGCTATCGACCGGCACATCGGCAAAGACCTGCCGAAAGGCAGCGCGGCGATCGTGATTGCCCATCAACAGGTAATGGGGCATTTCCAATTCACCCAGAATTTCACGTAGGGCCTCGTATTCGGCTTCCGTCCCTCGGTTGGCCAGATCACCGGTTAACGCCACAAATGCCACGTCATCGAAATCACGGTTGATGCAGCTGATCGCCGCGTGCAGCCGGGCATGCGGCGATAGGCCGTATAACGGTTGATCCTTGGCCGTAATGTGCAGATCCGTCATATGGATGAAGCGCATGATTGGTTACTTTCCCCTAGGGCCTGCCGATGCTGGCCAGCATCTGCCGGCGATAATCAAAGACTTGCTCCATGCTGGTCAGATTGTTGCCCAGCTTTGAATGATTTATCGGCGTCAGATTTGACAATTTGAGCACCCGGCGCAGTATTTCACCATTGCTGACATCCGCGTCGATCACATTCAAGCAACCGGGATCCTGCTCAAAAGCGCGGACCGAGGCCAGGCCGCCATAACTGGCCCACCCCAGCAACATTCGATTAGTGCCGTCATGGGCGACCAGCAACAGATTGCGCCAACCCGGTTCCAGCAACAAGGCCTCCAAGGCGCCGGTAACACGGTCGTAGAATTCCTGAAAGACATCGCCACCAGCAAAACGAGCGCCTGGCTCGTGCGCCCCATCCATGCCGAAAACAAACTCCGCATCAATCTGCGCTTGCGTTTTGTCACCCATGGGGCCGGAGCGGATTTCCTTCAGGGCGGGAATATCCTCCAACACCAGGTCACGGCCCGCCAAGACACCTTGCGCCGTTTGCATGGTGCGGGGCAGACCGGTGCAAAGGGACCGGTCAAAAGGTATATCGGCCAGCAACGCCCCCATGGCAGCCGCCTGTGCCTGGCCGCGCTCGGTCAGATCAACGAACTTCGGATGTACCGCCTTGCCGTCCGCATCGAAATAGCGCACCTCGCCATGGCGCATCAGATAGATCCGGCGCCGGCCGGCGGTACCTTCAAGGGCATCACTCATGACGCATTTTCTCCCCGTGCTCCCCGAGCTCTCAATGCTTGTTGTTTCATGCTTCCTCCCCCATGGCATCGGCGGGGATCACTGCCCCTTTATGCTGGATCACTTTTGCCGCCAGTCGATGGCCGGCCTGGGCCGCCACCTCCGCCCTGTCGCCGCGCAGCCGGTGATAGAGATACGCGGCGTTGAAGCTGTCGCCGGCGGCGGTGGTGTCGACGGCAACAATATCCTGTTGTGCCGGGATCATCCGAGCCTCGTTGCCGAGGTGTTGCAGGCACCCGGCCCCACCGTCCTTGAGGCATATTTCTCCGACCCCCAAATCCGCGATGCGCTGGGCCGCCCCGGCCAAATCCATCGCACCATGCAGGGCACATTCGTCATCCAGGCTGGGCAGAGCGACATGGCTGCGCCGGTACATCTCATCCATGGCGCGCCGCGCGGCGCGTTCGTCGGGCCAACCCCTGGGCCGGTAATTGCAATCAAAGGCAATGCGCGCGCCCTCCGACGCCGCATCGTCCAGGGCGCCGAGCAGTTTGGCCCGGTCCGCGACATTGAGGATCGATAGGGTGATGCCCGATAGATAGATCAGATCGTAATCACACAGTGCCTTGGCCAGATGTTTGCCGTTCTCGCCCGCCATCATCTCGCGGGCGGCGGCGGCAGAGCGCCAGTAATGAAAGCTGCGCTCGCCCTGCTGATCCGTGCGGATGGTATAAAGACCCGGCAGACGGCCCGGCAGGCGGACAACTTTGTCGGTGCCAATGCCTTCCCGTTGCCAGAACGCCAGCATCTCGTCGGAATAAGGATCATCGCCCAGTGCGGTCAGATAATCGACGCTGAAATTATCGGCGCGGGACAACCGTGCCAGATAGACCGCCGTGTTCAGGGTATCGCCGCCATAGGCCAGCGTCAGGCCACCGTCGGGGCGGGTGCTCAATTCGATCATACATTCGCCGATCGCGGCGATTTTCATCTCGTTTGTCATGCCGACGGGACTATAGTGTCGGCGCAAATCGCAAGCAATGGAAGGCAGCGAAGATTGATGGCGGAGATGACGATTGAGCAAGTGATGGGGCTGGCGCCGGTTATCCCCGTGCTGACCATTGAACGGGTGGAGGATGCGGTGCCTCTGGCTCAGGCCCTGGTCCGTGGCGGCTTGCCCGCTTTGGAGATCACCTTGCGCAGTGCGGCTGCCCTGGCCGCGATTGAAGCCATCGCGGGTGCCGTGCCAGACGCGGTGCCCGGCGTTGGTACCGTGACCAGCCCTGACGATCTGGCCAGGGCGCGCGGGGCGGGGGCGCGGTTCGCGGTCTCTCCTGGTTTCGCACCGGATCTTGTGGCGGCGGCCGCCGGTCTGTCCAAGATGGCGTTCCTGCCCGGTATCGCCACCGCGTCCGAGGCCATGGCGGCCCAGCGCGCCGGTTTGACGTGTCTGAAATTTTTTCCCGCCGAGGCCATGGGCGGGCCAGCGACATTGCAAGCCCTTGCCGGACCCTTCGCCAGCCTTGTCTTCTGTCCCACGGGCGGGATCGGCCGGCACAATGCCGGTGACTATCTGTCCCTGGGCAATGTTCGTTGTGTTGGTGGCAGCTGGATCGCGCCAAGAGAGGCGGTTGCGGAAAAACAATGGCAGGTGATTGCCAATTTGGCGGCGGAGGCCGCCGCGATGAAATAGTGCTGGTCATAGTTGCAAATGAAACTTTGCCGGTTCCAATGCATGGTTATTCTTGGCAGTATGGACATAAGATGAGTCGTAGTTTTAAAAAATAACAATTGGGGAGGCTCGCATGCGTACTATCCTGGTTCCCTTCTGTGACGATGACCGGGCAGAGGCCGCTTTAAGAACGGCCCTGTTAGTCGCACAACGTTACGGCAGCCATGTGGAAGGTCTGCATGCCTGGCGCACACCGCAGATTATTGCTGGTGAGGGGGTTGTTTTTCCGTCTGAATCCTTGGCGCGGTTGACGGATGAATCAAAGCAATTCGCCGCCTCTGCCCATCAACGTTTTGATCGGGTGATTAAGGCCGCGGAGATACCATATCGCGACATCGGCACCGCTTCCGATAGCGCCTCTTGCAGCTGGCGCGAGGGCGAGGGCGTGGAAAGCGAGATTGTCGGTGACTATGGCCGCCTGTTCAATCTGATCGTCATGGGGCGCAGCGAATCCGGCACCTCGGTGGACTGGAAGGCGACCTTGGAAGCTGGCCTGTTTGAAAGCGGGCGGCCGATACTTCTGACCCCGTCGACGGCGCCGGAAAATGTGGGCAAACATGTGGTCATCGCCTGGAATGGCGCCACTGAAACGGCGCGGACGCTGGCTGTTGCAATGCCGTTCGTGCGCGATGCCGAACGGGTCACCGTGCTGACTATCGAGGGCGGCTTTGTGCCGGGTCCATCGGCCGAGGACGTGGCCCGGCATCTGACCCGCAACGGCGTCGAAACCACGACCATGACGGCGGCGCCCGGGCGGCGCAGTATTGGCGAGGCCATGGTGGACGAGGCGGTCAAGGCGGGGGGGGATGTGCTGCTAAAGGGCGCCTTCACCAACAGCCGTTTACGCCAGATGATCTTTGGCGGCGCGACACGGGATATCATTGCCGGCTCGTCACTGCCGGTGCTGCTGGCGCGCTAGGACCCTTTCGCCGTGGCGTCCAATGATGATCCCGCAAGAACGGACCCGATGGTCCGGCCCCGTTATACGGGCCTGGCCAGCTTCATGCGAATGCCGTATCGGAGCCTTGATCAAGGCGGCTGGGATGGGGTCGAGATCGGCTTGATCGGGGTGCCGTTCGATGGCGGCGTGACAAACCGGCCCGGCGCCCGCCATGGCCCGCGCGAAATCCGCAATCAATCCAGCTTTATCCGCAAGATCAATCAAGCGACGGGGATCGCGCCCCATGACCTATGTACGGTGGCTGATCTGGGCGATGCCTGGATCGAAAAACCGTTTGAGCTGAAAGGCGCCCTGGACGAAATCGCCGCCTTTTTTGCGCAAGTTCACGCACAGGGCATAACGCCGCTGTCGGCGGGCGGCGATCATGCCATAACCCTGCCGATCCTGCGCGCCATCGCGCACGAGCGGCCCCTGGGCTTGATCCACTTTGATGCCCATTGTGATACCGGCGATGATTATCTGGGCTCTAAACTGCATCATGGCGTGCCCTTCAGACGGGCCGTGGAAGAAGGCCTGCTTGATCCCAAACGCTGTATTCAGATCGGCATCCGAGGTTCGGTGAACGAGCTGGATCAGTGGGCCTTTAGCCATGAGCAAGGCATGCGGGTGATCTATATCGAGGAGTTTTACGAACTCGGCGTGGCCGGTGTGATTGCCGAGGCGCAACGGGTGATCGGCACGGGCCCGGCCTATGTCAGCTTTGATGTCGACGGTTTGGACCCGGTCTATGCGCCGGGCACGGGCACGCCGGAGGTCGGCGGCTTTTCCACCCTGGAAGCGCAATTGATGCTGCGCGGCCTGTCGGGCCTGGATCTGGTGGGCGGCGACGTGGTGGAGGTTTCACCGCCCTTTGATCCCACCGGCAACACCGCCCTGGTCGGCGCCACCATGATGTTCGAAATCTTGTGCCTGCTGGCCGAGGCGCGCGCGGCCCGGTAGACGGCTTAGGCGTCGTCTTCGGGATAAAAATCCACCAGACGGTCGGATGAGGCATGCACGCCGTAAGTCTTCAATGGTCCCGTGCCCGTGGCGCGAAAGCCATGTTTGACGCCGGCTGGCAGCACTAGGGTCATGCCCGCCTCGATGGCCGCCACCCCCGCCGTACCTTCAACCCAGGCCTCGCCCGTGCCTTCGACCACGGTGATGACTTCCAAATAGGGATGGGAATGGGTGCCGGTGGAATAGCCTGGCTCCGAAACCTGCAGGCCGAGGCGGATCGGGGTGGAGCCTTTGTCGTCACCGACGATGGTTTGATAGGTCGCGCCACCGGGAAACGGCTGTTTCTCAACTTCGTCTATCTTGATGATCGGCATTTTGCCCTCCAATACTTTCCTAGCCGCGAATACCTTTGACGAACGCCGCAACCGCCTGGCCGATTTCGTCGGGGCTGTCCTCCTGCACGAAATGGTTGCCCTTGACCGTAACCTCGGTCTGATTAGGCCAGCCGCGGCAGAATTCACGCTGTGAGCCGATCAGGATAGAACCTGGATCGGCGTTGATAAACAATTTTGGTACATCGCATTGCGACAGCCAGGCGCCGTAGTCCGCGGCGATCTGGCAGACCTCCGCCGGTTCGCCCTCGATCGGGATCATGCGCGGCCAGGTCAGCGTGGGCCGGCGGTCTTCGCCCGGTTGCAGATAGGGCTTGCGGTAGTGGGCCATTTCGTCTTCCGTCATGTCGCGGATGACGGCGCCGGGCAGGACGCGTTCGACGAACATATTCTTGTCCAGAATCATGTTCTCGCCATGCTCCGAGCGAAAGCCCTGAAAGACACTGCGGCCAAGGTCGGGAAAATCCCCCCACTTCAACTCTTTGACCACTGCTTCCATATAGGCGATGCCCTGCACCTTGTCCCGGTTCTGGTTGGCCCAATTAAAGCCCAGGGCCGAACCCCAGTCATGGATCACGAAGATCACCTTGTCGCTGACGCCGATTTGTTCCCACAAGGCATAGAGATAGTCGCGCTGTTCGGTGTAGGTGTAGCGGTCGGGCCCTGGGTTATCCAGTTTCTCGCTATCGCCCATGCCGATCAGGTCACAGGCGATCAAACGACCCAGGCCGGCGCAGTGTGGCATGATGTTGCGCCACAGATAGGACGAGGTGGGGTTGCCGTGCTGAAAGACGATGGGGTCGCCTTCACCTTCGTCCACATAGGCCATGCGCTTGCCGTTGACGGTGGCGAATTTGCGCTCGTATCGGGGATCGGTCGAGATCATGGTTCGCTGCCTTTTCGTATTCAGCTGCCTGTGAAAGCCGGTTTGCGCTTGTTGAGGAAGGCATCAATGCCCTCACGGCCATCGGCGGTACCGCCCAGGCGGGCAATGTTGCGGGTCTCCCGCTCCATCTGGGATTCCAGGCTGTCGGTGGTGGATGTTAACAGCATTTCCTTGACCGCCCCCATGGCTTCCGTGGCGCTGTCGGCCAGCTGGTTGGCGAGTTTTTCCGCTTCCGATAGCAGATCAGCCGCCGGGACGATTTTGTTGATCAGGCCCCAATCCAGCGCTTCTTGCGCGTTCAAAACCCGGTTGGTCATATACAGTTCCGCCGCCCGGCGGGTGCCGATGATACGGGGCAGGTAGTAGGTGGAACTGCCGTCCGGCGACAAACCGATCTTGGTATAGGCGGAGGTGAAGGAGGCCCCTTCCACGGCGATGGCCAAATCGGTGCAGGCAACCATGCTAAGTCCGGCGCCGGCGGCAACGCCATTGACGGCGGCGATCATCGGTGCCCGCATCCAGGCGAAGCGCGAGATCGCCATATGCAGATAAGTGGTCATTTCCTTTAGCAGCACGGGTAGGTTTTCCAGGTCGTCGGCAAAACTGGGAACATCCCCGCCGGCACAATAGGCCGCCTCGCCATTGCCCGTCATAACCACGGCGCGCACATTCTTGTCCTCACCCAAACGGATGCTCAAGTCGCACAATTCCTTGGCCATGGCCAGGTTCAGGGCATTGAAGGATTTGGGTCGGTTCAGGGTTATCCAGGCGACGCTGCCGCGCATTTCAAATTCGATTGTTTCGTAGCTCACCGTGCTCTCCGTTTTTCTCGTATGCCGTGGTGGTTTGTCGGCACCATGCCAGCAAAACCATGCCGGCGTCCATGGCACTGTTTGCGAGCCGAATTTTGGCGGCTATATTGGCCTGAAAACCAAAGGACCGTCGCATGAATTTGTTCGAGCCGCGCCCGTGAACCGGCATCCCTACATGGATGCGGCGCAACCGGTCGCCATTGCCCACCGGGGCAGTGCCGCTTCGCACCCCGAGAACACCATGGCGGCGTTCCAGGATGCCGTGGCAATGGGCTATGGCTACGTTGAAACCGATGTTCATGCCACTCGCGACGGCGTCCTGGTGGCCTTTCACGATGACCGACTGGACCGGGTAACCGACCGGCGGGGCCGCATCGCGGACCTGGATTGGGCCGATGTCGCCAAGGCAAAGGTGCATGGTAGCGAGCCGATCCCCCGCTTTGACGAGCTGCTGGCGGCCTGGCCAGATTTGCGGCTCAATATCGATCCCAAGGCCGATGCCGCCGTGGCGCCCTTGATTGCCGCGCTGGCCGGGCCGGGCTTGCTGGCGCGGGTCTGTGTGGGCAGTTTTTCCGGCCGCCGCCTGAGCGCCTTGCGAGTGGCCCTGGGGGCTGAACTATGCACCTCCATGGCGCCGGGCGAAGTCTTGCGCCTGCGTTTGGGCAGCTTGGGGCTGCCTGTCGGGAGCTTCCAGGCGTTGGCGGCCCAGGTGCCGTTGCGCCACTATGGCCTGCCGGTGGTTGACCGGCGGTTCGTCGATACCGCGCACGGTCTGGGGTTGCAGGTGCATGTCTGGACCATCAATGAAGAAGCGGAGATGCGGCGGCTGTTGGATCTGGGCGTTGATGGTATTATGAGCGATGAAACGGCCCTGCTGAAGAAAGTTTTCACGGAGCGCGGCCTGTGGCCGAAACAGTAAATAGGAGACGAATGATGAGCCAATCCATGAGTCAATCGGAAGACGAGGCGATGGATCTGCTGCGCCGTTTCGGCAAAGCCTTCAACCGGGCGGACGTCGACGGCATTCTGGCCTGCGTCACGGAGGATTTCGTCTGGGTCCAGGCAACGGGGCCGGATGCGCCAGATGGACAGATCGTCCGTGGCGCCGAGGAAGTACGCCAGGCCCTGGCGGCCCGCGCCGAGGTGGTCCGCGATGTAAGATTTTCAGAGACCGAGGTACACCATGCCCCAGGCCGCATTATCGGCACATTTCGGGCGACGGGGACCTATATCGCCGATGGCAGCGCCTATGATGTGCGCGGCGTCGATATCTACACCGTGCGCGATGGCCTGATCGCCAGCAAGGATAGCTATTGGAAACAGATCGTCTAAGCCCGCCAGTGCGCACCGGCGCCCACCAGAGCCTATCAGAGCCTTTGCCGGTAATTCGGTTTCTTGGAGGTTGTTTCCGTAACGCTGCATCAGTTTGCCGCGCCCTGGCTCTGTTGACTTGTTCCAGCATGCTGCTTAGAAATTTTGTCATGTATAACAGTCGTAAAAATTCCTTTATCCCGGCCCGCGCCGTAGGCTTAGCGTCATGACCGCGCCGGCCCGTGTCCTTGTTACCAAGATCGGTTTTGACGGCCACGACCGGGGCAGCCGTATCGTTGCCGCCTATCTGCGCGATGCGGGCATGGAGGTGGTGTACACCGGCCCTTGGCAGGAAACCGCCGACGTCGTCGCCCTGGCGACCCAGGAGGATGTGGACGTCATTGGCATTTCTTCCCTGGCCACCGATCATTTGCTGTTGCCCGACCTGATGTCGGCCCTGCGCGATAACGGCCTGGGGCATGTCCAGGTGGTGGTCGGCGGTATCGTGCCGGATCAGGATGTCCAGGATTTGCGGAGCGCCGGCGTTGCCGCCATTTTTCATCCGGGCAGCACCAGGGAACAGATCGTTGACGAGATCGCCCGCCTGGCCGAAGAGGCCCGGGCGGCGGCCTGAGCATGGCGGACACCGTTAGCCCGCCGGATGGTTTGCTGCAACGCCTGCTCGCCGGGCAAACCATCGCGCTGGCGAAATCAATCACAGCGGTGGAAAACGATACACCTCAAGCCGCGGAATTGCTGGCGGGTATCCAACCCCATTTGGGCCGTGCCCTGGTGGTCGGCTTTACCGGGCCGCCGGGAGCGGGCAAATCGACCCTGGTCAATGCCCTAATCGTTGAATTGCGTCGCCGCGAACGCAGCGTCGGGGTGGTCGCGGTTGATCCGTCCAGCCCGCTGACGGGCGGTGCCATTCTGGGTGATAGGATCCGGATGAGTGAGCACACACGCGATCCCGGCGTCTTTGTCCGCTCTTTGGCTGCGCGGGGCCATTTGGGCGGGTTGTCGCCGATGGCGGCGCGGGTCATCGATGTAATGGATGCCGCCGGCCGCGATGTCGTGATAGTGGAAACCGTCGGTGCCGGTCAGTCGGAAGTGGAAATCGCCGAAATCGCTGATATCCGCGTGGTGATTTGCGCTCCCGGTCTGGGCGACGATGTCCAGGCGATCAAGGCGGGCATCCTGGAAATCGCCGATATTCTTGTGGTCAATAAGGCAGATTTGCCTTTGGCCGAACGCACGGTCAGCCAACTAAAGGGCATGCTGTCTCTGCGCGAGGCGGGCATGGCGGAGGTTCCGGTGCTCTCCACCACGGCGACCAATGGCGAGGGGGTTATTGCCCTGGCTGATGCGGTGGAGACGCGTGCCGGCACCTTAAGCGGGGGAGCTGTCGGGCCGGAAGAGCGGGCCGCCCGCGCCTTGCGCCGGGTGCGCCGTCTGTTGGCCGATGCCGCGGCCCAGCGGGTTCGGCGATTGATCCGCGAGGATAGCGGTGTCAATGTGGATGATCTTTGTACCCAGGTGCAACGGGGTGAATTGGGGGTCAATGTTGCCGCCGCCCAGCTTCTGCAACGACTAAAAGAACCAGAATAACCATGCTGCGGCGACTGGGCTTAAATCTCGATTGATAGGAGGACGATACGATGTTGCGACTACGGCAGATTTGTCTGGTAGCCGAGGAACTGGCACCGGCGGTGGATGCGTTGAGCGATGTTTTGGGTTTGGCGACCTGCTTTCACGATCCCGCGGTAGGCGTTTATGGTCTGGAAAATGCTCTATTGCCCTTGGGCACCAATTTTCTCGAAGTCGTCGCGCCTTTGGACTTGAAAGAAAATACCGCCGGCGGCCGCTATCTGAAACGCCGGGGCGGCGATGGCGGCTACATGGTCATTCTGCAATGCGACAATGTGGAGGAACGCCGGACCCGTGTCGGCGAACTGGGCGTGCGCGTCGCCAATGCCTTGAATTACAACGACTTCACCGGCATCCAATTGCACCCCCACGATACCGGCGGCTGTATGCTGGAAAACGATCAGATGGACGGCGATCAGTCCGCCGATGGCCCCTGGCACCCTGCGGGCGGCAGCTGGAAGGATGCGGTCCGTACCGACCGAACCACGGCCATGGTCGCGGCGGAATTGCAAAGCCACGATCCTGGCGCCTTGGCGGCCCGTTGGAGCAAGATCCTTGCCGTACCCGTTACCACCGGAAACAGCGGCGTGCCCGAGATTGTTTTGGATAATGCCACGCTGCGCTTTGTCGAGGCTGCGGATGACCGGGGCGAGGGCCTGGGCGGCCTGGATCTGGAAGTTGCCGACCGCGCTGCCATTCTGGCCGCCGCAACGGCGAGGGGCTTGGCCGTGGACGGCGATATGGTGATGATTTGCGGTACTCGTTTCCGTCTGCTTTAGACGAAATGCGTGGTGCGGATACCTGATTGCACGGTGGAGAACGGGCCCGCGAAGGCGGGTTCATAGCCGGCTAAATTCGGTACGCCGCCCTGTAGCAGCGGTACTGTGTGGGTATAGATCAGGGGCAGCTCTTCATTGATGATATTTTCCACTTCCGTATAGAGGTGCATGCGCTTTTGCCTGTCCCGGGTGATGCGGGCCTCTCTGATCAAGGTATCCGCCTGTTTGCTGTTATAGCCAAGGCGAAGCTGTGTCGAGGGCGAGGTGGACAGCAGCGAGCGGTTGAACCAGCCATCGGGATCGGCACGGTAGCTTGAAGCAGTGGAATCGGCGTCGTAGACGCCGGCCTGGCTGCTACCCAGGCGGTATTTTTCGCGTAACACACTGTTCGGATGGATTTCGTGCACCACATTAAAGCCGACCTCGGCCCACATGGCCTGGATCAATTCGCCGGCCTGATGCATGTAGGCGAAATCCTGCCGCGAGACCAGGATGATCGGCGTATTCGCCAGGTTATGGCGGCGTAGCAGAAAACGCGCCTTGTCCGGATTATATTCAGGCCCCGGCTTTACATTAGGCATATGCCAGGGACTGTCGGGGCCATAAAATCCGTTTGCCGAAGTACCCAGGCCATAAAACACTGATTGATGGAGCGCCTCGTGATCAATGGCGTGGGCGGCGGCCGTTCGCAGGGCGTGCCCCTCGGGATTTTGATAGGAAAACGGACCGGTTTTTAGATTAAAGCCGATCCACGCTGTCCCCACCTGGGGAACATTCCAGGTTTGAAATTGTCCACCGAATTTGCGGCGAAATTGGCCGGCATCCGCATAGCCGAGATGGTCGATCAAATCCACGTCGCCATTCTGCAAGGCAACCAGGCGGGCGCGGTCCTGTTTCTTTGGCAGGCCGACGATGCCGTCCAGGTAGGGCAGGGCGGTGCCGTCGGCATCGGTTTCGAAATAGTTTTCGAAACGTACCATTTCGGTGCGGTCCCAGGATTTCCATGACTTGAACTTGAACGGACCGCAGCCGATGGGATGACTGCCGGCCTGACCGACGCTGTCGGGGGCGATCAGGTTGCAGGGATAGTACGTTACGTTGGCAAGGAAGACCGCGCTGGGCCGCTTCAATTTGCAGCGCAGGGTGTATTTATCAACGGCCACGATTTCCTTGATATTCTCCAGGCTGGAACGGGCGAATGGGTGGCCGATTTTCGGATCCATGATCCGCTCGAAGTTCCACTTCACCGCCGCCGCGTCAACGTCGGCGCCGTTGTGAAAGCTAACGCCGGGACGGAGCCGGAAAGTATAGGTCTGCAAATCGTCCGAAATATTCCATTCACTGGCGATGCCGGGCGCGGGTGCGAGGTCCGGGGCAATATCCAGCAAGCCTTGAGAGGTCGCCGCCAGGGGCTGAGAGACGTTGTAGATTGTGTTCTTGTGAGGGTCGACGCCGCGGGCATCCGAGCGGGTGGCAAAGCGTAGTATGCCGCCTCTCTTGCCCCCGCCTTTTGCTATATCCTTGGCTACGGTCAGGCTTGGTAAGCCAACCGTGCTGGCGGCCCCCAGCGCCGCGCCGCCGGCTTTTAAAAAGCTGCGCCGGCTTTGTTTTGGACTTGGTATTTCGTCTGGTTCGGACATTTGATCCGTTTTGTTCCCGAGCTGCGACGGTATATACCCGAAAGCTCTAACTCACAGCAAGTTATTGTGAAAAAGCTGGAACTATTTTTGCGGATTTCGCGTTGTGGCGGCTTATGCCATTGACAGCAAAGGCCGTAGCTGGGAACCTTTGGCAGCGTAATGACTAGTACCCGGGGGGGAAGGGCGTAGCTATGACACAGCCCGTTCTTGAGATCGATAATCTGAGTGTGCAATTCAATTTGAAGCGTGGCGTGCTGCGTGCGATTGATCAAATTTCATTTGAAATAGGCAAGGGCGAGACCTTTGGCCTGGTGGGTGAGAGTGGTTCGGGCAAATCCGTGACCGCGCGGGCCATCATGCGTCTGATCCCCTCG
The DNA here is from genome assembly GCA_018701215.1 of Rhodospirillaceae bacterium. Lineage (GTDB taxonomy): Bacteria > Pseudomonadota > Alphaproteobacteria. The sequence continues at coordinate 152,331 of JABIWH010000039.1, forward strand.
CCGCCGGGTGAAATCGCCACCGGCACCGTACGTTTCCAGGGCCGCGATCTTTATCAGATGCCGGACAAGGAAATCCGTGAAATTCGTGGCCAGAATATTGCCATGGTCTTTCAGGAACCCATGAATGCCTTGAACCCCGTGTTCACGGTAGGCAGCCAGATCGGTGATGCCCTGCGCACCAACATGGGCATGTCCAAGCAAGAGGCGCGGGAGCGCACCATCGAAATGTTGCAGCTGGTCGGCATACCTTCGCCCAACGACCGGGTCGACAATTATGTCCATGAATTCTCCGGCGGCATGCGCCAGCGCGTTATGTTGGCCATGGCGTTGAGTTGCGATCCCACGTTCCTGATCGCGGACGAGCCGACCACGGCGCTGGATGTGACCATTCAGGCGGTTATCCTGGAGCTGATCACCTCCATGATCGAACGCTTTGACATGTCGCTTCTCTTTATCACCCATAACCTGGGCGTGGTCGCCCATGCCTGTGACAAAATTGGCGTGATGTATGCCTCCCATATTGTGGAAGTCGGCACCAAGGAAGAGATCTTCGCCAATCCCCAACACCCTTATACAGTAGGGTTGTTACGCTCCATCCCACGGTTGGACGTACAGTCGAAATTCCTGACGCCGATTGACGGAACTGTGTGCAATATGATGGAACCGCCGCCGGGCTGTAAATTCAACCCGCGCTGCTCCCATGCCATGGATATTTGCAGAGAACGTATTCCTGAGTTCAAGGAACTGTCGCCTGGCCATTTCGCCGCATGCCACTTGCATGATCAACCCACCGTTTAGTGCCAATTTTCAAGTGATGTACTGGCAAAACGACGTGTACCGAGGCGGAGAAGCTCATGAGTGAATACCTGTTGGAAGTTAAGAACCTTGTCAAATACTTCACCCTGAATGGCGATTTCGTCAGCCGGGTCGCGGGCAAGACCCAGACGGTAAAAGCGGTCGATGGCATCGATTTCTATATTCGTCCCGGCGAGACATTGGGGCTGGTTGGTGAATCGGGTTGTGGTAAGTCGACCACGGGCCGGCTGATAACGCGTTTGATCGAACCGACCGACGGTGAGATCAAACTGCATGGTGAGGATCTGCTGGCATTTCCGCCCAAGCGTATGCGCGAAACCCGCAAGAATGTGCAGTTGGTATTCCAGGACCCTTACGCCTCGCTTAATCCGCGCAAGACGATCATGGATATCCTGAGCCGGCCGCTTGAGGTGCATAACCTGGCGACGACCTGGTACGAAAAGCGGGAACGGGTGCTGGAACTGTTGAATTTGGTTGGCATGGGGTCCGAACATATTGACCGCTATCCTCACGAATTTTCCGGTGGCCAGCGCCAACGCATCGCCATTGCCCGCAGCCTGACCGTTAATCCCGAGCTGCTGATCGGCGATGAGCCGGTCTCCGCCCTAGATGTTTCGATCCAGGCGCAGATTCTGAACCTGTTGCGGGAGTTACAGGAGAAATTCTCCCTGACCTATCTGTTCATCGCCCATGATCTGGCTGTTATTCGACACATCAGCGATCGGGTCGCGGTGATGTATGTGGGCAAGATTGTTGAAACCGGTCCGGTAACGACGATCTTTAACGATCCCCAGCACCCCTACACCAAGGCATTGTTGGCGGCGGTGCCGGAAGCGGATCCGAAAAAGCCGCCGCCCCGGCTAATCCTGAAAGGCGAGATCGCGACGCCGATTGATCCGCCGCCCGGCTGCCGCCTACAGGGCCGTTGCCCGATCGCCACTTCGATTTGCGGCGAGGTCGAGCCGAAATTGGAAACCGTCGATACGGATCACCAAGTCGCCTGCCACCACCTGTAGGTTGTTCTGGTCGGGTGTTCTGGGGCGGATAGCCTGAACTCATCGCAAACACTAAATGAAATGGCCACGCCCGAAGTTAGGGCGTGGCCATAATAGTTTCGAGATCTTCCTCGGTAGCAGCCAGCTAACGTTCCTGGATGCGTGGATCGAGAATATCCCGCAGGCCGTCGCCAAATAGGTTAAAGGCGAGGACGGAGTAACAGATCGCCAGGCCCGGATACACTGCGATCATCGGGTGGCTTTCCATATGTTCGCGCGCGACGTTGAGGTCACTGCCCCAATCCGGCGTCGGTGGCGGCGTGCCAAGACCAAGGAACGACAGAGCTGCAATAATCAGGATGATATAGCCCAGGCGCACGGTGGCATTGACGATCAGCGGCGAAACGATATTGGGTAAAATTTCCCGCAGGGCGATATACATGCTGTTTTCGCCCACCACGTGGGCGGCTTCCACATATTCCTTTTTCGACTCCACCATTGATGTGCCACGGGTCAGGCGGGCAATTTCCGGCATGGTGTTCAGGCCAAGCGCGAAGACAAGTATCAAGTCGTTCCAGAAGCCTTCAAGTTTCCATTCCCGGGCCACCGTGATAATCAGCAGATATAATAATAAGCCCGGGAAGGCTATGAGTCCGTCGACGAACCGCATGGAGATGGAATCGAAACGGCCGCCAAAAAATCCGGCAAAAACACCCAGCGGAATGCCCAGCGCCAAGCCCAAGACAACCGCGGCAATCGAGATCAGAACAATGCGCTGCCCACCCCACAAAACACGGGAATAAATGTCCCGGCCGAACTTGTCCGTACCGAAATAATGGTCCGCGCTGGCGGGTTGCAGCCGGATACGGTAGTTGGGCTTGGTCGGTGGGTGCGTGGCCAGCACGGGCGTTAGGATACAAACCGAAATCAAGGCGATCATCATGATCGCACCGATGGTCGCGGTCCGGCTCTTCAGAAGTTCATCGAAGGCATTCCGGGAGACGGTCCGAATGCGCCGCATGCGGATGGCAAAGGGCGTATCGTCGGGGCTGATCGTGTCGACCCGTTGACGTGATTGTAGTTGTTGATCAGACATCGCCGCTTCCCCTAACCCATGCCAACGCGTGGGTTCAACACGCGGTACAATAAATCGACCAATAGATTGATGATCACCACCATGATGCCCAAAACCAGCACGCCGGCCTGGATTACCGGGAAATCCCGTAGCTGGATGGCGGAATAGATAGCCAGGCCAATGCCCGGCCAGGAAAAGATTGTTTCCAAGACAACCGTGCCGCCCAGCAGGCTGGCCAGTTGCAGTCCGGAAATGGTGATGGTCGGGATCATGGCGTTGCGCAGGGTATATTTATAGATCACCTTGCGTTCGGACAGGCCCAAGGAGCGCGCCGTATCCACATAATCCTTGCTAATTTCATCCAGCATGCTGGAGCGCGTCAGCCGGGTCGTAAAGGCGGCTTGACGAAAGCCAACGGCAAGGGCCGGTAGGATCAGATACCAAATGCTCTTGCCGGGCTCGCTAAACAACGGTGCATAGCCCGACGATGGCAACCAGCCTAGCTGCAAGGCGAATAGCAAAATACATAAAATCGCGAACCAGAATTCAGGGATCGATATGCCGGCCAGCGAGACTATTTGCGCCGAATAATCCGTCAGGGTATTGCGTCTGACCGCCGCCAATGTTCCCAGTGGCACGGCAATGATAATCGATAGCCCGATGCCGACAAGTGCCAGGTACACGGTCGCCGGTATGCGTTCGATCAATTCAATATTAACCGGCCGCCGGGTCACTAGCGATTTGCCGAAATCCCCCTGCAGGGCGTTGCCAACCCAAATGAAATATTGCACATAAATCGGCTTATTGAGGCCAAATTCCTCTTCCAAGGCGGCCCGGACCTCCGGATCCTCCTCGCCGTCCGTTGCCGTCAAGGTATCGATGACATCGCCGGGCAGGGCATGGACAAAGCCAAAAACCAGGACCGAAAGAATAAAAATAACGGGAATAATCTGAATTATGCGATTAATTGCATAAATGAGCATGCTACAAGCTCCGGTGTGGCGCGCCGGTGACGCTCTCAATCATGAAAGCGTCACCGGACAACAAAGGCGCCTCTTCTAGGTACGCGGTTAGTTACGCGGCTAACCTTCCATGTAGGCGGTACGCACACCACCATTGGAAATGTTGAAAGGACCAGCAAATGCGGGCTGGTAGTCCTTCAACTTCTTGGTTGCCGCCGACGTCAACGGAATGCCGTGCGTGTAAATTATCGCGGCATCTTCATTGACCATGCTTTCGACGTCCGTATACATCTCCATCCGGACCTGCTTGTCCTTGGTGGCCCGCGCCGCGACGATCAACTTATCCGCCGCTTCGTTCTTGTAGCCGGTCCTCAGCTTGGTCGAGGGGCCGGAAGACAGGACGTTGACGGAATACCATTGGTCAGGCTCGAAGCGGTAGCTGTTCGCCGTCGAATCGACGCCGTAGTCGGACTTTTTGTACTTCTTGCGCAGCACCGGATTGTCGAACACTTCGTTGGTAACCTTGAAGCCCGCTTCCTCCAACATGGAGTACACGATCTCACCAGTCTGATGCATGTATGAATATGCCTGCCGGGCGACAACCGCGACGGGCGTATTCATGGCATTCAGTTTGCGCAGAATGGCCTTTGACTTCTCGGGATCGTATTCCTTGATGTTCTTGATGTCCGGCATATGCCAGGAGCTCGCCGTACCGTAGAAGCCGTTCAAGCTTTCACTCAAGCCATTGAAGATAGCTTGGTGAATGGCTTCCTTGTCGATGGCATGGGACAGGGCTTGCCGCATCAATTTGCCATTCGGGTGGTCCATGGCGAATGGGCCCGTCTTGGACTGCACCGCAAGATAACCGCAACCAACCTGTGGAATATCCCAGGTATTGTAATTGGCTGTCTGGGTTTTCTTGAAGTTGGCGGCGTCCGCATAGGACATATTCTCGATCAGATCGACTTCGCCCGTGCGCAGGGCGGTCAAGCGGACCTTGTCCTCTTTTTTCGGATAACCCTCGATCGCATCGAGATAAGGTAGCGAATTGCCGGCGGCATCGGTTTGCCAAAAATTCTCGAACCGGACCATTTCGGTCTTCGCGAAACGCTTCCAGCTAACGAACTTGAAGGGGCCGCAACCGATTGGATGCGTATCCACCTGATCGACGCTGTTTGGCGCGATCAGATTGACCGGATAGTAAGTCACGCTGGCCAGGAACACGGCACTTGGCAACTCCAGATCAATCCGCAGGGTATATTTGTCAATCGCTGTGATCTCTTTCACCAGCTTAAAGAAGCTGCGGTGGAAGGAATGGCTGGTTTTCGGATCCCGGACCCGGTCATAGTTCCACTTGATCGCCGGCGCATCCACGTCGGCGCCGTTATGGAAGGTCACGCCTTTGCGGATCTTGAAGGTATAGGTCTTCATGTCATCGGAGATCGTCCATTCCTCGCCAATGGCGGGGACGATGTCCATGTTCTTGTCGATATCAAGCAGGCCACCCGACGTCGCCGCCAAAGGATGCGAGACGTAATAGATGACGTTGCGTTGCGGATCCAGACCACGGGCATCCGAGCGGGTGGAAAATCGCAGTGTGCCGCCCTTCTTCTTCGCCGCGAATGCCGAACCTGGCATGCTAGCCGTTGCCGCCGCCGCTGCCGCCGCCGTCATGCCGGCCGACGATGTTGCGAGGAATTCACGTCTGGTCTGTTGTCCGAAAGAATTGCTGATTTTGAATTTAGACATAGTTTAGGCCTCCCTTTGCGAGCCACTCAAAAAGTGTGTCAAAGTTTGGCTGGTCGGCCGGTAGCATCCCGCTGGGATCATAATTTCTACCCCCCCTCTGCACCCATCACCTCAACACGCGTACGTCACTGTCGTTCTTTTTTATTGTCCCCAGTCTACCGAGGGAACGAGCGTCATTGCAATTGAAACCTTGCTGTTTCGCCTAACTCATTTTCAGGCAACCGATTGGTGTCTGCTGATTTTCGGCGGACAATGTAGGCTTGCCGGGCAAGGCAAGGCGGATAAATTATGAATTTGACCTGCTATGTGGGCGGCTTTAAGGCGCCGTTTCCGCGCGCACATAGGCTCGGGTCAAAATACGAAGGTGATCGCGAAAATGCGGGCGCATCCGTTCGGTCCAGGGGGTATTGGCTGCCGTCTTCCAGGCTTCGCTCCACGTCACTTCCGGCGACGTTAGGTGATAGATCGCGACATATCGGTGGCTGCCTTCATCATCCCCTAACTCATTTGGGCCAGTGCGGTAGCGCCGGGCCGCCAGGGTGCCGGGCACGGCGGCCAGGGCGGGTAGATGCTCCTGATCGTACCAGGCGTTGAAATCGTCCTCCACCTCCGGCGCGATGTTCATGGTGTTGAGCAATAGCCCGCCCGCGCCCGCCGGCGCCTCGGCGTCGCCTGGATTAATTTGCGTGCCTTCAAAGCGCAGCAATCTGTCACACATGGTGGTGACGCGTTTCGACCAGACGGAAAGATTGTCATAGGCGATGGCGCGGTAGGCCTCGGAATGCATGACATCAAGCGCGTCCAGATCATAGGTGGCGATGGCGACGTTCGGCGCGTCTTCGCTGATCCAACGTTCGCAGGCACCAAAGCCTGGGATCGCCTGGCGTTCGGGGACGTGTTCCAGGTCATACCAGTCATGAAATTCATCCGCCTGGGCATTCGAGAAATCAAACGCGGCGATGAGTAAGCCCTTGGCCATTGCGACCTCCAAATCTGTTTCTAGATAATCTTGCGCAGGATGTGACGGCGGTTGGTGGTGAAAGGGCGGACCTCGGTCGGCCAGCGGCCGCGTTCGCCCGCCTCGGCCCATTCCGGGCTCAGCAAAACCTCCGCGCTTTCGATTTCATAACTGACGCTGTAGCGCGGCTCGTCACCTGGGTCCATCACGCGCTCTTCACCCGCCAGCATCATCCGCAGTGGTTGCTGGACGGAACGCGTGGCCGATATGACGCCTGGAACAGCGGTCAAATAGGGCACGTGCTCAGTATCATAAACCTCGTTGAAGAAATCCTCCCTGTCAGCGGCAACATCCATGCTGACGACGAAAAGGTACCGCGATCCCATTGCCTTGCACTCCGCGTTTGCTGTCCGAAGGGTGCGATGTTTTCATGTTTTGTGATTTCTGGCCACGCTCAATTGAACGCGATAGGCTTGTCGGCGATATGCCAGCGGCCCTTAAGGATGGATTTGAGATGAATATTGGTATCGTGGTTCCCTTGCCCGCCTATACGATCGACCCCGCCTTCGTGGCAAAGAAGGCTGAGGATCTGGGCTTTGATTCGATCTGGTACGGCGAGCATCCAGCCGTGCCCGTGCACTCGGATAGCCCGTTTCCTTCGACTGGCGGCGAGATCCCCATCAGCTATTCGCATTTCACCGAGCCTTTTATCGCTCTGGCGCGGGCCTCGGCGGTGACCTCCCGAATTATGCTGGCGACGGGAATAACCTTGGTGCCGGAGCGAAACCCCCTGCTGTTGGCCAAGGAGGTCGCCACCCTGGACCTCTATAGCGGCGGACGTTTTCTGTTTGGCGTTGGCACCGGCTGGCTGAAAGAGGAGACCGAGCTCATGGGCGGTGATTTTCCGCGCCGGTGGAGCCAGACCCGCGAAGCGCTTGACGTCATGAAAAAACTTTGGACCCAGGAAGAAGCGGAACATCACGGCGAATTTTTCGATTTTTCCGCCGTGCGCTCCTATCCCAAGCCGGCGCAAAAACCTTATCCGCCGATCATGATCGGCGGCATGGCGAAAAATGTCCTGCAGCGGGTCGTGGAGCATGGCGATGGCTGGATGCCGAACCGCACCACACCAGCCATACTGGAAGACAGCCGGCGCCAGCTGGAAGTCATGTGCGAGGCCGCCGGGCGGGATCCCAAGGCCATCACAATTTCGGTTTACGGCCAGGTGCCTGACCGGGATGCCTTCCGATCCCTGTTTGATGCCGGCGCCGACAGGGTCGTGGTACGCCTCGACTGGGTCGAAACCGAAGCCGAGATGGCCACGCAGTTGGAGAGGCTTGCCGAAAACCTGCTTTAGGCGCTATTCCGCCGCCGCCAAGGCACTGCCTAAAGTGCTAACGGGCGAATAGCCGTAGGCTTTGACCAGATCCAGCTCGGCCACAGCATCCAGGCCACGTTGCAGCGCCGCGCCGGTCAGATGCTTTTGCGGTTTGCGCAAGGGGCCGGCGGGCATGCCCATGGCGGCCATCAAGGACTTCATGGGTACCGGGTTGATGGCTGAATAGGCGTAATGCAGCATGGGCAGATTACGCAGATAGGCCGCCTGGAAATTCTGCGCGTCGTCGAAATTTTCCCAAGGTTTGGAAATTACCGCCATCTCGCGCGGGATGATATTGCCGGTCATATTGGCGACGCCATGGCCGCCCAAGGACATGATCGGCACGATCAGGCCAAGATTGGGGGAGCAGCAGCACATCAGGCTCATCTCCGGCTTGGCGCGGGCGATCTGGGCCGCCTGGGCCACGCGGCCGGTAGATTCTTTCAATAGCTGCACATTCGGATGCGCCGCGATACGCAGCACCTCTTCGGCCGATAGATCGGTCTTCACCCGCGGCGGGTTGTTGTAGACGCCCAGGGGAATGGGCGAGGCATCGGCGACTTCCAGGAAGTATTCCACGATGTCTTCGTTCGCGGCACATATATACGCGGGCGCGGCGATCATCGCGCCGTCCGCACCCTCGGCCGCTGCCTGTTGGACATAGGCGATCGTGGTTTCCGTGGTCGAGCCAGTGCAGCCGTACCACATTTCCATGCCCGGTTGCTTCTGCTTCATGGTGGTGCGGACGATGGCGTGGCGCTCCTCCATGGTCAGCATGGAGACCTCGCCCGACGAGCCCATGATCAGCACACCGGAAGAACCATTCTCCCGCTGAAATTCGATCAGCGTGCGGAAGCCGCCATAATCAATCGAAAAATCCTGGTTCATGGGCGTGATCAAGGCCACGAAAGAGCCGCTCAGCAGAGTTTTTGACATTGCATGTCTCCTATTCAGAGGCTGTATAATAGCCTATTTCATGCTCGCGCGGTAGGGCGGGCGGCCACACGGGCAAACCAGGCGTTGACGTTGTCCAGCTCTTCAGGCACCCGCACACCCACGGCCTTGCCCAGAACCAGAGCGCATTGCAGGGTGATGTCGGCGACGCTGTAGTTGTCGTTGACGATGTAGTCCCGGCCCGCGATTTCGCCATCCAGCCAGGCTAGGCGGTTCAGGCTGTTCTCCCGGCAGAGTTCGCCCCATTCAGCGACCTGGGTATGCACGCCCTTCCACATCTCGTGGGTATGGCCAAAGACGTGGATCAGCGGCAGCAGGATTTCCAGCTCCATGCGCCGGTTCCACATCTCCACCTGGGCCCGTTCCACGGCGGTACGGCCCATCAGGGCCGGTTCGGGATGGGTTTCCTCGAGATAACGGCAGATGGCACCGGACTCGGCGATGCAGGTGCCGTCATCCAGTTCCAGCACCGGCATCTTGCCCAGAGAATTTTTCGCCAGATAGTCGGCTGCTTTGTTTTCCCCCTTGGCCATATCGACGGCGATAGTGGGGATCTCCAAACCTTTTTCGGCAACAAAAATCCGCACCCGGCGGGCATTGGGAGAGGGGGGCAGGTCATAGAGTTTCATGGCTTGATATCCTCACTAATTCGACTGTTGGGCCAGCTTTTGAAAATCATTCGCCCCGACAATGTACTTAACCCTGCCAAGGCCGTCACGCTCCCAGGTTTCCGCCAGGTGCATGCCGAGTTTCTCCATCACCCGATGCGAGGCCCGGTTGGAAGCCTTGGCGATTGCCACGATCTCGGTCAGACCAATAACATCAAAGCCATGCGCCATGGCCACCAAACTGGCTTCGGTCGCCAATCCCCGGCCCCAGGCGCCCTTCGACAGGCCGTAGGAAATCTCGATCTCGCTATCTCCGGCCAGCGCAGGGTCGCGGTAACGCAGGCCGCATTCCCCCAACAGCGTGCCGCCCTGGCGGTCAAGTACCGCCCACAGGCCAAAGCCATGGCGGGCCCAATGATCAATGATCGCGGTCAGTTCCAGATCGGTCTGCTTGGGCGTCTGTACGCCCAGCTTGCGGATCGCCATGACCGCCGCATCGCCATATATGGGCGTCAGCGCGGTCAGATCAGCCGCCACGAAGGGCCGCAGGATCAGACGTTCGGTCTCTAAAGTGGCGTTCATGCCTCGATCCGCCGCCATGCGGCGACAAAGCTTTGGGCGTTTAGTCCGACGTCCGCCGCCGTCATGCCGGGTTTGTAGAGGGCCGATCCCAGGCCAAAGCCCGTCGCACCCGCCACGCGGTAGTCCGCCATTTTGTCGGCTGATATACCGCCGACGGGAAACAGTCCCAGCCCGGCCGGCAGCACCGCGCGCCAGGCCTTGACCACCACGGGCGGCAGGCTCTCGCCTGGGAACATCTTCAAACCATCTGCACCGGCGGCAAGCGCGGCGAAGGCCTCGGTCGGGGTGGCGACGCCGGGCAGACAGAACAAATTTTGCGCCTTGGCCTGGGTAATCACGGCAGCGTCGCTATGCGGCATGACGATCAGACGGCCGTTGGCGGCGGCAACCTCGTCTACCGCTTCGGCGCTTAACACCGTGCCGGCACCGATCAAGGCCCGATCACCAAAGGCCGCCGCCAGGTTGGCGATGCTTTGCAACGGGTCGGGCGAATTCAGGGGCACTTCGATGATGCGGAAACCGGCATCGAACAGGGCCTGGCCCACGGCCACCGCCTCGCCGGGCCGGACACCGCGCAAAATGGCGATCAGGGGCAGCTCCGCCAGGGATGTTTCCAGGCTTGTCATGAGGCCAAAATTCCCGCCGCTTTGGCGATGCGCCATTGGCCCCGCGCGGCGGCACCTTCCGCTGCCTGACAGCCACGCAGGCCGCAATGGGATAACGCGGCTAAATAATGTTGGCCCAAATCCGGATTGCCGATGATGGTGATCATATCAGCTGAATTTTGCACCAAGGCGCGCGCCTCGGCAATCTCCGTGCCTATCAACAGGCCGGAAAGGTAGGCGGCAACGCCACTTTCGGGCAGCTCGCCGAACAATGCCAGGGTACGGGCACTGAACAGCCGCTGCAATGTACCGCTCCCGCCAAAGCCATATTTAGCGCCACGGGCGAAAGCTGCGTCGTCGTTCCCCGACCCCGACATCATCCGGCCCAGAATTGTGTGATCTTTTAGGGCGGCGAATAATTCGCCGGTCATGAAGGTGGCGAACCAGGTAATGCGCCCAGCTTCGACCAGGGCCCATTTGCTGTGGCTGCCAGGCAATAGATACATACCATCCGCGCTGGCACCAAAAATCTGCGTCTCTTCCCCGCGCATGACATCGGGCACGCCATCTTTATCCCGCAGCGCGAGGCCGGGGACAAAATGGATGGTGCGCTGAAAGCCAGCATGGGCATACAGGGTCAGATCCGCTGCCGCCGTTGGCAACTCCAGATAAGGCACTTCGGTCCAGCCCTGGCGCGATCCGATCATGCCGGAGGCGACAATGGGCATGGCACTATCAGCCGCCAGCCAATCGCCGGCCATGTCCTCGAGGGCATCGGCGAAGGCACCGTTTTGTATGTTCAGAATACCCGCCTCGGCCGCGCGCTCGGCCAATATGGTGCCGTCCGCTGTCATGAGATAACCCCTGAGAGAGGTTGTCCCCCAGTCCAGGCCCAGAAGGGCTGCTTTGGCGAGGGCTACTTTTGGCGCTGCCGGTTCAGGCGGCATCCGCGTGCCGGTCGCTGGCTTGAAACAGCCAGACCCCGTCGTCGCTGGTTTCGCGGACGACGCGCCCCTGACCCATCAGGCAATGTAGATGCGACAACGACTCGCTCATCCCCAGCAGCGCCTCGAACGGGTTCAACTCGCGCTGGAACATCACCTTCAGGGTGGAGAGAACCCGCGTCGGCTCGACGCAGAATTCTTCCAAGGTGGCCAGGCGTTCGGCATGGTGCTGGCGCAAGAACGCCAGGCGCGGGTGCAGGCGGTAAAACGGCAGGCCATGGGCCGGCAGTACCAGGGTATCGTTGGGCAGATGATCAAAATTAGCCAGCGTATCAAGATACAATTGCAGCGGATTGGCGGCGGGCTCGGAGGCATGCAGGCCAATATGCGGCGTGATCCTGGGCAGGATCTGATCGCCGGAAATCAGCACGCGGGCCTTGTGGTTGAACAGGCACATATGTTCGGGCGAATGGCCACGGCCCACGATGACCTGCCAGTCATCGCCGCCGATACGGATCTCCTGTCCCGCGCGGACCGAATGCACCTGCGGCGGCAGCGGCGTCACGGCTTTGCGAAAATAGTCATAGCTGCTTTCGGCCATGTCGGCCAAGGCCGTTTGTGAACAGCCGACGTTGCGGAAAAACTGCAATTGCCATTCGGGCATCTTGTCAGAATGGTCCAGTTCCGCCACCCGGCCCTGCAGCCATTCCCGATGGGTCATCCACAATTCGCAATTCCAATGCCGGGTCAGCCAGCCCGCCTGGCCCATGTGATCGGGATGAAAATGCGTGCAAAAGACCCGTGTCACCGGCCTGCCGTCCAGGAAATTGTCGAACACTTCCTGCCACAAATCATGAATGCGGTCCGTGTTCATGCCGGTGTCGACGATGCACCAGCCGTCTCCGTCACGCAGCAGCCACAGATTGATATGGTCCAGACCGGTCAGCTCCAACGGCATCCGCACCCAATAAATGCCGGGCGCGACTTCTTGCGGTTTGCCCGGCTCGGCGGCGTCTTCAAAAGGATACTGGACTGCGTTTTCGGCGACCATGAACTGCCTTTCCGTACACGGGTCGCGTGGGGGCCATGTGGCCGCCGCGCCCGTTACTTCGTTACCAATGATATGGAATATGTTGGCTGCATGCTAACTTAACGTTGACGTAAACGTCAAATGTAAGCTTGCCCAATCTCGCCGTTGCCAGGAATTTTACAGCCCCATTTTTGCCGCTATCGATCGGCATTATGTCAGCTCTACGTGAGCTCCGGGCCGAGCTTGTGGGCAACCTTGTGGGTAAGCCTGTGGGTGGAATTCGGCGTTGATTTTCTAGAATCGTCAATGCAAATACCGAGCAGAAATTTGAATCATTAAAGGAATCAAATGCTTGCAGTTAGGTTTCTCGTATCTTACTGTAACGCCGCTTATGGTGAGGGTGGAACACATAGCGCTGGATAAAGTCCAGGACCCGATGTTGGGGATAGCGTTGCAACGCTGGTACCAACTTTGTGGCCACGGCGGGCTTTATCGGCGGGAAGAACTGGGATTTGGGCCATTGGTTGGTGCGCCTGAAATTCTCAACGGGCGCTCGTCTGTTGTCGCCACCGATGCCGATGATCCATTGAACTACGTATTTGCTTTCTATGGCGATGACTTCAATGTCTACGATGACCGTAACTTCGTGGCCCGGCGCCTGCGTGAAATGCCTGAACAGGACTTGCTGAAGGTAATTGTCACTTGCTTTGGCGAGGCGATCACGGCGCGGGAACCTCTGGCCCATCGTATTTCAGGCAAAATCGACGCTGTTGAGCTCACCTATGACCGGGTTATTTTTCCGACCGTCAACAAATCCGGCGGCGTTGACCGGTTGGTCACGCTATCAGCCGAGATCAGCCGCAACTAGAGCAATTTTCAATTAATCGGAGTCGCTCTCGCGACTTAAGAGTCTGAGCGCATTTTCTTCATATGCGCTCTAGATCCTACTCAACTCTCGGCCAACTTGTTCCCTGAGCACACTATCCGGGCGTATTGACCCACAGGGTCATTATCCAGGCGTATTGACCCACAGGGTCATTATCCAGGCGTATTGACCCACAGGGTCATTTCACGCATCAGATCAGCCCGGCTGTTGTGCAGCACCCAGAAATCGATCCGCTCGCCCGTACCCGCGCGCCACAAGGTCGCGCCGAAATCCATGTGGTAATAGCGGTAGGTGCGTAGCGCCATGCCTTTCTCGATAAAGTCCGGACGAACCATCGAGAAGCAATAATCCACGTCGAAATCCTGCAGCATCTTGGCCTGGGCCAACATTATGGACATGGTTGATATAGCCAGTCCCCGAACCTTGGGGTGGACCCAACCGCCGCCGCAATAAGCTATATTGCCATCGATATGGCCAAGCCCTTCCGTGAACAGATGCAAGCTTTCCTTGCCTTGTTCCTTGCTGCCGTCATAGAGGAAACGTCCCGCATTGACCATGTCAATCAAACGTGTTTTTGGCCAGATGCGTACGGCCGAGCACGATACGACCTCGCCCTCGTCGTCCCGGATGGCGACCCAGAAGGCGTTATTCGGTCCCAGAGTATTGTGATCGGGATCGGTCGGCGCGACTCGCTTGTCATGCCATGCGGGCGCCTCATCGACGACACGGCCATATTCCTCGAAATCGGTCTCGATCGTGGCGACCAAGTCATTCAATAGCAGCTGCCGGCCAATATTGGCCTGCACCCGTGCAAGAAGGTTCCGCATCTCGCCCCTCTCGTTTGAACCGTTTCGAGGCGGGCTGTCTTTGACCAGTCGTTCAGAGATTACATTCACGGTTACTTGCCCACCCAATTCTCTACTAGATATTGTAGAGAACTAGCATGACGCTACAAGCAAGACGTTTAACCTATTGTATTATAACGATTTATACACTTCTGACTTTGCCTTGGCAGTGCTCTTTTTCAATCGAATCGATTATCGCCGCCGGATGAACCGGAACACTAATGTCGATCCTGGACTAATTTACCAGCTGCTCCGGCGGTATGGCGTACAAAGGTTCGGCCCCGGCCGTGATGGCCGCCAGCAGGGCTGGGGCCTGGGGCAGAATTTGCTCGCCAAAGAAGCGCGCCGTGGCCACTCGGCCAGCCAGGAAAGGCGTGTCCGCGCCCGGTTGGTCCGCCAGGGCAGCTGCGGCCAGGGCGCCTTTGGCGAGCAGATAGCCGCCAACCGTCATGCCGAACATGCGTAGATAGGGCGTGGCGCCGGCGGCCACGGCGTTGGGGTCCGAGGCCATGCTCTCCAATAGCCAACGCGATGCCTCCTCCAGGCCGTCCAGGGCGCTTGTCAAATTGGTGCGCATTTTGGCGAAAGCGGCGCCACCCTGAGCCAAATCCTGGTCCAGGCCGCGCATTTCGCCCAGATAGCGCCGTACAACATCACCGCCCGCCATGGTCAGCTTGCGCATCACCAAGTCCAGCGCCTGGATGCCGTTGGTGCCTTCGTAAATCGGTGCGATGCGGGCATCGCGGTAATACTGTGCCGCGCCGGTTTCCTCGATAAAGCCCATGCCGCCGTGGATCTGCACTCCCAACGAAGCCACTTCGCAGCCCAGATCCGTGCTCCAGGCCTTGGACAACGGCGTCAACAGCTCGGCCAACTGGCCATACCAGGCGCGCCGTTCCTCGTCTTCATCATTGCGGGCCAGATCCAGCGCCTGCCCATTGACGTAGCAAAGGGCTCGCATGGCATCGATCTGGGCTTTCATGGTCATCAGCATGCGGCGCACATCGGCATGTTCGACAATCGCGGACGCGCCCGGCTCCGTGGCACCAATGGCGCGGCCCTGGCGCCGTTCCAGGGCGTAGGCGACGGCGTGCTGATAAGCCCCTTCGGCGATGGCCAGGCCTTCAATGCCAACGCTCAGCCGCGCCGTGTTCATCATGGTGAACATACAGCGCATGCCCTTGTTCTCTTCGCCCAGCATGTAGCCGACAGCGCCCTCGTTGTCGCCAAAGCTCATGACGGCGGTGGGGGAGGCGTGTATGCCCAGTTTTTCTTCCAGATTGATGCAGCGCAGATCGTTGCGCTGGCCCAGGCTGCCGTCTGGGTTGACGAGGAATTTCGGCACCACGAACAGCGAGATGCCGCGCGTGCCTTCGGGGCTGCCGGGGGTCCGGGCCAGCACCAAATGAATGATATTATCGGCGTAGTCATGTTCGCCGTAGGTGATGAAGATCTTCTGGCCCTTGATGCGCCAGCTGCCATCCGCTGCTGGTTCCGCCTTGGCGCGCAGCGCGCCGACGTCGGAGCCGGCCTGGGGTTCGGTCAGGTTCATGGTGCCGGTCCAATGACCGGTCACCAGTTTTTCCAAATAGGTCTCTTTCAATTCGTCGCTGCCATGGGCCCCGATGGCATCAATCGCGCCCTGGGTCAGCATGGGGCAGAGGGAAAAGCCCATGTTGGCGCTGTTCCATAGTTCGGAACAGGCATTGCCGATCACCAGTGGCAGGCCCATGCCGCCGTAATTCGGATCGAATTGAATGCCGTTCCAGCCCCCGTCGCGGTAGGCGGCGTAAGCTTCGGCGAAACCGTCGGGCGTGGTGACGACGCCGTTGGCCAATGTCGCGCCTTGGGTGTCGCCCTGGCGGTTTAAAGGTGCGAGGACGCCGGCGGCCAACCGCCCGGCTTCTTCCAGCACCGCATTAATGGTCTCGCCGTCATTCTCGGCGAATTTCGGCAGGCTCAGAATATCTTCCAGATCACAAATCTGGTTCAGGGTGAAGCGGATGTCCTTGAGGGGCGCCTGATATTCACTCATGATCTCAAAACCTAATCGATGGTTGGAAATTCACCTGTTCGTTGCGTAATATGCTATCTCTCACCGGAATGGCAACGGGAAGATTTTTTACGTCCCCCGGCAATGAACGAAAGCCCAAATGAACGATCAGGTAAAACAGCTTTCAGGCACCCTGAACGCCTATGACGCAGCCCCATCGGGAACCCGCTTTCCAGTTTTTTCCTCCCGTGTGGACCGGGCCCGGCAAGACCGTTACCACGCCGCCACCGACATCGCCGGCGAGATCTTTCGGGAAGTGGCCGACGTTTCGATCTTTGCCCAGGATGTCTCCCGCGCCATTGCCAAGGCCGGCTTGCCCAACGATGGCCGCGTCCTGGTCCGCCAACGGCTGTTTCAGACCGGCCGTATCGCCCTGGACGAGGCTCTGTCGGTGGAGGCCGAGGTCGGCGCCTATGGGGAGGGGCCCCGGGGCCGCATTTTGAATTGCCATATCGCCTTTCGCCGGGCCAACCAAACCGTGCCCCTACGCATGGTGACGGAACATCTGCTGCCCTATGATGAAGTGCCCGCGGCCAAGTCGGGCGCCCCTTCCAGTGCCAAGAGACCCGACCCCCGCGACGGCATGCAGGCCGTGGGCAGCCTGCATCTGAGTCCGGAAAAGGTCATGGGCTATGCGGAAGAGGTCGGCAATCAGATCCATTTTGTCCCGGAATTCGCCGCTTCGCGCGGCTACCGCGCCCCCCTGGCCCAAGGCCTGATGCAGTTGACGGCCTTGCACGGCGCCATTGTCGGGCGCGCCTTGCCGTGGGAAATGGATTTGGAAATACGGTTTTTGCGGCCGGTTTTCTGGGATGCCGAGCTGACTTTGTATAGCGATCCTGACGGTGGTTTGTACCGTTGCGTCAACCAGGACGGCAAGTTGACGGCCGAGGCGGTATTGAGGCATCTGACCACGGTGGATATGGAGCCGTGAGCGGGAACCATGGCGACCATTGGCCGCGCTGAGAGGGCCGAAGACCGGACCCGGGCGGCGGAACTGTTGCGGCAGGGCGAACTGGTCGCCTTTCCAACCGAAACCGTCTATGGCCTGGGCGCCGATGCTACTAATGACAGGGCGGTGGCGGCGATTTTCGCGGCCAAACAACGGCCGGCATTTAATCCTCTAATTTCCCATTTGGCCAATACGGATGCCGTCGGCGCGTTCGCCCATTGGAATGACGCCGCCCGTGCCCTGGCGGATGCGTTCTGGCCTGGTGCGCTGACCCTTGTATTGCCCCGCACGGATGATTGCGCCATCGCCCTGATCGCCTCTGCTGGTTTGGACAGCGTCGCCTTGCGGGTGCCCAGCCACCCGGACGCGCATGCTTTGCTGGCGGCGGTGGGCCGTCCCGTTGCCGCACCTTCGGCGAACCGTTCGGGCCGGATCAGTCCAACCACGGCGGCGCACGTGAACCAGGAACTTGGCGATGCGGTGGCGTTTATTCTGGATGGCGGGCCCTGCGAGATTGGCCTGGAAAGCACGGTCGTCGGGTTTCGCGCGGGCGCCCCAGTGCTGTTGCGGCCCGGCGGCATCTCCCTCGAACAGTTGCAGGCGGTAGTGGGCGAGATTGTCATGGCGGAGTTGCTGTTGGATGCCGCCGACAGACCCAGTGCGCCGGGGCAATTAGCCTCGCATTACGCACCTAACAAAGGATTGCGTCTGGATGCCCTGGAACCGGGTCCGGATGAGGTCTTCCTGGGTTTTGGTCCCGATCATTCCGGTAGCCAAAATTTGAGCGCCAAAGGTGACCTGATCGAGGCCGCCGCGAACCTGTTCGCCATGCTGCGGCAACTTGATCAGGGACCGGGGAGCGCCATCGCCGTGGCGCCAATTCCCGAAACCGGCTTGGGCCGGGCCATCAACGACCGGCTGCGCCGCGCCGCCGCGCCCCGCCGCTGAATTTGATAGCAGTGAACTTGTTGCCTGATCGAAAAGGCGCTACATCAATAGCATGCAAGCAAATAATGAAATATCAGGCGAGCGGCCCAATGCCGTGGACGCCGATGTGCTGGAGCGTATCAAGGCGGCGGTTGGGCCCAAGGGCTACACCCTGGATCCGGACGAAATCGCGCCGCTTTGCCAATCTTGGCGCGACAATTGGCACGGCTGGGTACCCATGGTGGTGAAGCCGGCCAATGTGGACGAGGTCGCCGCCGTAATTGCCATCTGCGCTGCCAGCGCCACCCCGATTGTGCCCCAGGGCGGCAATACGGGTTTGACCGGCGGCTCCCAGCCTCATGCCACGGGCACGGAAATTATTCTCTCGACCTCGCGCATGAACAAGGTGCGTGAGATTGATGTCCTGAACAACACCATGACCGTGGAAGCCGGCTGCATCTTGGCGGATTTGCAGATAGCGGCCTCGGACGCCGACCGCCTGTTTCCGCTATCATTGGCGGCGGAAGGTTCCTGTCAGATCGGCGGCAATCTTTCCACCAACGCCGGTGGCACCCAGGTGCTGCGCTATGGCAATGCACGCAATCTGGTTTTGGGCCTGGAAGTGGTGCTGCCCGATGGGCGGATCTGGGACGGCCTGCGCGGCCTGCGCAAGGATAATACGGGCTATGATCTGAAACAGCTTTTTATCGGCGCCGAGGGCACCCTGGGCATGATCACGGCGGCCGTGCTGAAACTGTTTCCCAAGCCCACGGAAATTCAAACCGCCCTGGTCGCCGTGCCTGATCCCGGCGCCTCCCTGACCTTGTTGAGCCGGGCCACGGACGCGGTTGGAGAACAGGTCACGGCGTTTGAGTTGATCCAGCGCCGGCCTATTGATTTCGTCCTGGAACATGTGCCCGGCATGACCGATCCCTTCGCCGAGGCCTATCCGTGGTATGTCCTGATGGAGATTTCCGGCCAGGGCGCGCCCGACAGCCTGCGCGATGCGGTCGAGGCGCTATTGGGCGATGGGTTGGAGATGGGCGAGGTGCTGGACGCTGTGCTGGCGGCCAACCGCGCCCAGGGGGAGGCTTTGTGGAAGATCCGCGAGTCGATCCCCGAGGCACAAAATCATGAAGGCCAGTCGGTCAAGCATGATGTTTCGGTGCCTATTTCGAGGATCGCCGAATTTCTGGAGCGTGCGGATAAGTTGCTGGAGGCCGCCTATCCCGGCGTCCGCTGTGTCGCATTTGGTCACGTAGGCGATGGCAACATGCATTACAATCCGGTCCAGCCGCTTGGTAACGAAGGCGCGGATTTCGGTGCCGAATACAGCAACATCAACCGCATCGTGCATGATTTGATCCACGAGTTGAACGGCTCCATCAGCGCCGAACACGGTCTGGGCCGCCTGCGCCGGGACGAGGCCAAGCGCTATAAATCGGACGTCGAGGTGGATCTGATGCGCACCGTCAAGGACGCCCTGGACCCCACTAACATCATGAACCCCGGCAAGGTCGTCTAACTTGTGTCAAACCGAAACGCCCGCGCAAAGCCGCTGGGGTGTTATTGCAATTGCCATCGCGGCGGGCATCGTGGCCGCTGTTCAGGTTGGCAAGATACCGCCCCTGATCACCCTGTTGCAGGCCGAACTAGGTCTGTCGCTGCTGGCCGCCGGCTGGCTGGTCTCGTTATTCAATCTGACCGGCGCCTTGTTTGGTATCCTGGGCGGGGCTACGGCGGACAAGTTGGGCGCGCGGCGGGTTTTACTGGTCGGCCTGGGCATCATGGCGCTGGCGGGCCTGGCAGCCGCCTTTGCGCCCAGCGATCCATCTGGGGTGGCGTGGTTGTTGCTCTGCCGGGTGATTGAGAGCGTGGCATTTTTGTCCTGCGCGGTGACCGTGCCGCGTCTGATCGTGGCGGCGGTCACGCCAAGGCAACGTAACCTGGCCATGGCGGCGTGGGGCAGTTACATGCCCACCGGCATGGCCTTGGCGATCCTGGGCGCGCCACCTATCGCGGACCGGTTCGGCTGGCAGGGTGTCTGGATCGTCGCGGCGGCGTTGGCTTTGCTGTGTCTAGTGGCGGTAGCCTGGGTGACCGGGCCAAAGCGTTGGGCGGATGCGCCCAGTGCCGAGACCGCAATGCCATGGCGCAGCCTGGGGCAGGCGGTCTTGCGTCCCGGTCCGGTGCTGATGGGCAGTTGTTTCGCGCTTTATGCCCTACAGTTTTTCGCCGTGGCGTCCTGGCTGCCGACATATCTGATCGAGGTTTTGGGCTATGCGCCGGGCCGGGCCGGGGTGGCGACGGCGATTGTCGTTGCCGGCAATGCCCTGGGCAACCTGTTGGCGGGCTGGCTGTTGCATCGCGGTCTGCGCCGCTGGTGGCTGGTGGTGGCGGCCTTCGTGATGATGCTGCTGTGCGCGGCGGGAATTTTCGCACCGTCGGTGCCGGAGTTCTGGAAGCTGCCCTTGGCGTTTGCATTCAACTTGTTCGGCGGTTTGTTGCCCGCCGCGCTATTGGCGGGGACGGCGGCTCATGCGCCCCGCCCGGCAATGGTCGGCACCATTAACGGCGCCATTGTACAGGGCGCCAACATCGGCAGCCTCACCGGTCCGCCGGCCATGGCTATCATGCTCGCCGGTTTTGGTGGCTGGGCCGGGACCTATTGGCTGATGGCGGTCTGCAGCAGCCTTGGCATCGGCCTGGCGGTTTGGCTGGGAATTGTCGAACGGCGCGGCGGCATCGATTAACCGGAATTGCCCTAAAACAGACTGCCTTGTGCCGGTTTGATCGGGGCCGGTTTGATTCTGGCGCTTTCAAGACAGGCGGCGTCATCATTGCGCGGGCTGTTGACCCGATGCGAGACCGGGCGGACCTGCATGCGGGGCGCCTGTTCCGGCGCGAACAATTCCGTCCGTGGGGTCTGGTTGGGATCAAGCCAAGCGGTGAAATCCTGTCGCCCCAAGATCACCGGCATACGGTGATGGATCGGGCGCAAAGCCTCCGAGGCGGTGGTGGTCAGAATGGTGAAGCGGGGACTGGCTTCCGAGGTGCCGCCCGTCCAGTTTTCCCACAGGCCGGCAAAGACAAAGGTCGCGCCGTCGGTCCGGCTGATCCAATAGGGTTGCTTGCCGCCATCGATTTTTTGCCATTCATAGAAACCGTCCGCCGGTATCAGACAGCGGCGACGGCGGTAGGCGTCACGAAAGCTAGGCTTTTCAGCCGCGGTTTCGCTGCGCGCATTGATCTGACCGCCAGTCTGTTCCTGGCTCCAGCTTGGGATCAGGCCCCAGATCATGGTTGTTGGTTCCGGGCCCGCGCCAATTTCGGTGTGTCGAAGCACCGGCGCGGTCTGGCTGGGCGCGATATTAAAGCGCGGTGTGACCCAGGCTGCGGTGCTTGCCGTCGGCAGGTCAAACAGCTGCCGCATGGCTTCTTCGGGGGAGGTCAGGCTATAGCGTCCACACATTCATGAAGCCTAACATAAATCTAACAGTTCCAAATGGTTATAAGGCGCCGTTAATATTTGTTAGCAGTTTGTTTGCCTTATTTTGTCACTAATGGCTCGGCAATGATTGCAATTGCCAGAGGCGCAGCCGCGCCCGTCGGGGAAGTTATGCAGCCCCAGGGCGCCGGTTGAGTAATGAGGGCAGGTCAATATGGGCAGTATTGCCGTACGGCATGAGCATGATGGCGGCGAAGCCGGCACTGCCGCCAGCCGTGTGCCGAGCCTGGATCTGGCCGCCGCCACCCCTGACCACACCGCGACCATCGCATCCATTCTGGCCCTGTTGGTTTTCGTGCTGACCGCTGGTCTGACGGGGCTGGGAACCGTTACGGCACCACAGATGCTGGGTCAGTTCGCGTCGCCTGTCGTATTGTTCGTGTTCGGGACGACCGGATTGTCGATTTCCGTGATCGCCGCTTTGACCATGCGCCGTGCGGTGTTGAGGATGACAAGATCCGCGAACGTGGCCGAGGCGGCGCCGCGAACCCTGTTGCTGCATGCCATGGTCGAACGCCTGCCCGAAGGCATAGCCCTGTGGGACAAGGATGATCGCCTGGTCCTCTGTAACCAGAGCTATCGCAAGATTTTTTCCCGCATGAATGACCGCCTGGTGGCAGGCGCGCGGTTCGATGATCTTCTGGCGGCGGAGGTACAGGCGGCCTATATCCCCGCCTCGGCCGCATCTTCCTGGCAGGAAAAACGCCAGCAGAACTTTTGGATTGGCGAGATCGGCGAACGGCGCAAAATCGACGGCCGCGAATACGAGATGATGGACCGTCCCTGTGCGGGCGGCGGCACGCTGACCCTGGTCAGCGACGTCAACGAGCTGAAATCCAAAGAGCAGGATTTGCGTGATGCCCAGGAGCGCTATGCCCTGGTCTCCCTGGCCTCGAACGAGGGTTTGTGGGACATGGACCTGCGTACCGACCGCTTTTTTGTCTCGTCTCGGGTTTTGTCGATGATCGGCGCCTCGGGCGATCCCACGGTATTTCAACGGGAAGATTGGGTGTCCACGATCCATCCCGACGATCTGAACCGGTATCAACAGAGCTGGCAGGAGCATTTGGAGGGCGATAGCCGCATTTTCGAGCTGGACTACCGGATCCGCCATGCCAACGGCGAACTCCGCTGGATCGCCGACAGGGCACTGGCCTTGCGCGATTCCACGGGCCGGGCCTATCGTATTGCAGGCTCGGTGAGGGATATTACGGCCCGGAAATTGGCGGAGGCCGAGATGAGCCAGGCCAAGGAGACGGCGGAAATCGCCAACCGCGCCAAGACTCAATTCCTCGCCAATGTCTCTCACGAATTGCGGACGCCGCTGAATTCCATCATTGGCTTTTCCGATCTGCTGGCGGATGGAGATAGAGGTAAATTGCCGGCGGAAGACAAACAGGGTTTTCTCGCTGCTATCAACCAGGCGGGCCACGAGTTGCTGCGGATCATCAACGATATTCTGGATATGTCGCAGATCGAAACCGGCGATTTGAAATTGGCGGAAGGGCCAGTGAATTTGGTAGCCTGTATTGATGGAACCATTGCCATGGTTGCCGAGCAGGCGGCGGCCAAGGGTCTGGTGGTCATGGAAAACCTGCCTGACGAGCTACCTGAATTGATCGGCGATCAAGCAAAAATCAAGCAAATGCTGTTGAACCTGCTGACCAACGCCACCAAGTTCACGGAATCCGGCGGCGAGGTCGAGATCAGCGTCGAATACACGCCCGGTTCCGGTTTGGATCTTTCGGTGCGTGACGACGGTGTCGGCATGGACGATGTGGAGTTGGAGCGGGCCCAGCTGACGTTTTCGCAACTGAATGCCAGCTCCAGCCGCCAGCACGGCGGCCTGGGCTTGGGCCTGGCGATCACGACGGCCTTTGCCGAATTGCACGGCGGTAGCCTGGCCCTGAATTCGACGCCGGGGGCTGGTACCAAAGCGACCTTGCACTTCCCCGCCGAACGTATCCAATAATATCACCGCAGGTTGGTATAGGCGGGCGCCGGCTTCCTCTGCCGCCTATTTCGTACTCATGATTGTGATGGCGCGTGCTATAAGACGCCTTGAATAGGCCGCTTTACGATGCCACCTTGCGGTCTGCCCCCTCGCGGAAGTGATCGCTGAATTTATGTATCTATCGTACCGTATCAATATTTGCCGGCCCTTTGTTGTTGCCCCGGTGGTTTTGGCTTTTGCCCTGCTGTTTAGTGTTGGCGGCGGTGTCGCGCTGGCTCAGAAAACGCCGGCGAAAAAGGCCGCCCCCCCCGCGAATGCCGCGCTGGTCGGTATCGACAAGGTTCGGGCCGAAGGTGTCTCGCAAACCATTCCGGTGATTGGCCGATTGGTGGCGCGCCGCTCGGGCGTGGTGGCGGCCCGTGTCGCCGGGCCGATCGCGACAATGCGCGCGGCGGTGGGCGACAGGGTGAAGAAAGGCGATGTGCTGGCGGTCCTGGTGGAGGACCGGCTGCATTGGCAGCACAAACGTCGCCAGGCGGAAGTGACCTCGCACAAGGCCATGTTGGCGGCGCGGGAGGCGGAACTGGTGATGAAAAACCAGGAAATGAGCCGCCTGGAACGCCTGCGCGAGACTAAATCAGCGGCGCATCGGGCAGCCAGGTTCGACGACATGCGCCAACAGGTGGTGATGTTGCGCAGCCAGGTCGCCGAGGCATCGGCGCGCTTGGAGGAGGTTCGGGCCGATACCGAGCTGGCCCGCATCAATCTCGCCTATACCACCGTCCGCGCGCCCTTTCCCGGTGTCGTGACCCAACGGCACACGGATGTGGGCGCCTATGTCAATGTGGGCCAGGCGGTTGTTACCTTGATCGACGACAATGCGCTGGAGGTCGAGGCGGAAGTGCCTGCCAAGCGCATCGCCGGTTTATTGCCGGGCGTGGGCGTCACGGTCCGGATCAATGGGCAAAGCGTTGCCGCCAAGGTCCGCGCCGTGGTGCCGCAGGAAAATCCCCTGACCAGAACCAGGGTGGTGCGCTTTTCCGCCGACATGGCCGCCCTGCGCGGACATCTGGCCGGTAATCAAAGCGTCACGGTGGCGATCCCCATCAGTGCCGGGCAAAAGGTTATCTCGGTGCACAAGGACGCGGTTTTGAAGCGCCGGGGCAATGATATAGTCTTTGTCATCGAGAACGGCGCGGCCCAGCCGCGCAACATCGCCATTGGCGACGCAGTTGGCGGGCGTTTCATGGTGCGCAACGGCCTTAAAGCCGGCGATGTGGTGGTGATCCGCGGCAATGAGCGGCTGTTCCCCGGCCAGCCCGTGCGCTTTTAAGCACCGGGAAGCCGTGCAATGAACCTTATCCGCATATCCATTGACCGGCCCATCGCGGTGGTGGCGGCGGTCCTGATGATCTTGCTGTTTGGCCTGTTAGCCCTGCAGACCATTCCCATTCAGCTGACCCCCGATGTCCGCCGGCCAATCCTCAATATTCAGACAACCTGGCATGGCGCCGCCCCGGCGGAGATCGAGCGCGAGATCATTAACCGCCAGGAAGAGGCCCTAAAGGGCCTGCCCGGGGTCATGGAAATCACCTCCCGCTCCGAGGACGGTCGGGCCCGCATCAGCCTGGAATTCAATGTCACCCAAAACATGGACCGGGCGCTGTTGCTGGTGGCGAACCGCCTCGACCGGGTGACCGGCTATCCGGAGGAAGCCAACGAGCCGACCATCGGCACCTCCAGCTCGGATGATAATCCCATCGGCTGGTTCATCATCGATCGCCTGCCGGGCAACGAGCGGGAGGTTCATACTTTTGGCGATGCGGTGGATGATCTGGTGCGCGACCGCCTGGAACGGGTGCCCGGTGTCTCGCGGGTCACGGTTTATGGCGGCGGCGAGCGGGAATTGCGGGTTGTCGTGGAGCCAGAAAAGCTAGCCCGCTACCGCCTGACGGTGCCGCATGTGATCCAGGCGTTGCGGGCCGCTAATACCTCTATTTCCGGGGGTGATATTGTCGAGGGCAAGCGCCGCTATGTGGTGCGCACGGAAGGTGAATTCACCACGCCGGAACAGGTTGCCGCCGTGCTTGTCCGCTCGGAAGGGGACCGTGCCACGGGGCGCGTCGGCCGGGTTACGGTCGGTGATATCGCCGAAGTCAAATTTGCCTATAAATCGCCGACCGCCCATATCCGCAGCCTGGGCAATCCCACCTTGGCCGCCAATACCATCCGTGATACCGGCGCCAATGTTATCGAAGTCATGAACGGCATCCATGCCGCGATCGCCGAATTGAAAGATGTCACCCTGCCGGCCATCGGCCTGACCATCCGGCAGGTCTATGACGAGACGGTCTATATCAATTCGGCCATCGGTCTGGTGCAAAACAATATTCTCGTGGGCGGCGTGCTGGCCGCCGTGGTGCTGTTGTTGTTCCTGCGTTCGGCGCGGGCGACGCTGGTGATCTCGCTGGCCATTCCGGTTTCGGTGGTGGGCGCCTTTGTCGCCATGGCGGCCCTGGGCCGCTCGCTCAATGTTATTTCGTTGGCCGGCATCGCCTTTTCCGTGGGCATGGTGGTGGATGCCGCGATTGTCGTGTTGGAGAATATTTACCGCCACCGCCAAGAGGGCACGCGGCCAAAGATCGCCGCCTTTCTGGGCGCGCAACAGGTTTGGGGCGCCATTCTGGTCTCTGCCCTGACCACGGTGCTGGTGTTCCTGCCGCTGTTGGTCATGAAGCTTGAAGTCGGCCAGTTATTCCGCGATATCGCGGTCGCCATATCGGTCTCGGTGCTGCTGTCCCTGGTGGTCTCGGTCACGGTCGTGCCCGCCCTGTCACGGCGGCTGTTGCGCGAGGGCATGAAAAGTCTGGAAAGCCCCGTGCGCCTGCCTTTGCTGGATGACTTTGCCGCGGCCTTTTCCAACGGCGTCATGCACTTCACCCATCGGGTGGTGAAAAGCCGCGCGCTCGCCATCACCGTGGTAGCCGTTCTGTGCGGCGCCGGTGCTATCGCCACCTGGGCCTTTCTGCCCAAGTTGGATTATCTGCCCGACGGCAACCGCAACCTGATCTTTGGTGTGATCCTGCCGCCGCCCGGTTATAATCTGGATACCACGACGGCTATCGCGGAAGAGTTGGAAACAACCGTGCGGCCCCTATGGGCAAAGGAAAGCGGGCCAGAATCAGAGCCTGGACAGCCGCCCAAGATCGAGAATTTTTTCTTTGTCGCGGCCCGCGCCACGACCTTTATCGGCGCCTCGTCGATGGAGCCCAAGCGCGTCGGAGAACTGATCCCGGTGCTGCGCGCACCCATCTTCAAGGAGCCGGGAACCTACGGCTTTATCTCCAAGCGGTCGTTGTTCGGGCGCGGTATTGGCGGCGGGCGCAGCATCAATCTTGATGTTTCGGGCCCGGATCTTGACGAGGTGCTGGGCGTGGCGCGGCAGGCCGCGCGCCTGATCGGTGCCTCGCTACCCAGGGAACAGGGCAACCAGCTGCGCCCGAAACCGGGCCTGGAGCTGGGCGCGCCGGAGATCCGGGTGATCCCGGACCCGGTATTGCTGGCGGACAATGGCGTCAGCGCCCTGGAGCTGGGCCAGACCGTGGATGCCCTGAACGATGGTCTGCGGGTAGCGGAGATCACCGTCGATGGCCGGCGGATCGATCTGATGCTGGTGGGGCCGGAAGGCAGGATCACTGAAACCCAGGGCATCGGCAATCTGCCCGTGGTCACGCGTTCGGGCACCATATTATCGGCTGATGCGTTGGCCAGGATTGAAGTCACGGCGGGGCCGACGGAAATACGTCATGTGGAGCGGGTGCGCACGGTGACACTGGAAGTCAGGCCCCGGCCTGATCTGCCGCTGGAAGCGGCAATGGATATTCTGCAAAACAAGGTCATCGATAAACTGGCCGGCCAGGGTCTGCCCCCCGCCGTTAAGATGCGCCTATCGGGCACGGCGGACAAATTGACTGCCGCCTGGGATCATCTGGTGGTGGATCTGGCGGTGGCGGTAGTCATTGTTTACCTGGTCATGGCGGTGTTGTTCGAAAGCTTTCTTTATCCGCTGATCATTCTGTTCTCGGTGCCGCTGGCCACGGCGGGCGGTGTGCTGGGCCTGGCATTGTTGAACCTGTTTAGCTTCCAGCCCCTGGATATGCTGACCATGCTGGGTTTTGTCATCTTGATCGGCATCGTCGTCAATAATGCTATTTTGATCGTGCACCAGACCCTGTTCCTGGTGCGAAGCGAGGGCCTGCATGCGGATGCGGCGATAATCGAGGCGGTGCGCAACCGGATCAGGCCGATCTTTATGTCTACCTTGACGTCCGTCTTCGGTATGCTGCCGCTGGTGGTATTTCCGGGTGCCGGCTCCGAATTATATCGGGGCCTGGGCTCGGTGGTGCTGGGAGGCCTATCGCTGTCGGCGGTACTGACATTGTTGATTATCCCGCCGCTGTTGAGCCTGGTTTCGGCGGTGGTGGAGCGGGGGCGCAACGTGGATGGGAAAGAAAGCGTCCAGGCCGCGGAATGAGATGGAAAATGGGGACTGTATTTATCATGACGAATTATGTGACGGCCGTTGAAGTGAAGGCCATGTTGTCGGACGGCGGCGAACTGGCGTTATTGGATGTGCGCGAGGAAGGCGCTCATTCCCAATCGCATTTGTTTTATACCGTGCCCATGCCGCTCAGTAACCTGGAGCTATTGGCCCGGTCTTTGGTGCCGCGCCTGGGTACCCGCTGCGTCCTGGTCGATGACGGCGGCGGCTATGCCGAGCGCGCGGCGGCCAAGCTGGCCGATATGGGCTATCGTGATGTGGCCTGCCTCGAAGGCGGCATCGCGGCGTGGGAAGCGGCGGGTTATGTGCTGTTTTCGGGCGTACATGTGCCCTGCAAGGCATTTGGTGAATATGTCG
Organism: Rhodospirillaceae bacterium; assembly: GCA_018701215.1. Taxonomy (GTDB): domain Bacteria; phylum Pseudomonadota; class Alphaproteobacteria. The sequence continues at coordinate 181,030 of JABIWH010000039.1, forward strand.
AGCATCACTACGGCACCCCGCATATCAAGGCCGAGGCATTGCAGGCCATGCGCGATGGCGGCGAGGATCTGGTGATCCTGGACAGCCGGCCCATGGATGAATACCAGGTGATGAATATCCCCGATGGCATCGATTGTCCGGGCGCGGAACTGGCCTGCCGGGTACATGATCTGGCGCCGGACCCGGACACCACCGTGGTCGTGAACTGCGCCGGGCGGACCCGCAGCATTATCGGCGCGCAATCGCTGATCAACGCGGCCATTCCTAACAAGGTCATGGCTTTGGAAAACGGCACCATGGGCTGGCATCTGGCCGGTTATGAGTTGGAGCGGGGGCAGAGCCGCATGGCGCCCCGACCCTCCGCCGCCGCCCTGGCCAAAGCCCAAGCCTGCGCGATGGCCGCCGGCAGCCGTTTCGAAGTCCCTCATATCGACCGCGCCACCCTGGCGCAATGGCAGGGAGAGGCGGAACAACGCAGCCTGTATATCCTGGATGTGCGTGATCCGGCGGAATATGCCGCCGGACACCCGGTTGGCGTGGCCAATGCGCCGGGCGGACAGTTGGTCCAGGGTGTCGATGAATGGGTCGGTACACTGGGTGCCCGCGTGGTGCTGGTCGACGATACCGGCGTCCGCGCCACCATGACCGCATCCTGGCTGGTGCAGATGGGCTGGGACGTGGCAGTGCTGGATGGTGGTCTGGAAGGCTTCGAAATGACCACCGAGGTACCGAATTATGCCCCGGCGGGCATCGGCGCGGCGGCGGAGAACGTAATCTCGCCAGCAGATCTCGCGGCCCGGATCGCGGCGGATGATGTGCTGGTGATCGACCTGGCACCCAGCCGGGAGCATGACAAAGGCCATGTGCCCGGCGCCTGGTGGGCCGTCCGCGCCCGCCTGGCGGACAGCCTGCCCAAGCTGGCGCAGAAAAGCCTGCTGGTGATAACCTCTCCCGACGCCATCGTGGCCCGCCTGGCCGCACCCGAGGCCTCGCTGCTGACAGGGATGCCGGTGGCGGTCCTGGCGGGTGGCACGGCGGCCTGGCAGGCGGCGGGCCAGGATATGGCGCAAGGCTTGGACCGGATGGCCGATGAACGTGACGACACCTGGTTGAAGCCCTATGATCATCCAGGCGGCGTGGAAGACCGTATGCGCGCCTATCTGACCTGGGAGGTGGATTTGCTGCAAGATATCGAACGTGACGGCGATCACCGCTTTCGGCTGTTTACATGATACGAGCCGTTGTCATCGCCGCCTGTCTGGCCCTGTCGGCGCCCGCTTTCGGGCAGAGCCAAAATGCCGCCCAGACCGGTGTTGGCGGCGCCATCGAGTCCATTCAGGCCCTGCAAGAAGCGGTCTCGGAACAATGGGCCGGCCCGCCCGGCCAGGTGGTCAAGGGCGCGGTTGGCCTGGCGGGCGTGGCGGCGGCTCTGGCAGCGGCGCAAGATGCCGTAACCTTTAAATTGCGCGTCCGGGGTGACGGTTCGGTCGATAGCGGCAGCAGCGCGACTTCGACCACGGCGACCTCCGTCTCGACCTCAAGCTCCACCTCCTCGTCCACTTCAACCAACTAGGTAGCGCGCATGACCGATCAAGCGGACAAAACACAGCGCGATGTTACGGTCATCGGTGCCGGTATTGTCGGCCTGTGTTGCGCCCGCACCCTACAGCGGCGAGGTTGTACGGTCACGGTGATCGACCGTGTCGATCCCGGCATGGGCACTTCGTATGGCAATGCGGGCATATTCTCCACCTCCGCCGTGATGCCCGAAGGCAAGCCCGGTGTCTGGAAAAAGGTGCCGGGTTGGCTGCTGGATCCCTTGGGGCCATTGACCATCCGGCCCAGCTATTTGCCGCAATTGGCGCCCTGGCTGCTGCGTTTCATCGCGAATAGCAGGCCCCGGCGGGTTGAGGAAATCTCCCGCGCCCTGTCTTCCATCACCTTGCCCGGTCTGGAGCATTACAGCGCGTTGCTGGATGACGTGCCCGGCGATCAGCTGCCGATCCGCCGTCAGGGCTGTTTATACCTTTACCCCAATCCGGCCGATGTTGCCGCCGCCGCGGCGGATAACGAGATCCGGCGCCGCCGCGGCGTGGCGTTGGAAATGTTGGGCCCGGACGAAATCCGACAATTGCTGCCCGCGATCGGACCGGACATGGCGGGCGGTGCCTTGGCCACTGAATCCGGCCATGCCGCATCGCCGCTAGCCCTGTCGCAATTGCTGGCGGCGCGGATCGAGGCCGATGGCGGCCGCTTTATCCGCGCCAAGGTCAGTGGTTTCGCCATTGGCGCCGATGGCCCGACCTATGTGCATACTGATCATGGCAATGTGGAGATCGAGGATCTGGTGATCGCGGCGGGGGCATTTTCCAAACCCCTGGCCAAGGCCCTGGGCAATAACCTACCGCTGGATACAGAGCGGGGCTATCACATGATGCTGCCGCAACCGAATGTGGAGGTGCGGGTGCCCATGCTGATCAGCTCCCTTGGCTTTGGCATCACACCCATGAATGACGGCCTGCGCCTGGCCGGTACGGTTGAGTTCGGCGGTGTCGAAGCCTTGCCGAACTATGCCCGCGCCGAGGCGCTGTTGACCCATGCCAAACGGCTGTTTCCCGAATTGGGGGACAGTGGGGCCGAACCTTGGATGGGCCATCGCCCCTCGATGCCGGATTCCCTGCCGGTGATCAGCCGTTCCTCCCGCTTTGATCGGGTCTTTTACGCCTTCGGCCATGGCCACCTGGGCCTATCCCTGGGCGCCGTCACGGGCCGCATCATTGCCGATCTGCTGCAGGACCGCCCGGCCGATATCGACCCGACGCCGTTTCGTGCGGACCGCTTCTGAAGCAGCCGTATTCCGACCGCGACCGCCCTGGTGGGGCGGCGATCTGCAAACCCTGCGCAATTCCCTGCTGCCGGCGCCCAAACAAATCGCGGGAGAGCGGCTGTATCTGGCCATGGCGGACGGCAGCGGCGACCGATTGTGGGCCCTCTATAACGCCGGCTCCGATCCCAATAAACCGCTGGTGGTTCTGATCCACGGTCTGGCGGGGTGTGAAGACAGCAGCTACATCATCGCGGCGGCAGGTTTTTTCCTGAACCACGGCTATGCCACCCTGCGGCTGAACCTGCGTGGTGCTGGTCCTTCGCGGCCAAGCTGCGGCCTGCAGTCCCATGCCGGGCGCTCCCGGGATCTGTGTGATGCCATTATGGCCCTGCCACCCGCTACGGCGGCCCAAGGGGTGGTGGTGGTCGGGTTTTCCTTGGCCGGCAACATGAGCTTGAAATTCGCCGCCGAATATGGCCATGATTTACCCGTGCGGGCCCTGGTAACGGTTTCAGCCCCGATCGATTTGGCGGTGACCTCGGCCAATATGCTGCGGCCGCGAAATCGCCTTTATAACCGCAAATTATTGCGGGATTTCCGCCGCGAATGCCTGGCCCCCGGCGCCATTGTCAGCCCGCCCGAACGGGCCGCCATCAAGGCGGCGGGAAACTTCGTGGAACTGGACGATAATTTTGTTGCGCCGCGCAACGGCTACCGGGACGCACACGACTATTGGGAGAGTTGTCAGGCGCGGGGGTTTTTGGCGCAAATCAAGCTGCCAACTCTGATGTTGCATGCCCATGATGATCCCATCGTGCCCATCGGACCTTGTCTTCAATACCCCTGGGAGGGAAATTCGTACCTTTTTCCTGAATTTTCTCGCTTTGGCGGTCATGTCGGTTTCCATGGGGTGGGAAAACGTCTCTGGCACCTTGATAGAGTGTTGTATTTCCTCACTCAAATGCTTTGAGTCCGCATCTTGTACCCAAGATCTCCACAAGATGAACCACAAGGTTATCCACAGGATATAGTGGTGTTCCTATAATGTTCCTACATTATATATTGTTTTGACGGTCAAGGATGGCTACACTTCGGCGCGCCACAACGACAACAATCAATACACTGTGAGGGTGTTTCATGGCTGTGGACTGGACTGATGAACGCGTCGCGTTATTGTCGAAACTTTGGCAGGACGGGCACTCCGCCCGGCAAATTGCCGAACGTTTGGGTGAGGATATCACTCGAAATGCGGTGATTGGCAAGGCCAACCGGCTGGGCCTTTCAAAGCCTTCGAAATCCTCGGTGACGCGCCAGCAGCGGCAAAAAGAACAGGCCGAAAAGGTCCTGTTGTTACAACCCCCAATTGATGAAGGGGCGACGATCTTTTCATTGACCGCCTCGACCTGCCGTTGGCCGATCGGCGATCCGGGTGATCTGGATTTCCATTTTTGCGGTGCTAACAGCAAGGCCGGCCAGCCCTATTGCGACTATCACGCGGCCATGGCCTACCAGCCGCCAAAAGCGAAAAACGCCAACCGCAAACGTTCGGCTTAATCGTCTGATCCAATAGCGATCCTGGCTGATCGGAACGCTCTTCGGGGCGGCGGGGGCGCCTGTGGGTTTGCAACGGCATCATTTGGTATTAGAACAGGTCGCATGATGATCTGTGCGTCGCGGTATGTCTGGATTTACGTCTTTGCACTCATGCTGTGCCCATCGGTGGCGCCAAGGGCGCAAACGGCCACAGGTGCGCCCGCGGCCGCTGCTTCCGAAAAATTGGCGCTTCCACCTAGCAGTTTGCAACGCCGGCTTGCCGAATATCAACAACAACAGGCGCGGCAGGCCGCCGAACGTGCGGCGGCGCAGAAATCCCGCCTGCGCCGCCTGACGGGAGAAGGACAATCGGCCCATTCAAGCGCATCCAGCGCGGCGGCGGAAACAGCGGGCGGGGTGACAACTTTGCGCCTGCGTCAGGGAGTTCGGGCGCTCATGGGGGCAATGGCGGCGGCGGCGGCGGTGGCGGCCGCTACGGGCGATACTAGATTTCTGGCCGAGGCAGGCGGCAGTACGGATGCCGCATCGACGACGTCGTCGTCGGCTTCCGGCTCAACTTCGACATCAACATCAACTTCAACATCGAGTAATTAGAGTTTTTGAAAGTGAAGACGGCTCTACGTCGGCCATAACGAAATTGTTATTTCAACGGCCTTGATGTTTGCCATTTAGGACCCAGCTTAGTGCTGGAGAGCCGTGTTCGTCGTGTCTGGTTTATTTGGCTAGGAGACGACGGCGCGGAACAGCACGATGAGCGGCGCCCAGGCCACGACCGCAAGGCCCACCCAAATCGGCACGGCAAGATAGTATGGCAATCGCGTTCCCGACTGTTCCGTATCAAGCTGATCGGCTGAATGAATTGTATCCGTTTGCAAATAAGTCATGGTGCTAAACCTAACTTTTTTATCTTCTCGTGTGAGGGAAAGACTAACGGGAAAATATTAACGATTGGTAAAACCTATGAATTTGTCCTTAACATTTGCCGATTGTGTGATGGCGGGGCCATGGCAATGGCAATGGGATATAAGCTGTTGCAATGAAACAACTTTGGAATACAGCGAGACCTTCACTCCGAAAGAGTGAAATTAGTATTGGCCCAACGACTGAACCGGGACAACTTACCCTCACGTTGTTCCGGGGAGCATCTCGCCGGTTTTTGCAACCGAACCGGTGAATATCCGTTGATGTCGTTGTTGTCGATGGACGGCGGCCTCGCCTGGCGGGGCCGCCGTTTGTGTTTCGCCATTTGTGTTTTAATATGCCGGCTACCTTGGTTGTGATTGAATGAGAGATGGCTGATGCGAATGTTCTTGAAGAGATGTAGGCGCCCGCTGCTGGCGGCGCTTGGCCTGCCGCTGTTTTTGGCCCTGGCGGCCGGATCTGCTTCTGCCATCAGTTTAAACCCGCTCACGGCGATCAAGGGCGTGGTGGAGGCGGCGGTGGAAGACCGCAGCGCCGATGACATCGGCACGGACCTGAAACTCAAGGCCACCGTCGTGGGCGAGGTTTTGGACAAGATGACCGGCGACGTCATCTCCATCGGGGCCGATGTTTACGAACAGGATGTGATGCTGACCGGCGCCGTTGAAGACGCAAAGGTCAAGACCCGGGCCGGTAAGCTGGTCCGCAATATCGAGGGCGTCAAAAAGGTCTACAACGAAATACTGGTGATCAAGCCTTTGGACAAGGATAAGGGCGCGGTCGAGAACTTCGTCGATGACACGGTGATTGAAACCAAGATCAACGCTCTGTTGCTGGATGCCACGGGGGTCAATGTCACGAACTTCCGCTATCGCTCCATCAACGGCCATGTGTTTCTGTTCGGCCGGGCCTTGTCGGGTAAGGAAAAGCGCAAGGCAACAGAGGTGGTTCGGGATATCGAGAACGTGAAAAACGTCAAGAACCTGGCCAAGATTCGAGCCAAAAAATAGCCCTCAATCCTTAGCCGGCCGCGCGGCGTTCTTTCTTGTCCAGATAGCGGTAATACTCCCCGACAATAGGCAGAAACCACGGCTTGCCGTTGTAAAACGGAACCGGGACGTCGGGGAAGGCAAGACCGTCATAGGCGCTGTCGGATTGGCCGTTTTGCAGAATTCGCCGGGCCACCTGTTTGCCCAGATAGGTCATCATGGCGACGCCGCTGCCGTTGCATCCGGTGCAGTAATGCAGCCCGTCTTCTTGTCCCATGTGGGGCAGTGCATCCGTCGTCATGGCGACAAAGCCGGACCAGGAATGGGTGATGCGGACGCCTTTCAGTTGCGGCCAGCGATCCGTCATCATGCGGTGCAGCAGGGTCGCGCTGACGTCAGGCGGGACATCTTGAAAGCGGGCGCGGCCGCCGTACATGACCCGGCGGTCGCCGGGCAGCAGCCGGTAATAGGAGGTCACGCGCGGGGTTTCCGATATGGTTCGTCCGTTGGGGATTAGCTCCAACGCCAAATCCTCGGACAGCTCCTCCGTCACGATGATCTGGGACGAAATCGGCACCACCCGATTGCGCAGTTTTGGCGTCAACGCACCCGTGTAGCCATTGGTGGCGATGATGACCTGCTCCGCCCGGCACTCTCCCCTGGCGGTCTTAATCTTGAATTGGCCGACCGAACCTTCAATGGCGTTCACTTTCGCATTGGCGCACAAGGTAACGCCGGCCCGGTGGCAGGCATCCAACAATCCCTTGTGAAACAGCGAGGGGTGCAGCTTGCCGGCGCGGTTGATGGTCAGGCCGCCGTAATAAAAATCGCTGCCAATCTCCGATCGTTGTTCCTCGAACGGCACCGCCGCGGCATCCATCTGTAATAGATCATTCAGGAAAGCGGCCTTCTTGACCAAATCAGGATAGTGCGCTTTCGAATAGGCGCCGACGAAACGTCCTCGCTGTTCGAAATGGCACTCGATATTTTCACGCGCCACCAACTCGCCAACGAATTCATACGCCGCCATGCTTTCACGCAGCAGGGAGGTCACCAATGCCTTGTGATCCTCGCCGCGGGCATTCTGTCCCGGTGTGCCGGAAATGCCCTTGCCCAGATTGATTCCGGCACTGACACCGCCGCCGCTCAAGGTGGAGGCGCCGCCGCCAAAGGCCACGGCATCGACAACGGTGACCGAGCAGCCGGCACGCGCCAGCTCCAATGCCGCCGAGAGGCCGGAATAACCGCTGCCGACAATGAAAATTTCGGTTGCCGGCGGCAGATCCGTCGAATGTTCGGTGCCGGGACGGGCGGCTTCCCACCAAAAGGCTTCCGGTTTGTAGTCAGGATGGAATAGCGCCTTGTCAATTTTCATGCCGGCATCTTACTCCGCCCTACTCGAACGTCACCACGCTGCGGATGGATTTGCCCGCATGCATCAAATCAAAGGCATCGTTGATCTGCTCCAGGGGCATTGTGTGGGTGATCAGGTCATCGATATTGATTTTGCCGTCCATGTACCAATCAACTATTTGCGGTACATCCGTGCGCCCCTTGGCGCCGCCGAACGCGGTACCGCGCCAGACCCGGCCGGTGACCAACTGGAACGGACGGGTGTTGATCTCCTGTCCCGAACCGGCGACGCCGATGATGATGCTTTCCCCCCAGCCCTTGTGACAGCATTCCAGGGCCTGGCGCATGATCTCTACGTTGCCGATGCACTCGAAGGAATAGTCGGCTCCGCCCTTGGTCAATTCCACCAGGTGGGCGACCAGATCGCCATCAACGTCGTTGGGATTGACAAAATGCGTCATGCCGAATTTTTCCGCCAGGGCGCGCTTGGAGGGGTTGGTATCGACGCCGATGATCATGTTGGCGCCAACCATGCGGGCGCCCTGCAAGACGTTCAGGCCAATGCCGCCCAGGCCGAACACGACGACATTGGCGCCGGCTTCCACCTTGGCCGTGTTGATCACCGCGCCGATGCCCGTGGTCACGCCGCAGCCGATGTAACAGACCTTGTCGAACGGGGCATCCTTGCGGATCTTGGCCAGGGCAATCTCGGGTACCACCGAATATTGCGCAAAGGTAGAGGTGCCCATGTAATGAAAGACCTGTTCGCCGCCCAGCGAGAAGCGCGAGGTGCCGTCTGGCATCAGGCCCTGGCCCTGGGTTTCGCGGATGGCGCCGCACAGATTGGTCTTGCCGGAGGTGCAGAAATCGCACTGGCGGCATTCCGGCGTATAAAGCGGGATCACATGATCGCCCGGTGCCAACGAGGTGACGCCGGCGCCGACCTCGACCACCACGCCGGCGCCTTCATGGCCCAGAATGGCGGGAAACAGACCCTCGGGATCATCGCCCGATAGCGTGAAGGCATCGGTGTGACAGACGCCGCTGGCCTTGATCTCTACCAGGCATTCGCCCGCGCGGGGGCCGTCCAGTTGTACCGTTTCGATGCTTAGCGGTGCGCCTGCCTTGTGCGCCACGGCTGCCCGTACGTCCATGTCTCAAAATCTCCCCAAATCAGGTCGGTTTATCATTATTGCCCAGTGCTATCGGACCCAGCGGCCCCAGTGTAGCGTAGCAGTGTAGCAAGTGAGGCGGGGTCCGGTATCGCCTTTTTTTCATGCAGGGCAAGGCGCTGCGGGCTGCGGTCGGCGGGATTATTCCGACCGATACACCAAATACGCGACGACCGATTTGATAGTACAATGTTGCGAATATCAGGGTCGTTTTATGTTTGTGGCGAAAAAATCTGGATTTCCGCCACTATTTTGCGGTTCAAACATTAATTAGGCGCCTTTGATGCATACAAAAGAATTACAAATTTGTAACAATTGTATTTGGTGCAAGAGTTACTTAATGTTTATCTTCAACAATTACGAGTTAATAACTTTTCCGGCCATGTTAATTATTTATTATTGAATCATATCCTATAGTGTTTGGATAGTTTCAGTGCGAGTATTTAGTATTGTTAAAAGTAATAGTTATGTTTTTGAGTGTTTCGTATACGTATCGAACCTGAAGTGACGGAGTAATTCCAGGTTCAATTTGACGGGAGCGGGTTTTTTTAGCCAAGAGTATCTTGTAATCGCATCAGAGTATTTGTACCAGCGAATGTAATCCAGTATGGCTTTGCCCCCAAAGCGAAAGGCCCGCTCCCAGTTATCCAGGACGCCATGAAGGCTCCTGCCGCACACTGAAAGGGATGGGTCATGTTTCGCTACTTCAATACCGCCGCCGGTTTAGCCGCTGCCGTCCTCAGCCTTTCAACAGCGGGCGTCGCTCACGCACAGCAGATGCAACCGGAACAACGGGCGCCCTGTGATGACCGGGGCAAAATTCTCAACAAATTAGGCAGCGATTATGCCGAACGCCGGATCTCCCTGGGCCTAGCCGCGAATGGCAATCTGCTTGAGATCCTGGCCTCTAAAAGCGGTAGCTGGACGATGATCTATACCACGCCGAACGGCGGCTCTTGCGTGCTGGCGACCGGCCAGTCCTGGATAGATGTCGAACCAACACCGGCGCGTCCCGCCGTTCTCTAGATCTCATCTTTTCCTCATATTCCACCCTGCACTGGTGACAATCGAGTGACCATCTTGGCGAATGTATGCTAGAGACGGGCGCGGTTTGGCGCCGCAAATGTTTGCGGATGGGATTGGGAGTTTTGCATGGATACCGGCGGCGACGGCAAACAGTTCCGTATCGGCGATTATGAAATTGATATCATCGTGCACGGTTTTCCCGGCAAGTCCGTTTGTCACGGCTCGCTTGGCTTTTCGACCATCGCGCTGATCCGCCATGGGAAGCGGATCGCCCTGGTGGATGTGGGCTCGTTTGGACAGCGCAACCTGTTGCAGGAGCACTTGGCTGAACGGAGTCTCTCTCCCAGCGATGTGACGGACGTGCTGCTGACCCATTCCCACTATGACCATTCCATCAACTGGACCATGTTCGGCCATGCCAATATCGTTATTGGCAAGGCGGAGCTGGACTGGTCCCTGGAACAGCCTTGGGGCACCACCGTGGTGCCGGAGCTGTATGTCAAAGAACTGGCGAAATGGCCTACCATGCGCACCGTGGGCGACGGCGACGAGGTTTTTCCCGGTATCACGGCGCAGCTGGCGCCGGGTCACACGCCGGGTTGTCTGGTCTTTACGCTTGATACCGGGGACGGCGATATGATCTTCACCGGTGATGCCTGCAAGAACCGGGCGGAGCTGCTCTCCCGCGCCGCCGACATGACCTACGACGCCGCCGTCACACAAGCCTCGATCGAGGCGATCTGGGCCCTATGGTTGCGGCGTCCCGGCAATATCCTGGTGCCGGGGCATGATCTGCCCATGGTACAAGCGGAAGATGGCGCGCCGCGTTATCTGGGCCGCCGCGAGGCGGCGATCCGCGCCTGGTACGGCGAGGACCTGAACGAAACCACGGTGATCTCGCTGCTACCTGAATAGATCTTCTTCTCTCACGCTTGTGCGCCGGGCCGCCGTCGCGGCCTGGACCGTCTTACGATTTCGCCAGGCTCTTGCCGCCTGAACGCAGGTCGGCGCAGGCTTCGTTCAGGCGTTCAACCATGCTGAGCTCGCCTTGGCGCAGCCATTTGCGCGGGTCATAGACGCTTTTGTATGGCTTATCGTCGTCCGGATCGATCTGATACGAGAAGGCGCGCGGTGTTTTCTCCACATAGGCGCCGACGGCGGTGGCAAAGGCGAATTGCGTATCGGTATCGATGTTCATCTTAATGACGCCATAGCCGATGGCTTCCTCGATTTTCGCCTTTTCCGAGCCTGAGCCACCGTGGAAAACCAGGTCCAGGGGGTTGGCCGATGTGCCGTGGGTCCGGGCGACGAGTTCTTGGCTGCTTTTCAGGATCTCGGGGCGCAGTTGCACGTTGCCCGGCTTGTAAACCCCATGTACGTTGCCGAACGAGGCCGCGATGGAGAAATGCCCGATGGGGGAGAGCAGGTTATAGGCCTGCAGCACTTCGTCTGGTTGGGTGTACAGCTTGGCATTGTCGGTGATGTCATCGTCGGAGCCGACGCCATCTTCCTCGCCCCCGGTGACGCCCAATTCGATCTCCAGGCTCATTTCCAGTGGCACGATCTTCTTTAAATATTCGGCGCAGGTGGACAGGTTGTCGTCCAGCGCTTCCTCGGACAGATCCAGCATGTGTGAGGAATACAGCGGCCGACCGTGCTTCTCGTAGTACTCGACCCCCGCCGCCACCAGACCGTCGATCCAGGGTAACAGTTTCCGATTGGCATGATCCGTGTGCAGCACCACGCAGACACCGTAATATTTCGCCAGCAGATGCACATGATTTGCCGCCGCCACGGCGCCTATCACCTTGGCCGCGTCACCATCGGCCATGCCCTGGCCGGCCATGAACTGCGCCCCGCCATTGGACAGCTGGACGATAATGTCGGACTCGTTCTTGGCGGCGGCTTCCATCACCGCGTTGATGGAGTTGCTGCCCACCACATTAACCGCCGGCAGGGCGTAACCCCCGTCCTTACAGCTTTGCAGCAGCTCTTGATATTTTTCGCCGTAGACGACGCCCGCTTCCATTTTTGCCATGCTGGATATTTCCTTCGTATGATTACGCTTTTACGCTGCGGATGTTTGCCGGCAACACGAAAGCCTACTGATAGTAAAACACTAATGATAGGGCCAACAAGGCGGCGGCCCAAAGGACCATGCTGCCCGTTGGCCAGGTCCGCGCCAGCAAGCCGTGGGGCCCGTGGGTTTTGAAAATCCGCGCGATCAACTGACTTAAACGTTTGTCCGCATCCTCGAACGCGCCGGTGTGCGCCGTGGAGGTGCGGTCCACCACTTCGCGGGCCGCCAGGCGGAACAGTTTCCGGTAGAACCAATCGAAATCCAGGGTGATGGTCAGCGTTCGCTTCATGTAGGGCAACATGACAAAGAAGGCGAGGCCAGAGAACAGCAACAGCTGCAGCATGGTGACCACGTGACCGGTGGTATAGGGCACGTAATCCACCGGATAGGGCAGGATCGCATACAGCGGGTCGGGATAGACGCCTAGGCCGATGCATAGGAAGGCGAAAATGCCCATGGAGATCTTCATGCTCAGGGGTGGTTCCGATGGCCGTTTGCCGGAGTCTTTCTGGAAAAAGACGTACCAGGGATACTTGATGCCGGCATGCAGGAAGACCCCCGCCGAGGCCGCCGCCAGGCCCATCCAGACCCAGAACATATGCTGGTTCGCCGCTCCCTGGGCGATCATGGATTTGGAGATGAAGCCCGAGGTGAACGGGAACGATGAAATCGCCAGGGCGCCGATAATGCCCATCAGGGCCGTGTACGGCATACATTTGAACAGCCCGCCCAGATCGGTACAGCGGCGCACACCGCCGGTCATCAGCAAGACGCTGCCCGCCGACATCAGTAACAAGGCCTTGTAGATGATGTGGGTGAAAGCATGCGCCGCGGCGCCGTTCAGGGTCAGCTCCGTGCCGATGCCGATGCCCACCACCATGAAGCCAACCTGGTTGATGATGGAGTAGGACAGAATCCGCCGCATGTCGTTTTCCAACAAAGCATAGATGATGCCGTAAAAAATCATGTAGCTGCCAATGGGGATCAAAATCTCGGTGCCGGGAAAGCCGCGCAACAGCACATAAACAGCGGTCTTGGTGGTAAAGGCGGAAAGGAAGACCGTGCCCGACCAGGACGCCTCCGGGTAGGCATCGGGCAGCCAGGAGGAGAACGGCGGTGCCCCGGCGTTGACCAGGAAGCCGATCAGGATCAACCAGGTCGCCACGTTATCAGTCTTCATGGGCCCGAATTCGATGGAGCCGGTCTGTGCCACCAGCCCGACAATGCCCGCCATCAACACCACGCCGCCGAACAGATGCATGGTGATATAGCGCATGGACGCCTTGTAGGCGCCGTCCGTGCCGGCGGACCAGATCACGGCGGTGGAGGCCACGGCCATGATCTCCCAGAAAACAAACATGGTGATCATGTCGCCGGCAAAGGCCACGCCCACCGCACCGCCGGCATAGACAAAGGCGCTGGGCAGTTCCAGCTTGCTGCCCTGACCCAGGCTAAATAACGTGCCGGTAAAGGCCATGATGGTAAAGATCGTCGCGAACAGGCGGCTCAGGCGGTCGCCCTCTACAGGCGTTAGGGTGTATTCCATGAACCCAAGGGTCATGACATTGCCGTCGGGCACCAGCCAGACCGCCCACAGGGTCAACAGCGGCGCTGCCAATGCCACGGCCTGGCGCGCGATGCCGCCTAGGAACGGCAGCAAAAAGGCGCCCGCGAACAGGATCAGAGCTGGGGGGAATGCGACAGTATCAATCACGGTCGTAATAATCCTCCCCGCGTTTCAGATAGACGCCCAGCAGTTTGGCGCCCAGCACCATTGCCACGCACGATAGGAAACCAAACAGGGCGTTAAAGGCGAACCAGCCGTCGATGACGAAATAGGCGTGCGGGTGATAGGTGAACTCCGCCAGGACCAACAAGGCCAGCAGTACCCAGCCGCCGCGCCACAGCTTGGTGATATTCTCGGGGCGTTCCAGCCAGTGTTTATCGTCCATCGCTACTCCCCTCCTTATTGGTTGACCAGAAGTCTGGCCAGCTCCAGCGCCGGGCCGGGAAACAGGAACAACAGAATGGTGCCCGCGCCCGTGGTCACCAGGGCCAGGACGATGGGCAGGGGCGCTTCGCCATGTACATGCGCGTGGCTATCGGTAATTTCCGGTTTTAGGAACGCGGCGTAAATGATGGGCAGGAAATAGGCCGCATTCAATAGTGTGGAGCCGATAATCACCGCCACCGCGAACCATTGTTCAACCTCCAAAGCGCCTAGCAGCATGTACCACTTTGATAGGAAGCCGGCGGCGGGCGGCAGGCCGATCATGGACAAGGCGCCAATGGCGAAGGCGCCCATGGTCCAGGGCATGCGTTTGCCGATGCCGTCCAGTTCCGAAACCTTGGTCTTGTGGGCGGCTGTGTAAATGGCGCCCGCCGCCATGAACAAGGTGATCTTACCGAACGCATGCACCGCTATATGCAGGGCTGCGCCCATGGTCGAGATCGGCGACAGGATCAAAGCGGCCAGGATGACATAACTCAGCTGGCTTACCGTGGAATAGGCCAACCGGCGTTTCAGGTTGTCTTGTCGCAGGGCGATGATGGAGGCAGTCAAAATGGTAAAGCCAGCCAGATACAGCGCGACGTCCGCCATCGCCAGTTCACGCAGATAATCCATGCCAAAGATGTAAACGGAAACCTTGACCACGGTGAAGACGCCGGCCTTGACCACGGCGACCGCATGCAACAGGGCGCTGACCGGGGTCGGCGCCACCATGGCCGCCGGTAGCCAGCGGTGCATGGGCATCAATGCCGCCTTGCCGATACCATAGAGGAACAGCAGCAACAAGATGCCGCCGATGACCGGTTCCACCTTGCCGGCCATGATGCCGCCCGGTGTGAAGGTGACGCTGCCCGTCAGCACCCAGGTGGCGATGATCGCGGGCAATAACAGCACCACGGAACTGCCCAGCAGAATGCCCAGATAAGTACGGCCCGCCGCCCGCGCCTCGTCATTCTTGTGATGGGTCACCAACGGATAGGTCGACAGCGTCAGGGCTTCATAACAGATGAACAGAGTGAACAGGTTCTCGGCAAACGCCAGCGCCACGGTGGCCGCGATAGCGATGGCGAAGCAGACATAGAACCGCGTCTGGCGCGGTTCATTGTTGCCGCGCATGTAGCCGATGGAAAAGACCGAGCTGACAATCCACAAAAACGATGCGACGCAGGCGAAGATCATGCCCAACGGCTCCACCGCGAAGGCAATATTCAGGCCGGGAATGGGCGCGGCGAGATCCAGGCGTACGGGCAGTCCGGCCAGGACCAGGGGCAGGATCGCCAGCACCACCAACAACAACGCCACGGCGGTGATCAAGGTAATCGTCTCACGCTGGTTCGGCGATTTACCCACGAACCAGATCGACAGCGCCGCGAACAGCGGCAGGCCGATGGCCAGCATGATCAAACTGCCCCCCGTCACCATATCTGTCCCCGCATGAGCAATTCGGCGGCGTGTTCCGCCATGGCCACGGGCACGCGGGTATCAATGCCGAAATAGATGTTTGCCCCGGCCAACAACAGGGTCGGCAACAGCATGGACAACGGCGCCTCGGTCACGGCCGCGTTGTTGGGGCTGGGTTCCTTGAAATACAGCGCCTCCACCAGGCGCCAAACATAGACCAGGGCCAGCATGGAACTAAGCGCGATCAGAATGACCAGCCACCACAGGTTTGATTGCAAGGCCGCCTGCACCAGATACCATTTCGAGATAAAACCGGCGGTCAGGGGCACGCCCAGCAGGCTCAAGCCGCCGGCGACGATGGCGGTCATGGTCCAGGGCATCTGCCGGCCCAGCCCCGCCATGGCGTCGATCCGGGTGGAGGAGATGCGGTAAAAGATGCAGCCCATGGCACAGAACAGCGCCGCCTTCATCAGGCCGTGATTGAAGATGTGGATCAGGGCGGCGGTCACGCCGGCGGAGGAAGCCAGCGAAATCGCCAGGGTGATGTAGCCGATCTGCGCCACCGAGGAATAGGCCAGCATGCGTTTGATATCGCGCTGAAAGATCGCGCTGAACGAACCGGCGAACATCGCCAGCACAGCCGGCACCAACAAAACCCAATGCAGGGGCAGGTTCCCGAAGGCGTACTTGGCGCCAAAAATGGTAAAGGTAAAACGCAGCAGCACATACAGCGATACCTTGGTCGCGGTTGCCGCCATGAAGGCTGAAACGCCCGACGGGGCATAGGCATAGGCATTGGGCAGCCACAGATGCATGGGAAACAGCGCCGCTTTCAAGGCCAGGCCAACAGTGATAAAGGCGAATGCCGCCAGCACCGGGCGGCTGTCCTGAATGCCGGGTATGCGGGTTTGTAAATCCGCCATGTTCAAGGTGCCGGTCATCATATACAGCAGCCCGACGCCGATCAGGAAGAAGGTCGCGCCAATAGTCCCCATGACCAGATATTGAAAGGCCGCCGTCAGCGCCTTGCGCTGCCCGCCCATGGCGATCAAGGCATAGCTGGAGAGTGACGAAATCTCCAGAAAGACAAAGACGTTGAAGGCATCGCCGGTGATTGCGATGCCCAGCAACCCGGTCAGGCACAAGATGTACATGCAATAGTACAAATGGCCGCGTCCGGGCCGGATTTCCTTGGCCACGCTGGCCGGGCTGTAGATCAGCACCATGGTGGCGATGGACGAGACCAGCAGCAGGATAAAGGCATTGGCGGTATCGACCACATATTCGATACCCCATGGCGGGGCCCAGCCGCCCATCTGATAGCTGATGACGCCATTGTGGTAGGTCAAATAGGCCAGGGCCATGGCTGTCGCCGTGGCGGCGGATGATGCCGCCAGGGCAATGATCCAGGCCAGCCCCGTGCGGCCCGCCAACAAGCACAAAGGTGCCGCGAACAATGGGATGACGACCTGCAAGGCCGGTAGATGCGGGATTAAGTTACTCACATCTCACCATCCAGCAAATTCAGCTCGTCTTCCTCGATCGTGCCGTAACTTTCCTTGATCCGCACCACCAGGGCCAGGCCCAGGGCGGTGGTGGCGACGCCGACCACGATGGCGGTCAGGATCAGCACATGGGGGATCGGGTTGGAATAAACCGTAAATCTGTCGTCCAGGATCGGCGCCGTGCCGCCCGCGACCTTGCCCATGGTGATGTACAGCAGGAACACCGAGGTCTGGAAGATATTCAGGCCCACCAGTTTCTTGACCAGATTGCCGCGCGCCACCACCGTGTACAGGCCGATCATCATCAACAGGATGGCGATCCAGTAATTGTAATGATCCAGAATGACTTGCAGCATCTAACGATCCCGTCCCGCGAAAAGGAAAAAGATCGTGATCATCGCCGCCGCGACAGTGGTGCCGACACCGAATTCAATAATCATGATGCCCAGATGCTGCCCCGCCACGGGATCCTTGCTCAGGGCGCCGTAGTCAAGGAAGTTGGCGCCCTTGAACAGTCCCATATAGCCAGTGCCGGCATAGATCAGCACGCCGGCGGCGACCAGCTTGGTAACCACAGCGGGCGGCGCCACCTTGCGGGCGTTCTCCAGACCGAAAATCAGGCCGTACAGAATAAATGCTGAAGCCATGATCACGCCGGCCTGAAAGCCGCCGCCCGGCCCGAAATCGCCGTGGAACTGCACATACAAGGCGAACAGCATGATGAACGGGATCAACAGCTTGGAGATAATGCGCAGGACGCGGTGATGCCTCATGCCGTATCCCCGTTGCCATCGGAATCAGCATCGTCAACCGCATCATCGGCCGGCTCGTTCTTGATGCCGGCATCATCGCCCTTGCGCCCGCCGATCAACAGCATCACCGCCACGGCGGCGGTGAAAATCACCGTTACCTCGCCCAAGGTGTCATAGCCGCGGTAGCTGGCCAGCACCGATGTGACCACGTTGGGCAGGCCGACTTCGGCGAAACTTTCGTTGAGATAACGGGGTGCGACGTGCAGGTTGACCGGCGCGTTGGCAGCGCCAAAGGCCGGCATATCGAAGGTGGCATAGATCAGGGCGGCGCCGGTCAGAACGACCACCGCCATGGGCAACCACATCGTGTGGCTGGGCGCGCGTTCGCGTTCGCCGGTCAGGGCCAAGACCGCGATCATCAGCACGGTGGAGATGCCGGCGCCCACCGCGGCCTCGGTAAAGGCCACGTCGACCGCATCCAGGGCGACGAACATGGAAGCCGCCAACAGGCTGTAGATACCCGACAGCATGACCACGGCAAACAGGCTGCGCAGGCGCAATATGGCCAGCGCCGTGGCGCCCATGAAGGTCAGCAGGGCGATATCGATCAGGGTAATGATCATGCGGCCCCGTCCTTATTGCCGCCGTCATTTTCGTCAGCCAGTTTCTTGGCCTCTTCCGGCGCCTGCCAGGGCCGCAGGCCCGCCGCCAAGGCAGCGCGCGCGGTGGCGTGGCCCGAGGTTGGGGAGGTGAACATCAAAAACACCGCGATCATGAGCAATTTTATGCCCACCATGAAGGCCTCCGACTGCAACAGCAGGCCCAGCAGGATCAGACCCGCGCCCATGGTGTCGGTCAGGCCGGCGGGATGCAGGCGGCTGTAAAAATCCGGCAGGCGCCACATTCCGAAGGCGCCGATGATGACAAAGGCCGAGCCGCCGATCAGCAAAAACCAACTCAAAATATCCAAAATTACGGCCATGATCAGCGATCCCCGCCATCGCCGGCCCCAGCTTCGCCGGAATGCGCCACGTCGCCATACTTGACGTATTTAAGAACCGCCACCACACCAATGAAATTGATCAGGGCGTAAACGATGGCGATATCGAGAAAATCCGGCCTGCCGGTAAGAAAGCCCAATACCGCGATCAGCAAGACCGTCTTGGTGCCCACTGAATTCACCGCCAGAATACGATCGAACACCGTCGGGCCCATGAAGGCGCGGGCCAGGGCTATTCCCAGGGCGATTAGCACGGCGAAGGCGGTGACCGCGAACATCAGTTCAACCCCTCCACCTTTGTCACCCGTTTATCCATCTCGCCTTCCAAAACGCCGTCGGCCGCACCTTCGTGAAGGGCATGGACCAGGATTACGCCTGGGTCCAGGTCCACCGATACCGTACCCGGCGTCAGGGTAATGGAATTGGCATAAATCGTCTGGCCCAGATCGGTTTTCTGGCTGACCGGCGCATTGAACAGACTAGGCGAAATGGGCAGGGAAGGGTCGATGACCCGCTTCGCCACATCCAAATTCGCTTTAACGATCTCCCACAACAGCCATGGCAGATAGCGCAGGACGGCCCAGGTGATATGCAACGGCACGCCTTCGTGGTCGATCAGGTCCATGCGCATGGCAATCCAAACGCAGAACAGGATGGAGACGGCGCCGAGGCTCAACAGCAGAATTTGAAAATAGCCTGACAACAACAGCCAGCATAGCGCCAGGGCAAGGCATAGCCCCACGCCATGGATCACCGGGCGGTAGCCTGATCCGCCTCCACCTTCGCCTGCGCCGCCGTCGTTACCTAACTCTGCCACCGTGATCCTGTTCCGAACCAGATTCGAAGTTTCGAGAGGTTAGTATGCCCCACCCCCACAAGGCCAGCGGAAAGCGCGTTTTCGTGGTCTTAAGATTGGAATTATGGCGAAAATCATGTCGATTTACCGTCTATTTCTGAAAAAATTTTATGTTTGCAAATGATAAGGACTTGTTTGTTGTGCAGGTCGAAATATGTTAAGGTTAGGTTAACTCGTAATTGCAAAGTGAGTAGTCGGCTTGTTATGGGGCGAGTGCTCGCAAGGGGAAGCGAGTAAAATGGCTTTAAATGTAAAAAATTTAGACGTTGTAAAAGACGCTGAAAATGACGTTACCAATGTCGAAAATCTGAATGTAGAGCGTCATGGCGGGGATCTGGCCACAGACGGTCCGGACGGTGAGCCGGTGAGTGATGCAGTCAGCGATCCGACGAGCGATCCGGTCGATGTGGCGGGCGAAGTCAAGAACGGCACCGTGAAATGGTTCGATGCCGTCAAGGGCTATGGCTTTTTTGTCCCGGGCGATGATTCAGGCGATGTTCTAATTCATAAATCGATCCTCCGCGATGCCGGAATAGAGATTATCTATGAAGGCACCGTCGTGGTCTGCGAGGTTGTCCGGCGCGACCGGGGACAGCAGGCAAGCCGCGTCATATCGGCGGATGACAGCGGCGCCCTGGTGCCGCCGCCCCGGCCCGTACGCCCGGTGGGCGAGGAGCGCCCGGCCCTGGTTGAAGGCGAAGGCGATTTCATCGACGCCACCGTGAAATGGTTCAACCGCGTCAAGGGCTATGGCTTTGTCACCCGTGGCGAAGGCACCGACGATGTCTTTATCCATATCGAGACGTTACGCCGCTTTGGCTCTGACGATCTGTTGCCGGGCCAGGCCTTGCAAATCCGCATCGGCAACGGCCCAAAAGGGCCGCTGGTGGCGGAGATCATCTTCGTCTAAAGCGGCCTGCCGACAGCAAGCATCTGCCATTGTCATTGTCGGGCTTGACCCTGCAATGCATGTCGCCTGCGAACGCGTCATCACGGGCGGGGCCAGTGGATGCCCGGATCAAGTCCGGGCATGACACCAGAGCCGATGGCGAGATTACTGTCGT
Organism: Rhodospirillaceae bacterium; assembly: GCA_018701215.1. GTDB lineage: Bacteria > Pseudomonadota > Alphaproteobacteria. Next base: position 201,541 of record JABIWH010000039.1, read on the forward strand.
TTGGGGCTATCCCTACTGCAACTCGACGGCATAGTTGTCGATGCCGAGGACGCTTTTGATCAAACCCTGATCCTTCAGGAATTGCGCCATGCGCCGATAGCGACCCTGGTCCAGGGCGGCGGGACGCAGGGCAAAGCGCGGCAGGGTGTCGCGAAAGGCGCGCTTGTTCAATTCGTTGTTCAGATCCTTGTGACTTTTGATGAACAAGGCCCAGCCTTCTTTCGGGTGATTGACCAGAAATTGCGCCGCGGCCTCAAGGGCATCGACGAATCGTTTCAGGCGGCGATCGCCCAGGCGCTCGGCATGGGCCACGACGATCAGTTCGTCATAGGCGGGCACGCCTTCTTCCTCGACGTAAAAGGCGCGCCCGGGGTGCTTGACGATATCCATCTGGTTCAGCTCAAAATTACGGTAGGCGCCGATCACCGCGTCCACCTGACCCGAGATCAGCGAGGGCGAGAGCGAGAAATTGACGTTTATCAGGGTCACATCGGACAGTTTCAGGCCCGCCTTTTTCAACATCGCGCCCAGGATGGCATCTTCGAAGCCGCCGACCGAAAAACCGATCTTTTTGCCCTTCAGATCAGCAATGGACTTAATCGGGCCGTCTTTCAGGACAACCAAGCTGCTCAGGGGTGTCGAAACCAAGGTGGCAATGCGGCGCAGCGGCAGGCCCTGGTCGACATGGCGATGCAGTTGCGGCTGGTAGGATATGGCCAGATCAGCCTTTTTGGCGGCGACCAGCTTGGGCGGATCGTTTGGATTGGCGGGGGCGATCATTTCCACCTCCAAATTCCTCTGAGCGAAAAAGCCCTTTTCCTGGGCGATTATCAGGGTGGCGTGATCGGGATTGACGAACCAATCCAGCAATACGGTCAATTTGTCTGCGGCCTGCGCGGGCAGGGCGCTCAGGCAATAGCTTAGCGCCAGCAGGGCGGTGATTTTTCGCATGATCTTTGGTCTCCTAGTCATGAGCGAGAGAATCCGGTTGCCACGGCAGCAAGCGCCGCAATAACCAATCAAGGGTGAAATAAATCGTCACCGCCATTGCCGCGAGGACGAACAGGGCGGCGAACAGCAGATCGATCTGCATGCGCCCGTTGGCGTGCAGCATCAGGTATCCCAAACCGGCGGAGGAGCCGACCCATTCGCCCACCACCGCACCAATTGGCGCCACCGAGGCGGCGACCCGCAGGCCGGAGGCAAGCGCGGGCAGGGCGGCGGGAATGCGGATATGGCGCAATAGAGCCCAGCGTTGTGAAGCCGTGGTGCCATTCGGGGTGGACCGGGCGGTCATGGTTTGGGCCAGATCCAGCCAACCCGGTTCGGTCCGGCGCAGGCCGTCAAGGAAAGCGGCGGTGACGGGAAAAAAGATGATCAGGCTGGCCATCATCACTTTCGAGGCCAGGCCATAGCCCAGCCACAGCACCAGCACCGGCGCCAGGGCAAAAACCGGGATCGCCTGCGTGACCACCAGCAGAGGCAGCAGCCAACGCCGGACATTGGGATACCAACTAAGGCTGACGGCGCTGAGCACGCCGAATACGCTGCCAAACAACAGGCCGAGGATGATTTCCAATAATGTGGTCACCGCATGCTTGCCGATCAGCTCCAAATGCCCGGCCAAGCTGGCCAGGACAAGCCAAGGTCCGGGCAGGATGAATGGTTCAACATCCGTCAGCCAAACCAGCCCCTGCCAACCCGCCAGTAGGATGGCAAGGGAGATAAGGGCGCGCCGGGCGATATCCATGATCCGCTCCCTGGCTCTCACGCCGCCAGATCGCGCAGAATGCCGGCCGCCAGGCCATGCAGCGCGGGGTCATCCGCCGGCCTGGGCACCGTGCCCGCCGGTTCCAGCGGTGTGCTCATATGGGCCGGATCGCCGCGAAGTACCAGAATTCTATGGCCAAGACGCAGGGCTTCCAGCGGGTCGTGGGTGACGAGCAAAGTCGTGCGCCCGATTAACAATTCCGCCGCCAGATCCTGCAGGCGCAGCCGCGTCAGGGCGTCCACCGCCGAGAACGGCTCGTCCATCAGGACGACGGCGCGGTCCTCCATCAAGGTCCGCGCCAGGGCGGCACGTTGGCGCATACCGCCCGAAAGAGCGCTGGGCAATGCATTGGCCTCATCCGCCAGACCGACCCGTGCCAGCAAGTCCCCGGCTCTGTGATAATCCGGCGCCTCGCCCCGCAGGCGGGCGCCCAAGGTGACATTGGCCAGCACGTTGAGCCAGGGCAGCAACAGATCCCGTTGATCCATATAGGCGATGCGCCCGGCGATCGGACCGCCGTCACTGGCGCCCAGATGCCGCGCTGTTGCCTCCGGCGAAATGCCGGCGATCAGCCGCAACAGGGACGATTTGCCGACCCCCGATGCGCCCAGCAGGCAGGTGGTCTGCCCGGCCGGGATATCCAGATCCAGATCCTTGAACACCGCCCGCCCGTCAAACGCCAGGGCGCCGCCGCGCAGTTCCACCCCGATGGCTGGCGGGTTGTCTCTATTGAATGTCTGGGCTGGCATAAGACGCGTCCCTCCGCCGGTACGATCCGGATCAGGTTCAAGGGGTCGTCCTGGGTTTAGGAACCTCTCAGCCGCCGTGGCGGCTCCCCCCGCAATGAACGGCGATCATAGTGCCGATTGACTATGACCGCAATTGTGTAGTGAGTTGGCTGGAAAGGGGATCGCGATAGATGACCATGATCGAGACTTTTTCCGGCCAACTGCGCGCGGGTTGCGCGGCTGATTGGCGCGCTGCGACCTGTCATCGCTTCGTCGGTGAGCTGGCCAATGACACGATCTCGGATACGGATTATGCCCGCTATTTAATCCTCGATTACGCCTTTCTCGATATCCTGGTGGCCCACGTTGGCCAGGCCGTTACCACGGCACCCAGCATGCTTGAAAAACGCCAATATGCCGCTTTCCTGGGCGTTCTGACTGGTGACGAGGATGATTATTTCCTGCGCTCCTTCGCCGCCATGGGTGTCGCGGAGGCGGATTGGCGCCAGCCTTTCGACCATGCGGTGGTGCGTGGTTTCCGCGAGATCATGCTGGGCGGGGCCAAGGCCACTTACGCAAATGTGCTGGCGGCGTTGTTGCCGGTGGAGTGGGTCTATTTGAGCTGGGCCAAATCCGTCGCCGATCACGCACCGGCGCGATTCTATCTCAAGGAATGGATCGACCTGCACACCGATCCGGGCTTCGAGGCCTTCGTTATGTGGATGGCCGCGGAAATGGACCGCATTGGCCCAACGCTTGCGGACGGCGAGCGGCAGGTCGTACAAGATATCTTCAATCGCGCGGTCGAATTGGAAGTCGCGTTTTTCGATGCGGCATACGACGCTTGAGCGCTATTGTCCGGCGCCTTTGATCGCCCGCCACAGGCGTTCCGATGTGGCGGGCATGTCGATGTCGGTGATGCCCAGGGGCTTCAAGGCATCCAGCACCGCCGCCATGACGGTCTGCGGCGCACCAATGCAGCCGGCCTGGCCCGAGCCCTTGACGCCCAGCGGATTATTCAGCGTCGGCGTCTGCCGGAAATGCACCTCGAACGAGGGCAGGTGCGCGGCACGCGGTACGGTGTAGTCCATCAAGGTACCACTGAGCAGCTGCGCCGTATCCGGGTCGTAGGCGACTTCCTCCCACATGGCCTGGCCGATGCCCTGGGTGACACCGCCGTGAACCTGGCCCTCGGTCAAGCGCGGGTTGATCATGGCGCCATAGTCGTCGACCATCAGATAGCGGGTCAGGCGCATGGCGCCGGTGTCCCGGTCGATTTCGACCTCGGCCACATGGCTGCCGCTGGGCAGGGTGAACGGCGCATCTTCCCGCCGCTCGTAACTATCCAGGCTTTCGCCGGCCATTTTCGGATCGCGCGCGGCGGCGGCGACTTCGAGGAGGGAGACCGAACGGCCAGAGCCGGCGAGGCTGAATTCACCAATGCTGAATTCCAGCGCGGCTTCATCGGCCTGCAACATCTGCGCCGCAATCGGTCGGGCCTTGGCCAGGGCCGCCTCAATTGCCGCCACCAGGGCGCTGCCGCCCATATGCATGGAGCGGGCCCCGCCGTGGCCGTTGCCGGCGCGGACCAGCGCGGTATCCGCCTGGATATAGCGAAAACTGTCTAGCGGCAGGCCGAAGCGGTCGGCGGCGATCTGGCTATACGCGGTCTCGTGGCCCTGGCCATTGGATTCCGTGCCCAGGCGCAGTTCCACCGTGCCATCGGCCAGGAATTTGACCTCCGCGCCTTCCGAGGGCGCACCGCGCGCGGTCTCCAGGAAACAGGCAATGCCCAGACCCAGCAGCTTGCCGCTTTTCGCTGCCTCTGCGCGCCGTGCTGCAAAGCCTGCGCGGTCGGCCAGGCGGACCGCCTCTTCAAGATTGCCCTTGAAGTCGCCGGTGTCGATCTCGATCCCCAACGACGAGGTATAGGGGTAGCTGTCGATAACATTCAGCAGGCGCAGCTGTACCCCATCGATGCCGGTCTGCTGGGCCGCGGCCTCGATCAACCTTTCGATGATATAATTCGATTCCGGCTTGCCCGCGCCGCGATAGGCATCCACGGGCACGGTGTTGGTAAAGGCGCCGCGCACTTCGAGGAAGACATTGGGTATGGCATAGACCCCGCCCATGGCGGTGGAGGCGGCGTTGGTGGAAACCCCCGGTCCAAAGGATGACAGATAGGCGCCCATGTCGGCGGTGGTGATGGCGGAAAGTGCCAGGAAACAACCGTCCGCATCCAGCGCCAGGCGCGCCGTGGCGTGAAGGTCGCGGCCTTGGGCGGAGGAGAGGAAATCTTCGTTGCGCTCCGCCACCCATTTGACCGGCCGGCCCAGGCGCCGCGCCGCCCACAATAACAAGACGTACTCGGGATAGACAAAATTTTTCAGGCCAAATCCGCCGCCAACATAGGGCGCCGCGACGTGCAGTTTATCCTCCGCCACCTTGAACACCGCGTTGGCCAGTTGGCCGCGAATACCGTGTACCCCTTGGCCGGTAACCAGCAAATTAAGCGTGTCCGTGCCCGCATCATAGCTGCCGATGGCGGCGCGCGGCTCGGTCGGTGCGGCGGAGACCCGGTTGTTGACGATGTCGAGCTCGACCACATGGGCGGCGCCCGTGAAGGCGGTTTCCACCGCCACCCGGTCGCCCTTTTCAAAAACATAGGACAGATTGCCCGGCGCCTCGGCCCAGATTTCCGGTGCGCCGGCTGCCAGGGCGGCGAGGCTGCCGGTCACGGCTGGTAGATCGTCGTAATCAACCTCGATCAATTCCAAGGCATCAAGTGCTATTTCGTGGCTTTCCGCGACGACAAAGGCCACGGGGTCGCCCACATGGCGGACCCGTTCATGGGCCAGGGCGCGCCGGGGCGGGACAATGATCGGCTCCACCGTCGCGACCACGGCGGGGGCGGCGCAGGGCAGGGGGCCAATGTTGTCGGCCAGCAGATCGGCGCAGGTATAGACGCCAATGACGCCGGGCAAGGCGACGGCCGTGCTTGTCTCCATGGCGGTAATCAGGGCATGGGCATGGGGCGAGCGTAAAACGGCGCCATGCAGTTGGCCATCCTGGTTGATATCGGCGGTGTATTTCGCCGCGCCCGTCAGGAAGCCACGATCTTCCCGCCGTTGTATGGATTGGCCAAGCACCGTTTGACCAAGACTGGCGTCGTTCATAATCAAACCTCAAAAATGAAATAAATCAGACAAGCATCAAGCCTAGCCATATCCAACGCAGGTTGGAACCGATTTTCCTCATGTTTGCTTGTGTTACCGGGGCGGTGGGTCCTATTATCCCTGCAATATCGATCACGGGCGCGCCTGCGCCACGAGTATTAGGGGACGACAAAAAATGAACGATAACAGCCAGCAGTTCAAATGGATCGGTACGAGTCCGATCCGGCCCGATGGCCTTGAGAAGGTTACAGGCGCGGCCCTGTTCGGCGCCGATCTCAAAGTGCCGGGCATGCTGGTCGGCAGAATGCTGCGCAGTCCACACGCCCATGCCCGCATTCGCGGCTTCGATACGTCCAAGGCCGAGGCCCTGGCCGGCGTGAAAGCGGTTGTTACTTCGGCTGATTTCCCGGATCAACCCTCGGTCTATGTGGGTCCCGACCGGGTGCAGCAGAACATGCACCATATCACCCGTAATATCATGGCACGGGAAAAGGCGCTCTATGACGGCCATGCGGTGGCTGCCGTGGCGGCGATCTCTGCTTCAATCGCCGAGCAAGCCTTGAAACTGATCGAGGTTGATTATGAAGTTCTGCCCCATGTTACGGACGTGGCGGCGGCCTTGGCGCCCGATGCGCCCCTGTTGCACGAAGACCAGATCACCCGGGGCATGGAACCCGCGCCTGAAAAACCCTCGAATGTCGCCAAATACGGTGAATTCTCGGTGGGTGATGTAGAAGCCGGCTTTGGTGAGGCCGACGAAGTGGTCGAAATGGACTTCACCACCGAGACCGTGCATCAGGGCTATATCGAACCGCACGCCTGTGTCGCGCACTTCAAACAAGACGGCCAGGCCGAGATTTTCTGCTCGACCCAGGGCCATTTCGTGGTCCGCGCCGCGACGGCCAAGCTGTTGGGCATGAAACAGTCGGATTTGACGGTCACGGCCTCTGAAATGGGCGGCGCCTTCGGCGGTAAGACCGTGGTCTATCTGGAACCCGTAGCCATGGCCTTGTCGCGCAAATGCGCATTGCCCGTGCGGATGGTGATGTCCCGGGTCGAGGTGCTGAAAGCCTCCGGTCCCACCGCCTGCTCCGTCATGAAAGTAAAAATTGGCGCCAAAAAGGATGGCACAATCACCGGTGCGACGGCGGAGCTGAAATTCGGCGGCGGCGCCTTCCCCGGCGCGCCGGTGATCGGCGCGGCCATGTGCGCGTTTTCCCGCTATGATCTGGCCAACGTCAAGATCACGGCCTATGACGTGGTCATCAACCGGCCCAAGGCGGCAGCTTATCGCGCGCCGGGTTCTCCCATCGCGGCCTTTGGCGTGGAAAGCACCCTGGACGCGGTGGCCCGCAAGATCGGCATGGACCCCCTGGCTATTCGTCTGAAAAATGCCGCCCGCAATGGCTCCACGACGGTGTTCGGTCAGACCTTCACCAATATTGGCTACGCCGAAACCATCGAAGCCTTGATGGACCACCCAAATTACAAGGTGCCCCTGGGGCCGAACCAGGGCCGGGGCGTGGCCTCGGGCTTTTGGTTCAACGGCGGCGGCGAATCGTCGGCCACCATGCATATCAACGATGACGGCTCGGCGGTAGTCGCCACGGGCAGCCCCGATGTGGCCGGCTCCCGCGCCTCCATGGCGCTGATGGCGGCAGAGACTTTGGGTATCGATTATGATCAAGTCCGCGCCACCGTGGCGAATACCGCCAACGTCGGCTACACCCACGTCTCGGGCGGCAGCCGGGTGACCCTGTCGACGGGTTTGGCAGTGGTTAATGCCTCTAAGAATGTGATTGACGAACTTTGCCTGCGCGCCGCCAGGATCTGGGGCGTGGACGCGGAAGGCATCACCTGGGAAGACGGCCATGCCAAGCCGGCCTCCACGAATGTGGGCGAGTTCGATCCGTTGTCATTGGCGCAAATCGCGGCACAAAAAGCGGCGACCGGTGGGCCCATCGTGGGCAGCGCGGGCGTCAACGCCACCTGCCAGGCCCCGGGCGTGGCGACACAGATCTGCGATGTCGAGGTGGATCCCGAGACTGGAAAAGTCACCATTCTGCGCTTCACCACGGCCCAGGACGTGGGCCGGGCCATTCAGCCCGACTCCGTCGAAGGGCAGATCCAGGGCGGATCGGTTCAGGGTATCGGCTGGGCTCTGAACGAGGAATATGTCTATGACGCGAATGGCCATCTGCAGAATGCGGGCTTCCTGGATTACCGGATGCCGTTGGCCTCGGACCTTCCGATGATCGACGCGGTGATGGTCGAAGTGCCCAATCCCGATCACCCCTATGGCGTCAAGGGCGTGGGCGAGGCCAATATCGTGCCGCCCATGGCTGCCGTCGCCAATGCGGTGCGCGATGCCACGGGCGTGCGGATTAAGGCGTTGCCAATCTCGCCGCCGCGCCTGTTGGCGGCGTTGGATGCGGGGGTGATGGAGGCGTAACTTTTTCTGGTCGTAGCTCCTGAATAATTTGCCTCTTGCGGCGAAAGCGCTATTTTGTGCGCCCGCGCCGCAAAGGTGCTGCACATTTCTCATGAACGGAGGCGCGCAATGGACGCGGTGTTTTTTCACGACGGTAAATGGCACGAACAGCAACCCATGCTGATCGGGCCCATGAACCATGCCTTTTGGATGGCCTCGGTGGTCTTTGACGGCGCCCGCTCCATCGGTGGCCTGGTGCCGGATTTGGAGGAGCATTGCGCCCGTCTGGTGACCTCGGCCACCAACATGCTGTTGGCGCCCAAGCTGGAACCGGGCGAGATCGCCGAACTATGCCGCGAGGGCGTGCGCAAGCTGCCAAAGGAGATGGAGCTGTATATCCGGCCGATGTTCTATGCCCGCGAAGGCTTTCTGATGCCGGATGCCGACAGCACGGATTTCGTGCTGGCGATTTACGACAATCCTTTACCGCCCGAGGGGCCCTTCAAGGTTTGTATGTCGTCGCGCCGCCGCCCGGCCCGCGACATGGCACCGACCACGGCCAAGGCATCCTGCCTCTACCCCAATACGGCCCTGGCCCTGACGGATGCGGCCAAGCGCGGTTTCGATAACGCAGTGATCCTGGACCCGAACGGCAACGTGGCCGAATTCCTCTCCTCGAACCTGTGGATCGCCAAGGACGGCGTGGCCATGACCCCGGCCATCAACGGTACGTTCCTCAACGGCGTGACCCGCCAGCGTACCATTCAATTGCTGCGCGAGGATGGCATCGAAGTTATCGAGGGCACCCTGACCGTGGACGATGTGATGAACGCCGACGAAATCTTCTCCACCGGCAACCACGCCAAGGTCCGCCACGTCACCCAGTTTGAGGACCGCGAACTGCAACCCGGCCCCATCGGCCGCCGCGCCAAAGAGCTGTACCTGGAATACGCCAAGGGCTTCTCGGTTTTTTAAAGCTCAGCGCTAGCCCTGGATGCCCGTGACGAGCACGGGCATTACAGAGCTGTTGTGACCGACATTCCAGCCTCTTCGTCATTACCGGGCTCGACCCGGTAATCCAGACTTCCCCAACCCGTTCAATCACTCAAAAATTCGCGCGTCGCCTGGATCGCTTCAGCCAGACCAATACGCTGGATCTCCACACCCTCAGGAAATGCCGTGGTCAGGCGGGTGGGCAGCATGGCGTCGAGCATGACGAAGACGCCTTTGTCATCGGCCCGGCGTAGCAGGCGGCCATAGGCCTGTTTCAGGCGCAGGCGCGCGATCATGTCGTCATAGCCCTTGCCGAACGCTTGTTTGCGCGCCCGGTGCATGATATCGGGGCGCGGCCAGGGCACCCGGTCGAAGACGATCAGGCGTAACGAACGCCCCGGTACATCGACGCCGTCGCGCACCGCATCGGTGCCCAGCAGGCAGGTATTTTCCTCGGCCCGAAAGATATCCACCAGGGTACCCGTGTCCATGGCATCCACATGCTGGGCCAACAGGGGTATGCCGGCCTCGTCCAATGGTTTGGCGATGCGTTCATGGATCGCGCGCAGGCGGGCAATGGCGGTGAACAGGCCGAGGCCGCCGCCGCCCGCCGCCAGAAATAGTTCCCGATAGGCCGCCGCGACTTGGTCGGGCCGGTTGCGGTTGACGTCGCGCACCACCAAAATACGTGTCGCGCCGGGATAATCAAAGGGCGAGGGCAGCGAGGCGCGGACCGCCGGCAGGGGCAGATGCAGGGCGCCGGTGCGGACCTCCGCCGCCGACCAATCGTCCGGCGCGTCGGGCGGGTTGTCCCGCAACGTGGCGGACGTAATCAGCACGCCGTGGGCCTGGCGCAGCACGGCCTCGGCGAATGGTTGGCTGGGATCGACCCAATGGCGGTGCATGCCGATATCGCGGTCCCGGCCCGCGAAGCGTTCGATGGCGAACCAGTCGACGAACTGCTCCGGTGTTTCCTGGCCCAGGTCCAACAACATGGCGCGCCAGGCCTGCACCATATCGGCACGCCTTTTGAGGCTGCGGGCCGCGGCCTCGATGCGCAACCGCGTGGCGGTATCCAGATCATCGGCCTCGTCATCCAGCCGCGCCATCAGATGACGGCCCAGCTCCAACAACGGGCGGCGCAGGGCCTCGAAGGCCGCCGCCGCCTCGCTGGCCGCTTGCAGTAAATCGCCATCGGGTTCCTCGACCGAGACTTCCAGGCCATAGGGGGAGCGGTCATTGTCCACCCGGGCCAAGACGATATGACGCGCCCGGGCCAGGAAAGTTTCCATTGCTCCATGTTCGCCGCCGTCGGCCACCCGCTGCAGCCAGCCGGGCGCGGCCAGCGCCGTGGCGGCGCGCAAGATGTTTTGCTGGATCGCCAAGCCGTCGTCATCGCCGATCAGATCGCCGATCCGTGCTTCCAGGCCGCGTGCCCGCCCGCGCCCACCGCGACCGGTTTCGTTACCTAGCAGCCAGCGGCGCAGCTCCGCCCCCTCGCTGCCCGCGACGTGGGCGGCGAAGGCGCTGTCGGCGGCGTCAAAGACATGGTGGCCCTCGTCAAACACGTAACGCAGGGGCAATTGCCCGCTACCCGCTTCCAGCACGGCGCGGACCATCACCAGGGCATGGTTGGCGACGACGATTTCCGCCCGCTCGGATTCTCTTCGGCTGCGTTCGATAAAGCATTTGGAATAATGCCGGCAGGCGGAATAGATGCATTCGCCGCGCCGATCCGTCAGGCCCCCTATGGTGCCGCCGCTGAACATGGTGGCCAGCCAGCTGGGAAAATCACCCCCCACCATATCGCCGTCCCGGCTGTGTTCGATCCAGCGCGCGATCAGCCCCAGGGCAACGGTACCGCCGGGTCCGGTCGCCAGCGCCTTGGTGGCGTCTTCATAGTTCAGCAGGCAGAGGTAATTTTCCCGGCCCTTGCGCACCACCACATTGCGGCGCTTTTGCGCCGGATCAGGATACAGGCGGTCCAGTTCGCCATCGATCTGCCGTTGCAGATTGCGGGTGTAGGTGGAGAGCCAGACCGTGCCGCCATTCTTCCGCGCCCACAAGGACGCCGGCGCGATATAGCCCAGGGTCTTGCCAACGCCCGTGCCGGCCTCGGCCAGCACCAGACGGGGCATGTCCGCCTCCTGACGCGGGATAAAGGCGCCGGAGGCAGCGGCGGCGTAGTCGAATTGCTGCGGCCGGCTTTCCGCATCGTTGCCGATCAGCTCCGCCAATTGATCGCGCGCCGCATCCGGCCCAATGGCATGATCGCCGGGCGGCGGGGGCGGGGCACTGTCCTCGCGCTCAGGCAGGCGCTGCCAGGCTTCCAGACCGCCCCCCGTACTATCGGTGGGCACGCCAAGGGCCGCCAGGACCGCCGGTCCCCAACGCCAGCCGCCCCGCGCCATGGTCATGGCCAGGGCGCCCACGCGGTCGCGGTGTTGCAATATCGCCGCCAGCTCCGCCAATAAAGCCCGCGCTGCCTGTTGCAGGATCAGCGCCGCATCCACCGCATCACCTGGCGGCGAGAGGTTCAGGGCGGCGGCCAGGCCGCCGGGCGTGGGCAAACAAAACCGCGCCGGCCTGGTGAAGGCGTAAAGCTCCAATATGTCGTAGGCCTCCAGCGACCGCGCGCCCAGGCGATTGGCGGTAGCCATGGCATGACAGACGATGGCCTGCTCTTTCCTGGCTCTGGTCAAAGCCTCCGCGCCGGTCAGTTCCTCGACCTCGCCGTCGGCGCTCAGCCAGGTGCTCACGCGCGCGCCCACGACCATTGCCGGGGCGCTGAATTGTGAGGTTTTTGTCTGTGATCCGGGTGCGCTCATTCTGTTCACACTATAGGCCCGGATGGGGTTGCTCACCACCGGTTGACGTGGCGGGATTTTTGCCTAATGTCCCACCGCCGCAACGTCCGGTCGGGGCGAGCGGCCCGTGAGGAATAGATAGCATGACAAAGAACACTGAAATCGCGATGGAAAGTAAGGCCTGGCCCTTTCAAGAGGCCCGCTCCCTGCTGAAACGTGTGGGGGGCAAGACGCCGGCCAAGGGTCATGTGCTGTTCCAGACCGGCTATGGCCCTTCGGGCCTGCCCCATATCGGCACGTTTGGCGAAGTGGCGCGGACCTCCATGGTGCGCCGGGCCTTTCACGAACTGTGCGATATCCCGACGCGTTTGGTGGCCTTTTCCGACGACATGGACGGCCTGCGCAAGGTGCCCGACAACGTGCCCAATCAGGCGCTGTTGGCCAAGCATCTGGAGATGCCCCTGACCAAGGTGCCCGATCCATTCGGCACCCATGACAGTTTCGGCGCCCACAACAACGCCCGCCTGCAGGCGTTCCTGGATCAATTCGGCTTCGACTATGAATTCGTCTCGTCGACGGAGTGTTACCAATCCGGTCTGTTCGATGACGCTCTGCTGGCTGTGTTGGGGAAATATGACGAGGTGATGAACGTCATCCTGCCCACCCTGGGTGCCGAGCGGCAAGCCACCTACAGTCCGTTTCTGCCCCTCTGCCCGGACACGGGCCGGGTGCTGCAGGTGCCGATTATCGAGCAGAACCTGGATGCGGGCACCGTTGTTTACGAGAACGAGGCCGGCGCAAAGGTCGAGGTGCCGGTGACGGGCGGTCATTGCAAGCTACAATGGAAGGCGGACTGGGCTATGCGCTGGTTCGCGCTGGATGTGGATTATGAGATGTCGGGCAAGGATTTGATCGAGTCCGTGCGCCTGTCCTCGAAAATCTGCCGTATCCTGGGCGCCCGACCGCCGGAAAGCTTCACTTACGAATTGTTCCTGGACGAGAACGGCGAAAAGATCTCCAAGTCCCGCGGCAACGGCCTCTCGATCGAGGAATGGCTGCATTACGCCACGCCGGAAAGCCTCTCGCTCTATATGTTCCAGCAACCGCGCCGGGCCAAGCGCCTGTTCTTCGATGTCATCCCCCGGGCGGCGGACGATTATCTACGGTTTCTGGAGACCTATCATGACCAGGAAGCAGCCGAGCAGATGACCAATCCGGCCTGGCATATCCATGCCGGCCAGCCGCCACGGGAAGAGGTGCCGATCACCTTTGCCTTGCTGATGAACTTGGCGGGCGCCTGCCATTCGGAAGATCCAGCAGTGCTGTGGGGCTTCATCTCGCGCTACGCGCCGGGCGCCACGGCGGAAAACCATCCCCTGCTTGATGCCCTGATCGGTTACGCCATCAACTACTACCGGGATTTCGTGAAGCCCAACAAGGTCTATCGCCAGCCAACCGATCAGGAGCGGGCGGCGATGGAGGATCTGCTCAGCGCGCTGGAAGGCATGGACGCGGGTCTGTCGGGTTCCGATATCCAGAACCAGGTTTACGAGATCGGCAAGCGCCATGAATTCGAGAACCTGCGCGATTGGTTCAAGGCCCTTTACGAGGTGCTGTTCGGGCAAAGCCAGGGGCCGCGCTTTGGCTCTTTCGCCGCTCTGTACGGCGTAGGGGAAACCGCCGCCCTTGTACGCCGGGCCCTGGCGGGCGATGATCTGGCCGCGGAGTAAAAACAAAGCGGGAGGATGCGGCGAATGGAAACCCTGGAAAATCTGGCGACGGGATATGGCCTGATCGAAGGGCCAGTATGGGATGACAGCCGGGGTTTGATCTACTCCGATGTGATCAATGGCGGGGTTTTTTGTGTCGGGCTGGACGACAGCATCAGCCAGGTGATCGAGCATCGCCGGGGCATTGGCGGCATGGCCCTGCACGAAAACGGCGGCATCGTGGTCTCGGGACGCAATATCTCGCTAAAGCCGGCGGATGGCGGCGATACGGTGGTGTTGCTGGCGGATAACCCTGACGGCGGCCGGATCGGTTTCAACGATATCACCACCGATGCCAAGGGCCGCATCTATGCCGGCGCTCTGTCGTTCCGTCCGGTAGGCCATGACGAAACGCCGAAACCGGCCGATCTGTTCTGTATCGATCTGGACGGCAGCGCCCGTGTGGTCGGCGGCGATGTCATGCTGACCAACGGTCTGGGGGTCTCGCCCGACGGCGGCAAGCTGTATCATTCCGAATCCCTGCGCAATCTGGTGCGGGTCTATGATGTCGCGGCGAATGGTGACCTCAGCCCCCACCGCACATTTGCCACCATTGATGGCGGCATTCCCGACGGGCTGTCGGTTGCCGTCGATGGCAGCGTTTGGGTCGCCATCGCCGATGGCGGCCGAGTCGATGTGTTCGAACCCGACGGCAGCCTGCGCCGCAGCATTCCCTGCCCGCTGCCCATGGTTACGTCCGTCTGCTTCGGCGGTGCGGATCTGATGGATTTCTATATCGTCACCGGCTCGCGCGGCTCTGGCCAGGACAATGGGGGCACGGTCTACTGCATGCGCGCGGACGTGGCTGGTCTACCTGTGTCGCCTGCGAGTGTGGCTATTCCTTAGAGATTTTGTCTTAATCCAGGCGCTCGGAGGTTTGGGCGACGACGTGAGTGATTTCGCCGTTCGCGTCCAACAACGGCATCCAAAGGCGTGTGTAGGTCACGACCTCGCCGCCCATGACGCCGGAAATAATGTGAAATGCGGGTTTCTTTTCCTTGGCTAAATCGGCAAAGGAATTAAGCGCGATATCCACCACGGGGGCATAGCCGCGCAGCTCGCCCATTCTGCGCGAGAGAAAGCTTTCGCCGGAAAACTTGAAATCGCCGCGCCAATAAACCGTCTGCCATTCGTCGATGTCGTTGCCGTGACGTTGAAACACGGCGGCACGGTATGCCAGCGCGCCACTTTCCAAGAGTCGCTGGAATTTTTCCGCCGGCGAGGATTCCGCCGCGATGTTCTTCCATGGCGCGGCAAGGGCCAGGGCGTCGCTGTCCAACAAATTGTTAGCGCAGATTTCCTGGTACCTGGGCTCCCGGCTAGCGCGCACGTCGTTCAGACTAATCACGGCCATTTTGGCTCTTTTCCTTCGCGTCCAGCATCATTCCCCGTATTGATTCGTCGATCAATACAAGCTCCGGCATGCCGGGATTCTTGGATAAAATGGCATAAGTGTTGCAGATCAACTGGGTCAGTTCCGGTCCGGTCCGCGTTCCCGCGGCCGCCTCGTCCAACGCCAATACCCGGTCCACGGCAATATTCAATATTTCCGCATCCGGTTGCTCGGGCGTTATTTCCCGCGGCCCGCCAAAGGCAACATCATGAACATCAACCTCCAGGGCGGCGGCGATGGAGGCAATCCGTGCCAGTGGCGGCTCGGCCCGGCCTTGCTCCCACGAAGCCACGCCGGTCTTCGTCAGGTCCAACTTTTTGGCCAGCTCCGCCTGGGTCATACCCAGTGTTCTGCGGAAGCGGCGAATGCGATTGCCAATATTCATCTGGCAAACCCTTTATGCGATTTTTACGGGTCAAACTAGAATAGTACGAATTTATTGTACCTCTAAACAAGCCCAGAGTGTAATTGTTGCCAATAAGAGGATATCAGCGCAATTTTGTTTGAATAGTACAAAATAATTGTACTAAATTTGAATGATTAAAATTCAGGAGGAGGCGCTGGATATGCTGAGTAAACTTGATCCCCTACCGTCCGAGACGGAGATGCCGGCAGTGCCGGACACAAACGGCTCGATCGAACTGCTGCAGGCATGTCTTGGCCAATTCGCCGAACGGCTTCGGCGCCTTGGCCAATCGGAATCGGCACATTTCCTGGATGTCGCCGCCTTGGTGCTGCAAGACGGCGACAATAAGTTGGCCCGCTATCCCGTACGCCGCCGCTCTAACGCAGGCGGATGATCATATACTTGATAAAGGCCCGGTCCACGGTGGCCTGGGCCGCGCCCCGCCAAATATTGAAGGCCTCGTCGTAGCTGGGATAGATGCCTTTTATATCCAGGGCCGAGAGGTCGGTGAATTCAGCCCCGCGCGGGTCCCGGACTTCACCGCCCATGACCATGAACATAGGCTGATCTTCCTGATCGAACTCGCGATCATCTGTTTTTGCTGCTGCCATCATCATGGCCGGCGTTATAGCAGAAAAATGTTTCCTGTCTATGAAGATCGCCGGCGCAATGACGGCCTCTGCCGACGCGGTAAAATCGACAAGGCGGCGAGGAAAATAGCGCCCGCGATGACATAGTAGGGCAGCATATAGCCGTTGCTGACTGTCACCAGAACAGAGAAAACCGCAGGCCCCACGACCAGGCCGAAATAGGTGAAAAAGATACTGCCTCCCGTCGCCGCGCTGATCTGATCGGCAGGCGCGACGCGGGTGATCTCGGCTATGAAGACACCATTCCAGCCGGCCGCGGTGGCGCCGACGGCGGCGGAGACGGCGGCGACGCTCCAGAACGGCCAGGATGCATCGATATGGGCCAGCATGACGACAAAGCTGGCGGATGCCATGCCTAATACCGCCAGCACCACGGCGGCGCGGAAAAATCGGCCGGCAAGCCAGCCCCAGGCAATGCGTGCGCCGACGCCGATGCCGTGCATGCAGGAATAGGCAAGGCCGGCGCTGACCAGGTCCAGGCCGACATGGATTACCAGATAGGTCACCAGAAACGCGAACATGCAGGACTGCACGCAGGCGAAGATAAAGCCGGCCAGGGTCAATCGGCGCAGTCCGGGATGACCGGCAAACAACCGCAGCTGCCGCCAAACGCCGCCGATCGATAGGGGCCGGCCCGGTTGGCGGTCATCGTCCGACCGGGCGCGCAGGGGCTGCACCATGAGAACGGTGACCACGCCCAGGGCGGCGGAGACCATGAGGGCCTCGCGCCAACCGGCGCCGACGACGACCCATGGGATCAGCAAGCCGGCCACGAAGCCGCCCAAGGGGGCGCCGCTCTGCTTGATCGAGAACACCAAGGGCCGGTCCTTGGGCCGGGTCACGCGGGCCAGGATATGGGCCGCGCCCGGCGTATTGGGGCCATAGCCCACGCCCAATAGAAAGCCGCAGGCCAGAATGAGCGGCAGCAGGGTGGTGATGGACAGCAACAGGGCCGCGGCCGAGGCCAGGATGCCGATCTGCATGACCCGCAGGGCGCCAAAGCGGGCGGTCAGGGCGCCCATGAACAGGGACACCGGCATGGCGCCCAGAAACACCAACGATGTGTACAAGCCCACATGGCCAGCGGTGAAACCAACGTCGTCGAGGAGGGCCGGGGCCAGCACGGGTACGGTCAGAAACATCACGGAGGTGATGGTCTGCATCCAGGTGGTGCCGGCAAGAGGCCAGAAAACGTCGCGCATGGTGACGGTTACCAATACAAGGAATGGGGATGGGCTGCTCGGACGAGAGGACTATAATAGCCTGCAAAATTATGGAGGAATACATCATGGGCGCGGAAAACTTCCAACTGAAACCCAAAGATCTTGGCTATTTTGGCAATGGTCTGACCCGGCCCGAATGCGTGCTTTGTCTGGCCGACGGCACGGTCATCACATCGCAGGCCGAGGGCGGGGTCAGCGTGATTGGGACCGGCGGTGGGCGCCGGGATATTTTGGGCCAGCGTACGGACGGCCTGCCGCCTGTGATGACCAATGGCTTTGCCCTGACCAAATCAGGCGACTTTCTGTTGGCGGATCTGCATGGGAGTGGCGGCGGTGCCTGGCGCTTGTCGCAAAGTGGCGACGTGACCCCGCTGTTGGTGGAGCTTGATGGCCAGGCCTTGCCGTCGGCGAATTTCGTTGGTGTCGATCACGCCGGGCGCATCTGGATTACCATTTCCACCCGCCATGATCCCCGTGCCCTGGCCTATCGCCCCGACGTGGCCGATGGCTTTATCATTCTGATAGATGACAAAGGCGCCCGCATCGTGGCCGACGGCCTTGGTTATACCAACGAGGCCATCGTCGATCCCTCGGGCGATTGGCTGTATGTCAACGAGACCATGGCCCGGCGCACCTCGCGCTATCCCATCAACGCCGGCAACAATCTGGGGCCGCGCGAGACTTTCGTGGAATACGGCCACGGCACCTATCCCGACGGCCTGGCCTTTGATGAAGAAGGTGCCTTCTGGATGACCTCGGTGGTCTCCAACCGGGTTGTGCGGGTCACGCCGGACGGGGCACAGAGCGTCGTGATAGAGGAAAACGATCCCGAACAGCTGGAAGTTATCGAGAAAGCCTATCTGGCCGGCGAAATGGGCCGCGCGCATATGGACAATATCCAGACGGATGTTATGCAGTCGATCTCGTCCATCGCCTTCGGCGGCCCGGACCGGCGTACCGCCTATCTGGGCAATCTGCTGGATGCAAAACTTTACACCTTCGAAAGCCCGGTGCCGGGCTTTGCGCCATCTCATTGGGGAGTTCGTTTGTGAGCAACGCCAGCACAAGTAACGACAGGGATTTCAAGATCACGGTTTTTCCGGGCGACGGCATTGGCCTTGAGGTCATGGATGCGGCACAGGCCGTTCTCGCCGCCGTTCAGGACAAGGTTGGCGGTTTCTGCCTGATCCACGATCTTCACGACGCAGGCGCCGGGCTCTATCGGGATACCGGCACGGCGCTGAGCGAGGAGTCCATCCGCGCGGCGGAGGCTTCCGATGCTATTCTGCTGGGCGCCTGCGGTCTGCCGGATGTGCGCTATCCTGACGGCACCGAGATCGCGCCACAGATCGATCTGCGCTTTCATTTTAATCTCTATGCCGGCCTACGTCCCTGCAAGGCGATCCCCAACGGCCCGAAAGCGCTAGCCGATCCCCGCGCCGACGATATTGATTTCATTCTGATTAGAGAAAGCACCGAAGGCCTGTTCGCCGCCCGGGGCAAGGGCGTGGTCATCGAGGACCGCGAGGCCCGCGATACCATGGTCATTACCCGCGATGTTTCCGAAAGGTTGTTTGACTTTGCCTTCAATCTGGCGACCCAGCGCAAGGCCGCGGGCTATCCGGGCAAGGTTACCCTGATCGACAAGGCGAATGTCTTTTCCTCCATGGCCTTCTTCCGCAAGATATTTGATGAACGGGCCGTGAATTTTCCCGATATCGAGGCCGAATATCTGTACGTGGACGCCGCCGCCTTGAACCTGGTTCGCAATCCCTGGATCTATGACGTGATGGTGACGGAAAATATGTTCGGCGACATCCTGTCCGATCAGGCCGCGGCCTTGGTGGGGGGCATGGGTTTCGCGCCGTCGGCCGACATCGGCGACAACATGGCGGTGTTTCAACCGGCCCATGGTACCGCCCCGGATATCGCCGGCAAGGGTTGGGCCAACCCCACGGCAATGATCCAGTCCGCCGCCATGATGCTGGATTGGCTGGGCAGCCGTCATGGCGTTGACGCTTGTACAGAGGCCGGCAGGTTAATCGATAATGCCATGGAAAAAGCCATCTCCGGCGGACTGATCCGGACCTACGACGCCGGCGGCAGCGATGGCACTGATAAGGTCGCCAAGACGGTGATCGAATTGCTGCGGAGTAGTTGAGGCATGGCGGTACGGGTCGCGGTCGTCGGTGCGGGCTATTTCGCCCAGTTTCATCATGACGCTTGGGATCGGTTGCCGGGCGCGGAACTTGTGGCGATCGCCGACCTTGATGGAGACAGGGCTGGAAAAGCAGCGGCAGATTATGGCGTGCCGTCCTTCACCGACATCAATCAGATGCTGGATGAAACATCGCCGGATCTGGTTGATATCGCTACCCCGCCGGCCTCGCATCTGGAATTGCTCAGGGCGGTATCCGCCCGGGGCCTGCCGGCGATCTGTCAAAAGCCTCTGGCGCCGACCTACGAGGAAGCCGTCGCGGTGGTGGAAACGGCCGAAGCCGCCAACACATTGTTGGTGGTGCACGAGAATTTTCGCTTTCAGCCCTGGTACCGCGAGATGCAGCGCTTGATCACGGCGGGCAAACTGGGTGCCGTGTATGGCGCCAGCTTTCGCCTGCGTCCCGGCGACGGTCAGGGGGCGCGGGCCTATCTGGACCGGCAGCCGTATTTTCAGCAGATGGAACGCTTTCTGGTGCATGAAACGGCGATCCATTTCATCGATACCTTCCGCTATCTATTGGGCGAGGTCACAGGCGTCATGGCTCGACTGCGCCGCCTAAATCCGGCTATCAAGGGCGAGGATGCGGGGGTCATCATGCTCGATTTCGACGGCGGCCGGACCGCGCTGTTTGATGGCAACCGCCTGAATGACCACGTGGCCGAGAACACCCGGTTGACCATGGGCGAGATGTGGCTGGAGGGTGCGGCGGGGGTGTTGCGGCTGGACGGCAGGGGTGGGCTCTGGTGGAAGCCGCATGGCGGCGAGGAAGCTGCCCATGATTATGCCTGGGCGGATGTGGGCTTCGCCGGAGACAGCGTTTATGCCTTTCAGGCCCATGTCTTGGAACACCTGGGCGATGCCGGCGTGCTGGAGAATACGGCCCGGGATTATCTGCGCAATCTGGAGATTGAGGAAGCGGTCTACCGCTCGTCCGAAACAGGCTGTTACGAGGATCTGTGAAGTTTCGGTTCCAGCAAGACCAGCAACAAGGCACCGCAGACGACGCTGAGCGCCAACAGCTCCCGCCAACCAAGCGGATCGTCCAGCATCAGGGCGCCGGAAAAGACCCCGATGACGGGGATTGACAGAGTAGCCAGGCCCGACAGCATGGCGGGATAGCTCTGTACCGCCTTGAACCACAGAAAGTAGGGGACGATCTGGGCCAGTACCAGGCCATAAAGGATGCTCAGCCAGGCTTCGGTGCTAATGGAGGCCCAGGGCACATGCGGCAACGTCGCCGTGGCGCCCAGGGTTACCGGGATACCGCCCAGAACCAATTGCCAGCCCGCGATCAGGGCCACGGGCAGCTGCCAGTCATAACGCCGGATCGTCACCGTGCCGCCGGCGAACGCAATGGCCGAGAGCAGGCATAACGCGACACCCAATGGCGCATTGCGCATGGCGGATAAATCCTGTGACAGCAACACCACCATGCCGGCCAGGCCCAACATCAGGGCAGTGCCGCGCAATGCGGTCAGGCGCTCACCCAAAAACCAGACCGCGAACAGCATGGCCCATAGTGGCATGGTGTAGACCACGATTACCGCCCGTCCGCTGTTCATCAACTGGATGCCATAGGCCAGGGATATTTGAAACACCGTGATGTTGAGAGCTGCCGCCAATGCCAATGGCACCAACAGGTTGCGGGGCACGGCCAGGGAGTGACCCTGAATGCGCACGATGGTCAACAGGACCAGGCCCGCGGGTATCACGGTCAGGGCACGCAGGGTCCAGGCATCCACTTCCGCCAGGGCAATGCCCAGCATGGGCCAGTTCAAGCCCCATAACAGACAGGGCATACCCAGTACGACCAGGCCGGCACCATTTTTTGTCCCAGTCGGCGCGGCCATGCAGTGCCTTAATCGTTGCCGCCGCCGCGGATCATGGCCAGGAACTCGCGCCGGGTGGCAGCACTTTTACGGAAGGCGCCGAGCATGCGCGAGGTGGCCAGCGCCGCGCCGGGCTTGTGCACGCCGCGCGTGGTCATGCATTGATGCGAGGCCTCGATCACCACGGCGACGCCCAGGGGCTGCAATACCTCCTGGATGGTATTGGCGATCTGTGCCGTCATTTTTTCCTGGATCTGCAGGCGCTTGGCATAGACCTCGACCAATCTGGCCAGCTTGGAAATGCCAACGACCCGGTGATTGGGCAGATAGGCGATATGGGCCTTGCCGATGATCGGCGCCATGTGATGTTCGCAATGACTTTCAAAACGGATATCCCGCAGCAGCACCATTTCGTCATAGCCTTCGACTTCTTCAAAGGTGCGTTGCAGAATTTCCACCGGGTCATCGTGGTAACCGGCGAAATATTCTCCATAGGCGCGGACCACGCGCTCCGGCGTGCCGGTCAGACCTTCCCGGTCGGGATCATCGCCGGCCCAGCGGATCAGGGTGCGGATGGCTTGCTCGGCCTCATCGCGGCTGGGTCGGCGTGCCATGGCCGCCTGGCGTTCCGCCGCCAGGGTTTCCGCCAGTTTCAGTTCCGGATTCAGATTCTTCTGCTTGTTCATTGTCCCACCTCGTTCGTCCCTTGCCGCCAATTTAGGCATCGGAGAGGAAAGGGCAAGCGCAATGAGGCGACGCTATGACAATTGGGACTACGCTAAACCGCCCGACATGGTGATGAAGTCCGCCACTTCGTCCAGGCCTGCAGATAGAGATGCAGGGCGGTGCTTGTATCGATACCATGGGCCGCGCAGGTAATGGCCGTTGCCGCCAGGGTGAAAAAGACCGCTTCGTTGCGCCCGGTGCCCGGAATGGCCTTTGAACGAGGTCTAGCCCGCAGCTTGCAGATTTGCCTGCTGGCTGCCATTGCCGGCATTGCGGACGCGGTCTTGGGGGAAGTGAAGATGCACGACCGTGCCGACATCGGGTTCGCTTTCAACCGTCAAGCTGCCGCCGTGCAGTTCCATCAAGGCCTTGGATATGGACAGACCCAGTCCCGTACCTTGGTAATTGCGGGTCAAACCTTTATCCACCTGCGCGAACGGCTGCATGGCTTGGGCGAGCTCTTCCGGCCCCATGCCGATGCCATCATCCTGGATCGATATGGTTAGGCCATTTCCCGCGTCACTTCGCACGAAGATGTCGACATCCGGTTCCTCGCGTGAAAACTTCATGCCGTTGGAAATAATATTCAACAAGATTTGCCGGAACGCCCGTTCGTCGGCCAACAGGGCGGGCATCCCCGCCGGTATATCGGCCTGGATATGGCTGCTCTCGGCCGATTTATCGCCGTCGAGAAGGTTTCGGCAGATCTTAATATTGTCCGCAACGGACAGCTCTGTCTCGGTAAGTGTGTAATTGCCTGCTTCAATTCTGGTCATATCCAAAATATCATTGACGATATTCAACAGCTGCATGCCGTTTTCGTGAATATGGCCGACATATTCGGTATTCGACGGGTCTCCCAAATCGCCAAAAATGCCCTGCTCCAGGGCCTCGGAAAAGCCGATGATGGCGTTCAGCGGCGTTCGAAGTTCGTGGCTCATATTGGCCAGGAAAGCGCTCTTCGAGCGGTCGGCGAGTTGGGCATGGTACATGGCCTCCTGCAGGGCAAGTTCGTGCTGCTTGCGCTCCGTGATATCCACCATGGAACCCGCCATATGGCTGATATTGCCGGTTTTGTCCACATCGCCCCGGCCCCGGCATTCCATCCAGATATAGCTGTCCTCGTCATGGCGGCGCACTCGGTATTCCTGGTGGAAGACATCCGTATCGCCCTTCATGTATGCCTTCAGGGCAGCATTGGTCGCATCCCGTTCATCGGGATGGATAACGGAAAGCAAATAAGAAAGGTCGAATTCCGCCAAGGTGCCTTCGGGCATGCCAAGCCATTTCTCAATGTTCGGCGAGGCGAAGATCCGCCCTTCTTCCATGACCCACAGACCGGCCGAGGTGCCCTGCAAAACATTGGCCCAGCGGCCTTCCTGGCGGCGTAACTCGGTCTGCGACTGCACCATCTCCGTTGCGTCCGAGGCGATGCCGCGATAACCGGTGAAGCGGCCATGCCGGTCCCATAGCGGTTTACCCGAAACACGCGTCCAATGCGGACTGTCGTCGCTGCTCTTGCGCTGGTATAAGAAGTCGCGAACGGGCAGGCGCGCGTTCATTTGCGTGAGATGACTGCTCCAAGCGGCCGGATCGAAATCCTCATGCACCAGGATGTCTTCCGTCTTTCTAAGTTGCGATTTGGCCGGAATGCCGATGATCGAGCCGACATTGTTTGAAACATGGATGAAACGCAATTCGGCATCCATTTCCCAGAACCAGTCGCGTCCGGATTCGGTGAAATCGCCCAGCCGGCGTTCGCTGCTTTCGATACCGCCGTTGATGGCGCGTGCCACTTGCCCGAATTCAAAGGTGCGGGATTCGGGTACCCGCGTTTTGCGGTCGCCGGCAGCATGACGCTGCACGATCCCGACAATCTTGTTTAGCGGCTGCAATATCTGACGCTGCAACAAGAAATAAGCCAAGCCGATACCGCCGAATACCAGCAGCAGGAAACCGGCGGCCAATTCGGCGCGCAGCACATTGACCGCATCCCGCGTCCCGGCTGGGTCCAATCGCACAATGACCGCGCTGTGGTATTCCGCCTTCGCGGCCCTGGTTGTATCGGCCGTGGAAGACGCCGGGTCCGTTGCAGGCGCGGCATGGCTGCCTCTATGTTCCCCCAATTGAACACGCTCGGCGATTTCGAAATCGCCATTGTCCAACCAATGTCCGGTAAGGGCTTCGCGCCAGTCAATTTTCTGAATTTCCCCGCGCATGCGGCGGGCGTAGTCCTCCTGTCCGGGCTGCGCTGTCACGACGGTATGCATGGCGCCGTTCTTCTGCCCATGCAGAATGACGCCCACGGCGCGAAAATCCGGCTCATCGCGAAGGATATGACGCAGCAAATCATCCAGCTCGGCTTCGTCATGGGGTTTCATCAGCACATGATTGGCCACGGTCGTCAGGATTTGGCCACGGGCCGCCAGCTGTGCCTGGAATTGAGTTGTGACGGAATACTGAATTACCCATAGGCCAACGACGGCCACGATCAAACCGACGGTCAGCATGGGAATCAGAAATTTGCGCCGCAGCGTCAATTCACGCACATGTAATCCAATCAGAAAAGATCGAGCAAGCGTGTAATTACGCTGTCGGATCCCTAATCAATCCAATTGGCAATATTGCGGCTTCGATGCTTAAAGTTGCGTTAATTCAAATTATTAAGTGCCTGGAGCGGTTTCCGCGTAGCCAATGGCCTGCAAAGCCTCGGTAATCTCGTCCAAAATCACCGGGTCTTCGATGGTCGCGGGCATTTTCCATTCCTTGCCGTCGGCAATGGCGCCGATGGTGCCGCGCAGGATCTTACCCGAGCGGGTTTTCGGCAGGCGGGCCACCACGGTGCAGGTCTTGAACGCGGCCACGGGACCGATTTCCGCCCGTACCTTGGCCACCAGTTCCTGGCAGATCGTTGCCTGGTCCCTGTCCACGCCGGCCTTGAGCACGACAAAACCCACCGGGGCCTGTCCTTTCAGGCTGTCAGCGACACCGACCACGGCGCATTCGGCGACATCGGCGTGACCGGCCAGAACTTCCTCCATGCCGCCGGTCGAGAGGCGGTGGCCGGCGACGTTGATGATATCGTCGGTGCGGGACATGATGTAAAGGTAGCCGTCCTCGTCCTGATAACCGGCATCGGCGGTCTTATAATAGCCGGGAAATTCCGCCATATAGGATTCTACATAACGGTCATCGGCCTGCCACAGGGTGGGCAGGCAACCGGGCGGCAAGGGCATTTTGACCACGATGGCGCCAGTCTCGCCGCGTGGAATCTCGTTGCAGCTTTCATCCACCACCCGGACGTCATAGCCAGGCACCGCCTTGGTCGGCGAGCCGTATTTCACTGGCAGGGGGCCCAGACCCATGCAGTTGGAGGCGATGGGCCAGCCGGTTTCGGTTTGCCACCAATGATCGATCACCGGTTTTTTCAGCTGCTGTTCGGCCCATTGAATGGTGTCGGGATCGGCCCGTTCGCCGGCCAAAAACAGCGTACGGAATTTCGACAGATCGTATTTTGACAACAGCGCCCCATCGGGGTCGTCGCGCCGGATGGCGCGAAAGGCCGTCGGTGCGGTAAATAATGCGACGCAATTGTGCTGTTGGATCACCCGCCAGAATACGCCCGCATCCGGCGTGCCCACCGGCTTGCCTTCGAACAGAATAGTCGTGGCGCCATGGAACAGCGGTGCATAGACAATGTAGGAATGGCCGACCACCCAGCCCACGTCCGAGGCCGACCACCAGACTTCGCCCGGGTCTACGTCATAGATATTCTTCATCGACCATTTCAAGGCAACCAGATGCCCGCCGTTGTCGCGCACCACGCCCTTTGGAATGCCCGTGGTGCCGGAGGTGTAGAGGATATACAACGGATCCGTGGCCAGCACGGGCACGCAATCGGCGGGCTGTGCCCCGGCCATGACATCGTTCCAATCATGATCCCGGCCTGCGATCAGCGTTGCGGTTTCCTGTTCCCGTTGCAGGATAACGCAGGCGTCGGGATCGTGGCTGGAGAGCTCGATGGCGCCGTCCAGCAATGGTTTGTAGGGGATGACGCGGCCCGGCTCGATCCCGCAGGAGGCCGAGATGATCACTTTCGGGCGGCAGTCATCGATGCGGGTGGCCAGCTCGTTCGGGGCGAAGCCGCCAAAGACAACCGAATGCACGGCGCCGATGCGGGCGCAGGCCAGCATGGCGACCATGGTTTCGGGCACCATGGGCATATAGATGATCACCCTGTCGCCCTTGTCCACGCCCAAACCCCGCAGCATGCCGGCGCATTGGGCGACCTGTGCCTTCAATTCGTTGTAGCTGATGATGCGCCCGCTGTCGGTAATGGGCGAATCGTAGATGATTGCCGCCTGCGTGCCGCGCCCGGCCTCTACATGGCGGTCGACGGCGTTGTAGCAGGTGTTGGTCTGGGCCCCGGGGAACCAGCGGTAAAACGGCGGCTTGCTATCATCCAGGACCTTGTCCCAGGTCTTGATCCAATGAATATCCTGGGCCGCCTCGGCCCAAAACGCGGTTGGGTCATTCTGCCAGGCGGCATATGTTTCATCGTATCCATGGGCCATGGTGATATCCTTCGAAATCTTCGTCATGCTCTACTGTCTTACCTATTATGAAGGTGCAACCTGGGCAAGTCATGATCGATAACAATAGCGTTGCCGAAAACAGGGTGCCGGTGATCGAGGCGGCACTGCGGGCCGAGGAACTGGCGGGGCTGCGCCTGGCGACCCAAGCCCGCGCGGGCGCCATGCTGGCCATCACGGCCATGATCATGATCCTGCAGCCTTGGCCTTACAACGCCGCCAACGGCGGTATGATGTTGTTGTTCGCTGGCCTGGGCGGGCTGCATTATGCGGTTATGGTTAGGTCGCGGAGTGCCTGGCCCGGTTACCTCTTTCCCAGCCTTGATGTGATCTTCTATGTGGTGATGCTGTTCGTCATCAATCCGGCGATGTGGCCGGGCTTGCGGCCGGAAGTTCTCTATTTCTACGGCTCGGCGCCGTTCCTGATGGTGCTAATGGCGACGACGGCGTTGTCATATGCGGTCCGGCCATTGTTGTGGTTCGGTGCGTTCGCGGCCGCGGTCTGGCTTGGCTCGCTGGTCTGGATGGCACAGCAACCGGGAACCATTGCAATTATGGGTCAGGCACTGCGCGGTGGCGCGGCGCAGCCCCCAGGCCTGCATATCGATATAAAGTCGGTGATGTTCGTGGCAATTCCGCGCATCGTCGAGGCCTGCTACTTCCTGCTTGGCGCCACGGTGTTGGCGGTGGTGGTCTGGCGCTCCCGCCGCCTGGTTGCCCGCCAGGCCGCCGCCATGCGCGAACGGACCAATCTGGCGCGCTATTTTTCGCCCAATATGGTCGAGGAACTGGCCAGCACGGACGAGCCCCTGGGCGCCGTTCGCCAACAGGATGTCGCCGTCCTGTTCATTGATATTGTCGGCTTTACGGCCTTGTCCGAGGATCTGCCCCCTGAACAGGTGATCGATTTGTTGCGTGATTTCCATGGCCGCATGGCGGCAACGATTTTTGCCCACGGCGGTACCATCGACAAGTATCTCGGCGATGGCCTGATGGCCACGTTCGGTACGCCCTGGCCTGGCGAACGGGATGCGGCGGACGCCCTGGCCTGCAGCGTTGCCATGGAAAACGAGCTAGGGCAGTGGAACGAAGCGCGCCGGGACCTGGGCCTGGATACGGTGGAGGCCGGCATCGGCATCCATTGCGGTCCGGTAGTGGTCGGTGACATGGGCGGCGAAGGGGCGCTGGAGTTCGCCGTCATCGGCGATACGGTGAATGTTGCCGCCCGCTTGGAAGCTTTGAGCCGTGGTTTGGGCGCGGACATCGTCATCAGCGCCGATTTGGCCGCCGCCGCCCGGGCGCAGGGCGGCGCCGCCAATCTGGACGCCTTTCAAACCGCGCCGTCCCAGACCTTGCGCAACCGGGCCCAGCCAGTGGACCTGTTGTGCCGTCCGCGCTCAGGCCTCGGGGACGTAGAGCGGGGGTAGGCTGCCGGTAATATCGAAATCGTCCAGGTTTCTTGGCACTTTCAACACCGCGTTGGCGCGCAAGACAATCTCGCCATCGGCCAGCAGGCGCCCTTCGGCGAAAACCAGGCTGCGGGTTTGCTTGACCACGCTGCCGTGGGCCTCGACCCACTGTCCGTCCATCACCGAAGCGACGAAATCAGAGGTCATGGTGACCGTGACCAGAAAGCCGGGAATGCCGGTTTCCACATTGGCGTTGAAACCCAATTCGATATCCATCAGCGTGAACAGCATACCGCCATGGCAGATCTTTGCCGCGTTGACATGCTTCTCGCCGCAACGAAAGCCGAACACCACCTTGTCGCCAAGGTTCTTGAGAAACAATGGCCCCACCGTGCCATAGTAGTATCTCTCCGCTTCCCAAGGGTGAAAACCGGGCGGGGGATTGTACGCTTCGAAAGACATGAGCAAACCTGACAATGTGATACCAAGTTGGCGAACCTAACGGCTTGGCCTTAATCGGCATAGAGAGAATATGATGCTGGATGATTCTGTGCGGGAAGACCATCCGTGACCATTAACGCGACCGACAGCGTCACCGATAATGTCACATTGGGTAGCGCCTATCGGTTCTTCGTGCCGTTGATCCTGATGACCGAGCTCAACATGATCTCGAAATCGGTGATCAATGCGGCCCTGGCACGTTCGCCGGACCAGAACGTCACCCTGGCGGCGTTCCACGTGGCCTTCACGCTTTATTTTGCCATTTCCTCCTCCACCGAAGTGTGCTCCCTGATCACCCTGGCTTATCTGAAATCCAAGCGCGCCCTGCGGCCCCTGGTGCGCTTCATGACCGTGATCGTGGCTATTCCCTGGGCCGTGGCCCAGGCGTTGGCCTTCACCTCATTGGGCGATTGGGCCTTCGGCGGGATGTTCGGTGGCTCCGAGGCCGTGGTGGTCCAGGCCAAGACGGCGGTTTTTCTGCTCTCGTTCTCCGCCCCGGTACTGTTGGTACGTTCGATCTGTTTCGGTCTGATTTTGATGCGCCAGAAGACCATGTTCATCACCTACGCCACCTCGATCCGGCTGATCTCGCTGGCAGGATCGCTGTTCGTGCTGCCGAGGTTTCTCGACGGTGCCGCCGTTGGCGCCGCCGCCTTGCTGACTTGCATGACCATCGAAACCATGGTGGCAATTTTCTTTGCGCGGAAGCTGTATCGAGACCTGCCCAGCGGTGACGAGGCGGGCGGGGTCACACCGCCGGGCTTCGCGCGTCAATGGCGCTTTTCCTGGCCGTTGATGCTGAACACTTCGTCAGAAATGGGCGTGATCACGGCGATCAGCATTTTTCTCGGCCTGTTGGCGAACCCGGATTTGGCGCTGGCCGCCTTCAATATCGTGTACGGTCTGGTCAGCCTGCTGATGAGCCCCATGCGCAACCTGCTGCAAACCGCGCAGACTCTGGTCAAAAAGCTGTCCGACCGCCGGCCATTGTTCATCTTTGCCCTGCATCTGATTGGCTTTTTTGGCTTGCTGGGCTTCGTACTGTTTCACACCCCCCTTGAAGAACTGATTCTGGTCGATGCCATGGGCCTTCGGGAGGAGTTGCAGGCCTACTGCGCACCTGCGTTGAAGCTGGCCTTTCTGATGTCGGCGGCCTGGGCCTATTCGGCGCTCTATCGCGGCTTGCTCGCGGGCGCCCAGAATACCACCATGCTGGCGGTCAGCGGCCTGTCCAGGATTGCCGTCGCCGTGGTGGTTTGCGCGTTGGGCCTGGCCTTCGCCTCGGCCAACGGCGCGATTATCGGCCTGATCGGCTGGATGGCCGGCTACGGCTTGGAGATCGCCTTGCTGGCCCTGCAATTGCGCCGTCTGGATTTACGCCGAATTAACTTGTGACCCTTAACACTGGACGGCGGCCTCGGCTCGGTGTATGTCTGCGCCGCGCTGGATGCTTTGAGCCTGGCCCACCCCTAATTTTGCGATTTTATTTTGAGATTGTGACTAAGCTATGCCGCTTCGCAATATTGCTATCATTGCCCACGTTGATCACGGTAAGACCACCCTGGTGGATGCCCTGTTTCGCCAGTCGGGTACTTTCAGGGCCAACCAGCAGATTGCTGAGCGGGCCATGGACTCCAATGATCTGGAGCGCGAACGCGGCATCACGATTTTGTCCAAGTGCACCTCCATCGAATGGCAGGACACCCGCATCAATATCGTTGATACGCCGGGCCATGCGGATTTCGGCGGCGAGGTCGAACGGATCTTGAAAATGGTCGATGGCGTCGTCCTTTTGGTTGATGCCGCCGAGGGCCCCATGCCGCAAACCAAGTTCGTTACCGGCAAGGCGCTGGCGCTCGGTCTGCGGCCCATCGTGATAATCAACAAGATCGACCGTGGCGATGCCCGCCCCGACGAGGTGCTGGACGAGGTCTTCGATCTGTTCACCGCGTTGGAGGCCAACGAAGATCAGCTCGACTTTCCTTATCTCTATGCGGTTGGCCGGGATGGCTGGGCCAGCGATGATGCCGCCGCCACCGGCGGTGATCTGACACCGTTGTTCGAGCTGCTGCTGCGCCATGTGCCGACGCCGAAGGTGGACAAGGATGCGCCGTTCTCGATGATCGCCACCTTGCTGGATGCTGATCCGTATCTGGGCCGGGTCCTCACGGGCCGGGTCGAGTCCGGCCGCCTCTCTCACAACGACACTATCCGTGCTCTGCGCGATGACGGCAGCGTGGTGGAAAATACCCGCGTGACCAAATTGCTGGCCTTTCGCGGCTTGGACCGAGTGCCCGTCGACGAGGTTGCGGCGGGCGATATCATCGCCATTGCCGGTTTGAAAACCGCCACCGTCGCCGACACCATTGCCGATCCAGTGATTACTGTACCCATCAAGGCGCCGCCCATCGATCCGCCGACCTTGGCCATGACTTTCTCCATCAATGACTCGCCGCTGGCGGGCCGGGATGGCTCGAAAGTACAAAGTCGGGTGATCCGTGACCGCCTGCTCTCGGAAGCGGAAGGCAACGTGGCCATCAAGATCTCCGAGACCGGCGAAAAAGACGCATTCGAGGTCGCGGGCCGGGGCGAGTTGCAATTGGGTGTGTTGATCGAGACCATGCGCCGGGAAGGCTTCGAGCTGACCATCGGCCGCCCCCGCGTGCTCTACCGCTCCGATCCCCAGACCGGCCAGCGCATGGAGCCGATCGAAGAGGTTTCAATTGACGTTGATGATGAATTTACCGGCGTCGTGGTCGAGAAGATGGCCGAGCGCAAGGGCGAGATGACCGATATGCGGCCCTTTGGCATTGGCCGTACGCGCATTACCTTCCTCGCACCCTCGCGGGGCTTGATCGGCTATCACGGCGAATTCCTTACCGATACCCGTGGCACCGGTATCATGCACCGGCTGTATCACAGCTATGCCCCCTACAAGGGTTCGATCCAAGGCCGTAGCCGCGGCGCCATTGTTTCCGGCCAGGCCGGCGCCGCCGTGCCCTTTGCCCTGTGGCACCTGGAAGAACGCGGTGTATTGTTTATCGGCGGTGGCGAACAGGTCTATCCGGGCATGGTGATTGGTGAAAATGCCAAGCCGTCGGATCTGGAAGTGAACCCATTGAAGGCCAAGCAGCTGACCAACATTCGCGCCTCGGGCAAGGATGACGCAATCCGCCTGACCACACCGCGCAAAATGAGCCTGGAGCAGGCCATCGCCTATATTGGTGATGACGAGGTGGTCGAGGTGACCCCCAACCATATCCGCCTGCGCAAGGCGACCTTGGATCCGCACCAACGCAAACGGGAACGCCGCGCCGCGATGGCGAGTTAAAGCGTTTTCGATATTGCGGAGATAGCCTAGGCCGCGACGGCGGCCCGGTGCGCATTTGCGTCAGCGAAATGACTAGTCAGATTAAATAGCGCGCCCCGATGGGGTAGCCGCGGGTCTTTTTCTCTTTGTCATAGGTGGCGTGCAGCACCGTGCGGTTGTCGATCACGGCGATTTCACCGGTGCCGGCGGGTGCTTCCCAGGCCTGTTCCAGGATGATCCTGCCCAACAGCTTGGCCGCCATTTCGTCATGAAACAGCTCGTAACTGGCGCGAACGCCACGTTCGGTATGGGCGTCAGCGCGGCGTTTGCTCACCATTTCCAGCCAGGCCACGATATTGGCGACGAAGACGGTGGATGAGAGGCGGGGCTGGCGTTGTACCGCATCGTCGGGATCGCGGGTGAAACAGGAATATTGATTGGCCGATGTGGGGCCACGGTCCACGTGAAATTTCAGGTGGGGAAAGATATTGCGGTGGAATTTTTCCCGTGCCGCCCCGGTGATGGTGGCATTGTGCAGAAACACGCCGCCAAATTGAGCAACCAGGGCCCGCAACGATTCATCCAACACCATGTCGCAATCATGTACGGCGATCTCGGTCTGCTTTTCGAAGGTAATTGCCAGGCCGAACTGTGGTGTGTCGAAATGAATATCCGCCAGGCTGCAGGCCGCCGCCATGCCATCAGGCGCAACCGCCTGGTAGTGCCGCGCGATCAGCTGGTCATAGTTGGCGATCGCCACCCGTGCCTCGTACCCGACACCATACAGGCCGCCGCGCAGGGCCTTGCCCGGTTGCCGCAACAATGGCGCAAATGCATCCACGTCGAAAACGCCGGTGCGGGCGGGTAGGGGTATAATATTGCTCTGTGTCATGGGCGGAGTGTCGCCCAGGGCCATGAAGAAAGCCTTACGCCGAAGGGTTAATGGTTTGCGAAGTTTTATCGTTGGAAAAACAATGGATTATGGCAATATCATAAGAGAGTGCCGTGACAGGCTCTTGGGGAGATTAAGCGATGCGCTGGTTCCTTACGCTGATATTTTGCCTTCTGCCTTTTAATGTTCTGGCTGATGATGCCAAGCCGGTGGACGTGGCTATCGTGGTCTCCTACGACCGCTCGGAATCCATCGACCAGGGCGAGGCCGAGGCCCAGATTGCCGGGCTGATTTACACCTTGCGCCATAAACGCTTTCACACGGCGGTGGCGTCGGGCTATTTCCGGCGCATCGCGCTGTCCGCCATTGCCTGGTCCTCCTTTACCAAGCACGAACTGATCATGCCCTGGATGCAGATCGGCAACGCGGATCAGGCCCACATGGCGGCGCTTTGGTTGGAGAAATTCCGCGACCGTGGCGAACAGATCGGCCACGGCAGCCAGACAGATGTAGCCTGGGGCATCAAGCTGGCGGCGGAGCAGATGCATGCCTTGCCGTGGTGGGCCTCGAAAAAAGTCATCAACATGGTGGGCGACGGTATCTCCAACATTGGCCGCATCGCCTCCATCGCCCGTGACGAAACCCTGGCCGCCGGCATTACCATCAACGGCCTGGTCATGGCCCGGGGCCGGGCGGTAAAGCCGCTGTCGGCCTACTACCGACGCGAAGTTATCGGCGGCCCCACATCGTTCCTGCAATTGAGCCGTACGAACCAGGATTTCGCCCAGGCCATGCTGCGCAAGATGACCTTGGAAATGGTGCGCTTGCAGGGCCGGATCAGGCGGGCGAAGGGCGGGGCGGGCTAACGCGTTTACCCGACTGCGATGGCGGTTTACACTCGCTGCATCTGAAGTAGTGTCGAGGATCCGTGCAGCATGAATGCGGCTTTCCAGGAATTGATGGCCATCCGAAATCGCCCCGATGGCGCCGAGGCGGAGATAACCGGTGCCGACCCGGTTTTTTCGACCCGCTTCAAGGTGGCCGAGACCGGCGCCGGGATCCTGGCGGCGGTGGGCGTTGCGGTCTCGGACATTTGGGCAATGAAGACGGGTCGGCGGCAGCGCGTCGCCATTGATGTGCGCCATGCCGGCGCGGCCCTAAACAGTTTCAGCTTTTTACAGGCGCGCCGGGATGACGGCAGCTATCAGGTCATGGGAAATTCCCCCGCCGCCACGGCCAACTATCAGATCACCCAGCCGTTCGCGACCAAGGATGGCCGCTGGTTTCTGCCGCACTTTGGCATCGCGCATCTGAAAGAACGTGTGCTGGGCGTGTTGCAATGCGAGGCCACACCGGAAGCGGTGGCGCGGGCGGTGGGACAATGGGATGCCCAGGCCCTGGAGGACGCCATCGCCGAGGTCCAGGCCTGTGGCGGTATGATCCGCACCAGCGACGAATGGCTGGCGCACCCGCAAGGCCAGGCGCTTGCCGTCCAGGCGGTGGTGGAGATCGAGAAGATCGGCGATAGCGACCCCGAACCGTTTTCCAGTGACGGCCCCGCCCTGGACGGCGTCCGGGTGCTGGATCTGACTCGTATCCTGGCCGGGCCGGTGGCGGCGCGGACCTGTGCCGAACATGGCGCCGATGTCTTGATGGTGGGGGCCAGGGGACTGCCGCAGATCAAGAATTTCGTGATCGATCTATCACACGGCAAACGCAGCTGCAATCTGGACCTCAATGAGAGGGAGGAGGCAGAACAGCTGCGGCAGCTGGTACGCGGGGCGGATGTCTTCTCCCAAGGCTACCGTCCCGGCGTGCTGGTGCGGCGCGGCTTCGGCCCCGACGAACTGGCGGCACTTCGTCCTGGCCTGATCTACACCTCGATCAACTGTTATGGCCAGCATGGCCCGTTCAAGGGCCGGGCCGGTTGGGAGCAGGTGGCCCAATCGATTACCGGTATCTGCCATGAGCACGGCGAAGACAAGCCCGCGCTATTGCCGGTGCCGGTCTGTGACTACACGACCGGTTATCTGGGCGCCTATGGCACCCTACTGGCCCTGGCCCGGCGGGCGGAGGAAGGCGGCAGCTATCACGTCAAGGTCTCGCTCTGTCAGTCGGCCATGTTCCTGCAACGCCAGGGCCGGGTGGATTACCCGCGGGCGGAGATGGGCCACGGCGGCGAGGAATACGCGGCCCTGCAAATGGCCTCGGACACCTCTTATGGCCCGATCCGCCATCTGGCTCCGGTGCTGAAATTTTCCGAAAGCAAACCTGGCTGGTCGCGGCCTTCGCCTGCATTGGGGTCGGCCCGGCCCGAATGGCTTAATTGATAGGATTCTCCATAAATGTCCGCAGAGACGAATAGTCTGATCCAAAGCGAAGTAGACTTTGATCAGGACGGCGCCCAGCACGGTTTCCTGCGCCTGCCGTATTCCGTCCACCGCTCCGCCTATGGCTGGATCCCCGTACCCATCGTGATGTTCAAGAATGGCAGTGGCCCCACGGCCCTGGTGATCGCCGGCAATCATGGCGATGAATACGAGGGCCAGGTCACCCTGAGCAAACTGTGCCGGGAGTTGCAGGCGGAGGACATCCAGGGCCGCCTGATCATTCTGCCAATGGCCAATTATCCCGCCGCGCGCGCCGGCCTGCGGACCTCGCCCTTTGACGAGGGCAATCTGAACCGCAGCTTTCCCGGTAATCCCGGCGGCACGCCGACGGAAATGATCGCGCACTATATCGAAGAAGTCCTGATGCCCATGTGCGATTACTTCTTCGATCTGCATTCGGGCGGTTCCTCGTTGCGTTATCCGGCCACGGTGTTGCGCAAGCGTGGCGATACAGCGGAACAGGAAACCGCGTTGCAGGCCCTGCAACTGGCCTTCGACGGCACCTATGGCTTTATCTTTGGCCGTCCCGGCGACGGCAGGGTTTCAAGTGCGGCGGCGCGCCGAAAAGGCGTCCTGGGGCTGACCACGGAACTGGGCGGCGCGGGCACGGTGACGCCGGCGATCCTGGCCTTGGCCGAGCGCGGCGTGCGCCGGCTATTGCATCATATCGGCCTGCTGCCCGGCTATGAACCCGATGCCGTACGCGGCACCCGCCTGATGGAGCTGACCAGCACCGATCTTTTTGTCTATGCCCGCGACGAAGGCCTGTTCGAACCTTATGTGGATCTGTTGGCCGAGGTCAAAAAAGGCCAGCCGGCGGGAGCCATCCATCACCCCGAAACGCCCTGGCTGGCGCCGACCGAGTGCCTTTTCGAGCACGACGGCCTGGTGATCTGCGAACGCATTCCGGCCAGGGTCCAGCGCGGCGACTGCCTGTTCCACCTGGCCACGGATATTTGAATCTGGGTTGGACCTTAATCAGCAAGGCCCGCCGCTTTCAGGCCTTCGATCACGTGGGTCTGGTCGGCCGTGCGGCTGTAGGGCAGGAAGGTGGCGACGTTGGAAAGGTTCAGGCTGGGCCGCTCCTGGCGCACCAGATCCAGAAAGTGCCCCGCGTGACGCTCCTGGCCAAGGTAGGCGGAGGCAGCGGCGCCGTACAGGCGGTCATAGAACGAATGGCTTTGCATGCGGCTCAACCCCGTCAAGGCCGCATCATAGTCCCTGGCCACGAAGGAGGCCACCGCCATGTGTTCCCAATACCAGGCCGGGTGCAGGGGGTTGAGCTGGCGGGCCCGGTTCAGATAGCCGTGGGCAGTCTCATGATCACCGGTATGGGTATGCAGGCGGGCGCAATGGGCCAGGATATTGGCATGGCCGGGATGTAGTTTTTCGGCCGTGGCGAAATGCTGCTCCGATAATTCGTGATTCGAGTGTAGCAGTTGAATGGCGCCAATAGAGCGGTGGCCCTCCGCTTCCAGCGGGTCCAGTTCGACGGCCTTGTAGGCCAGTTCTAGACAAGGATCCAGTTCCTCTATCTTGCGATTCTTCGCCCAGGGCGTGGCCCTGGCGCAAGAGAGGTGGGCATAGGCGCGGGCGCAGCCGGGGTCGAGCTCGATGGCGCGCTCGAAATGCTCGATGGCGCGGAAGATATTGCGCACGTTGTACCAGCCCCGCTGGTGATAGGCTTGGCCCTGCAGCACATGATCATAGGCGGCCCAATTGTGCACTGGTTTGCGCCGGGCCCGGGCCAGCGCGTCGTCATCCAGCCAGGCGGCGATATTGGCAACCAGGGAGCTGGCAACCTCATCGGGAAACTCGAACATATCGCCCTGTGCCAGATCGTAGCGTTCGCTCCACAGGTTCTGCCCGGTGGCGCCATCGACCAGGCGCAGATTAATGCGAAATTTGCCCCCTACCCGACGCATGCCGCCACAGAGCGCATGGCGCACGCCAAGGCGGCGGCACATTGCCGGCACCTCCCCCTGCCCGGCCCGGTAAGCTAGCGTGCTTTCGCGCGAGATTACGAACAGCCCGCGATAGCGGGTCAGCTCCGTAGTGATATCGTCGATCAGGCCTTCGCCGATATAGGTTATTTCATTGTCGTCGGACGGCCCGTCCAGGGGCAGGACGACAATTGACGGAATTTCCGCTTTCGTGGACAGGGCCGTTTCAGATTCCGATGCGCCCGCCACAGCGGCGGTGCGAGCCCGAGGCGCCGTGATCAGGCGCTCGGTCTCCGGGTTGGGCTCGATGCCAAGCTCATTGCGCAGCACGTCGCGGCAGGCCTCGAACTGCTTGCGCGCCGCGCCATGCTGGCCGGCATCAAGAAATAGCCGGATCAGGGCCTGGTGCGCCGGTTCGGACGTAGGGTCAAGACGCAGCAGCTGCCTGGCAATGGTGACGCCCGTATCCATATCATCGGCATCATCATCTCTGGGCGCAGTTTCGGATAGATAGGCCAGGCCCGCCGCCATGGCCCGGTCTTGGCAATCAAGACGCAAGGCCAAGGCCCAATCATCAAAGCCGGGTTCGGAAAACTGGAAGTCCGAGAACAGTCCGTCCTGGTACAACGCCACGGCATCGGCCAAGGCATCCCGATCGCCGCCATCCACACTGTCCTGGAAGTCGCTGACATCGACGCTGATCACGCCCTCGTGCAAGCTGACCTTTTGCTTGCCGCGCTCGACCGCCGCCGCCTGATCATCCAACGCGCCGCACAAAGAAGACAGTGCCTGGCTCAAAATGTGGCGGGCTCGGCGTTCGCTCTGTTCACCCCAAAGAAGGCTGGCCAGATGCGGGCGGCTCAACGGCCTGCCCTGGTTCAGCGCCAGATAGGCCAGCAGCGCCCGTTCCTTGGCATTGGCAATATCAATCTCAACACCACCGGGGTCGATGACGATAAACCCGCCAAACAATCTCAACTGGAACATGGCCATGGGCCCGGCGCCTCCTTCTGCTAAAATTCTAGGCTGGATTATGAAAAAATACCACGAGATCTATTTGGGGCGCGAAATTGAGGCTGCCTTGACGCTGTCTTGATCCACCCATGATTAACATGTGCTGTCATAATCCAAGCGGAAGCAACAAATGGGAGGGTGCCATGGCGAAGCCAACGGAAATCAAGGCGGCGATGGAGCGGGTCGAGAGCATTTTGGCGGAACGCCCGGCCAAGGCGATGATGACGAAATCCGTAACCGCGGAATCTATCAATGGCCTGCAATGCACAATCAGCGATGGTGAATTCACCATAACGGCGGATATGCCAGAAGTCATCGGCGGCGAGAACACCGCGATGACCCCGGGCAACATTGCGCTTTCGGCCTTGGCGGCTTGCCTGAACATTGGTTACGCCATGGTCTTTGCCAAGCAGGGCATTGCCATCGACAAGCTGTCGGTCGAGGTGCAGGCGGATTTCGACCAACGGGCGGCTGTCGCCGTTCCGGGCGTCGAGACCGGTTTCCTGGGTGTCCGCTATTGCATCGATCTCGAGAGTGCCGCCGAACGCGCGGATATTTTGGCGGCCTTGGATGACAATGATGCCTTGAGCCCGGTGCTGCAGAGTTTCATCAAGCCGGTGCCGGTGGCGCGGGAAGTTTATATCAACCAAGCGCAGGAAGCCGCCAAATAGGGGAGAGAGACGAATGGCAAAGCCAGCGGAAATAAAAGCGGCAATGGAGCGCACGAAGAAAATTTTCTCCGAACGCCCCTCGAAAGGCAGGGCCACGAAGTCAACGACCGCCGAAATGGTTGATGGTATTCACTGCCGCATCACGGATGGCGAATTCACCATGATCGCCGATCTGCCGAAAGCCATGGGCGGCGACAACATAGGACCATCCCCGGGAAGCTTGGCCCGGGCCGGCCTGGCGGCCTGCCTGACGGGAGGTTATGCCATGTATTTCGCGGCACGGGATATCCCCGTCGATCACT
The DNA here is from genome assembly GCA_018701215.1 of Rhodospirillaceae bacterium. Classification (GTDB taxonomy): domain Bacteria; phylum Pseudomonadota; class Alphaproteobacteria. Next base: position 240,688 of record JABIWH010000039.1, read on the forward strand.
TATCAGTCGAGGTGACGGCGGACATCGACTACGGCAGTTTCCATGGCCTTGACGGTACCACCGCTGGATTCCAGGAACTGTGCTATACCGTAAATGTGGATAGTCCCGCCGATCCGGCCGATATCTTGGCCGCGATTGAGGTAAACGACGCTGGCAGCATCGTGTTGAACAGTTTCACGAAACCCGTGCCCGCGACACGGGATGTGCGCATCAATCAACAGCAACAAGATGCCGGCGAATAGGAACTGATCATGGAAGCTAAATTGCAACGGCGCATTCAGCGTTATGGCTGGGATGCGGCGGCGGATATTTATGAACGCACCTGGCAGGACAACCTCACGCCGATCCATGAACAGATGATCGCCATGGCCGGTCTGCGGCCTGGCGATAATGTGCTTGAGCTTGCCTGCGGTTCCGGCATGCTGACCTTTCGTGCCGCCGGGTTGGTGGCGCCAGGCGGCATGATCGAGGCTTCTGATATATCGATCGAGATGGTGGAGCTGGTGCAAGGCCGGGCCGATGCCATGGGCTGCGACAACGTCGCCGTCACACGCGCTGATGCCGAATTCGTAGATGCGGGCGCCGACAGCTTCGATGCCGCGCTCTGCGGCCTGGGCCTGATGTATATGCCCGATCCGGTGGCGGCGCTCAGCGCCATGTATCGCGCGTTAAAGCCGGGCGGCCGGGCCGTACTGTCGATCTGGGGCGAACGGCGCAACTGCGCCTGGGCTGATATGTTTCCCATCGTCGATAGCACGGTTCAGTCCGAAGTCTGCCCGCTGTTCTTCAATCTGGGCGCCGGCGACAACCTGGCCATGGCCATGCAGCGGGCCGGCTTCGAGCGGCCGCTGATCCACCGCATTGACGCCACACTTGGCTTCTACGATCGGACCGATACGGTGGAGGCGATGATCGACGGCGGTGCCGTGGCTTTGGCCGCGAAACGCTTCGACGCCGCTACCCGGGCCCATGTTGAACAGGCATTCCTGGACTCGATCGCCGCCCATGCGCGGCCGAATGGTGGCTACGACATACCCAGCGAATTCGTCGTAGCGGTCGGCACCAAAACTTAGGCGGTCGCCGTCTTGAAGCCTGAATATTTCGGCTGATCGATGGCGATCTGGTTGACCACGGTGTGGCGCAGGTGTTCGGCCAGGCCGGGGTGGTCCAGGGCGATCTCGCCGTTGCGCAGGCCTTCGACCAGGCGCCAGCGCAGTTCATCAAGGTTGCCCTTGGTCACAAACAACGCTTCCAGGCGTTGGCGTTCCAGGCGGCGGTGTTCTGGGCCCAGGGCATGATCGCGCAGCACGATGTCCAGGGAATTGCCCGCCACCCGCGCCATGAAGTTGCTCCGCCCCTGGGTCTCGGCCATGACGTCGCCATGCAGGAAATCGCGCACGCTAACCAACAGCTCGTCGATCCTGGGCATCTCCTCGCTGGCCTCGCTGGCTGGCGCGACCAGTTCCACCGCGCCGGGGAGCAACAGATTGACGCAGTCCACCTGACATTCCGAGCTGCGCCGCCCGATGGCCGGGCGCTCCACCGTTGCGTCGGGGCCGTTGCGGTAGTGTTCCGCCATGCCCAGACAGCCGATGGCCCACCAGAACGAGCCGAAGACTTCCCAGAATTTCACCCGCGTCGGGTCGACCTCTACGCCCGCGACCGCCTGGTAGCCGGCGAATAGATCCTCATAGGCGCCGAAACCACCCACCGGTAAGGCGCTGCCAAAGCGCCATGAATTGGTACAAATCCAGCCCAGATCGCGCATGGGATCGCCAATATGGGCGACCTCCCAATCCAGCACCGCGACCACACCATTGGGTGAGATCATCAGATTGCCGTTGCGGAAATCGTTATGCACCAGGGCCATTTCCAGGCCGACCGGCAGATGGTCCAGCAGCCAGCGCCCGGCATAGTCAATCATCGGCTGCGGCGTCTTGAAGGCCTTGTAGCGGTCCCAGGTGGTGTGCACATAGTCCGCCGGCGTTAGGGTGTGCAAACACTGATCCAGGCCCGTGGCGTGGAGGTCAATGGCATGGATGCGGGCCAGGATCTGGCCGCATTGATAGGCCAGCTTTGGGCGGATCTCGGCTAGCTCGGGCGAACGCACGATGCGCGCACCCAAGGCCTCGCCCTGCAGCCAGGACATGATGAAGCCTTCGCCGAGGCCGTCATCAGGGGCTAGAACATAAAAGACCTCCGGCTCGGGCACGCCGGCCGCCTTGGCCGACTGCATCAACAAGGCCTCCGCCGCCAAGCCGGGATTGTAGGTGATCCGGCCCTCTTCGTGGCCGCCATCGGAACCGCCACCGGGTGCCCGGCGCAGGGCCAGCAAACGCTCGGCCCCATCCGCGTCCGCGACGGTCAGGCGGTAGGTTTCCTGGCTGGCCCCGCCCGATAGGCGTTCCGCCGACAGCAGTTTCTTGCAGTCGGCCAGATGCCGTATCAGGACTGTTTCCAGTTTAGCTTCGAAGCTCTCCGTCACCCAAATCCCGCCTTACTCCAACCACGCGGCCTCAATCGTTCCAGATATCCATGCCGCCATCGCCTAGTCTCCATGGTTCCTCTTGACCCGCTGATGCCAACGATGCCAATGGACGCCCGGATCAAGTCCGGGCATGACGACTGGTGTGCGGCTCAATCGTCCCAGATATCCATGCCGTCGAACAGGATTGAGGATATATATCGTTCGGCGAAATCGGGCACGATGGCGACCACGGTCTTGCCCTCCATGCCGTCGCGGACGGCAACGCGAAGGGCGGCGCAAACGGCGGCACCGGAAGATATGCCGCAGGGGATACCTTCCGAGGTCGCCATCAACTTCGCCGTGTCGATTGCATCGTCGTTGCTGACCTGTTCAATGCTGTCAATCTGATCCATATCCAGCACCGGCGGAATAAAGCCCGCGCCGATGCCCTGGATCATATGGGGGCTGTGGTTGCCGCCCGATATGACCGGGCTGTCCATGGGTTCCACGGCAGTGATGTGAACATCTGGCTTTCTGGCCTTCAGTACATCCGCGACCCCGGTCAGGGTGCCACCCGTGCCAACGCCCATGACCACGGCGTCAACGTTGCCAGCCGTATCGGCCCAGATTTCCTCTGCCGTGGTGCGGCGGTGGATTTCCGGGTTGGCGGGATGACCGAACTGATAGGGCATGACCGCACCATCAATAGCGGCGACCAATTCCTCGGCCTTTTTAATGGAGCCGTTGATGCCTTCGGCCCGCGGCGTCAGTTCCAGCTCGGCGCCCAGGGCGAGGAACATTTTGCGCCGCTCTTTCGAGAAACTGTCGGGCATGGTCAGGATGCAACGGTAACCCTTGGCGGCGCAGACAAAGGCCAGACCGACGCCGGTATTTCCCGACGTCGGCTCGACAATGGTCGAGCCGGGGCCAATGCTGCCGTCGGCTTCCATGGCCGCGATCATGGCCACGGCCAGGCGGTCCTTGACCGAGGACATGGGATTGAAGAATTCCAGTTTGACCAGAACCTCCGCCTTGGCGCCGGCGTTCTTGGCAATATTGTTCAGCCGCACCAGGGGCGTATTGCCGATGGTCTCGGTGATGTCGCCATAAACCCGGCCGCGGCCCGGCGGGTCTAAATTCAAATCGGTGTTATCCAACGGATTGCTCATGATTGTCTTCCCCCAAGGAATGCTGTTTCTAACAATCCATCCTGACAAAGTTGCAATTGTTCAGCAACCGTCTTGTCCTTCACGGTCGCCGCTCATGCTTCCGCGCCTTTTCGGATGACGAACAGGAATGCCAACGGCGCGGCCAGGGCGGAGGCCAAGGTGAGCAGGTGGAAGGCATTGATATAGCCGATCATCGAGGCCTGATGGCGCACTTCCTCCAACAGGCGTGCATGCAGGGGCGGTGTGCCCGGCTCGCCCAGAATGGTGATCCAGAGGCTCAGGTTACGCATATCGAAAGCGTCGATCATGGCGCTCAAATTGACCGTGGCCTCGGCGGAGGTGCGGAAAAATACCACCAGCGTCAGGGCGATGAAGATGGAGCTGCCCAACAGACGGCACAACGAGAATATGGCATTGCCCTGGGTCAATAGGTGCATGGGCAGGGTGGAAAAGGCCAATACGGCCATGGGAGTATAGGCGGTGCCAAAACCGATGCCATGGAGAATATTGGTCCAGAATACGTCCGCCGTGGTCATGTTGATATCCAGCGAGGACATCCACAGCCCCGCCACCGACTGCAAGGCCAGGCCGGTGAACAGGCAAAGCCGGGCGTTAAAGCGGGTAAATTGCACAACGATGAAGAAACTCAGGAAATTACCCATGCCGCGGGCGGAAATCAGATAGCCGACGATCGAATCGGGATAGCCGCGCAAATCCTGCAGCAGCGGTGGAAACAAGATCATGGGCGTGAATTGCAGCATGCCCATGATCAGGGCCAAGGTAATACCGATGGTGAAATTGCGGTCCCTGAAGGTCGCGGGGTCGAACAGCGCCTGGCGCGCGGTCAGAATGTGGATGATGAACAGATAAAAGAATACGACGGCCAGGAGCAGTTCCAATTGGATTTCATAGCTCTCCAGCCAATCCAGCCGCTGCCCCCGGTCGAACATCAATTGCGTGGCGCCGATGGCGATGGCGATCAAGACAAAGCCCAGATAGTCGAACCGTTGCGTCTTGCCCTTTTCTTCATTGGAGAGGGAGGCAAAGGCCAGCAAGCCGGCAACGATGCCAGCGGGCAGGATCATGAAAAAGGCCCAGCGCCAGTTGATCAGCTCGGCCATCAGGCCGCCGAATAACGGCCCCAGGATCGGCCCCATAACGCCGCCCACCCCCCAGGCCATCAAAATGAACGGATGCTGTGCCTTGGAAAAACTGGCCAGCAGAATAGCCTGGCCCAGGGGAAAGATCGGCGCCCCGAACAGGCCCTGCAGCACGCGGGTCCCCAACATGGCTTCCAGGGAATCCGCCGTTCCCGCCAGCACGGAAAAAGATGTGAAGCCGGCGATCGCGCCGACCATCAGGTTGCGCCAACCAAATTTCGAGGCCAGCCACCCGGTCAGGGGCGTGGCGATGGCGGTGGCGACCAGATTGAAGGTGATGATCCACGAGACCTGATCCTGGGTCGCCGACAGCGCGCCCTTCATCTGCGGCAGGATCACCGCGACCGAGGTCATAGTGGCACCAAACAACAGGGTGGCGAACTGCACCGTCAGCAGGATCAGCCATTGCCGCAAGGTAAAATGACGCATACTCCCGGCGCCCTATGGCAAGCCGAGTTTAGAACGCCGGGCGCCGCCGCCGGCGCGCGCCAGAGCGCCCGGCCATGCCAGGCGGTAATGCGGCAATAATGTGATGTACCCCATGGACATCGTGAACGATCATCCTCGTCAAACAAGCCTGAAGTGTATAGGGCATCGGCGGGCCTGGATATGGCCAAGACGGTGGCAGGCCGCTTCGTTGCTTCGTTTCAAGTGACCGAAACGGGCAGTTTGTCAAAGCCGCGAAAACGTACGCGGGGGCTTAGCTGACTGGTGCCATTTCTTTTGAGGTTAGGAAAGCGATCGATGAATTTTCCAATCGCCACCCGGCCCTCGATGCGCCCCAAAGTGTTGCCCATGCAAATGTGTTTGCCGAGGCCAAAAGCGATCTGTCGGTTAGGATTGCGCGAAATATCGACATTTTCCGGATCGTCGAACTGCGCCGGATCGCGGTTGGCGGCGGCGATGCAGCAATGAATGAATGATCCGGCGGGAATGGTGGTCTCGCCAAATACCACGTCTTCCATCGCCTTGCGGTTGCCGATCTGCAGCGGCGATTGATAACGCAGGGATTCTTCGATTGCGCTGCGGATCAATTCCGGATCGTCTTGCAGCCGTTGCAATTGATCCGACGCCTGCAACAGCATATCGACGCTATTGCCGATCAAATTAGCCGTGGTTTCATGGCCGGCGTTCAGCAGGAAAATGCAATTCTGTACCAGCTCCACCGGGCTTAGGCGTTCGCCATCGACTTCGCCAAAAATTAGCGCGGCAAGCACTTCGCCGATCTGGCTGCCCCTGGGGTTTTCCCGGCGCTTGGCGATCAGCTCGTTCAGCATCTCTTCGAATTCCACCACCGCCCCTTCACCGGCGCGCAACTCCGCGGGCGCGACCACGGGGTCGAGCGCACCAAGAATAAGATTGGAATAGCCGCGCAGCAGATGCCGCTGCTCTTCGGGCACGCCCAGCATATCGGAAATCACCTGCGTCGGCAGGGCCAGGGCGTAGTCTTCGATGATTTCAAAATCACCCATGGCCTCAAGCTTGTCCAACAGATCATCGATTACCCGTTCGACGACCGGCTCCAACTCAGCCAGTTTTCGCGGCGTGAATGCGGCGGCCAGCAGTTTGCGGACCCGGGTGTGAATGGGCGGATCGTTGAACACCAGACTGGTGGTGTGATGGGTATAGAGCGGTCCATCGCCAAACCTGGGTTTGAAGGCGATTTTCTTGTCGGAGCTCATGGCGGGATGTCTGAACGACTGGACGACGTCGTCATAGCGGGTCAGGAAATAGCTACCATCGGCATTCCGGTGCACGGGATCGTGTTCGCGCAACATCCGATAGGTGGGAAAGGGGTTGCGTGCCGCCTCGTTGTCGAAGTCGCTTAGATTGAAGGCTTTGGCCATTTTAAGATCGGATTGAAGATCGGACATGTCTGCCATTGTTTTATTCCAGCCCTGCCAATTGCGCGCGGCCACCCGCCAATACCAGCTTTTCCCGCGCCAGAACCCAGGTTTCAAATTGCACCGCCGCGCCGTCGAGCCAAAGATAGGTGGTCAGCTCTTCTCCCGGATAAACCGGCGCCGCGAAAGAGGCCGAGAATCCTTTCAGGCGTTTGCCATCATGCTCGCCCGTTGCCTGCAAGACCGCCCTGCAGGCATGTCCCCAAACTGACAAGCCATGCATGATCGGCCCGGCAAAACCCTGCTGCCGGGCAACAGATGGCGTCGAATGGATTTTGGCCCGCCCGCCCAGCAAACGGTAAATCAAGGCGGCTTGCGGTGAAGTCGCGATCGATACGGTGGCATCCGCCTGCCGCTCCGGGCGGGCCTTGGCCGTGGGGCGCTGCCCCATGGGCGCGCCATCAACACGAAAATCGCGGGCCATGTAGCTGGCGTGTAGCTGCGCTAGAACGGCACCGCTATCGGCGTCTCTGATCGTGGTCTCGCCGGCCAATATGGTGGCATTCTGTTTCGGTTTATCCACGGCGCCGACGATGCGGTTGTCCGCGCGCAGTTGGGCCGAAAGGGGGAATGCCTGATGAATTTCCATGCCCTGTGACAAATGGATCAGTTTCGGCCACTCAATGCCCAATTCCAAAACAAAGGCAATATCCCACGCCGCGACCGAGGCGAAGGTTGGAAACACCGCTAGGTTATCCTCCAACACGAATTGCAGTTGCCGCTCATTAGTTGGCTCCAAACCAAGCCCGATACCCAGACCATACAAAATCACCTGGGCCTCGTCATAGCTATAGGATTTATCCAGGCTTTGGTGTCGCAGCAGATCTTGATAGGTCAATGTCATGGGCAGCCGTCAATTTTGCGATCAGGTTTTGTCTGGCGCGTGAATTGGAAGATAACGGTAAATACTGGCCTCAGGTACAGATAGTTGGCAAGCCGCCACATTGCTGCCATCGATTCTTCCAGAAATAGCCGCGCGCCGGTCTAACCGCCGCCTTATGGCCGGGGCCTGATCTCGCCTGTATTACAACAGGAGAGACCGCCATGCCGACTGCCCCCCATCGTCCGCCATCTGATCAGCGCTTCGCTGTTCTAATCATGAATTGTCTGGCTGCCTTGATCCTGGTGATTACCGTTGCCGTGGCCTCAACTAATGCTTCGGCCAATCCGGGGCCGCCCGTGCGGCCCGACGAGGTGGGGGAGGGAAGTTTGCTGCTGCGGCCCGAAGGCAAAGATGGCGCCCCGGGCGGCGGGCTCTATCGGGCCGCCCTGGTGCAAAAGACCGAGGTGGAGATCGATGTCTCCGGACTGGTGGCACGCGCCGTGGTACGGCAGGAATTCGCCAACAACGCCGAGACCTGGATGGAAGGCATCTATGTCTTTCCTCTGCCCCACAAGGCGGCGGTGGACAGCTTGCGCCTGATGGTCGGCGAGCGGGTGATCGAAGGCCGTATCGAGGAACGAAAAAAGGCGCAAAAGCAATATGCCCAGGCCAAGCGTCAGGGCAAAAAAGCAGCCTTGGTGGAGGCGGAGCGTCCGAACATTTTCACCACCACGATCGCCAATATCGCGCCCGGCGAAGTGGTGAAGGTGGAAATCCGTTATCAACACAGCGTGGCCTATCAAAGCGGCGAATTCCGCCTGCGCTTTCCCATGGTGGTGGCCCCGCGGTACATTTCGGGAGTGGCACGGATCGCCCGCTTTGGCGCCAACGGTTGGGCCGCTGCCGCGACGGGTGGTCATGCGGCAAGCCCCAAAACCAACGCGCAACGCATTGCCCAGCCGGTGCAAAAGCCCGGCCCCAACGATGAACGCGATCTGAACCCGGTTTCATTGACGGTACGCCTGAACGCCGGCGTCCCCCTGGCCGAAGTCAGGAGCCATCATCACAAGATTGCTCTCGATAGCCATGCCGAGGACCGGCGTACCATCACCTTGGCAAATGGCGAAGTGCCCGCCGATCGGGATTTCGAGCTGACCTGGCGGCCCCAGCCGGGTGCCGCGCCCCAGGCCGGGCTGTTCGTCGAGACCGACGCCCCGGTGCTAACGGCACCGCGTATCCGCCATGCCTTGTTGTTATTGATGCCGCCGTCCGCCACAGATTTGAACGGCGCGCGCCAGGCGCGGGAATTGCAGTTCGTACTCGATACCTCCGGCTCCATGGGCGGCGAGTCTATTCGCCAAGCCAAGGCGGCCTTGCTGCGCGCGCTCGGCAGCCTGGGCGGTCGGGACTATTTCAACATCGTCGAATTCAACAGCGCGCACAGTACGCTGTTCACCGCACCCAGGCCGGCCGATGCGGCGCATCTGGGCCAGGCCAGGGCCTGGGTTGCAAACCTGCAAGCCGGCGGCGGTACCGAGATGGCCCCCGCCCTGGCCACGGCCCTGCAACAGGCCACCCTGCAACAGAGAGGTACGCCAGGGCGGCTGCGCCAGGTGGTGTTCATGACTGACGGTGCCGTGGGTAACGAGGCGCCATTGTTCGCGCTGATCGCCAAGTCGCTGGGTACGGCTCGGCTGTTCATGGTGGGTATCGGCGCGGCCCCCAACAGCCACTTCATGCGCGGCGCGGCCCAGGCCGGGCGCGGCAGCTTTGTCCATATCGGTTCCACCGCCCAGGTCGGTGCGCGGATAGATGAACTGGTAAAGAAACTCAGCCAGCCCGCCCTGACCGATATCGAGGTGCGTTTCGATGGCGCGGTGGCGGAGTTGGCCCGCGACCCGGTGCCCGATCTTTATGCCGGCGAACCGTTGCTGGTGGTAGCGAAGCTGACCGGCGAGGCCCATACGGTGCGCCTCAGCGGGCGCTGGGGCAAGCATGCCTGGCGCCAGGATATGGATCTGCAAGGCGGCCAGGTGGGCAAGGGTATCGGCAAGTTATGGGCCCAGCGCCGGATCACCGCGTTGGAGGATAACCCGGACAGAAGCGAGAACCCGGGCCAGCTGGATGCCCAGATTTTGGCCATGGCCATGGATTACGGTCTGGTCAGCCGCCTGACCGCCCTGATCGCGGTGGACAAGGTACAATCCCGGCTCGACGAAGAAGCATTTTTGGGCAACCAAGAGCTAGCCGCCAATCTGCCCTACGGTTGGCGTTTCGAAAAAGTCTTCGGCAAATCCCCCGCTCCGCTAAGAGAGGCCTCGTTCAAGACTGTTTCTCCCCTGGCCTCCAACGTATCTCAGGATAGCGCGCCGTCGGTCCGCCTACCGGCGACCGCCACGCCGTCCAGCCTGTTGCTGCTGGCTGGCTTGATCCTGACCCTGTTGGCCCTAACTCTGTTGCTGCCAGCTTTGTTTGGCTGGCGCGGAATGGAGCCGAGCTCTTGAGGTCTACCCCTCAGCAGAAGGTCGGCTCCATCCCAACCCGCCGCGCGCAGATTGTTAAGTGGCAATTTGTACCCGTTGCCGTGGCGGGTCTCTGCCTCGTGTTGGGCCTGGTTCTGCTGGCACAGGGCTTGTGGATCCCCATTAAAGCCCAGCTGGCGCAGATCCTGTTGGCGCGGGCCTGGGCGCAGACCTTGCAGGGCCATGCCGCACCACCCTGGCCCGGTGCCGATACCACCGCCGTGGCGGAATTAAGCTTTGCCGATAAATCCTTCGTGGTGCTTTCGGGCGGCAGTGGTCAGGCCTTGGCCTTCGCGCCCAGCCACTTGTCCGGCACGCCGCAGCCGGGAGCGGCGGGACTTTCAGTGATCGCGGGGCACAGGGATACGCATTTTTCTTCGCTGGGCCGACTGGCACCGGGCCAAATCGTCTCGCTGCGCCGGGCCGATGGTTCGCGGCACCACTTCCGCATAACGGAGGGCCGTATCATGGATGCGCGGACGGCACGTCTGAATGCCCGGGGCGGGCCGCCGCGTCTGGCCCTGGTGACCTGTTGGCCCCTGGATAGTCCGGTGCCGGGCGGGCCGTTACGGTTTGTGCTATTCGCCAACCTCATACCAATCTCATACCAATGGCGCACCAACAACAAACCACCGCCTTACCAATAGATCCCTACCAATATCCATGAACACAAAATCGTCACAATTCAGCCCTTGCACCGTCACCTTCGCTGGCCAATATTAAAATGAAATGTAACCTGGAGAGCCGGGGAGGGAGGAAATCGCAGATGAGTATCTACCGCTATTCGGCCCGCGCCGTCCAATATGAGCAGGGCGCTCTGTTCCCAGCGGTCCTGGCCGGTCTTTTGGGCCTGTGGGCCCTGATCGCCATGGCCGTGGCCTGTAACCCGAAATTAGTGGCCGAGGCGGAAAATCAAGCCGCGGTCTCCTATGTCTCCTGCGAGCCGGCGGAGGCTGGCCAGTTGGGGCAGCCGGGCCAACTGCTTCGTTGCATTGTGGAACCTGCCGCGAAACCCAGAGATATATAAAGCATGCGTCATCGCATCCTGACGTTAGGCCTGATCCTTGGCGTTCTGGCGGCGCCCGCGTGGGCCGGCGACGGGGTCGGTCATGGCATGGGGCGGAGCATTGCCGTCCAGGGCCTGGGCGTGGTCACTGCCCGGCCGGATGTAGCCGTCATCAGGGCCGGCGTCACGGCACAAGCAAAGAGCGCCAAGGCGGCCCTTGAGGGGCACAACAAGGTGATGGTCAAGTTGTTGGCGGAATTGAAGAAATTGGGTCTGGCTGCGCGCGATGTGCAAAGCCGGCAGGTCAATCTTCGGGCCATTTATCCGCCCCGCCGCAAGCAGGATACGGAACCTGTTCCAACCGCCTTCCGGGCCACCGGCAACCTGGCGATACGCCTGCGGGAGGTTGACCGTCTGGGCGATTTGTTGGACCGCGTGACCGCGGCTGGTGCCAATAACATCGCGGGGCTGCATTTTGCCGTTGCGGCGCCGGAACCATTGCAAGAAGAGGCCCGCAAGCTGGCCATCCAGGATGCCCGCCGCCGGGCCGAGATCTATGCGCTTGAGGCCGGTGTGCAGCTGGGCGAGGTGCTGCGGATCAGGGAAGGCGGCACCCCTGGTCCGATGCGGGAATACCGGACCATGGCGGCCAACGGTTCACAGAGCCCGACCGCGCCAGGCGAGGCGGAAATCCGCATGGCGGTATCGGTCGTCTTCGCGATCAAATAAACCGCTAGAATTAGCCAGTTTCGGGCAGGGGCAGGCGGCCCTTGATGATCTTGCGCGTCGGGGTCAGGGGCATTTCGTCCAGCAGCACCAGATGCTCGGGCAGCTTGGTCTTGGCGATGCCATGGCCCAGAAGATATGCGCACAGGGTATCGAGGCTGATTTCCGGATCGCCCCCTTGGTCGGTTGGGACGGCAAAGCAGCAGGCCCGCTCGCCCAGAATCTTGTCGGGCATGGGCACGATGGCGGATTGCGCGATGGCGGGATGGCTGTCCAAAAGATCCTCGATCTCGCGCGGATTATATTTCACCCCGCCACGGTTGATGATGTCCTTGATCCGGCCCGTGATGGCGAAGTTGCCGTTGCCATCCTGGGCGGCCAGGTCGCCGCTGCGGAACCAGCCGTCATGGGTGAAGGCGGCGGCATTGGCGTCGGGGTTATCGAAATAGCCGGGAAACAGCATGGAGCCGCGCACCTGCAACTCGCCGTCCTCACCGATCCGCGCCTCGGCGCCTGGCGCGGGGCGGCCAGCAGAGGTAGCCGAGATTTCAATGCCGTCGCCGGGCCGGCAGTACAACCCGCCTTGGGTTTCCGTCATGCCCCAAAGCTGGGTAATCTCGCAGTTCGGCAGCTTGGCGGAGGCCGCCCGCGCCATCTCTTCGGGCACGGCGCTGCCTGAGAGAATGACTATTTTCAAGGCGCTGCAATCATGCTTGTCAAACAGACCCAGGCCCAGACAGGCGGCCAAATGCGCCGGTGCCGCCAACAGCGCGGTGGCCCGGCCCGCCTCAATGGCGGCGGCCAGATCGGGCGGTGTGAAGCTGGGCAGCAACAGATTGGCCGCCCCGTTGTGCAGCGACATATGCAGGGCATAAAGCCCGAACAGATGTCCGAAGGGCGGCGCCGACATGATCACGTCATCGGGCCCCAGTTGATGTGCGCCGACGCCCAGGCGGCCATTGCCCAACATGGTGTGGGAATTATGCGGCACCGCCTTGGGCGAGGCGGTGGTGCCGGAGGTGTAGAGCAGCAGCATGGGATCCGCCGCCACGGGCAACGGTAGATCCAGGCTGTCGGCGCCGGTGCTTGTGCCCGCCAGATCCTCGAACGGGACCGCGCCCGTCACCGGCTCGCCGATGGCGATTACCCGTTGCAGTTTCGGCAGTTTTAAATTCAGGGCCGCCTGGGCGGCGGGAAAACCACCCGCGTCCGCCAGGCAGATCAGCGCCCGGGCCCGGCTGTGCCCCAACAGGGTTTCGAACTCCCGCTCCCTATGCGGCATGTACAGGGTCGTCATCACGGCGCCCAGGCGCGCGATGGCCAGATAGCTGATGACATATTCCTCTACGTTGGGCAGTTGCACCGCGATGACGTCGCCCCGGCCCAGACCAAGGCCGTGCAGGCCGCCGGCCAGGCGGTCCACGCGGTGCAGCAGATCGGCGTAGCTGATAATGGTCTCGCCCTGAATGACCGCCGCCGCCGCGCCGCGATCCGCGGCATGGCGGGCGAGGAGGCCAGACAAGGTATCGTTGTTCCACCAGCCCTGTTCGCTGTAATGGCGGGCCCGCGCGGGATCGAAGCTCATGGCATCGCGCAGGGCCAGGGCGTCGTCGTGATATTGGAAACGTTCTTCGTGGGCCGTGAAGCGTTCCTCCCGAAAGCGTTTGCCGCCGCCAAGTTCCAACAGGCGTTGGAAGTGATTGGTGTGAAAGCGCCGCCGCTCCATCATGGCGCGGATATACATCACCTGCATTTCGCTCAGGCCGATCTGTTCGCCGATCTGGCCGTCGCTCATGCCCCGTTCATGACGGGTTGCCTCGATCGCGTCGAAATCCAGTTCGCGGATCGGGTCGCCCCGGCGGCTTTGTTTGTTGTGGCTCATCTCGAAGATCAGCTCGCCATAGCTGTCAATCATCGCCGTGGTGACGCCGATCTGCCGCCGGTTCAGACCCTGTGCCATATCAGGCCTCCGCTTTTGCTTTGGAGCGGCGAATGGGATCGGCCAGGGGCGCCTTGGTGGCGATGGGGCAGACCCGCATGCATTCAAAACACTGCGCCAGCAACCCGCCGGAGCCCACCGACATCTTGTACCAGAGCATCTTGTTGTCGGGATCGAACAGTGCCTCCTCCCGGCCCTGGGCGTCTTCGGCGGCCATGGCCTCGGCCAGCAGGGCGGGAACGGCTTCGTATTGCTGGCTTATCTCGGCACAGGCCGCCATGTCGTAGTGCATTTCCGCCTGTTTGCCGGCCTCATCGATCTTACCCGAGAGGCATTGCACGGGGCAGAATTTCTGGCACGGGGTGCGCCCGATCTGGCGGTACATGGAGACACAGGAAGGTGCCGGGCAGGGGTTCTGTGCCATGGGCCGGTCGGGGGGCAAATCCAGCTCAGTAAAGATCGAGGCGAAATACATATAGCCGAATTCTGGATGCAGCAGGATATCGCCGGCCAGGGAGCGGGCCCCAATGCCGGCGACTTCCGCGTGCAGTTTCAGGCTTTGCAGCGGCACGCGGGGACCTTTTTCGTTGTCCATGTCGGGCGGGCAATAGATTGCCGGTGTCTGGTACTTGCTTTCGATAAAAAAGGCCGCGCCATAGGAAATGGTATAGGCCCGCGTTTCAGTGGAACCGAAATAGCCCATGGCCTTTGCCGGTACCGCCCAGGCGCCCTGGGTCTGACCGCCGACGCCAAGGGAGATTACCGATTTAACCTTTGGCATGATGTCCGATGGACGATGGCCGGGCGGTGCGATTCGTTCCAATGCGTCCAAATCGGCGACGCCCGCCGCCAAGGCGCCCTTCCCCAGGCAATAATCCAGGATCGCTTTTTTCGCTTCCCTTGCGTCGAATTCCGTCGCGTTGGCCACGTCGTCGTCCCCCATATTGCCCGGCAATCCTACGGTGGTTCACGGGCATTGGAAAGATGAACCTGGGATGAACGGCACTCTCAGATCTTATTCAGGCGGCTGCAGGCATGGTGTGGGCATTGATGATGTAAACCCGGAATTGGAGACCGTCATGAAGACGCCCACGCACATAGGCCGTAGCACGGCCGCACTCACCGCCGCCCCCATCGCTGCTCTGACCGCCGCCGCCATATTATTGAGCGCCTGTATCACCACCGAGGCCCCGAAACAGGGCGCGGGTACGCTGTTGGGCGCTGTTGGCGGCGCCTTGGCCGGCTCGCAAGTGGGCAAGGGCCGTGGCCGCATCGTTGCCGTTGCCGCCGGTACCATTCTGGGCGCCTTCATGGGCGCCGAGATCGGGCGTTCCTTGGACCGGGCCGACCGCATTGCCCTGGCCAATGCCCAGGAGCAGGCGCATTTCGCGCCCGTTGGCGAGACTATTCAATGGTCCAATCCCGACAGCGGCCATCACGGCGAAATTTCCGCGACCCGTGAAGGCCGTTCCAACACCGGCCGCTATTGCCGGGAATATCAACATAGCGTGGTGATCAACGATCAGGTGCAGCAAGCCTATGGCACCGCCTGCCGCCAGCCCGATGGCAGTTGGCAGGTAATCGACGGTTAGTTTTAGACAAAATCATGCGAAAATCAGTGGCCAAACCGCGATGTTTTTCGTATGAGTATTACAGCGTGAGAATGAGGAGCCAGTGGTCCCGTGACGACAGTAATGGTCGCAAAATTCCAGATCGGCGATGTCGTTAAGCACCGTATCCATCCCTTTCGGGGTGTGGTGTTCGACGTGGATCCGATCTTCGCTAATTCCG
>JABIWH010000029.1 GCA_018701215.1 Rhodospirillaceae bacterium
GGAGAGAAAAGATCAAGAAACTGACCATCCAAAAACGCCGCTTGAACCATCAACGACAAGCGGCATAACATCAAACCTAGATGAGCCAGATCCTCCCATTGGAAACAGGATCACATGTCCCAAATGTTTTGATGACGGACAGCGCTCGAATATCAAAAGGCTGCCGCCGGGCGCCAATGCATCAACCGCACGGGCCAGCATGGTGGAGGCCTCGTCCTCGGGCCAGTCGTGCAGGAATGATTTGAAGCTGACCAGATCGAAGCCTTCAGGCAATACACCGGTACGCGCATCGCCCTTGTGGAATGTGATCCGTCCGGCTTCCGGTTCCCGGCTTACATTATCCCGGCCCACCGCGCAGACAACCGGCAGATCAAACACCGATGCTTCGATGGCGGCATGCGCCTTGCACACACGCAGGACAAACTCACCGCTGTTACCGCCGATATCCAGCATCCTGTGGTGCGCCGCGAAATCGTAATGTTCAAGGCACGCCAGGGCTTCATATCTGGTTAAACCGGTGGTGAAGCGCATCCAGCTCGCCGTTATCCGATAGTTTTCCGCCGTCTCCTCCATGGCCAGGTCATAACGGAACATCTCGAACACCTTGGAGCGGGCCATGAACTCACCGGGCCGGGCTAGCAATTCGGTAAACAAGTCGTGGCAATCGACCAGAACGGCAGCGGCAAAATCCAGTCGTGTCTCGAGCAGGTCGCGATATTGCAATGCCTGAGCGAAATCGGGCGTGAGCCGAATTTCACCGCCCACCTCGGCCAATACCTGGTTGGCGGTCAGCAGACCAAGCAGCAGATCGAAACCGCGCGGTTCCATCTCCAACCCCGCCGCCAGTGTGATCTTTGCCATTGATCCGCCGCCCCAAAGGCGGTCGATCAGCCCCAGTTCCAGTGCACTTGCCAGCGCCCGCGCATCGACCAAGGTCTTAAGGAAATCATCTACACATAGAAACGGATACTGGTCCTTGGGTGCGGCCTTATTCACGCCCGGATCTCCCTGGTGCCTGCCAGCGGTCAAACCCGCTAGCTCATGGCGGACAGATTGGCTATCAGCGCCTTATTGGCCGTGCGAATTTCCTCGCCGACCCTATCAGCCATGCCACGATCGGCGGCACAAGCATCCATGGCCGCTTCCGTCGAGCGTTCAACACCCTTTTTCAAGGCTTTGGAGATGACCTGCTCAATCGCGCGGGCAACCTTATCGCCTTGCGCGCCACTGGGGCGGACACCAAGAATACCGAATATCTCCTCGGTCGCTTGATGGGCCCGGCTATTCAAATTCTTGCTCATTCGGTTTTGCCTCGCGCGTTGCGGCGTCTAATTTAATGCTTTGGATTTTGGTTCCACGTCAGCTTCGTGTGCATGTTTTACACGTTGTTACCAAGAATTATTCTAACAGTTTCATTTTCCCACAATAATTCGGCCTGCGTCCATCATCAATATCCTGTGGCATCGACGGGCCGCCAATCGCAGGCAGGCAGTTTATCTATCTAAGCCTAAGTTCCTGATAACCCTTGGCCGCAACTTCGTCGCACCATTCGCGGTACTCCGGCGCGGTGCCGCTGTAGCGGACGAGCGTCCGGGTTTGCTTACCTTCCACGTTCATGTTCACCCCGGTCATCCAAGAGTCGATTTCGTTGGACAACAGGCCCTGGGCTTTTTGTCTGACGAAGCCGGTCCATTCTTCCACCGCCTCCGGCCGGGCGGCCGCCACGGTCAGCTCCTGGCCGTCCATGTGACCGATCAGATCCCGCACCCATTCGACATTATATTCGATACTGCGAGGGTTGTTGCCAAGGGCGGCATGCGGCCCCATTACCATGAACATATTGGGGAAGCCCTCAACCATCACGCCGACAAAGGATGTCGGCCCGCCCTGCCATGCCTGTTTCAACTTGCGCCCGCCGCTGCCCGAAATATCGATGCGGTCGAAACTGCCCGTGACGGCATCAAAACCGGTCGCGTAGATGATGATGTCGAATTCATAATCAGCCCCGCTGGTCCTGATGCCGGCCTGGGTGATGCGTTCGATCGGCGTCTCCAGCATGCTGATCAGTTCCACGTTCGGCCGGTTGTAGACTTCGTAATAATGGGTCTCCTGGGGTACCCGGCGGGTGCCGAAGCCGTGATCCTTCGGGATCAACAGTTCAGCGGTCTGCGGATCATCCACCCGCCCACGAATCTTGTCAGCGACAAAATCGGAAATCAGTTTGTTCGCCTTCGGGTCCGTCAGCATATCGCGGAAATTACCCTGCCAGATGCCAAAGCCGGGGCCGGCATAAAGCTCTTCCCAAAAGGCATTGCGCACTTCCTCGGTCACTTCGAATGTGCCGCGCGGATCAACCGTATGGACAAAGCAGGCGGCGGTCTCGCGGCAGCGCTGGAACAGTTCCGGGTAGCCTGCCCGGATTTCTTCCATCTCCGCCCTGTCGATTTTCCGGTTGTGCAGGGGCGTACACCAGTTGGGCCGGCGCTGGAAGACGGTCAGATGTTCGGCTGTCTTGGAGACTTCCTGAATGGCCTGAACGCCGCTGGCCCCGGTACCGATGACCGCGACCCTTTTGCCCTCGAAGCTGACGGTTTCCTTGGGCCACAGCCCGGTATGAAAGGACTGGCCCTGGAAATCCGGCACGCCTTCAAAGCGCGGCATGGTCGGCGCCGACAATGGCCCCAGCGCGGTAACCATGAAGCGCGCGCTATGCCGGCTGCCATCGTCCAAAACGATGCTCCAGAAACAATTTTCGTCGTCATATGTAGCGGAATTGACACGGCTGGAAAACTGGATGTCCCGGCGCAGATCGAATTTGTCGGCGACATAATTAAGGTAGCGCTCAATCTCCGGCTGTGATGAGAAATGCTCGCTCCAATCCCATTCATCAAGCAGTTCCTGGGAGAAGGAATAGCCGTAGGAATAACTCTCGGAATCAAAGCGGGCGCCGGGATAGCGGTTCCAATACCAGGTGCCGCCAACGCCGGTACCGGCCTCGAACACACGCACGCGCATACCCAGTTCGCGCAATCGATAAATCAGGTACATGCCCGACATGCCAGCCCCGATCACGATAACATCGTGGTCGAGCATTGGCGCCGTCGGTGTTTGCCGGTCCGTATCGCTGGATATGCTCATTTACTGCCTTTGTCCCCTTTGTCCCGACATGCGTTCGCTTGACCGCGCGCAGCCGCTTTTCCATAGCATAGCGGGGCAATGGACCAATGTCAGTTCCCGCGAAACAAGCTTCCGCAATAGACCATCACAGGATGCACGCGGTCGCACCGCATAGGCGGGGTTTTCCCATCTTGGCAAGAGAGGGTATGCTGGCTGTTACCATTCGCTATGACGGAACCTGTTCCATGGCAAGGCGCCGCTGGTTTTATATGTCCGCCACAACTTTTGAAGAAGCGAGGACGGCGTGTGAAGAATTGCAGACATCACACGGTATTGGCCAAGAACTGCGGATAATCTGGAACAACGAACATACCGCCTGCCTGGTCTGTCTTGATGGTGCGTCCAAGGATTGGCGCAGGCCGCATCGTTGGATTGATGATTGCGTGGAAGTACATTGCCGCACGACTTATCCGGGCCTGTCCCAAATTGCAGTTAGCGGCGGTTGGCAACAGCCCATGACGGATCCGGAAGCCAGTGTTGAGGGCGACGAGACATTTTGGGACGAAGAAAACTGGCGTTGACCCTTGGCATGTTTCGGCCCGAACAAAATGGCCCGAATAAAATTCCCCAAACTAAATTGCCCAAACAAAATTGCATGGTGCGCGCTTCCCGGCGGCGTTAAACTTCAAGCAAGCTTGCCAAACGGGGAATGTGGGCTGAAAAAATCCCGCGCCGGGATTGCAACACGAAGGGAAAGAGATGAGCCTGCATAAGCGCGTTTTGATCGCCAACCGTGGCGAAATAGCCATCCGTATTGCCAAGGCCGCAAAAGCATTAGGCATGGAATCCGTCGCGGTGCATGCACCGGTCGACGCATTGTCCCTGCACACGCGGATGACGACCCAGGCACAGGCAATCGGCCAGGACGGCAGCCAAGATGCCGTGGCCGCCTATCTGGATGGCGCCGCGCTAATCAAGATTGCCAAGGAAATGCACTGCGACTGTATTCATCCCGGCTATGGCTTTCTATCCGAGAACGCCAACTTCGCGACCATGTGCGCAGCCGAGGATATCGCCTTCATCGGGCCTTCGGCCTCCGCCTTGCAGCTGTTTGGCGACAAGGTCACGGCCCGTGCGCTGGCACAATCCTGCGGCATACCCGTCGTCGCGGGCAGCACGGCGGCGCTCAATTCCAGCAGTGAAGCGCGGGAAATCGCCCATGGCATCGGCTATCCCGTGATGTTGAAGGCGGCCGCGGGCGGCGGCGGCCGGGGCATGCGCGCGGTGGCCTCGGACGATGAATTGGCGGATGCTTTTGAACGCTGCCAAAGCGAGGCGGCGGCGGCCTTCGGCGATGGCTCGATCTTCATCGAAAAGCTGGTTCTGCGGCCCCGCCACATCGAAGTGCAAATTCTGGCCGACACAAAGGGCCAAACGGTTCATCTGCACGAGCGTGATTGCTCGGTACAGATCCGCAATCAAAAAGTCATAGAGATCGCGCCCGCCGCTGGCCTCGACCCCACACTCAGGCAAAACATGCACGATGATGCGATCAAGCTCGCCAAGGCGGCCGACTACGTCAATGCCGGCACTGTCGAGTTTCTGGTCTCGCCGGAGAGCGGTGATTACTATTTCATTGAATGCAACCCACGCATCCAGGTAGAGCACACGGTGACCGAACAAGTCACCGGTATCGACCTAGTGGAAGCGCAATTCCACATCGCGGGAGGTGCTTCGTTGGCATCCCTGGGCCTGGCGGACCAGGCGGCGGTGGGCGCGGCCAGGGGATATGCGGTTCAAGCCCGTGTCGTGGCCCAAGGCAGCGGCACCATCAGTGGCTACAAGGAACCATCTGGCCCCGGCATCCGCGTCGATGCTTGCGGCTATCTCGGCTATACGCCGCCGCCTCAGTTTGACCCGCTGCTGGCCAAGCTCATATGCACGGCCAGCTCCGGCGGCACGCTGGTGGCGGCTGTAGAGCGGACCCTGGCCGCCTTGGACGAATTCCACATCGGCGGGCTGCCGACCAACCTGGCGCAGCTACGCGCTATTCTGGAAAAGCCGGAGGTGGGCGGCGGCAATGCCAGGACCTCGCTGATGGCCGAGCACCCGGAACTCTCGGATATCGCCGGGCGTCAAACGGGAGGCGAAGCGGTCAGCTTTCTCGAACAACAAGCAGCCACGCTTATTACACCGGGCGCCGGACAGGTACGGGCACAGTTCGAATCCAACCTGCCGCCGTTGGCGATCGCCGACAATGCAACGGGCCTCGAATGTCCCATGGCCGGCAGCATCCTGGAGTTGTCGCTGCTTGAAGGCGCGCGCGTCAATGCTGGAGATACGCTGCTCGTCATCAGCGCCATGAAGATGGAGGCCGCGGTCGCCGCACCTTGTTCCGGCACCATAACGGCGGTGCAAACCGTGCGCGAGGGTGACAATGTGGTCGCGGGACAGATTGTTGCCGAGATCACGCCGGATGCGGGCGATGCGGAACGCGACCTGGCCGAACAGGATATCAACGAGACCTGGACGCCGGTGCTCGAAGAAGTCAAAACCTTGCAACAACTGGCGCATGACCGCCTGGCCCCCGGTTCCGAGGAACCAGGTGTTGTCAGGCAACGCTCCCGCGATAAATTGACCTGCCGGGAACGCATCACCTTGCTTTTAGATGAGGATTCATTCCGCGAGGTCGGCAGCCTGGCCGGTTTCGCCACCTATGACGAGGACGGCAATGTCGCCGCGTTCACGCCCGCCAACCATGTGGGCGGCTGGGGCAGTATCGCCGGCCGCACGGCGATTGTCTGCGCCGATGATTTCACCTCGCGCGGCGGCCATGCGGACGGTGCCATCGGCTCCAAAAGCCGTTATCTGGATCAATTGTCGCTGGAGCTGAATGCGCCATCGATCAGACTGCTTGATGGTTCGTCAGGGGGCGGCAGCGTCGCTACCATGGTGCCGCAACAACAGCAATCCGGTGCCAGTGACGCCCAGGAAAGCAGCGGCGCCATCAAGGCGGGCCGCCCAAGGGTAACAGGCGGGGGTGGTTCATTCCTGCCTGGCGAGTTGGGCAGTGCTGTCTATACCGAACAACTATCCACGGTGCCCGTCGTCAATATGCTGCTGGGCAGCGTCGTGGGTATCGGCGCGGCGAAAGCCGTCCTAGGGCATTTTTCCGTCATGGTCCGCGACATCTCACAGCTTTTTGTCGCCGGGCCGCCGGTCGTCAGCCATGCCATGGGATATGACATCACCAAGGAAGAACTTGGCGACTGGCGCATCCACTGCACCAACGGTTCCGTCGACAACCTGGCGGAGAGCGAGGACGAGGCGGTCGCGATAACCCGCCGGTTCCTGTCCTACCTGCCGTCCAGTGCCTATGAGACACCGCCGGTTCTGCCGCCTAACCCGGACGATCCCCATGACCGGCGCGAGGAGGAGCTATTCAGCCTCATTCCGCGCAGCCGCACATCGACCTTTGATATGCGCAAGGCAATCCGATTGCTGGCTGACAAGGATTCGTTTTTCGAGATCGGGTCACTTTGGGGCACCGATCAGATCACCGGCTTCGTCCGCTTCAACGGGCACCCGCTTGGTGTCATTGCCTCCGATAGCCGGCACGTCAACGGCGGCGCCTTGACGGCGGACGGTTGCGACAAACTGCGGCGCCATATCGACCTGTGCGATGTCTTCCACATCCCGATCCTCAACCTAGTCGACAACCCGGGCTTCGCGGTGGGCCTTGAGCACGAGATCGCCGGCACCATCCGCAAGGGTGGTGAGTGGATGGTGGCATTTGCGCAAATCAAGGTGCCTATTTTTACGGTCATCGCCAGGCGCAGCTTTGGCGTCGCGGGCAACAACTATGCCACGCCCCTGGCCAGGCCTTCCATCCGGGTCGCCTGGCCGGCGGCAGATACGGGCGGTATTCCACCAGAAGGCGGCATCGAAGCCGCCTACAAGCGCCAGTTGGCGGAGGCAGAGGACCCGGTCGCACTACGGGCGGAAATCAACGCCCGTATCGAAAGCGCACGCGGCCCCGTCGGCCCCCTTAATAAATTTCAGATCGAAGAGATGGTGGATCCGAGGGATACCCGCCGCTTGATCTGTGAGTGGGTGGGAACCGCCTATCAAATAATCGCGCAGCCCGGCCGGCTTGGCCCCCGCGCATTACAATTCAGACCTTGATTGGAGCTCGACAAATGAATGAAGCAACAGCTTACGTGCCGGACAAGGTCTGGCAATGGGACAAAGAGAACGGCGGCAAGTTTGCCAACATCAATCGCCCCATCGCTGGCTCGACCCATGACAAGGAATTACCTGTCGGCAAACATCCCATGCAATTGTATTCCCTCGGCACGCCCAACGGTGTGAAAGTCACCATATTACTGGAAGAGCTGCTGGCGCTTGGACATAGTGGTGCCGAATACGATGCCTGGCTGATCAAGATCGGCGATGGCGATCAATTCGGCAGCGGCTTTGTCGAGGCGAACCCTAATTCCAAGATCCCCGCATTGATGGATCATAGCGGGGCAAAGCCGGTTCGGGTTTTTGAATCCGGCGCCATTCTGTTGCACCTGGCGGAAAAATTTGACGCGCTTTTACCCGACGACCCCGGCAAACGGCCTGAGTGCCTGTCCTGGCTGTTTTGGCAAATGGGCAGCGCGCCGTATCTGGGCGGCGGCTTTGGCCATTTTTACGCCTATGCGCCGTTCAAGATCGAATACAGCATCAACCGCTATGCCATGGAAGTGAAACGCCAATTGGATGTGCTCGACCGTCATCTGGCTGACAATCAGTATATGTGCGGTGACGACTACACCATCGCCGACATTGCCATCTGGCCATGGTACGGCGCCGTCGTTTTGAACAGGGTTTATGGTGCGGCGGAATATCTTGATGCCGGGTCTTATAAACATCTTGGCAGATGGACGCGGGAAATTGATGAGCGGAAGGCCGTAAAACGCGGACGCATGGTCAACCGGACATCAGGCCCGCTTGAAGAGCAGCTGCGTGAGCGCCATGACGCCGCCGACTTCGAGACCAAGACCCAGGACAAAATCGAGGCATCGAAGAGTTAGCGTAATTCCTTACGACCAGGGCGTTTCATTGACGGCGTTGCGGGCGGAGATGCGTCCGAAAACCAGGCATTCTCCGATATTTCCCGTGCCCTGATAGAGATGGCTGTAAATCGAGCCAAGCTCGCCGGCACTGTAGAGGCGGGGAATAGCGGCGCCGTCAGGGCGGAGAACCCGCGCTTTTTCATTGCGTTGCGGGCCGCCTTGGGTATTGAGCATCGAGGGTGACATTTCGATGGCATAATACGGCCCCTCGTCGAATGGCGTCAGCATCAAGGCCCGGTGAAAGTCATCATCCACCCCAGCCTCGGCCTGTATATTCCAGCGGTCCACGGTTAAACGCAACTGTTCGGGGTCGAGGCCGATGGACTGGGCGAGACCGGCCAATGTGTCCGCCGTCTTGATCCAGCCTTGCCGCAATTCGGCGCTGTTGTCCTCGCTCCAATCATAACGTTCGATGATCTGCGTCCAGCCATGGCTGGGTGTCTTGTCATAGAGCGGTCCCGAGGTCATCAGCTTCTGGTCGAACAACATATACATCGGGCATGGCGTTGATAACGCCTGCCAGGTCCCATTCGCGGGCACCTTGCCGTGCCGGGTCTTGAATTTCTCGTCCGCGAAACGCCTCCCATCAGGGCCCACGACAATCATGCCGCCCGGCACGCTCTTAGCGAAATGCAGTGCCTGCATGGAAAACGTGGTGGGAAACTCCGGTACCTTGAGCGCCATGGACGGACCGGCAAAGTTGTTCATATGCCAAAGCTTGGCACCGACCGCCAAGGCCATGGAAATGCCGTCGCCTTCGTTATACGGGCTGCCGGAAGTGTAGCAATAGGGTACGCCGGAGAGATAATTGCGGATCATCTCCTGGTTATTCTCGAAGCCGCCACAAGTCAGCACGACCGCTTTGCGGGCCTTGACGAATATGGCGTTGCCGCCCTGTTGGGCGCGCACGCCCAGAATTTCGCCGCTCGCGCCATCCTGGATCAGCTCGCGGCCCGGCGTTTCATAACAGACCTTGATCGGGCGCTCCTTGACGAGGCTCTCGAACCGGTTCCAGGTATGGGAATAGCCATAGGTCGGTCCGTCGTGGAATTTATGGACGCAGTCCGCACCGGGCAGATCAGGGAACTCGATCCCAACCGGTTGGTGCTGGTGCTCCTGAGGGTCGCAGCCCAAGCTGCGCAGCCAGTCGTTGTTCAAACACATTTCCTCTGCCCAGACGCGAACCATTTCGTCGGGGACCGTGTAGGGGCCGCATAGGGCTTTTAGGTAAGTCGCCGCACTTTCCGCCGACGAGGTGTTGAGATATCCCTGACCGGCGACGCGGGTATTGCCGCCTTCCTGGCCCTCGGGTGCTTTCTCCAGTATCAACACTTCCGCGCCCAGCTCAAACGCGGTAACGGCGGCGGCAACGCCCGCCGCGCCAAAGCCGACAACAACAATGTCAGCCGCCATATCCCACTTTTCAGGTATCACGATGCGCTACTCCTACAGAATTCCCCGTTCCTTCAATTCAGCCAGGGCCGCCGCATCCAGATCTAGCAGACGGCCATAGACTTCCTCGTTGTGATGACCAAGTTTTGCCCCGCCCTCGAGCTGAGGCAGCGGACCGGAGGAAAAGGTCACGGGAAAGCCAGCAACAATGCCCCGTTCCACGGGCTCGTCGGAATCCTGACGGTACATGGGCTTCAAGGTGCCCCGGTCGCGGAAGTGTTCATCCTGCATCACCTCCGGCAAGGTTCGAACGCGGGCAATGGGGATATTGGCACCTGCCAATAAGGCAATTCCATCCTTGCAGTTAAATTTGCCAAGGCGATCCTGGATAACCTGCCGTAGCTCCTCCACATGCCTCTCCCGGTCATCGACCGTCGCATAACGGGGGTTCGCCAATAATTCATCCGCGCCCAGTGCCTTGCACAAATTCTGCCAACGCACCAGACCGCCGAGGGTAATGATCACATCGCCATCGCTGAGGCGATAAAGCCCGGTAAGGCCCTGGCGGCTGTCGTTGCCGGCGCGGACCGGTTGACCATCGTGAAGGGCGTCTTCCATGGGCTCCATGAACATCAGCGTCGCCAAGGTATCGATCATCGAGGCGTCGAGATATTGGCCTTCACCTGTTTTTTCCTTGTGACGCAGTGCACCCAGGATCGAATAGGCGGCATAAAGCGGCGTCACCAAGTCGCCAACAAAGACGCCAACCCGTGTTGGCGGACCGTCGGCGGCACCGTTCATATCCATAATACCGGACATCGCCTGGATCTGATGGTCATGGGCAGGCAGGTCCTTGTAAGGCCCAGTTTGGCCGTAGCCGGCAATGGAGCAATAAACGATACCCGGATTGACCTTGACGACATCGGCGTAACCAAGGCCAAGGCGCGTCATGGATCCTGGCGAGAGATTTTCCACCACCACATCGGCGCCCTTTGCCAGCTCCAGAAACATCCGTTTGCCCTCCGGGTCCTTCAAATTCAGGGTAATGCTTTTCACCCCTTCCGATCGCTTCAGGAAACGGATCGAGAGATCTTCTTCGGTCTCCCGCCCAAGGCTTCTGCCGTTGGGTCCCGTAAAAGGCCCGATTTCACGGATCGGATCACCGCTGCCCGGCATCTCAATCTTGATGACCTCGGCGCCAAAGCGCGCCAGGGTCATACTCAGAAAAGGACCGGCAAGAAAAACCGTGACCGAGAGGACCCGGATATCGTCAAGGGGTTTCATGAGGTGTCCTTTGGCTTGCAACGGTTTCTATTTATGACAGGACACTAAACGCCCTTGAATTTCGGCTTCCTTTTCTCGACGAAGGCGGCGCGGGCCTCCTTGGCATCGTCCGAGCTTTGCAGGATACCGCCGGCGTTCGAGGTCAACACCATCGTGGTCTCGAGTGTTGAATCGAGCGCGGCGCGCATGATCCGCTTGGAGGTCCATTGCACCAGGGGCGGTATGGCGATGATCCTATCGCAAAGTTCCCGTGTCGTCGTTTCAAGCTCTTCGGAAGCAACCAGATGGTTCAGCATGCCCCACTCGTAGGCGCGCTCGGCCGATAGCGAGCCGGTGTAGACAAATTCCAGGGCCCGGCCCAATCCGACCATTTTCGGCAGATAATAGCTGCCGCCGTTTTCAATGATCTGGCCGGCTTGCTGGTAGCCGATGAAACGGGTGTTTTCGCAGCCAACGCGAATATCGCAGTGCAATGCCATGTCCATGCCGGAGCCGACGGCGGCGCCATTGACCATGGCAATGGTGGGTTTGCGGATGATGGAGATATCCCGGTGCAGCTTGGTAAAGCCGTGATAGAAGTGCTGGCGGGCGGCATCCGGCCCTTCATGAGCGCCGCGCGCGCCGGAGAAGTCGGGGCCGATTTCATCTTCCGCCGGCCGGCTCTTAAGATCGGCGCCGGAACAGAAACCCCGGCCGACACCGGTCAGCACGATCGCGCGCACATCCGGATCATCGTCGCCGGCGCGCATATACTCGCCAACCTTGGCGACCGTGCCCATCTCCTCCGCCGTGCCGTAGAGCGCGTTCATTTTTTCCGGCCGGTTGAACTTGATCCAGAGGATGCCGTTATCCTCCTTCTCATAAAGCAGATAGTCGACGAGCTCGGGTCCCATATCGATTTCCTCCATTTAGGCGGTTAATTGCCCTGAACCTGTTCTGTTCGTGGTGCATTCGCGTCGACCACGTGTTCCTGATAGGCAGGACGGGCAAGCAAGCGTTCGTAATAGGCTTCTAAATTCGTATGCGGGGGCCGGTTCGGCGTCCATTGCATCCAGCGATGAGTGACCGAACCCGCCGGGATGTCACCCATGGTCAGTTGTGAGCCACCCACATAGTCGTTATCCGCCAGATGGGCGTCGAGAATATCGAACCAGGGAGCGGCCTTCTCCGCCGCCGCCTCAATCGCCGTCTTGCTACGGTCCGCTGGCGGCAGACGGAAATAGTGGTCCAAGTAGACTGGGTTGAAAACCGCCTGATTGAGCGAGCTCCAATCCATCCATTTGTCGGACGAGGCTCGTTCCCGTAAGTCTTCGGGACAAAGGTTGCCCATGCTGTGTTTAGCGCACAGATAACGCACCACGGCGCCGGACTCCCACAGGGTGAAGCCGTCCTCTTCTTCGAGCGTGGGCAGACGGCCATTGGGATTTTTCCGCCGGTATTCCGGATCATCGTTGCCGCCAAATGGCCCGCCCCAATCTATCCGCTCGCACTCGATCCCAAGTTCCCCAATACACCACATCGCCTTGATGACGTTCGAGCCATCCTTGCGGCCCCAAATTTTCAGCATGATCCATTCTCTCCTGTTATCGCGTTATGCCCCATGGAGCGCCCTTTATGAGCTGCCGAAACTAAGCAGATTCTCGACAGGTTTGTAGAGCTCCTCCAGATACGTGATGTCATCCTCCGCCAATCTGATCTCGGTGGCCGCTACCAATTGCTCGAGCTGGCTGACCTTGGAGACCCCCACCACGGGAGCCGTAATTTCAGGCTTGCTCAAAAGCCAGGCAACGGCGATTTGGGCCGGCGTATGGCCAAGCTTTTCCGCCACCTCGATCACCCGGTCGGCAATCTGGAAATCCATTTCGCCGCGATAAAGCCCTTCCGTGCGCTTGCGGTCCGCGCCTTGGGAGCGCGCCGTGCTGCCGCCATCCAGACTACCCTTATAGCTGCCCGTCAGGATGCCGCGCGCCAAGGGTGACCAGGGCGTTAGCGCCACGCCTGTATTGGCGCAATACGGGTTCATCTCGCGCTCTTCTTCGCGGTAGATCAGATTGTAATGGTTCTGCATGGAGATAAAGCGTGTCCAGCCGTTGCGTTCCGCCGTCATCTGCAACTCTGCAAACTGCCAGGCGAACATCGAGGAACCGCCGAGATAAAGCGCCTTGCCCGCCTTCACCACATCGTGCAACGCCTCCATGGTTTCCTCGATCGGCGGCAGGGTAAGGCCTTGGTGAAGGCGGCCATGCGGGTGGCGGTGGATGATCAGTTGGTCGACATAATCAAGGCCGAGGCGTTGCAGACAGGCGTCCACGCCTTCCATCACATGTTTCCGCGACAGGCCGCCTTGATTGATGTTCGAGCCCATGGGCCCTGAAATCTTGGTCGAAAGGACATATTGGTCGCGGGGCACCAGCTCGCGCAGAAGCTCGCCAACAACCCGCTCGCAGGCGCCAAGACCATAAACATCCGCGCAGTCAAAATAGAACAGCCCGTGGTCCAAGGCAGCCTTGAAGATCGGCCGGGCTTCATCAATGGTCAGCGTCCAATCACCCTGATGCCCACGTCCAGGCTCGCCGAAATTCATCGTGCCCAGGCATAATCGTGAAACACCAAGACCGCTTTTGCCCAACTGCATCGTTTCCAACATGGCTTCCCTCCTTAACAAAACAGAGGGCAAGGGTATGGTGCATGCGAAGTGGGTGCAACGTGCAATCGCGCCGCAATCGAACCTGGATTTTCCAGCCATGGTTGGCTATTGCTAGTGGGGCCAACACGCGGCAGCAGCTTAAATTTCAAGGAATAGCAGAATGGATATGGTTCGCCTCGACCCGCCCGCGGAACTGACGATGCCCATCGGCGAAGCAATGTTCAGCCAGCGCGCCATGCGCCGCATGGACCCAAGTCGCCCGGTTACTGACGAGCAGCTGGAGATCGTGCTGAACGCCGCCTCCAAGGCGCCAAACGGAGGCAATGCGCAACCAGCACGCTATTTGGTTATCCGTGAGCGCGCGGCCATCGAGGAATTCGGCAAGCTGTATTTCGAAGCATGGTGGGCCAAACGGCGGGATGCCTACGGCTGGACCTCCAAGGCCGATATTCCGGAAGGTTCGGTCTACCGTCTGCCGGCCCTGTTGGCGGATGAAATGGTCAACGCGCCGGTGGTTATCCTGGTCTATTCGGAACCATCCGGCGTCGCCGCGTCCTCGACCTTCCCCGGGGTCCAGAACCTGCTGCTGTCAGCCCGGGCAATGGGTATTGGCAGCGTTCTGACAACTCTGCACCCGCAGGTCATGGACCGGGTCAATGCAATGTTCGACGTGCCCGAGGAAATGGTCTTTCACTGCTGCATCCCGCTGGGCTATCCGCGCGGCAACTTCGGTCCGACCTCCCGGCTACCGACCAGCGCGACGACTTCGTGGGGCCATTGGGGCGAAGCGCCGCCCTGGAAATAGGGCATTTTAATGCTGTCTGAACCACCCGCTCCCCCTTCCCGGCCACC
>JABIWH010000067.1 GCA_018701215.1 Rhodospirillaceae bacterium
CATGGATAAGTTCCGGCAAGGCAAAAGGTTCGGGTTGTGGCTGGCTTTCACGTGCCTCCAGGCTTGCCAGTTCAAATAATTCGGCCAGCATTTGTCCCAGGCGCCGACTTTGACGAAGGGCGATGCGCAGGAACTCTTCGCGCTCCTCCTCGTTGAGACTGTCCTTTTTTATCTGCAGGGATTCTAGATAGCCCTGCAGAGAGGCCAGCGGTGTGCGTAAATCGTGTGAAACCTGAGCGACCAGGCGCCGGCGCAGCGCGTCCTGTTCCCGCAACATTTCTATTTGCTGCCTGATGCGCTCGGCCATGCGATCAAAGGTGTTCGACAGCGCCTCAACTTCGTCACCCTTGGGAACCACTAAACAGAACCGAGATCACGTGCGGATAACGCAAAGATAACAATTTGATAACGGCTTACTTCAATAGTATCAAAGGGGTCAGAGAAATTCGATTCTAATCGAATTCCCAAACCTGCTTTCCCGATAGGGTTTTGCCGTTCTGTCCCCGCCCGTGGCCGGCTAGCCGGGGCCGGGAATGGCGTAGGTGAGGGTGGCGTGGGCCACGGGGTAGTCGGTGCTGTCGCTGCCGTCGCCGGAGTAGATCATCACATCGCCAACTGCCAGGCGGCGCCCCAGCTTGAGCAACCGCGCCTCGGCGATCAGGTCGGCGGGGGGGGGGGGCAGGCCGTGGAACAATGCCCGGTCTCTGTCACGGCGATAGGTCAGGCGCCAAAGCATACTACTTTGCCGTGGCGCCGCGGACACAAAAATGCCGCGGATAGGACAATGCCATCCGCGGCAAAAACACAGCTTCAGTAAAAGCGGCCGGCCTGGCGCGGCCGGCTATTTTCCGTCAGGTCGGTTGATACATACTGGAGAAGACATCAGCGGCGAGGATGCGCTGATCACCCAAAGTATCCAGACCCGGCGTGGACACCTGGAAGGTCACGTGACGAATGCCTTGCGGGCCCGTGGTCACGCCATTGACGCGCGCGGTTTCAACCAGGTCGTGTGCGACGCGGCGTTGGAAAGTATCGCCCTCGCTCAGGGCGTTTTGCGTTTCAGACCGACGAAAAAACATGCCGTAATTCCTAATGTAGAAAGTGCATGAAAAGCACGATTGACGCTTATTGGGCCTACGTTAACCAATCTATTGTGAAGGAAGTGTTAAAAAATACGTTTTGGACATTAATTAATCGATTCGAACGCACAATAAGTCCTTCAGATCATGGCGGCTA
This sequence comes from Rhodospirillaceae bacterium, assembly GCA_018701215.1. GTDB lineage: Bacteria > Pseudomonadota > Alphaproteobacteria. Next base: position 1,237 of record JABIWH010000067.1, read on the forward strand.
GATCACTGCGGCGAGGTCACTGCGGCGAGGCGGCAATGGCTGAGGTTATCTGCCCGCTATCTTGCCGTTGGCGATGTCATCCGCGAGGGCGGCCTGGCTGCGCTCTTCCATGGCGCCGTAACCCCCGCCCCCGGCCGTCTCGATGCATAAGCGGTCGCCGGGATACAGGGTTGTCACCTGCTTTGATGGAATGCTTTCTTCCCCGCCTGCCGCCCGCAGAATTCGGGCCGAGGCGAGGCCGCCCGGTTCGCCGCCCAAAGAGCCCCGGGCCGGATGGTCATGGCGTTCGCCGCGATAGGTGACGGTAACCTCGCCGGCCATGATTTCGTATTCCCGGCGGCAGCCCAGGCCGCCGCGAAATTGCCCGGCCCCGCCCGAACCCGGTACCAGGCCAAAATGATGCACCCGGATCGGCGCATCCAGTTCCAGGGCCTCGATAGGCAGGTTCATGCAGTTGGTGGCGTCGGTCTCTATCATATCAACACCGTCGCCCAGGTTCGAGGCGCCGCTGCCCGAGGCGATCAGATCGCCAACCACGAAGGTGGAGCCATCCTCGCGCTGCCCGCCGAACGACAGGATCAACAATTCGCCGCCCGAATCCGCCGGGATACGCGCGGGCAAGACATCCTTCAAAGCGCCCAGGATACAGCCGGTGATCCGCTTGATCGTGGCGGTGCGGGAATTGACCGGGGCGGGCGGCCTTGGATTGACCAGGCTGCCTTCGGGCAGATCCAGACTGACGGGGCGAAAACAGCCGCCGTTGGTGGGGATTTCGGGATCGGTAATGGCGCGCACCGCGAACAGCGCGGCGGCGGCGGTGCCCGAGGGCACGCAATTGAAAGGCCCGCGCACCTGGGGCGCCGTGCCCTCGAAACTGCAACTCAAGCGGCCGTCCTCGACCCGCACGCATACCTGAATAGGGATCGGTTTATCCAGCTCGATACCATCGTTGTCGAGATAATCCGTATAGCTGTATGCCCCGTCCGGTATGGCGCGGAGCGAAGCCCGGGTCATTTGCTCCGAGCGGTCGAGCAATTCGTCGAACACGCGCAGTAATGTCGGGGCGCCATATTTCCCTGCAACCTCATCCAGGCGCCGCGCGCCCACGGTACAGGCGGCGATTTGTGCATTCAGATCACCCATGAAGGCGTCGGGCATGCGCACGTTCTGGCGCATCATGGCCACGAAGGTCGCGTTCATGACGCCGTTGTCACGTAATTTCAGGGGCGGTATGCGTATGCCTTCCTGAAATATCTCCGTCGCATTGGTCGGCACGGAGCCCGGCGCCATGCCGCCGACGTCCTGGTGGTGGGTCATGGCGGCGGCGATCGCGATCGGTTGGCCTTGATGCATGATCGGCATGGCGACGGCAATGTCGGGCAGATGCGTGCCGCCCATATAGGGATCGTTCATCACCAGAAGATCATCGGCGGCAAGACTGTTCAGCGGGAAATATTCAAGGAAGGTCTTAATCACCGGGATCAGGGTGGCCAGATGGATGGGGATGGAAATGGATTGCGACAAGGTCTCGCCGGAAACGGAAAACAGGCAGGCCGAGGCGTCCAGGCCTTCCTTGACGATGGGCGAAAAAGAACTGCGCAATAGGGTCGACTGCATCTCGTTGGCGATGCCGTCCAACTTGTTGCGCAGAACTTCCAATGTCACCGGATCGGTCGTGGTCATGGCGCGCGATCCTCAATTTTTTCAAGCATTAGGGTGCGCGACTCTGCCACTCTGGCGGACCAGCCAGCGGTCAGCAGGGTTGTGGTATCCGCTTGTTCGATGATTGCCGGGCCGGACACTTTCATACCCGGAGCCATGGCGGCACGATCCAGTATAGGCACCTCGCGTAAACCGTCATCGCCGGGCATATGCACCGCGCGGCGGGCCTTTTCCATCTCGCCGCCGGCTTTGCGCGGCGGCGCAGGATCGCCACCGGCGCCCGGCTTGGCCGCCAAATGCACGGTACGCAGATTGACGATTTTTGCCGGTGCCTCGAAACGATGGCCGTTGATGCGGTCATGGACTTCCAGAAAAGCTTCATAGATAGCGGCCAGCGGATCGGCGCCCGCCAAATCCACGGGCACGCTCAAATGATAGGATTGGCCCACGAAACAGACATCGGCGTGGTGGAGCACCGTGCATTCGCCGGCCTCGATATTCTCGCGGGCCATCAACGCCTGGGCCTGGGCATCAATGCCTTGGTAGGCTTGGTGCAAATCTGATGGGTTCAGCGCGGCCAGGTCATGGCCAAACGCCATGGTTACTTCATGTTCCACCGTTGCCTCCAGCAGACCCTGGGCCGACAGCACACCGGGATGGGGCGGCACCAGAACCCGGCGAATATCCAGTTCCTCGGCCAATGCTATGGCGTGCAACGGTCCCGCGCCGCCCAGGGCGACAAGGGTAAAGCCGCGTGGATCGTGACCCCGGCGCACGGTGATGGCGCGGATGCCCTCGGCCATCTGGGCATTTAGAACCCGGTGGATGCCAAGCGCGGCCTGTGCCTCGTCCAACCCCAGGGGCTTGGCGACGGTCTCGGTGATGGCGGCACGGGCCAGATCCACGTCCAGGGCGACGCTGCCGGCGGCGAAATAGCCTGGGTCGAGATAGCCCAGCAGCAACGAGGCATCGGTTACCGTCGCTGCCAGTTCAGAACCGGGACCGCCTTTGCCGTAACAGGCCGGGCCGGGATCAGAGCCGGCCGAACGCGGTCCCACCCGCAGGCCGCCGGCCCCATCCAGCCAGGCGATGGAGCCGCCGCCTGCGCCAATGGGATTGATGTCGATCATCGAAACGCGCACCGGATAGCCGTCGATGGCGCCTTCCGAGCGCACCGTTGGCGCGCCACCCTCGATCAGGGCGATGTCGCAAGTGGTGCCGCCAATGTCGATGCTGATCAGATCGCCAAGATCTTCTTGTGTGCCGATATTGCAAGCCCCCATGACGCCGGCGGCGGGGCCCGAAAGAAACAGGCGCACGGGCCGCTCCCGCGCCACCTCTGTACCCGCCAGGCCGCCCCGGGATTGCATGATCTGCAAGGGCGCCGCGACCCCGGCCTGGCTCAGGCCGCCTTGCAAACGGTCCAGATAGCCATCGACGACGGGCTTGATATAGGCATCGAACGCGGTTACCGCCGTGCGTTCATATTCCCGGAATGCGGGGTCGACCTCGGCTGAAAGCGAGACCGCGATGCCCGGATGGCGTTGGCGGATCAGGGCTGCGGCGCGCTGTTCATGTACCGGGTTCAGAAAAGAAAACAGAAATACGATGGCGATGGCCTGGGCGCCCCTGGCCACCAGATCATCGGCCGCCTGCAACAGCGCGGTCTCGTCCAGGGGCGTCACGATCTGTCCCTTGGCATCGATCCGTTCAGGCACCTCCAGACGAAAGGCGCGGGGCGCCAAAAAGCCGGGCGTCTCTGGCGTCAGGCGAACCTCGTAAAGGGCCTGGCGGAACTGCCGGCCAATTTCCAGCACATCGCGAAAGCCCATGCTGGTCAATAGCCCGACGCGGGCGCCCCTGCGCTCCAGCACCGCGTTCGTGGCGACGGTGGAGCCATGGACAAAACGGCTGACCCTGGCACCCTGCAAGGCGCCCATCTGTTCCAACTGGCGCACGGCTTCAAGGACGGCAATGCCGGGATCATCGCGGGTGGTGGGCAGCTTTAGGATTTGGCTTGCCTGGCCCGGACGGCGGCACACCACATCGGTAAAGGTGCCACCGATGTCGACACCGATTTCCACACCAATTCCTGCGGCGTCATGGCCGTGGCTATCGATTGGCATGGCGTTTCATGAAATCATTAGAGGCGGCCGGCGGCGTTGCTCCGTAAAGAGTTATTCCAAATTTTGGCTGGTTAAGGCCGCGCTCTGCCATGATGCTGGTTTGCCGCCGCTATCTTAGGCTTGGCCAGAAGCCGGACCACATCCCTGACTCGGGCTGCAATATCGGATTGCCATTGCCATCCCGCTGGACCCGCTGGGGCAGCAAATGCGGTTCCACTACCTTTTTCCCCATGTAATTGTCGCGCAGCAGGGGGCTGCTGTCGCAAGCCGACAACGTGAAGAGCAAAATGGAGGCAACGAGAAGGGGGGCGGTGATTTTCATGGTTGTTATGCTTACCTTCGCCAGACAATGGGATCAACCCGGCGCTCAAAAAAAAGAGGCCACCGCCTGCCATGATTGCAGCGGTGGCCCAGAGGTTAGGTATCTGTAATGAACTGCCGGGCGGCCCGTTTTGAGGCAGGGGCCGCCCGGATAACGACGCTGTTACTTACTCTGCTACCTACTCCGCGGCTTCGGCGGCTTGTGCCTGGAACTGCTCGGATTCGGTGGAACCGGTCAACGCCGTGGTCGATGAGGTGCCACCCATGATGGTCTGGTTGACCTGATCGAAGTAACCGGTGCCCACCTCGCGTTGATGACGCGTGGCGCTGTAGCCGGTGGCCTCGGAAGCGAACTCGGCGTTCTGCAGCTCGGAATACGCCGCCATGCCGCGGTCGCGGTAGCCTTGGGCCAGTTCGAACATGGAGTGGTTCAGGCTATGGAAACCGGCCAGGGTGATGAACTGGTACTTGTAGCCCATGGCGCCGATCTCACGCTGGAAGCGTGCGATATCATCCTTGTCCAAGGCCGCGCCCCAATTGAACGAGGGGGAGCAGTTGTAGGACAACAGCTGGTTCGGGTATTCCTTGCGGATCGCTTCGGCAAAGGTTTTCGCCTGTTCCAGATTAGGGGTCGAGGTTTCCATCCACAGCAGATCAGCATACGGGGCATAAGCCAGACCGCGTGCGATGCTGCGCCGCATGCCTTCGCCTTCGCCGTCTTTGTGCTTATAGAAACCTTCCGCCGTGCGCTCGCCGGAGATGAAGTCACGGTCGCGGGGATCCACGTCCGAGGTCAGCAGCTTGGCGCTATCGGCGTCCGTGCGGGCCAGGATGATGGTGGGCACGCCCATGACGTCGGCCGCCAGACGGGCTGCCTTCAGGTTGGCAATGTGCTGCTGCGTGGGGATCAGGACCTTGCCGCCCATGTGGCCGCATTTCTTTTCGGAGGCCAGTTGATCCTCGAAATGTACGCCGGCGGCACCCGCTTCGATGTAGGCCTTCATGATCTCGAAGGCGTTCAGCACGCCGCCAAAGCCGGCTTCGGCATCGGCAATGATGGGCGCGAACCAATCGATGTTGCCTTCGCCTTCCATGCACTGGATCTGATCGGCGCGTTGCAGGGTCTTATTGATGCGCTTGGCCAGTTCCGGTCCGCTATCGGCGGGATAGAGGCTTTGATCAGGGTACATCGCGCCGGCATTATTGCTATCGGCGGCAACCTGCCAACCGGAAAGATAAATCGCTTTTAGCCCGGCCCGGATCATCTGCATGGCCTGGTTGCCCGTCATGGCGCCCAGGGAATGCACGTAATCTTCGGTTTGCAGCAGTTTCCACAATTTCTCGGCACCGTTGCGGGCCAGGGTGTGCTCTACCTTGATGGAACCTTGAAGTTTCTTTACATCTTCCACACTATAGTCGCGTTGGATGTCGTTAAAGCGACCTTCCGGGGCGGAAACAAGTTGTTCAATGGTCTCGCTCATGGTTTAGCTCCTGCTGCTTGTATATACGCCAAATCAGCGTTGATAAGGGTTTTGACGGTATTGCATTGCCCTTGCGCCGAGATATGCCGGTTGCCGGGATGGAAGGCAAATAGAAAAGTGTCATCTTGATAATTTTGCAAATTTTAAGCTTGTAATTTAGTAAATATTGTAAATAATCGTGTTGATAATTGATCATCGGAGGCGCCTATGTCGGTGGAAAAAAAGGCCATGTTGGGCCATAAGGTGCGGCGCTATCGCCAGGAACAAGGCCTGAGCCAGACGGAAATGGCGGAGATGCTGGAGATCTCGCCCAGCTATCTGAATTTGATCGAACATAATCAACGCCCCGTGACGGTGCCGCTGCTATTCCGGCTGGGACAGGTCTTCCCCATTGATCTGCGGGATTTCGCGCAAGACGAAGCTGCCGCCCTTGCCGCTGGTTTGCGCGAGGTGTTCTCCGACCCAATGTTCGAGGGACTGAAAGTCCGCGAGCAGGAGATCCGGGAGGTGGCGGAAGTTTCGCCGGCCGCGACACAGGCGGTGATGAACCTGTACAAGGCCTATGCGGAAATGCGCGAAGACAGCCAGGCTATTGTGGAAAGCATGGCCGATCCGCGCAAACTGCAGGGCCTTGATAGCCAGGTCTTTCCGATCGAAGAAGTGCGGGATTATCAGCAGTCCCAGTCGAACCATTTTCCGGAACTGGAAACGGCGGCCGAGGCCCTGTGGCAGGATGCGAAACTGGATAGCGCTGACCTCTATCAGGGGCTGGTCCGGCATTTACAGGCCACCCATGGCATTGGCGCCAAGGTCATGCCGGTCGACATCATGGGAGAAACCCTGCGGCGCTATGATTTTCATCGCCGCCGGGTGCTGCTCTCGGAAATGCTGCCGGCTTCGGGCCGCTGTTTTCAATTGGCGGTGCAATTGGCATTGTCGGGGCAGGCGGAGTTGTTGGACCGTATGGTGGACAAGGCCGGTTTGTCGTCACCCGATGCCAAGAAATTGTTCCGCATTGGTTTGGCGGGCTATTTTGCCGGTGCCCTGTTGATGCCCTACGAAGCCTTTTTGGCCTCGGCCAACGAGCTCCGTTACGATCTGGAGATCCTGCAAAACCGCTTTGGCGTCAGTTTCGAACAGGTCTGCCACCGCCTCAGTACCTTGCAGCGCAAGGGTGCCCGCGGCGTGCCGTTCTTTTTTATCCGCATTGATCATGCCGGCAATATCTCGAAGCGTCTCAGCGGCGCCGGCTTTAACTTCGCGCGCTTTGGCGGCACCTGTCCGCGCTGGGTCATTCATGATGCCTTCCGTTCGCCCGGCGGCATTCATACCCAGCAGGCCCGCATGCCTGATGGCAGCGCCTTTTTGACCATTGCCCGCACCGTGGATCCGATCCTGGGCGGCTATCGCGGACGGCAGCCGCGGTTGGCGGTCGCGGTGGGTTGCGACATGGCCCAGGCAAAGCATTTGGTTTACGGCGACGGCAAGGATTTGAAGAACAAACAAGCCGCGACCGAGGTCGGGGTTTCCTGCCGGGTCTGTGAGCGTCTGGATTGCGGCCAGCGGGCCCATCCGCCCTTGAACCATCGTTTGCGTCTGGATGAAAATGTTCGCCGGATAGCACCTTTCGCCATCGCGCCAAGTTGACATCTTTGCTGGGTTTGGAGCGCGGCGGATTGTCGCATTTCGCCGCGTTTGATCTAGACCATTTTCGAGATTGATTTATGCATATCCGTCATGTCGAATGAAGTTACGGCATTCTTCTTGCGAGGTTCCCTCAAGGATAGCGCCGATGCGGTTCCACAAGCCATCGACCGTTCTTTCTTCGGCGGCTTTGAGA
>JABIWH010000034.1 GCA_018701215.1 Rhodospirillaceae bacterium
GGGGTGAATTCAAAAAAGTGATTGGCGGCGCCTGCCAGGTCCAGATGCAAATCATTGCCGTCAAACGCGAAGCCGGCGCTATCCACCACGCCACTGCTGGAAAAGCGCACCCGGCCATGGTCCATGCTCAACAGCTCCAACTCAACGCTCTCATCCTCAGCCCCATCCTCCCCCAGGATCACATTGTAGCCGTCAGCCGTCAGAGCCAACTGGCAGAGACATTGTTCCTCGTCAAAGCGCAGATCAATGCCGACCACGATTGGTGCGGCGGAGCGCCAACCGGACTGATCATGGGCGCTGTGGCGATACAACAGAACCGCCGCCAGGGCACGGGCCACGGCATCGGGTGCCGGGCGATGCAGATCGGGGAAATGCTGCCCAATGAAGGCCGTGGTGGCGCTGCCGTCGGCAAAACCATCGTGGCGCAGCACATCGAGCAGGAAGCCGCGATTGTTCGGCAGGCCCAACAGGGCCGTATCCTCCAGCCCCCGCAGCAGCCGGCGGCGGGCTTCCTCACGGTTGCGGCCATGGGCGATGACCTTGGCAACCATGGGATCATAAAAGGGCGAAATCTCCTGCCCCTCGACAATGCCGGTGTCGACGCGAACCTCCGGCGAGGGCCGCCAAGCCACGACCGTACCGGTTTGCGGCAGAAAGTCAGCATAAGGATCCTCGGCGTACAGCCGCACTTCGATGGCGTGGCCGGTAAATTCGATCTGATCCTGGGTCAGCGGCAACGCGGCGCCGGCGGCCACGTCCAGTTGCCAGGCCACCAGATCCAGGCCGGTGATCATCTCGGTCACCGGATGCTCCACCTGCAGGCGGGTGTTCATCTCCAGGAAGTAAAAGCTGCCGTCGGCGCCAAGCAGGAATTCCACCGTGCCCGCACCCTGGTAATCAATAGCCTGGGCCGCCGCCACCGCCGCCGCACCCATGGCCGCGCGCAGGTCCTCGTCCACGGCGGGCGACGGCGCTTCCTCGACCACCTTTTGATGGCGGCGCTGGATCGAACAGTCCCGCTCACCCAGATGCAGGCAGTTGCCTTTGCTATCGGCGAAAACCTGGATTTCCACATGGCGTGGCTCGATCACCGCTTTTTCCAGGATCAGCTCGCCGGAGCCAAAGGCGTTTTCCGCTTCGGACCGGGCGCCGGAAATCGCCGCCGGCAGATCGGCGGCCTCCGCCACCAGACGCATGCCGCGCCCGCCGCCGCCCGAAGCGGCCTTGACCATCAGGGGAAAGCCGATTCTCTCGCCCGCCGCCGCCAAGACATCAGCATCCTGATCGGCGCCGCTATAGCCCGGTACGCATGGCACTTCGGCCTCTTCCATGCGCAGCTTGGCCAGGCGCTTGTTACCCATCAGCTCGATCGCCTGCGGCGATGGCCCGATGAAGGTCAAACCGGCATCAGCGCAGCTTTTGGCGAAATCCGCGTTCTCGGCCAAAAAGCCATAGCCCGGATGCACCGCGTCGGCGCCGGTGCGGGCCGCCGCGTCCAGAATGGCCGCGACGTTCAGATAGGACTCCGCCACAGGTGCTGGACCAATACAAACAGCCTGATCGGCCATCTGGACATGGGGCGCGCCACTGTCAGCCTCGGAATAAATCGCGACCGTGCGATAGCCCAGGTCATGGGCGGTCGCCATGATACGGCAGGCAATTTCGCCGCGATTGGCGATCAGGACCTTGGTGAAGGCCATGTTTTCGTTCCCTTCAATCTCGCAAGTAAGCTCTAGTTGTTCCGCCGGGAGGGCAGGGTTCCCATATATTTCGAGAGGATCTGCAACATCACCTCGTCCGCGCCGCCGCCGATAGAGAGCAGCCGGCCGTCGCGGAACAGGCGCCCAACCGAATTTTCCCACATATAGCCCATGCCGCCCCAGTATTGCAGGCAGCTATCGGATACCTCGCGCACCAGACGGCCGCCCTTCAACTTCGCCATGGAAGCGAAATAGGTAACATCCTCGCCCGCCACCAATTGTTCCGCCGCCCGATAGATCAACGAACGCAGGGTCTCGATTTCGGTCTGCAGTTCGGCCATGCGGAAATGCACCACTTGATTATCCAGTACCGAGGCGCCAAAGATCTTGCGCTCGCGGGTATATTCGATGGTGTCCTGGATGGCCTTTTCCATGGGCCGCAGCAGGGTGGTGGCGCCCCACAGGCGTTCCTCCTGAAACTGGATCATCTGATAGGTGAAGCCCTCGCCCTCCTTGCCGATCAGATTGCGTTGCGGCACCCGCACATCGTCGAAATAAATCAACGCCGTGTCCGAGGCGCGCATGCCCATTTTGTTCAAGGTCCGCTCCACCGTGACACCGGGGCTGTCCATGGGCACGCAGATCAAGGATTTATTGCGATGCACGGGCCCGTCCGAGGTATTACACAGCAGGCAGATCCAATCCGCCTGGGCACCGTTGGTAATGAACATCTTGGAGCCGTTGATAATGTAGTCGTCGCCGTCCTTGCGCGCCGCGGTCTTGGCGGAGGCCACGTCAGAGCCGGCACCCGGTTCGGTGACGCCTATGCAGGCAACCATGTCGCCGGCGATGGCGGGCGCTAGGAACTGCTGCTTAAGCTCGTCGGAGCCAAAGCGCGCCAGGGCCGGCGTCGCCATATCGGTCTGCACACCAATGGCCATGGGGACGGAGCCATGATCGGCGGTGCCGATCTCCTCGGCAAAGGCGATAAGGTAGGAATAATCCAGCCCCATGCCGCCATATTCCGTTGCCTTGTTGATACCAAGGAGGCCTTGTTTGCCCATTTTCTTGAACAATTCATGGGCCGGAAAGGCGCCTGCCGCCTCCCACTCGTCCACATATGGATTGATCTCCGCGGCCACGAAACGGCGCACGGAATTGCGTAATTCGTCATGTTGCTCGGTGAATAACATGGGCAATACTCCTTACTGGTTCGACCCGCATCACGTGTCGTCCGGATCGCCAAGGGACTTCGGGCGGACTTCCCGGTGAAAACCGTCAAAATGTTGATTTCCCGGCCCCTCGGGCAGGGGATAATTATGCGGTGCGTTTGGCGCGGCCCCATCCACCCGGATACAGGAACCGGAAATATAGGCAGCACTTGGGCTCAACAAAAAGACAATGGCGCCGGCAACCTCCGCCTCACGGCCCAGGCGCGCCAGGGGCACGACTTTCGTCAGCGCCATGTTTTCCTTGGCGAAACTTTCGGGATAGGTGTCGAAGCCCGAGGTAATGACCCAGCCAGGCGCGACGCTGTTGACCCGCACCCCAAAGCGGCCCCATTCCACCGCCGCTGTCATGGTAAAATTCTCCATGCCGCCCCGCGCCGCACCCGAATGGCCCATGCTGGGCATGGACATCCAGTGATCGGCGGTGATGTTGACAATAGCGCCGCCGCCAGCCTTTTTCATGGATTGGCGAAAAACCTCGCGGCTCATCAAAAAGCCGCCCGTAAGATTGGTGCGGACCACGGTCTCCCAGCCCTTTTGGCTGATCTCTTCCAAGGGCGAGGTGTACTGGCCGCCGGCATTGTTGACCAAGCCATTTATAGGGCCATCGCGGTTGATGATCATGTCAACGGCGGCGATAACATCTTCCTCGACGCGGATATCAAGCACCTGGATATCGGCGTGGCCGCCGTCCTCGATGATCTCCGCCTGGACCTGGAGTAGATTTTCCCGCCGCCGCCCCACCAACACCACCTTGGCGCCCAGGGCGGCCAGTTCGTGGGCCGTGCACCGGCCGATACCACTGCCCCCTCCCGTTACGATAATGGTCTCGCCGGCAAACAATCCGGGCCGAAACACGGTTCCGTAGGGCATGATGTCTCTCAATCTGATCAGCGCAAACCACCATTCCGGCGGAGCTATTTGAACAGTTGGAGGCTACTTAACGTTAACGTCAACGTCAAGAATGGCTGGGTCGATTGCAGCCCTGTTTTGACCCCTGCTTTCACGCTTGCTTTCGCCATTGCATTCACTGGGGCGCGGGGCTATGTGATGCCTTGAATTTAGGTAATCAACGCTACGGTATTCGGGAGATATAGAACCATGAGCCTGCAAGAATTGACCGACGGCATGCGCGATAGAGTTGGCGAAGACTGCGGCCTCGGCGCCGCAATCAAGTGGGATTTCGGGGACGGCACCTTTTTGCTGCTCGACGCCTCTCAGGTTCCCAACGTGATTTCCAACGAAGACGGCGATGCCGACACCACCCTAAAGATCAGCCTGGATGACTTCATCGCCATGACCCAGGGCGAGTTGGACGGCACCACGGCCTTCATGACCGGCAAGCTGAAGATCGAAGGCGATATGGGCATCGCCATGAAACTGCAGGGCGTGCTGAGCGCCTAAAACCAACGGCGTTGGAACGTTCCTGCCCGCAGCCTTGAACCGGCCCACTACGAAAAACACTAGGGCCACACCCGCTGCGATCAATGCCAGGCCGACCGGATATTGCACCGGCATGGGAAGCCATGGCACGGGTTTGAAATAGTCTAAAGCCAAACCAGGACCCAGGGCGCCAAGATACAATCGCGGCGGACGGACAACGACGCCAGGATTATCTGCGGTCATAGCGATCTCTCCCACTTGAGACTTTGAGGCCGCGGGCCAGGTAACGATCCCTGGCCCGCGGCCCTGTCAGTTCCCTAACCGCGATGCCGCCGTGACATCAGGTTATCCAGGGCACTCTGCTGCTTGCTATTCAAAGTGCCGTAGAAATTATCGAAGGCTGGACGCACCTTTGTCACCACCTCCAGGCCCGTGCTCAGCATTGTTTCCGCGAATGCCAGCTTGGCGGTGGCATTCTCTGGCTTGCCCTGGCTCTTAAGGTCGGCACAGGCGTTGCCAACGCTGATATCGCCTGCCCGGATCGCCGCTGCCAGGCTCTCCCATGCCTGCTGCTGCGGCGTTGTAAAGTTCATGAAGCTTTCAACGAATTCAATGCCGTGTTCCACTTTCTCGCTACGCATGGGACCGCAGACCATGGCCATGCGGTGACCACCGCCGCGATGGCGCCAGCCTTTATGGCCGCCGCCAAAGAACCCTGTCGATGCCGATGCGGTTTCCGCGACGGCTGCGACGGATCCAATCGAAAGGGTCGTGGCGGCAACAGCGGCCATGGCCGCCAAACCAATACCGCTGAATATCAAAATGCTTTTTCTGCTCATTTTCAGTCTCCTGGTTGCTCTGCGAATTGCCTATGCAGGAATACTTAGGGCAGCCGTGTAACAGGCGCGTGTCTGGAAAGCACCCGTTTGGTAAGGCTTTGTTGCCAACACCGGCACTGCAACATTTCGTTACAATAAAATCGCTCCGATGGCGTGTGATCCGCCACCCAGTGCCCTAGTATCCAGGTATGGAGACAGAACCGCATATCCTGGTGGTCGACGATGATCGGGAAATCCGTGATCTGTTGGCCCGCTTTCTGCGCAAGCATGGCTATCGCGTGGACAGTGCCGCCGACGGCAGGGAGATGTGGCGGCTGCTGGAAGCCGGGCGCTTTGACCTAATCGTGCTGGATCTGATGCTGCCCGGCGAAGACGGCTTGAGCCTGTGCCGTCGCATCCGCTCTCAAGAGGCCAACGCCGCCGCCATGCCGATCATCATGCTGACCGCTATCGGCGAGGAAATGGACCGCATCATCGGCCTGGAAATGGGCGCCGACGACTATCTGGCAAAACCGTTCAATCCCCGCGAACTGCTGGCCCGCATGCGTGCCGTGCTGCGCCGGGGCGGCAGCGGGGCGCGGGCGCCTTCGGAAACCGTGGGCGAGGACAACCTGTCCTTTGATGGCTGGCGCCTGAACCTGACCCGGCGCGATCTGTTTGCACCCGATGGCAATCTGGTGGAGCTGACCGGCGGTGAGTTCGAATTGCTCTGCGCCTTGGCCGGGCACCCCAAGCGGCTGTTGAGCCGCGAACAATTGCTGGACCTGACCCGAGGCCGCGAGGCCGTGCCGTTCGATCGGGCCATTGATGTCCAGGTCAGCCGCCTACGCGGCAAGATCGAGACTGACCCGAAAAGTCCGACAATCATCAAAACGGTGCGCGGCACCGGGTATATCTTCACGGCGGAGGTGGAACGCTCATGATCCGCCGTCTATGGCCGGCATCCATGGCCGGGCGGGTGGCCATGGTCCTGGTTGCGGGCCTGCTGGTGCTCCTGATCACCGGAGCAGTCTTCTATTTGCACGACCGGAGCGAACGGACCATAGGCTTGTTCGCCAAGACAATAGCCGTGCAGGTCGCCGCCATGGCTGACTTGATGGACCGGACACCGCCAAATCATCGGGATCAGGTCCTGACCGCCCTGGGCGGGCCTCAAATGCGTGTCACTCTTTCGTCCCGCCCCCCAAGGCCGGGGGACAGGAACTGGAAGCGCGCGGACGATATGCCGGGACCTATCCGTCCCCACCTCGATGTTCTGAAGGACCGGGTCTTTTTCGTCCGCCTGTTGCGGCCATGGGATGAAGAAAATGGCGGTGACCGCCATTTCAGCGATCGACGGCGGCACCGTATGGTCATCGCCGTCGGCCTAAAGGATGGCCAGTGGTTACGGGTAAATCTCCACCCGGGCCGCCCGCCCTGGCGTGGCGGCGTCGGCGCCCTGGGTTGGGTGATCCTGACGGTGGTTCTGGTCTTGCTTGCCGCCGTCTGGGCGGCCCACCGCATGACCCGGCCCCTGCGCCAGTTGACCCAGGCCGCCGATCAGTTTGGCGTGGACGTACGCGCGCCACCCATGCCCGAACAAGGTTCCCGCGAATTACGCCGGGCCGCCCGCGCCTTCAATCGCATGCAGGCGCGCCTGCGTCGTTTCGTGGACGACCGCACGCTGATGCTGGCCGCGATCTCCCACGATCTGCGCACCGTCCTAACCCGCCTGCGCCTGCGGGCGGAGTTTATTGAAGATGGGGAGCAACAGGGCAAAGCCATCGCGGATATCGACGAAATGCAGGCCATGCTGGATGAAACGCTTTCGTTCGCACGTGACGATACCAGAGATGAAAAGCCCATTCGGACCGATTTGTCAGCTTTGCTGCAAAGTCTGTGCGACGGGGTTCTGGATATGGGCGGCGTGGCGGATTTTGCTGGCCCCCAGCAGGTGACGATCCAGGGCCGCCCAGTCGCTCTGCGCCGCGCCTTTGGCAACCTGATCGACAACGCAATCCGCTACGGCGGACAGGCGGCGGTTCAGCTATCGCGCAAACAAGGTGAAGCCGTAGTGGAGTTTCTGGACAACGGGCCCGGCATACCGGAGGAAATGCGGGAGAAGGTCTTTCGGCCATTCTTCCGTCTGGAAAATTCCCGCAGCCGTGAAACAGGCGGTACCGGCCTGGGCCTGGCCAGCGCCCGCGCGGTGATCCATCGCCACGGCGGCGATATTTCTCTTCACGACGGCAAGAACGGCGGCCTGCTGGTGCGTGTGAGTTTGCCCCTGGAGGCGAGCTAGTCCCTGGTATCCCGCCAGCGGAAATACCAACTCAAGGTCCGGGCCAGGGGCACCACCAGATCATGCATCGGCAAGGGCTTCAGGGGCACGGCCGGCAAGGCCAGCTCACTGGCCGGCGTGCCCAGGGCGCGTTGCGCCAGCATCCGGCCCACCGCCGTGCCCAGTGCGATGCCCCGGCCGCTATAGCCCAGGGCGGCGATCATGCCGCCGGCCAGTTCGTGATAGCGGGGCAGACGTTCGGGCGTCATGGCGATGATGCCTTCCCAGAAATATTCGATTTGTGGCTGTTCGATCTGCGGAAAAGCAATGTTCAAACGCTGAATGGTCGAGGCGGTCATCCGCCCCCTTGCGCCAGCGGTAAATACCGGCGCGGAGGTCGTGACGATGCGGCCATCGCGGTCCTTGCGGAACGCCCATAGCGCCTGCCGCGTATCCGACAGGCCATGATTGCCGGGCAAAACAGACTTGGCCACATTGTCGCTCAATGGCGCGGTCGCCAGGTGCGAGGACCGCAGGGGCACGATGGTCTGGCGCAGGCCGGGAAACAGATTGCCGGTATAGCCATTGGTCGCCAGGATAACCTTGTCCGTGCGCAGCACGCCGTTGGGCAGCTTCACCCGCCATTGGCTGCCGTCCCGGTCTATTGCCTGCACCGGGCTGTCACCATGAATCGCTGCACCCGCCGCCATTGCGGCGCGGGCCAGGCCACGAGAATAGCCAAGGGGTTGGATATGGCCGCCTGAGCGGTGCATCCAGCCGCCGTGATAAATCGGGCTGCCGGTCAGCTCGGCCGCGCGGGCGGCGTCATACATTTCCACCGGCGCGCCACGCGCGGCCCATTGGTCATGTTTGATCTCGACGCCTTTCATGCGAGATGCGCGATGGGCCGGTTGCAGCCAGCCCTCTTGTGCGGCATCGCAGTCGATCTTGTGCTTGCGGATCAGATCAAATACCAGATCGGCGGAACCGCCGACCATCTGGTTCAGACGCTCGCCCCGTTCGGGGCCGAATTCAGCCACGGCGTCGTCGGGATTATGCTTGGAATAGGCTGGAATGACCTGGCCGTTGTTGCGGCCCGAGGCGCCGAAGCCCGGCTGTTCGGCCTCCACCAGAACCACATCGGCGCCACCCTCGGCCAAATGCAGGGCGGCGGACAAACCGGTAAAACCGGCACCAACCACCACCACATCCGCCGTCCGCTCGCCCTGCAAGGCGGGGCATTCAGGCGCGGGCGCGGCGGTATGTGTCCATAGATTGGATTTAGGATCGGCGGGATGCATGAAAAATAATCCTTATACGGTTACTCCAGGCCGGGACTGCCGGCCTGTCCGGGATCGGCGCCCTTGGCGTGCTTGCTCTTACGTCTACGGGATAAAGTGCGATAGGACAGATACAGCAGGCCCAGCAAGCCAAGGCCGCCCAAGGTGCCCTGTAACAACAAGATGCTCCAAAAATACCAATTTAGCCCCACGCCCGGCAATAATAGCAGCAGCGGCGCGACGAAGAAGCCATTGGTCATGACCCGGTCATTGAGGTTTTCCAAGCTGCTCAGGAGTTTGCCGGTGCGATAGCTGGCCGGGCCGCTCTGCCCCACCATCCACAATTTAAAATATTGCAAACGATTTGAGATCAGGTCGTTGTACGTAAAAATTGCCGTCGCCACGCCGCCCGCGATCAAGGGCCAGTCCAGGCCGGTATCGCGCCACAAACCGATGCCCGCCGCCAAGGGTGCCGCCGTGTAATAGAAGCGATCGGCGACACCGTCGTAAAACTTGCCCCAGTACGACGCGCTGTCACCCAGGCGGGCCAGATTGCCGTCCAGGCAGTCGCCGATGAAACAGAGATAATACAGTACCGCAACCAGCCAGACCAAACCGGGCGGCACGGTGATCAATAACAACATCGCCAGCAGCGCCAGACCCAAGCGCAGGGTCGTCATCTGGTTCGCCGTCCAACCGCGGTTATAGAAGAACGGCGTCAGGGCGTTGCCGATGGGCCGGCCAATATGGCGCACGATGGCCATATTGCGGACCTCGTTGTTGAACGAGGCCTCCACCTCCCGCCGCGTGATGCGCGGGCGGCCATTCGGAGCATGGTCGTTGGCCGCCACCTCAGGCAGAGGCGGCCAGGCGGCCGTCGATGACATAGGCCAGGATTTGCACTACTTGCTCCGGCGTTTCCGCCGTCGCCAGGGCCGCGCCGTCCACTTCCTTGAGGGCATGGCGCAGGGCCGGGTCATGCAGGGTAATGATGGAGGTGCCCAGCGCGGCGGCATAGCCGGCATCGAAGGCGGCATTCCACTGTTTGTACTTGTCGCCAAAGCGAACGACCACGATATCGGCCCGCTCGATCAGGGTGCGGGTACGTATGGCGTTCATCCTCGCACCCTTGTGATCATGCCAAAAAGCCTGATCTTCGCCGCCCAGGATGGCGACACCGCAATCATCGGAAGAGGCATGATCGGTCACCGGGGAACTGAAATCGATCTCCAGGCCTGCCTTAGCCGCACCCGCGACAATCCGCTCCCGCCAATCACTATGGATTTCTCCCGATAGATAGACGTCCCAGCTTTGTCCACTCGTCGTCATCTTGTTCTCCAATTCAATTGTTCCCTATTGCTCAAGGGTGCCGGTCAGCTGAGCGCGTTGCGAGACTTCCAGCCAGTTGCCGTCCGGGTCGCGCACGAAGGAATACCGCGTTGTGCTGCCGATGGTACGCGGTGCCGCGCCTTCCCGGCCGCCGCGCGCCAGAATACCCGCATGTTCCGCGTCACATTTGTGGATCTGCACCGTTGTGTAGCGATAGCCAGGTGCGTTCTTATCATCCGGCGTCGGTTTTACACTGTCATCCTGTTTCAAGAACAACACGGTATCGCCGGCGATCACCGTATCATTGTCGCCAGCCTGGAATTGCAAGGCATAGACCCAATAGGCCTTGGCGGCGGCCAGATCACTGACCGCGATCTCGATACCGATGCCAAGCACGCCCTTGTGGCCCATGGGCACCAGATCCACGGCGTTGCCGTCGGGATCGCTCAGGCTTTGCACTTCCGTCAGGTCCGGCTTGGCGATCAGCAAGCGGCGATAGCCCGATGGCGCCAGGTCCGGCAAGGGATCGCGTGCATGGTTGATTTTCAGGATCGAGCCGTTCATGTGGTGGCGCAGCTGATGCACGCCGCCGCCCAGCTTGCCCACATGGTCGAACTCCAAGCCGATCTCGACCTGCCAGAACGCCAATTGTTCCTCGCGCTGGTTGGTATAGAGGCCGATATCAATATGCTGTTTCGCCAAATCCACTGTTCGAAACTCCCTAACTAAACGCCATGCGGCACATATAGCAGAATTTGCCGCGCCACCAAGGTGCCATCGAAGCAATTGAACCACCTTTGCCACGACCCCGATTGATGTTATACGGCCCACGCAGCCAAATTCCCGGACCTAAACCATGAATGAAATCGCCGCCCAAGTGGCGCACCGACGTACCTTTGCCATCATCGCCCATCCCGATGCCGGCAAGACGACCCTGACCGAAAAGCTGTTGCTGTTCGGCGGCGCCATTAATCTTGCCGGCGCGGTCAAGGCCAAGGGCGATACGCGCCGGGCTCATTCCGATTGGATGAAGGTCGAACGCGAACGCGGCATCTCCGTCGCCACCTCCGTCATGACCTTTGATTACGCGGGTTGCACCTTTAATTTGCTCGACACACCGGGCCATCAGGACTTCTCCGAAGATACCTATCGTACCCTGACCGCCGTCGACAGTGCCGTCATGGTGCTGGACGCCGCCCGCGGTATTCAGGAGCAGACCCGCAAATTGTTCGAGGTCTGCCGCCTGCGTGATGTGCCCATCGTGACGTTCATTAACAAGATGGACCGGGAAAGCCGGGAGCCGTTTGATCTGTTGGACGAAATCGAACAAAGCCTGGCCCTCGACGTGGTGCCGGCCAGTTGGCCCATCGGCATGGGACGCAGGTTTAAGGGCTGCTACGATTTGTTTTCGGATCGCCTTGTCTTGATGGACAAGTCGGAAAAAAACGTCATCAGCCAGGGCGAGGTTTGTAGCGGCCTGGATGATGCCAAGCTGGATCGTTTCCTGGGCGAGGACGCCGATACCCTGCGCGAAGAGGTCGAGATGGCCCAGGGCCTGTGCCCGGAATTTGATCCGCAAGCCTATCGCGAAGGCCATATGACGCCGGTCTATTTCGGCTCCGCTATCAACAATTTCGGGGTACGGGAATTGCTCGCAGGCCTGGCCAAGCTGGCGCCGCCGCCAGGGCCCCGCCCCTCCGCCACCCGTCCGGTGCAACCGGATGAGAAAAAAGTCTCCGGCTTCGTCTTCAAGATCCAGGCCAACATGGACCCGAAACACCGCGACCGCATGGCCTTCATGCGGATCTGTTCGGGCCATTTCCGCAAGGGCATGAAACTGAAACATATCCGCAGCGGCAAGCAGATCAACATGCACAATCCAGTGCTGTTCCTGGCCCAGGATAGAGGCACGGCGGAGGATGCCTATGCCGGCGACATCATCGGCCTGCCCAACCACGGTAACCTGCACATCGGCGACGCCTTGAGCGAGGGCGAGGAGCTGACCTTCACCGGTATCCCTTCGTTCGCGCCCGAATTGATCCAACGGGTCGCCCCCGACGATCCCATGAAGGCCAAGCATCTGGGCCGGGCCCTGCAACAACTGGCCGAGGAAGGCGCGGCCAGCGTCTTCAAGCCGCGCCTGGGCGCCAATTGGTACGTCGGCGTGGTCGGCGCCTTGCAGTTTGATGTCCTGGCCGACCGCATCGCCGCCGAGTACGAATTGCCGGTGCATTTCGAGGCGTCCAGTCTGTACACCGCACGCTGGGTGTTCTGCGATGACGAAGCGACGCTAAAACGCTTCGCCGACAAGGAACGCGCGGTGGTGGCCGATGATCATGAAGGCGATCTGGTGCTCTTGGCCCGCAACGCCTGGCACCTGGACGATCTGGCCCGGGACTGGCCCGAGCTGACCTTTGCCGCCACCAAGGATCAGTCGATTTAGATTCCCCTCAGCGCTAATTAACCCGGCGCGCCGGCGTGGAGGATCGCCTCCATATCCGGCCAGGGGATACCTGGCGCTATACCCAGAACGTTAATATCGACCACGTCATCCCAGGGCAGCAATTCCGCCCGCACCTTTTCCGGTGTGCCGTAAACCGCCAGCTGATCCAGTAGGATCTGCGCCGCCGCCGGGATCTCCCCATGGCTTGGGCTTGGCTTGGGATTGGCCTGCAACACCATATCAACCTCGGCGGCGTAACCTTGCGCGGAAACCGATTTGGCATAGACATCGCCCATGGCGCACAGATACCAGGCGAGATTATTCGCCGCCGTTTGCCGGCCATCGGCCTCGTTGGCATTGACGCAAACGTTGGGCCCCGCGATCACTGTTAAGGGCTGATCCAGATCTCCGGCGCTTTCCCGCACTGCCTGCAGCTCGGGAACCCAGCTTGCGAACCGGTCACGGGCAACATAGTAGGGAAACCAGCCGTCAGCCTGTTCAGCCGCGACGGTAACCGCGCGCGGCCCCATGGCGGCGATATAAATTTGCAGTTCCGGTTGTGGTGCCTGACCAAGTTTCAGGGCGCGCGCATCAAGATCGTCGGGGACTTCCGAACGTTCGCCTTGCAATATCCGGCGCACCGCCTTTGTCGTCGCACCCAACTGCTTGGCGGGTTGCGCGAATTCTATCCCGTGGAAGCCCTCCACCAACGCCTTCGTGCTGGCACCAAGGCCAAGAATATAGCGGCCATCGCTGATCTCGGACAGGGTGGCTGCATTCATGGCGATGGCGCCGGGCGTCCGGCTCCATACGGATAGAATGCCCGACATCAGCTGAATGCGCTCTGTCTGTAACGCGATCTCCGTCAGCACCAAGGTGGAATCGAGACCCCACCCCTCGGGCACCACGAATAGCTCGTAGCCCAGTCGATCCGCCAGTTCCGCCGCACGGACGATGACATCGCGGCGGGTTTCCATAGGCGTCAGTGAGATCCCTCGGCGGGGCGGTGTCATAACATATTCCTCAGGTCATCGCGACGGGTACATGCGATGCCATTGGGGATCGACATTATGCGTCAGCGGCTAGGGTGGGTCGGCCCAGTCTACCCCAGGCATGCGGCAGATAACAGCCCATGCTTCAAAGACGAGCACGGCTGCGAGCATGGCGGCGGCCATGGCGGCGCTTGCCACATGGGCTGAACTCCCTGACAATGAGCCAAATAATGCTGAGGAGACGGCCAAATGCGCTATGGATTTTACCTGCCCACACGGGGGCCCCTGGGCAACCCGGACGATATCTCTGAAATCGCACTGGCGGGCGAGCGCCTGGGCTATAGCACCATGGTGTTCGGCGATCACATCGTCTTTCCGGTCGAGGTATCCTCGCCCTATCCCTACACCGTCGACGGTGGTTTCCCGGGCGTCGGCGATGCCATGGAGCAGTTGACCCTGATGTCGTTCGTGGCCGGCTTTACCAAGACCGCGCGTCTGGTGACCTCGGTGATGATCCTGCCGCACCGTAATCCGCTGGTTACCGCGAAAATACTGGCCACCATCGATGTGCTCTCCAAGGGACGGGTCACGGTCGGTGTCGGGGTTGGCTGGATGCGCGAGGAGTTCGAGGCTTTGAACGCGCCGGATTTTGACAAGCGCGGGGCATCGAGTAACGAATATCTCGAAATCTTCAAGAAATGCTGGACCCAGGACCCGGTTTCCCACGAGGGCGAGTTCTATTCCTTCAAGGAATTGCGCTGTGTGCCCCACCCGGTGCAAAAGCCGCATCCCCCGATCTGGATCGGCGGCCACAGCCGGGCCGCGTTGCGCCGCGTCGCCAAATACGCCGACGGCTGGCATCCCGTCGGCGCCACCTCGGCCTCGCCGCTGCCGCCAGAGGAATTTCAGAACCTGCTGGATCAGCTGAAACAGATGATGGAGGCCGAGGGCAGGGACTATGACGAGCTGACAATATCCTTTAAGGCGCCGTCCTATGATCCGGGCAAGGTGCCGGCGGGCCATGACCGCCTGCTGTTCACCGGCGAGCCCGCCCGCATCGCCGAGGACATCCGCGCCTACAAGGCCATGGGCGTGCACGAGGTGGTATTCGATTTTCGCACCCCGCCGGCCGCGACAACCGTCGAGAAAATGGAACACTTCATGAGTGAGGTGGTGCCCCAGGTCACATAGTGGTTACTTAGTAGCGGGCTGGATTTATTGGGCGTAAGCTAATTTGAAATTTTTCCGATTGGATGAGGTGAGATCATGTCTGCTGATGCAAATCGCGTACTCTGCTGTGGCGAGAATCCGTTTATTCGTCTTTCCGAAACCGATGGCGGCCCAGAGACAACGGTGGCCAGCTTTTGGCGCAATGTCATGTCGCCAGCCGGTCCGGGGCATGTGCTTTACCTCAAAAGCGAGCTGACCGGGGACGGTTGGCGCATTTGGTCCGACAACATTGCCATGGCGCGTTGGCTGCAAGAGACCATTCAGGGCGAGTTAAACCCGGAATTGGCCGATCTTGCTATCCCGGTGGAAGAGGCGGAATTTGAGCATGACGGCGACCCACATCGCTTCTACACGGAATATGTCACGTCCGAGGATACCAGCCTGTCGCTAACCTGGCATGACCTGGGCGATCCTTTGATGATCCATACCCAGCCCGGCACGGGCGCCGGCGAACGGCCCTATGGCGTCAATACGGTGCTGATCCCGGCCGCGGGAACACGTCTGGTCATGGACGGCGTACAAGCCGGCGGCCGCTCGTGGAGCCGGGAGCGCGACGGACGCCCCTTCTCCACCTCCGCGCTGGCCTTCTGCGAAAGCTGGACGGAGGCGCGCTAAAGTTAGTTATGCGCTGATATGTGCAATGCAGGAAACTAGACCTGACCTTCGTGCTTTGTGCAAAATTTAGACATTTGGTGTAGCGGGTAGTTTTAGATGTGATCGGCTACATGTCGGTTGCTGGGATAAGAGCGGGAATCCGACAACGCGGCTCTAACCGACGCAATGTGCCAGGAGCCGACTGTTAGAATAACCTAATACACAGCACTTAAACGTCGGAGGGTGGGAGCCGTCCACGGGATTAAGAACCGACATTGAATGCGAACTAATTCTCAAGCTGGGCTAAAGCGTCCTTGAGCTTGTGAACGACTTCTTTCTTGCTCGTCTGGTTTAATCGGTCGCAGTCGATTGTCAGGGACAACCCATCCAGTTCACTATGGATAACCCGGCCCTCCATGGCGAGCTCGTCGTAGATACCTTTGACGCTGAAGGTCTTAACCGGCTTAGCAAAACCTTTCATGGTGATCGCCTCCCGCTCTTCCGCCAACAACCAGTCCCTGACGAGGGAATAGGTCTCCGCTGCTATCAGAATACCACCAGCATCGGCATTGGCTTCCAATCTGGCCGCCAAATTAACCTCACCGCCGATGATGGTATAATCCATACGATCTTCGTTGCCGAAGTTGCCAACGGTGCAATAGCCGGTGTTGATTCCCATGCGGGCCTCGAAAGGGCGATCGATCAGGCCTTGCGCACGCCAGCCGTGCTGTAGGTCAGCTAGTCGGCGTTGCATGACAATGGCCATGCGCACACAGGCTGCGGCATCCTCCCTGACACCCTTGCTTTCCGAGTCTCCGAAATAGAACATCATGGCATCGCCAATGAATTTGTCGAAATAGGCGCCATGCTCCTGTGCGATCTTTGACATCTCGGTCAGATACTGGTTCAGCAAGGCAGTCAATTCTTCCGATTCCAGTTGATCGGTGATGGCGGTAAAACTGACAATATCGGAAAAGAAGATCGTAAGCTTTTTTCGCTTGGACTCGATTTCCACTTTCTGCTCGCCGCTGAAAATAGAACTGTAAAGCTGCGGAGAGATATATTTCGAGAGTTGGCCCGATACTGCCTCCAAAGTTTGGCTGGTTTCCTCTGCCCGTTGTTTAGCTTCGAGGGTTTCGGCTTCGGCACGCTTTCGGTCGTCGATGACGTAGATGGCGTTGAGCCAACAATCCTCGTCTTCATACCGTAGCGGCAGAGAGGACAATAAGGCCCAGAAAGGTTCGCCTTGGGCATTCTTGAACTGAACTTCGTACTCTTCCAACCGGCCCTGTTCCGCCTGCAGATCGGCCATTACATCCTGGTCGTCGGGGTTCACGAAAAAATCCCGGATGGAAATCCCGCCTACACTACCTGCAGGAATGCCGAATTGACGGGAGGCCGTTTCTGAGGCCTCCAGCGCCCCGGTTTCTCTGGTGAGGACCAATGGAAATGGGATTGCCGCCAGCATCGAACGCATGGCCTCTGTTTCACGTTGGTGAACTTCAGCTTCCGCCTTGATTTTCTCCAGGCCCAATTGTACGGATGCCGTCGTCTCCCGCCAGCTTTGCCAAGCAGACCGTGCGATGGCACCGGCGCCAGCAATTGAGACAAAAGCCAATAAATCCCATCTCAAAATATCGTTGAGCAATGCGGCAACGACAGCAGCTAGCAACATCGGGGCGAAATAGGCGATAGCCGCCAGAGGCAAACTTGGCATCAACGCCGCCGCGCCAAAGCCCAGGAAAAACATGACCATGAGGAGAACAATGCCGTCTACTGTGACCACATTCGAGATCATTAAATAAAATGAAACGGCCCAAGCCAGCCCAAGCAGGAAGGAATGTACAATAATCAAACGTATCCGCCGTTGGCTCACCCGGGTTGGCCGTGGTAGGCCAAGCAAATGCAGATAGCTGCGCACCACAGGTAACAGCAACAGCAATACGGCGGCCAGAAAATATATCGCATAATTGGCGATTGCGACCGCCCAGTCCGTATAAACTACGATTGCAACAGCCGTCGTATTGCCGAACAACAAGACTGGCATATTTCGCTGGGTTTGCACTGACTGCACGATACGGATTTCTTCCCTAACAGCATTTTTGCTTATCAAGGAGCCCGACGCCGGGGTTTCCTTCCTGGTCGGTGGATTAATCCCGCCGGTGACCGCATTTGTGTTCAAAATTCTTCCTCAAATAAAAATCAAATCAGGATAATTAATGTAACTATATTTCGAAGTCGTGAGGCCTGTCCAAATGCAAATTTTGTTCAGTGCGACATTGGTGGGCGCGAAATACTTGGCTGCAATTTAGTCTCTACCGTAAGTTATTAGCCTCCCGCCGCGCTGTCATCTTCAATCGAAAACAGTCAAACAAACGATAGAGATTTTGGGGAAGGGAAATGGCCATACCCAGTCATCTTGGACGGATGTGGTGTTTTAGGCATAGGTTCGATGTCGTGGCCAAAGCAAAAACAGGCCCGACGCCCGTTGATGCTTGAAAAGTGCCAAAAAGAGACTTTACTACTTAAACTCGAAGTGATCACCAAAGACGAGAGAGTGGGAAAATTTTAATTTTATCCAGTGTTCTTTTGAAGAAAGTCCGCGCAGATGCGCATCGAAAAACGCCACCGCCGCTTGGCTAACTGTTGTCGTATGGTCTTTGTCCATAGGTTTCTCAATATCCGTGCCCAATCGAGTGCCAGAGAAAGTGTCATGGTCGGCACCATCCAAGACAAGCAAGTATTGGGGACTGTAAGGTATCAGTTTGAAGGGTTGCGTTCGACGAGACGCTGAACCAGTTCCCATTCCCAGAACATCATCAAGTGTCCCTGTGATATGAAACGAGGGGATTCGAATATCACCATATCTACGGTTTGGATCGAAATCGCGTCTGGGCAGATCAAGGCTTAGAAGTACCCCCGCTTTGATACGTGGTTCTTTAGCGAAATCTCCCATGGGTCCGACCAATTCGCCGGCTGCAAACATCGTCGACCGCGCTCCATAGGAATGCCCGGCCATTCCAATCCGGCTCAGATCAAACCTTCCAGCCCAGGGTCCGGAGTTATTTTGGCGCTCGAGTTCATCAATAACAAAGGGAATGTCGTTTGATCGGTTTAGGAAGTTCTCCAGATTTCCCAAAGACGCGCGAAGAATTTGTCCCGCTTCTTCCCGCGAGCGAGCCTGGCTCACTAATTCACCATCAGAACCGGGATGCTGAATATGAATGGATATATATCCTGCGCTTGCAAGAGCTCTGCCAAAATAGGATGCCGTCTCCCTGGTGCGGCCCAGACCGTGAGAGAAAATTACGACAGGGGCCGGAACGTTCGCGAGGTTTGGCCAATAGGCCATGAAAGGAACATTTCGGTCTCGATCACGATCATAAAACTGACCTTCCTCGACTTCCGCTGTTCTGCCTGCAATTGGGGCTAACAGTAGAAAAAATAGCAGCCCAGCGGTCACCTCAAATCGGACGCGCATTCGACAATATTCTCCACGAACTCATCCTAAAAAACGGACGATACTTCACTATTCGCCAGCAGCCAAATACGGGCTTCCATAGTCGCATTTGGGTCAAAAACGTTCCGTTAGAAAATTCTTATATTACGGTCGTTATCGGAGGTAGAGCAGACATAGGTGATCGTCATACCCTGCAACTGCATCAAGTCTCCACACACAAAATTAGGGTCCGGAATAGGGATTGGCTCTTTCAGCATGCGCGAGAGCGGCTAATTCCCGGCAGAACTGTCAAATAACCTTCTGCTCGCGCAGGGCGGCGATCTCGGTGTCGCTGTAGCCTAGGCCTGACAGGATCTCATCGTTGTGTTCGCCAAGTTTCGGCGCCACGCCGAGTTTGGCGGGGGTTTCGGAGAATTGCCATGGGGTGCCGTGCACTTTCAGGCTCTCGCCGATCTCGGGGTACTCGACCTCCTGGATATAGCCGTTGGCCAAGACATCCGCGTCGTTCGAGGCTTCCAGCAAGGTGTTTACAGGCGCCGAGACCACGTCGGCGGCGCGCAGCAGCTCCAGCCATCGATCGCGGCTGTCGGTGGCGAACAGTTCCGCCAGGGTGCTTAGGATCTTGTCCTTTTCCGCTCCGGAAACCAGGGCCAGACCGAGATCATCGGCGCCGCGCTCCTTTAGGGTGGGGAGGAAGTCCAAGGCTTCCATGGCGCGGGTCCAATCAGTGTGCGCCAGTTGAAAGACCAACGGCTTGCCGTCCCGGTCATTGAAGGTCGCCGCGATACCCGGACGCTCGCGGGTGCCGTTGATGCGCGCGCCAGTAATTGGGTTGGCATCCCGCCACATGGTCGTCGTCATGGTCCAGCCCATCAGGCGGACGATGCCGCCAACCAGGGATGTCTCCACCTTCTGGCCGATACCGGTGTTCTTGGCATAATAGAGTGCCGCCAACAGACCGCCAAAAGTGAGTATGGCGCAGGATTCATCGGCCACCGAGACGACGCCCGTGCGCATGTTTTCGCCCGGTCCGGCATAGGCCTCGGCGATGCCGCCCAGGGCCTGGCCCACGGCATCGGTGCCCGGCAAGGCGCCATGGGGGCCCGCCAGGCCGTAACCGGAGATCGAGACGTAGACCAGCGCGGGGTTGATTTTCTTCAACTCCTCATAGCCAAATCCGTTTTTCTCGGCCGCGCCGGGGCGGAAGTTCTGCCCGAAAATATCCGCGTCCTTGACCAGGCCGTGGAGGATTTTGCGGCCTTCGTCCGACTTCAAATTCAAGGTCAGGCTCTTCACACCACGGTTATTGGTCTCGAAGAACGAGCTGATACCGCCCTTCATCTCGCCGGCGGTCCTGGAATTGTCGCCAACGCCCGGCACCTCGATCTTGATAACCTCGGCGCCCAGGTCCGCCATCAGCATATAGGGCACCGTGCCCGCCTGCGCGGTCGAACAAGTGACGGCCTTGACGCCAGTGAGTGGTCCAGGTTGATCGGCCATGGCGGAGATTCCCATACTGACAAGATATATGCAGCGACAAGATACCTTGCTGGCGGTCAGGTGCAACCCGGCAAGTGCATCGTTTAACCCGCCGGTCAATGAGGACGCAGATAGGCGATCGCCGCACCGGCCAGTTCGGCGATGCCATAGCGGCTCTGAATATTGCAATCGCCACAGATTTCGGGATCGGCGCCGGTCTCTTCGCGCAACGCAATGGCCTGGCGCAAGGAAAGATCGTGCACGCTGGCCAGGGGCCGGCGGTGCCCGATATCGTTGAAGCAGTACATATATTGGCCCTGGGCCGAGATCAGCACATCGATATTGCGCGGCGTGCATTTGAAGCGATTGGCCAGACGCTGGGCCAGGACATCGCGCAGGCTGGGCACGAAGTCCATTTCCTGGCTGTGCAGCCCATATTGGCGGATCACCGCGCGCAGATCCCGGTGGGAGCTTCCCTGGCCGTCCGCACGATCGCCATTCAAGGTACCGGCACGGTCATACAGCGTCGGCGACATGGTCAGGTTTCCGACGCCGTTACCGCGTAGCCAGGCGATGGTTTCCGGCAAGGTATCAAGGCATTCGGACAACGGCGTCAGGCTGATCGCCAAGGTGGTTTGGCGCAGGGTGCGCTGCGCCAATGCGATGTTCTCCATCACCCGGACCTGGTCCAGATTGACATGCACGGCGTCGTACACCGCTGGCACTATGGAGGAGAACGAGATGATCAAGGTGCCGATGGCGCCGTCCAACAGGCGCAACCGCCTCTCATCCAACAGCTGGCCATTGCTGACCATATCGAACTGCACCGGGTGGTCGGTCAGGCGCGGGACGAATTCGTCAAACCGGGGATGGGTTGTCGGCTCGCCATAGCCGGCGAGGACCACACGGAAGACATCCTCGGGTTTGAGCCGGGCCAAGACGGCGTCAAGAATCGCCGGCGTCATCTGGCGCTGTTCCGGGATCGCCTCGCGTGGGCACATCACACAGCGGGCGTTGCATTTCGAGGTCAGCTCCAGATTGACGGCGATGCGATAGCGGCTCATGTGGCAGGCACCAGGCGCGGCACATTGCGGTTGCAGTTCGGGACAACGAGGTCGATATCAACTAGCACCGCGCGGGGGGCCTCCGCGAACAGCTCTGCCGCGGCGGTGCCTTCGATAATCCTGGCACGGCCGTTGACCCGCAGCCGGGTGCCGTCGTTGAAATCAATCAACAACAGGCCCACATGGGGGTTCTCCATAATATTGCCCAGGGACATGAAAGCGCCATTGCCGTCGATATCCGAGAACGCCATGCGGTCCTCGGCCAACATGCGGACCAGGCCCGGCCCACCGCCCTTGAACGAACAATCACAACTGCCGTCCGCCCCGGCAGTCGATAGAAAGAAGAATGGCGCGGCCTCGATCCGGGCATGAAAAACGTCCGGTATGCCGGACCACAACAATTGTTGGGCGCGGGCCCGATCCCAAAGACCGGGCGTGCCCCAGCGCTCTTGCGCGCTCAGTTCGCCAGCGTGAAAATTTTCGGTAGCAGACGTATCGACAGTCATGCAGGGCCTCATAATGTGCGCGCCAAATTACCCATAGCCACCCCTGGCCTGCATGTTCAGGTGATAGACTAGGTAGTCCGGCTTACGGCCACATTACGAGGTCGCGCGTTATTCGGCGGCGGCGGCTTGGCCGAAATAGCGGTGATACATGTCGTAACAGTCGGTATCCAAGGTGCGCTTTTTATAGAACGACAGAAAATGCGCCCAGAATTCAAATAGAATGTCCTTGCGTGCGATGTCCACGGTGTTCAGCTGATATTCCTCGATCACCGAACAGGCATTACGGAAGATATGAGCATCGCCCTGATACTTGCCGGCGCAATGGGCCAGCATGCGGATCAACCCATCGCGGGCGCCTTCCGTCCGTGGATCATGCCGACCGTTCCAGGCCCGCACCAAGGCCACCGCGCGTGAAGGATCCTGGTCGGCCACGGCAAGCTCCAACTGGTCCAGCAGCTCCCCCGTGGCGAAGCCCTCGGCCCAGCCGGCACGCCCGTCGGGATCGGGCCGGGTCACGCCGGGCAGATCGGGATAGGCGTCAATCTCGCGAATGATGTCCGTGACGAACCAGGCGGAAAGATAGATCGCCTTGACCTGATGAGGGTTGCGGAAATTACGCAGCCAGTAGTTCACCACATTGGCATAGTCAAAACTGTGCATGGGCACCGTGTA
>JABIWH010000049.1 GCA_018701215.1 Rhodospirillaceae bacterium
ATACCTGGACAAATTCAGCGCCGAGACCAGGGGTGACGACGGCGCTTCGGCACGTGATTATCTGATGATTTTCGGCACCCTGCATATGTGCGTACGGCTATCGCTGATCCTCTCCCACAAAATCGATGACGATTGGTGGGAGCGTGATTACTGCCTGGCTGGTGATAAGATTGGCGTTACGCTGTCGGAAGCGACCAAAGTGGCCCGCCGCGCCGCCCGCTGGTCCGCCGCCAGCAGCCTGTTGGCGGATTTGTCGCCCTGGTTTGACGATATCGCTGAGCGAATGCCGGATCTCTAGCGCGTTTCCGAGCGACTGTTTGGTTGCCTATCCGTCCGTGGTTTCATTGCCCTTCGAGGTCGCCTGAACAAGGAAACTCTTGAAATCCATGTCTTCATTGATCACATCGTCCATCATGAAAAAGACCAGCTCCTTGCGCAAGGCATCCCGTGCCGCCGGACTGTCGACCACATTCAGGGCCAAGGCCTCCATGGTCTTCATCTTGTCATCAAGCGAGGCGTGGTGCTTGCGGTGTTTGTCGACCTGGGGATAGCCGTTTTTTTCCAACAATGCTTCTTCCCGGGCGAAATGCTGCTTGGAGAATGTTACGAAATCAGGCACCAGGCGGGCGCATTCCTCTGGCCGGTCGTCGTCAATAGCCTGGGTTATCTCGTTGATGATTTCGACCAAACGGCGGTGATCGTTATCAATCATCTCCACTTCAATCTCGAATGATCGCGTTATTTCCACCATACCAATATCTCCTATTGGTTTATTGGTTTTGAGGATACTGGAAAGCGTGGCGCGGGTCCACGCGGGCCCAGATCTGTCCTATTTCGGTCAGATCGAAAGCGCCGGGCATACGCAAGTGGAACTCGCTGCCGCTGTTGATGCCACTGCGTACTTTGAACCGCACGATCGAAGAGTCGCCCAGCAGATGCGCCGAAAGTATCTCCACCGGGGCGCCGCCATCATCGTCCCCTTTGCTCAAAATGATGCCTTCGGGACGGATCAGCACCCGAACGGCGGCGCCTTCCACTACCGTGGGATCTTCAAGCGCCAGGGTGCCAAAGGACGATTTCAGGCCGCCCTGTTCGACCACGCCGTCAATCATATTCATGGGCCCGAACAACCGCGCCACATATTCATCCGTCGGCTTGTAATAGATATCCGCCGGCCTGCCCGATTGCAGGATACGGCCCTGATCACCCAGCACCTTGATGCGGTCGGCCATGAACATGGCTTCTTTCGGATCATGGGTGACCATCAGGGTGGCGACGTTATTCTGTTTCAATACCGTTAGAGTCTGCTGACGAATCCTGGCGCGCATGTTGGTGTCCAGATCCGAGAATGGTTCATCCAGCAACACCAGGCGGGGTTCGGGCGCCAGGGCCCTGGCCAGGGCCACGCGTTGCTGCTGACCGCCCGACAGCATGTGGGGATATTTTTCAGCATGCTGTACCATGCCGACCTGATCCAGCATCTCCATGGCACGGGCCCGCGCCGTACGCCTGTCCTGGCGAAACAGTCCAAAGATCACATTGTCCAGCACCGAAAGATGGGGAAACAGGGCATAATCCTGGAACATAAAGCCGATGCGCCGCTCTTCGGGCGGCAACTGCGCCGCACCTTCCGCGATCACCGTTTCATCAATGGTCACACTGCCGGCCTGCAACTGTTCAAGACCGGCGGCGATACGCAACAGCGTTGTCTTGCCGCAACCCGATGGCCCCAATAGGCAGACCAACTCGCCCGCCGGCACCGTCAGGGAGATATTATTGAGCACCTTGGTCGTACCATAGGCATGGTGGATACCGACCATGTGAAGTCCTTCCATGATACTATTCTCCTCCTTTGTGGCCGGGCCGCGATTTGGCAATGGTAAGGCTGAGCAGGATAACCGGCACCACGCCGACGCCAACGATCGAGAGTGCCGCCAGGGCCGCGTCGCCCAGCTGCTCGTCCGAAGCATATTGATGTACGAAGGTCGCCAGGGTCTGGAAATTAAAGGGCTGCAGGATCACCGTCATGGGCAGTTCCTTCATACAATCGACGAACACCAGCATCACCGCCGTCAGCACGCCGCCCTTGATCAGAGGAAGATGCACGAACTGCATGGTGGCGAAAGCGCCGCGGCCCAGACTGCGCGAGGCCCCGTCCATGCTGGGCGTGACCTTGCCCAGGCTGGCCTCCACCGTACCAAGCGAGAGTGCGAGAAAGCGCACCAAATAACCAAAGGTCACGGCGGCGATGGTGCCGGAAAAAATCAAGCCGGTGGAAAAGCCAAAATTTTCCCGCGCGATGCCATCAATGCCATTGTCCAGATTGCCCAACACGATCATTACCCCCACCGCCAGTACGGCACCGGGCACGGCATAACCCATGGCCGCGACCCGGTTGGCCACCATCAAGACCTTGCCGCCCTTGATGCGGGCGCTATAGGCCATGATGATCGCAACCAGAACCGCGATCGTGCCCGCCAGCACCGACAATTTCACGCTGTTGAGGGCATGGCCGAGAATCTCCCGGCTCAATTCCGGGTCAAAATGCTGATGCGCATAGCGCAGCAGGACCAGGGTCGGCAGGACGAAGCCCAGCAAGACCGGAGCGAGGCAGGCGATGGTGGCCGCCAGCCCCCGGCCGCCAACAAGTTGAAAGCCGGGCAGAGCCTGGAATTTCGAGGAGGTATTGTGAAAGCGCTGCCGGCGCCGGGCGTAGCGTTCGGAAAACACCAGAAAGGCGACGAACAACAGCATCACCGTGGCCAGTTGCGCCGCGCCCGAAACGTTGTTCATATTCATCCAGACATCGAAAATGCCCAGGGAAAACGTATTCACCGCAAAGAAGTCCACGGTGCCGAAATCGTTCAAGGTTTCCATCAAGACCAGGGACAGACCGATCACGATACCGGGCCGGGCCAAGGGCAGCGCCACGCTGAAAAAACTGCGCCACGGCCCCCGGCCCAGAGAGCGGGAAGCCTCGAACACACCGACCGATTGCTCCAGGAACGAGGCCCGCGCCAGCAGATAGACATAAGGGTACAGCACCAGGGTCATCATCGCGATGGCACCGCCCAGCGAGCGGATTTCGGGAAACCAGTATTCCTGCTTGCCGCTCCAGCCGAACAGCTCGCGCAGCGCTGCCTGCACCGGGCCGGCGTACTCCAATATGTCTGTATAGACATAGGCGATGATGTAGGCCGGCATGGCCATGGGCAGCAGCATGCCCCATTCGAACAGCCGGCGGCCGGGAAAGCGGCACATGGTAACCAGCCAGGCCGTGCCCACGCCAATCAGCAGGGTGCCCAGGCCCACCCCCGCCATCAAGATCAGGGTTGTCGAGATATAACCGCTCAGAACGGTCGAAACCAAATGTGGCCAGATATTTTCGCTGGGCGTCAATGCCAGGTAGATGACGGCAAAAATCGGCACCGTGGCCAAGGCGGCAATGACAATGGTGGCGACCGTCCAGCCGTCCAGCCAGTGCCCGCCGCGCCGCCGTGGTCGCGGTGCATTCATCTGTGCCTGCTCGGATGTCATTACCGCTGCCGCATTTTACGCTGCCAACTGTTCACTTCCATTTGCCCATATCATCATCCACTCCCTACACATGGCGAAAGGCTGGCCGGTGTATTGCACCGGCCAACCTCTCCAACGCGCGTATTCCTGACCCTCGGCGCAGCCTTCGGCCCTTCAAGAGTAGAGCAATTAAAGCAATTACTTAAGCCGTGCGAACAACATCGACTAATTTAAAATTGCCCTAGTTATTGAAGGCGACCTGATCCACCATCTTGGTTGCCGTCGAACGCTCATTGGCGATCTTTGATAGATAGGCTTTGTCGGCCTTGAATTCGCCCCAGGAGGCGACCATGGGGTGCAAGGCCACGCCGGGCTTGACCGGATATTCAAAGTTCGTTTCAGCGTAGATTTTTTGCGCCGCATCTCCGCTTAGAAACTCGATCAACCGAATGGCGTTGGCCTTGTTCTTGGCGCTTTTGGTCACGGCGGCGCCCGAAACATTGACGTGGGCACCACGGCCCTGCTGATTTGGGAAGATGATATTAACCGATTTGGCCCATTCCTTTTGCACCGGGTCTTTCTTGTTGGTCGCCATCTTGCCCATGTAATAGGTATTGCCCACTGCGACGTCGCATTCACCCTGGAACACGGCCTTGACCTGGGCCCGGTCATTGCCTTGGGGCTTGCGCGCCAGATTGGCCTTGACGCCCTTGGCCCAGGCGGTGGCGGCCTCGGTCCCCTTGGCGACGATGATCGAGGCCAGCAGGGAGATATTGTAGACATGCTTGCCTGAACGGATGCAGACCCGGCCTTTCATCTTGGGATCGGCCAGGTCCTCATAGCTGCTCACCTCACCGGGCTTGACCCGCTCCTTTGAGGCGTAGATGACCCGGGCGCGCACGGTCAGACCGAACCAGTTGCCTGCCGGATGGCGGTATTGCGCGGGGATATTGGCGGTCAGCCCGGTGGATGTCACGGGCTGCAACAAGCCGGCCTTGTCATGATTGTGCAGGTTACCGATATCGGAGACCAGGATCAGATCAGCGGGACTGTTCCGGCCCTCTGACTTGAGCCGTTCCAGCATGCCTTTCTTTAGGTAAACCATGTTGACCTTGATGCCGCTCTCGCTGGTGAAGGCCTGCAATAGCGGTTTCATCAGGAATGGCTGGCGCGAAGAATAAAGGTTCACCTCCTCCGCCGACGCCATGGCGCCACCCGACAGGGCGGCCGCACCAAACGCCATCGAAAAGATCAGGCCCTTGGTCAATTTACTTTTACTCGTCACGGTCATAACTCGAATTTCCTCCTACGGAACTAGGTAACATTCGGTTTTTATAACACTTTTTTTGCGAATGATAACGATTATCAATTTCGATACGAGAGTAATAATTGGTCTCTAAGGCAATGTCAATTCGGATCGTTGGGAAAGCAAATTTTGTGGCCGGCCTGTCACTCTGGCGCATTCTGACCGGCCGGGCACGACGGCCGGCGATCGAGGTACTTGCGGCATGGCAGCGGAGCACACTACAGTAACCGGTAGATAGTTGATTGCCTGCGGCTCAACACTAGGCGCGCCAATAATTGGCGGCCGCAACAATATGGAAGCGTCGATGGATCGCTTGAGACAGGAACTAGACGGCCTGATGCGCTATATTCAGCGCGTCAGACAGGAGATCGCGGCAATTGATCGGCCAACCGACGGCGACGACCGTTTCGAGAGCATGGGCGAGCAGCTAGAGGCCGTCGTCGCGGCCACGGGTGCCGCCACCAATACCATCATGGAAGCCATGGAGAGCAACGAACAATTGCTCGACGCATTGCGCGAAACAATTACCGATCCCGCACAAATCGCCGCGCTGGACCGGCTTACCGCCAATGGCAATGCCGTCTTTGAAGCTTGCGCCTTTCAGGACATCACGGGGCAGCGGGTCAACAAAGTTGTCAAATCCGTCACTTATGTGGAGGAGCGGGTCAACGCGCTGGTTGATATTTGGGGCAGGGACAAGCTTGCCGAAATCGAGATTGCCGCCGAGCCGGAAAAATCCGCCGATGAAGACCTCTTGCACGGACCACAGCTGGATGGGCAAGGCCTGTCGCAGGATGACATCGACAAACTGTTCGATTGAGACGCCGAAATAGCCCGAACGCTAATGAACGGCGGCGTACATGATTTCTTCTTCCGTTGCCTGGCCGCCGGCGAATTCCTCCACCACCCGGCCCTGGCGTGCCACCAGGATGCGGTCTGCCAGGGTCAGAACCTCCGGCAGATAAGAGGAAATAACGATCACCGTTACGCCTTCATTGGCCAAATTACGGATGATTTGATGGATTTCAGGGATTGAGCCGACATCTACGCCGCGGGTCGGCTCGTCGAAAATCACCACCTTGGGGCGTTGCACCAGGGATTTACCGACCACCACCTTTTGCTGGTTGCCGCCCGACAGTTCATTGACCTTGACGTCTACCGAGGGCGCCCGCACTTCCAGCTTCTTGGCCATTTCCGGACCGAGCTGGTTGCGCGTACCGTTGGAAACCAGAAAACCACGGCCTAGTTTCGAGGCCAGCCAGGAAAGATAGATATTGTCCTTGATGGACATGGTTTCCAGGAAACCTTCAACCTTGCGGTCCTCGGTAATATAGACGATGCCGTCATCGATGGCCTGCTTCGGCACCCGGTAGCGGATTGGCTTGCCGTCCAGGAAGATGCGTCCGCCATGAAAGAGGTTGCGCTTGTAGGCACCGCAAATGATCTTGGCGATCTCCGTACGGCCGGAGCCGACCAGTCCGGCCATCACCGCGACCTCGCCTTCGTAGGCCGAGAAGCTCATGTTCTTGACCATATTGCCCATGGTGACGTTTTCCACCGTCAGCACCCGGCGGCGTTTCTTGCGCTTGCCGCCCTCACTCACATGCTCACTATGATGATAGTGGCTCTGCGCCTCGTCCCGGCCCACCATATGGCGCACCAGATCTTCGCGGTTCATCTCCGACGTCGGCGCCGTGATGATGTGCCTGCCATCGCGCAGCACGGTGATCCGGTCGGAGATCTCCAAGGATTCTTCAAGCGCGTGGGAGACGTAGACAATTGATACGCCGCGCGCCTTTAGATCCCGCACCAGATCGAAGAAATGTTGTTTTTCTTCCGGCGTCAGAGTGGCGGTCGGCTCGTCGAAAATAATCACCCGGGCATCGTGATAGACGGCGCGGGCAATCTCCACCATCTGCCGTTGCGCCGCGCCAAGCGTGGCCACTGAGAGGGCAGGATCAACATGAAAGTTGAGGGTCTGCAGCATCACCTGGCCCTCGATATACAGGCCCCGCATGCGGTTCATGAAATCTTCCTTGCCCAGGCGCAAATTCTGCGCCACGGACATGGACGGCACCAACGAGGTTTCCTGATAGACCATGGCGATGCCGGCGGCCAGGCTTTCGCCCGGGTTGGCGAAATGCCGCTTCACCCCATCCACCATCGTGGTGCCGGCGGTCAATTCAATGGTACCCGACAAGGCCTTGCACAGGGTCGATTTGCCGGCGCCGTTCTCGCCAGCCAAGGCATGGATTTCGCCAGGGTATAGATCAAAATCCACGCCTTCGATGGCATGCACGCCGCCATAGATCTTGGTGGCGCCGATGACCTTGATCAGCGGTTGGATCTGGGGCGCCGCAGTATTGCTGTTCTCGGCTACCGCACTCATAATTGACCCTCTTCAACAATACGGATGATTTTATCATCGCCCTTAACGGCGGCGGCGACCAGACCGCCATAAGCCGCAATACCGGTAACGCCGTGACGCCGGCCATCGGCCCGGCTGTGTAGGCTGCGCACAACCTCGTAATCCTCGTCCAACTGCACCACCAGGCCATAGCTGCGCGGCGGTGCCCAAGGCTTGATAATGCCAAGGACCCGAAAGCCGCCGCCCTGCAGCGGCTCCAGGAAATGGCGGTCCGCGCGCAAGGTGGGACGCACCCAATACGCCGGATCGACCGTCTTCATCATCTGTTCGCGATAGGCATCTTCCTCCAGCACGAATTCCAACATCTCGGTGCGCATGGCGAACAGGCACATCCAGTAACCGCCGTCATCAGATGAGGTAATGCGGGCGGGATAGCCGGGCATGTTAGGAATGACGATCTCGCGCCGGCCCTGGCCGGCTGGTACGTTCAGGGGCAGCTTGAACAGCACATGGCTCCAGCTTTCCGTGACCAACAACGATTTGCCGTCATGGTCCAAGGCCAGACCGTAGGGGTAAGCAAGGTCATCTATCAGGGTTTCCGCCGTGTCCGTATTCAGATCCCAGCGGATCACCCGGCCAGAAGCGTTTTTCTCCATCAGATCCCGCACCCAATCCGGTGCGTTGTGCTTGCTGGAACCCTGGGCAATGAACAGCACATTGTCTGGTCCCGCCAGCACCGCTGTCAGGCATGACAATGGCGAACCGTCAACGCTTTCCAGACGCTGGCCATTGTCGAGAACCACGCCGATACCATCGACACAGGCCGCCAGACCGCCGTTCGCCAATGCGGCGATACCGGTCACCAGGCCATCGAATTGCGCCGCCACCTCACCGTCCGCGCGAAACACTTTGTTGCCGCTGGAAGCCAATAACGTACCGTCCGAGGTGAAGGTCAGATCGTCGGGCTGCGACATCTGCGGGCTGTCCCCCAGCACTGTGCATTCATCAAGAGCGCCGTTGGGCCGCAAAGGGCCGTCCATCATGGGAATGGCATGGGTCTCGCGGTCCGGGAAAACCACGTCCTTGACCATTTCCAGCCAGCGGGCCGTCATGTCCTTGGCCCCCAATAGTCGTCCGGTCCATTCCAGTCCGGGTCCGCGTCCGCCAGTTTAACCCGGCCAATACGGTTGTTCATCAGGCCGCCCAAATACAGATAACCCCGATGTTCGCGCATGGATGTGATGGCGGGATGGCTTTCCCCGCCCTTGTCCCAATAAGAGGACAGTACTTCGCCTGTCTCCGTGAATTTGATGACACAGCCGTTATTGATGTTGGGATAGATCCATTCATCGGGCGGCACCCGCTTGACCATACGGGTGCGGAAACCGGGCATCTGCATGGCCAGATCGAAGGCCGGCGTGCGCATACCGGTCATGGCCAGCCAATAATTGCCATCAGAGGCGCGGTTGATATTATCCGGGTTGCCGGGCAGGTGTTCGATTACCGTCTCCAATGTGCCCTTCTTGGGCCCGGCGATCCAATAGCGCATGATGTTGCAGACCCAGGTCTGGGCGAAAAAGATCGACTGACCGTCGTTCGCCATGCAGACCCCGTTGGGGAACATCAAATCCCTTAACAGCGTGCGGGTCTGTCCCGTCTTGGGATCATGGCAGATGATGCGGCCATTGCCCCGGCCCTCCAGACCATCCATGGCCCAGGAATGCATCTCATAGCGAATGGTGGCTTCCGAGAAATAGATCTTGCCATCCGGCGCGATATCCAGATCGTCGGCCAGGCGCAGACGACTGTCATCGTTGATTTTCCAAGGCGTGCGGTTGGTTTCGTCCGTGACTTTAAAGACCTCGCCATCTGGCTTTACGCCATAGACGCCCATGCCGCCGATACAGACCAGCAGGTTATCGTCGCGGTCAAAGGCCAAGCCCAGGGGGCGGCCGCCGATACGAGCAAAAACCTCGCAATGTTCAAAGTTCTCACCGGACAGGCGCATGATCCAGCCTTCCCGGGTGCCTGTATAGATCCGCCCCTCGCGATCCAGAATAATATCCTCGGGGCCATCCACCTGCCCCAGGCCGATCGCCTGGGCATCGTTCAGAGTAGAGTTCTGCGCATAGATGGTGCCTGAATCTTCGGTCGCGTCCGGCAGCTCGCCCAGATCGAGGAAGGCCGGCACAACATAGATTTTCGAGATCGCCTTGTTCTTGTTCTTCAGCCATTTTACATCAATGCCCACGGCCACCAGCATGATCAGGCCTTCCAGGGCAAACGTCGGCCCGCCCGTAACGCCCAGGCGGACCAGGCCGTTGATCAGTACCAGAATGGTCGTCGCCCCGATCAAAGCGCGCCCGACCGAACCCTTGCCCCCAGCCAGAGAGACTCCGCCCAGCACCGCCGCCGTTAGGGCCATGACCTCCAGACCATCGCCGGTGTTCGACGACGAGCTGTTCAGCCGCGCGGCATACATCAAGCCGCCCAGGGAACAGAGCATGCCCGAAAGCACATAGGTCCAGAAAATCGTGCGGTTAATGGGAATGCCCGCATGGCGTGCCGCCTTGCGGTTGGAGCCGATGGCCGCGATATGCCAGCCGGGCCGCGAACGGCTGAGAAGCGCATGGCCAATCACCGCGATGACCATCAGGATACAGACGTTGGCCGGAATACCCCACAGGGTGCCCTCGCCCAAAAATTCCCATACCGGGCTTTCATTGTAGGCGGTGGCGATATCCACCGCGAAGACCGGCGCGGTCAAATCAAAGGTGGCGCGAAAAATGATCAAGGTGACCAGGGTGGTCAAAAATGCGCCCAGCTTCAGATAGCCAATCAGGAAACCATTGCAGGCCCCCATCAAGCCGCCGGAGAGCAATACCAAGACCAGCACCAGGCCGATATGCAGCTCGTACACATTGAACAATATCAGAGCGATGAAATCCGCCATGGCGAATATGGCGCCCACGGACAGATCAATACCACCAACAATCAGAACCACGGTCATGGCGAGGACGACGAAGCCGAATTCCGCGAACTGAGAGGAGGTCTCGGCGAGGTTATCCAGGCTAAGATAGTTCGGAATGGCGACGGCGCAGAACGTGAGAACGCCCAACATCATGATGAAAGGAACCGCCGGTTCCATCCATCGCTTGGCCAGCAATTCGGCCAGGGTCCGCTGAAAAGACCATTTCGCGTGCAGCTTCAGATATGTATCGGTGATGACGGACATGAAGGGCCTGTGCTTACCTGGACGGCGATGTAGTTTGTTCTGGGACAACGACGGTCCCGGCGGAGAGCACCCCCACCGAGACCGTTACGCAGTGTTTTGGCTTACTTCTTCTTGCCCATCAGGTCGCGGCAATCGCCCGGCATCACGGTTGCCTTGGCGTGCCGCAGGATTGGTGTGTACAGGGCAAACGGCCGCTCGCCCGGCTCCACCTTCATCTGCGCCATGGCCTGAATGGCATTGACCACATCCCGGCCTTGGAGATAGCTGTCATAGCTGTAATGCTTGTCCAGGGTGCCCGCCTGCAGGGCATCGCAGACCGGGCGTGAATTACTGCCCGAGCCATAGACCAGCACCTGGCCGGTCTTGCCGGCTTCCTTGATGGCTTGACCCGAACCCATCATCATGATGCCCCAGACGCCAACCGTCGCGCACAGATCGGGATGCTGTTGCAGCACCGCCGCCGTGATGTCATGGGCCTTGGAGGCGTCCCATTGCGCGGCCTGGTCGTTGACCACATTGATCTTGCCCGACGCCTTGAAAGCCTTCATCAGGCCGACGTTGAACCAGACATTGGCGGCAGCGGTCAATTCGCCCTGTACGATGGCGACCTTGCCGCTCTTGCCAGCGCATTCCTTGACGATGTCCGCGCCGATTTCCTCGCCGTGGCTGACCCAGTCAACGCCAACGAAGCCGGACGAGCGGTAGTTCGACGCCATGTTCAGCTGAATAACATGTGTGCCGTTCTGTTCCGCCTTGCGGAATTGTTTGGCAAAGACCTGAACATCCGGATTCTGCACGATCAGATAATCGACCTTTTCCGAGATCAGCGCGGCAATCGCTTGCGACATGGCGTTCATGTTCCAGGCCGGATCCTTGACCACGTATTTCATGCCGATTTCCGTCGCCGCATCGCGTATGCCCGCATCCCAATAATCAGACAGGGGCAGGCCCAAGCTGATCGGCACAAAGGCCACGGTCTTGCCGGTTACTGATTTGACGAAATCACTGCGCACCATGCGCTCTGTCTTGCCGCTGATCTTGCCCGCCGCCAGCGCGCCGCCGGCGGCCAGCGCGACCGTTGTGGCCATGGCCGCCACGGCCAAGCCTCTGAGAAGTTTATGTGTCATGTCTAGCTCTCCCTTATTTTGCTGCAATTAGATTGCTTGCTTAGTGATCCCCTTGCTTGTCGGTTTCCTCGTCCTTGGGGTGCAGGCGGCGGTCGATCACGATCGCGGCCAACAGGACGACGCTTTTTGCGATGTTCTGGGCATCGCTGTTAATATTCAAAATAGTCATGCCGTTTAACAGAATGCCGATCAGGCAGGCACCGACCACGACGCTGACGATGCTGCCCCTGCCCCCGCTAAGGCTGATACCTCCCAGCACCACGACCAGCAGCACGTCAAAGACCAGGGTCGAATTGATCACCTCGGTGTTCATGGAGGCAACGGACGCCGATAGGGTGATGCCGGCGATGAAGGCGATAAAGGCGGAGAAGGCATAGGAAAAAATAATCAGCGGCCGCACGGCCACGCCCATCAGGCGGGCCGCCATCATATTGTCACCCAGGCCGAAGATATGACGCCCCACCACGGTTCGGCTTAACATCCAATGCACCGCCAGGGCGGCGATGACAAAAATGATGATCGGCATGGGAATGCCAAAGACCTGGCCCTGGCCGAAGAACAGAAAATTCTCGGCCCCCTTGGGCGGATAGGCATGCACGCCGTCGATCAGCAACCAACGGCCCACGCCGAAACAAACCAGGCCCGAGGCCAGGGTGGCGAACAAGGGTGGAATTTCGATGAATGCAATCACCCAGCCGTTCAAAATGCCCATGGCCAAGGCAAACATCAGTCCCAAGGCCATCGCCGGATACAGCCCCATGCCACCGTTCATCAGGGTCAAGACCCAGGCCGCTGATATGGCCATCACCGAAACCTGAGACAGATCAAGGCCACGGCCGATCACCACCACCGCCATGCCAGTGCTGAGAATGCCCAGAATAGCGATGCTGCGCAGCATGGTGATGACATTGCCCAGAGATGCAAAGCCCGTTAGTGCCACGGCAAAAAAGATGAAACAAGCCACCGCGATGGCGAAGACAATCAGTTCCTGGCTAGGCTTGCCAAATCGTGACGCACGCATTCGCTCGGTCGCCACCGCCCCGGCTTCCCCAATTTTCGAAATAACAGCCTCCTGACGGCGCCCCGCCGAACGGTCATCCGTCTACGTGAAACAACACCTGTCTAAAACTCCCGCATCTATAGCGTGCGGTTTGAGGCCATAGGCTATCGTTGAAAATGGCGTCGGGCAAGTTTCCAGAGAAGATGCCCCGTTCAATTGCGCCAGTTGGCATGATGAAGATTGACAAAAACCGGCAACAATCA
Source organism: Rhodospirillaceae bacterium (assembly GCA_018701215.1). Taxonomy (GTDB): domain Bacteria; phylum Pseudomonadota; class Alphaproteobacteria. The sequence goes on from JABIWH010000049.1 coordinate 12,816, forward strand.
CATGTTCGCGGCCAGCGAAACCGTAATAAGTGAGGCCAACGATTATGTCCGGAACCGACCAAGAGTTATTTAATTTAGCGATGTCAGAAGAATCGCGACCATTGATGTATGCGGTGCAAAAGCACATCACCGAGAACGTGGCGCCGATCACGGAGGAGTTTTTTGCCCTAAACGACGAAAAAGAAGATCGCTGGACTTGGCATCCCCGGCAGACGGAACTGCTCGAAGGCGCCAAGGCGAAAGCCAAGGAATCCGGGCTGTGGAACTTCTTCCTGCCCGATGCCGAAACGGGCCAGGGCCTGAATAATCTGGACTATGCCTATATCGCCGCCGAATTGGGCAAATACAGCCTGGCCTCGGAAACCCTGAATTGCAGCGCGCCCGATACCGGCAATATGGAAGTGCTGGAGCGCGTGGGCACGCCGGAGCAAAAGGATAAATGGCTGACGCCACTGCTGAACGGCGAGATCCGCTCGGCTTTTGCCATGACGGAGCCGGGTGTGGCCTCGTCGGATGCGAAGAACATTTCCACCAGCGCGGTGCTGAAAAACGGCGAATGGGTCATCAACGGCGAGAAATATTATATTTCCGGCGCCGGCGACCCCCGTTGCAAGATCATGATCACCATGGTCAAGACCTCTCCCGATGCCCCACCCGCCAAGCAGCAGTCGCAGATCCTGGTGCCCATCGACACCCCCGGTGTCGAGATCGTGGAGGGCATGAGGGTGTTCGGCCAGGATCATGCGCCCAAGGGCCATATGCATATCCGCTTCAACGATGTCCGCGTACCGGAAGAAAACATGCTGCTGGGCGAAGGCCGTGGTTTCGAGATCTCGCAGCTCCGTTTGGGCCCGGGCCGCATCCATCACTGCATGCGCTCGCTCGGCTCGGCCGAAAAAGCGCTGGAGCTGATGGTCAAGCGGGCCGGCAACCGCGAGGCGTTCGGCAAGACGATCCTGAAACTGGGCAAGAACCTGGAAGTCATCTCGCGCGCCCGCATCGAAATTGATGCCATGCGCCTGATGGTGCTGCAGGCGGCCAAGGCCATGGATGTCATGGGCAATAAGGAGGCCCGCGTCTACGTCTCCGCCATCAAGGCCATGGTGCCGGAAAAAGTCTGCGTGATCATAGATCAGGCCATGCAGATGCACGGTGCCACGGGCATCTCCCATTGGTCACCGCTGCCCGATATGTACCACCACCAGCGCCACCTGCGTTTCGCCGATGGCCCGGACGAAGTCCATCACATGGTGGTAGGCCGCGCCGAGGCCCAGAAACACGGAGCCTGGTAAGCCTACCAACGAAAGCTGGTTTTAGCGGGGGCGGTCTTTTGCAAAGGCCGCCCCCGCGTCTTTTTATTCCACGGATATTCTGGACGGCGGCACGCCCATCACCTTGCCAAAGGCGGCGGAGAAGGCGGAGGCGCTGCGATAGCCATGCTGTTGCGCCACACGGGCAATAGGCACGCCGCGCGACAGCGCCTCGAGCGCATTGTGAAAGCGGATGCGCTGTCGCCATCGATTGAAACTCATGCCCAAATCGCGCTCGAACAAACGGGCCAATGTGCGGGCCGAGGCGCCCGCGACGCCGGACCAAGCTTCCAAGGTCCTGCGGTCCGAGGGATCGGCAAGCAGTCCGGCGCAGAGCCGTTGCAGCCTTGCATCCTTCGGCAAGGGGACCTTGAGGGATAGTTCACGGGCCCGGCCGATTTCCAACTCGATTAGTTGCGCTATGAGGCCGCCCCGGCTGTCCGGGTCATAGACCATTGGTTCCTCGCTAAGTGCCAGGACCAATTCACGCAACAAAGGCGACACCGCGACAACGGACAAGTCACGGCGGCGCGCGTCCGTCGCCGCCGTATCGATATACAAGGTCCGCATTTCGACATTACCATGCATGCTGACGGCATGGTGGGTTCCGGCAGGGATATAAACCGCGCTGTCCCGCGGCACGATCCAGGCCTCCGCCTCGGTCCGCAAGCGCATGATCCCGCCGGCTGCATAGAGCAGTTGATCGCGCTCATGTTCATGCAGCGGTATGACAAAGCCATCCGCGAAGCTTTTCGACATCAAACCGATCGCTTGGGGCAGGCCCTGATAATCCTGAGGGTCCGTGCTGCGTTCATCATGGACAGTCATGGCGTCCCCATTTTCGATTGATCGTGCATTTTGTCATAAACGCGACGAAATTTGGCATGACATCGCCTTTACGCCAAGCGTAAATTGACACGGGACGCCAAGCGCAAATGGTGGCGGACGCAAATGTTATGGGGAAAGCGCACTCATGGACCGGGATCGAACATATTTCTTTTTGCTGAACATCGGCCATTTCATGGACCACTTGTTCACCTTGGTTTTCGCGACGGTGGCGGCCCTGGTGCTGTATCGGGAATGGGGGCTTGGCTATGCCGAACTGATCGCCTATGCGACGCCGGGATTTTTCGCGTTTGGCGTTTTTTCGCTACCGGCGGGTTGGATTGCCGATAAATGGACCCGCGACGGCATGATGTGCGTGTTCTTCATTGGCATCGGCCTGGCATCCATCGCCACGGGTTTCACCGAAACGCCCTTGCAGATCGGCATCGGCTTGTTCGTGATCGGCATGTTCGCAGCCATCTATCATCCGGTCGGTCTGGCTATTGTCACCACGAAGTGGCGCAATACGGGCATGCGCATAGCCGCTAATGGCGTATGGGGCAATCTTGGCGTCGCCTCCGCCGCGCTTATCGCCGGCTACCTGATCGATCATGGTAGTTGGCGCATGGCGTTTATCATCCCGGGCTGCGTTTCCATTGTCTTGGGCTTTGCCTACATGGCGCTGCGCTGGGACGGCATTCATGCCGAACGAACCGCAACAATTGCGCCGGACGCCGGCAGTGTCGCACCGCCCTCCGCCTCCTACCGTTCATTGTTGTTGCGGGTCTCGATAATCGTGTTTTTCACGACCGCCGTATCATCCGTGATATTCCAGGCCACAACATTCGCGCTGCCGAAGATATTCGACGAGCGCCTGCAAGGCCTGGCGGCAGAGCTGTCCGCCTGGATTCAAAACGTCGCCGGCGCCGGCCAAAGCGACGTGGCAACAGTGATTGGGTCACTGGCCTTCATCGTCTTCGCGGTGGCGTCAATCGCGCAGCTGGTGGTCGGCAGCATGCTCGACCGCTTCGGTCCGCGCCACGTCTTCATGGTGGTCGCGACCATCCAACTGATCTTCTTCATGGCGATGCCGGGGCTGCGGGATGGTATGGCGCTTGCCGTGGCCTTGTGCTTCATGCTTGGCGCCTTTGGCCAGATCCCGATCAATGATTATATGATCGGCAAGACGGCCAGCGGCGCCTATCGGGCCCGTATTTATGGCGTCCGCTATGTGGTCAGCTTTACCGCCCTGGCGACATCCTTGCCGTTTATCGCCTTTGTCTATCAAACCTGGGGCTTTGATACCTTGTTTCGTATTCTGGCCGGCGCTGCCATCGTGATCTTCTGCGCGGTGACGATCCTGCCGAGGAAACTGCCAACGCCCGAGGTGGCGGCGGAGGCGGCTGAGTAGACGCCACATCAGTCACGGCTTCGACGGCCTTCCAAAAATCCAACTCTGGGATATGATCCCACGGGACATCGAGGACAGGACGGCAAGCGTCGAGGAAAATGACTACAAACGAACCTGTATGGGACCTTCTCGTTGTTGGTGGCGGGATCAATGGCGCCGGCATCGCCGCTGACGCGGCAGGCCGGGGTTTGTCCGTGCTGTTGTGCGAAAAGGGCGATCTGGCCGGCGCCACATCCTCGGCCTCCAGCAAACTGGTACATGGCGGCCTGCGCTATTTGGAACATTTCGAATTCGGCCTGGTTCGGAAAGCCTTGGCGGAACGCGAAGTGCTGTTGGCCAAGGCGCCGCATATCATCCACCCCTTGCGGTTCGTCCTACCGCACATGAATACAGTGCGTCCGGCCTGGATGATCCGCATCGGCCTGTTCCTTTATGACCATCTGGCCCGCCACCCCAGGCTACCCAACTCCCATGGCGTCAACCTACGCGAAGACCCAACGGGTGCGCCCTTGCAAGCGGCGCTATCAAAGGGCTTCGTCTATTCCGATTGCTGGGTCGACGATGCCCGCCTGGTGGTCTGCAACGCCATGGCCGCCGCCGAGAGAGGCGCCGACATCCGCACCCGCACGGAGCTGGTGGAGGCCCGGCGGCACGGCGGTCTGTGGCAGGCCCGGTTGCATGACCATGCCGACGGCAGCACGATCACCGTTGCGGCACGGGCCTTGGTCAACGCCGCCGGTCCCTGGGTTGAAAGCCTACTGCATGGCCCCCTGGCCCTGCAAGACACCGAAGGCGTACGCCTGGTCAAGGGCAGCCATATCGTGGCGCCCCGTCTGTTCGAGGGCGCCCACGCCTATATCCTGCAGCACACGGACCGCCGCGTGGTTTTCGTCATGCCGTTCGAGGGGGACTTCTCCCTAATCGGCACCACGGATGTCGTATTGTCCGGGGCGCCCGAGGAGGCGGCTATCGAGGCGGCGGAAACCGCCTATTTATGCCAGGTGGTCAACAGCTATTTCAAGGCGAGCGTGCAACCGTCCGATGTGGTCTGGTCCTATACCGGCGTGCGCCCCCTGTTCGATGACGAGGCGGAAGATCCCTCCGCCGTGACGCGGGATTACGTCCTCGACCTGGATGTCCGGGAAGGCACGGCGCCCCTGCTTTCGGTTTTTGGCGGCAAGATAACCACCTATCGGCAATTGGCCGAGGAAGCCTTGGCGGAGCTGAAGCCTTACTTTCCAAGTATGGGCACGGCTTGGACCGAGGGCACGCCGTTGCCCGGCGGCGATATCGAAAACGAAGATCTGCAGGCCTTTGCGGAATACCTGACGGCCAGTTACCCGAACCTTGACCCCGCCATGCTGGCGGGCATGGCGCGGCGCCATGGTTCATTGGTTACGGCCATCGTCGGCGAAGCACGCCAACAGCTGGATATGGGCCAGGACTTTGGCGCCGGTCTAACAGCGCGGGAGGTCGATTATATGATCACGCACGAATGGGCCCGCACGGCGGACGACATCCTTTGGCGGCGCAGCAAGGCTGGCATTCATATGAGCGCCGAACAACGCGCCGCCGTCGCGGCCTATATTGAAACAGTTAGGGCACCCGCTCCGGATAGTCAGTGATGATCCCCTGTACGCCCCAATCTAAAAGCGTCTTCGCACGGATGCCGTCATTGACGGTGAAGCAGCGAAGATTATAACCCGCCGCCAGGACCTCCCCCCCGCGGCTTTCGCTAAGTTGGCGATGACCGCAATGGATGGCCCGCGCACCGACCTGTTCGGCACCTTGCAGCCAATTGTCAGCGACAACATCAAGCAAAAGCGCGCGTTCCAGATCCGGCACCGCCGCCATTGCCGCCACTAAAGACTCCGGCTTGAAACTGCACAACAAAGGCGGCGGCAGGCTGACAGGCCAATGGGCCGCCAGATGCCGCGCAACCCGCCGCCCCGTCTCGGCCTCCCGCCCAGGGCACGGTTTGATTTCCACCACCGCCCCCATGCTCAAATCCCGCAGGGTGGCGAGGGTTTCATCCAGGGACGGTACTTTTTCACCCCGAAACGCCTCGCCAAAGAACAGCCCGGCATCAAGGCGTTGGATCTCGGCCAGGGTATGTTCGGCCACCAGCCCTTGTCCCGTCGTCGTCCGGTCCAGCGTATTGTCATGCAGGATGATCAGTTCGTCGTCCCCGCTCAGCTTGACGTCGAATTCGACCCAGGCCACGCCCAGGTCCGCCGCCGCGCGGAAAGACGCCAAGGTGTTCTCGGGCGCATGGCCGCAGGCACCGCGGTGACCAATGATCAGGGGCAGGGAAGATTCAGCTATCGCCATTGCGGCACTCCGTTTGAGCTCGTCATATCAACGTGTTCCTTGGCATACTAATTCCAGTAGGAATAAATGTTAGATAAAACGAAAATCAGGGGTGATGATCGATGCTACCGCTACGGAAAATGCCCACTGCCGCCCGCGCCGGCATCAAGATCCTGCTAAGCGATATTGACGATACCCTGACCACCGATGGCCGTCTGACCGCCGCCGCCTATGGCGCCATGGAACGGCTGCGCGATGCGGGCTTGCTGGTGATCCCGGTTACCGGCCGGCCGGCGGGCTGGTGCGATCATATGGCCCGCATGTGGCCGATCGACGGTATCGTGGGCGAGAACGGTGCCTTTTATTTCCGCTATGACCATGACGCCCATATCATGCAACGCCACTACGCCAAAACAACAGCGGAACGAGCGGCGGACCGCACGCGGCTTGATGCGCTGAAGGCGCAAATTCTGGCCGAGGTGCCCGGCGCCGGCATCGCCGGTGATCAAGCCTACCGCGAAGCCGATCTGGCGATAGACTTTTGCGAGGATATTCCCGCCCTGCCCGGCACCGCCGTGGACCGCATCGTTGCAATATTTGAAGCCGCCGGCGCCACGGCCAAGGTCAGCTCCATCCACGTCAACGGCTGGTTCGGCAGCTATGACAAACTGTCCATGACCCGGATCTTGATGCGAAATTGTTTCAACATTGATATTGAAGCCGAGCGTAAGCGCATTGTTTTCGCGGGCGACTCGCCCAACGACGCACCCATGTTCGGCTTCTTTCCCCATTCCGTAGGCGTCGCCAATGTCGGCGAGTTCACCGGCCAGCTTGCTGCCGAGCCAACCTATATCACCCAGTACCGCTCGGGCGACGGCTTCACCGAATTGGCGGATTTTCTGCTGGCTTAGGAATGTTTATGTCCGGGCCTTGTCGTCCGTTACCCGTTGCAGCACGTCGTCGGGAATATCATCGAACGAGGCATAATTCAGCGCGTATAGCCGCGCGTACAGGCCGGATGCCTCGATCAACGCATCGTGGGTTCCGGTTTCAACGATGCGTCCTTCCTGCAGGACAACGATACGGTCGGCGCCGCGAACCGTGGCCAGCCTATGGGCGATGACAATGCCGGTGCGGCCTTCGAGCAACCGGGCCAGGGCGATCTGGATTTGCCGCTCGGTATAGCTGTCGATATTCGCCGTCGCTTCATCCAAAATCAGAATTTTAGCATCCGCGACCAGGGCGCGGGCAAAACTGAGCAACTGACGTTGCCCCAACGATAGATTTCGGCCCTGCTGATCCAGCATGGTATCGTAGCCATCGGGCAGGCGGGCAATGAAGTCATGCGCCCCGACGGTTCTGGCGGCGCGTTCAATATCGTCACGGCCCGCCGTGCGGGTGCGGTATTGAATATTCTCGAAAATCGTACCGGTAAACAAATACGGATCCTGCAGGACCATGGCGATATGCCGGCCCAGGGATGCCTTGGCATAGTCTCGCACATCGCGTCCGTCGACGGTCACCGAACCATCCCAAACGTCATAAAATCGATGCAGCAACGAGGTAATCGAGGTCTTGCCCGAGCCGGTGGGTCCCACCAGGGCAACGGTTTCGCCATGCTGGACGGTAAAACTTATGTCCTTCAACACCGGTTGGTTCCGGGCATAGCCAAAGGTGACATTGTTGAAGGCGATATCGCCCTGCACGGTTTCGGGATCAGCCGCGCCCGCTTTATCGGCAATGGCCAAGGGCACTTCCAGGACTTCGAATATACGCTGGCCCGATGCCATGGCGCGCTGCATCACGCTGTATTGGATGGTCAGCGATCGAATGGGATCGAAAAACCGCTGCACATAAAACAGAAAGGCGACCATGACGCCGATGTCCAAGGTGTCATCCAGCACCATGGCACCGCCAACCACGACGACAATGCCCATGGCCGCGCCGGTCAACGTATCGACGATGGGTATCATGGCCTGGGCGAACTTGGCTGAACGCAGATGCGCCGCCAGGGTTTCCCGCGCCCGGTCGCTGTACAGCGCAAAGTTGACGTCTTCCCGTCCCATGCCCTGCACCGTGCGCGCGGCGTGGATGCCCTCGGCCAGGGCGCCGTTGGTGCTGGAGTTGCTTTCCCGCGCGCCACGGAAGGCGACGCGGGCGCGGGGCAACCAGATCAGACGAACTACAAGCAGCGTCGGCACCACTGACAAGGTCAATGCGCCCAGCTTAAAATCAAGCACCAGCATGATAATGATGATGCCGACGAGAAGCACTAGGTCGCCGATCGCGGTGATCGAATTCTCCAGGAATTCCTGCAATGAATTCACATCACCCTGCAGCCGCGACATCATGCGGCCGATCTCGGTCTTGTCCATGAAAGCCAGGGCGACGTGCTGCAAATGTACGAACATGGCCCGGCGCAGATCGAAGATCACATGTTCGCCGGTCAGCCCGACCAGACGGTCCTGCAGGTAACTCGCGCCGTAATTGATCACGATAACAACAGCAAAGGCGGCCATGACCAGCAGCAACAGGGATTGATCGCCGCCCTCGACAACCAGGGCCTCGTCGATCAAAACGCGGATAAGCAAAGGAATAGCAAGCTGCGCGCCGGTAAAAACCAGCACCGAGAACAGCGCCAGAAGGATGCGGCTGCGGTAGGGGCGGACGTAGGTGACAAAGCGCCGCAAGACGCCGCCGTCAAAGGCGGCGCCGAACATTTCCTCGTCCTGGCTGATTTGCGAGCCGACCACCGCTCGCGGCGGCCGCACGGCGCCGTTGCCGGAGCCTTCATTTTCGGGCATGACGGTCATTGCGCCGCCCCGGCATTGTCAGCATCGCCAACATCACCGGCATCATCATGGCTTTGCAGCGCGAAGAGCGCGGCATAACGGCCACCCTGGGCCAGCAGGCTGTCATGATTGCCCCGTTCAACGACGTTGCCCGCCTCGAGGAAGATAATCTCGTCGGCGTGGCGCAAGGCACCAAGGCGGTGAGAGATAATAATCGTGGCGCAGTTTTCCATATGGCCTTTCAAAGCCTCGCGAATGCGCTGCTCGGTCTCGGCATCGATGGCGGCGGTGGAATCGTCCAGCACCAACACACTGGACTGCAACATGGCCGATCTGGCGATGGCGACACGCTGTTTCTGGCCCCCCGACAGCGAAACGCCACGTTCGCCCACCAAGGTGCCATAACCTTCGGGCAAGGCGGCGACAAAGCCATCTATCTGCGCCGCCGACGCGGCGTCCTGTATCATCCCGTCATCGGCCCAGGGATCGCCATAGGCGATGTTGTTCTCCAACGAGGCGGTAAACAGGAATGCATCCTGTTGCACCACGCGCACGACCTGACGCAGGGAGGCCAGGGTTGCATCGCGCAGATCCTGGCCATCGATGGTGATGCGGCCCTCGCTTGGGTCGTAATAACGGGGCAGCAAATTCGCGATCGTCGTTTTGCCGCTGCCGGGTGGGCCGACGATGCCCAGTGTCTGCCCACGCGCCACGGAGAACGAAACATTGTGCAGAACTGGCGGGGCATCCGGTCCGGCATAGGCGAAAGAGACATCCTCGAACCGTACTGTTCCCATGGTGGGCTCCAGTGTCTTGGCCCCTGCCCGGTCGCTGATCTCCGGTTCTAGATCAAGCACGCTGAACAACCGCGCCCCGCAGGTCGAGGCCCGCGCCAGGGAGTTTACCAGCAGGCCCAGCTGGCGCACCGGCTGTTGCAGGATGTTGATGAAGGTCAGAAACATGGTCAGCACGCCGACGGTCATCGCGCCCTCTAGCACCCGCATCCCACCGACCCAAAGGACCAGGCCCATGGCAATGAAATAGGCGAAGGTCATGACCGAGGTGGAGGCCGCCCGGGTCTTGATACGCTCGTCCGCGATCGTCATGGCATCGTCCGAGGCCGTGTCGAATTTGTCGATTTCAAAGGGTTCCGCGCCAAAGGCGCGAACCACCCGAATACCGGCCAGGTTTTCGTCCATGATCTGTCCCAAGACCCCCATGCGTTCCTGCAAGGCCAGCCACAGGGCCCGCAAACGCAGCCGTGCCGTGGACGAGCGCCAGGCCACGAAAGGTACGAAGGAAAAGCTCAACAGACCCAAAAGCAGATCCGTCGATAACAGCAGATAGGCACCGGCACCGATCAAAATAATCAGCAGAACAAGGCGCAAAAGTCCGGTGTTGACAAACATCCGAACGCCTTCCAGATCCAGCATGCCCCGGGTGATAAGTTCGCCGGTGTGAATTCGGTCGTGAAATGAAAAGCTGAGGGATTGCAGCTTGCGGTAAAAGGCCAGGCGCAGGTCATAGGCGATAAGGTGCCCAATCGCCTCGCCGCCATAGTTATGCGCCAAGGTAAAGACACCGCGCAGTATTGAGGCGCCCAGCAATAACAATGCTGCCTCGAATAATGACTCCCGCGCCGCCGCCGCCGCGACCGCGCCGCCGGTAAGCAGGCCCATCGCACTATCCACCGCGCCGCCAAGAAAGCGGGGAATCATAAGCTGAAACATAGCAGCAGCGACCGTCGCACCAACCGCGATGGCAAAGCGAAGCCGATAGCGCAGCACCAGTTTAGTGATCCGCCACAGCACCGCGGCATCATCACTAAACCGGGGATCGGCATCCTCGGATATGCCCCGATACGCCTTCTGCCGCAGCGTAATAGCGTCACCAGCCGGTTCAGCCAGATTTTCCGCCTTGATTTCGGCCATGCGCGTGCGCTGCTTTCCTTGCCGCATCGACGTGCCGTCCCTCAACCGAACTCGGGCGGCCAGCGTCTCGAATATTAAAAATTGCTTGGGTCGCGGACAGAATAAACGATGACTGGGATAACGGCAAATGGCCTCTGCCTAATCGGCCCTTCACCGGGTCCATTTTGATGCAAAAAAAGGACAAATTGACTTCATTTTGAAAGCGGATGTGAATAACCTTTGTTATGCGAGCTGTAACAGCTGTATTCGAGTCTCGTTATTGAAGGGATGAATGATCGTGTCCGCGAAAACAAATGCCCTGGGCTTTGCCCCGGCCCATGATGTGGCCGTGCCCTATCTGGAGCGAAGCCGTGAATATTATCTGGCCATGGGATATCCAAAACCCTACGAATGGGCGCACCAGGCAGAGGTGGCGTTCACGCCGCTCGAAAAACCGCTCAATCGGACCAGCATCACCGTTATCACCACGGCGGCGCCCATTACGCCCGGCAAGGGTGAGCAGGGCGCCAACGCGGCGATGAACCCGGCGGCGGCCTTCGAAAAGGTCTATTCCGCGCCGAGCAAAGATGCCCCCGTACTGGGCATTTCGCACCTGCATTACGACCGTGGCCATACGGACGCCGCCGACAACGGCGCCTTTATGCCCCTGGCGGCGTTACAGGCGGCGGCGGCGGCGGGCAGGATCGGCGCCCTGTCACCGCGCTTCCACGGCGTGCCGACCCGGTATAGCCATCGCCAAACCTTGAGAAGAGACGGACCCGAGCTGTTGGCCCGGCTGCGTGAGGATGGCGCCGAGGCTGCCATCCTGATCGCCATTTGACCCGTTTGCCATCAGACCGTGAGTCTGATCGCGAATTATCTCGAAGCCAACGGCATCCCCACCGTGGTCATGGGTTGTGCCAAGGATATTGTTGAATATACCGGCGCGCCGCGTTTCCTATATTGTGATTTCCCCTTGGGCTGCCCGGCGGGACGTCCCGGCGATACGGCCTCGCAACAGGCCGCGTTGGAGCTTGCCCTGCGACTGCTGGAGAGCGCACCGGCGCCACGTACGACGGTACAGCTGCCCGAACGCTGGCACGACGACCCGGATTGGAAGCTCGATTTCTTCAATGTCCCGAACATGTCCGAGGCCGAATTCGAGCAGGCCCGCAAAGAGGAGCTCGCCTGGCGCAAACCGCCGCCTAAGACTGTGTGATACCCAGCCTCAGTTCGCCGTCATGCCGCCGTCGATCACCAACTCCGAACCGGTGACCCATGCGGCGTCGTCCGAGGCCAGGTAAAGGCAACCCATGGCGATATCATTGGGCGTGCCGAAGCGGCCCAGGGGCGTTGCGTCCATGCGCTGCTTCGCGACCTCCGGGTTGGCGTGGCCCGGTTGTGTCATGGGTGTATCGACAAAGCCGGGATGGATTGAATTCACTCTGATCAGGTCCGGTGCGTGTTGGATCGCCGCCGCCTTCGAAAAGATCCGCACCGCACCTTTCGAGGCGTGATAGGCAACATTCGCGAACGAGCCGACAATGCCGCAGATCGAGGAAATGTTGATCACCGAGCCGCCGCCCGCGCGGCGCATGGGCCCGATCACCGCTTTCGTACCCAGGAACGTCCCCGTGGCGTTGACCTCCATGATCCGGTTCCATTTCTCCAGGGTCTGATCCTCCAACAGTCCACCGGCGGTCAGGCCGGCCTGGATATTCTGCGTTGGATCGCGGCCGGATATACCGGCGATATTGGTCAGGATATCCAACCTGCCATGGGCGGCTTCGGCCTCTTTGACCAAGGCGGCCCATTGCTCTTCGGCGGTAACATCAAGCGTACGATAGACCGCTTCGCCGCCCGCCGCCTTGATCTCGGCAACGACGGCCTCTCCCAATGCGGTATTGACGTCGCAGGCGACAACCGCCGCGCCCTGAGCGGCGAATACCCGTGCCGTCTCGGCACCGATACCCGATGCCCCGCCCGATACGATCGCTACTTTACCCTTCAGTCGATTGCCCGCTTCCATGGCGTCCTCCCTGTCATATGTATTGCGCAATGTTGGAATGGCCCGCCTGGTTTGGCAAGGTTGCTCTAACTTATAGGATTAGATCAAATTATCAGCATCAAATTGATGTCAATTTTATGCAGTTTGATCTAGCGCAATTCGGTGCGGGGGGCTCCGCTTTGCAGCACTAACATGGCGGCGATCGTGACGGCGACGCCGGGCAAGGTCATTGCACTTGGCAGGCCGTGGCCCAGGGCCCATTCGATCCCGACGACGAAAGCGGGGGTCAGATAGCCGTAGCTCATGGCGCGGGTCGAGCCAATGCGCAGGGTGGCATGCTGCAGGATAAAGAAACTGATAATCGTCGTGAACACCGCCAGGTACACGATGCCAGTCCAGACATGAAATTCAACGGCGCTCCAATCGGTCCGGAAAACCTCGAAACTGTTCAATAGAAACAACCAGACCGCCCCCGTCGCCATGGTCCAGAAGGTCATCACGGCGGCTGGCTCGGATTTGTTGAAGCGTTGGACCAATGGTGTGTAGAGGCCCATGGCGAACAAACCGGCAAGGAAGATCAGATCGCCCTTGTTGAAGGCCAAGCCAAGAAACAATTGAAAATCGCCGCGAAACACCACCCACAGAGCCCCGACGGCACCCAGTATCAAGGCCACAAGACGGCGCCCGCCCAATCTTTCTCTGACCAGGATGGCCGCATACAGGGCCGCGATGCAGGGCAGAACCGTGAATAGCGCAGCCGCGTTCAAGGCCGAGGTCAGGCGCAGAGCCGCGAACATGCACCAGAAAAAGGTCACCAGGCAGCCACCGATTAAGGCGTAGCCGGCCAGGGTCTTGGCGGATGGAATGGCAAAGCCGTGGCGCCAGATGATATAGGGCGCGAACAATAAACTCGCCAGAGCGAACCGCACCATTATCAGCAGATCCGGCGCCAGGCCATGGGTAATGGCCGCGCCGACGGGAAACGAGGTGGCGACCAGAACACGCCCAAGCAGGACCTGCGCATGTACCCGCGCCAAGGGCGCTGAATTCAAAGCCATCCGCCCAACCTACCTTATGTACTTTCCGCGCCTGGAAAGATTGTAGCCTGCCGGCTACGGCTTCGCCACCGTACCGGCGTGGCTGGTGTCAGACTATGCCGCCCGGCGCGGTGCCTGGCCGGAGCGGCCCGAACGTCCGGAATTACGCCGGCGTTGGCCCTGTTTTTGACCTTGGCGTTGCCTTTGTTGTGGCGCGCGTTTGGCCGTGCCGGGATCATTGGCGATCTCGACCGCATGGTAGGGATGATCCTCCATCACCGGCACGCTTTGCCGAATGGTCTTTTCGATGTCGCGCAGATAGGCCCGCTCCTCATGATCGCAGAACGAAATCGCCATGCCGCCGGCGCCGGCCCGTGCCGTACGGCCGATGCGGTGCACATAGCTTTCAGGTTCGTTGGGCAGATCGAAATTGATGACGTGGGTGACGCCATCCACATCGATGCCGCGGGCGGCGATATCGGTCGCCACCAGGGCCCGGACCTGACCGGAGCGGAAGCCATTGAGGGCCCGCTGCCGCGCGTTCTGAGTCTTATTGCCGTGAATAGCATCGGCCTCGATGCCGCATTGATGCAGGTGCTTGGCGACGCGGTTGGCGCCATGCTTGGTGCGGGTGAAGATCAGCACGCGGGCGATATCCTCGTCCTTCAGCAATTCACCCAACAGGGCGCGCTTCTTGTCTTTGGCCACGAACAGAACCTGCTGTTCGACCTTTTCCACCGTGGTCGCGGCTGGTGCGACTTCAACCCGGACGGGATCATCCAGCAGGCCATCGGCCAAACTCTGCACCGACTTCGGCATTGTGGCCGAAAACAGCAAGGTCTGACGTTCCTTGGGCAGGGCGGCGATAATCTTCTTCACGTCACGGACAAAGCCCATGTCGAGCATGCGGTCAGCTTCGTCCAGAACGAAAATCTCCACCTCATCAAGGCGCACGCGGCCCTGGTTCATCAGGTCGAGCAGCCGGCCCGGCGTGGCGACCAGCACGTGGACACCGCGGCTCATGGCCTGGATCTGAGGGCGGGCGGATACACCGCCGAAAATCACCGTCGAACGCAGCGCCAAGTAACGGCCGTAGTTGCGAAAACTGTCATTAATCTGCCCCGCCAGCTCGCGGGTCGGCGCCAGGATCAACGCCAGCGGCTTGTTCGGGAGGGCCTTGCCAGGTTCCTCGGCGAGGTAATCCAATATAGGCAGGGCGAAGGCAGCGGTCTTGCCGGTACCGGTCTGGGCCACGCCAAGCAGGTCACGGCCATCCAGCAGTGGCGGAATGGCTTTGTCCTGGATCGGGGTGGGTGTTGTGTATCCTTCGTCGGCAATGGCGCGAAGGATGGGTTGGGCCAATTCAAGGCCCGCAAAATCTGTCATCTAGTCTGTATCTTTCTTAATCAATTCATCAATGCCCGCCGCTCGATTTACCAGGCGGCAGGGCTTCAAGCGCGGCATGAGCCGCGCCGACGCAGCCCATGCCTTGGTCGCGCCAAACGGCTGCGGCAAAGACAATGGCTCGTCTATCGAAACGCCCAAATGTGTCGTAAAAAAATGGCCGGCCGCAAGTTCATCCCAAAATTCTTTGGAGTAACTAACCCGAAGGGGGTGCTTGTTAAAAAGCGCCTCTCGGACCGGCAAGCGATCGAATTTCGACCTAAAAGGTAGTGTCGCTGGCGCCCAAAGGCCTGAACCGGCCCGGAAAGTCAAGCTAATTCGGCACTCAGATGTCCGGCTGGAAACCTACACGCGGGCGATATCGGTGATCTTGGCACGGCGTTGGCCGGAACGCTGGGCAATCTCGTTGTCCTGATCCTCTATGGCCGTGCGGGCCAGATCCTGAATGCTGTCGCCAAAGGATTGATCCAGCAGATCGTTGGAAATCCGCCGGTTCGAGGTCACGGAGCCATCTTCGTACGTGACATTGAACGTCATGTATGCGGCGCTTTTGCCCTTGGGCTTCTTACGAGCCATGATCCGGTCTCCATATTTGTACGGAACAGGCTCAGGCGGATGCGGTCACCGTTAAAGGTCCACACCGGAGCGGCGGTCCAGTTTAATTTGATGGCCGCTTATGACACAAAGCACCGCGGTGGTCCAGATGCACCAGTTGGTCCTTCCACAAAAACATTAGGCATACTTGATCCAGGTCAGGGCCCCCGCAGCAATTTGGCGGCAATTTGGCAGAAGAATTTTGCAATAGCCGCCCTATATGTGAGTGGCGGCAAGACAGGAGAAAGGCAATGATGGATCTGGTGCAATTACGGCAGGATCTTGTTGAACAGTTAGCGGAACTGGGCCATCGCGTTGATGACTTCGAGCATGACCTGAGAGAGCCCTTGGAGGCCGATTTCGCCGAACAGGCAACACAGATGGAGGGTAGCGAAGTCACCTCGGCCCTGGAGCATACGGCGATTTTGCAGGCACAACAGATCAAGGCGGCGATCGACCGAATTGATGCCGGCAGCTATGGCGAATGTGTCAATTGCGGCAACCAGATCAACCCCGAAAGGCTGCGTGTCCGCCCCCACGCCACCAGATGCGTTGACTGCGCGGCCTAGGGCGCATTCGAAGAAAATACGCTCAGGCTTTTAAGAATTGAGCAATTGAACCAATTACTTAAGCCGCGCCAAATAAGCTACGGTGGCGACTCCGATTAATTGAAAATTGCTCCAGCCGCGAGCGCCTCTAGCCGCCCAGCACCGCTTGGGTCTGGGTAACCCGCGCCACCCGTTTGCCGGCATCATCGGTCAGCTCCGTATCGATCACGATGGTGCTGCGGCCCACATGCAGTGGTGTCGCCGTGGCGAATACATAACCTTCACGAACCGCGCGAAAGAAATTCGTCTTGCTTTCGATGGTCGAGGTCGCCGTCGCCCCCTTGGGCAGATTCATAAAGGCCAGAAAACCGCCCAGGCTATCGGCCAGCGCCATGATGGCACCGCCATGCAGAATGCCGGCGGCCGTACAACGTTCCGGCGCCCAGGCCATGCGGGCGCGGATACTTTCGGGTGCGGCGGCATAGAATTCAATCCCAAGCGTACCCACCAAGGGCATGCGCGCCTGCAAGGTATCCGTCAGATCCTGATCGATTTCTCCGTTGCTCATGCCGCCGCTACCGCAACACGGGTATCGTTGTAACAGGCACCCTCGGATAGGTCTGCCTTGGTGGTCGGGGCCAGGGCCGAAACCGTCTGGCCATTTGTCGTCGTCCGCATCCAGGCGCCCTTGTAGGATAGCAGCACGCCCTTGGCGACGCTGTCGGTGATGCGAAGTGGCAAAAATACCTCGCCCAATTCGTTATGGACGCGCACTTGCTGGCCATCCTTCAGGTCCCGGGTGGCGGCGTCATCAGGATGCATCTCCAGGAACGGCACGGGGTCGGACTTGGCCAGACCGCCAAACATGGAATTGGTGCGCCAGTTGGACGATGGCGTGACCAAGGCGAATGGATATGTCGCGTCCTTATCCTCGTCCGCCGCCAGGGGCTGGAACAGGGGCAGCGGCGCATCGAAGTTATCCGTCAGGTAAGCCGACTTCAATTCGATCTTGCCGCTCTTGGTCTTCGGGCGCCGCTCGAAACCAATACGCGGACCCATCTCGGACATGGACAGCACGGTTGCGATGGGCAATTCGCTGGGCCGCTGCCCGCCCAGGCGGGGATCGGTGCCGTCAATGGCATCATCCATCAACTCGGCATCGCTGGCCTGGAACATGGGATCGTTGAAGCCAAAGCGGCGCGCCAGGCGGCGGAAGATTTCCGTGTTCGGCAGGGCCTCGCCCACCGGTGCAATGACCGGCGCGGCGCGCTGGATATATTGCTGGCCATAGGCGCAAAAAATTTCCTCATGCTCGAAATGACTGGCCGCCGGTAGCACGATATCGGCGTAATCCGCCGAATCCGTCTTGGCGACGTCAATGACCACGGTGAAAACATCCTCCCGCGCCAGGCCCCGGCGCATGGTGTTCTGGTCCGGGTGCACCACCAGGGGATTATGGTTATAGACCACCAAGCCACGAATTGGCGGATCCACGTCGTCTTGCGCCAAATGCCGGCCCACATCGAGAATATTCAAGGTCCGGGTCCCGGCGGGGATTAAATCGGGGCGCTGCAATTTTTGCATGGTCTTGGGGAATAGACTGCCCGAGCCACCCACCAGGCCGCCGGCGGGGTCCTTGAATTTCCCCGTTAAGGCTGGCAGGGCGAATATGGCGCGGCAGCCCGAACCACCGTTACGGTTACGCTCCAAGCCATTGCCCGCCGCGATCACCGCCGGTTCGGCGAAATGATACCATTCCGCCAATTGACGGATATCGGCGGCGGCAACACCGGTGATCTCGGCCGCGCGTTCCAGACTATAGGGCCGCGCCTCGGCCATGAACTCCTCGACGCCCTCGACCATATCGGCGATGAAGTCCGCATCAAAGGCACCGCGCCGCTCCAACTCCGCCGCCAGGGCAAAGGCCAGAACTACGTCCGTGCCGGGGCGCGGTGCCAGATGCAGATCCGCCTGCTCGGCAACCTTGATCCGCTTGGGGTCCACCACCACCACCTTGCCGCCGGCGTCGCGAATGCGCTGGATCACGGGGGCCAGATGCAGATTGGAGAAAGTGACGTTGTTGCCCCAGACCACGATCAGCTTGGCGCTTTCCACATCCGTCATCTGCGCTCCGGCGATGGCGCCGAAGGTACCCAGCCAGGCCTCGGTCTTGATGCCGCCGCACATGGGCCGGCGCGAGAGGATGGAAGCACCTAGCTGGTGGAAAAAACGCAGATCCATGGAACCCATGGCCAGCAGCCCGTGCGGGCCGGCGTAATTCAGAGGCAGGATGGTTTCCGGTCCATGTTCGGCGATGGCATCGGAAAACCGGTCATGGATCAGGTCCAGGGCTTCCGGCCAGGAAATCGCCTCGAATTTACCTTCGCCCTTGGCGCCAATACGGCGCAACGGTTGGGTCAGGCGGTTGTCGCCATGAACGAAGTCCGGGTACAGCTTTGATACCTTGCCGCAGATCGCGCCCTCGGTCAGGGGATTGACGCGGGAGCCACGCACCTTTTCGATCCGCCCGGCATCGTCAACCGTAACGCTCAACGAGCAGGTATCAGGGCAATCGAGGGGGCAAACACTCGGCAATTCCACAGTCATAAGCCTATTCCTTCCAGCCAAAATTAGAGCCTGAAAGATCATCTAAAATTGGCCGGAATAAAAGAGCCATTTTCGACAAATTGATAGGGCCAATAAATGACCACGGGATATGCTGCCTGCGACAATGTAGCACTGGACTAAAAGGGCTTGGTCTGGGACATGTCGGATAAGTTTGCATCTAAGGAAAATGTCATGACTCATCCCATCAGCCGCTATCCGGTTCCCGAAATCAATGACCTACCCGACGACATCAAGCAGATGGCGCTGGCAATCCAGGAAAAGGTCGGTTTCGTGCCCAATGTCTTTTTGGCGTTGGCCCATCGGCCGGAAGAATTCCGCGCCTTTTTCGCCTATCACGATGCCCTGATGGAGAAAGACAGCGGCGTATCCAAGGCGGACCGCGAGATGATCGTGGTCGCCACCTCGTCCGACAATGGCTGCCAGTACTGCGTCGCCGCCCATGGCGCCATCCTGCGGATCAGGGCCAGGAACCCGTTACTTGCCGATCAGGTGGCGGTCAACTACCGCAAGGCCGACATCACGCCGCGGCAGATGGCCATGCTGGATTTCGCCATGAAAGTCTCCAACGACAGCAAATCGATCTGCGACGAAGACTTCGAAACCCTGCGCGGCCATGAGCTCTCGGACGAGGATATCTGGGACATCGCCGCCATCACCGGCTTTTTCGGCCTGTCCAACCGCATGGCCAGTTTCACCAACATGCGCCCCAACGACGAATTTTTCGCCATGGGCCGTTAAGCGTCGCCGCTGGGCGCGGTCGCTAAAGCTTACCGTACAGAGCGAACAGCCGTTCCCAATGGCGTTCGGCGGCCGGTTGGTCGTAGACCTTGCGGTCGGGGAAGGCGAAACCGTGGTGCACGCCCGGGTGCACCTCCAACTCGCCCGGTGATCCCGCCGCCTCGAACAACCGGCGCAACTCGTCAACCATATCCAATGGCGCCAACGCGTCATGCTCGGCACAGGAAATGTAAATCTCGCCCTTCACTTGGCCGAACGTCAGATGCGGGCTTCCCTCCGCATCGTTGACCAGCCAAGTGCCGTAAAATGACGCCGCCGCCTTGACCCGGTCCGGATAGCGCGCGGCGGCGGCCAGGGAATATGGCCCGCTCATGCAATAGCCGTGGGTGCCCACCGCGCCCGGCTTGGCCATATCCTGGCCATCGACATAATCGATCATGGTCGCCACATCTTCCATCACCGGAGGAATGGTCATCTTGGTACGGATGGCGCGCATGGCGGTATGATCGGCGCTGCCCTCCACCAGCACGTCGGGGCCGTACATGGTGTCCCGCCCGGCCCGGTAATAAAGGTTGGGCAGCAAGACGTAGTAGCCCACCGTGGCCAGACGGCGGGCCATGTCGCGCAGTTCCTCGCGGATGCCCGGTGCATCCATCAGCATGAAAATCGCCGGGTACGGCCCGCCCCTTTCCGGATGGCAGACAAAGGTCTCCATTTCGCCATCCTTGGTGGTGATATCGATTGTTGCTTCGATCATGGTGTCCGGTGCCTCCCCTATTTGGCTGTCAGTATATGGCAATATCCAAATTCAATGGCATACTAGGTCCAACAAGAAATTTTAGAGGATAGGCACATGGGACATACGGATGACTGGCTGGCACTGACCACGGAAGATTCGTTGGAGCCGGATCTGCCCATATGCGATCCGCATCATCATTTATGGGACGCCGGATTTGACCCCGCCGCCAAATTTCGCACCGAGCAGGTGGAAACCCGCTATTTGTTCCACGAAATGCTGGCGGAGGTGAACAGCGGCCACAACGTAACCTCGACGGTCTTTATTGAATGCGGCTCCATGTACCGCGGCGATGGGCCGCGCCATATGAAACCGGTGGGCGAGACGGAATTCGTCAACGGCATCGCCGCCATGAGCGCCTCTGGCCAGTACGGCGATTGCCGAATTGCCGCCGGCATCGTCGGCCTGGCGGATCTGAACCTGGGCGCCGGCGTGAAAGAGGTGTTGGAAGCGCACATCGCCTGCGGAGCCGGACGCTTTCGCGGCATCCGCCATGCGGCATCGTGGGACGCCAGCGACGAGATCCGCAATTCCCACACCAAACCAACCCAGCACATGATGGCGGCTGCGACGTTTCGTGAAGGCTTCGCACAACTGGCGCCCCTGAACATGAGCTACGAGGCCTGGTGCTATCACCCGCAGATTTCAGAGGTCACGGATCTGGCCCGCGCCTTCCCCGACACCACGATGATTTTGAACCACTTCGGCGGTCCCATCGGCACCGGGCCCTATGCGGGCAAGCGGGACGAGATCACGGCACAGTGGAAGCTGGATATCGCCGAGCTGGCCAAATGCCCCAACGTGGTGGCCAAACTGGGCGGCATCAACATGAAGATCAACGGCTATAACTGGGATTTACAAAGCCGTCCGCCCTCCAGCGAGGAACTGGCGGCGGCGACGCGGCTCTATTACGACCATTGCATCGAGCATTTTGGCGTTGAGCGCTGCATGTTCGAATCTAATTTTCCGGTCGACAAACGGACCTGCAGCTACAACGTGCTGTGGAACACCTTCAAGCGCATCGCCTCGGGCTGTTCGCCGGCGGAAAAAGCCGCGCTGTTCCACGACACCGCCGCGCGGGTCTACCGCATCGGCGCCCGATAGCGAATATTGGCAAGTAACACAGAGTAGGAAGAGACAATGACCGAGAGAATCGCCGTCATCGGCATGGGGCAGATGGGCTCCGCCATGGCCAGCAGGTTGAGCGAGGCCCAATACGACGTCATGGGCTATGACATTAACGAGGCCACGCGCCAGGCCCTGGAGGCGCAGGGCGTCAACATGGCCGACAGTCTGGCCGCCGCCTTGGCGGGCCGGACCACGGTTCTGACATCCCTGCCTGATCCGAACGCGGTGAAAGGCGCCTGGCTGGGCAACGGCGGCATCATCGCCCTGGCCGAGCCGGACAGCATGCTGGTGGAGCTAAGCACCATCGATCCCGATTGCATGAAAGAAGTAGGCGCGGCAGCCACCGCCAAGGGCATGGCCGTATTGGATTGCCCGGTCAGCGGCAGCCCGAACGAGGCCGGCACCGGCAAGCTGGTACTGTTGGTCGGCGGCGAGGCGCCAACATTGGAGCGCGCCGGGCCATTATTCGATCTGTTGGGCCAGACCTGGCAGCATACGGGCGCCGTGGGCACGGCCAAGGTGGTCAAGCTGGTCAACAACATGATGTCCATGGGCAACGTCCTGGTCGCCTCCGAAGCCTTCGCCCTGGGCGTCGCTGCCGGCGTCGAGCCGCAAAAACTGTTCGACGTGATTTCCGTCAGCGGCGGACGTTCGCATCATTTCACCAAGCGCTTCCCCAATGCCCTGGCAGAGGATTTTGCGCCTGGTTTCAAGATGGAGCTGGGCGAAAAAGATCTCTCCCTGGGCGTCGACCTCGGCCGCGCCATGAAAATGCCCACCCCCGCGGCATCGCTCGCCCGCGAAATGTACGCCCTGGCCGTGGCCGAGGGTTATAAAGGCCAAGACATCGTCGCGCTGATGGACATGTACCGCCAATGGGCCAAGGGCCGGGGTTAGAGCATGTTGGATTTCCCGCGCCGAGAAGACGCACAGGCCGCCTTCCCGCGCCTGATGACGGACGGCTAGGCTCCTCCGCCCAGACCATCCAGGAATGTTCGCATGGTCTGGCTGCACGCCTCGGCATGCGAAAACGGCAGGCCGTGTTTGGCATGGGGAAAAATCCGCATTTGGGCATTGGGCAGCCGGGCATACAGATCCGCCATGGTGGGCACATCGATAAAGGGGCTCGAGTCCGGATGCATCAGCAAAGTCGGCACCGCCATATCGGACAATTGCGCACTTAAATTCGTGCCAACCAGCGTGGCCAACAGGGCCAGCACCGTGTCCGGGTCGGCGCCGGCTTGCTGGGCCCGGTACCAGTCGGCCACATCCGCGGACAAGGCACCGGGGAAAAAGCGGTGCTCCATCATGCGGTCCGACCAAGCCGCCATACCCCCCTCGCCACCGATCATATCATGCCAGAAATCCAGGTTCTGGATGCCGCCGCCGACATGGGCGCCATTGCTGACGGTCAGGCTCAACAGCCGGTCCGGATGCAGAATAGCGGTTTGCAGGGCCACGGTGCCGCCAACGGACTCGCCCACCAGATGGAATTTCGCGCAATCGACCGCATCGGCCAAAGCCAGAGTATCCTTTACCATTGCCTTGATCGTTATCCCGCCATCGCCGGGTTGAGACCGGCCATGGCCCGGCAGATCGAATGCCACCAGACGGTAACGGTCCTGCAAGGCCGCCGCCCAACCCAGCCAGCAACGCCAATTGGCGCCAACCCCATGGTGAAACAGGATGGTTTCCACCGGTTCGGCCCAGGGCGCCGTCAGGTCAATGATTTCATAGTGCAGATTGTGCGTACCGGTCTTCAGCTCGGGCATGGTTATCCTCCCTCCCGCATGGGCAGATCATGATTTTTGGCCCATTCCGACAGGGAATTGTCATAGATGCCCGCATTGTCGTGGCCCAGCAGGGCCAGGGCAAAGGTATCCACCGTGGCCGCGACGCCACCGCCGCAATAGGCCAGGACCTTTTCCTCCATACCAACGCTGATGCCGATCTGGGCGAATTTCTGGCCCAATCCATCGGCATCGAGAAATCTGCCATCGCCGTCATTCAGCAAATCCAGGGCCGGCAGACAGACGCTGCCCGTGATCCCGCCGGGCCGGCCATAATGGCGTTCCGAGGTACCCTCATGCTGATCCCGCGCCAGGGCGTTGACCACCACGGCGTCGCGATCATCGAGCGCCGCCAGAACCGCGCCGCTGTCCACAATCAGCCCTGGCCGTGCTTGCGCGCTGAAGGAAGCAGGGGCATAGCGGCAATCATCCTCCTCGCTGACCGCGCGCGCCTCCGCCTGCCATTTTTGCCAGCCGCCATTCAAAATGGCCGCATTCTCGAAGCCGAAGGCATACAGCATCCACCAGACCCGCGTGGCCCAGGACACTGCGCCTGTGCTGTACAAGACAACCCGGCTGTCATCGCCGATGCCTCTGGCGCCGACAGCGGCGGCGAAGTCTTCCGCGCGGGGCGTGGTAAAACGAAAGGTGCCGGCGGGGTCGGACAACTCGGCCTGTAAATCCAGATAACCGGCGCCGGGGATATGGCCCGCACGATAGTCCGCCAAGGCACTTTCAGCCCGCAAGGTATGATCCGAACCTGGCACCAGATGCGTGGTGCAATCGAACACCCTTATGTTTGGATCATCCAGGTGATCCGCCAACCAATCCGTTTCCACCAGAAATTCCGGTCTCGCATAGCTGCTCATCTCTCGCCTCCGTCGTAATTTGCCCTTAGCATAGGGCAAACCAATAGGGAGGCGAGACCTAAGCATGAAGATTTGCATTATCGGCGCCGGCGCCATGGGCGGGCTGTACGGCGGCCATTTGTTACTGGCTGGCCATGACGTCCAGTTTATCGAAGTCCGTCAGGCAGCGGTTGATGCCCTGAACAACGGCAGCTACATCTTTGACGGTATCGATGGCGAACACCGCCTGAAGGCGCCCGCCGCGACCTCCGCCGATGGCCTGCCCCCTGCCGATATCGCCTTCATTCATACCGATAGCAATAACACCCAGGCGGCAGGCGAACACGCCAAGGCGGTGCTAAAACCCGAAGGCTGGGCCGTGACCTTTCAAAACGGTGTCGGCAACGTGGAAACTTTGTCTGACGTTCTAGGCGCCGAGCGCGTGGTCGGCGGCATCAGTTATCATTCCGCCGCCTCGCCCAAGGCGGGCCATGCCACCCACACCAACGCCAACAAGACCTGGATCGGCGAATTGAACGTTGGCAAAGAGGGTGGAGGCGGCAGCGCCCGGGTGGAGCAATTGCGCGAGCTGCTGGCGGCGTCGAATTTCGACCCGCATATCGCCGACGACATCCAATCGGTGATCTGGACCAAGTTCATGTTGAATTGCGCCGTCAATCCACTGTGCGCCATCTCGGGCTTACGCTCGGGCGAGGTTGGCGCCGATGATGCAGCCGTGGAGATGCAGGAGTTGATCCTGGACGAAACCCTGGCCGTCATCGCGGCCAAGGGCATCGCCTTGATGGACCCGGACCCCAAGGCGTCCATCAAGCGCATCCTGGGCCGGGCCTTTAACAAGCCGTCAATGCTGCAGCATATGGAAGCGGGCCTGCGCACCGAGATCGACAGCTTGAACGGCGCCGTGGTCCGCGAAGGCGCGGCCTTGGGCATCCCGACGCCCTACAACCATGCCCTGACCATGATGATCAAGGCCCGCAACGCCAACATGATCCGGCAAATCCACGAGCCGCCAATTGACTACGCGGCATTGGAAGCAGCCGCGCAGGCGGAACGATAACAGTACGAGGAAGCTTATGTCCGCGGATCAGCCGAAAGACGAAACTGACAATTTTGCCGCCTATCTTGAACCCGGCGCAACGGTCGAGAGCAGCCATCCCGATATCGTGGCATTCGCCGAGACAGCCGCCGGCGATGCGGCAACGCCAAAGCAAACCGCGATAAATCTGTATTACGCGGTACGGGACCAAATCCGCTACAACCCATACATCTCGGCGATCGAGGTCGAAGCGTTCCGCGCCAGCAAAACCTTGGCGGATAAGGAAGGCTATTGCGTGGCCAAGGCGATTTTGTTGGCGGCGGTTTGCCGGGCCCGTGGCATACCGGCGCGGCTTGGCTTCGCCGATGTGCGCAATCATCTATCGACGGAGAAAATGCGCCAACGCATGCAGACCGATCAGTTCTACTGGCATGGCTATACGGACATCTATCTGGACGGCAGATGGGTCAAGGCCACGCCGGCCTTCAATGTGGAGCTGTGCGAAAAATTCCGGCTGCGGCCACTTGAGTTCGACGGGGCAGAGGATTCCATCTACCACCCCTTTGATGTCGCCGGCAGCCGGCATATGGAGTATCTGAAATTCCGTGGCGTATTCGCCGAGCCGCCGCTGGAACAGATCCATGCAACCTTCGTTCGCGAATACGCTCATTGGCGCAACAGAACCGCTGCACCCATCCGCGATTTCACGGCCGAGGTCGAAGAAGATCTAGGTGCGGGATAAAAGGCTCTGGCCAAGGATGGCAAATACATGTCCCGCAACGCAAACTTCCTTGCGACCATGCTTACCGATTTGTGCGCCGCTCTGGGAGCGGAACTCACCCTGGAAGCAAACTACGGCCGCGCCGGGTTCATAACCTTCAAGAATGGCCGGCGCTGTTTTTTTAAGAATGCCTGTTTTGACATCAACGGCATGGGCGCAGCGCAGATCACCAAGGACAAGGATTATTGCGCCAAATTCCTCAGTGAAGCCGGCCTCAATACACCGTCCGGTCGAATTATTTTTGCGCCCAGGGCAATGGAAGCCTTCGCACTGAAAAACCCGGCCCTGGGCCGGCAATTAGCGGCCCAATCCGATGCCTTGAAAGTAGCGGCGGAAATTGGCTTTCCTCTCTTTGTCAAACCCAACGAAGGTGCTGAAGGCCGAGGCGTCCAGTTGGTCCATACGAATGACGAACTGCTGGCCCATCTAAAATTGCTATACCAGGCGCATGACCGCGTCTTGTTGCAAAAGCCCGTCTCCGGCGATGATCACCGCGTCATCGTGCTGGACGGCGACGTAGTCGCGGCCTACCGACGCAAACCTCTTGGCGTGACGGGCAACGGCACGGACACAATCACTCAATTACTCTTGAAACGGCGCGATGATATGGCTCTCATGGGACGTCCATCGGATATAAGGCCCGACGATCCAAGAATTCTGCAGCATCTGCGCGGCCAGGGCCTGGACATACAGGACGTTATCGAAGATGGCGTATCCGTGCGCCTGTTGGCGAACGCCAATCTGTCTTCGGGAGGTGATGTGGCTGATGTGACCGATACGATTGATGCCGACTACAAACGTGTTTCCATACAGGCCGCCGCCGCCGTAGGGTTGCGGTTTGCGGGCGTCGATATTCTCTGCCATGAGATAGCTCGATTTGATGGCGAATATGCGGTCCTCGAGGTCAACGCAGCGCCTGGATTAAGCAACTATGGCGCCACGGGAGAGCGCGAAAGGCAGACGGTCATCAGCATCTATCGAAAGCTTTTGATGACGATGGAATTTGGAGATCCAGCATGAAGAATTCCGCACGGCAGTTTGTCTCCATCATCAAGACATATTGCAAAAAGAACGGCATCGAGGTCATTTCCCTGTCCCACGAATGGATATTCGTGCTGCGGGGGCCCTCCGCCAACAAGGTCATCTTCGGTTATGATCTGGGTCTCAATTCATCCTCCGTCCAGTCAACCGCACGGGACAAAGCGGCGACGTTCGATGTCCTGTGCGCCTTGGGCATTCCGGCGGTACCGCACAAGATTTTCCTCGCGCCCCGTTTCCTGAAACATATCGAGCAGAGCGGAAACTGGCAGCGCATCATTGACTGTCATGAACAGAACAACCGCGCGACAGTTGTCAAACCCAACGAGGGCACCGGTGGGTTGGATGTCTTTCTGGTCCGCGGCGCCGATGAACTGGAAGGCGCCGTGCACGAGGTCTTGTCGCGGGAGCGCAGCGTGGCGCTATCGCCGTATCTCCCTATTGCGCGCGAAGTCCGTGCCTACATCGCCTTCGACGAAGTGCCACTTTTGTATGAAAAAGTCCGGCCCTTCGTCACCGGCGACGGCAGCAGCGTTGTGGCGGCGCTGGCCTGGAAAAAGTTCGGCGCCGATGCCTTAAGCGGTCTCATTCAGGACCGCCGGTCGGACGCGAGCCGGGAATTGCTATCGCGCATACCGGCGGCGGGTGTCGATGTTCCCCTCGGATGGAAGCACAACCTGGGCCAGGGCAGCAAACTCCGCGCCCTGAATGTCACCGAGCATGATGGGGAGGTTGAATTCGCCAGGGAAACCGCCGCCGCCATGGGGTTGAATTTCGGCGCCATCGATATTGTCGAGATCGACGGCCGGTTGAATATCCTGGAAGTCAACAGCGGTGTCATGTTCGAGAACGCCATTCGTAGCGGCGACATTGAATACGACGCGGTTTACGGCATTTACGCCCGCGCCCTTGATAGGCTTCTAGTGGAATGAGCCACTCCTAGCGCGGTTCCCGGCTAGGTATTTCGGTCGATGAAAACCTTGAATACCGCAACCATGTCGTCCACCATCATCTGGGTCGCGGGCATGCTGCGCTGTTCAATGGGCAGACCGACCTGTTCGCGCAGCTCTTGATTTGACATGCTGCGGGTCCATTTGGCATCGTGCTCCGTCAGGCGCCCGAAAAAATCCGCGCTATCGCTGGCAGCCCCGGCATAGAACATGCGCGCGATACCTACCTGGTACATGGTTGCCACGCACATGGAGCAGGGTTCGCCGGAGGTATAAAGATCGGCGCCCTTGAGAGAGATGACGCCGCGCCGGCGGCAAGCATCGCGGATCGCTTCAATCTCGCCATGGGAGGTTGGGTCATGTTCGGCAGTAGCGCGGTTCAATCCTTCGCCGACGATCTCGCCATCCATGACGACAACGGCGCCATAGGGCAAGGTACCGGGCGCATCGACGCTTTCAGCGGCGATCTCAATGGCACGGGCCATGAATTTCTCATGCATGCGTGGTCCTCCGGGTTGCTCCTATGGTCGGGTTTTGCGCAGCCTTCCTCTCGATACTAACCCGCGCCAAAGCGTTCTTCAATGCGCCGGCGCAGATCATCGCGGACCTTGCGGAAAGCATCCAGGACGACCTCGCGGCTGCCATCAATGCCGGTGGGGTCCAGGCTGGGCCAATATTCCAGATCGACGGCCATGGTCCGGGTTAATTCCACCGCCTTATGCTGAGCTTCCGGCGTTAGAGAGATCACCAGATCAAACGAGGTATCTTCCAGATCATCAAAGGTTTTAGCATCGTGATAGGAAATATCGATATCGCTCTCCGCCATGGCCGCGATGGCAAAGCCATCGACACTGCCCTGGCGCACACCGACGGAATCGAAATAGATCGATCCGCCAAACATCTGCTTGGCCAAACCCTCGGCCATGGGCGAACGCACGGAATTGAAATTACAGGCAAACAGCACGCTGGTGGGCCGGCGGACCGTGTCCATGGCTAGCTCCTGATCTGCAAAATACAGAGCAGGGTGAAGAGGCGCCGGGCGGTTTCGTTGTCGACCTCGATCTTGCCTTCCAGGCGTTCGCGCAGCAGATCCGAGCCGTCGTTGTGCAAGCCGCGCCGGCCCATGTCTATGGCTTCGATCTTTGAGGGAGAGGCCGATTTGATGGCCTGAAAATAGCTTTCACAAACCGTGAAATAGTCTTTGATGATACGGCGAAACGGCGTCAAAGGCAGCAGGATACGGGTCAACGGCGCATCGTTCACGTCGTGAATATCGAGGGCCAGACGGGTTTCCTCCATACCCATCAGCACATGATACGGCCCCTCGAATTCGCCAATGGGCCGGAAGCTGTTGCCCTCCAGCAAATCGAAAATCGCCACCCTGCGTTCATGCTCGATATCGGCGGAGCGGCGGATAACCGTGCGCTCATCCAGGGTAATGCGGGCGATACGCTGTTGCTCGGACATGGCCCGAACCTAGGGCCTGTTGGATTGTAGGCGCAAGGCAATTGCGCGGGCGTGGGCGGACAGGCCCTCGGCCTCGGCCAAGATCATCGCATCAGGACCCAGATGGGCCAGACCATCGCCACTGCAACGGATGATCGAACTGCGTTTCATGAAATCAAGCACCGACAGACCGGAGCTGAAGCGCGCGCCCCGCGCCGTGGGCAGGACATGGTTTGGCCCGGCGATATAGTCCCCGATGGGCTCGGGCGTATGGGCGCCAAGAAAGATCGAACCCGCATTGCGCACCCGCGCCAGCATGCCCTCGGCATCCGCCAGGGCGATGGCCAGATGTTCCGGCGCGATGCGGTCCACCAGATCCACCGCGTCATCCCAGTCCCGCACAATGATGATGCTGCCGTAACGGTCCCAGCTGGCGCGCGCGATCTCGGCCCGGGGCAAGCTCGTCAAATGGTCGGCCACGGCATCCGCGACTTGCTCGGCAAAGGCCGCGTCATCGGTGATCAAGATCGCTTGCGCGGCGGCGTCATGTTCGGCCTGGGACAGCAGATCGGCGGCGATCCATGAGGGGTTATTATCCTTGTCGGCCAGCACCAGTATTTCCGACGGCCCGGCGATCATTTCAATCCCGACGATACCAAAGACCTGCCGTTTGGCCGCCGCCACATAGGCATTGCCCGGACCAACAATCTTGTCCACCGGCGCAATGGACGCCGTGCCATGGGCCAAGGCGGCAATGGCCTGGGCGCCGCCCATGCGATAGATTTCATCCACGCCCGCGATCCGTGCCGCCGCCAGCACCAGGGGGTTCAGCTGCCCATCGGGGCTGGGCACGGCCATGGCCAGCCGCGGCACGCCCGCGACCTTGGCCGGAACCGCATTCATCAAAACCGACGACGGATAGGCCGCCAGGCCGCCGGGCACATACAGCCCCACCGCCGCAATGGCGGTCCAGCGGTGTCCCAGTTCAATACCGTGGTCGTCCATATAGCGGTCGTCCTGGGGCAATTGCCGGCCATGATAGGCCGCGATGCGGTCATGGGCATGGCGCAGGGCCTGGATCTGTTCTGCCGGCACACTGTCCATGGCCTGGTCCAGTTCAACCGAGGTCAGGCGCATCTCCGCCGCGGTGTAATCCACCCGGTCGAATTTTCGGGTGTATTCCAGCACGGCGTCATCGCCCCGGCTTTGCACCTGGGCCAAAATATCGGCGACCGCTTGATTGACGTCCACGGCGGTCTCGCGCTTGTCAGCCAGGAAAGCGGCGAAACGCGCCTCAAAATCCTGAGCCCGGCTATCCAGCATAAGGCCGTTCCACTTAAGCGGCATCAAGGGCCCCCTGGAAACGCTCGATCCAGCCGCTCAGATGTTCCGGCCTGGTCTTGGCGGCGGCCCGGTTGATAATCAGGCGCGAGGTCACATCGGCAATACGCTCGACCTCGACCAGGCCATTGGCGCGCAAGGTTTCGCCGCTGCTGACCAGATCAACAATGCGGCGGCAAAGCCCAAGGCTGGGCGCCAGTTCCATGGCGCCGTTCAGGTGAATACATTCGGCCTGGACCCCACGGGCGGCGAAATGGCGCCGGGTGATGCCGGGATATTTGGTGGCCACGCGAATATGGCTCCAGCGGCCGGGATCGTCCTCGGCCAGCATTTCCGCCGGCTCCGCCACCGCCATGTAACAGCCGCCAATGCCCAGATCCAAAGGCGCATAAATTTCCGGATACTGGAATTCCATCAAGACATCATTGCCCGCGATACCAATCTGTGCCGCGCCGAAGGCCACGAAGGTGGCCACATCAAAACTGCGCACGCGGACGATTTCCAGATCCGGGATGTTTGTTTTGAAGCGTAACAGCCGCGAGGACGGATCGTCAAAGGCCGCTTCCGGCTCGATCCCGGCACCGCGCAACAAGGGCATGGCTTCCTTTAAAATGCGCCCCTTGGGCAGGGCAATGACCAGTTTCTGCGACATTTCCAAATTTCCTATGGGCCTAGGCCCAATTGCACAAGTTACCTATGGCTCAATATTGTGGTCGGGCCGGCTCGGCGTTGGCCAACCCTGATCGATATCACCCATCCGGCAGCTGACAGCCTCCGCCTCCAGGCGCAACGTACCGCCACCGGCAAATTCCAACTTTATGGCGACGCCATAATCCGCGTCCTCGCATGTAACCGCCAATAATGGCAATAGGCCAGTCTGGTCGGCCATGTCGATGCCCTGTGCCTGCACACGCAGCACATCGTCAAAATGCATGCCACAGCGCACCCGTACACCACCTTCGCTACCCAGTTCATCAACCAGCTCCCAACGAAAGCGGGTCAAGACCAGCGCAAAGCGGCGCTGCCGGGCGTTATAGGACATATCGCCGATACGGGCGATGGCATCCTGCAGACAGCTTGAGATCACGGCCAGATCGTCCGCTTCCTCGGCCCGCAGGCGCAACAGTGAATTAATCATAGCCTCTGCCCTGCCCTTCCTATTCGGTCAGCCGCACGATATCGGCGCCACAGGCGGAAAGTTTTTCCTCCAGTCGCTCGTATCCGCGATCCAGGTGATAGACCCGATTAATCATGGTTTCCCCCGCCGAGGCCAAGCCCGCCAGGACCAACGAGACCGAGGCGCGCAAGTCGGTCGCCATCACCGGCGCCCCATGCAGGCCGCTGCCACCGGGACCACCACTGCCGCGAACCATTGCGGTCGCGCCCTTGACGGCAATATCAGCCCCCATGCGCATCAGCTCGGGCACATGTTGGAAACGGTTCTCAAAAATCGTCTCGGTGATCATCGCCGCGCCGTCCGCCACCGCCATCAAGGCCATCATCTGTGCCTGCAGGTCCGTGGGAAAGCCAGGATAGGGCGCCGTGGTAACATCGATACCAATGACGCCGCCATTGCGTTCGCCAGCATCGGTGCCGCCGATCCGAATACCGCATTCGGTGCGCTGTACATTGACGTTGGCCTGGCTCAACGCGGCCAGCACGGCCTCCATCGTCTCTGGCTGTGCGCCGATCAATTCCACTTCGCCGCCTGTAATGGCGGCGGCGATGGCATAGGTCGCCGCCTCGATCCGGTCGGGCAGGACGGCATAATCGGCAGCACCCAGCCTGTCCACGCCCTGGATCCGCAAAGTGTCGCCGCCGATGCCTTCGATGCGTGCGCCCATGCGGTTCAAACAGTTGGCCAGATCGCCGACCTCGGGCTCGCGGGCGGCATTTTCCAACACCACTTCGCCCTTGGCCAGGCACGCCGCCATCAACAGATTCTCCGTTGCCCCGACCGAGATACGGGGAAACACCACCACACCGCCCTGCAAGCCATGGGGCGCCTTGGCGATAATATAGCCATCGTCCAGTTCAATCTCGGCGCCCAGGGCTTCCAGGCCGCGAATATGCATATCTACGGGACGGGTGCCGATGGCACAACCGCCCGGAAGCGAGACCCGGGCCTGGCCGCAACGGGCCAGCAACGGACCGAGCACCAGGACGGAAGCGCGCATTTTCCGAACGATGTCATAAGGCGCCTCGGTCGAGGAGATCGCGCCGGCCCGCAGTTTCAGGACATGGCCCATATGACCGCCGCCGGGATGTTCGCCCGCCATGGAGACCTCCACGCCGTGCTGGGCCAGCAGATGGGTCATGGTGGCGATATCCGCCAAATGCGGCAGATTGCGCAAAACCAGGGTTTCATCGCTCAACAAGCTGGCCGCCATAAGAGGCAGGGCGGCGTTCTTGGCACCGCTAATGGGAATCTTGCCCCGCAGGGAGCGGCCTCCACGTATGCGTATCTTATCCATCTAATTCCTGGTCAAATCCCGGCAGTTCTGACAATGGCCCCAATGGCCGCGCCAGTATTCGCTATAACATCAACGGTTGGCGGGGTTCTATCCTATTGCACCGCGCCTGCAAACCGCCAGATTCCTAAAACAGCCTGTCAGTTGCGCCCAACAGGCACACGGATTATGGCGCTGAGATGACAAAACCGAATTTATTCGGCCGTTCCAGGCGCGGAAGTACCGGGCGGAGCGGACGCGGCGGTATCTTCAACCGTCTCGCCCGCTGGCTTTTGCTTCTTGCGCCGACGCAGATTATCGCGCAAGGCCTGGGCCAGG
Source organism: Rhodospirillaceae bacterium (assembly GCA_018701215.1). GTDB lineage: Bacteria > Pseudomonadota > Alphaproteobacteria. Next base: position 46,295 of record JABIWH010000049.1, read on the forward strand.
CGCAATTTTCGCTGCTCAGCCGCCTGATTTGAGCTATTGGCGGGCTGTTGTGATTTTTTTTCGTTCATGGGGTGATCGGTGCCATATCTCGCTTGCCCTGACAAGGGCACTTGTGGCAGTTTGCCGGACCGTCGCACAGCGGCAAGCCGCAAATCGAAAATGCGGCACCCCGCCCACATAGCTCAGGGGTAGAGCACTCCCTTGGTAAGGGAGAGGTCGAGTGTTCGAATCACTCTGTGGGCACCACTGCTTCCACCGATTGCCGCACTGCATCTGGGCGACCGCGCGATCCTGCTCGACATGGGTCAAGTGGTGTTCGAGGGAACGGCGCAGGAAG